>NZ_JBXAIV010000003.1:85658-622864 GCF_058796615.1 Pseudomonas sp. GW823-FHT04A03
GGTGCACTCGACAGGATTCGAACCTGTGACCGCTCGGTTCGTAGCCGAGTACTCTATCCAGCTGAGCTACGAGTGCAATTTGTGTTTTTAAACCAGACCACAACTGGCTGTAACCAAGTCATCCGCATTGCTGCAACTGACTCTTAAATGGTGCACTCGACAGGATTCGAACCTGTGACCGCTCGGTTCGTAGCCGAGTACTCTATCCAGCTGAGCTACGAGTGCATTTTGTGTTTTTAGACCAGATCACAACTGGTTGAAACCGAGTCATCCGCATCGCTGCAATTGACTCTTAAATGGTGCACTCGACAGGATTCGAACCTGTGACCGCTCGGTTCGTAGCCGAGTACTCTATCCAGCTGAGCTACGAGTGCATTTGTTGCGCCGCATTATAGCCCGTCTAATCTCTATTCCAACCACTTTTTCTATAAATTTCAACAACTTACAGAAAAAGCCAGATTACAACGTACTAAGCAAATAATGGCGGAGAACGGGGGATTCGAACCCCCGACACCCTTTTGAGGTGTACTCCCTTAGCAGGGGAGCGCCTTCGGCCACTCGGCCAGCTCTCCGCAACACGGGGCGTATATTAACCACCTTCTTCCCCGTTTGCAAACATAAAAATCGATAAAAATTAATGGCTTGGTTCTTCGTCCTTCTCTTTCTTTATACGCAGATAGATTTCTTCACGGTGCACGGCCACCTCTTTCGGGGCGTTGACGCCGATACGCACTTGATTTCCTTTAACGCCGAGCACGGTCACGGTGATTTCGCCATCACCGATAATCAGGCTTTCTGCGCACCGACGAGTCAGAATCAGCATACCTTTCTCCTCACGCGAATCATTTCAGGGACAACAGTCTGCAAAAAAAAGGCACCCGACCTACAACCGGAGCGATCGTAGCCCTACATGCCTGAGTATTGACCAGCGCGAGCAAAAGAACAGTTCAGGGCTCGCGCCATTCAAAAAATAAAGGGCGCGGTCAGACCGCGCCCTTCATTGACCAGGATTACTCGCCCTGACGGGCCGGAGCGTCCAGTTCGAAAGCCGTGTGCAGGGCGCGCACGGCCAGTTCCAGGTACTTCTCTTCGATCACCACGGAAACCTTGATTTCCGAGGTCGAGATCATCTGGATGTTGATGCTTTCTTTTGCCAGGGATTCGAACATGCGGCTGGCCACGCCTGCGTGGGAACGCATGCCGACGCCGACGATCGAGACCTTGGCAATCTTGGTGTCGCCAACCACTTCACGGGCACCGATCTCGCGAGCGGTGTTTTCCAGCACGGTTTGCGCAGACTGGTAGTCGTTGCGGTGCACGGTGAAGGTGAAGTCGGTGGTGTTATCGTGCGCGACGTTCTGCACGATCATGTCGACTTCGATGTTCGCGGCACTGATCGGGCCGAGAATCTTGAACGCCACGCCCGGGGTGTCTGGCACGCCACGGATGGTCAGCTTGGCTTCATCGCGGTTGAAAGCGATGCCGGAAATGATCGGCTGTTCCATGGTTTCCTCTTCATCAATAGTAATGAGGGTGCCCGGACCCTCCTTGAAGCTGTGCAGTACGCGCAGCGGAACGTTGTACTTGCCGGCGAATTCCACCGCGCGGATCTGCAGCACCTTGGAACCGAGGCTGGCCATTTCCAGCATCTCTTCGAAGGTGATCTTGTCCAGACGCTGAGCAACCGAAACCACACGCGGGTCAGTGGTGTAGACACCATCGACGTCGGTGTAGATCTGGCACTCGTCAGCCTTCAGCGCAGCGGCCAGCGCCACACCGGTGGTGTCGGAACCGCCACGACCCAGGGTCGTGATGTTGCCGTGCTCGTCGACGCCCTGGAAACCGGCGACCACAACCACGCGACCTGCTTTGAGGTCACCGCGAATCTTCTGGTCATCAATCTGCAAGATACGCGCTTTATTGTGCGCGCTGTCCGTCAGGATCCGCACCTGGTTGCCGGTGTACGACACCGCCGGCACACCGCGCTTGATCAGCGCCATGGCCAACAGGGCGATCGTCACCTGCTCACCGGTGGAAACGATCACGTCCAGTTCACGGGGAACCGGTTGATCTTCGCCACTGATTTGCTTGGCCAGATCGATCAGACGGTTGGTTTCGCCGCTCATTGCAGACAGCACAACCACCAGGTCATCGCCGGCATCGCGGAATTTCTTAACCTTGTCGGCGACCTGCTCGATTCTCTCGACAGTGCCGACCGAGGTGCCTCCAAATTTCTGTACGATCAAAGCCATTTCAAAGCCGCCTCTGCCCATGAAGGGCGCCCAATAATCACTCAAACAGCCGCCGGGCCCGCCACTAGACTGCGGGCCCGACGGGCCGTCTTATAAACCCTGCTCGACGAATGGAACGGTCAGCGCCAGTGCGCCATCCAGTGCGCCGGCGTCGACACCGCCGCCCTGCGCCATGTCCGGACGACCACCGCCCTTCCCGCCCACTGCCGCAGCAGCCTGTTTCATCAAATCACCGGCTTTGAGTTGGCCAGTCAGGTCCTTGGTTACGCCTGCAACCAGTACGACCTTTTCCTCATGGACACTGCCGAGCAGGATCACTGCGCGGCCGAGTTTGTTTTTCAGCTGATCGACCAGCGCCAGCAGCGCCTTGCCGTCCTGACCATCCAGACGCACGGCCAGCACTTTCACGCCCTTGACGTCCACGGCCGAAGCCGACAGATCGTCGCCTGCGGCAGCAGCGGCCTTGGCCTGCAACTGCTCGAGCTGCTTTTCAAGCGCACGGTTGCGCTCCAGCACAGCCGACAGCTTGTCGATCAGGTTGTCGCGGCTGCCCTTGACCAGGCTGGCCGCTTCCTTGAGTTGTTCTTCAGCAGCGTTCAAATAAGCCAGCGCCGCAGCGCCGGTGACCGCTTCGATACGACGCACGCCCGATGCCACACCGCCTTCGCTGATGATTTTCAGCAGGCCGATGTCGCCGGTACGGTTGGCGTGGATACCGCCGCACAGCTCGACGGAGAAATCACCGCCCATGCTCAGCACGCGCACGTTGTCGCCGTACTTCTCGCCGAACAGCGCCATCGCGCCCTTCTGCTTGGCGGTTTCGATGTCGGTTTCTTCGGTTTCAACGGCAGAGTTCTTGCGAATCTCGGCGTTGACGATGTCTTCCAGCGCTTTGATTTGCTCAGGCTTGATCGCTTCAAAGTGGCTGAAGTCGAAACGCAGGCGCTGACTGTCGACCAACGAACCTTTCTGTTGAACATGCTCACCCAGCACCTGACGCAATGCAGCGTGCAGCAAGTGGGTGGCCGAGTGGTTCAGCGAAGTCGCATGACGCACTTCGGCATCCACGTGGGTTTCCACTGGCGCGCCGATGATCAGGCTGCCGGACGCCAGCACGCCGTGGTGCAGGAACGCGCCGCCGGTCTTGGTGGTGTCGCGCACATCGAAACGGCTGTCGCCGGCCTGCAGGTAACCGCAGTCGCCCACCTGGCCGCCGGATTCAGCGTAGAACGGCGTCTGATTCAGAACGATCACCGCCTCTTCGCCTTCATTCAAGACGTCGACCGACTGGCCATCTTTATAGATAGCGACAATTTTCGCCGAACCGCTGGTGTCGGTGTAACCGGTGAACTCGGTGGCCACATCAACCTTGACCAGCGTGTTGTAGTCCAGACCGAACGAACTGGCCGAACGTGCACGAACACGCTGGGCTTCCATCTCGCGTTCGAAACCGACTTCGTCGATGGTCAGGCTGCGCTCGCGAGCGATGTCCGCGGTCAGGTCCATCGGGAAACCGTAGGTGTCGTAGAGTTTGAACACCACGTCGCCCGGCACCACGGTGCCTTTGAGTTCCAGCAGATCCTGCTCGAGGATCTTCAGGCCGTGATCCAGGGTCTTGGAGAATTGTTCCTCTTCGGCCTTGAGCACGCGCTCGATGTTGGATTGCTGCTTCTTCAGTTCCGGGAACGCTTCGCCCATCTCGGCGACCAGTGCCGCAACGATCTTGTAGAAGAAGCTGCCGGTGGCGCCCAGCTTGTTACCGTGACGGCAGGCACGACGGATGATCCGGCGCAGCACGTAGCCACGACCTTCGTTGGACGGCAGCACGCCGTCGGCGATCAGGAAACCGCACGAACGGATGTGGTCGGAAACAACCTTGAGCGAAGACTGGTCGCCATTTTCGCAACCGATTGCCTCAGCCGAAGCTTTCAGCAGGTTCTTGAACAGGTCGATGTCATAGTTGGAGTTGACGTGCTGCATCACCGCACTGATCCGCTCCAGGCCCATGCCGGTATCCACCGACGGCGCTGGCAATGGATGCAACACGCCGTCGGCGGTGCGGTTGAACTGCATGAACACGTTGTTCCAGATCTCGATGTAACGGTCGCCGTCTTCTTCCGGCGAACCCGGAGGGCCGCCCCAGATGTGGTCGCCGTGATCGTAGAAAATCTCGGTGCATGGGCCACACGGGCCGGTATCGCCCATGGTCCAGAAGTTGTCGGACGCGTAAGGCGCGCCTTTGTTGTCGCCGATGCGGATCATGCGCTCGACTGGCACACCGACTTGTTGAGTCCAGATGTCATACGCTTCGTCGTCGGAGGCGTAGACAGTGACCCAGAGTTTTTCCTTCGGCAGCTTCAGGACACCGGTCAGGAACGTCCAGGCGAAGGTAATCGCGTCGTGTTTGAAATAGTCACCGAAGCTGAAGTTGCCCAGCATTTCGAAGAAGGTGTGGTGACGGGCGGTATAACCGACGTTTTCCAGGTCGCTGTTCTTGCCACCGGCACGCACGCATTTCTGGCTGCTGGTCGCACGGGTGTACGCGCGCTTTTCCTGGCCCAGGAAGCAGTCCTTGAACTGGTTCATCCCCGCGTTGGTGAACAGCAGGGTTGGGTCGTTGCCCGGAATCAAAGAGCTGGAGGCTACACGGGTGTGGCCTTGCTCTTCGAAGAAGCGAAGGAAGGCTTCACGGATTTCTGCGCTTTTCATTAGGTTCTTCCACGGAGGCTGCGGCCAAAGGCCTGTACGAAACGTCAACAGACGAAACGACGGCAAAGGGCCGCATTATATCGGCCCTGCGCGCGGGGTACAGCGTGTTTATACGATAGAAACGGTCAATTGGGTGGCTAACGCTGTCACTTGCGCGAAAACTCGACGAATGTCGCGACCACTTGCTCGATTTGCGAGCGATTGACGTCCATGTGCGTGACCATCCGCAGCCGGGCCGCAGCGCTCAATTTAATCCCGCGCTCGGCGGCAAACGCCTTGATCGCCTCGGCACGGTCGCCCATCTGCACGTAAACCATGTTGGTCTGCACCGGTTCGACGCTGAAACCGGCCTCGCGCAGGCCTTCGGCCAGCAACTGCGCGTTGGCATGATCATCCGCCAGGCGCTCGACATTGTGATCCAGCGCATACAGCCCCGCCGCCGCCAGCAATCCGGCCTGACGAATGCCGCCACCGACCATTTTGCGCAGGCGCCGGGCCTTGGCAATCAACGCCGACGAACCGCACAGCACCGAACCGACCGGCGCGCCGAGGCCTTTGGACAGGCACACCGAGACCGAGTCGAAATATTGGGTGATTTCCCGGGCCTCGACCCCGAGCTTGACCGCCGCGTTGTATAGCCGCGCGCCATCCAGATGCAGTTGCAGACCATTGTCCCGAGTGAACTGGCGGGCCCGGGCCAGATACTCCAGCGGAAGCACCTTGCCCTGCATGGTGTTTTCCAGCGCCAGCAGACGGGTGCGGGCGAAGTGGAAGTCGTCGGGCTTGATCGCCGCGGCCACCTGATCCAGGTCCAGCGAGCCATCGGCCTGCACTTCCAGCGGCTGCGGCTGGATCGACCCGAGCACCGCTGCGCCACCGCCCTCGTACTTATAGGTGTGCGCCTGCTGGCCGACGATGTACTCGTCACCGCGCTCGCAGTGCGCCATCAGGCCCAGCAGGTTGCTCATGGTGCCGGTCGGAACGAACAGCGCTGCGGCGAAACCCAGCCGTTTTGCCAGTTCGGCTTCCAGACGATTGACCGTCGGATCTTCGCCATACACGTCATCGCCGGTGTCGGCGCGGGTCATCGCGTCGAGCATGGCGGGAATCGGTTGAGTGACGGTGTCGCTGCGAAGATCGATAACGCTCATGAACCTGGCCTCAAGTCAGCAGGGGAAATCCCTTTACGAAGAGGAATTACTGCGGGCACGGCGCGGATTAATCAACCCTCGCGCAAGGAAAAGTCGTTTCTTACGCTTCGAAAAATCCGATGGCAATCATCACAAAGGCGCAATGCACAGCCCGGCAATCTGTGTTAAAAACGCTGCGCCGCCCGATTAAGGGCGGCGAAACGTTCTCAGGGCGGGGTGCAATTCCCCACCGGCGGTAATTGCGCGCAATGCGCATAGCCCGCGAGCGCTTGGTGACGGACACGGCAAAAGCCGTGAGCGGCGGCAAGGTCAGCAGACCCGGTGTGATTCCGGGGCCGACGGTCATAGTCCGGATGAAGAGAGAACGGGATTGACGCCAAAGGGCCGTCCGCCGTGTTCGCGCGAGCGTGCGTACCCTTGAATCCCTTTCGATTCATAACGCCCTGTTTTTCACACAAACAGGAGTCAGAACATGCAACCCACTGCTATCGACAGCAAAAGCAAACACACCCACGGCGAGCGCGTCGCGTTCATCCAGGCCTGCTGGCACAAGGAAATCGTCGACCAGAGCCGTAAAGGCTTCCTCGCCGAAATGATCGCTCAGGGTTATCAGGAATCGGACATCGATTTCTTCGAAGTCGGCGGCGCCTTTGAAATGCCTCTGCACGCCAAGCTGCTGGCCAAGACCGGCCGTTATGCCGGTATCGTAGCCGCCGCCCTGGTGGTGGACGGCGGAATCTACCGTCACGAGTTCGTCGCCCAGTCGGTGGTCAGCGGCCTGATGCAGGTGCAGTTGGAAACCGAAGTGCCGGTGTTCTCGGTATCGCTGACCCCGCACCACTTCCATGCCGGCGAAGAACACCAGAAGTTCTTCTTCGAGCATTTCGTGCACAAGGGTCAGGAAGCGGCGAAGACCTGCGCCGATACGTTGCAGAAAGTGCGTGCGTTGCGCCGCACCGAGCCGCGTGCTGTAGCGGTCTAAGCATCATAAAAACTGTGGGAGCGAGCTTGCTCGCGAAAGCGGACTGACAGTCAACATCAGTGTTGAATATCAGATCGCATTCGCGAGCAAGCTCGCTCCCACAATGGGTTATGCGCTGGTATCAGGCGAGATTTTCGTCAGTGGTCGGCACGATCAAAATGCCCGCCCGCAGGCCGTTCTTGACCTTGGGGTTGGGGAAGATAATCCGCGCGCCCTGCTCTTCGATGATCCAGCGGGTATTGGCCAGGTCTTCGGCCAGCACATAACCCACATCCAGTTCCGAAAAGTTTTCGATGTCCGCCGGCAGGTTCAGGCGGAACGCATCGCTGTGCTTGATGATTTCCCGTGCCACGCTGAACAGTTGCAGACCGTCCAGCCTCTGCTCGGCCATCTCAGGCTCGGTGCCTTCGATGATCTGCTTCAGGCGGGTTTCCAGCAGTGACACATTGACCCCGGCGTTCTGCCCGAATGGCCGCGCTTTGCCCAGTTCCAGGGTGAAGGACTCGGCACCCAGCTTGTCGTAGGTGTAGGAGCTGAACACGATCGACGGCTTGTTCTGCAACAGCACCGCTTCCATGCCGGCGGCGCGCAGGCGGGCCAGCTCAAGACGGGAATGCTGGCGACCTTCCTTCCACGGATACAGCGCGAACTGCTCGATCTTCGAACCGCGAATCGCGGTGTGCAGGTCGTAGTGCAGGCGTTGACGATCAGGGAGGCTGAAGAAGCTTGCCGCCAGACGCTCCAGCTCGCAGGCGCGCAGGGCTTCGGAGCCGCTGCTTTGTTCGTGACGGCCGTTGAACAGCCGATTGACGTCCTGCTCGACGAAACGTTCGCCCTTGCGAATCGCTTCCGGGTTGCCGAACAGGAACAGAATGCGTGCGCGCGGCTTCAGATCGCCGCGAGCGATGTCATGCAGCAGCCGGTCGAGCAGTTCGATCGGTGCCGTTTCATTGCCGTGGATACCTGCCGACAGCAGCAGGTCCAGGCCATTGTCGCGCGCTTCGGGTGGCCGGACTTCCAGCGCACCCTCGCTCAACCAGCGCATGCGCACGCCTTCGACAGTCAGTTGAGTCTTCTCCGCCGGTTCGCGGCCGGCGAGGGTCAGTTCAAGCAGTTTGCCGAGGGCGAGCATAGAGCGGTTTCCTTAGTGGTCGTGATTGCAATCCGGGCCGTGCACGTGGCCGTCATCGTCGCCGAGATCAGCCGGTTCCATCTCCAGTTGCAGACTTACCAGATTAGTCGCCAATGGGCGCAACAGCAGGTTGGCGTACTCTTCGTCGCCCTCTTCGACGTCCACGCCGATCAACAGTTGGCCGCGGCCGTCCTGCTGGATCCACAGCTCTTTGCCTTGCCACATGACCGCGACGCGGGTGCAGGAAGTTTCCAGTTGCTTGCCGTCGGTGTCTTCAAGGATCAGCCGCAGGGAATCGCTCATGTTTTTTTTACGCTCTGTTGGGGAGACAAGCCGCACGCCGCGTTCAGGCGGCGCGCCGGCCATCAATTGATCTGGAATGGATAAACCGCGCCCAGTTTAAGGATTTGCGTCAGTTCATCCAGTGCCGTCCGGCATTCAAGCAGCAATTGCGGATCCGCCAGATCACTTTCGGTCAGGCGGTCGCGATAGTGCTTTTCAACCCATGCGGTCAACGAACCGTACAACGGGGCGGTCATGATAACCCCTGGGTTGACGGCCGCCAGCTCGGTTTCGTTGAGCGCGACACGCAGTCGCAGGCACGCCGGGCCACCGCCGTTCTGCATGCTTTGCTTGAGATCGAAGACTTTCACTTCGCGGATCAGGCCGCCGGAGCTGGTCAGGCCTTGCAGATAATTCCACACGCGCTCGTTGCCACGGCACTCTTCCGGCACGATCAGCAGCATCGAACCGTCAGGACGCGAAAGCAACTGGCTGTTGAACAGGTAGGAACGCACCGCATCGTCCACAGTGACCGCCGAGCGCGGCACGCAGACCGACTGGAACTTGCCGCCGACCTTGGCCAGTTTGGCTTGCAGTTCAGCCAGCATCTGATCGGTATCGAGGAACGCGTCCTCGTGATAGAACAGCACCTCGCCATTGCCCACCGCGATCACGTCGTTGTGGAACACGCCCTGATCGATCACCGCAGGATTCTGTTGCGCGTAGACCACGCCGTCGTCACGCAGGCCGTGCAAACGAGCGACTGCTTGCGACGCTTCGAGGGTCTGACGCGCCGGGTATTTCTGCGGTGCCGGGTAACGGGTGTCGAACGCACTGCGACCGAACACGAAGAACTCGACGCCGGCCTCGCCGTACTCACGGCAGAAACGCGTGTGGTTGGCTGCGCCTTCGTCGCCAAACTGCGCCACTGCCGGCAATGCGGCGTGGTGAGCGAAGTGTTGCTGGTTGGCGAACATCGCGCCCAGCACGCGACTGGTGGTCGGGTGTTCGATGCTGCGGTGGTATTTGCAGTTCAGGTTGGCGGCGGTGAAGTGCACGCGACCGTCAGCGGTGTCGGCACTCGGGCTGACCGTGGCGGCGTTGGCCACCCACATGCTCGACGCGGAGCAACTGGCGACCAGCAGCGGCATCGCTTCTTTTGCGGCGCGCTCGATCACCTGAGCGTCGGTGCCGCTGAAACCCAGACGGCGCAGAGCAGCCACGTCCGGACGCTCCTGCGGTGCGAGAACGCCCTGCTGAAAGCCCATTTCCATCAGCGCTTTCATTTTCGCCAGGCCTTGCAGCGCCGCTTCCTTCGGGTTCGAAGACTGCTGGCTGTTGCTCTGGGACGCAACGTTGCCGTAGGACAGACCACCGTAGTTATGGGTCGGCCCCACTAGACCGTCAAAATTGACTTCATAGGATTTCATCAGCGAGGCTCCACGAGAATCTGTTGTTATAGGCTTCAGTAACTATTCTTTGAGACCGCGGCGCGGCCATCGCTGGCAAGCCAGCTCCCACAGAGATCTCTTCGTCCTTGTGGGAGCTGGCTTGCCAGCGATGGGCATCACGCCATCTTCACGCCAGGCGTCAGGGCCGCCGGCAACACCAGGCTTGGAGTTTCCAGCGAGGCCACCGGGTACGCGCAGTAATCCGCCGCGTAGTAGGCGCTGGCGCGGTGGTTGCCCGAGGCGCCGACACCGCCGAACGGTGCGCTGCTCGCAGCACCGGTCAGTTGCTTGTTCCAGTTGACGATCCCGGCACGGCTTTCCAGCCAGAACTGCTGGTAGCGTTCTTCGGAATCCGACAGCAAGCCAGCGGCCAGACCAAACGCGGTGTCGTTGGCTTCGGCAATGGCCGCCGCGAAATCGGCGTAGCGGATCACTTGCAGCAACGGGCCGAACAGTTCTTCGTCGGAGCGATCGGCAACCGCCGTCACATCAACGATGCCCGGAGTCAGCAGCGCCGACTGCGCCTGCGGCTGAGTCATCGCCAGCAGCGACACTGCACCGTTAGCCAACAGATGCGCCTGGGCATCCATCAACGCTTTCGCCGCACCGAGGGAAACCACCGAGCCCATGAACGGCGCCGGCTGCTGATCGAACGCGCCGACTTCGATGGTCGAGCTGACTTCCACCAGACGCTTGAGCAGGCTGTCGCCCCACGCGCCTTCCGGCACCAGCAGACGACGGGCGCAGGTGCAACGCTGACCGGCGGAAATGAACGCCGATTGAATAATCGTGTACACGGCCGCATCAAGATCAGCGACCTGATCGACTACCAGCGGATTGTTGCCGCCCATTTCCAGCGCGAGGATCTTGTCCGGGCGACCGGCGAATTGCTGGTGCAGGTGATTGCCGGTACGACTCGAGCCGGTAAAGAACAGACCGTCGATGCCCGGGTTCGCCGCCAACGCGATACCGGTTTCGCGGGCGCCTTGCAGCAGGTTCAGGACACCAGCCGGCAGACCGGCTTCGATCCAGCACTTGACCGTCAGCTCGGCGACTTTCGGGGTCAGTTCGCTCGGTTTGAACAGCACGCTGTTACCGGCCAGCAGCGCCGGCACGATGTGGCCGTTCGGCAAATGGCCGGGGAAGTTGTAAGGGCCGAACACCGCGACCACGCCGTGGGGCTTGTGGCGCAACACGGCGGTGGCGTCGCCCAACGGGCCGCTCTTCTCGCCGGTACGCTCGCGGTAGCTCTGCACCGAGATCGCAATCTTGTTGACCATGCTGGTGACTTCGGTCGCGGCTTCCCACAGCGGTTTGCCGGTTTCCTCACCGATGGTGCGGGCCAGTTCGTCGGCGTGGTTTTTCAGCGCAGCGGCGAACGCTTCGAGCACGCTGATGCGATCTTCCAGGGTACGACGGGCCCAGCCCGGGAACGCCTGACGCGCAGCCTGCACGGCCGACTCGACCTGAGCGGCGGTGGCGCCCTCCCCCGACCACAGCACTTGCTGGGTCACCGGGTTCAACGATTGAAAGGCCTCGCCCTGACCGGCCAGCCACTCACCTGCGATGTATAGCGAATTCATTATTTCGACTCCCGGGCAGCGGACAACGCCACGGCGCGAACCTGATCGCCAGCGTTGAGTTGAAGACGTTTGGCGGTCAGCGGATCGACCACCAGGGTGCCGGCAGCCAGACGGGCCGGCGCAGCCGTGATGCGGCAGTCTTCGCGTTTGCGGTTATGGATGATGAAAGGCGTGGCGTCGTCGCCCGGTGTGCCGATGGCCAGCACCAGCGCTTCGCTGTCACGCACCGCGCGGATCTTGCTGGTCTCGCACTCGATGGCCGGGCCGGCATCGAAGATGTCGACGTAACCCTGATAGCTGAAGCCTTCGCTTTTGAGCATCGCCAACGCAGGCTCGGTGTCCGGGTGCACCTGGCCGATGACGTTGCGCGCGTCCGGCGACAGGAAGCAGGTGTACAGCGGGAATTTCGGCATCAGTTCGGCAATGAATGCCTTGTTGCCGACACCGGTCAGGTAATCAGCCTGGCTGAATTCCATCTTGAAGAAATGACGGCCCAGGCTTTCCCAGAACGGCGAACGGCCAGCGTCATCCGACACGCCGCGCATCTCGGCGATGATCTTGTTGCCAAACAGTTGCGGGAATTCGGCGATAAACAGCATCCGCGCCTTGGACAACATGCGACCGTTGAGGCCGGTGCGGTAATCGGCGTGCAGGAACAGCGAGCACAGCTCGGAGTTGCCGGTCAGGTCGTTGGCCAGGAACAGCGTCGGGATCTCGCGATAGATGTTCAGCTCCTGCGAGGCGCTAACCGTCAGACCGACACGGAAGTTGTACCAAGGCTCGCGCAGACCGACGGCGCCAGCGATGGCGGAAATCCCCACCACGCGACCGTTGTCGTCTTCGAGCACGAACAGGTAGTCCGCGTCACCACGGCCGGCTTCACCGCGAAAGGTCTTCTCGGCCCAGCCGACCCGGTGGGTCAGGCGCTCTTCGTTGGCCGGCAAGGTGGTCAGGCCGGTGCCGGTGCTGCGGGCCAGGTCGATCAGAGCGGACAAATCGCTGCTGCGTACGGGACGAACAATCATGCTATCTCCTCAAACGGGCCGCCGTGGCCACCCGTGAAACTCGCTAAGGCGTTAAACCGCCACCAGGCGCACGCTGGCACCTTCACCGACGCCCAGGGCTTCGGCCGCTTCCAGATCCAGGGTCACCGGTTTGCCCGGTGCGTAATCCAGTTCAAGCAATACCGCGCGGTAATCCTGCAACTGGGCATTGGCCACCAGATACTGGCGCCCGGCACCTTTGACCGGCTCGCCGATTTTCACCGGCACCACGCGGCTCTGGGCGATCGAACGGATCCCCGAAACACGCGCATGCAGGGTCGGACCACCGTCGAAGATGTCGATGTAGTGATCTGTCTCGAAGCCTTCGCGCATCAGGATGTCGAAGGTGATCTGCGCACGCGGGTGCACCTGGCCCATCGCTTCCTGAGCGGAGTCAGGCAGCAGCGGCACGTAGATCGGGTAATGCGGCATCAGTTCGGCGAGGAACGTACGGCTTTTCAGGCCACACAGACGCTCGGCCTCGGCGTAGTTCAGGTCGAAGAAGTTGCGACCGATGGCATCCCAGAATGGCGAGTCGCCGTTCTCGTCGCTGTAACCGACGATCTCGGTCACCACCGAATCGGCGAAGCGCTCCGGGTGGCTGGCGACGAACAGCAGACGGCCACGGGAGTTGAGTTCAGACCACGGCGAACCCACCAGCTCGCGCTGCACGTAGAAACTGGTCAGCAAGCTGTTGCCGGTCAAGTCGTGGCATTGCGAGAGCACGTGGATCTTGTTGTGGATCTTCAGCTCGCGGGAAGCATGCACGAAGGTCTCGTTGCGAAAGCTGTAGAACGGCTCGGAATAACCGGCCGACGCAACGATTGCCGAGCAGCCCACCAGTTTGCCGGTGGCGGTGTCTTCGAGGACGAAGAAGTAACTCTCTTCGCCGTTGAAGCTCACTTCGGCGGCAAACGAGGCTTCGCTCGCAGCGATCTTGTCGCTCAGGCGTTCAACGTCATCCGGCAAGGAAGTGACACCAATCGGGCTGTCCGCAGCCAGACGCTGTACCTCGCCCAGATCAGCCATTTGCGCGGGGCGCATCACCAGCATGGTGTCACTCCTTTCTCTACTTCAGGTCGGCGAAAGCGCCGACTCGGGAAAAAAATGCCGGGCAGGCCCGGCACAGGAAAATGGTCCCGGCGCCTGTCGATGACGACAGACGCCGGGCGGTCTTGCATGAATCAGGCTTGGGTCAGTTTCGCCGCAGCACGTTCGAAGCGATCCAGACCGGCGTCGATGTCCGCGTCTTCAACCACCAGGCTCGGGGCGAAACGGATCACGTCCGGGCCGGCCTGCAGAATCATCAGGCCTTCCTGTTCAGCGGCGTTGAAGATGTCTTTGGCCTTGCCTTTCCAGGCATCGCTCAGCACGCAACCGATCAGCAGACCGAGACCGCGCACCTGGGTGAACAGGCCGTACTTATCGCCGATCTGTTGCAGGCGGGTCTTGAACTTGTCGTGCTTGGCGTTGACGCCGTTCAGCACCTCAGGGGTGTTGATCACGTCGATCACCGCTTCGGCCACGGCGCACGCCAGCGGGTTGCCGCCGTAAGTGGTGCCGTGAGTGCCGACAACCAGATGTTTGGCCAGCGCTTCGGTGGTCAGCATCGCAGCGATCGGGAAACCGCCGCCCAGGCTCTTGGCGCTGGTCAGGATGTCCGGAACCACACCGAAATGCTGGTAGGCGAACAGGTTGCCGGTACGGCCCATGCCGGTCTGCACTTCGTCGAACACCAGCAGCGCGTTGTTCGCGTCGCACAGTTCACGGGCACCTTGCAGGTAAGCCAGCTCGGCCGGCAGCACGCCGCCCTCGCCCTGGATCGGCTCCAGAACGACCGCGCAGGTCTTGTCCGAAACAGCAGCTTTCAGCGCCGCCAGATCGTTGTACGGCACGTGGGTGATGCCGGTGATTTTCGGGCCGAAACCGTCGGAGTACTTCGACTGGCCACCAACGTTCACGGTGAACAGCGTACGGCCGTGGAAGCTGTTGAGCGCGGCGATGATTTCGTACTTTTCGGTGCCGAAACGGTCGAACGCGACACGACGGGCCAGCTTGAAGGCGGCCTCGTTGGCTTCGGCGCCGGAGTTGCAGAAGAACACGCGCTCGGCAAAGGTGGCGTCGATCAGCTTGTGCGCCAGACGCAGCGCAGGCTCGTTGGTGAACACGTTGGACACGTGCCACAGCTTGTTCGCTTGCTCGGTCAAGGCACCGACCAGCGCCGGGTGCGCATGGCCCAATACGTTGACGGCGATGCCGCCGGCGAAGTCGATCAGCTCGCGGCCGGCCTGATCCCAGACGCGGGAACCGGCGCCACGCACCGGAATGAAAGCGGCAGGCGCGTAGTTGGGAACCATAACCTGGTCGAAATCGGCGCGTTGTACCGCAGCGTGCTCAACGGACATCGGAGTCTCCTGATGAGGGCCACCCGCCTGAAACTGGCGAGCGATGGGGGGATTGTAAGGACAGTTTTCAGCCCGGCCTTGTCGCCAAGCGACAACTTCTTATAGCGCAAACCCCGGATTTTCCCGGGTTTACGGCAATGCGACATATAGCGTCGCAAAGGCGCAGTTTAAACTGCCGCCAGCCATTTCAGCAGGCCTGCGAGCATATCAATTGCGAAGGGCTGGCCTGTCATACATATGTACCACCTGACACGGGATGCATTTTGCTCTGCTTGAGCTCTTTTTCGACGCTCAAGGACGCCAACGATGCCATCCACCACCGGGCAATCGCCCGCCAGTTCGCCCACGCCCGGTGCGACCGCACAAAACCCCGCTTCCCACTACGAACCGCTGGTGAAAGCGATTCCCGAATGGCTGGGCAAGGCGTCGCCCGCCCGGCGCGCCGCCTTGAAGAACAGCCATCGCGCCCTCCCCGAACCGATCAAGTCAGCACCCGTTGATCAACATCAAGCGCTCAGAAACGCCATAACGCAGCACATGACCGCGCAGAACGCCGTCGATCAAATGCTCGAACGGGTACAGAACGCCAGCACCTTCGCCGAGCCCATACTGACCGAAGCGCTGAAAACGCGTTTCAACCTGGAGTTGAACGTCAAGGAAACCTTCCTGCAGTTGTACATCCCGGTGAAGGCCGCAGGCATTACCACCGGCAACCGGACGTGGACGGTGTCGCTGCTGGACGCGGCATTGCATAACTTCGAGGTGGGCGAAACAGAAACCGGGGCCTACGCCAGCGGTTCCTCGTTCATCACCCGGCCATCCGGGTCCGGACAATTCGAGACACTGGCGCCACTTAATGCAGAGCCCGGTATTCCAGCCTTCAGCCGACTGTGCCGGGAACTGGATATCGGTGCCCGCTACAAAGCCTACCTGGAGGAAAGTCTCGCGCTCGCCAGCCCGGTGGCAGCGTCGGTGCTGCGGCACAAGGTCAATGCCGCGCAGAAAACCGCACTGCGCGCCGCACTGAAGCTGGCGCGGATGAATGGCGAAATCGGAGAAGCGAATCTGCATTCGATTGAAAGTCTGCTGGACGGAACCTCCGCGGTACTGATGAACGGTCAGCCCATGCTGTGCCACGATTTGACGATAATGTCGGTCGCACTGACCGGAATCCTGGTGTTTGCACCTGACCTTGAAAGCGCGAAAAACGCCGTTGAAGTTGTGGCCTACATACCGGACGACCCCGATCATCCGATCAAGGAATACCGCTCCACGGGCGACCTCGCACACGAACTGATCCGACAGTTGCGCGATACGGAGTACCAGCGATTCTTCAGCCGCTTCGTCGCTCACGAACAGCGTGGACAATTTTTCGGCCAGCTCAAGCAACGTTTGAGCAAAGTGCAATGGCACCCACCCCAGGCCGGCAGTCAATTACTGCCGTGGCGCGACACCCCCATCGAAAGGCCCGACCTGCAGTTCTCGGCCACCCCCATCGCCGGTGAACTCTGGGAACATCTTTATCAGCGCAAGCTGAACAAGATCCTCAGCGATGCCGCAGTGATCGCTGTTCCCACTGCCATGGTCGATCGAAATGCACGCTGGAGGCGCTGGGATTCGTTTGTGAGTGTCGCGACGTCGATCCTGGAAATCGCCGCGTTCGTCGTTCTGCCGTTCGTGCCGTTTCTGGGTGAAATGATGATGGCGTACATCACCTATCAGCTGCTCGACGAGCTTTTCACGTTCTATGTCGATTTGGCCGAAGGCCAAACCACCGAAGCCTGTGCTCACTATTTCGCTGCACTGGAATCACTGATCCAGCTGGGTGCTTTCGGGATTGGCACCAGCGTCGCCATGGCCGAACTGCCCAAGGTGCTGCCGCGCGAAGTGGTGGCATTCATGGATCGGTTTCAACCCGTGAAACTGCGCAACGGCAAAACCCTGTACTGGAAGCCGGATCTGCGCAGCTACGCCCGTGACACCATGCCGGCGGCAGGCTCCCTACCCGACGCCCAGGGTCTGCACCGGCATCAGGGTAAAAAACTGCTACCGCTGGATCAGACGCACTACGCCGTCAACGATCACGAGATACCCGGTCAACTGCGCATCGAACACCCTTCACGCACCGATACCTACGAACCTGTCGTACGACATAACGGCGAAGGGGCTTTTCACACCGAGCTGGAAAATCCGCTGCGATGGGACGCCGACACTGCGTTGCAGCGAATCGGCCACAGCGTGGCGTCGTTTACCCCGGCGCAGCGCGAACGCATTCTGAAAATCAGCGGCTACACCGAAGACGGCTTGCGCAAAATGCATGTGAATCAGGAACGCATACCGCCGCTGCTGGCCGACACTATTGAGCGTTTCAGAATCGATCAGGATTTGCAGACGTTCATCGAGCATTTGACCAGCGACGAGCCAACGGTTTATCGCAAGGCCGATCCGCTGATCCAGCTTCAATTGCTTGGCGAACAGGACTTGTGGCCAAAAACCAGAAGGCTGCGCCTGCTCAACGCCGAGGGCGCAACGCTCTGGGAGTCCTCAGATAATGTGCAGCTCCCGTTGACCGACATTTACGCTGATCGTCTGATCGACGACGACCTGCTCAAAACGCTATTGCCGACTCTCGACGAAACCGAAATCAACACCCTGCTCAATGAAGAATTCGGGCAAAAAATCGCTCTGGATGCACGCACCCGTCAACTCCGCAGCCGACTCGCGCAGCTTGCCAGACAACAGCGCCCGGCGCTGTTCGAACAACGCTATGAGTCAAGCCAGCATCGCACTACACCGCTGGTGAAACAGGTGGCGCGGCACGTACCAAAACTGCCTGTCAGGATCACCGAAGAACTCATTCACACCGCCACCGGCACCGAACTGACGCAGTTGAGTGAAGACGTGCTTCCAGAGCGTCAGCAACAGCTCTCTGAAACCGCATTGCACGAGCTACGTATCACCCGGGCTTATGAAGGACTGGAAATCGATTCTTTGCATAACCAGGATTCCGAGACTTTGGCGCTGCACAGCCTGCCGCTGCTGCCAGGCTGGTCAGACACCGTCAGCCTGGAAGTGCGTGACCAATCGTTCGCGGGAAAGCGGCTCGACACCACCGGCCCCGTGGGTGCCTTGATCGAGAAAGTCCTGGTGCGGCGAGCGGATGGTCGCTGGCAACCCTTTGACCAGGCGGGGCTCGAACTGCACGGCCCGACCGACTTCTACACCAGCGTGCTGCAAGCCCTGCCCGACGACCGACGTCAGGCGTTGAATCTGCAAATCGGCGAAGGACAAAAGCTCCGTCAGCTCATTCGCGACAATCCTCTGCCACGCGACAGCCTGCGACTCACACTGGCGGTCGAACCCTCTGCAGCTGACGACGTCGACACTTTGCGCCTGCTGGGCACTGACGGTTACTCACGCAATCTGTCACCCGATGGTTCCCCTCCGACCCTGGAAACGCGGGTGCGCGATGTTTTTCCGGGGATCACTCAAGAAGGCCTGCAGGCCATGGTGCAACGCCTGCAAAACCATCTGGAGAATCCGATCGCCGAGCTGTCACGTCTGCGCCTTGAATACGCCCGCCTGGAAAACGACCTTGATCTATGGCGTCTGAGAGATGTACGGGTCGATCCCGCAACCGGACAGGAACTGTCTATCGCCCGACGAGCTGCAGCCGCTCGTGATCGACAGCTTTTCGCCCGAACCCTGCTCAGTTGCTGGCGCCGAGAGACCACGGAACGCTTTGGCTATCGCATGCGTTTTATCGAACCCTTGCTGGGTGATCTGCCGGTGCTGACGGCCGACTTCAGCCATGTCACCAGCCTGGAACTGAGCGGCAGCGGAACATCGGCAGGTATCGAATCATTTATTGAACGCTTCCCTCGCTTATCCCGACTCGACCTGCAGAACTTCGACTTGCACACCCTGCCGCAGAGCCTCTCGACCCTGCCCGCCCTGCGCCGATTGAGGCTGCGCAAATGTGGAATCATCCTGACCCCGGAAAACCAGACGCTGCTCACTTCACTCGATGAACTGGTTGAACTGGATCTCAAGGACAACCCACTCGGAAGCAGCTTTGATTTAACCTTCCTGCCATCGCTGACCTACCTCAACCTGTCCCACACCGGGATTGCCGAAGTCCCACCCGGTTTGATCGATCACCCGCAGATCAGGAGCGCCTGGCTGACCGACAACCGGATCACCACACTGCCTGAAGCGCTGTTCGAGCTCTCACCTGCCGCGAGTGCCGGGTACGACTTTTCCGGCAATCCACTCATCGCCGCCGCACGCGAGCGGGTTAAAACCTGCTTCACCCGCACCGGTGTCAATTTTGGCGTACGCGCCGAACAGGCCGATATCACTCGCACCACGGCCCTGTTTCCAGATATCGACGAGGGCCAGGCCAGCGGCCTGATTTATCGCCTGCCCGGCTCACTGGTCCAGGGCCGCTTGCAACTGACGGCGTGGGAAACCGAGCTGGCCACGCTGAGCGCCGATCTGAATCTTTGGGCCCGAGACATTCCCGATCGCGACCCGATCAGCGGCGCGATGCTGGAAGCCAACGAACGCTTCACCGAACAGGACGCACGCGAGACGTTTGCCGGCAAGCTGCTGCGTCTGTGGCGTCACCGCTCGAAAATCCATCCGCACGCCAGGGCCGATGTCTTTACGGCCGAGGCCAAATTCATTGGCGACCTTCCGATACTGAGCGCTGACTTCAATCACATCACTGCGTTGACCCTCAACGGGAATAAAGGCTTGCGCGGTGACGCGGCGTTTCTGCGAAGTTTCTCCCGGCTCAAACGGCTGTTCTTTCGCAACGGCCAACTGGACCAACTGACCGAGACGCTCAAAAACCTGTCGACGCTGGAAGTCCTGGTGCTGGATAACTGTGGCGTGAGCCTTACCGCCGAATCACTGACAGCGCTGGCTGCCATGCCCAGACTCGAATCACTGGAGTTACCGGGCAATCCGCTGAATCTGGTGCCCGATCTGCAAACCCTGAACTCGCTGACCTACCTCGACCTTTCACGCACGGGCCTGCTGGAAGTCCCGCCTGGCCTGATCGACCACCCGACGCTCAAGACCGCGATTCTCAGTGAAAACCAGATCACCGAATTACCCGAGAGCCTGTTTGAATTATCGGCTCAGGCCGGTGACGGCTACGACCTCTCGAACAATCCATTGAGCGCTGGCACTCGCGAGCGGATCAAACAATATAACCGCGAGACCGGGCAGGATTTCGCCGTACTCGCCGACCTTGCAGATATAGAAACCACCCAGCAGCTGTTTCCCGACCTCGACGCGCAAGACGCCAGCGATGTGTTCTACAGCTTGCCGGGCTCGATCGAACATGGCCGAAGCCAGCTGCGGCACTGGCAGGCAGAAATCCGTCAACTGAATGCCGACCTTGCATGGTGGGCAGCGGCAGGGCCAAGTATTCATCCGGACACCGGGCAGGTGCTCAACCCACGGCAGGTCTTCGTGATGCAGACCAACAGAAAGCTGTTTGCCCAACGGATCGAAGAACTGTGGCGCTTCCGGTTTGCCGAAAAAGTCACGCAGAGGGGCAATGTGCTGATCGCAGAGCTGCCCTTCATTGGCGATTTACCGGTGCTGTCGGCTGACTTCAGCCACATCGCCGAACTGACCCTGGACGGCAATCCTGCCCTGAGCGGCATCGATGCTTTTCTTTCGTCCTTCACCGGCCTGCGCCATCTGGAACTGCACGAGTTCAAACTGGAGCAAGTGCCCGAAGCTTGCGAACGCATGCCGCTGCTGGAGCGTCTGGTGCTGGAGTACTGCGAGCTGACCCTGACGCCACCAACTCAGGCCCGCCTGTCATCCATGAGCCGTTTGCAGTTCCTCAATCTGAGCCACAACCCGCTGGGCACTGCACCCGAGTTGAAGACCTTGCCGGCACTGACTCACGTGCGCCTGATCGACACCGGGATCTCCCATCTGCCAGAAGGCCTGGTCGAACACCCGACACTGATCATGGCCAACTTCGAACACAACCGGATCAGCGAGCTCCCCGACAGCCTGCTCGATCGCCCCGCGCTGTCACCCAACCAATTCATGCTCGGCGAAAACCCGTTGTCACCCGCCACTCGCGAGCGGATCAAGACCCGCTACCAGCACAACCGGCAAAACTTCGGGGTGTCGATGCCGACGGCGGACATCGACCGTGTGCGCCTTTTGTTTCCAGCCCTCGACGCGGAACAAGCCAATCGACTGTTGTATTTGCTGCCGGGAACAGTCGATCAGGGTCGCCTTCAAATCGATCAGTGGGAAACGCAATGGCAGCAACTCGAAACAACCCTCAACCGTTGGGTCAGTGAGATTCCCGAACAACATCCGTCGACCGGCACGCCACTCACGGATGAGGAAAAAATCGTTGAACGCACCGGCCGCGATCAATATCGCCGTGACCTGCAAGCGTTCTGGCGCGCCCGCTCGACTGCACAACCGGAGATGCGATCCGACAGGTTGATCCTCAATCTCCCCTTCATCGGCGAGCTGCCATCACTGAGCGCTGACTTCAGCCATGTCACCAAACTGTCGATCACCGGCAACGCCCAATTGCGCGCCGGCGATGGTTTCTTCGGTGTTTTCACAGGGCTGAAAACCCTGGAGCTGCGTGACCTCGGACTGCAGCAAATGCCCGAATCATTCCGACGAATGCCCAACCTGGAAAGCCTGGTATTGAGCAACTGCGCGGTGGTGCTGGATACCGATGGCCGTGCCACCCTCGCCTCGCTGACACGCTTGAAGAAACTCGATCTTTACAACAATCCGCTGGGACTGGCGCCGGACATCCGTTCCTTGCCGGCGCTGGATTTTCTCGATCTGGCCGGCACCGCGATCAGCGAAATTCCCGACGGAATGATCAACCATCCGGAACTGGAAATCGTCATCCTCAACAACAATCGCATCAACGAAATTCCAGACGACGTTTTCAAACTGCCGGCAGAAATTGGTAACGGTTACGACTTTGGCAACAACCCCCTGAGCCCCGCGACGCGCGAGCGGGTCAAGGATTACTTCCGGCGCACCGGGGGTGATCTGGGTGTGCTTGCCGAAGAGGCAGATCGGGCTCGGGTACAGACGCTTTATCCGGCGCTGGACAATGATCAGGCCAGCACCTTCCTCTATCGCCTGAGTGGCACGTTGGCCGATGGCCGTCAGGAAGTCGCGAGACGGGAAGTTGCACTGAGCGATCTCACTCGCAGTCTCGCTCGATGGAGCAGCGATATTCCTGCAAATACGCTCGACGGCCAGCCGCTGCCGGAAACCGAGCGACTGCGTCAGGAGCAACTGCGTGCGCAATTCGCCGAAGCACTGCTGACCTGTTGGCGGCAGATACCGATGGAGGATTCGAGTCTCGACAGTTACGGGTTCAGCCACACCGTGAGCTTCATCGGCGAACTGCCGACACTCGGCGCCCCATTCCCCTACGTGCCAGACCTTTACCTGGTGGGTGACGGCCACTCATCACGACTCGGGCGCTTCCTCGAAGCCTTTCCCGGCCTGGACAGCCTGGCCATTCGCGAATGCAATCTGGGCGATATTCCCGAGGACATTTTCACCATGAGTCAGCTGACGGCGCTGAGCCTGCCCGACTGCGAAATCAGCCTGACGCCTGAATCGGTAGCAGCACTGGCGGGCATGGACAAACTCGAGGTGCTCAACCTGCGCGACAACCCGCTGGGGCTGACGCCGGACGTCAGCAACCTGCATGGCCTGACCGACCTCGACCTGAGCGATACCGGAATCACCGAAATACCGCGAGGCGCATTGGAAAACCTGCACTGGAACGAGATTGATCTGTCCGGCAATGCGATCACAGACGTGCCGGAAGAAATCATGGATGTGCCCGCGGCAGTCGGCGACCGCTACGACTTGCGCGATAACCCGTTGTCGACCGAGAGCAAAGCAAGAATCCGGGCGTACTATCACGAAACCGGCAATAACCTGAACGTCGCCGGTATCGACGATACGCCGCGCCCGGCTGAAATGAGGCTTGATCTGGAAATCGAAGACTGACCGATACAGCGCCATGGCAGCCAATGCCATGGCGTGGCTGGCGAGGAATCAACCGCGCTCTGGCGGCACCGACGACAGTTCGAAAGGACTGCTGCTGCGCCGCTGATTGCGGTCCTCCCGCGGCGTGGCGCCGAAGAAGTTGCGATAGGCGCTGGAGAAATGCGGCCCCGAGGAGAAACCGCAGGACAGGCCGATCTGGATGATTGACTTGCTGGTTTGCATCAACATCTGCCGGGCCTTGTTCAGGCGCAGCTCCAGGTAGTACTGGCTCGGCACGCGGTTGAGGTATTGCTTGAAGATCCGCTCCAGCTGGCGACGGGATACGCACACATGCTGAGCGATTTCGTCGGTGGTCAGCGGCTCTTCGATGTTGGCTTCCATCAGCAGCACCGCCTGGGTGAGCTTCGGATGGCTGGAGCCGAGGCGGTTCTGCAACGGAATGCGCTGACGCTCGCCACCTTCGCGGATGCGCTCGACCACCAGTTCTTCGGAAACCGCACCGGCCAGTTCCGCACCGTGATCGCGGGCCAGTACGGCCAGCAGCAAATCGAGTACCGACATGCCGCCGCACGCGGTCAGCCGATCGCGATCCCAGTCGAACAGATGGCTGGTGGCGATGACTTTCGGAAAGCGCTCGGCGAAATCGTCCTGCCAGCGCCAGTGCACCGCCGCGCGGTAGCCGTCGAGCAGACCGAGTTGCGCCAGCGGGTACACACCGGCCGACAGACCGCCGATCACACAACCGGCGCGCACCAGTTGCTTGAGCGCGCTGCTGAGTGCCGGCGCCAACGTGGTCGGTGGCTCATCGGCGAGCAGGAACAGTTTCTGGAAGTTTTCGAGCTTGCCGGCCCAGGGTTCGCCGGGCAGTTGCCATTCACCTTCGGTTGGTGCTTCGGCCTGCAGGAACGACAACTCGTAAACCACGTCCGGATGCACACGCTGGGCAACACGCAAGGCCTCCTCCGCCAGCGCCAAAGTCAGAGCTTTAGTGCTGGGCCAAATCAGGAAACCAATTCGATGGGCAGTCATGGCGGGCGATCCGAAACGTAAACAGAGGGAAAAACCGAAATCGGCTGCAACCAAATTAGACCATCTGGCGCGCTGCGCAGCATGACCTAATTTGGTGCATAACGGGAGCGATTACTTGAGGCTGCCCGAGAGGAATTGTTGCAAACGTTCCGATTGCGGATTGACCAGCACTTCACGCGGGTTGCCGCTTTCTTCGACGACGCCTTTGTGCAGGAACACCAGCTGGTTCGACACTTCACGGGCGAAGCCCATTTCGTGGGTCACCACCACCATGGTGCGGCCTTCCTGAGCGAGAGCCTGCATGACTTTCAGCACGTCGCCGACCAGTTCCGGGTCGAGGGCCGAAGTCGGTTCGTCGAACAGCATCACCTCAGGTTCCATCGCCAGCGCACGGGCGATCGCCACACGCTGCTGCTCGCCACCGGACATGTGCCCCGGGAACGCATCCTTACGATGAGCCACGCCGACCTTGTTCAGGTAGTGCTCGGCTTTCTCGCGGGCTTCGGCCTTGGACACGCCCAGCACGTGAACCGGCGCTTCCATGATGTTTTCCAGCGCGGTCATGTGCGACCACAGGTTGAAGTGCTGGAACACCATCGACAGGCGCGAACGCATGCGTTGCAGCTGTTTCGGATCAGCGGCTTTCAGCGCGCCGTCCTTGTTCGCTACCAGCTTCAACTCTTCGTTGTTGAGCAGGATCTTGCCCGCGTGCGGCTGCTCGAGCAGGTTGATGCAGCGCAGGAAAGTACTTTTGCCGGAGCCACTGGAGCCGATGATGCTGATCACATCGCCGGCGGCCGCTTTCAGGGAAACGCCCTTGAGCACTTCGTGACTGCCATAGCGTTTATGCAGGTCTTGGACTTCAAGTTTGTACATGCGGTCGGTTCTCACAAAAACAGTCAGTCGTTGAGCAAAGGGCCGTCGCGCAGCGCATCGCGCCCCGCCACTTTGGCCAGCCAGAAACCGGGTTGGGCGTAACGCAGCCGCTCAATGGCAAACAGCACCCCGGACGTACCAGCACACACCGTGCTGACCCGATCCGACAGCGGATCGATCACTTCGAAAATCTTGTCACCGGCTTCAACCCACTCGCCGGGCTTGCGCAGAAAACTCACCACGCCAGGATGCGGCGGCAGGAGCAATTCGGTGCCCTCGAACGGCATGCCTTCGCACGGCTCGTGTGCCGCGTTCGGCCATTCGCCACGGATCAGGCCCTGCTCGGCGAGGAACGCCAGAATGCCTTCAGCCCAGGCTTCGGCCTGCGCCGGCGTGGTGTCAGCCTGACCGCCGAGTTCAACGGTGGTTGCCAGGCACGCCAGTGGAATCTGCGCGTCCGGGAACAGGCGCGACAGACGCAGCCACGGCAACGAGCAAGCTTCGTCGAACGAGCTGCCACCGGAATCTTCCGCCAGCAGGCCGACTTTCACATCGAGGTGCGCGGCGAGCGAACGCCACTGCGGCCAGTGCTGTGGCAAGGCGTACATGTGCAGCGCGGCTTCGCAGTCGCAATGCAAGTCCAGCACCACATCGGCGGTGGCGGCATGTTGCAGCAGGATGCGCTGCATACCTTGCAACTGGCTGCTGGCCTCGGGCAATGCGGCCAGGTGATCGGCCATCGCCTGACGGATCAGACGGATGTTGGCGTGCGGATCATCACCGAGTTGTCCTTCCAGCTTGGCGGCCACGGGGGCGCTGAGCTCGACGAAATCACGGTTGAAGTTCTTGCCGCTGCCGGCCTCGAAACGACCCTGATGGTTGCCTTGCAGCAACTGACCGAGACCCAGCGGGTTGGCCACGGGCACCAGTTCGATGACGCCGTTGAGCAGGCCCTTGGCTTCGAGTTCGCCGAGGCGTTTTTTCAGTTCCCAGGCGGTGCGCATGCCGGGCAGTTCGTCAGCGTGGAGGCTGGCCTGGATGTAGGCCTTGCGCTCGCCGCTCCCGAAGCGGAACACCGAAATCCGGCGCTCGCTGCCCAGGTGGCTCCACGGCAGAACGTGATCGATGCGTTCCATATCAGTGCTTCCTCGGGGCCAGGTAGCTCAGCCAGCGACGCTCGGCCAGCTTGAACAGGCGCACCAGAATGAAGGTTAGGCACAGGTAGAACACGCCGGCGGTGATGTACGCCTCGAACGGCAGATAGAACTGCGCGTTGACGGTACGGGCCGCGCCGGTGATGTCGATCAGGGTCACGATGGACGCCAGACTGGTGGTCTGCAGCATCATGATCACTTCGTTGCTGTACTGCGGCAGCGCCCGGCGCAGGGCCGATGGCAGCAGGATGCGCTTGTACATCTTGAAACGCGACATGCCCATGGCCTTCGCGGCTTCGATCTCGCCGTTCGGCGTGGCCTTCAGGCTGCCGGCGATGATTTCGGCGGTATAGGCGCTGGTGTTGATCGCAAACGCCAGGCACGCACAGAACGTTGCGCTGGACAGCCACGGCCAGAGGAAGCTTTCACGCACGGCTTCGAACTGGGCCAGACCGTAGTAGATCAGGAACAGCTGAACCAGCATCGGCGTACCGCGAATCACGTAGGTGTAGAGCCAGGCTGCGCCATTGACCACGGCGTTCTTGGACACACGCATCAGCCCCAGCGGCAGGGCCGCGAGCAGACCGAAGAACAGCGACAGCGCGAGCAACTTGAGGGTGGTGACCAGACCGCCGAGGTACAGCGGCAGGGCCTCCCAAATGACGTTGTAGTCGAAGATCATAGATCAGCCGCCCTTACGCCTACCGAGTAGCGCTTCTCAAGGTGACGCAGCGCCAGCAACGAGACACTGGTGATCACCAGGTACATCGCCGCCACTGCGAGGAAGAAGGTGAAAGGCTCGCGGGTGGCGTCGGCCGCCTGCTTGGCCTTGAACATCATGTCTTGCAGACCGACCACGGAAATCAGCGCGGTGGCCTTGGTCAGCACCAGCCAGTTGTTGGTGAAGCCCGGAATCGCCAGACGGATCATCTGCGGCACCAGCACCCGGAAGAACACCTGGAAGCTGCTCATGCCGTACGCCATGCCGGCTTCGGCCTGACCTTTGGGGATCGCCATGAACGCGCCGCGGAAGGTTTCCGACAGGTACGCACCGAAGATGAAACCGAGGGTGCCGATACCGGCGGCCAGCGGGTTCAGGTCGATGTAGTCGTCATAGCCGAGCATCGGTGCGACGCGGTTGAGCAGGTCCTGACCGCCGTAGAAGATCAGCAGGATCAGCACCAGGTCGGGAATCCCGCGAATCACCGTGGAATACAGATCGCCCAGCCACGCCAGCCAGCGCACCGGCGACAGGCGCAACGCGACGCCGATCAGCCCTAGAACGATGGCCAGGGCCATGGACGACAAGGCGAGCTGAAGCGTCAGCCAAGCGCCATCGAGGATGACAGCCCCGTAGCCTTTCAACATGATTCAGGTCCTCGAAAGTTGGGATGAAAAAATGGCGCAAACCGCAGAGATCCTGTTGCTTGCGCCATTTCGGACGGGTCGAGCGACGTCTTTACTTGCCGTAAATGTCGAAGTCGAAGTACTTGTCCTGGATTTGCTTGTACTTGCCGTTTTCGCGGATGGCCGCGATGGCGGTGTTGATCTTGTCTTTCAGGGCGTCGCCCTTGCGCACTGCGATACCTACGCCGTCGCCGAAGTATTTGACGTCGGTGAACGCCGGGCCCACGAACGCGAAGCCTTTGCCGGCGTCGGTTTTCAGGAAGCCGTCATTCAACAGCGTAGCGTCCGCCACGGTGCCGTCGAGGCGGCCGGCGGCCACGTCGAGGTAGATTTCGTTCTGCGAGCCGTACGGCTTGATCTCGGCACCCAGCGGGGCCAGGACTTCGCGGGCGAAGCGCTCGTGGATCGAACCACGTTGTACGCCGATGTTCTTGCCTTTCAGCTCAGCCAGACCTTCGCTGACCTGAGTGCCTTCCTTCATCACGAGGCGGGCTGGGGTGTTGTAGTACTTGTTGGTGAAGTCCACGGACTTCTTGCGGTCGTCAGTGATCGACATGGACGACAAGATCGCGTCGATCTTGCGCACTTTCAGTGCCGGGATCAGACCGTCGAACTCTTGCTCGACCCACTGGCACTTGACCTTCATTTCTTCGCACAGCGCGTTGCCGATGTCGTAGTCGAAACCGACGATGCTGCCGTCCGGCGCTTTGGAGGCGAATGGAGGGTAAGCCGCTTCGATACCGATTTTCAGAGGCTTTTCATCGGCGAATGTCGGCAGGGACAGCACGGACAGTGCCAGGGCGCCAAGCAGCACAAGTTTCTTCATCTTGGGACTCCATCGGTAAAGGGCAAAAACGGCAGAGTGAGCGACAGCCCAATATGCGAATGGGTGTAACGAAATCGGTTGCTGCGTGCGTGGGACATTTCCAGTCAAAACCGCGAAGGCTTCAACGAAAGCCACGACGAGCGAGTGATCGGCATTCTAACGACAGGCCCGAAGCCGATATTTCTTCAATGCGACAACTAATTACAGATGCACCGAGAAACCCGCTTGAGCACATTGACAGCTCCGCAATTTCATGCAAGAGCGAAAGACAGTGAACCGATCTATGCTGCAAATTGCGGGCCTATTATTCGCAAACCCTTCTAATCCGGCAAGCGCGGGGTTATGTCTTATTTTTCACCGGGGGTTTTGAGGCCCGAAAACGGGGCAATGCGTTTCCGGACGCCCCGTTGCGGAGCAGGCGGTTACACATTCAGTTACTTGAAGGTCGACGGGTAACAGTGGGAACGGGCTGACGGAGCAATTCGATAATTATTGGTTGCAGATCACCCACGCCCTGCCCCCCCCTAACTGATCGTTCCCACGCTCCGCGTGGGAATGCAGCCCGGGACGCTCCGCGTCCCAAGAGCGGACGCAGAGCGTCCAGGGAGGCGTTACCACGCGGAGCGTGGGAACGATCACGCCACAAATGAAAAAGCCCCGCCCGGCGCAATGCCGGACGGGGCTTTTCTTTATCCAGACCCGCCGCTTACGCGACGTTCATGGTCTTGTGCGTATCGATCAGATGCTGCACCACACCCGGATCGGCCAAGGTGGAGATGTCGCCCAGGCCTTCGTATTCGGCGGTAGCGATCTTGCGCAGGATGCGGCGCATGATCTTGCCCGAACGGGTCTTCGGCAGCCCCGGCGCCCACTGGATCACGTCCGGCGAAGCGATCGGGCCGATCTCCTTGCGCACCCAGTTCTTCAGTTCCAGGCGCAGTTGCTCGCTCGGCTCTTCGCCATTTTTCAGGGTGACGTAGACATAAATGCCCTGCCCCTTGATGTCATGCGGCACACCGACCACCGCCGCTTCGGCGACTTTCGGGTGAGCGACCATCGCGCTTTCGATCTCGGCAGTGCCCATGCGGTGGCCGGACACGTTGAGCACGTCGTCCACGCGACCGGTGATCCAGTAGTAACCGTCGGCATCGCGACGGGCGCCGTCACCGGTGAAGTACATGCCACGGAAGGTCTTGAAGTAGGTGTCGACGAAACGATCGTGATCGCCGTACAGGGTGCGCGCCTGACCTGGCCACGAATCGAGAATCACCAGATTGCCTTCGGCCTCGCCCTCGATGATGTTGCCGAGGTTGTCCACCAGCGCCGGCACCACACCGAAGAACGGACGTGCGGCCGAACCCGGTTTGAGCGCATGAGCGCCTGGCAGCGGGCTCATCATGTTGCCGCCGGTTTCGGTCTGCCACCAGGTATCGACGATCGGGCAACGGGACTTGCCGACGTTCTTGTAGTACCAGTCCCAGGCTTCCGGGTTAATCGGCTCGCCGACCGAACCGAGCAGACGCAGGCTGCTGCCGTCCGCGCCTTCAACAGCGGCGGTGCCGGAGGCCATCATCGCGCGGATCGCGGTCGGCGCGGTGTAGAGGATGTTGACCTTGTGCTTGTCGACGATCTTCGCCACCCGGGTGATGTCCGGATAGTTCGGCACGCCTTCGAACAGCAGCGTGGTCGCGCCGTTGGCCAGCGGGCCGTAGACGATGTAGCTGTGACCGGTGACCCAGCCGACGTCGGCGGTGCACCAGTAGATTTCGCCCGGACGGTAGTCGAACACGCGCTCGTGAGTCATGGCCGCGTACAACAGATAGCCGCCGGTGGTGTGCTGCACGCCCTTCGGCTTGCCGGTGGAGCCGGAGGTATAAAGGATGAACAGCGCTTCTTCGGCGCCCATCTCTTTCGGCGCGCAGACAGTGCCTGCCACTTTCATCAGGTCTTCGTACCAGATGTCGCGATGCTGGTTCCACTTGATGTCGCCGCCGGTGCGCTTGCACACGATGACTTTCTGGATGCTGCTGGTTTCCGGGTTGGTCAGGGCGTCATCGACGTTGGCCTTGAGGGAAATCTTCTTGCCGGCACGGATGCCTTCGTCAGCGGTGATCACCACTTTCGAGCGGCAGTCGATGATGCGACCGGCCAGGGCTTCCGGCGAGAAACCGCCGAACACCACCGAGTGAATCGCGCCGATCCGGGTGCAGGCCAGCATGGCGACCACGGCTTCGGGGATCATCGGCATATAAATGGTCACCACGTCGCCGCGGTGCACGTCCTGGCCACGCAGGGCGTTGGCGAGTTTGCACACTTGTTCGTGCAGTTCGCGGTAGGTGATGTTGCGGCTTTCGGAAGGATCGTCGCCTTCCCAGATGATCGCAACCTGATCGCCGCGCTCGGCCAGATGACGGTCGAGGCAGTTGTAGGAAACGTTCAGGGTGCCGTCGGCAAACCACTTGATGTCGACATGGTGATCGTCGAACGAAGTCTGTTTCACCGTGGTGAAAGGCTTGATCCAGTCGAGGCGCTTGGCTTGTTCACGCCAGAAGCCGTCAGGGTTGACGACCGACTGTTGGTACATGGCTTTGTAGGTCGCCTCGTCGGTCAGCGTATTGGCCAGAACCTCGGGACGAACGGGATACAGGGAAGCCGCACTCATCTTTCCTACCTCGGTGTAATAGTTGTTTTTGTATGACCCTGTTGTAGCCGGGGCGCCCGTATAGAACCATTCGACGATGGTAGTAACAAGCCCCTACAAAATGTGGCGATTGCCACGAACCCCGTCGGCCACGGCCTTTCAGGCATTGGCCCGGGCCGGGATATTTTGGTTTTCGGGGGATTGTTACCAAATCTGCCAAAGGTGTTTATCAAAACCGGGTCTGTTTACCCCTACCCCGCCTCCCTAAAATTCACCTCGCCGACAAGGCAAAGCGATTAACAACGTTACAGCCCCCACGAAGGCCGTTAATCCAGCTCTGAAGTAACAAACCCAAACGATGAAGTTCCACACGCAACCCCAAAAAGGTTGCGTGACCCCACTCGACCTCAAGAAGGTAAATTTCAAATGAAAGCTTTATTGGTTCTGGCCCTCAGCAGTCTGTGCGCAACCGCCATGGCAGACGAGGTCCCGACTGATGTCGCACAGCAACAACCAGCCATCGAGGAATACACTTACTCCACTCACCTGGACATCGCCAAAGTTGTCTCCATGAGCGAAGTTCCAAATGTCTGCGAAGTAGTACCGATGAAAATGGAATACGACGACTCCACCGGCCAGCGCCACATCCTGCGTTACAGCGTGATGGGTAACGGCTGCACCAATTGATGGTTTGAGACTGCACCGAATCGGATCGCTCAGCGCAACATCGAGGGTCGATTCCAGCCCGGCTTCGGTCGGGCTCAGTTGTGTTTGAAGTGACGTAAAAGGGTTGCAAAACACAAGATATAGTGAAAAACGCGGTTTTTTGCTCGTTTTTTGAGCAATCAATCACACGCCAAAAAATTAATGAAAAAAAATTCTCCGGGGACAATCCCGGCGAAAGCCCTGTAAACCCTCGCTCCGATCGAAATCACCCTCCCGCTCGACCGCCCTGCGCTGTTTCGCCCTCCCCCACGCCGGTGTTTTTTTCCCTATAATGCCGCCCAATCGGGTCAGCAATATTCCCTTACAGGGATCAAAGCCATTCTGAAGCCCCGCAGCAGCGACAACGCTGACCTGCGCCCGTCAGAGGCTCTCGGAAACCCGTAAAAATTTTCTGTTTATTGCCTGCGTTGTACCGCTGCAAAAAACGACATCCAACGCGGCCTGTACGGCCGTGTGAAAAACCAACCAATCAGTTTTCACACGGGCACAGGCCCTCACGCAGGAGACGACACGTCATGCTGAGCTGGGACGAATTCGACAAAGAAGACAGTGAAGTAGCAGCAGTGAAAGGCGCCAACGCCGGCCACGCTAGCGAAGCCAACATGGACCGCCTCGACAGCGCCGGCGGTGCCGCCGCCCTCGAAGCCCGCGCCGTGACCGCCGAAGACTCGGCCGCCGTGGCCCGCGCCAAGGCTGCACTGGATTCCCTCGACGTCGCCGAAGGCCTCGCCGAACTCGAAGGCTCCGCCGCCCGTGTCGCCGTTGACGAAAAGCGCATGATCAACTGCCGCGCCGACCTCAACCAGCTCGTGCCATTCAAGTACGACTGGGCCTGGCAGAAATACCTCGACGGCTGCGCAAACCACTGGATGCCGCAAGAAGTCAACATGACCGCCGACATCGCCCTCTGGAAAAACCCGGAAGGCCTGACCGACGACGAGCGCCGCATCGTGATGCGCAACCTCGGCTTCTTCTCCACCGCCGACTCCCTGGTTGCCAACAACCTGGCCCTGGCCGTGTACCGCCTGATCACCAACCCGGAATGCCGCCAGTACATCCTGCGCCAGGCGTTCGAAGAGGCGATCCACACCCACGCCTACCAGTACTGCATCGAATCGCTGGGCATGGATGAAGGCGAGATCTTCAACATGTACCACGAGATCCCGTCGGTCGCGAAAAAAGCCGCCTGGGGCCTGAAATACACCCGCGCCATCTCCGACCCTGAATTCAACACCGGCACCGTAGAGACCGACAAAGAACTGCTGCGCAACCTGATCGCCTACTACTGCGTTCTGGAAGGCATCTTCTTCTACTGCGGCTTCACCCAGATCCTCTCCATGGGCCGTCGCAACAAAATGACCGGCGTCGCCGAGCAGTTCCAGTACATCCTGCGCGACGAATCCATGCACCTGAACTTCGGCATCGACGTGATCAACCAGATCAAAATCGAAAACCCACACCTGTGGGACGCCGAAATGAAGGAAGAAGCCTCGCAGATGATCCTGCAGGGCACCCAGCTGGAAATCGAATACGCGCGTGACACCATGCCTCGCGGTGTGTTGGGTATGAATGCTGCGATGATGGAGGACTACCTGAAGTTCATCGCTAACCGTCGTCTGTCGCAGATCGGTTTGAAGGAAGAGTATCCAGGGACCACTAACCCGTTCCCTTGGATGAGCGAGATCATGGACTTGAAGAAAGAGAAGAATTTCTTTGAGACTCGTGTGATCGAATACCAAACTGGTGGTGCGTTGAGCTGGGATTGATAGTCTCGCTCGCCACGATTTGATGACTGCTGCTTGAGTCGTCGAATTGAGAAAGCAAAAAGCCCCGATTTGATCGGGGCTTTTTTATGAGCGGCTGGTTGTCCTTTTCCATCCCTACGTTGCAGCGCTCAATCTCCTACAGCACTTACAGCCGCTTCGCATTGAAGCCAACTGCAAGCACCTCTAAGCTCAATTGCAGGTGCCTAAGAAACACCCAACGTAGATAGCTTGATCAGTCACACAGACGCACATGCCGTCAGTGGAGCTGCCTCGCTCGTTGGGATTTCTTAAGTCCACTCTACGTTGGGGCCAGGCCCTCCAAAAATCTAAACGTAGAGGTAATGGATATGCCCGATCCTTTTTCTGTAACTGTCTTCTCGCGTCACAACCTCGCTCTACATGCCCTTCTACTCGAAAACCAAACGTGGTTCTGCGCCCGCGATGTCGGCCGCTTGATGGGTGTCCATCTGTGCGAACGAATGGTCAATAAGCTAGACAAGGATCAGCGTCGCGTTTTGTGGATTGAGTATTTTCGGCAACCTGAAAAGCAGCTGATGCTCAGTGAGTCCGGTGTGTATGCGCTGCTGGTGTACCACTACGTTCCGGGGAACCGGTTGTTGCGAGAGTGGTTGACTCTGCAGGTGGTGCCGGCCTTGCGTGATGCAGAACACTCGGGACATTCAGATCGGCCGAAGTTGAGTTTGTTGGATTGGCCGGAGATGTCATTGAGCCTGCTACATTGGCAGGATGAGGGCTGGATTCGACTGCGGGATATGCCTTACCTGTTGAATGATCAACCCCGGACGGTGCTCAAGCCTTGGTGGCGGAGGATTGCGCAGATGTTTCAATCCTTGAAGCACTCAATCGGATAGAGGTCTGTTTGTAGGAGCGCGCAAGATTCGTCGCAATCTTATGTAGGAATTTTCGTAGACAGCAGTGATGGCCACTCAGTATCGTCCGAGGGTGTTCAACCCTCGGCGATTGTATGGATACGAAAAAGAGCGACAGCGATTGGAGTGACGTAGAGATTCAGGCTGCGGTCGATGCCTACCTCATGATGCTGACACGTGAGAAGAATGGCCAGAAATACGTCAAGACTGAGGAAAATCGAATTCTACGGGAGGGCCCATTAGCTGGTCGAACTAAGGGTTCCGTCGAGTTTCGGATGCAGAACATCTCCACCGTTCTGGTTGAACTGGGTCAAGAGCGTATTGATGGGTACAAACCTGCCAAGAATGTTGGGGCGAATATAGCGCGCAGTATTCGTAAAGCCCTTGATGCTTCCAGCGTATTAACACCTGGAGATTCTGTCCCTACGGCAGACGAAACAATCCTGGAGCAACGAGCAGCCAAATTTGAGCGGCAGCAATTCCTGCATATCCCAAAAGGGATAAAGAATCCAATACAGGCAGAATCCACCAGAAGGATTTACTTTCGCGATCCTGAGCTGAGGGGTTGGGTTCGCCAGCAAGCTGAAGGCAAATGTGAAGGATGTGGTAACCCAGCGCCATTTAAGAAAGATGGACGACCTTTTCTTGAGGTGCATCACGTTAAGCATTTAGCACAAGGCGGTTCAGACCTTCCATCCAATGTTGTGGCTCTGTGCCCAAACTGTCATCAGCGCTGCCATCACTCTAATGATAGAGATGAGTTCACCTTGTCACTGTACAAAAAAATTAATCGATTAGTTACCGAAAACCCGCTACAACAAGGACCTTATGACTATGAGACTAGAACCAGAACATAAAAACTGAATCGCGACCTCTACTACACCCCGAGCTTTTTTCTGTAAAAAACCAAAGCAACAATTATAAAACTCACAAAATCTAAAAAGGACTTTAAATATGAATACCTCAAATGACCTACCAGAATTTTTATTAGATTACGGGTCTTTGTACAGTCACTTGCAAGGCCAAATGGAAGGTTTGAACACCGTTCAAATAGGCGACAAGTTTGCTACATTAGCAGAGCATTTGATTCCACACACAGAGTCCGGGCAAGACTTTGAGCGCTCTACGAAGTCAAAGCGAAGCTGGGACAAAGGAGTAGATATCAGCTTTAAACACAGAACAGAAGCAGACATAGAACTACGCGCCCAAGTTAAATACACCATATCCAGCGTCGATGACATCGACCTAATAATAAGTAAATTTCGCGACTATGAAAACACCACAAAAAACAGCAAGCAGGGCGAGCTAAATTTCAATTCAGAGCAAAAAAACCAAGAAATTCAAAACAACTACTTAATAATAACTGCATCAAAAATAGCGAACATAATATCAAGATACGAAAAAACGCAAAGACCATCCGTAGAATTTTACAAGCAGTTAGTCTCCGACAGCCGCTTTCAGTATATTGACGGGGAGGAAATCCTTAAGGTTTTCCAGTCGGTTTATAGAAGCGCTTACATACGACCTCACACCATCCAAGTAAATTTAGAAAAACCCTTCATACAACTTGAAAACGTCTATATCGGCATTATCCCCTGCCATGAATTAAGAAGGGTTTACTTGGAAACAGGCGATTCAATTTTTTTTGAGAACATTCGTGAATGGCTGGGATTTCAAGGGAACAAAGTAAAGTCCGGAGGTCGAAGAGAAACAGTAAACGAAGCAATCGCGACAACACTGGAAGACTCACCTGAAAAAATGCTTGAACGTAACAACGGTATAGCATTGAGGGCATCAAAGATCACAGCAGTGTCGGGTTCTACACTTTCGCTACAAGATGCAAGCATTGTAAATGGTTGCCAAACAACCATGAGCATATTTTTTTCCAATCCGAAATCAGGCCACGTTTTAGCAAAGTTCGTAGAGACCAATGACTCTTGGGAAATTGCAAAATCTGCAAACTTTCAAACCCCAATTGAACGAGTTGAGTTAGAGCTTGCCAGATATCTTAGGCCCCAACTGGTTCGCGTCGTTGGAGCAGAAACCAGCTATAAGGTCGGCAACACAAACGAACTCCATAACAAATCTGCTTTTTCCATATTAGACCAAATCTACAAAGATGAAGTTTGCTATGACGAGCTAAAATCCATTTTCATCGGACTATTCTCAAGAAGCGCCAACAATGCTATCTCTGCAAACTATACCGAGCTTAGAATAGATCTTTTAAAAAGTTTCGAGGACGACCCCGATAAAAACACCCTATTAGAATCGCTATTCCTGCTTCACAGCAGATCGGCTGCTGCCATGGAATCTCTAAAAGAAGGACTCTTAAAACCCGAAATAATGGATCTATTCAAACGTTTTTGGAAAGAAGACAAACCGTCTTATCGCGGTTTCGTCTCCCTCCTCGCGATATTTAGCTCAATCAACATTCAAAATAATAAATTTGACAACTACCAAATACTAAAATCATCAATCATATATCTTTCCCATCAGATCGAATCAACTCCAGAAATATTTCTCGAAACCTACATAAAAGCTTTCAAATGCATTGCAATTGACGTTCTAAAATCTGGAGAAGACAAAGACAAAATGCTACAAAGCATGTACAGGCACATTGGCTCAATTAACTTTGACAATGCGCTTATGGCAATTTCACTGCTTTGAAAACTACAAGTAGAAGATAACCATGAAATTCGACCTCGCCTACTGCCTCAGCCTCGACGACAAGTTGTCGATCTATGACGTTCGCGATCTCAATTTCGATGAGACGGTGGCGTTCGATTCCGCGAAGGAGCATTTCCAGTGCCCCAACGACGCCTGTCGTTCGGCGTTCGATGCTTCCAACGAGTTGGGTACGTTCAACGCCAAGAACGTGAATTACGTGCGCACGCCGCACTTCAAGAATCTGCCCGGTACGCAGCATGTGGCGGGTTGTCCGTATGTGAGTTTGAAGACGTCGGCGTCGGGGGTTGAGGCGGCGGATGGGGAATTGGATGACGGGCGGGAGGAGCATTTCCCGTCGGAGTTGTTGCTGACGCGCCGTGAGTATGTGCGTAAGCCTGCCGCGCCTGCGGTGGCGGCGGATATGTTGCGGGATGATCCGGTGCGGGTGGCGACTGCCGCCTCAAAAGAATCGCCGAGTCGTGAGACGGCGCCGGACAAGACCAGTGTCTTTGCACACCCCGTAGAGTGTTTTGTGTCGAACTTCGCGGACAAGGATTTGCTCAAGCGTATGCCGTTGAAGATTGGCGAGCATACGGCGCCGTACAGTTCGTTCTTCAAGAAGATCGAGTACTTGATGGACAACAAGGGGCTGATTTACTGGGGCCGGATCAAGAAGATCGAGGACTTCCACAGCGCCAGTTTCCGGATCGATTTCGAGGACAAGGTCTGGTTCAAGAAGCCGGATGACAGCAAGAAGAAGCCTTATCCGGTCAGTGTCTATCTCAACAAAAAGCTGATCGACAACTACCGCAAGCGCAAGGCGTTTCTGGAAGAGATCAAGCACGCGATCGACAGTGACAAGGAGTTGTTCTGCTTCTTCTATGGTGTGACGCCGGAGTTGAAACAGGTGCCGGGCAAGAAGAACCCCGAAAAGCCTTTCGAGGTCTTCAATGCCAATATTGAGAACCTGGATCACTTCATCATTCGTGAAGCGCCGGGGCTGGCGTGAAGGTTAGCCCTGGGGCAGTTGCAGTTGGACGGCGCCGGGGTGTTGTTTGATGAGGGAGTACGGCAGGACTGACCAGTCCGGCGCATCGCAGGCGCGGGCGACGCGAGCGAAGTAGGCGCCCAGGTACAGGCCTTTCGGGGTGAAGTGCCAGGACGGATAGCCCCAGATGCTTTCATCGGTGTAGTCGCAACTGTCCTCATCGCCCTCCGCCGGTTTCTTCATTTCATCTGGGTAGAGCGCGGTGAGTTGTTTGATCAGCCACGGCACCAGCACTTCGCGCTGGTAAGTCGAGCGCGCTGCACTTTCTTTTTCGTTCAGCGGCTGATCGCCCAGGCTGTCGCGCTCGGCGTGCAGCAAAGGTTTGCCCTCACCTACCCACAACACATCTTCCAGCGACAACGGATGGCCAGTGTTCACGTCGATATTGAGCGGAGAATCACCGAAGTCCGGATGGGCGCCGCCGCAGTAATAACTGGTCGAAATATTCAGGCTGACCACGGCCGGTGAGATCAGTTGCGGTTGTGCCTGCTGCATGAACTCGACGTTTTCTCCGCCCTGCAACTGGCAGCCGTGATAGCTGATGACCTCGCTCCACAAGCGCCCGAGCAACTGTTGGTTGACCCGTTGCAGGTCATCTTTCGGCAGGCCGGATTCCACGGTAAACAAGGCAATCTTCGACTCGGGCTCCGTCCACCATTGCAGGGTGTAGCCCATGAAATCTTCTTTTTTCGTGGCTTTGAGCTTGAGCCCCTGTAGCCGCAGATATTCGTAAGGTTCGCTGGCGGGCAGCGTGGCGATGAAGGGCAACGTGGTAGAGGTCGGCGCCGCGAGTTTGGCCTCGGAGAGTTGCACCGCAAGTTTTTTGCCCTGAGGGCTTTGCCATTCGCCGTGCCAGCCGTCGGCGGTTTCTTCCAGCTTGAGGGTTGGCAACGGCTTGTCATCGCCGTACCGATTATTGCCCTCGACCAGCGTCAGCGTACTGTCCTGCAACGCGCCGCTCAGGGGCAGATCGCGGTGATACTTCTCGTAAAAGTAACGGCCGGTCACTTCGTCCTGCTGCTGGGTGTTGAGCTCGACCACAATCGGCGTATTGCCCAGCGTGCCGGTGAACACACGTCTGCCGTCGTCAGCCTGAGCGGTGGAAAGCAGTGAAAACAGCGCGGCGGCGTATGGCGCCAGGCGCAACAGTCCCTTGAGCATGGATCGATCCCTGAGTGAATAAGGCTGCGGAGTATGCAGAGGATGCGCGCAGGAATCGAGGTGCTACTTCAGTGTCATGCCCAGCATCACGACGATGAGTAGCGCGATGTACACCCACGCATGCACCCGATCCGGTATCCGCCCGATCCACGGCGTGGCCAGTCGAATCCCCAGCATCGAGCCCAGCGTCAGCACCGCAAACGCCAGCAGATCCACATACCCGATAAACCATGGCCCGAGTTCTGTCTCGCTGAACCCCGCCATCAACATGTAAGTCAGCGTCCCTGCCAGCGCCACGGGCACGCTCAATGGATTGGCCATGGAAGTGGCCTGCGACATGCTCAACCCGCAACGCCGCAATAACGGCACGGTCATGACGCTTCCTCCTACACCGAGAAAGGTTGCGATGGCGCCAATGCCTACACCGCCGCCAGACGTTTCCAGTGTTCCCAATCGACGTGGGATGGCGCCTTCGGACTGCGTAAGAAATCCGCGTCGCAGTAGGCAATCGACAATCGTCACGCCAAGGTAGGCGATGAAGGCATAACGGATGACTTCGCCGCTGACCCACACCGCTGCGATTGCGCCGACGATTGCGCCCAAACCGATGAACCCGCCCAAGGGCCACAGATAATCACGGATGAGGTTGCCGGCGCGGCGGTGTTTGCCGGTGGCGACCAAGGCGTTGACGATCATCACGCAGGTCGAGGTGGCGACGGCGATGTGCATGGCGGATTGGCTGATCGGGTCGTCGGCGCCGTGGCTCGCGGTGAGCATGCGGTACAGCAGTGGCACGACGACGAAGCCGCCGCCGAAGCCGAAGAGCACGGCGGTGACGCCGGTCAGGCAGCCGAAGAGTGTCAGCAGGAGGTAGAACATGGCGTGTCGTCCGTTGTTTGGGAGCGGTCGACGTTAGAGCGGCGGCACTTGGCCTGCTTCAGCAAGTCAGCCAATAATGTTTGCGTTTACGCCAACTTGCCGAGTGCCGCTCGATGCGCAATGTTTCGATCAATCTGCTGGATGACACGCTGCGCCCGGTGGTGGCGATCGGTACGGATTATTCCCACGGCTATCTGCTGCCACGTCATACGCATCGGCGGGCGCAATTGTTGTACGGCGCGACCGGGGTAATGCAGGTCAGCACGCATGACGGCAACTGGGTGGTGCCGCCGCAGCGGGCGGTGTGGATTCCGCCGGGGGTGGCGCATGAGGTGTTGATGCTCGGCGTCAGCACTCGCAGTTTGTATATCGAGCCGGGGGCAGTGGATCTGGGTGAGCGCTGTCAGGTGATCAGTGTGTCACCGCTGATGCGGCACTTGCTGATGGAAGCAGTGGAGCTGCCGCTGACGTATGACTTGGCGGGGCGTGACGACGTGCTGGTCGATTTGTTGCTGCATGAATTGGTGCGCAGTGCACCGCTTCCGTTGCATATCCCGCTGCCGTCTGACGGAAGACTGCTCGAACTGTGTCAGACCTTTCTGCATCAGCCGAATGCCCACCAATCACCTCAGCATTGGGCCGATCAGCTGCACGTAAGCTTACGCACCTTCAACAGACTGTTTCGTCAGCAAACCGGCCTGAGTTTCAGTCAATGGCGCCAGCGCGCCTGCGTGGTATTGGCGCTGGCACGCCTGGCGGCGGGTGAAGCGGTGACGCGGATCGCCCTGGATTTCGGCTATGACAGCCCGGCGGCGTTCTCGACGATGTTCCGCCGGATCCTCGGTCAGGCACCGTCCGTCTGGTTGGAGGCGGCGAACTAGGGCAAATCAAAAAATGCGTTTGATCCCGGCCGAAAACAACTGTACAAAAACACAGTACATTTTCCATCAGCACTCTCGAGCCCGGAGCACACCATGGCCTCTTCAGCGATGAACCTCATCCTCGAACGTATCGCCCTTTTCCAGTTCACCCCGACCCATTGCGCCCAGGCCCGAGGGATGTTGGGCTGGAGCATTGAACAGTTGTCGCGGGAGGCCAAGGTTTCAGTAGACGACATTCAGCGGTTTGAAGCGCAACAGGACGTGGCGGATGAGGTGCGGCTGGCGTTGACCTATCGGTTTGAGGCGCAGGGGTTGGTGTTCTTTCCGGGGTTTGCGCCGGGGCGTTCGACAAGCAATGGTTCGACAGCCGAATCAGTGCGTGGGGATTATGCGATGGCGGAGTGATTGGGTTCGCCTCATGGAGGCGAACCTGCATCCGTGAGTCAGGCTCCTTGCACCACCGCCTCATTCTCCCCTTCAACCGCCAACCACCACGCACTTCCGCGTTGGGGTTGTGCCAGGTTGAACGCCTCGCCCATTTGCGGCGTGGTAATGGAAACGCTGCGCTCCCAGGCCAGTGCAAGAATGCGATCAAACGGTTCATGCCACGCATGCATCGCCAGGTCGAACGTGCCGTTATGGATCGGGAATAACCAGCGTCCCTTGAGGTCGATGTGGGCTTGCAGGGTTTCTTCAGGTTGCATGTGCACGTAAGGCCACTCGACGTTGTAGGCACCCGTCTCCATCAAGGTCAGATCGAAGGGGCCGTACTGTTCGCCGATGCGTTTAAAACCGTCGAAGTAACCGCTGTCCCCGCTGAAGAAAATCCGCGTGTCGCCGTCGATGATTACCCATGAAGCCCACAGGGTCTGGTTGCCATCGAACAGGCCACGTCCGGAGAAGTGCTGCGACGGGGTGGCGATGAAACGGATGCCGGCGACTTCGGTGCCCTCCCACCAGTCGAACTGGCGGATTTTGCTGGCATCGATGCCCCATTTGATCAGGGTGTCGCCGACGCCTAGCGGTGTCAGGAACACGTTGACCTTGTCCGCCAGTTTTAACACCGCTTCGTAGTCGAGGTGATCGTAGTGGTTGTGCGACAGGATCACCGCTTCGATCGGTGGCAACTCGTCGATGCTGATCGGAGGCTGGTGGAAGCGTTTCGGGCCGGCCCATTGCACCGGGGAGGCGCGCTCGGCGAACACCGGGTCGGTGATCCAGAACTTGTCTTGCAGTTTGAGCAGCAGGGTCGAGTGACCGAGGCGATAAACACTGTGGTTGGGCGCCGCTATCAGGTCCGCGCGGGTCAGTGGCTGCACCGGAATGGCCGCCGCCGGCCGGGTGTTGCGCGGTTTGTGGAAGATCATGTTCCACATGATGCGCAGCATCTTGCGCACACCTTCGCGCTGCACCGGCGCGTGGTTGCGGAATACGCCTTCGGCCTGACGCGAAGGTTCAGGGGTTTGACTGCCCGCAGAAGCAATGGATTTGGCCATGACTGAATGACTCCGGAAACACCGCGCAATTCACGGCTTTCCACGGTGGGACGATAAATGGCCAAGGCACGCACGCATCAGCCGGACATCTGGTTTTAGGTTGCACCGATTAACGCAACATTACACTGATCGGTGTAGTTTCTAGGTTGCATCAAACCCGATGACAAGTAAACTGCCGAGTGTAATTTCACCCTTTTCCTGCCGAATCGAATTTATGACAGCTCCCCAGCGCCTCACCGACCGTAAACGCGAAGCCATCATCCAGGCCGCGATCGCCGAATTCCGTACCAACGGTTTCGAGGTCACCAGCATGGACAAGATTGCGGCCACGGCCGGGGTGTCGAAGCGCACGGTGTACAACCATTTTCCGAGCAAGGAAGAGCTGTTCGCCGAAATTCTCAACCAGTTGTGGGCACGGATCAGCACCGAGCAAGCCGTGTCGTACCAGCCCGATCAGCCTTTGCGCGATCAATTGCGAACGATGCTGCTGGCCAAACTGCAGATGATGGCGGACGACAATTTCATGAATCTGGCCCGTGTCGCTATCGCGGCCGCGATCCACTCGCCGGAGCGCGCACAGAACATGGTGGCGCGCATGGGCGAACGTGAAGAAAGCGTGACGGTGTGGATTCGCGCGGCCCAAGCGGACGGTCGGCTGAAACCGGTCGATCCGGAGTTCGCCGCGCATCAGGTGCAGGGGCTGCTGAAGACGTTTGCCTTCTGGCCGCAGATCTCCATGGGCCAGCCCTCGCTCGACAGCGCCACGCAAAATGCCGTGGTCGATTCTGCACTCGATATGTTTCTGGCCTGCTATCAGCTCTAGACAAGGCCTGCGCCACGGTAAATGGCTCACAAGGACACTGAATTTTCCCGCTGGAATAAATGACAATGTCTGTCATTGGCCGATGAACGGTCTGTCTGAAGTATTACACTGCAAAGTGTTTCAGAATGAATCTGGCGCAGAACATCATGGAAAACCAACGCGGCAAAGGCTTGTCATTCGCCAGGCGCATTTATTTGCCACGGGCCATCGGATTGGGCATCGGTTTTTTCAGTGTCGGTGCCGCGCTGTATCCGTTGAACATGCCGGGCTGGCTCTGGGCGCTGTTGCTGTTCAACGGTTTTCTCTGGCCGCACGTGGCCTATCAATGCTCGACCCGCTCGGCTTTCCCCTATCGCGCCGAACGCCGCAACCTGCTCTATGACTCGGTGTGCGGCGGTTTCTGGACCGCGTGTTTCCAGTTCAATCCGCTGACCACCGTGACCATCCTGTCGATGATGACCATGAACAACGTGGCCGCCGGCGGCCAGCGTCTGTTCCTGCTCGGCGCCCTCGCGCAGGTAATCGGCGTGGTGCTGGGCTGGTCGGTGTTCGGCGTCCATTTCACCCTGACGGCCACGCAGACTCAGGTCTGGGCCTGCCTGCCGATGCTGACCCTTTATCCGCTTGCGCTGGGCATGGTCTGTTACCGGTTGGCGATCAAACTCGCCGAACACAAACGCACCTTGAGCGCCCTGAGCCGTACCGACAGCCTGACCGGCCTGCTCAATCACGGCGCCTGGAAAGATCTGCTGCACCTCAAGTTCCAGCAGTGCCGGCAGCACAATTCCCAAGCCATTCTGGCGCTGATCGACATCGATCATTTCAAGTCGATCAACGACAGTTACGGACACATCGTCGGCGATGCGGTGCTGCGGCAATTGAGTCGCGAGCTGAAATTCGTACTCGACGAAAGCGAGCTGGCCGGGCGTTACGGCGGCGACGAATTCTGCGTGATCCTGCCGAACCTGCCACTGAACAAGGCCGAAGCGCTGATGGAGCAACTGCGTGAAGGAATGGATCGATACCGCCATCCCGACGTCCCCGAACTGCGCGTCAGCCTGAGTATCGGCCTTGCGCGTTATCAATCCGTCTACGCCGACGCCCTCGAGTGGTTCGACGATTCCGACAAGGCGCTGTACAGCGCCAAACACGGGGGACGTAACACGATCAGCGTGGCATTGAGCCGCTCCACCGCCTGAAAAAACTTGTACAAACTAGGAAAATATCGATTTCTTGTACAACTTTATAAAGTTTTGTATAAGTGAATCCGCCAGCCGGGATGCTGGCACACTGCTGCTAATCATCAGCACGTCCGGTTAGCCGGCGCGGGAACAGGGACCCAACCTCCAGCCCTATTTCCAGAGTGCCGCCAGCATGCTTTTCAACCGCCACAAGTCCACCCTCGACGCTCTCCAGAACACCATTACCGAACAGGCCGGCCTGCTGGAAGCGATCAACCGCTCCATGGCGGTGATCGAATTCGATCTCGACGGCGTCGTGCTACGCGCCAACGACAACTTCCTGAACACCATGGGCTACAAGACCGAACAAGTAATCGGTCAGCCCCATCGCCGCTTCTGCCCGCCCGAGATTGCCCGCAGCAGCCAATACACCGAGTTGTGGTCGAAGCTGAAAAACGGTCTGTTCCAGTCCGGCACTTTTGAACGGCTCAATAGCCAGGGCCGGCCAGTCTGGCTGGAAGCCAGCTATAACCCGATCAAGGATGCATCTGGACGCGTGGTAAAAGTGGTCAAGTACGCCATGGACGTCACCGCCAAAGTCCAGCAGGAAAGTGAAGCCAACGCCAAGTTGCAGGCCATCGACCGCGCTATGGCGGTGATTGAATTCGACCTCGACGGCAATATTCTCACGGCCAATCAGAATTTTCTGACGCGCATGGGTTACACACTCGCCGAGCTGAAGGGCAAGCATCATCGGCTGTTCTGCCCGGCGGACCTGGTCAACAGCAGCGACTATCAGGACTTCTGGCGCCGATTGAATCAGGGCGAGTTTTTCCAGGGTCAATTCGAACGCATCGACAAACGCGGTCAGACCGTGTGGCTCGAAGCCAACTACAACCCTGTCTATGACGCTGCTGGCCGATTGTGCAAAGTGGTGAAGTTCGCTTCGGACGTCACCGCCCGCGTCGAGCAACACGAGCAGGATGCACGCAGCGCCAGCGCCGCCTATCACATCTCCGTCGCCACCCGAAAAGTCGCCGAGCAAGGTACGCAAGTGATTCAACAAGCGGCCAGTGAAATGCGCGACATCGCCGACGACATTGCCGAATCCTCGACCTTGATCGCACAACTGGGCGAGCGCTCCGAACAGATCACCGCCATCGTCAACACCATCCGCGCGATTGCCGACCAGACCAACCTGCTGGCCCTGAACGCCGCCATCGAAGCCGCCCGTGCCGGCGAGCAGGGTCGTGGCTTTGCCGTGGTAGCCGATGAAGTACGGCAGCTGGCGGCGCGCACCAGCGGCTCGACGGCAGAGATTTCCAACATGATCGGCCTGATCCAGAGTGAAACCCGTCAGGCGATCAAGAGCATGGAAGGCACCCGTGGTCGCGCGGCGCAGGGTGTCGAACTGGCGGATCAGGCCGGTACGGTGATTTTGCAGATCCGGGACGGCGCCAGCGAAGCGGTAGAAGCCGTGAGCATGTTCGCCAACGACCGGGCGCCGGGTTAAACACGACTAAGGCAACCGCAGCGCCCGCCCCAGTTCATCGAACAACGTGACCACCGAGCGCAATGCGCGGCAGTCCGGGCGGGTCAGCAGCCACAGCGCGGTGTCGTAACCATGCAAGGGTTCGCTCAAGGCCTGCAGCCCTTCGTTGATGAGAAAGTCCGGCAAAGCCGCCACGCCCAGTCCGGCGCGGACCAACTCCGTCACTGACAGCATGCTGTTGCAGCGATAACTCGGCGTCACACCCGGCAACTGCTGACGGCGCCAGGCGACGGTCGGGTGATCGGGCAGAAAGTCGTCCGGGGCGATCCACGTCAGCGCTGCCAGATCGGCCGCTTCAACATTTTGTAGATAACGCTGACTGGCGCAGACCCGGTAGGAAATCTTCGCCAGCTCCCGTCCGACCAGATGCTCTGGCGGTGTACGCGTCAGGCGCAGGGCGATGTCGGCATCGCGGCGGCTGAGGTTGGCGAAATCGTTGGAGGTGCTCAGCTCGATGGTCAGCGCCGGATAGTTCGGCATGAACTGCGCCAGCGCCGGCAACAGCAGACCTTGCAGCACCGAGTCGGTACAAGTCAGGCGCACCGTGCCGCTGACCACTTCGCCGCCCTGCTCCACTCCGATTCGCGCCGCTTCCAAAGCTTGCTCGGCGCGTTCGGCCTGCTCGGCCAGGGTTTGCGCGAGGCTGGTGGGCAAATAACCGGCGCGGCTTTTTTCGAACAGTTGCTGGCCGAGCGATGCTTCCAGTCGGCGCACGGCGCGAAACACCGTCGACACATCGACCTTCAACAGCTGCGCGGCCCGGGCCAGAGAGCCGCCGCGCACTAAAGCGAGGATCAGGGCCAGATCCGGGAAATCCAGTTGGTATTGCGTGGCTGCATTGATCACTTGGGCAAACGCCAATTCAGAGTGCGTGAACGCCAATCTATAGTGAGCTTCATCCCTCAACAAGCACAGCGAGTACTCATGGAATCCAGAGCCCTGCGCATCGCCCTGATCGGTGATTTCGATCCGCAAGTCACTGCCCACCAGGCCATCCCGGTCGCCCTCGGAATGACGGCGGAACACCTTCGCCGCCCGGTCGATTTCGAATGGTTGGCCACCGACCGAATCCTGCCCGAGACGCCGCTGGAACATTTCGACGGCTTCTGGTGTGTACCGGCCAGCCCCTATAAAAGCGAAGACGGCGCCCTGCGAGCCATCCGCTTTGCCCGCGAGCAGCAGCGCCCTTTCCTCGGCACCTGCGGCGGTTTTCAGCATGCGGTGCTGGAGTTTTCCCGCCACGTGCTGGGCTGGGCCGATGCCGAGCATGGCGAAACTTCACCTGACTCGAGCCGCGCAGTGCTCACACCGCTGACCTGCTCGCTGGTGGAAGCGGTGGACAGCATCCGTCTGGTGCCCGATTCGTTGATCGCCAAGGCGTATGAAACGTCGGAGATTCGTGAAGGCTATCGCTGCCGCTACGGTGTGAATCCGCAATTCGAACGGGAGTTGCTGACCCATGAACTACACGCCGTGGGGCACGATTCGGCAGGCGATCTGCGTGCCATCGAACTGAAAAACCATGTGTTCTTTGTCGCCACACTGTTCCAGCTGGAACGCGCAGCGCTCAAGGGGAACTTGCCACCGTTGGTGCGGGCATTTGTTGAAGCCTGCACGGAGCAATGTCGATGAAACCGAACACTGAGTGTTTCGCCGTGATCTTCACTTCGACCCGCACCGAAGGCGACAACGGCTATGCCGAGGCCTCCGAGCGCATGATGCAACTGGTGGCCGAGCAACCGGGGTTTCTCGGCATCGATTCGATCCGGGGCGCGGACGGGGTGGGGATTACGGTTTCGTACTGGGAGAGTGAGGCGGCGATTCTCGCCTGGCGCGAGCATCCGGAGCACCGGGTGATTCAGGCGCGCGGGCGGGCCGAGTGGTATTCGGCGTTTCAGACGCGGGTGTGTCGGGTGGAGCGGGAGTATCGGTTCGGCCGGTGAGTATTGGGTGTACTCGCTGACCTCATCGCGAGCAAGCTCGCTCCCACAGGTACCGTGTGATCTTGAGAACAGCGCAGTACCCTGTGGGAGCGGGCTTGCCCGCGAAGGGGCCGGAACAGTCGCTGCAGAACCTCAGCCCTTCACCAGACTACGCACCGCCTCAATCTCCGGCACTTCGCGTTTATTCATATAAACGCGCAACGGCTCGGTGATGTTGATCCGGTCATCGATGTTCTGGTCCAGCAGCAACTGGATCAGCTCACGCTTGAGGGTCATGGTCTGCTCTGTGGCCGGTGCCCAGACGAATTCGCTGCACGGAATGATGCCGTCATCGGCCACGTCCATGCCGAACGAATCCTCACTGAAGCGCACGATGTACTGGCCGGTCTTGCGGTTGAGGCCGACAAAGCCTTTGAGGTCGTCGGCGGCCTGGCAGATGAGTTGCGATGTGATGCGCATGGTAAACCTCACTAGAGTGATCGAAGGTTTACACGCAGGGCATTGAGGCACACCCTCTGCCGGGGCGGTTGCCGTGGCCAAGCGTACTGCAAACAAACGCACAAAAGTGCGGAAATTTTCGCTTTCAGTACGTTTATGTCGGTCTCGCGATAGCACGTTTTCGTTTGAGTTGCTAAAAGGTACATCTTCGAAAATACCTGCGAAAGGACCTCGACATGCCCGCCACGTTCACCAAAAGCGCACTGCTGCTGAGCCTGATGCTCGGCCTCGGTCAGGCCCAGGCCGCCAGCCAGCCAAACCCGGTTGCGCTCGCTGCCTCTGAGGGCATTCCGCACCCGGCGGTGATCGCCCACCGTGGCGCGTCCTTCGATGCCCCGGAATCCACCGCCGCCTCCTACAAACTGGCGCGCGACCTGGGCGCCGATTACCTGGAAATGGACTTGCAGCGCAGCAAGGACGGCGTGCTGTTCGCCCTGCACGACGACAATCTGCAGCGCACCACCGACGTCGCCACCAAGTTCCCGGAGCGCAAGGACAGCCCGGCCAATGCCTTCACCATGGCCGAACTGAAAACCCTCGACGCCGGCAGCTGGTACAACGCCAAATACCCGGATCGCGCGCGTCCGTCCTACGTCGGTCTGAAGATTCTGACCCTCGACGAAATCATCGACATCGCCCAAGCCAGCCCGCAGCACAAGCCGGGCCTGTACATCGAAACCAAGGAGCCGAAGCTGTTCCCGGGGATCGAGCATGACCTGAAGGAAAAACTCCAGGCCCGCGGCTGGCTGGTTCCGGCGGGCGCCAAACCGGCTAAAAACGTCGCCAGCGTCGGCGAGAGCAACGGCAAGGTGATCCTGCAAACCTTCGAGAAGAGCAGCCTTGAAATGCTGCAAAAGGAAATGCCGCAGGTGCCGAAGATCCTGTTGCTGTGGGTGGGCGAAGGCAGCATTGAGCCGAAATCCAAAGTGACCTTTGCCGAATCCGGCGAGAAGGACAAGAACGCGTTCTACGGCAAGCAAGAGCCGAAATCCGAAGCCGAATTCAAGCAGTGGATCGACTACGCCAAGGCTCAGGGTGCAATCGGCACCGGCCCTTCGGCGAAGCTGACCCACGGCGGCGATCAGAGCTATTCGGATCTGGTGCAGCCATGGATGAACCAGTACACCCACGACAAGGGTCTGCTGGTACACGTCTACACCGTGGATGAGCCGGTGGACTTCGAAAAAGTCATGGCCGCTGGTGTCGACGGCATCTTCACCAACCGCGCCAGCGAGCTGCTGAAATTCTACAAACGCCCGGCCGCCGCCAGTGTGGATCAGGTGTTGAAGAACAACGGTTTCTGATGCAACCGGACACCCCGTGGACAGGCCGCCTCTGGCTGGGGCACGACCATGGCCTGATCCACGGGATGTCGGGGCGCACTGCGCCCCACTCCCACTATGCCCACCAACTGATTCTTGCCCCTGACCGCCAGGTGACTGTGCTGGTCGAGGACAACCCCGTCACCACTTCCCGCCTGCTGATTGCCTCGCAGACCCGGCATGCGATTGTCGAAGCGCCGGATCCTGTGTTCACCGTGTACGCCGAACCGTTACGGTTTGATGCCGAGACATTGCGCGATGCACTGTTCGACATCGAGTGGTCGCTGCCGGCGCTTGATCACGCCATTGGCCAATGCCCGCGTCGCCCTCTGAATGACCCGCGAATCGAACGGGCTCTCGCCAATGTCGATGCTTCGCTGTCGAGTAAAGTTGCCGCCAGCGCCGTGGCCGATTCCGCCCATGTGTCGCTGAGCCAGTTGCAGCGGTTGTTCGTCAGTCAGGTCGGTTTGCCGGTGCGGCGGCTAGTGCTGTGGCGCCGGTTGCGGCTGGCGATGGCGGCGATTCTGGCGGGCCGCCCGGTGACCGAGGCCGCACACGCCGCCGGGTTTGCCGACTCGGCGCACTTCTCCCGCAGCCTGAAAAAACTCTTCGGCGTGACGGCGCGTCAGGCGTTGCAGCACATCGAATTGCGCCTGCTGGACTGACTCAACGTCGCAAACCCTCCGGCACTTTCGGCTCCTTGCCCAGCGCTGCCGGTTCGAACGGATCGAGCAACTGCGCCACGTAGTCACGGGGAAAATCCGGACGACTGCCGATGCCCAGATCGCCCTCGCCGATCCGGTAATCCTGCGTGTAGAAACCAGTGCCCAGCAGCCAGTCCCACAGGGTAAAGAACAGCCCGAAATTGACGTCACCGGCGCGCCCGTACTTCATGTGATGGAACCGGTGCAGCGGCGCCCAGGCGAAGATCCAGCGCAACGGGCCAATACGCATGTCGACGTTCGAATGCTGCAACAACAGCTGGATCGCAATGGCGAATGCCAGCAACACCGCCACTTCGGACGGAATGCCCAACACCAGCAACGGCAACAGCCCCGCCGTCGCTTCCAGCAGTTGATGCAGCGGATGCTTCATCAAACCGTTGAACCCGTAGAGCCGCTCGACGCTGTGATGAATCGCGTGCAGCCGCCACATCCACGGCACGCGATGGCTGGCGTAATGCATCAGGCTCACGCCCGCATCCGCGATGAAAATCGCCAGCAGCACTTGCAGCCACAACGGCCAGTTCGACGGCCACGCACCGTCAATTGCCAGCAGCGCCACCAGCCCCGGCACTGCCAGCAGGCCGACAGCATTCAGCGCTTCGTTGACCAGCGCATGCAGGATGTCGCGACGACGATCACCGGCGGGACGGTTCCAGTTCACTTCATAAGGCAGCAGCCATTCGCCCGCGAACGACACCGCCAGCGCCACAACAAACAGCGGCAACAACCACAGCAGCGAATACCCCGCCAACCCTATTGCGCCACCAATAAATCCAACCCAGAACAACGGCGCGTACAGCCACGAAAAGATGCGTTTCATGTCCACCTCCATTTATCGAAGGCTGAGCATGAAAGTTTGCGCAGAACCGCAATTGAACAAACGACGCAAACCGGTCGGGTGTTTTTAAGGGTGAGTTAAGTTGCGGCGATTAACCTGAACTCACTTAAACGAATCACCCAAAGGAATAACCGATGAAAACCCTGACTGCCCTGTTTACTGCTGCCGCCCTGACCCTCACCGCTGGCCTGGCCCAGGCTGACGTTCGCGTTGACCAGATCCCGCAACTGGTCAAGGAAGGCAAGATCAAGTCGCTGGAGTCGATGAACGAACAAGCGCTGAAACTGCATCCGGGCGCGACCATTACCGACACCGATCTGGATAACCACTTCAATGGTTATGAGTACGAAGTTGAATTGCGTACTGCTGACGGTAAAGAGTTCGATGTGGACTTCGATGCGACCACCGGCAAGGTGCTGACCAATAAGCAAGACACTTGATTGGCCTACCCCCCTGTGGGAGCGAGCTTGCTCGCGATGGCGTCCGGTCGGCCAACCAAGATGTTGACTGAACCGCCGCCATCGCGAGCAAGCTCGCTCCCACATTGTTTTGTGGTGACCTTAAGCCGACGTACTGACCAGCGAACCAGACGTGCTCGAATCCGAATCCTGCAACGCCGCCAACAACGCCGCCGTCGCCGTCTGCAACGAAGCCGACGTCGTAGCAATCTGCGACTGAGCAGCCGCAACATCCGCCGCCTTGGCATCCTGGCTTTCCTGCTTCGCCTGAGCCGCTTGCAGCGCCTTTTGCTCTTCCTGCAACTGCTTCTGCAACTCGGCAATCTGCTTGCGCAGTTCTTTCACGGTGTCCGATTCATCGCTGCTGGAACTGCTGTCCCCCGCCGGTGCCGCCCCACCGCCCGCCGCGACCTTGCTGGTGTCGGCCTTCACGCCGGTGCTGGCCGCCGCGGTGGTCGAGGTGTCGTCACCGGTGTCGGCAATCGAGGTTTTGCTGGTGGGCGTAGTGACGGTCTGATTGATCGAAACAGACGTGATGCTGACCATGGGAAATCTCCAATGCCGGTTATAGATAACCGGGCATCGGCGGCGGTCTGCACGAATTGAGATCGACTGTGTACCGACTCGGTAACCGAACCGGTACACAGTCACTGACCGGTCAGACGCTCAGGCGAGCGGTGACGTCGTTCAGTTGGCCGGACAGACCGTGCAGGTTCTGGCTGGCGCTTTCGGTGCGCTGCACGTTGTCGAGGTTGGTGCTGGCAATCGAGGTGATCTCGGTCAGGTTGCGCGAGATGTCTTCGGCCACCGAGGTCTGCTCTTCAGCCGCCGTGGCGATCTGACGGTTCATGTCGCGAATCGCTTCCACCGCATGGGTGATGCGCTCGAGCATGGCGCCGGCCTGGGTCACTTGCTCGACGCTTTCATCGCTGCGGGTCTGGCCGCTGTCGATGGCTTGGGCCGCGTCCACCGCGCCGGTCTGCACGCTATGGATGATCTGGTTGATCTCGATGATCGACTCCGCCGTACGCTGCGCGAGGTTGCGAACTTCGTCGGCAACCACGGCAAAACCACGCCCGGCTTCACCGGCACGGGCCGCTTCGATGGCGGCGTTGAGCGCCAGCAGGTTGGTCTGCTCGGCGATCCCGCGAATCACTTCCAACACCTTGCCGATGCGACCGCTGTCGGCTTCCAGACGACGGATGACCGTGGCGGTGTTGGCGATTTCGCCGCGCATCTGGGTGATGCTGTGGATGGTGCTCTGCATGACCTTCTCGCCCTGTTGCGCGGACTGGTCGGCATCGTCGGCAGCACGCGCCGCGTCGGCCGCGTGACGGGCGACTTCCTGGGCGGTGGCGGACATTTCGTTCATCGCCGTGGCCACCTGATCGGTGCGGTTGAACTGCTCGTTGGTGCCGCCGGCCATCAGCGTGGCGATGGCGTTCAACTCGCCGCTGGCGCTGTCCAGATCCTTGGCGCTGCGTTGCAGGTGATTGAAGGTTTCGGCGAGGAAATCCCGCAGGGTGTTGGCGGCAGCCGCGAGGTTGCCCAGCTCGTCCTGACGGTCGCTGGCCACGCGCTCGACCAGACGGCCCTTGCTCAACTGGGTGACGTAGTCGATGAGTTTGCGGATCGGCTCGACCAGGTTGCGGTTGACCAGCCACAGGCTGAGCAGACCGATCAACAGTCCGGACGCGAGCATCACCAGCAGCCCCAGCCACACGGTGCGGTCAGCACTGGCGCTGATCTGCGCCGATTGCTCGGTGCCCTGTTTGCGCAGCTCGGCCACCAGTTCGCTCATCTGATCGCTGGCGGCACGGTCGACACCTTTGACGGCGGCGTCGCCAGCAGTCGGATCAGCACCGGCGGCGACGTAGGCATCACGGCCCTTCTGGTACGCAGCGCCGAGCAGACGATGTTCTTCGCGCAGGCGATCAATACGGGTTTTCAGCAAAGGCTCGAGGCCTTTCTGATTGGCCAGCTCACCAAGGATGCCCTGTACATCGCGCTGACGGTCTTCGAACTGGCCCCAGTACTTGGCCAGATCCGACGGTTGCTTGCCGCGCAGCAGAACGTTTTTCCACTCCTGGACCTGCACCTTGAATTGCAGGTTGGCTTCGTCGATCAGTTGCGAGGTGTGCAAGGGGCCGGCGATCAACTGGCTGTAACTCTGCACGCCGTTGGACAGGAAGTGAAAGCAGGCCAGCGCGATCAACAGCATCGCCAGCAGGCTGCCGCTCAGCAGGGCGAGAATTTGCGCTCTCAGGGATTTTTGCAGCATCGCAGGTACTCGGGACAGGGATGAGGCACGTCCGGTAAGACGTGATTTTTTGGCCGGACATCCGTGTCGGCGGACCTTGGCTCTTGGCCGAAGGCGCGCAACCTAACTCATGCGTGATCGGCGTGCCAGAGCCCTTCTTGAGAAAAATCCGACCGCCGGTAACGCGTTGATTTGACGTCATTTTGCTGTCACACAAACGTCATGTGACATTGCGATGATGCGGCTCAGGTGAATCTGCAAATCCCGCGACAGACGCCTCCTCGCAGCGAGCCTTCATGAACCACAGCCTCGATATCAGTCATCGTGATCCTGACCTGTTCGGCCTGCTTTACGGCTTTCGGTTTCGCCCCGGCGAACGCGGGCGCGAGGTGGATTCGGCGACCGCCCTGCGCTGCCTGCAAGACGACAGCGAGGGCGATGAATTTCTCTGGCTGCACCTGAACCTGGCCCACGCCGCGTGCGAGCGCTGGATGAAAAGCCATCTGCAATTGCCCGAAGAGTTTTTCGAAGCACTGCACGAAGGTTCGCGTTCGACCCGCATTGAGCATGTCGATTCGGCGTTGCTGGCGGTGGTCAACGACGTGGTGTTCAACCTCAGCAGCATGGTGTCGTCGGACGTGTCGACGCTGTGGGTCTGCGTGCGCAGCAAACTGATCGTCAGTGCACGTCTGCAACCGTTGCACTCGGTGGACAAGTTGCGTTCATCGGTGAAGTCCGGCGAGTGCTTTCGTTCGCCGCTGGAACTGCTGGTGCACCTGCTGCGCGATCAGGGTGAAGTGCTGACCCAGATCGTGCGCAAGACCAGCATGAGCGTTGATCAGGTCGAAGACGAATTGCTCTCCTCGCGACTCTCGACCAACCGCGCCGAACTCGGCGCCAACCGTCGGGTGCTGGTGCGCCTGCAACGGCTGCTGGCGCTGGAGCCGGGATCGCTGCTGCGCCTGCTCAACCGGCCGCCGCCGTGGTTACAGAAGGAAGACGTGAAGGAGCTGCGCAAGTCCACCGAGGAGTTCGCGCTGATCATCAACGACCTCACCGCCCTCGGCGAGCGGATCAAGCTGTTGCAGGAAGAGATCGCCGCCAACCTCAACGAACAGAGCAACCGCACGCTGTTCACCCTGACCGTGGTGACGGTGCTGGCGTTGCCGATCAACATCATTGCCGGTTTCTTCGGCATGAACGTCGGCGGTGTGCCGCTATCTACCGATCCGGAAGGGTTCTGGATTCTGGTGGCGCTGGTGGCGACGTTCACCGTGATCGCCGGGCGCTGGGCGTTTCGCAAGCGGCGGGATTACTGAAATCTACTCAGCGCCGGCTACGCTCGCACGCTCGTTCCCACGCTCTGCGTGGGAATGCCGCCCGGGACGCTCCGCGTCCCTGTGACGCAGAGCGTCACCTTATGCATTCCCACGCGGAGCGTGGGAACGATCACCGCCTTCAGATCAGCGGTGCGGCTAATCCGCCAAACACTGATCTGTCGCAGCCTCTCTGTAATATTTAGCAACGATCATGGGCAACACTCCTTCCCCCGCTCAGGATTGTCCTCCCATGGCTACTCCCTCCCTGACCGCCAGCCCGGCCCCCGCTGCCAGTGGCAGGCCGGCCCTCGACAAGAAAACCGGCCCGTTCACTTACGTGGTGTTCTTCGCGGTACTGGCGATGGGGATGCTGTTCACCGCCTACAGCCTGATGCACGACATGCACGAACTCGGCACGGTGGTCACCACCTGGACCCCGTTCCTGCTGCTCGGCGTAGCGTTGTTGATCGCACTGGGTTTCGAGTTCGTCAACGGTTTCCACGACACCGCCAACGCCGTGGCCACGGTGATCTACACCCACTCGCTGCCGCCGAATGTGGCCGTGGTGTGGTCGGGATTCTTCAACTTCCTCGGGGTGCTGCTGTCGAGCGGTGCGGTGGCGTTCGGCATCATCGCGCTGCTGCCGGTGGAACTGATTCTGCAGGTCGGTTCGTCCGCCGGTTTCGCGATGATCTTCGCCCTGCTGATCGCGGCGATCCTGTGGAACCTCGGCACCTGGTGGCTGGGCCTGCCGGCCTCGTCGTCGCACACGCTGATCGGTTCGATCATCGGCGTCGGTGTAGCGAATGCGCTGATGCACGGCCGCGACGGCACCAGCGGTGTGGACTGGGCCCAGGCGACCAAGATCGGTTATGCGCTTTTGCTCTCGCCGCTGGTGGGTTTCGGTTGCGCGGCGCTGTTGCTGCTGGCACTGCGCGCGTTCGTGAAGAACCGTTCGCTGTACAAGGCACCGGAAGGCAACACCCCGCCGCCGTGGTGGATTCGCGGTCTGCTGATTCTGACCTGCACCGGCGTGTCCTTCGCCCACGGCTCCAACGACGGCCAGAAAGGCATGGGCCTGATCATGTTGATCCTCGTTGGCACCCTGCCGATGGCTTATGCGCTGAACCGCACCATGCCGGAAGAACAGTCGCTGCAATTCGCCGCCGTCGCCCAAGTGACCCAGCAAGCGCTGGTGAAAAGTGCGCCACTGCCGGCACCGGCCGATCCGCGCGCAGTGCTCTCCGACTACGTGCGCAGCAAGGAAGCCACGCCGCAACTGATCCCGGCCCTCGCCTCCCTGACTGGGCACATCGGTGAAGAAGTCAAAGGCTACGGCTCGCTGGCGAAAGTCCCGGCCGAGGCCATGGGCAACGTGCGCAACGACATGTACCTGGCCAGCGAAACCATTCGCCTGATGGACAAGAACAAGGTCGGCACCTTCGACGCCGACACCAGCAGCAAGCTGCAACTGTTCAAGCAACAGATCGACAACGCCACCCGGTTCATTCCGCTGTGGGTGAAGATCGCGGTGGCGATTGCGTTGGGGCTGGGCACCATGGTCGGCTGGAAACGGATCGTGGTCACGGTCGGCGAGAAGATCGGCAAGACCCACCTGACCTACGCCCAAGGCGCCTCTGCTGAAACCGTGGCGATGCTGACCATCGGCGCCGCCGACATGTTCGGCCTGCCGGTGTCGACCACTCACGTGTTGTCCTCGGGCGTGGCCGGGACCATGGTCGCCAACGGTGGCGGCTTGCAGATGAAGACCATCCGCAATCTGCTGATGGCGTGGGTGCTGACGTTGCCGGCGGCGATTCTGCTGTCGGGCAGTCTGTATTGGTTGTTTACCCAGATCTTCTGATCCAGCCGAATCCCTGTGAGAGCCGTTGCTCCCACAGGGATTTGCGGCAGGAATCAGAGCGTTGAACGAATCAAATCCCCCAACCAATCCATGAACACCCGCACTCGCAACGGCAGATGCCGCTGCCTCGCGTACAACAGTGAAATACCCATCGCCGGCGCGGTGTATTGCGGCAACACCGTCACCACCTCACCGGTATCCAGATAGGTGTTCATACCGGTACGCGGCACCTGGATCAGACCGAATCCCCCAAGGCACGCCGACTCGTAGGCATCGGTGCTGTTGACCGTCACGCTGCCGGCCATCGGCACGCGATGAACCTGCCCGTCCTGCTCGTAAACAAACCCTTCCGAACGCGAACCCAGCACACCGACGTAGTGCACCAGCCGATGCTGCGCCAGATCTTCAAGGGTCTGCGGCACACCGTAGCGCTCCAGATACGCAGGGCTGGCGCAGTTGATCATGCTGAAGTCCCCCAGGTGCCGCGCCACCACCGACTGATCGGGCTGCGCGCCGATGCGCACCACGCAATCGAAGCCCTCGGCGAGCAGGTCGACCCGGCGATCAGTGCTGCTGATTTCCAGCTCCAGGTTCGGATGACGCGCCATGAATTCCGGCAGCTTCGGCATGATCAGCCGCCGCGACAGAATGTTCGGCATATCGACCCGGATCCGCCCGGTCAGCGATGCTTCGTCCTGGCGAAACAGGTTCTCGATTTCGTCCATGTGCGACAGCAGATCCTTGCTGCGCTCGTACAACGCGAGGCCGTCCTGAGTCGCCTGGACCTTGCGCGTGGTGCGTTGCAACAGACGCGTGCCGAGCAGGCTTTCCAGCGCCTGCACCTGTTCGGAAACCGTCGAACGCGGCAGCCCCAGACTCTCCCCCGCCATCGTGAAACTCGACAACTCGCTGACCCGGACAAAGGTGCGCAGCAGTTCCAGTTTGTTCATGGGCCACCCATTGATTGTTCGGACAATCCGACCAGTGATTCCGGTTTCAGTCTGTTTATCACCTCACAGCGGATAAATAAACTTTGCTCCATCAACCGTCACTGCTCTCGAGGAAGTCACATGAACCGCAAAATCGCATTGATCACCGGTGCCAGCCGTGGCCTCGGCAAGAACGCCGCCCTGCACCTCGCCGCCCAAGGCGTGGACATCATCGGCACTTACAACAGCCGCGCCGATGAAGCCCAGGCGCTGGTGCAGGAACTGGAAGCACTCGGCGCCAAAGCCGTGATGCTGCAACTGGATGTCGGCCGCAGCGAAGGCTTTGCCGATTTCGCCGTGCGGGTCGAGCAAGCGCTGCAACAGCTGGAGCGTCCGCGCTTCGATTTCCTGATCAACAACGCCGGGATTGGCGTGCACGCCTCCTTCGCCGACACCACGCCGGAGCAGTTCGACCTGCTGATGAACGTGCAGTTGAAAGGGCCATTCTTCCTGACTCAGCAATTGCTGCCGCTGATCAACGATGGCGGGCGGATCATCAACATCTCCAGCGGTCTGGCCCGTTTCACCCTGCCGGGTTATGCCGCCTACGCGGCGATGAAAGGCGCGATGGAAGTGCTGACCCGTTATCAGGCCAAGGAGCTGGGTGCGCGGCAGATCGCCGTGAATATCCTGGCACCGGGCGCTATCGAAACCGACTTCGGCGGCGGCGCGGTGCGCGACAATTCGGCGCTGAACGCGATGGTCGCCAGCAACACCGCGCTGGGCCGTGCCGGGCAGCCGGATGACATTGGTGGTGCGCTGGCGCTGCTGCTGTCGCCGGGGGCGCAGTGGATCAATGGTCAACGGATTGAGGCGTCGGGCGGGATGTTTCTTTAAGGTCCGAAAGAGTCCAGACAAAAAAAATCGCAGCCCTCACAGGCTGCGATTTTTTTGTTTTCAGCTCTGGCAGACGCTGCGCATCACCAGCCGCTCGCGCACCACGTCATAACCCCAGTGGTAGACGTAGGTGTACGGAAGGAAGAACAGCAGCACGCCGATGTCGAGCAGGAACGCCTGCCACAGGCTGACCGACAGCCACCAGGCAATCAGCGGCACGCCCATCACGATCAACCCGCCCTCGAACAGCAGCGCGTGCGCCACTCGCACCCAGGCGTTGTGGGCGATGTTCCAGCGCTTGAGCAGGCGGTCGAAGAAGCCGTTGAACACCACGTTCCAGCCCAGGGCCAGCATCGCGATGGCGATAGTGACGGCGCCCATTTCAACCAGCGGTTTGCCCATGATCCACGCCAGCAACGGGGTACAGATCAGGATCGCCAGCAGTTCAAAACCGATGGCCTGGAAGATACGTTCAGTGATGGATTTGTTGGCAGTCATGGCCGAAGTCCTCTGTGAAGATGGTTGCCATGATCCAGCACCACGCCGATACTTCATAACCAATAACCATCGATCAAGGCGATAGTTCATGGCTTCTCAGGAAGTGTTGCTGGCGTTTGTCCAGGCGGCGACTCAAGGCTCTTTTTCGGCGGCGGCCCGCAAACTCGGGCGCAGTCAGTCGACGGTGAGTGCGGCGGTGGCGAGTCTTGAGATTGATCTGGACCTGGTGCTGTTCGACCGCAGCAGCCGCAAACCGACGCTGACCCCGGCCGGGCACGTGATGCTGCAACGGGCCGAGGCGATTCTATCGGCCACCAGCCGAATGGAAATGACTGCCCGGCAATTGGCCCAGGGCGTCGAGCCGAAACTTACGGTGGCGATTTCCGACACTTATCAGTCCGACCGTTTCGAAGCGGCGCTGGTGGGGTTCGAGCAGCGTTATCCGGATCTGGAGCTGGAATGCCTGATCGCCGAATGCGATGACCTGGTCGAACTGGTGCAGCGCGGTCGGGCGCATTTGGCGTTCGCCGAGATGCAGGATAGCTACCCGCCGGATCTGGCGACCGCGACCGTCGCCGAGCGCACAGAAATCGCCTTGTTTGTGGGTCGTGGGCATCCGCTGGCGACTCAGGAATCCATCGATCAAACGGTTCTTGAGCAGCATCGCGAGCTGCGCCTGGCCACCATCGTCAATCCCTATGACAGTCGCGGCAAAGGCCGGGTGTGGTCGGCGCCGAGTTATCTGATGCTGCTGGAAATGGCTGAAAAAGGTTTTGGCTGGGCCCCATTGCCGCGCTGGTTGGTGGAGCGTTTCGGCAATGATTTGCTGGTTGAGTTGAAAGTGCGCGGCTGGCCGAAACCGGTGTTCGTCGATGCGCTGTGGTCGCGGCTGTACCCGCCGGGGCCGGCGGGGAGCTGGTTGTTGAGCAAGATGTTGGAGTAGCTCAGGCCGCCTCGATCGCTGCCGGGCGGTTCACCTGAAAATACTCGTGCAACCCACGCATCGTCGGCAACTCCAGCGCTTGCGCCGCATAACATAATCCCACCCGCCGGGTCGGCGCCGGCAGGTGCAGCGCGCGCACGACGATGCGCTTATGCCCGCTCACCAACGACTGCGGCAACATTGCCACGCCAACACCCGCCGCCACCATGTGCAACGCCTGTTGCAATGAACCGGCGTGCCCCGCTACCGCTTCCGGCGAGCGTCCGTACAACGCCATCAAGCGCTGATGTGAAGGATGCTGCGGGCAGGTAATCCAGTCTTCGATCGGCGCCCAGCCTGCTTGCGCGTTGGCCATCGGATGGTCGAGGGGCAGCGTCATCACATAGGACTCTTCCCACAGCGGCAGGAACAGTTCGTCTTCGCAGCACATTTCCTCGACCGCCAATCGACCATCGCCATGACAGCCCTCCTCCAGGGTCAGCAGCAGATTGGGCAACACCTGATGGGCCATCCGGACGAAGGCTTCGATGTGGCTGGCGGCGATGTCGCCCTCAATGCCGAGGGTCAGCGGTGCACGGTTTTCGCGGCCGCGAAACATCCGGCTCAGCGCCTCGGATTCGGCCACCATCCGGCGCGCCTGCGGGTACAGAAGACGCGCTTCGTCGCTGACTTCCACGCCACGGGGCTGACGCAGGAACAGCGTCGCGCCGAGTTCTTCTTCCAGCTGTTTGATGGTCACCGACAACGTAGGCTGACTGATGAACAGCCGCTGCGCGGCGGCGGTGATATTGCGTTCCTCGAACACCGCGAGGAAGGCTTTGAGATGGCGGATATCCATAGGAGATTCCGATAGCAGACAGAGGAATAAGGCATTTTTCAGCCTCCAGCGGGCTAAATATACTGCGTCCCGAATCTGGTTATTTGTTTTTCTTATCTCAGGAGTTCAACCATGAGCAAGCCATTGATCATCATCACCGGCGCCAGCTCGGGCATCGGCGAAGCCACCGCCCGCCGCTTGAGCGCTGCCGGCCATCCGCTGCTGTTGCTGGCACGCCGCATCGAACGCCTGGAAGCACTGGCCCTGCCGAACACCCTCAGCCGCCGCGTCGACATCACCGACCGCGCCGCGTTGCTGGCCGCTGTGGCCGAGGCGGAAGCGCAATTCGGTCCGGCCGATGCGCTGATCAACAACGCCGGGGTGATGCTGTTGGGCGAGATGAGCAAACAGGATCCCGCGCAGTGGGACCAGATGCTCGACGTCAACGTGAAGGGTCTGCTCAACGGCGTGCACGCGGTGGTTGCCGGGATGATCGAGCGCAAGCACGGCACGATCATCAACGTCAGCTCGGTGGCCGGGCGCAAGACGTTCCCGAACCATGTGGCGTATGTCGGGACCAAGTTCGCCGTGCACGGGTTGTCGGAAAACCTGCGTGAAGAGCTGTCGCCGCATAACGTGCGGGTGACCACGATTGCGCCGGGTGCGGTGGAGACCGAGTTGCTGAGCCACACCACGGATGAGGCGATCAAGACCGGGTATCAGGCCTGGAAACAGGACATGGGTGGGACGGTGTTGAGTGCCGAGGATGTGGCGACGGCGATTGCCTATGCGTATGGGCAGCCGCAGGGGGTTTGTATTCGGGAGATTGTGATGGCGGCTACGCGCCAGCAGGCCTGAGTCAAATATCTAAGGGGCGATTGCTCGGCGCCAGCGCCTGCAATCGCCCTTCAATAAACCGCCGCTCCGGCTCCTGCCGCGTCAACTCCAGCGCCCGCGAATAAGCCGCCCGAGCCTCCTCAACCCGCCCCAACTGCCGACAAAACTCCGCCCGCGCCGAATGCGCCAGATGGTAATCCTGCAAATCCCCGCGCCCCAGAATCCCTTCAATCAGGGTCAACCCCGCCAGCGCCCCATCACGCTTGGCCACCGCCACCGCCCGGTTCAACTCGATCACCGGCGATGGCACCACCCGTAGCAACACGTCATACAGCCCGACGATCTGCTCCCAATCCGTCTCCCCTGCCGTCGGCGCTTCGGCATGCACCGCCGCAATCGCTGCCTGCAGGCAGTAAGGCCCGAAACGTCCCGTGGTCAGCGCTTTTTCCACCAGATCGCAGCCTTCGGCAATCAGCTCGGCATTCCACAATCCGCGATCCTGATCATCCAGCAGAATCAATTCCCCATCCGGCGAAGCGCGCGCCGAGCGCCGCGATTCATGCAACAACATTAACGCCAGCAACCCCATGACCTCCGGATCCGGCAACAACTCCAGCAACAACCGCCCAAGACGAATCGCCTCCCGGGTCAGGTCTTCGCGGGTTACCTGGGCGCCGCCGGACGCCGAATAACCCTCGTTGAACACCAGATAAATCACCCGCAACACACTGTCGAGGCGTTCGGGCAATTCGCTCAGGCTCGGCACTTGATAAGGGATTTTTGCATCACGAATCTTCGCCTTGGCGCGCACGATACGCTGGGCAATCGCCGCCGGGGCCGAGAGAAACGCCCGGGCGATTTCCTCGGTGGTGAGGTCGCAGACTTCACGCAAGGTCAGCGGCACTTGCGCGTCTGCCGCCAGCGCCGGGTGGCAGCAGGTGAAGATCAGGCGCAGGCGATCGTCTTCCACGTCTTCGGCGTCCCATTCGGACTGTTCCAGTTCTTCCAGTTGCGCCAGCAATAACGGCTGCGAGGCCTTGAACCGCGCGCGGCGGCGCAACACGTCGATCGCCTTGAAGCGCCCGGTGGACACCAGCCAGGTTCGCGGATTGTCCGGCACGCCGTCGCGCTGCCAGCGCTCGACCGCGACGAAGAACGCCTCGTGCAAGGCTTCTTCGGCGAGGTCGAAATCGCCGAGCAGGCGGATCAGGGTCGCGAGAATCCGCCGCGAGTCTTCGCGGTAGACCTGCTCGACCCGCGCCCGGACCTCAGACATTCAACTGGCGCACGGGACGCACTTCGACGCTGCCGACCCGGGCCGCCGGAATGTTGCCGGCGACCTGAATCGCTTCGTTGAGGTCCCGCGCGTCGATCAGGTAGAAACCGGCCAACTGCTCCTTGGTCTCGGCGAACGGGCCATCGGTGATCGACAACTTGCCGTTGCGCATGCGCACCGTGGTGGCGGTCTGCACCGACTCCAGCGCTTCGGCGGCGACCATCCGGCCGCTGCCCTGGATCGACTCGGCGTAGGCCCAGCATTCGGCATCTTCCGGGCTGTCGGGCGACGAATGCAGCAGGCGCTCATCGCTGTAGACCAGGCATAAATACTTCATGGCGTTCTCCTGAATCGGACGGATCAACTATGGCTGAAGATCAGGGTTTCGCATCGAACAGGGTCGAGCCGGTCATCGGATCGAACGGCGCCGACCAGTGTTCGTGGGCAATTTTCCAGGCCCCGCCAACCAGCCGATAGCAGGCAGTGGCGCGCATCCAGCAGCTCTGGGTTTCACCCTGTTCATTAGTGCCGCCGCAATTGGCCACCCAGTGGGCGAAGGCGATGTTGTCCCCGGTCTCGATGGCGATTTCGTGGAATTCGAAGATGTGCGGGCCAGGGCACATTTCCATGCAGGCCACCCAGTGGGCGCGGTAGGCCTCCTTGCCCTTGAATTGCAGGGACTTGATCGCATCGAACGAAAGGATGTCATCGGCGTACAGGGTCATGACCTTGTCTACGTCTTTGGTCATGACGGCCTGACGGTAGGTGTCGATGATGGCTTGAATCTGCGCTTGCGTACTCATGGGGTTTCTCCCTGGTTTTTGTTGTGAAGACACCCTTAGTCGTTCGGCGATTTGCCGGATCGACAGTTGAAACAAAAAAATTCCGAAGAAGACAAAATCGCTAGAATCCGAGGCTCATCTTTGTAGGAAAAAGGAAATTCCCGTGTCAGCCCGACTCGTGCCTTACGAAAGCCTGAACGCCACCCAACGCCAACAGGTCGAGGCCATTGAAATCCACGCCGAGCAGATCAAGTTCTCCGGCGACATCCACGGCGCCCTGCATACGCTGCTGTCGAAACCCGGCCCCGGCGTGAAAGGTTTTGCGCTGCTGGCCGAGGAAGTACCGGTGGCGTTCCTGCTGCTCAAGCGCCCGCCGGTGTTGCCGGAATGGGCCGATGAACACAGCGCTACTCTGCATGCACTGCAAGTCGATCACCGCGCCCAGGGCAAGGGTTACGGCAGAGCCTGCCTGCTGGCATTGCCGGAAGTTGCGCGTCAGGCCTGGCCGGAGATCAAAGGGCTGGAACTGTCGGTGGACGCCGACAACGACGCCGCGATTGCGCTGTACGCCAAGTACGGTTTCGTCGACAGCGGCGAAGCGTACAAGGGCCGCATCGGTTACGAGCGGCGCATGGGATTGTTCTTCTAATCGTCGAGGGAGCAACGATGATCGATTCAATCGAAGCGCTGGAAGCCATCTACGGTTTTCCCCACGAACGGGCGGTGCGCAAGCAGATCGGCTTTCTCAACGAGGACTATCAGGCGATGGTCAGGGTCTCGCCGCTGGTGATCGTAAGCTCGGTGGGCGCCGATGGCATCGACGGTTCTCCGCGCGGCGATGCGCCGGGGTTCGTGCGGATCATTGACGAGCGCACGCTGGCCCTGCCGGATCGTCCGGGCAACAACCGCATCGATACCTTGCGCAACGTGCTGCACGATCCGCGGGTGTCGCTGCTGTTCATCATTCCGGGGATTGGCGAGACGTTGCGGGTCAACGGTACGGCGACCATCAGCGCTGATCCCGGGTTGCTGGAAAGCTTCGCGGTGAACGGCAAACCGGCGCGCACGGTGTTGCTGGTGACGGTGGAGGCGGCGTTCTTTCATTGCTCGAAAGCGTTTGTGCGTTCGGATGCGTGGAATCCGGAAACTCATCTGCCGCGCTCGGCGCTGCCGACGGCGGGCGCGTTTCACAAGCGTCTGAATGATGGGCAGTTCGATGCCGAGGCCTATGATCGCGAGGCCCCGACGCGGGTGCGTGACACCCTCTACTGACGCGGTTACAGCGTCAGAATCATCTCGTGCCACGCCATCCCGCCGTGGTCGGATTCGGACGGTTTGATGTAGGCAAAACCGAATCCGGCGTACAGCGGGATGTGCCGCTCCTTGCACATCAGGTGAATCGTCGCCTTGCCCTGCTCGCGCATGCGTTCGATGAACTCGCCCAGCAACCGTTTGGCCAGACCCAGGCCCTGATAATCCGGGTGCACCACCACCGACATGATCACCACGTTCGGCCCCGCCGGGTCGTGGCCGATCAGTTCCTTGAATGCCTCGTCCGACATCTGCACATCAAACGCCGCACCGGAGTTGATGAAGCCGGCCACCTGCCCGTCCACCTCGGCGACGATGAAACCGTCCGGCCAGGTGGCGATGCGCGTGGCGATCTTTTCGCGGGTCGCGGCTTCGTCGCCCTCGTAGGCGAGGGTTTCGATGGCGTAGCAGCGGTCCAGGTCGGTGGCGGTGACGTGGCGGATGACGGTGTTCATGGCGGCTCGAAATCAGTGGAAACAAGGCCGCCAAGGATAAAGGAATAAGGTGTTCATATCGATCCGCGCAGGGGGCGTAAAGCCTGCGTATAAGCGCTTTTCTTCGGATTCGGGACGGTCTATTTCTGACGCCTGTCTCTGATCACCCGAGGGGGGAACCGTTTATGAGCAGCGTTGAGATCGGTTTGTTGATGGTGTTGGGCATCAGCTTTTTCGGCTTCATCACCCTGGGCATCGACCTGTTGCGGGCACGACGGATCAAGGGCAAGTAAGACTCGACCGGCAGCGCGAAGCCGATTCGCGCTGCCGATCGCCGATCAGGTTTTCTTTTCGACCGGGACGCAGATTTCCAGCTTGCCGGTATTGGTTTTCGGATTGAAATCGGCGCTGTAGCGTTCCAGCTCCGGGGCGTTGAGCCCTTTGTAGTCGGACGCCGGCAACCAGGTTTTGTAGATGTACTCAATGGTCTGCGGCAGAAGATCCAGCGAGCCCTTGTGCTCGAACACCGCGTACTGGCGTGGCAGGATTTCGATCCACGGATACTTTTCCTGCGGGAAGTCATCCAGCTTGCGGATTTCGACCCCGGCCATGTAATCGAAACCGCCGTTGCCGTCGAAATTGCTGCAGACACCGTAGGTCACTTCGCCCTTCTGCCCCGGAATATTTCCGATGTGCGGGATCAGTTTTTCCCACAGCGCGGGAATGTCTTGAACAGTCTCTTTGGTAAAGCGATCGCGAAATCCTGCAATCAGCAGGAAGTGTCCATGTTCGAAGCGAGGTTCAGCCACTTCGACGCGTTTTTGCTCATCCATGACTCGACTCCTTGAACGAAAAAAGTGGGTTCGGCTGGGAGTATAGAAGCCAAACCCGATTCGCACATTTACAGCGTATGCAGGGCCTCGGCGGCGCCCGAACCGACGAACTCGTTATATCCGGATACGATCACGTAGACCGCGAAATAGCAGAAGATCGCTGCAGATGCCAGGTAGGAATAGCGCAATAGCTTGTCGCCCAACAACTTGCCGCCATGGCTGGCGGCGAAGCACAGCCCCGCCGACCACAACAGCCCGGCACACAGGAAGCCGCCGAGGAACAGCGCCGAGCTCAAAGGACCGCCGCCACCGGAACGGGCGATCAACGTGCCGCCCACTGCCGCGAACCAGAGAATGGCGCTCGGCGACGACATGGCGAGAAAAATCCCACGGAAGAATTCCTTGCGATGGGAGTTCTGGCCGACCTCGGCGGTCGCCGCCAGTTGCGCCTCGTGGTGGATCGCCGAATAGATCATCTTCGCCGCGAAGTAGATCAACAGCGCCGAACCACCGATCCACAGCACCCAGCGCACGGTTTCGTATTGCAGCAGAACGGTCATTCCGGCCAGCGCCAGCACCGCGTAAATCAGGTCGCCGACGCAGGTGCCGAGGCCCAGGGCGAAGCCCTGAAAATAGCCGCGCTGCATCGCCAGGGTGATCATCGCGATGTTGGCCACGCCGATGTCCAGGCACAGCGAAAGGCTCAGCAAGAAGCCGCTGGTGAATTCCATTAACCGTTTTCCTTGGGAAAAAATTGTTGTCGTGCACGCTGGACAGTCTGCCATCGCTGCCCTTATCTTCCGCCACAGGTCACCGCAGTGACCAGCGTCGCTCGGACGGTTCCGGGCGCTTACGTTATCCGAGGCAACAATGGCTGAACAAGGTTCGCCGCGCCGCTTTGCGCGCATAGATCGACTCCCCCCTTACGTTTTCAACATCACTGCCGAGCTGAAGATGGCCGCCCGACGTCGTGGCGAAGACATCATCGACTTGAGCATGGGCAACCCCGACGGCGCCACGCCGCCGCACATCGTTGAAAAACTGGTGCAGGTTGCACAACGCGAAGACACTCACGGTTACTCCACGTCCAAGGGCATTCCGCGCCTGCGTCGGGCGATTTCCAACTGGTACAAGGAACGCTACGAGGTCGAGATCGACCCGGAAAGCGAAGCCATCGTCACCATCGGTTCCAAGGAAGGCCTGGCGCACCTGATGCTGGCGACCCTGGATCAGGGCGATACCGTGCTGGTGCCGAACCCGAGCTACCCGATTCACATCTACGGTGCCGTGATTGCCGGCGCCCAGGTGCGGTCGGTGCCGCTGGTGCCGGGCGTGGACTTCTTCGCCGAGCTGGAACGGGCGATTCGCGGCTCGATCCCGAAACCGAAGATGATGATCCTCGGCTTCCCGTCGAACCCTACCGCGCAGTGCGTGGAGCTCGATTTCTTCGAGCGGGTAATCGCCCTCGCCAAACAGTACGACGTGCTGGTGGTGCACGACCTGGCTTACGCCGACATCGTCTACGACGGCTGGAAAGCCCCGTCGATCATGCAGGTGCCGGGCGCCAAGGACATCGCGGTGGAGTTTTTCACCCTGTCCAAGAGCTACAACATGGCGGGCTGGCGGATCGGCTTCATGGTCGGCAACCCGGAACTGGTCAGCGCTTTGGCGCGGATCAAGAGCTACCACGACTACGGCACGTTCACCCCGCTGCAGGTGGCCGCGATTGCTGCGCTGGAAGGTGATCAGCAATGCGTGCGCGACATCGCCGAGCAATATCGCCAGCGCCGCAACGTGCTGGTCAAAGGCCTGCATGAGCTGGGCTGGATGGTCGAAAATCCGAAAGCCTCGATGTACGTCTGGGCGAAGATTCCCGAAGCCTACGCTCACCTCGGCTCGCTGGAATTCGCCAAGAAACTGCTGGCCGAGGCCAAGGTCTGCGTCTCGCCGGGTGTCGGGTTTGGCGAGTACGGCGACGATCACGTGCGCTTCGCATTGATCGAAAACCAGGACCGGATTCGTCAGGCGGTACGCGGGATTCGCGGGATGTTCCGGGCGGATGGCCTGGTCACCAAATCCTGACGTCAATCCGGACACAAAAAAACCGCATCGCTGCGGTTTTTTTGTGTCTCGCGTTCGAGGTTAAACGAACAGCGACAACAACAGAATAAAGCCCAGACCAACCACCGACAGGATGGTTTCCATCGCTGTCCAGGTCTTGAAGGTCTCGGCCACGGTCATGTTGAAGTACTGCTTCACCAGCCAGAAACCGGCGTCGTTGACGTGGGACAGGATCAGCGAGCCGGCACCGGTGGCCAGCACCAGCAGCTCACGGTTCACACCCGGGATCATCCCGACCACCGGCACCACAATGCCCGCGCCCGTGATGGTCGCCACGGTGGCCGAACCGGTCGCGATACGGATCACCGCCGCCACCAGCCACGCCAGCAGGATCGGCGAAATCTGTGCGCTGACCGCCATGTGGCCGATCACGTCGCCCACGCCGCTGGTCACCAGCATCTGCTTGAAGCCGCCGCCGGCACCGATGATCAGGATGATCGCGGCAGTCGGCGCCAGGCTCGCGTCGAGCCATTTGAGCATCTGCTGAGAACCGATGCCCTGCTTGTAGCCGAAGGTGTACAACGACAGCAGCAATGCCAGCAGCAGCGCCGAGATCGGGTGACCGATCATGTCCATCCAGGTGCGGAAGAAATGACCGTCCGGCAGAGCCACGTCGGCGAAGGTTTTCAGCAGCATCAGGAACACCGGCAGCAGCACGGTGACCAGGGTGATGCCGAAGCTTGGCAGCTCCTGCGAGTCCGACTCACGGGCCAGTTGATCGACCAGTTCCTGATTTGGCGTACCGGGAATGTGCTTGGCGATGAACGTACCGAAGATCGGACCGGCGATGATGGCGGTCGGCAGCGCGACGATCAGACCGTACAGAATGGTCTTGCCGATGTCGGCACCGAACACGCCGATGGCCAGCAGCGGGCCCGGGTGCGGCGGCACCAGGCCGTGCACGGCGGACAGGCCGGCGAGCAGCGGGATACCGATCTTGATGATCGACACACCGGTGCGGCGAGCGACGATGAACACCAGCGGAATCAGCAGCACGAAGCCGATTTCGAAGAACAGCGGAATGCCCACCAGGAACGCGGCGAACATCATCGCCCACTGGACCTTGTCCTTGCCGAAGGCGCGGATCAGGGTCTGGGCGATCTGATCGGCACCGCCGGATTCGGCCATCATCTTGCCGAGCATCGTACCCAGCGCGAGGATGATGCCGACGAAACCGAGCACGCCACCGAAGCCGTCCTGGAACGCCTTGATGATGGTGCCGATCGGCATGCCGGACGTCAGGCCGAGGAACGCGGCAGCGATGGTCAGGGCAATGAAGGGGTGAATCTTGAATTTGGTGATCAGGACAATGAGTCCGATCACCGTGACCACTGCATCGAGCAGCAGGTAGGCGTCATGGGACATGCCAAACATGAGGGGGTGTCTCCTGGTTTGTTGTTGTTATTAAAGCGGGTTAATCAGAAGTCGTAAGGACAGCGCTATCTTCGTAATCACACTCATACCGCCTGTTTCAGGCCATGGGCCTGCCACCAGACGTGGGCTTGCGATGCGAGCTCTTCAACGCTGTGGATCGAAGCATTCAGGGCCAGGGTCAACGGCTCGCCCTTGGGCGATTCGAGGGTGGCGAACTGACTTTCGATCAAGGTGGCCGGCATGAAGTGGCCCGGACGGTGGGACACACGTTCGGCGGCCACTTCCGGCGTCAATTCGAGGAACACGAAGCCCAGGCCCGGCAAGGCGCTGCGCAAACGTTCGCGATAAATGTGCTTGAGGGCCGAGCAGGTCAGCACCGGGCGTTCGCCCAGGGCATCGACGCGACGCAGTTCGTCGCACAGGCTGTCGAGCCAGCCGGCACGGTCTTCGTCGTTCAGGGGGATCCCCGCGCTCATCTTTTCGATGTTCGCGGCCGGATGGAAAGTATCGCCTTCAATGGCAGTGGCGCCGCTCAATTGGCACAGGGCCTCGCTGACGCACGTCTTGCCGCAACCGGCAACGCCCATGATGACCAGGGCGGTGATGGGATGATTCATGTAACACCTCAGCGCGCAGACAGCGCTACCTTTGCTAGCTATGACTCTAGTGCACAGGCAGAAGTTGCCGACGCCTTCTTGTCGTTTTTTTGGGTTGCAGCAGGTTTTGTCGGTACGCCAAAAAGCGAGGATCAGGCAGGACCTCGCTTACGCATTTGCAGCTGCATAAGGACAGCGCTACCTTAGTGCCTTGATTTTTGTTTGGCAAGCCGCCCGATGACCACCCCTAAAAACGATAAAAACACCCGCACCACCGGCCGTCCCACCCTCAATGAAGTCGCCCGTCTGGCCGGCGTCAGCCCGATTACCGCCTCCCGCGCCCTGCGTGGGGTCAGCACGGTTGCCACCGAATTGGTGGAAAAAGTCCAGAAAGCCGCGCTGGAACTCAACTACGTGGTCAACCCCGCCGCCCGCGCTCTGGCCTCGGCCCAGAGCCATTCGGTGGTGGTTCTGGTGCCTTCGCTGTCCAACCTTTTGTTCATCGACACCCTGGAAGCCATTCATCGGGTGCTCACGCCCAAAGGCTTCGAAGTGCTGATCGGCAACTTCCACTATTCCCGCGATGAAGAAGAAAACCTGCTGCGCAACTACATGGCCTATCAGCCACGCGGTTTGCTGCTGACCGGCTTCGACCGCACTGAAAGCTCGCGGCGGATGATCGAGGCCAGCAATATTCCCTGCGTGTACATGATGGAACTGGACAGCGCCGCCGGGGTGAACTGCGTCGGCTTCTCCCAGCTCAGCGCTGGCGAAACCGCTGCCGAACATTTGTTGTCCCGTGGCCGCAAGCGCCTGGCATATATCGGAGCGCAGCTTGATCAGCGCACCCTGCTGCGCGGCGAAGGCTTTCGCAAAGCGTTGCAGAAGGCTGGTCGCTACGACCCGGATCTGGAAGTGCTGACCCCGCGTTCATCGTCCGTAGGCCTGGGCGGCGAATTGTTCCTGCAATTGCTGGCGGCGCATCCGGATGTCGATGCGATCTTCTTCGGCAACGACGACCTGGCTCAGGGCGCTTTGCTCGAAGCGCTGCGCAACGGGATCAAGATCCCCGAGCAAGTGGCCATCCTCGGCTTCAACGACCTGCCGATGTCGGAACACATGGTGCCGCGCCTGAGCAGCATCAACACGCCCCGCGAAGCGATCGGCAAGCGCGCGGCGGAGCAGATGCTGACACTGATGGCCGGTAACAGCGTGGCGCGTCCGGTCGAGGACATGGGCTTCGAACTGAAGATTCGCGAGAGCACCTGACTCAACCGCCCAGCAACTCCACCAGAGCCAGCGCGCCCTTCTGCAGCGGTTGGCTCTTGAGCCACACCGCGTGCACCGGCAGCACCAGGCCGTTTTCGATGTTGCGAAAATTCAGGCGCTTCAGCCGTCCGCTATCGAGCCACGGCTGCACCACCGACAGCGGAAAATTGCCCCAGCCCAACCCTGCCTCGACCATCTCCAGCGCCGTTCCCAGGTTATCGGTGCGCCAGTGGGATTCGGCCACCAGCGGCCGGGTTTCGCTGATCGGCAAGTCGCGACTGCCGACCACGATCTGCCGCACATGCACCAGATCCTCAAGAAACAGATCCTGCCCCTGCAACAACGGGCTGTCCGCCGCCAGCGTGGCGATCATCCGTTCACTGCCGACAAACTGAAACCGTTCCAGCACATTCACGCTCAACCCGGCGAACGCCAGGCACACGCTGATCCGACCGCTGTAAAGCATCGCCAGCACATCGTCCTGCGGCGCAGTCAGCACTTCGATGTCTAGCAGCGGATGGTGCTCGCTGAGATCCTTGATCGCCGTCAGCAACCGTCGGCGATCAATGTCCGCCGCCACGCCGATCGACAATTTGCTCTCCAGCCCCAGCGACAACTGCACAGCGTGCACCTGCAATTGCTTGAGCTGATCAGCGATCAGCCGCGCATGGGGCACCAGCGACAATGCCATTGCCGTGGGTTGCGGTTCGCGATGGCTGCGATCAAACAGCGAGTAACCGAGTTCGGCCTCGAGATTGCCGATGGCCATGCTCACCGCCGACGGGACTTTGCCCAATGCCCTGGCAGCGGCGGAAAACGAACCGCGTTCGATCACGGCGAGAAATAGCTCGATGCTTTCACTGTTGAAATTCACTTCTCACACCTATCAATAAAACTGAAAGCTACTGACTTTTTCTGTCACCTTCATTGAAGCTATCTTTCGTCGCCTTCGCCAGCCCCACTGGCCACAAGTCGCAAGAAAGAGGCAATTCCCCATGCAAGGCGTCAAACGCAAACTGGTCTACGTGTCGCTCTATGAAGTGATCGGCATGACCTTCTCGGCCCTCGGCCTGGCCTTGTTGTCCGGCACTTCGCCCGGCAGCACCGGCCCGCTGGCGGTGATCATCACCACCATCGCCGTGACCTGGAACTTCATCTACACCTCGCTGTTCGAGCGCTGGGAAAGCCGCCAGGTGTCGCGCACCCGCACGGTAAAACGCCGCATTGCCCACGCCGTCGGCTTTCAGCTGACACTGATCGTGTTTCTGATTCCGCTGATCGCGTGGTGGATGAACATCAGTCTGGTGCAGGCCTTTCTGCTGGATCTGGCACTGATCGTGTTCATCCCTTGCTACACCTTCGCGTTCAACTGGCTGTTCGATAGGGTGTTCGGCCTTCCGGCCTCGGCATTGCCGGATCCACAGCCCGCGACATAAATCGTTAATTGGTAAGCGGATATTGCAAGAAATCGGCGGTTTTCCCGTGCCAACCGCCGATATAAACAATCCTTGATTTCCGATAGCAGGCTAAGCTTTTCCATCAATAAAAAATGGATCTGCCCATGACTGCACACGCCCCCGCTGCGCAACGCGACGGCATCGACCCGATACGCGCCGCCGAGATTTCCGCCCGCATCGACCGCCTCCCGGCAGTCGCCACGATCTGGCGACTGGTGGCGCTGCTGTCGATCGGCGGTTTCTTCGAACTCTACGACCTGTTCCAGACGGCCTATATCAGCCCCGGCCTGATCCGCGACGGCATTTTCGCCACCGGCAATCAGGGCGTGTTCGGTTTCTCCGATCAGGCCGCGTTCGCCTCGGCGACGTTCCTCGGTTTGTTTCTCGGCGCCAGCCTGCTGAGCCCGATGGCAGATCGTTTCGGGCGGCGCGCGATCTTCACCTTCGCACTGGTCTGGTACACCGTGGCCACGGTACTGATGGGCGTGCAGAGTTCGGCGCTGGGGATCATCTGCATGCGTTTTCTGGTGGGCATCGGCCTCGGCATCGAGCTGGTAACCATCGACGCCTACCTCTCGGAACTGGTGCCCAAACGCATGCGCAGTTCGGCGTTCGCCTTCGCGTTTTTTGTGCAGTTCCTGTCGGTGCCGGCGGTGGCGCTGATGTCGTGGTGGCTGGTGCCGCAGGCGCCGTTCGGGATATCCGGCTGGCGTTGGGTAGTGTTGGCGAGTGCGGTGTTTGCGCTGTTCATCTGGTGGCTGCGCAAACGTCTGCCGGAGTCGCCGCGCTGGCTGGCCCAGCATGGCCGTTTCGATGAGGCAAACCGGATTCTCGACGGCATCGAGGCACGCTGCGAGAAAGATCACCGCCAGCCACTGGACGCGCCGGAAGCGGTAGCCGTCGATGTCGAAGGCAAGGGCCGTTTCGCCGACATCTGGCAACCACCCTATCGCCGCCGCGCGTTGATGCTGATCGTTTTCCACATCTTCCAGGCCATCGGTTTCTTCGGCTTCGGCAACTGGCTGCCGGCGCTGCTTTCCGGTCAAGGCGTCAGCGTCACACACAGTCTGATGTACGCGTTCATCATCACCCTCGCCTACCCGCTCGGGCCGTTGCTGTTCGTCAAATTCGCCAACCGTTTCGAGAACAAGTGGCAGATCGTCGGCTCGGCCCTCGGCGCCATGACCTTCGGCACCTTGTTCGCACTGCAGACCAGCGCATTCGGCCTGATCTTCTGCGGGGTGATGATCACCTTCTGCAACGCGTGGCTGAGCTTCAGTTATCACTCCTATCAGAGCGAACTATTCCCCACCAACATCCGCGCCCGGGCGGTGGGCTTCTGTTACTCGTTCAGTCGTTTGTCGACGGTGTTCAGCAGCCTGTTGATCGGTCTGTTCCTCGAACACTTCGGCACGCCGGGCGTGCTGGCGTTCATCGTTGCCAGCATGCTGATCGTAATGCTGACCATCGGTTATTTCGGCCCCCGCACCCTCAACCTGGCGCTGGAAAACATCGCCCATCGCTGACGGACAACGGTCATCCTCTGCCGCCCACCGGCAAGGGATGACCGCTTCACTCGCTCGTAAAAATCACAAACCATTGAAATAAAAGGACTTATTAGATAGGCACGGTAATTGCTGCCTAGGGCTGACAGTCATTACCTACAGGTCCTTTCATCATGTTGGTCAGTGCAAAACAACAGCAAATCATACATCTGCCCAAGCAGCTGAATGACGATGCAACCGCCACCGCAGCGGCCGGTCTGCAAGGCGGCCTGCACGGCGCGATGCTGCAGACCCTGCAAAACCAGGCCCAGGCGCAAACCGCCGAAGCCACCGCCAAGGTGCAGGAGTCGGCCACCCAACTGGCGACCCAGCAAGTCAGCGAAGCCACGCGCATCAGCGACAACGTCGACGAAGCGTTCGCCAAGACCCGTGTCGCCCTGCAAACCTCTGATACTTCGCCGACCAAATCCACAGGCTCATCGGCTATGGACGAGTTCAAGGACTACATGAGCAAGTCGCCGGAACAACGTCTGCGCGACAGTATTCTCAAGGAAATGGGCCTGACCGAAGACGACATCAAAGCCATGCCGCCGGCTCAGCAACTGGCCATCGGCAAAGAGATCGCCGAGCGCCTGCAAGACAAGATGAAGCTGGCCGAAGCCGAGAAGCAGAACAAACAAGACGCCAACTCGACGAAGATCAGCGACGAATCGGCAGACAAGTTCCTCGCTTCGCTGTGATTCGCCTCGATCTGAAAAACGGCGCAATAAAAAAGGATCCCCACGGGGATCCTTTTTTCAGCCGTGAAACCGTCAGTTCAACTGCAACGTCTCGTTGAACTGACTGATCGCATCCACCACATGCCGCGAGCCCTGCTGAATCTCCCGGATCGCGTCCCCCGCCTCGTTCGCCAGTTCCACCCCGAGCCCGGTGCGGCTCAGGCTCGACTGCATGCTCGACACTGCGCTCAATGACAACTCGTGGTTCTTGCGCACCACATCGACGATCTCCAGGGTTGCCTGACTGGTCCGCGCCGCGAGACTGCGCACTTCGTCCGCCACCACCGCAAAACCACGTCCGTGCTCACCCGCCCGCGCCGCTTCGATGGCCGCGTTGAGCGCCAGCAGGTTGGTCTGGTCGGCAATTCCGCGAATGGTCTGAACGATGGTGCCGATGATGTCCGACTGCTTGCTGACCGCATCGATGCTCAGCGCCGCTTCGTTGAGGTCGCGGGAAATGTCCTGAATGATCTGCACCGTTTGCTGCACGACCTGTGAGCCTTTTTGCGCGCAGGCGTCGTTTTGTACCGAAGTGCTGTGGGCCGATTCCGCAGCGGTCTGCAAGGTGGTCATCTGGTGGGTGATGTCGCTGGCGAACTTCACCACTTTGTACAACCGGCCCTTGGCGTCGAACAGCGGGTTGTACGAGGCTTCGAGGTAAACGGTCTGCCCGGACTTGTTCTTGCGCTCGAACCGATGCGAGTGATATTCGCCGCGATTGAGCGACGCCCAGAACGCCTTGTACTGCGCAGACTCGGCCTCTACCCGATGACAGAACAGACTGTGGTGATGGCCGACGATTTCGTTAAGCGAGTACTGCATGGTCTTGAGGAAGTTGTCGTTGGCCGTGATCACATTGCCTTCCGGGGTGAACTCGATCACCGCCATTGAGCGGCCAATAGCGGCCAGCATGCTTTCTTCTTCCTTTTCCTTGTTCACGCGCGCCGTTATGTCCGACGCCACTTTGATCACGCTTCGGACCTGTTTGTCCGGGCCATACACCGGCATGTAGCTCGCCTCGAGCCAGATCTCCTGACCGCGCTTGTTCAAGCGCAGGAAAGTACCGCTGATGGGTTCGCCACGGGCCAGGTCACGCCACAACTTGGCGTATTCCTCGCTGCGGTAAAACTCTTCCTCACAAAAGACTCGGTGATGTTTGCCACGCACTTCCTCGGCGCTGTAGCCCATGGTCTTGCAGAAGTTCTCATTGGCATCCAGGACGATGCCTTCGGGGGTGAATTCGATCATTGCCATCGAACGGCTGATCGCCGCCAACTTGGCGTTGGCTTCGGTCAGGGCACAACTGAAGCGTTCGATTTCCTGCAGGTCAGCCTTGTGATGTAGGTTGAACATGTCTCTATCACCTTCCGCGCGGTTCTTTGATTTGATGAAAGTTCAGGTCTTTCAGAATCCACCACTACGTTCCACAGAACAGGCACACGCATTCCTCCACAGGAGGAAGTTGTCAGGTGATAAACGATGATTAATCAAAGAGTCCATGCAGCGACGCTCTAATCAAGACATCCTTCTCTTGATAGCCCGCGGGCGGGCCATTCCTAACATGCAGAAGAACTTCCATTTAAAAACAGCTCCTTGTCGGTCAAGTGTCGGTGCCTTGAATTGCGCACTCTGGCAGCTTTGAGATCGGTAACCGCTAGCGGTCGGAGCCCATTGGATGGCGTTCGACATAGTTAGTTATGAATGAGCATAGACAGCGCAAAGCCTTGCGCAAGGCCACTAGTCGGCCAGTAATGAGGGAGTTCGGACAGGAAGCGGACAAGAAACGGTTCAGCGGCGGGGGTGTTGGTTGCCATTGCGACCGACTCGCAATGGCAACTTTTGAAACGACACAAATATCGGAAAAGAACTACAGACTCCCGCTGACTTTATTCGCCACATCACCCGGCACCCAGGGCTTCCACACTTGCGGCTGGTCGCGCAGAAACGCTTCGGCGACCTGGCGTGGCTGCTGGCGTTTTTCGCTCATCCCGGCCAGGGTCTGGTTCAGCAGATCGATCGGCAAATCGACTTTCTCAAAGAACGTCACCAGTTCCGGGTACTGCGCCTTGAACGGCGCCGACACGCCAATCGCCAGGCTCGCCGGCATCGAGCGGGTGCCTTTCGGGTTGGGGTTGTTGGCATCGGCCAGGGTTTTCCAGGCTTCGGCATCGAAAGGCGGCTCTTCCAGTTTCACCAGTTTGAAGCGCCCGAGCAGCGGCGTCGGCGACCAGTAGTAGAACAGCACCGGTTTGCCGCGCTTGATCGACGACGCCACCTCCGCATCCAGCGCCGCGCCGGAGCCGGTGCGGAAATTGACGAAGCTGTCGTTCAGCGCATACGCCTTGAGCTTCTGGCTGTTGACGATTTCCGAGGTCCAGCCGGTCGGGCTGTTGAGGAACCGCCCGCGAGTCGGGTCTTCCGGGTCCTTGAACACATCCTTGTAGCGCGGCAGGTCGGCCACCGATTTCAGTTCCGGCGCCAGCGGTTTGATCCCGCGCTCGGGGTCACCCTTGATCACGTATTCCGGCACCCACCAGCCTTCGGTGGCGCCCTTCACCGTGTCGCCGAGGCCGAACACCTTGCCCTCGGCGGCAGCCTTGACCCACGCCGGACTGCGCCCGGCCCACTCTTCGCCGATCACTTGAATATCGTTTTTCGCCAGCGCAGCTTCGAGGCTGACGGTGCTGCCCGGCAGCGTGTCCGTCGGGTAGCCGTAGCCTTTTTCGACGATCAGGCGCAGCACTTCGGTGATGAAACTGCCGCTTTCCCAGGTGATGTCGCCGAAGTGGATCGGCGCTTTTGTTTCCGCGGCGACAACGTGGCCGGCCGTCAGGGTCAGGGCCAGCAGCGAACTGCCGAGCAGGGTTTTGATCGATCTCATGCGGACCTCTTGTTCTGGGAGGAAATCAGGGTTTGGTTGGCGCTGTGGCGGTTGCACAGGGCCTGGGAACGGGTCATGTACATGCTCACCGAACGCTGGGAGATACCCAGTTCGGCAGCGATTTGCGGGTAGGTCAGGCCGTCGATGCGGGCCAGCATAAAGGTCGAGCGCACCTTGCCCGGCAGGCGCTGGAGTGTCCGGTCCAGGTGCTTGAGGCTCTGCGACAGGTCGGCGAGTTCTTCGGGAGACGGCGCGTGATCGAGGTCGCCTTGCTGCAGTTGGTGCAGATGCCGACGCTCCAGATCGCCCCGCCGCCAGCGCTCATACAGCAGGCGTTGGGCAATGGTGGTGAGCAAGGCGCGGGGTTCGCGGATGGCGGTCAGGCCCGGGGCTTCGAGCAGTTGCGCGAAGGTTTCGGCGGCGATGTCTTCGGCCGTGGCCGCATCATTCGATTGCCGACGCAGACGTGTGCACAACCACTGGTAATGGTCGCGAAACAACGTGTTCACATGATTGCGATGGGATGAGTCGGCGCCGGACATGGGGGCTCCTTGGTCAAGGGTCGCTGAATGTCCGGTCGTCCGGTGGCGCGATCCTAGCAAGGTGCCTTATGCGTTAAAAATACTTAAAAAGAATTTTTATATTCCATTAGTGAATTACGAGAAACCACTAACGCAAGCGGCCATAACCCAATTCCTCGGCCTCGCGCTGGTAATCCAGCAGAACGAGGTAATCGCTTTCGCTGGCGGGCAATACTTCGGGCAAACCGAGGATGCGGGATACGTCGGGCAGGTCCTGAAGGCTGCGGTTCATGGCCAGGCGCAGATGTTCAATCTGCTGGTCCGTCGTGCTGGCTGCGGTGATAAAGGGCAAGGTCGGACTGAACGCGCTGCGCGCTACCACCCGCAATCCGCTGACCTCTTCGGCGGCGTACTGCGCCAGGTACGCGAAGGTCACGCTGTCGATGGCCGCCAGATCGGCGCGGTCTTCGCGTAACCAGCGCAGGCTTTCGCGATGTCCGCCACTGATGCCGACCGAAGCGAAAAACTGCCCGTCCCGGTGCAACGGCGCCAGACGCTGACGCAACAGGTTCATACCGCTGTTGGAGTCTTCGCTGTTGATCACCCCGCGACTGTCGAAGAACTCCGCCAGATTGCGACGCGGGTCATCGGTGCGAGCGAGGATCAGGCTGCAATGATTGCCGGCGCTGGCGTCCGGCAATTCGTATCGCGGACGACCGACAATCCTGACCTGCCCACGCAGCGCGGTCATCAGCGGATAGCCGCAGGTCTGGGTCAGCAGCAACTCAGGCGAGCGCCAGAGTTCGAGCAGCGACAGGCCATCGGCATCGAGCCGCGAACGGCCGAGGTGTTCGAGGATCCGCGCCAGCCACCGCTCGTTCGCCGCGCGAATCGGCTCGGGAGCGATGTACATCAACAGTTCTGCGTAACCTGACGTCATGGTCGCCTCAAATAAACGGATGCTGCGGGCTGTCGATCGGCTTGATGCCGTGCCGGCGCCACAGTTGCCCATAACCTTGCACCAGAAAACCGCCGCTGCGCGCCACCCATTCTTCCCGGCGCATGCGGTAAGCCTCGGGCAAGTCGTACCACGAAAGCTTCGGCAAATCGTGGTGCACCAGATGGAAATTCAGGTTCAGGAATAGCCAGCGCCACGGCCATCCGGCTTCGTTGAGTACCGTGCGCTGCTCCGGTTGCGTGTGCGGCCGGTGTTCATAGTAGGAGCGAACCATCGCGATCGACAGCGCCGGCACGCTGATCAGAAACAGGTAATGCCACACCGGCAACACGCTGTAGCGGGCGATGAAAAACAGCATCAGCACGGTCAGGGCGCCATGGGTCAGCCACATCAGCCAGGCCTGAAGCTCGCTGTTTTTCAGGCGTTGCAGTTCTTCGCCGGCCAGCGCCAGCAACGCCAGAGGAGCGCCAAGAATGAAGCGGCCCAATACGGTCTTGTTCAGCCAGTGCAGGCTACGTTCGAACAGCGAACTGCCCTGCCAGCGCTCGGCACTCAGGTAACGGCTTTCGGGATCGACGCCGGGGATCGTCAGGTCTTCGTCGCGATGGTGCTGCAAATGGCTGTCGCGATAGAGCGTGTAGGGATACCACACCGCGAATGGCGCATAGCCGAGGACTTTGTTGACGAAGGTCCAGCGCGTCGGATGACCGTGGAGCAGTTCGTGCTGCACCGACAGCCACAGCACCAGCAGCGGAATCAGCAGCAGCGTGCTCCACCAGACGCCGAGCCGTTCGCTGCCCAGCACAATCGCGAACCAGCCGCCGTACACCCCGATCAGCAGCAGCCAGGTCGGCCACTCGGTGCGGGCGGTGAAGCGCTGGCGCAGGGTTTCGATCTGTTGGCGATGGGCATCGTCGAAATAATGGGGCATGGCGTGGCTCGGAACGAGGGTCTGATCGTTCTGTGCAACACCAACGGGAAATCTTGCAGATTATTTTTGCGGTTTTTTTAAGGACGCTGATTTCAAGGACAAGACAGGAGCCCGGATCCGGGCTCCCGAACGGCGTGATCAATGGCCAAAGATGTCGACTTTTTTCGCCCTTTTCTCGTGGCGTTTCTCGATGGCGGTCTTGGCCGGTTTCTTCTTCGCGGCTTTCTTCGAATCCATACCTTTGGACATGATGCGTACTCCACTCAGAGGGGATGTGAGATCAGGTATACACCTATCCCGGCGGGCACGTTGTTTTATAATCCGCGGCTTTTGCACCGGCAGTCCGATTCATGACCGACATCCGTTTCCGCCAGCTTGACGACCTGTCCTGGCCCTTGATGAACAAGTTTTACCGCCAGCATCAATCGTCGATGAAAGCGGTGCGCGAGGCGCAATTGTGGGTGGCGCGGCGGGAGGAAATCGTGGCGGCGCTGTGTCTGCGGCCGGTGTTCGGCGGGCATTGGTTGACCGGGCTGTTTGTTGATCCGGCGTGCCGAGAGCAAGGCATCGCTGCGCAGTTGATTGCCGAAGCGGTGAAGGACGTCGAGTCGCCGGTATGGCTGTTTTGCCACCCGGACTTGCGCGGTTTCTACGAGCGGCGCGGCTTCACCTTCGACCCCGCCCTGCCCCAGGCCATGGCCGAACGCTTGAGCCGTTATGCGCGGAGCAAACCGATGATTGCCATGGAGCTTTTTGAACGCCGGTGATCCCTGTGGGAGCGAGCTTGCTCGCGAATGCGGTCCATCAGCTGCGAATAAATTGGCTGACATTCCGCTATCGTCGGAACGCCGCCCGGAGCAAGCTCGCTCCCACAGGTTCAATCGTCAGCGTTGGGATCGAGGTCCGGAAACATCACTTCGGTGAAACCGAACTTGCTGAAATCGGTAATGCGCGACGGGTACAGCCGCCCGATCAGGTGATCGCATTCGTGCTGCACCACCCGCGCATGGAAGCCCGAGGCCACACGCACGATCGGCTCGCCCTTCGGATCGACGCCTTCGTAACGAATCTGCTGATAACGATCCACCGCGCCCCGCAGGCCAGGCACCGACAGGCAGCCTTCGAAGCCCTCTTCCATCAGCGGACTGAGCGGTGTGATCAGCGGGTTGATCAGGATCGTCTGCGGCACCGCCTCGGCGTCCGGGTAGCGCTCGCTGTGCTCGAAACCGAATATCACCAGTTGCAGGTCGACGCCAATCTGCGGCGCGGCCAGGCCGACCCCGCCGACGCTTTCCATGGTCTGGAACATGTCGTCGATCAGTTGCCACAATTCCGGGCTGTCGAGCATTTCAGCAGGCACTGGCGGGGCGATGCGCAGCAGGCGTTCGTCGCCCATCTTCAGAATTTCACGGATCATGATCAGGCTTCGTCAGTGTTCGGCTTGAGCGAGTGATCGCGCCCGAGGCCGGAAACGTGTTGTTTGGGATGTTCATCGAGTTCGCCGGGGACTTTCTCGCCCGGATCCTTGCCCTCGCTGGACATGTGTTCGATCACCGCATTCATCTCTGCACCGAGCAACAACACGGCGGCGGAAATGTAGAAATACAGCAACAGCACGATGATCGCACCGATGCTGCCATACATGGCGTTGTAGTTGGCGAAGGTCTTGACGTAGAACGCGAAGCCCAGGGACGCGATGATCCACACCACCACCGCCAGCACCGAGCCCGGCGTGATGAAGCGAAACTCCTGTTTGACGTCGGGCATCACGTAGTAGATCAGCGCCACGGCCACCATCATCAGGATCACGATGACCGGCCAGCGGGCGATCGTCCACAGGGTGACGATGACTTCTTCCAGCCCGACCTGCGCGGCGATCCAGCCCATCACCTGCGGACCGAGCACCATCAGCGCAGCGGCCACCAGCAACATGCCGGCAATGCCGACGGTGTAGATGATCGACAGCGGGAAGCGCTTCCACAGGGGCCGTCCTTCGACCACGTCGTAGGCGGCGTTCATCGCACTCATCATCAGGCGCACGCCGGCAGACGCGGTGTACAGGGCGACAACGATACCGACCGAAAGCAGGCCGCCCTTGGATTGCTGCAGTTGATCGATCACCGGATTGACCTGTTCCAGCGCCTGGGGCGGCAGTACCAGTTCCGATTGCAGGCGCAGCCAGGAGAAGAAATCCGGCAGGTGCAGGAAACCGATCAGGGCAATCAGGAACAGGATGAACGGGAACAGCGAAAACAGCATCTGGTAGGCCAGTGCCGAGGCATAGGTCGACATCTCGTCTTCCATGAACTCGGTGACGGTGCGCACGATGACCCGGTGCAGGGGCAGACCTTTCATGTCGGGGAAAATCATTCGCGTCTCCTTTCGCCGCAAAACAGGTTGAAGTCGTGGCGACTCAGGGGCCGTTTTTCTCTCATCAAAGTAGCTTACTTGGCGACTTTGAAACACTGTGAACCGTGACCATCTGTGAACGGGATACGAAAACGGCCATCCTTGGATGGCCGCTTCGTTGTTTCGTTCAAGGCTCGATCAAGCCTTGTCGACGCCTTTCTTGATCGCGTCCTTGGCTTTGCCCACCGCTTGCTGGGCCTCGCCTTTCTTCTCTTGCAGTTTGCCTTCGGCTTGCAGTTTCTGGTTGTCGGTGGCTTTACCGACACCTTGCTTGACGTTGCCGACCGCTTCGTTGGCCATGCCTTTTACTTTATCGCCTGTGCTACTCATGGTGTTTCTCCTTGGTGCATTGAAGGGGAAAAGTCAGTACGTAACGATTGACTGGCCCGGTTTGCGCCAAGTTTCATTTATTTTCAGGGCTTCATTTCGTCGCGGCGTGCAGGTTGGGCTTTATGTTTGCGAGCGTACCCCCGAGAATGCCCACCATAAGGGCGCCATGCGCCACAGAACCGATCCCGCAGGAATGTTATGAAACTCGATAAAAAGCAGGCCATCGCCCGTCGCAACCAGGAACTGGGCGGTGCCGTGCTCGGCACCAACAACTGCCACTTCGCCGAACTGAACCGCAACCGCAACATCTGGTGGTTCGACTTGCCGGTGTCGCGTCTGGCCATTGGTCAGTACGAGTGGATTCACCTGTTGATGCACACTCCGGCCACCGACGAACTGCTGCACCTGAAAGTGCCGACCGTGTTCCTGCGCGAGAAACTCGAAGGCCTGGTGATCCGCAACGAAGGCAAGCGCAAGGCCGCCCTGAGCCTGGAACTGAGCGCCGACAAGGACTCGTACCTGCAGGACATGCGCCCGGCAGGCACCAATGTGAACTTCGCGCCGTTCCGCCAGTAAGCGTTCAAGCCCTGCACCAACAAAAAGCCCCGCATCTGCGGGGCTTTTTTTTTACGCGGCGCTTTTCGCCTTGATCTTCTTCAGCTCTTCGTCGCGCAGTTCGCGGCGCAGGATCTTGCCGACGTTGGTGGTCGGCAGTGCATCGCGGAACTCCACCGAACGCGGCACCTTGTAGCCGGTGACGTTGGCGCGCATGTGCTCCATCACCTGTTCCTTGGTCAGGGTGACGCCCGGTTTGGCGACGATGAAGATCTTGATCGCCTCGCCGGATTTCTCGTCCGGAATACCGATGGCCGCGCACTGCAACACGCCCGGCAGGGCAGCCAGCACATCTTCCAGTTCGTTCGGGTACACGTTGAAACCGGAGACCAGGATCATGTCTTTCTTGCGATCGACGATGCGCATGTAGCCGTCCGGCTGGATCAGCGCGATGTCACCGGTCTTCAGCCAGCCTTCGCTGTCAAGCATCTCGTCGGTGGCTTCCTGACGCTGCCAGTAGCCCTTCATCACTTGCGGGCCCTTGACGCACAGCTCGCCGATTTCGCCCAGCGGCTGCTCGACACCGGCATCGTCGATGACTTTGCACAGGGTCGACGGCACCGGAATCCCGATGGTGCCGATCTGGATGTTCTGGATCGGGTTGACCGTGGCCACCGGGCTGGTTTCGGTCATGCCGTAACCTTCGCAGATCGGGCAACCGGTGACCGCTTTCCAGCGCTCGGCTGCGGCCAGTTGCAGAGCCATGCCGCCCGACAGGGTGACTTTCAGCGCCGAGAAATCCAGTTTGCGGAAACCTTCGTTGTTGCACAGGGCCACGAACAGCGTGTTGAGGCCGACGAAACCGCTGAACTTCCACTTCGACAGTTCCTTGACCATCGCCGGCAGGTCGCGCGGGTTGCTGATCAGGATGTTGTGGTTGCCGATCAGCATCATCGCCATGCAATGAAAGGTGAACGCATAGATGTGGTACAGCGGCAGCGGGGTGATCAGGATCTCGCAACCTTCATTGAGGTTGGAGCCCATCAGCGCCTTGCACTGCAGCATGTTGGCGACGAGGTTGCGATGGGTGAGCATCGCGCCCTTGGCCACGCCGGTGGTGCCGCCGGTGTATTGCAGCACCGCGACGTCGCCGCTGTCCGGGTTGGCTTCGGCGACCGGCTGACCCTGGCCCTTGCTCAGCACGTCGTTGAACTTGACGGCTTTTGGCAGGTGATAGGCCGGAACCATTTTCTTCACGTACTTGATGACGCTGTTGATCAGCAGGCGCTTGATCGGCGGCAGCAGGTCGGCGACTTCGGTGACGATGACGTGTTTGACGCCGGTTTTCGGCACCACGGCTTCGGCCAGGTGCGCCATGTTCGCCAGGCACACCAGCGCTTTGGCACCGGAGTCGTTGAATTGGTGTTCCATTTCCCGCGCGGTGTACAGCGGGTTGGTGTTGACCACAATCAGCCCGGCACGGATGGCACCGAAGACGGCGACCGGGTACTGCAACACGTTGGGCAGTTGCACGGCGATTCGATCACCGGGCTGCAAATCGGTATGCTGTTGCAGATAAGCGGCAAACGCACCGGACAATTCGTACAGTTCACCGTAGGTGATGGTCTTGCCCAGGTTGCTGAACGCCGGTTTGTCGGCGAAGCGTTGGCAGGATTGCTTCAACACTGCCTGAATATTCGGGTACTCGTCTGGATTGATGTCGGCAGCAATTCCAGCGGGGTACTTATCCTTCCAAAAGTCTTCGATCATGGAAGCCCACTCCTCAGCAACGCGAATTCAGCACCGCATTTGATGCGATTATTATTGGTGTTTGTTTATTGGTGAGTCTGGCTTTTTACAAGGCCGAGAAGTCACAAAGCGCGCCGAGAGTAGCAGCTTTGCCAAGGGTCGACTAGAGCCAAAAGCGGCCCCTACAGTCATTTTCATGACTCAAGAACTACTGGCAGTCATTTTAGAGCAAAAATCCTATAACACCTTGAAAGTCCCGGTTTTCGGGGGCTGTAAACGCGAGCGGGCTCGCTCCCACAGGGTCATCAGTGAACCTGGGGGAACGAGCCCGCTGCGGGCGGCGATCCGACGATTTCGCTTGGCGCAGTCTATCTATGCGATATCCCGCAACTCCCTCCGCAGAATTTTCCCGACAGGCGTCATCGGCAACGACTCACGCAGCACGATGTGTTTCGGCACCTTGTACGCCGTGAAATTCTCTTTGCAGTAAGCCTTCAGCTCTTCCAGGCTCACGCCGGTTTCCCGCGCCACCACAAACAGCTTCACCGCCTCGCCCGAGCGCTCGTCCGGCACGCCGATCACCGCGCAGTTGGCGACTTTCGGGTGAGCCATAACCACGTCTTCGATTTCGTTCGGGTACACGTTGAAACCCGAGACGATGATCATGTCCTTCTTGCGGTCGACGATACGCACGAAACCGTCCGGGTCGATCACCGCGATGTCGCCGGACTTGAACCAGCCCTCGGCATCCAGCACTTCGGCGGTGGCCTCGGGTTTCTGCCAGTAGCCCTTCATGATCTGCGGGCCCTTGATACACAGCTCGCCGCGCTCGCCCAGAGGTTGCTCGACGCCATCGTCATTGATGACTTTCAACCGGGTGCCCGGCACCGGCAGGCCAACCGTGCCGATCCGCGACAGCTCGCCGTACGGGTTGGTGCAGGCCACCGGCGAGGTTTCGGTCAGGCCGTAACCTTCGGTGATGCGACAGCCGGTGATCTGCTCCCAACGCTCGGCGGTGGCTTTGACCAGCGCGGTGCCGCCGGAGTTGGTGAGTTTGAGGGTGGAGAAATCCAGGGTCTTGAAGTCCGGATGATCCATCAGCGCGACAAACAGCGTGTTCAGCCCCAGCAGCGCCGAGAACTTCCAGTTCTTCAGCTCCTTGATGAAGCCGCCGATGTCACGCGGGTTGGTGATGAGAACGTTGTGGTTGCCCGACACCATCATGCACATGCAATTCGCGGTGAAGGCATAGATGTGGTACAGCGGCAGCGGCGCGATCATCACCTCCTGCCCTTCACGCAGCAGCGGCTGGCCGTCGCTGCCGAACTGACCGAGACAGGCGCGAACCTGCTGCATATTCGCCACCAGATTGCCGTGGGTCAGCATCGCGCCCTTGGCCAGGCCGGTGGTGCCGCCGGTGTATTGCAGGACGGCGATGTCGTCCAGGCCGACCTTCAACGGCTTGATGCCCAGGCCCCGGCCCATGCGCAGCGCGCTCTTGAAGGAAATCGCCTGGGGCAGCGAATACGCCGGGACCATTTTCTTCACTTTGCTGACCACAGTGTTGACCAGCCAGCCCTTGGCGGTGGGCATCAGGTCGCCCATCTTCGCTTCGATCAGATACTGGATGTCGGTGTCCGGCAGCACTTCCTGGACTTTCTGGCCGAACATGTTCAGGTACACCAGCGCCCGGGCGCCGGAGTCTTTGAACTGGTGGCGCATCTCCCGCGCGGTGTACAGCGGGTTGGTGTTGACCACGATCAGCCCCGCGCGCAGCGCACCGAACACGGCAATCGGATAATGCAGGACATTGGGCATCTGCACCGCGATGCGATCCCCCGGCACCAGATCGGTGTGGGCTTGCAGATAACCGGCGAACGCGGCGCTCTGGCGTTCCAGCTCGGCGTAGGTCAGGGTCACGCCCATGTTGCTGAACGCCGGGCGATCAGCGAATTTCTTGCAGGAACGCTCGAACACCTCGATCACCGACTTGAATTCACCCGCGTCGATGTCCAGGGGTACGCCCGCCGGGCGTTTGTCATTCCAGAAATCAGGTTGCATTGTTCTTGTCCTCTTTACCTGAGCCGATCCGGGGCCGCTTCGCTGTCATTTCTTTCTGTCCCTGAAAAAGCCGAGAGCAAAAAGCGGGGCTTCACGGACACTAGCAGCTATGGTCAATCAGGCAAATATGGGCAAGGTCGTCATTGATCGTGTGAATCTTCCTGCCGTGGCGTGAGCTGATTGGACGCGCTATACAATGCAACCTCTGCAAGACGCTTCAGCAAAAACAGGCCGCAAAAGGAATCGCCATGATCCACGACACACTCTGGCTGGACGCGAGTGACCGCAGCCGCCTCTTCGTCAACCTGTGGCTGCCGAACGCGCCGCTGAAGGCGGTGATTCTGCTGTCCCACGGCATGGCGGAACACAGCGCCCGCTACGTCCGGCTGGCAGAGGCATTCTGCGCCGAAGGCTACGGTGTGTACGCGCTCGATCAGCGCGGCCATGGCAAAACTGCCGATCATGGGACGCTCGGGCATTTCGCCGATGATGATGGCTGGTGCAAGGTGGTTGGAGATATCGCGAGCCTCAACCAGTTCCTCGGCCAGCGTCATCCAGGGGTGCCGATCGTGCTGCTCGGTCACAGCATGGGCAGCTACATCGCGCAGGCGTATCTGCTGCATCACAGCGCCAGCCTGCACGGCGCGATTCTCAGCGGCTCGAATTTCCAGCCGGTTGCGCTGTACCGAGCGGCCCGGCAGATCGCCCGGTTCGAAAAGTTGCGCCAGGGCGCCAAGGGCCGCAGCGCGGTGATCGAATGGCTGTCGTTCGGCTCGTTCAACAATAAATTCAAACCGGCGCGCACCGCGTTCGACTGGCTGAGTCGCGACCCGGTCGAGGTCGACAAGTACGCCACCGACCCGCTGTGCGGCTTTCGCTGCACCAATCAACTGTGGATCGACCTGCTCGGCGGGTTGCAGCAAATCAGCAAAGCGTCCAATCTCGCCCAGATCGATCCGGGCCTGCCGCTGCTGGTGATCGGCGGCGAATGTGATCCGGTGAGCGAAGGCAAGCGTCTGACTGATCTGGCCAACGCCTTGCGCGCGGCCGGCAGCCAGAACCTGCAACTGAAGATCTACCCGCAGGCGCGGCACGAATTGTTCAACGAGAGCAACCGCGACGAAGTGACCGCCGATGTGCTGGCCTGGATCGACCAGGCCCTGAGCCATCGCCGGCCGCACCGCAGCGAATAATTTTTTGTGGATTCATTTCATCCGTCACAGGAATTCAGACCCATGACCCAGGTTACCAACATCCCTTACGAAGCCCTCGAAGTGGGCCAGACCGCGAGCTACAGCAAGACTGTCGAGGAACGCGACATTCAGCTGTTCGCCGCGATGTCCGGTGACCACAACCCGGTGCACCTGGACGCCGAGTTCGCCGCCGCCAGCATGTTCAAGGAACGCATCGCCCACGGCATGTTCAGCGGCGCGCTGATCAGTGCCGCAGTAGCCTGCGAGCTGCCTGGGCCGGGCACTATTTATATCGGCCAGCAGATGAGCTTCCAGAAGCCGGTAAAGATCGGCGACACCCTGACCGTGCGCCTGGAAATCCTCGAGAAACTGCCAAAATTCCGCGTACGCATTGCCACTCGCGTATTCAACCAGCGCGATGAGCTGGTGGTGGACGGCGAGGCCGAGATCCTGGCGCCGCGCAAGCAACAGACCGTTACCCTGCCGACTTTGCCGGCCATCAGCATCGGCTAATCGTCCTCGGTTAAATCCGGACACAAAAAAACGCCAGACCAGCTGGCGTTTTTTGTGGGCTTCGAACGCTTACGAGCGTGCGCGAGCCTGGTTACGCAGCGCTTTCACCTGATCGTGATTGCGTTGCACGCCGTGGTACTGGCGTTCGACCAGATCACGAATGCCGACCAGGTTGTGTTTGTTGATCTTCTCGATCGCTTCACGATAAGCCTTCAGGGCGTGGTCTTCACCGCGCTCGGCTTCGTTGAGCACCGCTTCTTCGTCCTTGCCGGTGAACATCGCTTTGACGTCGACCCAACGACGGTGCAGATCACCGCTGACACTGGTCGAAGTTTCCGGATCGCCACCCATCGAACGCACGGCGGCTTGCAGCTCGGCCGCAGCCGTGGCGCAATCGGCGGAGCGTTTCACGAACAGGGTTTTCAGCTCTGGATGCTTGATGTCTTCAGCGCAGGTCTTGAACCCTTCCTGACCGTCCTTGCTGGTTTCGATCAGGTCGTTGAGGACGGAGATGGCTTCTTTATTCATGTCAGTCATTTTTCAATTCCTTGCGTTGGTGAAAGATGCAAGGAGTGTTGCAGTGGTCGTGCCAGCTTCCCGAAAAGAATTTAATCTTTGTTTTTCAAAAACTTAAAAATAAAACGAGAATCTGTATGCCTGTTATTTGCATGATCTGTCATTTGGCCTGCATGCAGAATGCCTGTATTTTCCGAAGTGTTTTCAAAGCCAGACGATTCCAACGATGAACCCTGAAAAGCTCGAACTGCTGATCACCCGCGAAATGCCCTTCGGCAAGTACAAGGGCCGGATCATTGCCGACCTGCCGGGCCCCTACCTGAACTGGTTTGCGCGGGAAGGATTTCCCCATGGCGAACTGGGCGGGCTTTTGGCCCTGATGCAGGAAATCGATCACAACGGCCTGTCGGAACTGCTCGAACCGCTGCGTGCCAAACACGGCAAACCTGCCCCGCGCCACTGAGGCGTCACCCTGATCCAAGTTGAGTCGACCATGCCCGATAACACCCGCCGCGCCCGAGATGAAGCCTTCTGGCAAACCTTCGCCGACCGTTACGACCGCCACCCCGGCCCCGTGAATCTGGAGAACGGTTACTTCGGGCGCATGTCGCGCACCGTGGTCGAGGAGTACCAGCGCAACATCGAGCTGATCAACAACAGCAACTCGATCTACGTGCGCCAGCGTTTCGAACAGCACGACAGCCTCGACATCCGCGCGCAACTGGCCGAGCTGATCGGAGTACGCGCGCAAAGCGTGGCCTTCACCCACAACGCCACTGCCGGCCTGCAATCGCTGATCCGCAACTACAACCGCCTGCAGCCTGGCGACCAGGTGCTGATCTGCGATCTGGAGTACGACACGGTCAAGGGCGCCATGCGCTGGCTGGCAAAGCATCGCGGGGTCGAGGTGATCGAGATCGAGCACGCCCACCCCGCCACCTTCGACAGCCTGCTGGCCACGTACCGCGAAGCCTTCATCCGCCATCCGAAGCTCAAGTTGATGGCCCTCACCCACGTCACCCACCGTACCGGGCTGGTGATGCCGGTGCAGGCCATTGCCGCGCTGGCCAAGGAACACGGCGTCGATATCATCCTCGATGGCGCCCATGCCCTTGGTCAGATCGAGTTCGACCTGGAAGCGCTGGGCATCGCCTTCGCCGGGTACAACCTGCACAAGTGGATCGGCTCGCCGCTGACCCTCGGTTTTCTCTACATCGCTCCGCAGCGCCTGGCCGACATTGATCCGGACATGGGCGAGATGCATTTTTCGGCTGGCGATATCCGCTCACGCACGCCCTACAGCACGCCGAACATTCCGGCACTGATGACCCTGCCTTTGGTGTTCGAGGAACACCGCTCACTGGGGGGCGCGCCAGCCAAGGGCGCGCGGGTGAATTACCTGCGCAACCTGTGGGTCAGCGCCGTGCGTAACCTGCCGGGCATCGAAGTCACGACTCCGGACGATCCGCGACTGTATTGCGGCATCACCTCGATGCGGTTCACCCGGCATGCCGATCAACAGGCGATGGTTGAACGCCTGCTCAACGACTACAACCTGTTCACTGTCGTGCGCAACGGCGCAGCCTGCGGGCCGTGCATCCGTGTCACGCCGTCGCTGACCACGACGGCGGCGGAGATCCAACTGCTGATTCAGGCGCTGAACGAACTGCGTTAAACCGTGTACTTGTCGAAGTCCTCGGGCTTGATCTGCGACGACACCGCAAAGGTGTCGATGCCGATCGTGAGGTGGCCGAAGTAACCGTCTTCGTGAGAGTCGCGGCCAATCGGCCACACCGTCAGGGTCGACTCTTCACCGCCCATGTTGGCGTAGTAGGCGTCGTCGGCGTTGCACACCGGCAGCGAGCTGCGCCCGCGATAGGCCTTGGCATTGAGCACGCCACGGGAAACCATCTCCGGAAAATACAGCTGCCCGACCCAGGCCACGTTGCGCTCCTCCAGATATTCATTGCCGGCGACGATGCGCACCGCCACGTGAATGTGCAGGGCACGTCCGGCATAAAAACCCGGATAGATCGTGGTGAAGCGCACCCTGCCCTTGTGGTCGCTGAACTGGCCTCCGCGCAGGTAGGTGTCATCGTCGGTTCGCGGGATCGAGCCGATCTCCCCGACGTCGACTTCCACGTCCGGATTGATCCGGCTCCAGCCGGAATAGGCGCCGCGTGCGTTGCAATGCCAGATATCCACCAGCGCGCCGCTGACCGGCTCGGCGGTCATGGCATCGACGATGGTCAGACGCAGCAACAGCGGCAGGCCCTCGGCGCCTTCGCTGATGTTGCGGCGCAGCAGTTTTGGATTGCGGAAATACGGCCCGGCGACTTGCTCGGGGGCCAGTTGATAAACCGATGGAGCTGAAGGCTGGTTATCCATGACGCGTTCTCTCTTCCATAAGATGAACGCAGGTTAACGCCACACGCAAAGCCCGGTGCGGTAACTATGTATCTCAAGATAACGAAGTCTTTTGCGGGCAAAAAAAACGGTGCACCGACCAAGCGCACCGTTAAAGCCGTAGAACACACAACGAAGTGTCAGTTGAAAATCAGTCCAGCAGCGCCAACGCCTCGGCAGTGCATTCCTGAATGCGGGCCCAGTCGCCGTTCTTGATCCACTCAGGATCGAGCATCCAGCTACCGCCCACGCACATGACGTTTTTCAGCGCCATGTAGCTCTTGATATTGGCAGGACCGACGCCGCCAGTCGGGCAGAATTTCACTTCGCCGAACGGGCCGCCGAGGGCCTTGATTGCCGCCACGCCACCGCTGACTTCAGCCGGGAACAGCTTGAAGCGGCGATAACCCAGGCCATAGCCTTCCATGATGCCGGAGGCATTGCTGATGCCCGGCAGCAGCGGGATCGGGCTTTCGACGCTGGCTTCCAGCAGGTCACGGGTGATGCCCGGAGTGACGATGAATTGCGAACCGGCGGCTTCGGCCGCAGCCAGCATGTTGCGATCGAGCACGGTGCCGGCACCGGTCACCAGCTCAGGGCGCTGTTCGCGCAGGATCTGGATCGCCTTGAGGCCGAACTGCGAACGCAGGGTCACTTCCAGCGCGGTCAGACCACCGGCGGCCAGGGCGTCGGCCAGCGGCAGCACGTCCTGTTCACGGGCGATGGTGATCACCGGCAGGATCCGCGCCTTGGCGCAGAGGCTGTCGATCAGGGCAACTTTGTCCGCCATGGAAACGGTCGGGGATGGGGTTGTCATAGCGGCTGTTCCTTGGCTCATGGGCACCAGTAAATCTCTAACGTAGGTTGCAGAAACGCGCGAACCGGCATGGCGGCGACGTCGTTGGATGCCAGTGCGGCATTCAGGGTGGTCAGTTTCGACTGACCGGAAATCGACAGAATCTTGTGCCGGGCCGAGGCCAGCAGTGCGCGGCTCATGGTCAGGCGCTGACGCGGCACGCTTGGCGCCAGCATCGGCCAGCAACGACGGGTGCCGTCGGCTTGCAGGGCTTCGGCCAGGTTCGGGCTGTCCGGGAACAGCGATGCGGTGTGACCGTCATCGCCCATGCCCAGCACCAGCACGTCGATGGGCGGCAACTCGGCGAGCAAACGATCGGCCTGCTCCGCAGCCTGCTCGACGTTGGCCGCCGCGCTGTAAAGGCTGAGGAACTGCGCCTTGGCCGCCGGGCCCTTGAGCAGATACTGCTTGAGCAGACCAGCGTTGCTGTCGGCGTGTTCGACCGGCACCCAGCGTTCGTCGGCCAGGGTCACGACGACCTTCGACCAGTCCAGTTCCTGTTTGGCCAGGTGCTGGAAAAACGCCACCGGGCTACGGCCGCCGGACACCACCAGCACGGCGTTGCCGCGTGCCGCCAGCGCTTCGCTCAATTGCTTGGCGACATTCAGCGCCAGGCCTTCGGCAAGCAACACCGGGCTCTTGAATTCGCGGGCATTCACGCCCTCGGGCAGTTTCACATCAGATATCGCCATACCACGACCTCCCGTCCCGCGTGATCAATGCAATGGAGCTCATCGGCCCCCACGACCCGGCCGCATACGGCTTGGGCGCGTCACCGGATTTTTTCCACCCGGCGATCAGTTGGTCACACCATTTCCACGCGGCTTCGATTTCATCTTTTCGGACAAACAGGTTCTGATTGCCGTTCATCACTTCCAGCAACAACCGCTCGTAGGCATCGGGGATCCGAGCGCTGCGCCAGGTGTCGGAAAAATTCAGTTGCAGCGGGCCGCTGCGCAGTTGCATGCCCTTGTCCAGGCCTTGCTCCTTGGTCATCACCCGCAAGGAAATGCCTTCGTCCGGTTGCAGGCGGATGATCAGTTTGTTGCTGATCTGCAGGCGCTGCTCAGGGGCGAAGATGTAGTGCGACGGTTCCTTGAAGTGGATGACGATCTGCGACAGCTTCTGCGGCATGCGCTTGCCGGTGCGCAGGTAGAACGGCACGCCGGCCCAGCGCCAGTTGCGGATGTCGGCACGCAGGGCGACGAAGGTTTCGGTGTCGCTCTGGGCGTTGGAGTTCGGCTCTTCGAGGTAGCCCGGCACGGACTTGCCTTCGCTGTGCCCGGCGATGTACTGGCCGCGCACCACTTGCGTGGTCAGGCCTTCCGGGCTGATCGGCGCCAGGGCCTTGAGTACTTTCACTTTTTCATCACGGATACTGTCGGCGGACAGGTCCGCCGGCGGGTCCATGGCGATCAGGCAGAGCAGTTGCAACAGGTGGTTCTGGATCATGTCCCGCAGCTGACCGGCCTTGTCGAAGTAACCCCAGCGGCCTTCGATACCGACCTTCTCGGCCACGGTGATTTCCACGTGGGAGATGTAGTTCTGGTTCCACTGGGTTTCGAACAGGCTGTTGGCGAAACGCAGGGCGATCAGGTTCTGAACGGTCTCTTTGCCCAGGTAGTGGTCGATGCGGTAAGTGCGGTTCTCCGGGAAGAACTGCGCCACGGCGTCGTTGACCTTGCGCGAGGACTCCAGGTCGGAACCGATCGGTTTTTCCAGCACCACGCGGGTGTTTTCCGCCAGACCGACTTTCGCCAGGTTCTCACAGATCGCGCCGTACACCGCCGCCGGGGTGGCGAAGTAGGCAATCATGCGTTGCGTGCTGCCGGCCAGTTCGGCCAGCGCCACGTAATCTTCAGCCTTGAGGAAGTCGACGTGCAGGTAGGTCAGGCGCGCCAGAAAGCGCTCGGCCACGGCCTCGTCCAGCTCTTTGCCCACGTAACGGCGCAGCTCGGCGGCGATGAACGCCAGGTGCTGCTGCTCGGTGCCCGCCTCACGGGCCAGTGCGATAATGCGCGTGTCCTCGTGCAGCAGGCTGGCGCCATCCAGGTGATAAAGGGCAGGAAACAGCTTGCGCAGGGCCAGATCGCCCAAGGCGCCGAACAAGGCGAAGGTGCACGGTTCAACCGTAATCGAAGGCATGATGTTTGTTCTTTTATCAAGTTAAGCTACAAATACCTTTTTTCAAGGCATCACTCAAGGGAAAATGTAGTAATAACCACAACATTTTCGCAAAATACAGATTCCGAGTGGTGGTCGGTCGGAGCCATCAGTAGGATAGGCCACCGTCACGGGCCACATCAAAGGCCCAATTTGCATAGCCGCGCGCTTATCGGCGCCGGTGAATCTAGGAATTCTTATGGACCGCGTGCGAAATTTACTGGAACAGATCCAGAGTCGCCTTGAAGAGCTGAACAAGGCCGAACGCAAAGTCGCCGAAGTGATCCTGCTCAACCCACAGCAGGCCACCCGCTTCAGCATCGCCGCCCTCGCCCAGGCGGCGTCGGTCAGTGAACCGACGGTCAACCGTTTCTGCCGTTCGTTCGGCGTCAGCGGCTATCCCGAACTCAAGCTGCAACTGGCCCAGAGCCTGGCCAGCGGCGCGGCGTATGTCAGCCGTGCGGTAGAAGCGGACGACAATCCCGAGGCCTACACGCAGAAGATTTTCGGCAGTGCGATCGCATCCCTGGACAGCGCTTGCCAAGCGCTGGACCCGAACCTGATCAGCCGCGCCGTCGACCTGTTGATCCAGGCCCGGCAGATTCACTTCTTCGGCCTGGGTGCTTCGGCTCCGGTGGCACTGGATGCGCAGCACAAGTTCTTCCGTTTCAACCTGGCGGTCACCGCTCACGCCGATGTGCTGATGCAACGGATGATTGCTTCGGTGGCGCACACCGGCGAGCTGTTCGTGATCATTTCCTACACCGGGCGCACCCGTGAACTGGTGGAAGTGGCGCGCATCGCCCGGGAGAATGGCGCTTCGGTGCTGGGCCTGACGGCAGAGAATTCGCCACTGGCCAAGGCCAGTACGCTGAGCCTGAACATTCCGTTGCCGGAAGACACCGACATCTATATGCCGATGACATCGCGGATCATTCAGTTGACGGTGCTGGATGTGCTGGCGACCGGCATGACCTTGCGTCGCGGGGTGGATTTCCAGCCACATCTGCGCAAGATCAAAGAGAGCTTGAATGCGAGCCGGTATCCGGTCGGTGACGAGTTCAACTAGTTCGCGCTGATCGTTCCCACGTCGAGGCGTCGAACCGTCCGCGTGGGAACGATCATTAGGCAGCAGCCCAAGCCTGCAAACTCAAATGCGCCTTCTCCCCCGGCGCCAGATGCAGGCTGTCAGTCCCGCCCGCCGCCGCTTCAACACAGACAAACTCCGAGATCTCATCCCAGCTCACGCCCAGCAACGGCCGCGCACCCGGATGCCACACCACCGTGTCTGCGCTGTCACCGGTATCGATGCACAGCTCGCGCTGCCAGGCGTGATCCTTGAGCTGCAATTCGCCGTCGTGCTGAAACACGCGCTGACAGCCACCATCGACCCGCAACTCGCCTTCCTGCTGGCAAACCTCACGGTTCAACTGGTCATAACCCTGCGCCCCTTCGAGCCCAGACAGCGCTATCTCACTCACATCGCCAATACGCCAGTAAGCGTGCAAAGCCTGGCTCAACTGGCACGGCATGTCGTCCTGATGCTCGGTGCTCAGGCGCAATTCCATGCGTTCGCCCAAGTGCGCGTGCAAGTCCACCTGCCAGTCGCACAGCTGTAATTGCCAATGCAGGCGCACGCCGTCATCGCCGGTGCTGCTGTCGAGCAGTTTCCAGTCCAGCAGTCGCGCCCAGCCGTGAGACGGCCATGCGTTTTCGCTCGGGTGACGGCCATACCACGGCCAGCACACCGGCACGCCGCCACGAATCGCGCCAACATGCGGCCATTTCGCCGCGCACCACAACCACGGTTTCTGCCCGCGCGGCTGAAAGTGCAGCAACTGCGCACCCTGGCGACTGAACACCGCCTGACACAGCGGATGATCGATCACCAGCACATCGCGCATCTGATAGCGCTCCCAGGCGAACACCGGTCGTTCGCGCAGGGACTTGAAGAAGCGTTGCAGCGGATGCTCATGCATGGGCCACGGTTCCAGATTCAACTTTCATGGGCTGCGACACCCCTTTCCAAAAAAAAGCGGACAGCCTGGGCTGTCCGCAAATATGCGCACATAGAGAGGAGCTTATCGCAGACGCGTCAGAACGTAGACTGAATTTTCAGGCCAGCGACCAAAGCGTTATCCACTTCATCCACACCGCCCGGATGAGTGATGTATTGCAGGTTCGGGCGTACGGTCAGCCAGTTGGTCACGTGGAAGCCGTAGTTGATCTCGTAGTTGTATTCGGTTTCACGAATCGGCGAGAACGTCGCATCGTCGTAGTTCGAAACACCGTTGGTGACGTTGAGCAGCTCGGCGTTTTTCTTCACGTCATTGTTGACGTGAATACGTGCCGCACCGATACCGACGTCATCTTTCGGACGTGCGTCAAACGGGCCTTTGTACACAAACATCACGGACTGGTAGTTGTCGATGAAGTTGGTGTCCTTGTCGTGGAACGTGGCGTTGGCAGCGATGCTCAGACCACGGTTCTTGTCACCGTTGTGGCTGGTGAGCTGTTGCTGTGCAACGAACCAGTAACCGTGCTTGCTGCTGTGAGTGCGGTAGGCATCACCGGTGGTCGCCGCGTCGAAACCGTTGACGTCTTCGCGAACGTCGTTGGCATCGGCCGTGCTCTTGTAGTAACCGACACGGTATTCGCCCGGCAGGCTGTTCGGGTTAGGCAACCAGACCAGTTCCACTGGCAACACGGTGCCTTTGGTGCCGCTGCCGCTCAGCTTGAAGCCGTTGCCGTGTTCCAGCTGCGACGGGTTCTGGTTGTACGCACCGATCTGCGCGTACAGCTCGTCGTTGATGTTGTACTTGACGCGAATGGCCGCCTGGCTGACTGGCCAGTTGTACCAGATGTTGGTCGCCCAGTTACCCACTTGCGAACCGCAGAACGCCAGGTTCTGGAACTCGCACGGGAAGGTGTTGAAGTCTTCGCCTTCGCCGAAGTAACCGGCCTTGATGTCGAGCTTGTTGTCGAAGAACTGGTGTTTGATCCACAACTGGGTCAGACGCACCATGTGCCCACGACCGTAGACTTCCTGCGAGGAACTCAGGGTGCCGGCACGCGGATCGCCAACGCGGTCGTTGGAAATGTTGTAGCCGTTACGGTTGGTGAACTGGATCTTGGCCTGAGTGTTGTCCCAGCCCCACAGTTTTTGCAGATCCAGCGCCACGCCCAGACCGAACTGGTCGGCGTAACGTGCTGTCTTGTCGTCGTTGAAACCGCCGTGAAGGTTGCCGCCCACTTCACCGACGTAGTCCATCTTGATGTCGATACCCTGCTCGATCAGCTTGGTACGTTCGCCACCCCAGTCCCCGGTCATCCACTCCGAATCGGAGCTGAACGCGTCAGCCGCGTGGACGCTACCGGCCAGCATCATTGCCGCAATCGCCGACAACTGACCGATACGCTGAGCGTTGTTGTTCTTCTTCATCCCTACATCCTCGTTTTATTGTTATTAACTGTTCTTCTTATCTAACGCGGTTTACATCTGATGCGGCGCGCGACAGGCCACGCACCGCGTGCTCCCTGCGAAAACGGGCGAGCCCGCTCCCGCATTTGTTGATCAGCGACCCTTGAACTGGGCCACGTTGGCGCTGTGCGACTCGGTTTTCGGCAGGCCCGCAACCCCCAGGCGCTCACCGGACTTGGCATCGAACAGCAGCACTTTCGACGGATCGAATTGCAGGGTCAGGGTCTCGCCCACCTGCGGCGCCACGTCCGGCGCCAGACGGCAGCAGACCTTGGTGTCGTTGAGGTTGACGAACACCAGGGTGTCCGGACCGGTCGGCTCGGTGACCTGCACTTCAGCCTTGATGCTCGGCAGACCATTGCCCTCGCCGTTCGCCAGCGCGATCTGCTCCGGACGCAAGCCGAGGATCACTTCGCGGTCTTCGAGACCGGCGTCCTGCATCGCCATCGGCAATTCGCAACGGGCCTGGCCGCTGTCGAGCAGCGCCACCAGACGACCGTCCTTGCGTTGCAGGCGCAGCGGGATGAAGTTCATCGGCGGCGAACCGATGAAGCTCGCGACGAACAGGTTGGCCGGGTCGTTGTAGATCTCTTTCGGCGTACCGAACTGCTGGATGATCCCGTCCTTCATCACCGCCACTTTGTCGCCCAGCGTCATCGCTTCGATCTGGTCGTGGGTCACGTAGACCGTGGTGGTTTTCAGGCGCTGGTGCATCAGTTTCATTTCGGTGCGCATCTCGACGCGCAGCTTGGCGTCGAGGTTGGACAGCGGTTCGTCGAACAGGTAGATCTTCGGGCGACGCGCCAGGGCACGGCCCATCGCCACGCGCTGTTGCTGACCGCCGGAGAGCTGGCCCGGCTTGCGATTGAGCAGGTGCTCGATCTGCAGCAGCTTGGCCACGCGGGCGACTTCTTCGTCGATCGCCGACTGGCTCATCTTGCGGATTTTCAGACCGAACTCGATGTTCTCGCGCACGCTCATGGTCGGGTACAGCGCGTAGGACTGGAACACCATGGCGATGTCGCGATCTTTCGGGCTCATGCCGCTGACGTCCTGGTCACCGATCATGATCGCGCCGCCGGTGATGGTTTCCAAGCCGGCGATGCAGTTCATCAGGGTCGACTTGCCGCAGCCCGAAGGCCCGACGAGGATCAGGAACTCACCGTCCTTGATCGACAGTTCGATGTTCTTCAGGGTGTCCGGCAGGCCGGTACCGTAGGTCTTGTTTACATTGCGAAGTTCGAGCGTAGCCATGATTACCCCTTGACTGCGCCGGCCGTCAGCCCGCGCACGAAATACTTGCCTGCGACCACATAGACCAGCAGGGTCGGCAGCCCGGCGATCATCGCCGCCGCCATATCCACGTTGTATTCCTTGGCCCCGGTGCTGGTGTTGACCAGGTTGTTCAGCGCCACCGTGATCGGTTGCGAATCACCGCTGGAGAACACCACGCCGAACAGGAAGTCGTTCCAGATCTGGGTGAACTGCCAGATCAGGCAGACCATGATGATCGGGGTGGACATCGGCAGGATGATCTGGCGGAAGATCGTGAAGAAGCCCGCGCCATCGAGACGCGCGGCCTTGATCAGCGCATCCGGAATGCTCACGTAGTAGTTACGGAAAAACAGCGTGGTGAACGCCAGACCGTAGACCACATGGATGAACACAAGGCCCGTGGTGGTGCTCGCCAGGCCCATCTTGCCGAGGGTGAACGACGCCGGCAGCAGCACGGTCTGGAACGGCAGGAAGCAGCCGAACAACAGCAGACCGAAGAACAGCTGCGATCCGCGGAAGCGCCAGAACGACAGCACATAACCGTTCAACGCACCGATGGCGGTGGAGATGATCACGGCCGGAACGGTGATCTTGATCGAGTTCCAGAAGTAGCCGTCAACGGTGGCCCAGGCTTTCACCCAGCCGATGCCGCTGACCACGGTCGGCCAGCTCAGCAGGTTGCCGGTGGAGATGTCTTCCGGGGTCTTGAAGCTGGTCAGCAGCATGACCACCAGCGGTACCAGATACAGCAGGACCGCAAGGATCAGCACCGCGTAGATCGCGATGCGACTCAGGCTGATGGCCGGTTTGGAGGCGAGACTAGTCATGACGCTTGGTCCTCAGCTCGGAGTACAGGTAAGGCACGATGATCGCGAGGATCGCACCGAGCATCAGGATTGCACTGGCCGAGCCCATGCCCATTTGTCCACGGCTGAAGGTGAACGAGTACATGAACATCGCCGGCAAATCGGAGGAATAACCCGGGCCGCCGGCCGTCATGGCCGCCACCAGGTCGAAGCTCTTGATCGCGATGTGCGCCAGGATCATCACCGCACTGAAGAACACCGGACGCAGGCTTGGCAGCACAACCTTCCAGTAGATGCGCGGCATGCTCGCGCCGTCGATCTGGGCAGCACGGATGATCGATTGATCAACGCCACGCAGACCGGCGAGGAACATCGCCATGATGAAGCCCGAAGCTTGCCAGACCGCCGCGATCACCAGGCAATACACCACGCGATCCGGGTCGATCAGCCAGTCGAGACGGAAGCCTTCCCAGCCCCAGTCCCGCAGCAATTTGTCCAGGCCCATGCCCGGGTTGAGCAGCCATTTCCACGCGGTACCGGTCACGATCATCGAGAGCGCCATCGGGTACAGGTAAATGGTGCGGATAAAGCCTTCGCGACGGATTTTCTGGTCGAGGAAAATCGCCAGTGTCACGCCGATTACCAGGGTGATGCCGATGAACATGCCGCCGAACACGGCCAGGTTCTTGCTCGCCACCCACCAGCGGTCGTTGTCGAACAGGCGCTCGTATTGCGCCAGGCCTGCCCACTTGTAGTTCGGCAGGAAGGTCGACGTGGTGAACGACAGGACAAACGTCCAGAGGATATAGCCATAGAAGCCCACCAGAACGATGAACATGCTCGGCGCCAGCACCAGTTTCGGTAGCCAGCGCTGCAATGCGTCGAACGGCGAGGCCTTGCTGAACACAGCAACAGAACTCATGGGAAGATCCAGTAAAGAAGATGAAGGACCACTGCAAGCTGCAGGCTTCAGGCCGATGCGCGACCTGAAGCTTGCAGTTGCTCTACGCTGACGTTACTTGGCAGCCTTGATGGCAGTGCCGAGTTTCTTGGCAGCGTCGGCCGGGTCGGCTTTCGGGTCGTTGATGTAGTTGGTCACGACATCAAAGAACGCACCCTGCACGGCCAGCGTGGTCGCCATGTTGTGCGCCATGCTCGGTTGCAGGCCGCCGTTCTTGGCGTCTGCCAGGAAGTCTTTGGCAGCGGTCTGGGCGCAGGAGTCGAAACCGTACTTGCCCATGTCGGCGAGCATGTCGTTACGCACCGGGATCGAACCCTTGTTGATGCTGAAGACTTTCTGGAAGTTTTCACCCAGCACGACTTTGGCGATGTCCTGCTGACCGGCCGCGGTGCCCGCGTCCTTCTGCTTGAACACGGCCAGCGAGTCGATGTTGTAGGTGAACGCCTTATCGGTGCCCGGGAAGGCTACGCACTCGTAGTCCTTGCCGGCGACTTTCTTGGCGGCGGTCCATTCGGACTTGGCCCAGTCACCCATGATCTGCATGCCGGCCTTGCCGTTGATGACCTTGGCCGCTTCCAGGTTCCAGTCCTGGCCCTTGCCGTCCTGGTCCATGTAGGTCGCGACTTTCTTCAGCTCGGTCAGGGCCTTGACCATTTCCGGGCCGGTCAGGGCAGCGTTGTCCAGGTCGACCAGGGCTTTCTTGTAACCATCAACGCCCATCACCGACAGCACGACCGCTTCGAATACGGTGCTGTCCTGCCATGGCTGACCGCCGTGAGCCAGCGGGATGAAGCCCGCCGCTTTCAGCTTGTCGCCGGCGGCGTAGAATTCTTCGAGGGTGGTCGGGGCTTTTTCGATACCGGCTTTCTTGAAGACTTCCGGGTTGATCCACAGCCAGTTCACGCGGTGAATGTTCACCGGTACGGCCACGTAATCACCTTCGAACTTCACGGTGTCGGAGACTTTCTTGTCGAGCAGGCTGTCCCACTTCTCGGACTTGGAAACGTCCTTCAGCACGTCAGTGTCGAGCAGACCGGTCGACGCCCATTCCTGGATGTCCGGGCCTTTGATCTGGGCAACGCCCGGCGGGTTGCCGGCTACCGCACGGCTTTTCAGCACGGTCATGGCAGTCGCACCGCCACCGCCGGCGACAGCGCCGTCTTTCCAGGTGAAACCGTCTTTCTCGACTTGTGCCTTGAGCACATCGACGGCAGCTTTTTCGCCACCGGACGTCCACCAATGCACGACTTCCACCGAACCTTTGGATTCGGCAGCGGAAACACTCAGGGGCAGCACAGCGAGCGGGAACAGGGAGGCGACAGAAATGACAGTAGCGAGGCGAGAAATCGCATTCATCTGAGATGTACCTTTCTTGTTGTTATGCATGCAAGTCTGGTGCTTGCGCTGCACACGAGTTTAAACAGAGCGTTTCCCCTCGCAGGTAACGAAGGGACGCGCGAATGTCACCACATGGTTACACAGGAACGCTTCGGGACAGGTGTGCCAGAGCACTGGCCATGCTCGGTGCCAGCGGCAGACGCGGAATCAGAACGGCCTGCCAGGCGTGGTACAGATCCGGTTTGCCCGCCCAGATATCGGCACTTGGGCGGTTCTGCGGATCGAGTTCGTGGTGCCAGCTGCCATCGCAGCGGTCGATGAAATGCGTTTCGCAAAATTCCCAGAACAGGCGATACCAGCTTTCGTACTGCGCATCGCCGGTACGTTTGAGCAAGGCACTGGCAGCAGCGCTGGCCTCGGCGTGAGTCCAGTGCAGGCGATGACGCACCACCGCTTTGTTGTTCCAGTCGAGGGTGTAGACGATGCCCGGCGCGCCATCGACATCCCAGCCATGGCGGCAGTTGTTCTCGAACAGCTTTTGCGCGTCGGTGACCAGCCAGCCGGGCGTGAGCATGCCGGCCTGAACCCGCGCGGCTTCGAGGTGCAGCAACAGCCGCGCCCACTCGAAACCGTGGCCCGGCGTGGTGCCGTAGGGACGGAAACCGTCGGCGGGATTGTCATGGTTGTATTCACGCAGCGGCTGCCAGCCGCGGTCGAAATGCTCGATCACCAGATAATCGTTGGCGGCGGCATGACCGTGAATCACCCGTTCGACGATGCGTTGCGCACGCACCAGCCAGCGTGGATCTTCGGTGACATCGGCCAGCGCAAGGAAGGCTTCGGTGGCGTGCATGTTGCTGTTGGCGCCGCGATAGGCTTCCTCTTCGCGCCAGTCGCGATTGAAGAATTCGCGCATGGCGCCCTCTTCTTCGCTCCAGAAATAGGTGTCGATGATGTCGATGGCGTCATCCAGCAATGCCTGGGCGCCGGGGCGTTGCGCGACCACCGCGGAACTCGCCGCCAGCGCAACGAACGCATGCAGATAAGCGTTCTTGCCGGTGTTGCCGTCACGGTGTTCGGCGACAGCGAACCAGCCGCCGTGCAGCGCATCGCGCAACGGGCCGCGCAGGGCCGCAATGCCGTGATCGACCAGCTCGGCGAACCCCGGCAGGCCGTGAATGTGGGCCATGGCGAAGCTGTGGGTCATGCGCGCGGTGTTCATGGTTTCAGCTTGCGCGCCGGCCTGAAGCTGGCCGCGCTCATCGAGATTGCCGAAGCCTTCGGGCAGCCGTGAAGCCTTGGCAAATGCCAGCAGGCGCAGGCCTTCATCGGCGAGCCATTGCTGGTGGGCAGGGGCATTCAGCCAACTGCTGAAGCCCGGATTGAAGTGATCCATGGGTGGCCTTTTTTGTTGTTATGACTGCGGGCAGTCTAAACAACGGGCCGGGAGGGGCTTGTAACGAAGGGGGCGGGTTTTGTCACCGACCGGTGACATTCAGATCAATCCGCCGAACGCGGCAATTGCAGAGTTACGCGCAGTCCACCCTCACGCAAATTCTGCAACGTCACTTCACCGCCATGGCTATGAGCAATGTTGCGGGCAATCCCCAACCCCAGCCCATACCCCTGCTGCTGCCCCGCCAGCCGGAAGTGCGGCTCGAACACCTGCTCCAGCCGCTGCTCCGGCACACCCGGCCCTTCGTCATCGACGTGCAGCACAAACGCGCTGTCATCGTCATCGATGTGCAAATGCGCGTTCTGCCCGTACTTCAACGCGTTGTCGATCAGGTTGCCGATGCAACGCTTGAGCGCCAATGGCTTGCCCGGATACGCCGCCAGCGCCCGTCCCTGCTGGGTCACGCGGCCGTTGCCGTTGGGCGCCAGATACGGCTCCACCAGGCAGTCGAGCACATGGTTCAGATCCACCGGTTCGATGTTTTCGTGGATGTCGGTGTCCTTCACGCATTGCAGCGCGCCTTTGACCAGCAGCTCCAGCTCGTCCAGATCGCGGCCGAACTTGGTCTGCAGTGTTTCGTCTTCCAGCAGTTCGACCCGCAGACGCAGACGGGTAATCGGTGTACGCAGGTCATGGGAGATCGCGCTGAACAACTGGCTGCGCTCAGTCAGATACCGGCTGATGCGCTCGCGCATGGTGTTGAAGGCGCGGCCCACTTCGACCACTTCACTGCCGCCGCCCTCGGCTACCGGCTCGACGTCGGCGCCCAGCGACAAATCCCGCGCGGCCCGCGCCAGACGCTTGAGCGGCCGGCTCTGCCAGTGCACCAGCAGGCCGATGAACAACAACAGAAACCCACTGGTGAAGACGATGAACCACACCTGCTGAGTCGGCAGGCCCTGCTCTTCAAGACTGGTGTAGGGCTCGGGCAGCAGCGAGGCGATGTACAGCCATTCACCCGGTGCCAGCTGAATCTGGGTCACCAGCACCGGGGGATTCACCGGTTCCAGGGTCAGCGCGTAATGCGCCCAGGAGCGAGGCAACTCATCAAGTTTCAACCCGGCGTTGAAGATCCGTAAGTCATCGGGGCTGACGAAGGTCACCAGGATGTCGGTGTCCTGACCCAGCGACTGGCGCAGCACTTCATCCACCGCTTTCAGCACCGCGGCCTTGCGCGGCGTCACCGGCAGCACTTCCATGCCCAGCGGTTTGTCATTCAGCGTCACCACAAAACGCGTGCCGCCCATACTGCGCAATTGATCGAGCACCAGCGGCCGATAGGCCACTGGCAACGAGCGGAAATAACTGACGCTGGCGGTCATCGAATGGGCGAGGCTGCGGGCGCTGGTGACCAGGCCTTCGAGCTGGGTCGCGCGCAATTGGGACACCCAGATCACGCTCGACAGCGTCTGGGCGAACAACACCGCGAGCAACGTCAGCAGCAACATCCGCCCGAGCAGCGAACGTGGCATCGGCACTTTGCGCGCGGTGGTGCGCAGGAACTCAGTGACCATTGCCGGCAACCACATTGGCTGCCAACTGGTAGCCGCTGCCACGCACGGTGCGGATCAGCCGTGGCGGTTTTTCGGTGTCGCGCAGACGCTGGCGCAAACGGCTGACGGCCATGTCGACGATGCGATCGAGGGGCATCAGGTCGCGGCCTCGGGTGGCGTTGCCGATGGTGTCGCGGTCGAGGATTTGCTGGGGGTGATCGAGGAACAGTTTCAGCAGGGCGAAGTCGGCGCCGGACAGAATCACTTCCTCGCCGTCAGTGTGGAACAGCCGATGGCTGACCATGTCCAGCCGCCATTCATCGAACGCCAGCACTTCACTGCCGCCGCGTTCCTGACCGAATTGGGCACGACGCAGCAAGGCCTTGATCCGGGCTTGCAGCTCGCGGGGGCTGAAAGGTTTGCCGAGGTAGTCGTCGGCGCCGAGCTCCAGACCGATGACCCGGTCGGCTTCGTCGGAACTGGCGGTGAGCATGATAATCGGCACCTGGGCCTGACGCGGATGCTGGCGCACCCAGCGGCACAGGCTGAAGCCGTCTTCATCGGGCAGCATCACATCGAGGATCACCAGATCGCTCGGCGCCTCGTTAAGCGCCTGACGAAAACCGGCGCCATCCGCCGTGGCCCGTACCTGAAAACCCGCGCGGGTCAGGTAGGTTTCCAGCAACTCGCGTATCTCCTGGTCGTCATCGACCAACAAAATCGACTTGTTGACTGAGCTCACTTCGAAGGCATCCTTGTTGTTGGAATTGGGCGGATTATGCCTGATGTGTCGAGGGTTCCCACGCTCGGCGTGGGAATGATCATTTACCGGATTGTTCGAGCGCGACTCCTGCACCGACGAGCCCCGAGTAAGGCGCCGTCACCAGCCACACCGGAATCCCCTTGAAGTAATCGCTCATGCAGCCCTTGTCGGCGAAGCTGCGGGCGAAACCGCTTTCGAGGAAGAAATCGGCGAAACGCGGAATTACGCCGCCCACGATGTACACCCCGCCACGGCCGCCAGTGGTCAGCACGTTGTTGCCGGCCACGCGACCGAGCCAGCAGCAGAACTGCTCCAGCACTTCCAGGGCAATCGGATCGCCTGCAAGTCCTGCCGCAGTGATGGCTTCTGGTGTGTCGAGTTTCGGTTCATGACCATCCACCGCGCAGATCGCCCGGTAGACGCGCGGCAAGCCGCCGCCGCTCAACGCGGTTTCCGCGCTGACATGGCCGATTTCGTTGTGGATGTGCTGCCAGAGCTGGGTTTCACGCGGACTGCTCAGCGGCAGATCGACGTGACCGCCCTCTCCCGGCAACGCGGCAAACCGCCCTTCGCCGAGATCAAGCAAGGTGCCGACGCCCAGGCCAGTGCCCGGACCGATCACCACTGCCGGGCGCAACGGCTCCGGCGTGCCTTCACAGACCACGCGAAATTCGCCGGGCTGCAAACGGGTCATGCCCAGCGCCATGGCCGAGAAATCGTTGACCAGCAACAACTGCTCGACCTGCAAGGTCTGGCAGAACGCCTTGCGGCTCAGGCGCCAGTGGTTGTTGGTGAACTTGAATTCATCGCCGCTCACCGGCCCCGCCACCGACAGGCACACCGAACCGATGGCGCCCGGCGTCAGACCGAGCCCGCTCAGGTAGAGGCTGATCGCCTCTTCCGGGCTGGCATGGTCGGCCGTGGCCAGCACCTGAACCGATTCGAGCTGCTGATCTTTCCACAACGCGAACCGCGCGTTGGTGCCTCCGATGTCACCGACCAAAGCCAGTTTCAATTAAGCGTCTCCAGGGCAGAAGTGAAGGCGCTGGCGCCCTGCTCCGCCGAGCTGAAGGCCAAACGCATGAAGCCAAACAGCTCGCGGCCGCTGCCGATGTTGTTGCCCAACAGGCCTTTGGCGGGTTCGCGCGCTGCGAATTCGGCGGCATCCACCTTGAGTTCCAAGGTGCCTTTGACGCCATCGACGCGGATGATATCGCCCTCTTGCACCCGCGCCAAAGCGCCGCCTACATAAGCCTCGGGGCTGACGTGAATCGCCGCCGGGATTTTCCCGGATGCGCCGGACATCCGCCCGTCCGTCACCAGCGCCACCTTGAAGCCGCGATCCTGCAGCACACCGAGGAACGGCGTCATCTTGTGCAGTTCCGGCATGCCGTTGGAACGCGGGCCCTGGAAGCGCATCACCGCGACAAAATCCTTCTCAAGCAGACCGGCCTTGAAAGCATCCGCCAGATCCTGTTGATCCTGGAACACCATGGCCGGCGCTTCGACGATCTGGTTTTCCAGCGCGACGGCGGACACCTTCATCACGCCGCGACCGAGGTTGCCTTCCATCACCCGCAAGCCGCCCTCTGCCGAGAACGCACGGGCCACCGGGCGCAGGATGTTTTCGTCGAGGCTTTCAGTCGGGCCTTCGCGCCACACCAGTTTGCCGTTATCGAGGAACGGCTCCTTGGTGTACTGGCTCAGGCCGTGGCCGAGCACGGTGTTGACGTCTTCGTGCAGCAGCCCGGCTTCCAGCAGTTCGCGGATCAGGAACGACATGCCGCCCGCGGCTTGGAAGTGGTTGATGTCGGCCTTGCCGTTCGGATAAACGTGGCTCAGGGTCGGCACGACTTCGGAGAGGTCGGCCATGTCCTGCCAGGTCAGTTGAATGCCCGCCGCCATGGCGATGGCCGGCATGTGCAGGGTGTGGTTGGTCGAGCCGCCAGTGGCGTGCAGCGCGACGATCGAGTTGACCAGCGCCTTCTCGTCGACGATTTCGCCGATCGGCATGAAGTTGCCATTCTGTTTGGTCAGGCGGGTGACCTGATGCGCGGCTTCACGGGTCAGGGCGTCACGCAGCGGAGTGTTCGGGTTGACGAACGATGCGCCCGGCAAGTGCAGGCCCATGACTTCCATCAGCAACTGGTTGGTGTTGGCGGTGCCGTAGAAGGTGCAGGTGCCGGGGCTGTGGTAGGACTTCATCTCCGATTCCAGCAGCTCTTCGCGGGTTGCCTTGCCTTCGGCGTACTTCTGCCGCACGTCGGCTTTTTCCTTGTTGGAAATCCCCGAGACCATCGGCCCGCCCGGTACGAATATCGTCGGCAGGTGGCCGAAACGCAGGGAGCCCATCATCAGGCCCGGTACGATCTTGTCGCAGATGCCGAGCATCAGCGCGCCGTCGAACATGTTGTGGGACAGCGCCACTGCCGTCGACATCGCGATCACTTCGCGGCTCGGCAGGCTCAGCTCCATGCCCGGCTCGCCCTGGGTCACGCCGTCGCACATGGCAGGCGTACCGCCGGCGAACTGACCGACCGAGCCGATTTCGCGCAGGGCGTTCTTGATCTGTTCCGGAAAGACTTCGTACGGCTGGTGCGCCGAGAGCATGTCGTTATATGACGAAACAATCGCGATATTCGCCGAGTTCATCATCCGCAGGCTGTGCTTGTCTTCGCTGCCACACCCGGCCACGCCGTGGGCGAAATTGGCGCATTGCAGTTTGCCGCGCATCGGCCCGTCAGTTGCAGCGCCGCGAATCAGCGCAAGGTAAGCCTGACGCGTGGCGCGGCTGCGGGCGATAAGCCGTTCGGTGACCTCAAGAACGCGGGGATGCATGTGTAGAACTCCAGGCTAACGGATGTGGCGACCTGATTGTCTATGCTGATCAAAAGCCCGTTCGCGTGGGATGACGAACGGTTTTCTTGATCATTCGGACCAGTTGATTCAGGTCACTCGTTGTAGATAAAACAAAATATTGCCATTAAAAAGGCTTGTTTTCTATTTTTATGCGAATAATCTTGTAATTCCAACAACAAAACGACGGCGGCGCTGTTCAATGACTCTTCGAATCGCAATCAATGGTTTTGGCCGCATCGGCCGTAATGTCCTGCGCGCACTGTATACCCAAGGCTATCGTCAGGATTTGCAGATCGTCGCCATCAACGATCTGGGCGACAGCGCGATCAATGCGCATCTGCTCAAGTACGATACCGTTCATGGCACATTCGACGCCGAAGTTGCGCATGACAACGAGAGCCTGACCGTCAACGGCGACCGCATTTCGGTCAGCGCCATCCGCAACCCGGCCGACCTGCCATGGGCTGCGGAAAAGATTGATGTGGTATTCGAATGCACTGGTCTGTTCACCGACCGCGCCAAAGCCGCCGCGCATATTACCGCCGGCGCACGCAAAGTGATTATCTCGGCCCCGGCCAAAGGCGCCGATGCCACCGTCGTTTACGGTGTGAACCACGACATTCTGCGTCAGTCGCACCAGATCATTTCCAACGCGTCGTGCACCACCAACTGCCTCGCGCCAGTCGCGCAAGTGCTGCACCGCGAACTGGGCATCGAAAGCGGTCTGATGACCACCATTCATGCCTACACCAACGACCAGAACCTGACAGACGTCTATCACACCGACCCGTACCGCGCCCGCTCCGCCACTCAGAACATGATCCCGAGCAAGACCGGCGCTGCCGAAGCCGTGGGTCTGGTGCTGCCGGAGCTGGCGGGCAAACTGACCGGCATGGCCGTGCGCGTGCCGGTTATCAATGTGTCGCTGGTTGACCTGACCGTGCAGTTGAAGCGCGAAGCCTCGGCCGATGAAGTCAATGCACTGATGAAAGCGGCGAGCCAGCACTCGAAGATCCTCGGCTATAACACCCTGCCGCTGGTATCGAGCGACTTCAACCACAACCCGCTGTCGTCGATCTTCGACGCCAACCACACCAAATCCAGCGGCAAACTGCTGAAAGTGCTGGCCTGGTACGACAACGAGTGGGGCTTCTCCAACCGCATGCTCGATAACTGCCTGGCGCTGTGCAACGCGGAATAAAACCGCTGCCGCCGTTTTGAGAGCAGGCAAAAGCTTTACCAACCTTTGACAAATCAACACTTGACCACTCGGGCGGATGATAAGCATTATCATTCGCTCGAAATGGATCAGGTCTTCCCGTGAGTCAATCACACTTCAATCACGTCTTCCTCGCCCAGCGCACTTCGCTGCTGCGGACCCTGGAACGGATGGTCAACAACCACAGCACCGCCGAAGACCTGTTGCAGGAAACCTACCTGCGCGTCACCCGGGCGCTGAGCGAACGGGCCATCGATCACCTTGAACCCTTTGTCTTCCAGACCGCGCGCAACCTGGCGCTGGACCATTTGCGTGCGCGCAAGATTCATTCGCGCACCATGGTCGACGACGTGCCGCAGGACGTGGTGCACAGCGTCGCCGCCCCCGCCAGCAGCGCCGAAGACGCCGCCCACGCCGAACAATTGCTGGAGCGCCTGAACGTGAGCCTCGGTGAACTCAGCCCCCGCCAACAGCAAATCTTCATCCTCAGCCGCCTGCACGGGCACAGCTATCAGGAAATCGCCGAAGAACTGAGCGTGTCCCTCAGCACGGTGCAGAAAGAACTCAAACTGATCATGACCATCTGCATCGGTGTCGCCGAACGTTTGAATGGCGACTGATGCCGTAGGGCTTTTCTGTAAACCTCAGGATCGACTGCACTGATCATCGGGCTTTGTTACCCTTGCCCGACTTTTACGCTTCACTAAAAAAACAGCCGTGCACAGACACTGCCGAGGAAACACCGTGACGGACACCCACCGCTCCCCTTCGCCTTCATCGGCGCAGGACGCCGCAAGCGCAATGGACCAGGCTCTGGACTGGCTCATCGTGCTCGGCAGTCCGGACGAGGAGCAGACCCGGCAATTCCATGCCTGGCTGGCGGCCGATCCGTTGAATGCCGAGGCGTTCGCCAAGGCCCAGGCAATCTGGGACGGTCCACAAATTGCTCAGTGCGCGCAGAGCCTCGCCGCGCAACCGAAGAAAGTCACCGTCCTCACTCGTCTGCGTCCGCACTGGAAACCGCTGGCCACCGCCGCCGTTCTGCTGCTCGGGCTGTTCAGTTTCAGCAACCTGCCGATGCGTCTGCAGGCCGATCACCTGACCGTGGTCGGCGAGCGTCAGCGCCTGCAGCTTGAGGACGGTTCGAAAGTCCTGCTCAACACTAATTCCGCGTTCTCCAGCACGATCAACGATCAGCAGCGAGTCGCGCGGCTGTATCAGGGCGAAGCGTTTTTCGAGATCCCGGCCAGCCGCAGCCAGCCGCTGGAAATCGACGCCGGCCCGGTGAAAGCCAGCGTGCGTGACACCGCATTCGCCGTGCGTTATCTGGACGGCGTAGCGCAGGTGCGGGTGCAGCGCGGCGATGTCGACCTGCGTGCAACCCGTGACGATGCGCGGGTGCGGCTGTCCGCCGGGGAAAGCATCCGCATCGGCCCGAACGGTTTCGACCGTCCGGCCAAGGTCGACGCCGCCACCGATCTGGCGTGGGTGCAGGGTCGGCTGATCTTCGAAAACTGCCCGCTGAATCAGGTGCTGGCCGAACTGCGTCGCTACTACCCGGGCTTCATCATCAACACCAACGAGCAGTTGGCCGACGTTGCCGTCACTGGCAATTACCGTCTCGACCAGCCGCTGGACGTGGTGCGTTCGCTCGCTCACATCACCTCGGCCAAGCTTCAGGAATTCCCGGCGCTGGTGATTTTGAACTAAATGAGAATTATTTTTACTCGATAGCCAAAGCTCGTTCGTCTCGTTATAGCCAATGCAATTGATTCGCATCTCGCGAGATCAATCAGCACCTATAAAGATTCGTGCGACACGGAGCGCTATCGATGTCCTCTCGCCTTACCCGCCAGACTTCTTCTCCTTCCCGCGTGCTGTCGCTGCTGACCGCCGCCATCCTGATGGCCGGCACCGCGCCGCTGATGGCCGCCACCGAACAGCCGACGCGCAACATTGGCGACTACTCGTTCGCCATCGCCCAGCAGCCGCTGGTGTCGGCGCTCAATGCGTTCACCGCTGTCACGGGCTGGCAGGTCGGTTTGCCGGCGGAACTGGGTCAGGACGTGTCGTCGCCGGGTGTGCGCGGTTCGCTGCCACCGGAAAAAGCCCTGGAGCGCCTGTTGGTGGGGACCAACTTGAGCTTCCGCAAACTGAGCAACAACAACGTCGTGCTGGAAAAACGCGCCAGCGGCGGCGCACTTAACCTCGATCAAGTGACCATCAGCGCCACCCGTCAGGAACAGTCGATCAACAGCGTGCCGGCCACCGTCACCGTGCAGACCCGTCAGGATCTGGATCGCAACAACGTCAACACCATCAAGGACTTGGTGCGCTATGAGCCGGGCGTGTCCGTCGGCGGCGCCGGCCAGCGCGGCGGGATCAGCGGCTACAACATTCGCGGCATCGACGGCGACCGCATCCTGACTCAGGTCGACGGTGTCGAAGTGCCGGACGGTTTCTTCAACGGCCCGTACGCCAAGACCCAGCGCAACTACGTCGACCCGGAAATCGTCAAACGCGTCGAAATCCTTCGCGGCCCGGCCTCGGTGCTGTACGGCAGCAACGCCATCGGCGGCGCCGTGAGTTACTACACCCTCGACCCGGACGACATCATCAAGCCCGGCAAAGACGTCGGTGCCCGCCTGAAAACCGGCTACAGCTCCGCCGACGAGAGCTGGTTGAAGTCCGCCACCGTCGCCGGTCGCGCCGACCAGTTCGACGGTTTGCTGCACTACAGCCAGCGCGACGGCCACGAAACCGATTCCTACGGCAGCAACAACGGCACCGGCCTTGAGCGCACCGCCGCCAACCCGGAAGACGTGAAAGCCACCAACGTGCTGGCCAAGATCGGCTGGAACTACAACGAAGGTTCGCGCCTGGGCCTGACCTACGAAAAGTACAAGGATGATCGCGACACCGATCAGAAAAGCGCCTACGGCGGCCCATACTTCAACGGTGCCCCGACGATCCCGAACAGCGTGCTGCCCGGCGGCATGTACCAGTGGCGTACCGGCAACGACACCATTACCCGCGAGCGTTTTGGCCTGGAGCACAGCTTCGAGTTGAACAGCCTGCTGGCGGACAACGTGAAATGGAGCCTCAACCACCAGACCGCCAAGACCGACCAGAGCACCGACGAGTTCTACTACCCGATCACCCGTAAAGTGCTGCGCACCCGCGACACGATCTACGAAGAGAAACAGTGGGTCTTCGACGCACAACTGGACAAGGCCTTCAGCATCGGCGCCACCGATCACGTGCTGACTTACGGCACCACCATCAAGCAGCAGAAAGTCACCGGCTCGCGCAGCGGCGACGGCACGTGCCTGGCAGTCGGTCGCGGCTGCACCGCCATCGGCGCCACCAGCGCGGCTGACGTGCTGAAAAAATCCAGCGACTTCCCGGACCCGACCATCAACACCTACAGCCTGTTCGCCCAGGATCAGATCAGCTGGAACAACTGGACCTTCTTGCCGGGCCTACGCTACGACTACACCCAGCTCAAGCCGCACATCACCCAGGAATTCCTCAACACCGTGGCCGCCGACGGCAACGGCACGGTCAGCGACGAGAACAAGACCTGGCATAAAGTCTCGCCGAAATTCGGCCTGACCTACGCCCTGACCGAAAACTACACCTGGTATGGTCAGTACGCCGAAGGCTTCCGCACCCCGACCGCGAAAGCGCTGTACGGCCGCTTCGAGAACAGCACCACCGGCTACAACGTGGCGCCGAACCCGGACCTGGAACCGGAAAAGAGCAAAAGCTATGAAACCGGCCTGCGCGGCAACTTCGAGCAAGGCTCGTTCGACGTGGCGGTCTTCTACAACAAGTACCGCGACTTCATCAACGAAGACGCCGTCACCCCGGGCTACAGCGAGCTGACGTTCCAGTCCAGCAACATCAAACACGCCACCATCAAGGGTGCCGAAGTCAAAGGTCGCCTGAACCTGGATTCCTTCGGCGCGCCGCAAGGCCTGTACACCCAGGGTTCGATCTCCTACGCCTACGGACGCAACAACGACAACGGCGAGCCGTTGAACAGCGTCAATCCGCTGACCGGCGTGTTCGGTCTGGGTTATGACCAGGACAACTACGGCGGCCTGCTGAGCTGGACCGTGGTCAAGAAAAAGGACCGCGTCGACGACAGCAACTTCAAGTCGCCGGACGGTGTGAGCAGCCAGTTCAAGTCGCCGGGCTTCGGCATTCTCGATCTGGCCGGTTATTACAAGGTCACCGACGACGTCACCGTCAGCGGCGGCATCTACAACCTGACCGACAAGAAATACTGGCTGTGGGATGACGTGCGCGGTTACGACAGCGTCGGCGAAGCATCGGTGACACAACCGGCCAACCTCGATCGCCTGACCCAGCCGGGTCGCAACTTCGCGATCAACCTGGTCTGGGATATCTGATCCGGATGACCTCACGGCGCGCATGCATTGCCGCGTCGTGAGGTTTTTTTACTGTCCGGCGCTTGCCCGTACGTCTCGTTATCAAGCGCCTCTTCTTTTCAAGGACATCTCATGAGCACCCCGGAAAAAGCCCTGCGTTCGCAACGCCTGAACCAGATCACCCACGAGCCGCACAGCAAGCTCGACGCACTGGTCAAGGCCCACGCGCCATTCGAGACCCGCGCCAATTTCGCCCGTTTCGTGGTCGCGCAGTACCTGTTCCAGTCGGAACTGGTGTCGCTGTACAACGACGCCGAACTGACCGCCATCGTCCCTGACCTGCCGGCCCGCTGCCGCGCCGAAGCGGCCAGGGCCGACCTCGCCGATCTCGACACCGAAGTGCCTGCGCCAGTCGCCGGCGCCGTTAAAAACCCGAGTAAGGCCCGCGCCCTGGGCTGGATCTTCGTCTCTGAAGGTTCCAAGCTCGGTGCTGCGTTCCTGATTAAGCGTGCGGTTGCGCTGGAGCTGAGCGAAACCTTCGGCGCCCGCCACCTGGGCGAGCCTGAGGGTGGTCGCGCTGAAGGCTGGAAGAGCTTTGTGCGTACCCTCGATTCGCTGCAATTCAGCGCTGAAGAGGAAGCCGAAGTGGAGCAAGGCGCGATTGACGCGTTCAACCGCTTCACCGTGTTGCTGGAACAGGCTTACTCGACTGAAGCCGAACCGGCCTGATTGCTGAATCCCTGTGGAAGCCTGGCTTCCACAGGGAACTGCATAAGCCTGTAAGATTCCCATCCCGCTTCATAAGCCTCTCGCTGAGCCCATGCCCCAACCCGCCTCCTCCCGACTCGCCCGCCTGCTGTTTGGTCTGCTCGCCTATGTCAGCCTTGGCATCGGTCTGATCGCCATCGTCGTGCCAGGCCTGCCGACCACCGAGTTCATCCTGCTCGCCGCCTGGGCCGCGACCCGCAGTTCGCCGCGCCTGAGTGCCTGGCTGGAAAACCATCGGCTGTTCGGCCCGATCCTGAGCAACTGGCGCAACGGCAAGATCATCGCCCGCAAGGCCAAGGTCAGCGCCACCGTCAGCATGCTGCTGTGTGCCACGCTGATGCTGGTGATGCTCGATCACGGCTGGCCGATTTATCTGGCGATTGCAGGGATGACGATGGGCAACCTGTGGATCTGGTCACGACCGGAAGCGTTGCCGAAGATTTCCTGATTTTTCCCTTGTTTTCAGGGCTTTTACCCGCGCAAACGTTTAGCCATGACCGTTCGTCGGCTTGCGCCTCATGCGCCCTCGCCCCGCGCCGATGTGCATTGAATGGCGCTGAATGGATTTGGCGAACCGGGCACTTCCCTGCCCCGTAGCCAACAGTTCATTCATTCGCGAGAACGTCCCATGTTCGACTCTCTGTCCATTCGCCTGAAAATCGTCCTGCTGTCCGGCCTGTGCCTGCTCGGCGTGGTTGCGCTGATCGTCGGCATCAACATCTACCAGACCAACCAGAACGACGAACTGGTCAGCCAGTCGAGCAGCAAGATGCTCACCGCCAGCGTGCAGGACCTGCTGCAGGCCAAGGCGGCCGAACAGGCGGTGCAAGTGCAGAAAACCTTCGGCGAAAGCCTGTTGGTGATCACCGCGCTGGCCGACCAGATAAAGGACATGCGCGTCATGGCCGCCAAGCGCTCGCTGGACGCCGGCGCCCTGCGTGAAGAGTTGAATCAGAGCCTGAAGACTGCGTTCGAGCGCAACAGCAAGGTGCTCGGCATCTGGCTGGCTTTCGAACCGAACGGGCTGGACGGCAAGGACAGCGAGTTCGTCAACGACGCCGCGCGCCAGTCCAACGAAGCCGGGCGCTTCGCCACCTACTGGAGCCGCGCCGCCGGTTCTGCGCTGAACACGATCATGGTCGAAGAGGACATGACCAAGACCACCCTCAGCCTCAGCGGCACGCCCTACAACAGCTGGTACACCTGCCCTCGCGACAACAAGCGCACCTGCCTGCTCGACCCGTACGCCGACACCGTGGGCACCAAGGAAATGCTCATGACCACCATTTCCGTGCCGCTGCTGGTGGACGGCAAGGCCATCGGCGTGGTCGGTATCGACATCGCACTCGATGCGCTGCAAGCGGCGGCCGTGGGTTCCCAACGCGAACTGTTCAACGGTGCCGGGCACATGCTGATTGTCTCCGGCAGCGGCGTGCTCGGCGCCTACAGCACCGACGCGACCAAGGTCGGCAAAGGCATCGCCGAAACCCTCGGCGCCGAAGGCAAGGACATCCTGCAACTGCTGAGCGCCGGCACGCCGAAAATTCTGGAACAGGGTGACCTGATCCGCGCCGTGTACCCGGTCGATCCAATCGGCAACTCCCGGGCCTGGGGCGTGGTCATCGACCTGCCGAAACAAGTGCTGCTGGCCGACTCGGTCAAGCTGCAAGCGGTGCTCGACGATGCGCAGGAAACCGGCACCATTACCGCCCTCGCCGTTGCAGTGATCGCCGGTCTGATCGGTCTGTTGCTGATCTGGCTCACTGCGTCTGGCGTGACTCGTCCGATCAACAGCGTCGCCGAGATGCTGAAGAACATCGCCAGCGGCGAAGGCGATCTGACCCAGCGCCTGAACTACACCAAGAAAGATGAACTGGGCGAACTGGTGAACTGGTTCAACCGCTTCCTCGACAAGCTGCAACCGACCATCGCCCAGATCAAACAGAGCATCACCGAAGCCCGTGGCACCGCCGATCAGTCGTCGGAAATCGCCCGCCAGACCAGCGAAGGCATGCAGGTGCAGTTCCGCGAGATCGATCAGGTGGCCACCGCCTCCAACGAAATGAGCGCCACCGCCCACGATGTGGCCAACAGTGCTTCGAACGCGGCCAACGCGGCGAAAGGCGCCGACCAGTCGGCCAAGGACGGGATGTCGATCATCGAACGCAGCACCCGCGACATCAATCAACTGGCCGACGAAGTCAGCAAAGCGGTGACCGAAGTCGAAGAGCTGGCGGTCAACAGCGAGCAGATCGGTTCGGTGCTGGAAGTGATCCGCAGCATCGCCGAACAGACCAACCTGCTGGCGCTGAACGCTGCGATCGAAGCGGCCCGTGCCGGTGAAAGCGGTCGTGGTTTTGCGGTGGTGGCCGACGAAGTCCGCAACCTGGCCAAGCGCACGCAGGATTCGGTGGAAGAAATCCGCGTGGTCATCGAACGCATCCAGACCGGCACCCGTGGCGTGGTCGCGACCATGCACTCGAGCCAGACCCAGGCCCACAACAACGCCGGGCAGATCCGCCAGGCCGTGGACGCCCTCGGCAAGATCAGCGACGCGGTCACCGTGATCAGCGACATGAACCTGCAGATCGCCAGCGCCGCCGAACAGCAAAGCGCCGTGGCCGAAGAGGTCAACCGCAACGTCTCGGCGATCCGCACCGTCACCGAAACCCTGACCGAACAGGCCACCGAATCGGCGGCGATCAGCAGCCAGCTGAATGCCCTGGCCAGTCAGCAGATGAAATTGATGGATCAGTTCCGCGTCTGATTTGATCTATGATCAGGCCCTCTTCCGGAGGGCCTTCGATGACTGATCTGCTCACGTCCATTCAAGCCGCACTCGGCTTGTCCCGCACGCCGATTCCGTTCACCGCCGAGGGCGCCCTGCCCTCGGCGTTTGCCGTCACCGACCTTGCCTGCGCGAGCATTGCCGCTGCCGGGCAAGCTGTCGCCGAACTCCTTCAGCAGCAAACCGGCGACTTGCCCACTGTAGAAGTCGACCGCCGCCTCGCCTCGTTCTGGTTCGCCACCTCGCTGCGACCGATCGACTGGGAAGTGCCGCCGCTGTGGGATCCGGTGGCCGGCGACTATGCAACCAGCGACGGCTGGATCCGCCTGCACACCAACGCCCCGCATCACCGCGCTGCCGCCGAAAGCGTGCTCGGCGCCTGTGCCGACCGCGCGGCGATGGCGGCGAAAGTCGTGCAATGGGCCAGTGCCGATCTGGAGCAAGCGGTAGTCGAGGCCAAGGGTTGTGCGGCTGAAATGCGCAGTTGGGAACAGTGGCAGAAACATCCGCAAGGGCTGGCGGTGAATGCCGAACCCTTGGTGCATTTCAGTGATGGGAAAGACGAAATCCATCAACCCTGGCAAGGCTCGGTGGCGCGGCCATTGGCCGGGCTCAAGGTGCTCGATCTGACTCGCATACTGGCCGGCCCGACCGCCAGCCGTTTTCTTGCAGGGCTGGGCGCCAATGTCCTGCGCATCGACCCGCCGACCTGGAACGAACCCGGCGTGGTGCCGGAAGTGACCCTCGGCAAACGTTGCGCACGACTGGATCTGCACGAGCCGGCAGATCGCGCAGTGTTCGAAAGTCTGCTCAAGGATGCCGACATTCTGCTGCACGGCTATCGCGCCGATGCCCTTGAACATCTCGGCTTCGGCGTAGAGTGTCGCCGACAACTGGCACCGGGGCTGATCGACGTTTGCCTCAACGCCTACGGCTGGAGCGGCCCGTGGCAGAACCGTCGGGGCTTCGACAGTCTGGTGCAGATGAGCAGCGGGATTGCCGAGGCCGGACAGCGCTGGAAGCAGGCGGACAAACCGACACCGCTGCCGGTGCAGGCGCTGGATCATGCGACGGGGTATCTGATGGCGGCGAGTGTGATTCGGTTGCTGGCTGAACGGTTATGCAGTGGTCGAGGTGGATCGGCACGGTTGTCGCTGTCGCGGACGGCGAAATTGTTGGTTGAGCATGGGGCCGGGACGGATGAAGCGTTGCGTCCGGAAAGTCCACAGGATCAAAGCTCGCTGGTGGAGCAGACGCCGTGGGGGCCGGCGCATCGGCTACAAGCGCCGCTGCGTATTGCTGGAACGCCGTTGGAGTGGTCTTTACCGGCGACCGAGTTGGGGTCGCATCCAGCGCAATGGTTTTGAAGGCGTGCGGATATCAATCCGCACGCCTCAAAGACGCCCACAACACCTGCGCCGCATACCCCCGAAACGGCCGCCAGGCTTCAGCCCGAACAGACAACTCCCGCGCCGTCATCCGCTCGCCTTCCAGCACCTCCAGCGCCCGCAGTAATCCCACATCGCCAGTCGGAAACCCGTCCATGTCCCGCAACTGCCGCAGCGCAATGTACTGCGCCGTCCAGTTGCCAATCCCGTTCAGCGCCAGCAACCTCCCCATCCCGGAGGCAAACAGCAACGGATCCTCCAGCGACGCCTGCGCCACCCCGCACAATGTGCGCCCGCGACTTTTCGGCATGCCCAGCGCCGCCAGATCAGCGCCCGCCAAAACCGCCGCTTCAGGAAATACGTGAGTCAGTCCTGACACTGAAGAACGCAAAGGCTCGCCATACTGCGCCACCAGTTTCCCCGCCAGCCGAATCGCCGCAACCACGGTGATCTGCTGTCCCAGCACCGCCCGAAACGCCAACTCCAAACCATCCCACGCCCCCGGCACCCGCAAGCCCGGACGCTCGGCGATGAGCCGCGCCAGCAGCGGATCCGCCGCCAGATGCCGCTGCATCGTCGGCAGATCCGCATCCAAATCGAACATCCGTCGCAAGCGCACAACAATCTCGGGAACCGCCGACGGATCCGGGAAATCCAGTTCCACCTCCAGCGCATCACCGTCACCGGGCCAGACCGAAACCGTGCCGTGAAACCCGTTCACCCCGATGCTGCGCGAATACACGCCATCGACCACCGTCTCCATTCCCGTCACCGCGCGCGCCGCGAGAAACCCGAGCATTGCCGGCCAGTCACAGGATCCGTGATAGCCGAGCCGCAATCTCACAGGGACAACACGCCGCTGTACAACCCGTAGGCCGCGAGCCCGGCGCCGGCGATGACGCAAGTGAAAATCCCCTTCTCGAGCGTGGTGAACAGCGGCTCGCCCTGCTCATGCTTGGCCTTGGCGAACAGGATCACCCCCGGCGCATACAGCAGCGCCGACAGCAACAGGTATTTCACCCCGCCGGCATACAACAGCCACACCGCGTAACACAACGCGATGCCGCCGATCAGCAGATCCTTGGTGCGTTCAGCGGAGGCATGTTCATAGGTTTCACCCCGTCCGCTGAGTAACACGGCATAGGCTGCCGACCACAGATACGGCACCAGAATCATCGACGAGGCGAGGTAAATCAGGCTGGTGTAAGTGCCGGCGGAAAACAGCGTGATCAGCAGGAAAATCTGGATCATCACGTTGGTCAGCCACAACGCATTGACCGGCACATGGTTGGCGTTTTCCTTTTTCAGGAACGCCGGCATCGTGTTGTCCTTGGCGGTGGCGAACAGGATCTCCGCGCACAGCAGCGCCCACGACAACAACGCACCGAGCAATGAAATGGCCAGGCCCACGCTGATCAGCAGCGCGCCCCATGGCCCGACAATGTGCTCCAGCACGGCGGCCAGCGACGGGTTCTGCAAGGTCGCCAGTTCCGGCTGACTCATGATCCCCAGCGACAACACATTGACCAGTACCAGCAGCGCCAGCACACCGATGAAACCGATCACCGTGGCGCGGCCAACGTCCGTGCGTTTCTCCGCCCGCGCCGAGTAAACGCTGGCGCCCTCGATACCGATGAACACGAACACGGTGACCAGCATCATGTTGCGCACCTGATCCATCACGCCGCCGAAATTCGGGTTGCTGCGGCCCCAGATATCGCGGGTAAACACGTCAGCCTTGAACGCCACGGCGGCAATGACCACAAACATGATCAGCGGAATGATCTTGGCCACGGTGGTCAACTGATTGATCAGCGCCGCTTCCTTGATCCCGCGCATCACCAGAAAGTGCACGGCCCACAGCAACACCGAAGCACAGCCAATGGCAATCGGCGTATTGCCCTGACCGAACACCGGAAAGAAGTAGCCGAGGGTGCTAAACAGCAACACGAAATACCCGACGTTCCCCAGCCAGGCGCTGATCCAGTATCCCCACGCGGAAGAAAAGCCCATGTAGTCGCCGAACCCGGCCTTGGCGTAGGCATACACGCCGGAATCCAGTTCCGGTTTGCGGTTGGCCAAGGTCTGAAACACGAAAGCCAGGGTGAGCATGCCGATCGCCGTGATGCCCCAGCCGATCAGGATGGCGCCGGCATCGGCGCGGGCCGCCATGTTCTGCGGCAGGGAAAAAATCCCCCCGCCAATCATCGACCCCACCACCAGGGCGATCAGTGCGCCAAGGCGCAGCTTTTGCGTCGGTTGCGACATTCCAGCGTCTCCAAGTTCCAGAGCGGCGAATGCCGCGAAACCGTTATGCAACCGGCTTTTAACTAAATGGATAAAGCGTAATGACGTTTATTGAATAACGCCAACTTACGCCTTTTATATATAGCCATTGGCGCTAACGCCCTAGCACGCTCAGACAGTTTTGTGCGCGAATCCTAATAAATCAATTCTGTACTGAAAACAGCGGTGAAAAATTTGCCAAAACCTGAAAAGGAACTAGCGTGATAATTCGAAAGTAATAGGATCCATTCTTAACCACTTCGGACAAAAGGCCTCTAGGACGGGCTTTCCAGACAATAGCCTTATGCCTCCAGACGTTTCATAAGTCATTCATTAACAATGGAATGTGACTATGCACTGATCTAAGTCAGCTGTTTGAAAAGCCAACAGAACTACGCTGTGAACTCTTCTCTCCTGCAATGGAGTCATGCAATGTCTGAAGCTCCCGGAAAACTACGACTAGGTGCACTGGTTGCATTGGTAGTCGGTTCAATGATCGGTGGCGGGATATTCTCTTTGCCACAAAACATGGCCGCCAGTGCCGACGTCGGCGCGGTACTGATTGGCTGGGCCATCACCGCTGTCGGCATGCTCACCCTCGCTTTCGTCTTTCAAACCCTCGCCAATCGCAAGCCTGACCTGGACGGCGGTGTCTACGCCTACGCCAAGGCCGGATTCGGCGATTACATGGGTTTCTCCTCGGCCTGGGGTTACTGGATCAGTGCCTGGCTGGGCAACGTGGGTTACTTCGTTCTGCTGTTCAGCACCCTCGGGTATTTCTTTCCGATTTTTGGGGAGGGCAACACCGTTGCAGCCGTGATCGGCGCCTCTGTCCTGCTGTGGGGCGTGCACTTCCTGGTACTGCGCGGGATCAAGGAAGCGGCGTTCATCAACCTCGTGACAACCGTCGCCAAGGTCGTGCCGCTGCTGCTGTTCGTGCTGATCGCGATCTTCGCCTTCAAACTGGACATCTTCACCGCCGACATCTGGGGCGTGAAAAACCCGGATCTGGGCAGCGTGATGAACCAGGTGCGCAACATGATGCTGGTCACCGTGTGGGTGTTCATCGGCATCGAAGGCGCGAGCATCTTCTCGGCCCGGGCGGAAAAACGTTCGGACGTCGGCAAGGCGACCGTGATCGGGTTCATCACCGTGCTGCTGTTCCTGGTGCTGGTGAACGTGCTGTCGCTGGGCATCATGACCCAGCCGGAACTGGCCAAACTACAGAATCCGTCGATGGCCGCCGTGCTGGAACACGTGGTCGGTCACTGGGGGGCGGTGCTGATCAGCGTCGGTCTGATCATCTCGCTGCTCGGGGCGCTGCTGTCGTGGGTGCTGTTGTGCGCGGAGATCATGTTCGCCGCCGCCAAGGACCACACCATGCCGGAGTTCCTGCGCAAGGAGAACGCCAACCACGTGCCGGTCAACGCCCTGTGGCTGACCAACGCGATGGTGCAGCTGTTCCTGATCATCACCCTGTTTTCGGCCAGCACTTACCTGTCGCTGATCTACCTCGCCACTTCGATGATTCTGGTGCCGTACCTGTGGTCGGCGGCCTACGCCCTGCTCCTGGCGGTGCGCGGCGAAAGCTACGAAGGCTTCGCGGCCGAACGGCGCAAGGATCTGATCATCGGCGCCATCGCCCTGATCTACGCGGTGTGGCTGCTCTACGCCGGTGGCGTGAAGTACCTGCTGCTCTCGGCCCTGCTCTATGCCCCCGGCGCGATCCTGTTCGCCAAGGCCAAGCTGGAACTCAAACAACCGGTTTTCACCAACGTCGAGAAGCTGATTTTCGCCGCAGTGGTCGTGGGCGCCCTGGTGGCAGCCTACGGACTGTATGACGGCTTCCTGACTCTGTAATTGCCCAACGTTTTCACTCTGGAGGATCACTGAAATGACCACGGAAAAAGCTAAGTACGGCGTCCATTCCGAAGCCGGCAAACTGCGCAAAGTCATGGTTTGCTCCCCAGGTCTGGCCCATCAGCGGCTGACCCCGAACAACTGCGATGAACTGCTGTTCGACGACGTGCTGTGGGTCGCCCAGGCCAAGCGCGACCACTTCGACTTCGTCACCAAAATGCGTGAGCGCGGGATCGAAGTACTGGAAATGCACAACCTGCTGACCGACATTGTCGCCATCCCCGAAGCGCTGGACTGGATCCTCGAGCGCAAGGTCACCGCCGATTCGGTGGGCCTGGGCCTGATCAACGAAGTCAAATCCTGGCTGAAAAGCCTGGAGCCGCGACACATCGCCGAGTTCCTGATCGGCGGCGTCTCCGCCGATGACCTGCCGGACAGCTTCGGTGGCAAGACCATCCAGATGTTCCGCGACTTCCTCGGCCACTCCAGCTTCATTCTGCCGCCGCTGCCGAACACCCAGTTCACCCGCGACACCACCTGCTGGATCTACGGTGGCGTGACGCTGAACCCGATGTACTGGCCGGCGCGTCGTCAGGAAACCCTGCTGGCCACCGCCATCTACAAATTCCATCCACAATTCACCAACGCCGATTTCGAGATCTGGTACGGCGACCCGGACAAGGATCACGGCAGCTCGACCCTCGAAGGGGGCGACGTCATGCCGATCGGCAACGGTGTGGTGCTGATCGGTATGGGCGAACGTTCGTCGCGTCAGGCCATCGGCCAACTGGCGCTGAACCTGTTCAAGAACAAGGCCGTGGAAAAAGTCATCGTCGCCGGCCTGCCGAAGTCTCGCGCCGCGATGCACCTCGATACAGTGTTCAGCTTCTGCGACCGCGACCTCGTCACGATCTTCCCGGAAGTGGTCAACCAGATCGTCGCCTTCACCCTGCGCCCTGACGAAAGCAAACAGGGCGGCATCGACATCCGTCGCGAAGAAGGCACGTTCCTCGACGTCGTGGCCAAAGCCCTCAACCTGCCGAAACTGCGGGTCGTCGAAACCGGCGGCAACAGCTTCGCCGCCGAACGCGAGCAATGGGATGACGGCAACAACGTGGTGGCGGTGGAGCCGGGCGTGGTCATCGGCTACGACCGCAACACCTACACCAACACCCTGCTGCGCAAGGCCGGGGTCGAGGTCATCACCATCAGCGCCGGCGAACTGGGCCGTGGCCGTGGCGGCGGCCACTGCATGACCTGCCCGATCGTGCGCGACCCAATCGACTACTAAACGACCATCTCCCCGGCCGCACTGACCCTGTCGCGGCCGGGCCGATTACCGAATCCAAGGAGAATCATCATGGCGTTCAACATTCACAACCGTAACCTGCTCAGCCTGGAACACCACACCCCACGTGAGCTGCGTTACCTGCTCGATCTGTCCCGCGACCTCAAGCGCGCCAAATACACCGGTACCGAGCAGCAACACCTGAAGGGCAACAACATCGCCCTGATCTTCGAAAAAACCTCGACCCGCACCCGTTGCGCGTTCGAAGTCGCCGCTTATGACCAGGGCGCCAACGTCACCTACATCGACCCGAACTCTTCGCAGATCGGCCACAAAGAAAGCATGAAAGACACAGCCCGCGTGCTGGGTCGCATGTACGACGCCATCGAGTACCGTGGCTTCAAGCAGGAAATCGTCGAAGAGCTGGCCAAGTTCGCTGGCGTGCCGGTGTTCAACGGCCTGACCGATGAATATCACCCGACCCAGATGATCGCCGACGTGCTGACCATGCGTGAGCACGCCGACAAGCCGATCCACGAGATCAGCTACGCCTACCTGGGCGACGCCCGCAACAACATGGGCAATTCGCTGCTGCTGGTCGGCGCCAAACTCGGCATGGACGTGCGCATCTGCGCGCCGAAAGCACTGTGGCCCCACGACGATCTGGTGGATCGCTGCAAAAAATACGCAGAGGAAAGCGGCGCCCGCATCACCCTGACCGAAGACCCGAAAGCTGCGGTCAAAGGCGTGGACTTCATCCACACCGACGTGTGGGTATCGATGGGCGAGCCGGTGGAAGCCTGGGCTGAGCGTATTCAGCAACTGCTGCCGTATCAGGTCAACGCCGAGCTGATGAAAGCCACCGGCAACCCGCGCACCAAGTTCATGCACTGCCTGCCGGCGTTCCACAACAGCGATACCAAGGTCGGCAAACAGATCGCCGAACAGTATCCGCACCTGAAAAACGGCATCGAAGTGACCGACGACGTGTTCGAGTCGCCTGCCTGCATCGCCTTCGAGCAAGCGGAAAACCGCATGCACACCATCAAGGCGATTCTGGTGTCGACTTTGGCTGATCTGTAACTGGCCTCTTGCGCTGATCGTTCCCCACATGATCGTTCCCACGCTCCTGCGTGGGAATGCATCCCGTGACGCTCTGCGTCACAGCGGACGCGGAGCGTCCGTGGCGGCATTCCCACGCGGAGCGTGGGAACGATCAACACGAAAAGGACATGCACCATGCGTATCGTCGTAGCTCTGGGCGGTAACGCCCTGCTCCGCCGTGGTGAGCCGATGACCGCTGACAACCAGCGCGCCAACATCCGCATCGCCACCGAGCAAATCGCCAAGATCCATCCCGGCAATCAACTGGTCATCGCCCACGGCAATGGCCCGCAAGTCGGCCTGCTGTCGTTGCAGGCAGCGGCCTACACCTCTGTCACCCCTTACCCGCTGGACGTGCTCGGTGCCGAAACCGAAGGCATGATCGGCTACATCATCGAACAGGAACTGGGCAACCTGCTGGACTTCGAAGTCCCGTTCGCCACCCTGCTCACCCAGGTCGAAGTCGACGCCAACGACCCGGCCTTCAAGAACCCGACCAAACCGATCGGCCCGGTCTACGACAAGGCCGAAGCGGAAAAACTCGCCGCAGAAAAAGGCTGGGCAATTGCCCCGGACGGCGACAAGTTCCGCCGCGTGGTGGCCAGTCCCCGGCCGAAACGCATCTTCGAAATCCGCCCGATCAAGTGGCTGCTGGACAAGGGCAGCATCGTGATCTGCGCCGGTGGTGGCGGCATCCCGACCATGTATGGCGCACACGGCAAGCTGCAAGGCATCGAAGCGGTGATCGACAAGGACCTGTGCTCGGCGCTGCTGGCCGAACAACTGGAAGCGGACTTGCTGGTGATCGCCACCGACGTCAACGCGGCGTACATCGACTTCAAAAAACCGACCGAGAAAGCCATCGCCCAGGCCCACCCGGACGAACTCGAACGCCTGGGCTTCGCCGCCGGCTCCATGGGGCCGAAGGTGCAGGCAGCCTGCGAATTTGCGCGCCATACTGGCAAGGTCGCGGTGATCGGTTCGCTCTCGGACATCGAAGCCATCGTCCAGGGCACCGCCGGTACGCGGGTCAGCACGGCAGCGCCGGGCATCACCTACCGATAAAAAGAAACTCCGGGGGCAGACCTCAGGTCTGCCCTTCTCCCATGCCTTGAAAGGAGAAAACCATGGCCCAGTTCGAACCCGGCCGCTTGCACATCGAGCGCCACGCGTTGACTGACGATGACGTCAATTACAACGTGCACCTCGACTATGAAGTGTTCACCGATCCTCAGAAAGGCAAAGGGATACAGTTCACCCTGCACGGCAGCATGCAGGGCAAGGACATGAAGGAAACGTTTTTCCTGCCCAAGGAAGAGGCCTACAACTTCGCCCGCGACGTGACCCGGATCGCCGAGAAATACGGAATTCCCAAGGCGCACAGCCAGATCGGCTCGGTGCACAAGCATTACGACTTGATGTTTGAAGACATCCGCAAGCAGTTGAATATGCAATCCGGGGATCCGGTCAATCCCGAGCATTTCGAGTAACCCGAACTCACCACATTCCCCCTGTGGGAGCGAGCTTGCTCGCGAAAGCGCTCTGTCAGTTCATATCTTCATTGCTGATACACCGCATTCGCGAGCAAGCTCGCTCCCACAAGGGTATGTATCCAGCGAAAGAACGCGCCCGGTTTCACCATTTCCCCGCCCCAAGGCATACTTGCCCCCCTCCGCACTCCAGAACCCAGAACCGCCCCATGCGTATCCACGTCAGCTTCATCGACCGCGTCGGCATCACCCAGGAAGTCCTGGCCCTGCTCGGTGGGCGCAATCTCAATCTGGATGCGGTGGAAATGGTCCCGCCGAACGTCTACATCGACGCCCCGACCCTCAGCCCGCAAGTGCTCGAAGAACTCAAAGATGCGTTGTTCCGGGTACGTGGCGTAGAAGCCGTGGTGGTGGTCGACATCCTCCCCGGCCAGCGTCGGCACTTGCAGCTCGACGCCTTGCTCGCGGCGATGACCGACCCGGTACTGGCACTGGACAGCGCCGGCAAGGTGCTGCTGGCCAACCCGGCGTTGATAGCCTTGTACGGTCGCGAGCCGGCGGGCGAAAGCGTCTCGGAACTGTTCAACGATCCGGGCCTGCTCGAAACCCTGCTCGAACAAGGCTTCCGACTGCCGCTGCGGGAAATCACCGTAAACGGTCAGACCCTGTTGCTCGAAGCCACGCCGATCACCGACGCCGGGGCCCTGCTGACCCTGTATCAACCGAACCGAATCGGCGAACAACTCTCGGCGCTGCACCACGACCATGCCGAAGGCTTTGATGCGCTGCTCGGCGAATCGCCGCCAATCCGCACCCTCAAGGCCCGCGCCCAACGCGTCGCGGCCCTCGATGCGCCGCTGCTGATCCAGGGCGAAACCGGCACCGGCAAGGAACTGGTGGCCCGCGCCTGCCACGCCATCAGCGCCCGGCACAGTGCGCCATTCCTCGCACTGAACTGCGCGGCCCTGCCGGAGAACCTCGCCGAGAGCGAACTGTTCGGCTACGCCCCCGGCGCCTTTACCGGCGCACAACGCGGCGGCAAACCGGGGCTGATGGAACTGGCCAACCAGGGCACGGTGTTCCTCGATGAGATCGGCGAGATGTCGCCGTACTTGCAGGCCAAACTGCTGCGATTTCTCAACGACGGCAGCTTCCGTCGGGTCGGTGGCGATCGTGAGGTGAAGGTCAACGTACGGATCCTCAGCGCCACCCACCGCGACCTGGAAAAAATGGTCAGCGAAGGCCTGTTCCGCGAAGACCTGTTCTACCGCCTCAACGTGCTCAACGTCGAAGTGCCGCCGCTGCGCGAGCGCGGTCAGGACATTCTGTTGCTGGCGCGCTATTTCATGCAGCAGGCCTGCGCGCAGATCCAGCGCCCGGTCTGCCGCCTCGCCCCGGGCACTTACCCGGCACTGCTCGGCAACCGCTGGCCAGGCAACGTGCGGCAATTGCAGAACGTGATCTTCCGCGCCGCCGCGATCTGCGAAAGCAGCCTGGTGGACATCGGCGATCTCGACATCGCCGGCACCTCGGTAGCACGCCAGACCGACACCGACGTCGACAGCCTCGAAGAAGCCGTCGAAGCCTTCGAGAAATCGCTACTGGAAAAACTCTACGTCAGCTATCCCTCGACCCGCCAACTGGCCAGCCGTCTGCAAACCTCGCACACCGCGATTGCCCATCGGCTGCGCAAGTACGGAATTCCGGGCAAAGCCTGACACCGCCCCAAAAGCGACCTCCATCTGTACTGAAAGCGCTACAGCGGAACGATATCGCTACACCCTCCTCCGATCACCGCTGTGCAAGGCTTTGATCCGGTTCAGCTTTTTTCTTCGCCCCACGCTGTAGCGATTTCGCTACAGCTAACGTATTCGCGCTTGCCCGATAATCAATCAAACCATTGATTTATAACGATATTTTTACGTTGGCCGCGTTCTTGCTAAGTAACCGCTCATAAAATCAGGGCATTGCCGCCCGAGTATTCCACCGCGTCCACCAGACGAGTCTGGCCCCTAGGAGATTCCATGAGCGAGTTGCGTTTTACTGAAGATCACGAATGGCTGCGCGCCGAAGCCGATGGTTCTGTCACCGTTGGCATCACCGCTTTCGCGCAGAACGCCCTGGGCGACGTGGTGTTCGTGCAACTGCCTGAATTGCAGGCGTACGAAAAAGGCGCCGAAGCCGCCACTGTGGAATCGGTAAAAGCCGCCAGCGGCGTTTACATGCCACTGGACGGTGAAGTCCTGGCCACCAACCCGGCCCTGGAAGACAGCCCTGAGTTGGTCAACGAAGATCCGCTGGGCGAAGGCTGGTTCTTCCGCTTCAAGCCAGCCGACGCATCGGCCGTCGCCAAGCTGCTGGATCAGGACGCCTACGACCGCCTGATCAAAGCCCAAGCCGAAGCCTGAGGAATCTGACATGACCCAAGTTAATCTCGGCACCACCAACGAATTCATCGCCCGTCACATCGGCCCACGCGCCGGTGACGAGCAAGCCATGCTCAACAGCCTCGGCTTCGACTCGCTCGAAGCCCTGAGCGCCAGCGTCATCCCGGAAAGCATCAAGGGCACCAGCGTGCTCGGCCTCGACGACGGCCTGAGCGAAGCCGATGCCCTGGCGATGATCAAAGGCATTGCCGGCAAGAACCAGCTGTTCAAGACCTACATCGGCCAGGGCTACTACAACTGCCACACGCCGTCGCCGATCCTGCGCAACCTGCTGGAAAACCCGGCCTGGTACACCGCTTACACCCCGTACCAGCCAGAAATTTCCCAAGGCCGTCTCGAAGCGCTGCTGAACTTCCAGACCCTGATCAGCGACCTCACCGGCCTGCCGATCGCCAACGCTTCCCTGCTCGACGAAGCCACCGCCGCTGCCGAAGCCATGACCTTCTGCAAACGCCTGAGCAAGAACAAGGGCAGCCACCAGTTCTTCGCCTCGATCCACAGCCACCCGCAAACCCTCGACGTGCTGCGCACCCGTGCCGAGCCACTGGGCATCGACGTGGTCGTGGGCGATGAGCGCGAGCTGACCGACGTGACGCCGTTTTTCGGCGCGCTGCTGCAATACCCGGCGAGCAACGGTGATGTGTTCGGCTACCGCGAACTGACCGAACGCTTCCACGCCGCCAACGCACTGGTCGCCGTGGCCGCTGACCTGCTGGCCCTGACCCTGCTGACCCCGCCGGGCGAGTTCGGCGCCGACGTGGCCATCGGCAGCGCCCAACGTTTCGGCGTTCCGCTGGGCTTCGGTGGCCCGCACGCGGCTTACTTCTCCACCAAAGATGCGTTCAAGCGCGACATGCCGGGCCGTCTGGTCGGTGTTTCGGTTGACCGTTTCGGCAAACCGGCCCTGCGTCTGGCGATGCAGACCCGCGAGCAACACATCCGCCGCGAGAAAGCCACGTCGAACATCTGCACCGCACAAGTGCTGCTGGCCAACATCGCCAGCATGTACGCCGTGTATCACGGCCCGAAAGGCCTGACCCAGATCGCCAACCGCGTGCATCACCTGACCGCGATCCTGGCCAAGGGCCTGGGCGCACTGGGCGTGACCGTCGAGCAAACCAGCTTCTTCGACACCCTGACCCTGGCCACCGGCGCGCAAACTGCCGCGCTGCACGACAAGGCTCGCGCCCAACAGATCAACCTGCGTGTGATCGACGCCCAGCGTCTGGGCCTGTCGGTCGACGAAACCACCACCCAGGCCGACATCGAAACCCTGTGGGGCCTGTTCGCCGACGGCAAGGCTCTGCCGGATTTCGCTGCTCTGGCTGCTGCCGCGCAAAGCACGATTCCAGCCGCACTGGTTCGTCAGTCGCCGATCCTCAGCCACCCGGTGTTCAACCGTTATCACTCGGAAACCGAGCTGATGCGCTACCTGCGCAAACTGGCGGACAAGGACCTGGCACTGGATCGCACCATGATCCCGCTGGGCTCGTGCACCATGAAACTCAACGCCGCCAGCGAAATGATCCCGGTGACCTGGGCCGAATTCGGCGCCCTGCACCCGTTCGCCCCGGCCGAGCAAAGTGCCGGTTACCAGCAACTGACCGACGAACTGGAAGCGATGCTTTGCGCCGCCACCGGTTACGACGCGATCTCGCTGCAACCGAACGCCGGTTCCCAAGGTGAGTACGCAGGTCTGCTGGCGATCCGCGCCTATCACCAGAGCCGTGGCGAAGACCGTCGCGACATCTGCCTGATCCCGTCGTCCGCCCACGGCACCAACCCGGCGACTGCCAACATGGCCGGCATGCGTGTGGTCGTGACCGCGTGCGACGCCCGTGGCAACGTGGACATCGAAGACCTGCGCGCCAAGGCCATCGAGCACCGCGAACACCTCGCGGCGCTGATGATCACTTACCCGTCGACCCACGGCGTGTTCGAAGAAGGCATCCGCGAAATCTGCGGCATCATTCATGACAACGGCGGCCAGGTGTACATCGACGGCGCCAACATGAACGCGATGGTTGGCCTCTGCGCACCGGGCAAGTTCGGCGGCGACGTCTCGCACCTGAACCTGCACAAGACTTTCTGCATTCCGCACGGCGGTGGCGGCCCGGGCGTCGGCCCGATCGGCGTGAAATCGCACCTGACCCCGTTCCTGCCGGGCCACGGTCACATGGAACGCAAGGAAGGCGCGGTCTGCGCAGCACCGTTCGGCAGCGCGAGCATTCTGCCGATCACCTGGATGTACATTCGCATGATGGGTGGCGCAGGTCTGAAGCGCGCTTCGCAGCTGGCGATCCTCAATGCCAACTACATTTCCCGTCGCCTGGAAGAGCACTACCCAGTGCTGTACACCGGCAGCAACGGTCTGGTGGCGCACGAGTGCATCCTGGATCTGCGCCCGCTGAAAGACAGCAGCGGCATCAGCGTTGATGACGTGGCCAAGCGCCTGATCGACTTCGGCTTCCACGCCCCGACCATGTCGTTCCCGGTAGCCGGCACGCTGATGATCGAGCCGACCGAAAGCGAATCCAAGGAAGAACTGGACCGCTTCTGCGACGCCATGATCCGCATCCGCGAAGAAATCCGCGCGGTGGAAAACGGCACCCTGGACAAGGACGACAACCCGCTGAAGAACGCTCCGCACACCGCTGCAGAGCTGGTCGGCGAGTGGACTCACCCGTACAGCCGCGAGCAAGCGGTGTACCCGGTGGCGTCGTTGATCGAAGGCAAGTACTGGCCGCCGGTCGGTCGCGTCGACAACGTGTTCGGCGACCGCAACCTGGTCTGCGCCTGCCCGTCGATCGAAAGCTACGCTTGACCTGTAAGGGGGCGGGTTCGCCCGCCCCCTTACATGCGTGCCTGATGTGCCTATAACAAGAAACCGGAGAACAACCATGTCGTTAAGCGTGTTCGACCTGTTCAAGATTGGCATCGGCCCCTCCAGCTCCCACACCGTCGGCCCGATGCGCGCAGCCGCGCGCTTCGTCGAAGGGCTGCGTCGGGAAAACCTGTTGTCGGCCACCACCAGCGTCAGGGTCGAGTTGTATGGATCCCTCGGCGCCACCGGCAAGGGCCACGGCAGCGACAAGGCCGTGCTGCTGGGCCTGGAAGGTGAACACCCGGACACCGTGGATACTGAAACCGTCGCCGCCCGTCTCTCGGAGATTCGTGGCAACGGGCGTTTGAACCTGCTCGGCGAACACAGCATTGCGTTCAACGAGAAAGAACACCTGGCAATGATCCGCAAGCCGTTGGCCTATCACCCCAACGGCATGATCTTCCGTGCCTTCGATGCGGCGGGATTGCAGATCCGCAGCCGCGAGTACTACTCGGTCGGCGGCGGTTTTGTGGTCGACGAAGACGCGGCCGGCGCCGACCGCATCGTCGAAGACGCCACGCCGCTGACCTTCCCGTTCAAAAGTGCCAAGGACTTGCTCGGTCACTGCGCCACCTATGGTCTGTCGATCAGCCAGGTGATGCTGACCAATGAAAGCGCCTGGCGCCCGGAAGCGGAAACCCGCGCCGGTCTGCTGAAAATCTGGCAAGTGATGCAGGACTGCGTGGCCGCCGGCTGTCGCAACGAGGGCATCCTGCCGGGCGGTTTGAAGGTCAAGCGGCGGGCGGCAGCGTTGCATCGGCAACTGTGCAAGAACCCGGAATCGTCGCTGCGCGATCCGCTGTCGGTACTGGACTGGGTCAACCTCTACGCCTTGGCCGTCAACGAAGAAAACGCCAACGGCGGGCGCGTGGTCACGGCACCGACCAACGGCGCGGCGGGGATCATCCCGGCGGTGCTGCATTACTACATGCGCTTCATTCCCGGAGCGAACGATGACGGCGTGGTGCGCTTCCTGCTCACCGCCGCGGCCATCGGCATTCTGTACAAGGAAAACGCCTCGATCTCCGGCGCCGAAGTCGGCTGTCAGGGCGAGGTCGGCGTGGCCTGCTCGATGGCGGCCGGTGCGTTGTGCGAAGTACTCGGTGGCAGCGTTCAGCAAGTGGAAAACGCCGCCGAAATCGGCATGGAACACAACCTCGGCCTGACCTGCGACCCGATTGGCGGGCTGGTGCAGGTGCCGTGCATCGAGCGCAATGCCATGGGCTCGGTCAAGGCGATCAACGCCGTGCGCATGGCCATGCGCGGAGACGGGCAGCATTTCGTCTCCCTCGACAAGGTCATCCGCACCATGCGCCAGACCGGCGCCGACATGAAAAGCAAATACAAGGAGACCGCCCGTGGCGGTCTGGCGGTCAACATTATCGAGTGCTGATCGCGCCATAAACTCGCTCTCCCTTTGGGAGAGAACACAAAACTGGCCCCCTCTCCCTCCGGGAGAGGGTTGGTGTGAATCAAGGAGTCACGCATGTCCACCGAACAACTGTCGAAAACCCCGCTGCACGCTCTGCACATCGAACTCGGCGCCCGCATGGTGCCGTTCGCCGGCTACGACATGCCGGTGCAATACCCGCTGGGCGTGATGAAAGAACACCAGCACACCCGTGAGCAGGCCGGGCTGTTCGATGTCTCGCACATGGGCCAGATCCGTCTGACCGGCGCCAATGCCGCCAAAGCCCTGGAAACCCTGGTGCCGGTGGACATCATCGACCTGCCGGTCGGCATGCAGCGCTACGCGATGTTCACCAATGAAACCGGCGGCATCCTCGATGACCTGATGGTCGCCAACCTGGGCAACGACGAACTGTTCCTGGTGGTCAACGCCGCGTGCAAGGACCAGGACCTGGCCCATCTGCAAAAACACATCGGCGATCAATGCAAGATCGAGCAGCTGTTCGAAGAACGCGCCCTGCTCGCCCTGCAAGGCCCGGCCGCCGTGACCGTGCTGGCGCGCCTGGCGCCGGAAGTGGCGAAAATGACTTTCATGCAATTCACCCGCGTGAAGCTGCTGGGCGTCGACTGCTTTGTCAGCCGTTCGGGCTACACCGGTGAAGACGGTTTCGAAATCTCGGTTCCGGCAGCCGACGCGGAAAAACTCGCCCGCGCCCTGCTGGCCGAACCGGAAGTCGCCGCCATCGGCCTCGGCGCCCGTGACTCGCTGCGCCTGGAAGCCGGCCTGTGCCTGTATGGCCACGACATGAACACCGAGACCACCCCGATCGAAGCCAGCCTGCTGTGGGCGATCTCCAAGCCTCGGCGTGCCGACGGTGCGCGTGCCGGTGGTTTCCCGGGTGCAGAACAGGTCTTCGCCCAACAGCAAAACGGCGTTCAGCGCAAACGCGTCGGCCTGCTGCCGCAAGAGCGTACGCCGGTCCGTGAAGGTGCAGAGATCGTCAACGAAGCGGGCGAAATCGTCGGCAGCGTGTGCAGCGGCGGTTTCGGCCCGACCCTGGGCGGCCCGCTGGCCATGGGTTACCTGGACAGCGCCTACGTCGCGCTCGACACGCCAGTTTGGGCGATTGTTCGTGGGAAAAAGGTGCCATTGCTTGTAAGCAAAATGCCATTTGTTCCACAACGCTACTATCGTGGTTGATTGACTGTTTCTATAAGTAACGCGATTGCGTTATGCGTGCACTAATGTGTAACGCAATCGCCATAAAACAGTGCACTCTGTTTACATTCGATTCGAATATGAACTTGGCTTATAACGTTCGAAAACAATTGAACAAGCCAATCGAATAAGCCGGACTAGTGGACCGACTAAGTGCCAGCAAGCGCAGGAAAACCGGGGCCTTCACAGGGCTTGTTTTTCCTCCCGTAGTTGGCGTAGAGTTTGTCCACTGTGTTTGCATGGGTCAGCTTGGAATCGTGACCTGGGCAGTAGCCTACAAGTTAGCTACATCCCGTTCGACGTCTTCTTACTCTCCTGCAACCAGCCCCAGTACTCTTTCATGAGAAAGAGACTGTCATCAATTTATGCGTCAAAGGAAATAAGAAATGTCCACACGTCAGAGCGGTACCGTCAAGTGGTTTAACGACGAGAAAGGTTTTGGTTTTATCACTCCAGAAAGCGGTCCGGATCTGTTCGTGCATTTCCGCGCCATTCAGGGCAACGGCTTCAAGAGCCTGAAAGAAGGCCAGAAAGTGACCTTCGTTGCAGTGCAAGGCCAGAAAGGCATGCAAGCTGACGAAGTCATCGCAGAAGCCTGATTTCTGTTACGAAAAAGCCCCTGATATTGATATCAGGGGCTTTTTTGTGGGCGCAAATCCGTAAAATGGCGCTTCACTTCCTGTCCAGAGGCTGCCATGTCGAAACACCTGCTCACTCCCCAGGGCGATTTCCCCGCCGTCGGCCTGGGCCGTCGTCTGGCAGCGATGTTCTATGACTTTCTGCTGTGCACTGCCCTGCTAATTGTGACCGGTGGCGTCTACAAGATGATTCAGGCCGCGATCATCGGTGAAGAGCGTCTGCGGGTTCTGACCGACGCCGGGCAACTGGATGGCGATCCGCTGTACTCCACGGTGTTGCTGTTGGTGCTGTTTGGCTTCTTTGCCAAATTCTGGACCCACGCAGGTCAGACCCTGGGCATGCAAGTGTGGGGCATTCGCGTGCAGAACGCTGATGGCACTGCAATCAGCCTGTGGCAGGCGTTGCTGCGGTTCATGGTGTCGATTGCATCGTGGCTCTGCCTGGGCCTGGGGTTCTTCTGGTCACTGTTCGACAAACAGAAACGCGCCTGGCATGACATCTACTCCGACACGCAGCTCGTGCGAATCCCGAAGAAAGCCAAATAATCCTGCAGATGCAAAAACGCCCCGATCCAATCGGGGCGTTTTTGTTTGTGGCTCAAGGTCAGGCGTTGCCGGCCAGCTTCAGCCGCGCTGCCTGAGTGAAATCGAGCATGCGTTTGAGCGGACGAATCGCCTGCGGGATCAGCGCCGGGTCGATGAAGATCTCGTTCGAGCCCTCCTTCAAGCACTTCAGCGTGCGCTCAAGGGTATTCATGGCCATCCACGGGCAATGTGCGCAACTGCGGCACGCCGCGCCGTTACCGGCGGTTGGCGCCTCGATGAAGACCTTGTCCGGGCACAGCTGCTGCATCTTGTAGAAGATGCCGCGATCGGTGGCGACGATCAGGGTCTTGTTCGGCAGCGATTGAGCGGCGGCAATCAGCTGACTGGTGGAACCGACGGCGTCCGCCAGCTCGATCACCGAGGTCGGCGACTCCGGATGCACCAGAATGGCGGCGTCCGGGTACAGCGCTTTCATGTCTTCCAGCTGCTTGGACTTGAACTCTTCGTGAACGATGCAGGCACCGTCCCAGAGCAGCATGTCGGCGCCGGTCTGACGCTGGATGTAGGTACCCAGGTGCTTGTCCGGGCCCCAGATAATGGTTTCGCCGTTGTCCATCAGGCTCTCGACGATTTCCAGTGCGCAACTGGAGGTCACCACCCAGTCGGCGCGGGCTTTGACGGCGGCCGAGGTGTTCGCATACACCACCACGGTGCGCTCCGGATGCTGATCGCAGAACGCCGAGAACTCGTCCACCGGGCAACCCAGATCCAGCGAGCAGGTCGCTTCCAGGGTCGGCATCAGCACGCGTTTTTCAGGGTTGAGAATCTTCGCGGTCTCGCCCATGAATTTCACGCCGGCAACCACTACGGTCTTGGCCGGATGGGCGTTGCCGAAGCGGGCCATTTCCAGGGAATCGGACACGCAACCGCCGGTTTCTTCGGCGAGGGCCTGGATGATCGGATCGCAATAAAAGTGGGCAACCAGCACCGCGTCCTGAGCCTTGAGCTCGGCGGCGATGGCGGAACGGTAATAAGCCTCTTCCTCGGCCGTCAGCGGCTTGGGCTGCTTGGCGTCGAGGTGGGCTTGTACCAGAAGGCGTTCGGAAATCTGCGTCATGTTCGCAAGACCTGCAGGCGCATTCGCGCGAAAGTCGAGTATACACCCGGCTCCGGACCGCTTGAGGGTACCGCCGGGAGAGTGAGTATTATCAGGCACGGACAGCATTGAAGCTGCGCAAGGCTACAGAATATCCCGTTGATACAAAAGATGATTCTGACCTGCGTCACGGCAGGAAGAAACGAAGGGAGGGATGCCCGAATCGCAGGCAAAAAAAAACCCGGAAATCCTCACTTTCGTGGGCCTTCCGGATTTTCTAAACCGCTAAATATGGTGGGTCGTGTGGGATTCGAACCTACGACCAATTGGTTAAAAGCCAACTGCTCTACCAACTGAGCTAACGACCCGCTGTGTGGTGGCGCGTATAATACTGATTTTTAAGGACTATTCAACACCTAATTTGAAAATAATCAAAAATAAGGTGTCGGGTCGCTGATTCCGGCCGCCGCGAAGCCTTCTGCACGCAGTCGGCAGCTGTCGCATTTGCCGCAAGCGCGGCCGTCATCGTCGGCTTGATAGCAGGAAACAGTCAGCCCGTAATCAACGCCAAGCTTCACGCCCGCCTGGACGATCTGCGCCTTGCTCAGGTTCTGCAGCGGTGCCTGGATGCGGAAACCATTGCCTTCCACACCGGCCTTGGTAGCCAGATTGGCCATGCGCTCGAACGACTCGATGAACTCGGGACGGCAATCCGGGTAACCGGAGTAATCGACCGCGTTGACGCCGATAAAGATGTCACGGGCACCGAGCACTTCAGCCCAGCCGAGAGCCAGCGACAGGAAAACCGTGTTGCGTGCGGGCACGTAAGTCACCGGGATACCTTCGCCCAGCTCTTCCGGGATATCGATGCTGGTGTCGGTCAGGGCCGAACCGCCCATGCCGTTCAGGTTCAGGCCGATCACCTTGTGCTCGACCACACCCAGATCGCGGGCAACGCGAGCAGCGGCATGCAGTTCGGCGTGGGAACGCTGACCGTAATCGAAACTCATGGTATAGCAGGCGTAACCTTCAGCGCGGGCCATGGCCACGACAGTGGCCGAGTCCAGACCACCCGACAGCAGGATTACCGCACGTTTTTCGCTAGTGTTCAGTTGTTCAGTCATCTCAGCGCCCCGGCTCATCATTCCATAGATATTTATGCAGCTGCAGTTGCAGGCGCACTGGCAGGTTATCCGCCACCACCCAGTCCGCCAGATCCCGAGCGTTCAGGTCATGGTGACTTGGGGAAAACAGCACTTCACCTGCACGTCGCTCGAGACCGTACTGGATCAGCTTCGATACCGCCCAGTCATAGTCCTCCCGCGAGCAGATGACAAACTTCACCTGATCGTTGGGCGTCAGCAGTTCGATGTTCTCGTAACGGTTGCGATGGGCTTCTTTGGAGTCTGGCGTTTTCAGGTCGACCACCCGACTGACCCGCGGATCGACCGCCGAGATGTCGAGGGCGCCGCTGGTTTCCAGCGAGACTTCGTAGCCGGCATCGCACAACTGCTTGAGCAAAGGGATGGCATTGGGTTGTGCCAACGGCTCACCGCCAGTGACGCAGACGTAGCGCGGGCGAAAGCCGGCCACTTGCTCAAGGATGTCGTCGAGGGTACGGATCGTGCCACCGCTGAACGCGTAGGCGCTGTCGCAGTATTGGCAACGCAATGGGCAACCGGTCAGGCGCACAAAAACAGTGGGCAGCCCGGCAGTCCGCGTTTCCCCCTGCAACGAGTAGAAAACTTCGGTGATTCTCAATGTGTCTTGCATAGTCGCCACGGGCGTAACAGCTAAACAGGCTGTCCGCCTCCGTCAGGCACTTCAGGCAACCCCGCCAACGCGTAGATCACCAGAAGCGTGTTTCATAAAAGGGCGTGAATTCTAACGAAAAAACCCGCGACAAGCGCGGGTTTCTTCCAAACGGGTCAAAGCTGTTACATGCGTTGCAGATCGCGCTGGGCCAACTGAGCGGCGGACGTGCCCGGATACTGGGCCACCACCTGCTGCAGAATGCCTTTGACCTTGTCGGTATGACCGAGGCGGCGCTCTACGTCAGCCAGCTTGTACAGCGAATCCGGCACTTTGGCGTGCTTGGGATACAGCTGCGAAACCTTGGCGAAAGCCTGACCTGCACCTTGCAGATCGCCTTTTGCCAGGTTCACTTCACCCAGCCAGTACTGGGCGTTGCCCGCATATTGGCTGTTCGGGTATTTACGCAGGAAAGCGGCAAACGCCTGGCTGGCCTTGTCGAAATCCTTGGCCTTGATCAGGTCGAAAGCTGCATCGTAATACAGCTTTTCCTTGGCCGGATCAGCCGGTTCGCCACCCGCGGCAGGTGCCTGGGCGGCCGCAGCGGCCCCGGCTCCAGCGGCGGCACCGGCAGCAGCACTTGCATCGCCACCGGCAGAAGAATTCTCGGGAGTCGCGGCAGGTGCAACGCCGGATCCTATGCGCCGATCAAGATCCTGGTATCGCTCCAGGGATTCCTGCTTCATGCGCGAAACTTGGTTCTGCAGTTCTTCGATCACGCCTTGCTGGCGCGACAGTTGATCCTGCATTTGTTGCAGTTGGTTGAACAGCATGCCTTGTGCCGAGGCAGGGGCCGAAGCCGCTCCCCCGGCATAGGCGCCGTTCGTACCGTAACCTGCAGGCGGATAACTGCTCCCGCTATTGTTATAACCGGAGTTGTCATCGACCACAGGAACCGCAGCCCACGCCGCAAGCGGCGCGAGGCTGAGAGCCAGAACAGTTACAGCACGACGGCACGTTCGCATATCGAATTACTTACGCAGTTCGACGCGACGGTTTTGAGCCCAGGACTGCTCGTCGTTGCCGGTAGCAACTGGACGCTCTTCGCCGTAGGAAACCAGTTCCAGCTGAGCTGGGGAAACACCTTGCAGTACCAGGTAGCGCTGAACGGCTTTCGCACGACGCTCGCCCAGTGCCATGTTGTACTCACGAGTACCACGTTCGTCGGTGTTGCCTTCCAGAACAACGCGAGCGCCGTTTGCTTTCAGGTCTTTGGCGTGAACGTCCAGAGCGCGCATGGCTTCTGGCTTCAGGTCCGAGCTGTCGTATTCGAAGTAGAAGGTGGTGATTGCGCGCAGAGCAGCTTCTTCGCTCAGGGAACCGTCAACTGCACCAGTGTTTGCGCCGTAACCAGCGTTTGGATCAACAGCGCCTTCACCGGCGTTGTCGCCGCCTTTGGACGAGCAACCTACAGCTACAGCCATGGCCAGAGCCAGCGCAGCAAATTTACCAAACTTCAGCATTTCCATCGTGAAACTCCTAATGAACCCCAGTGTGTTAAGTAAAACGTAAAGCGCCGCGTCAGTTCAGGTAAGGGGACCAGGACGGTTCTCTGACTTCGCCTTGAGCGGTAGGAAGCGGGAGCCTCACGCGTCCATTAATGGACACGAGCATCAAGACTCCCCGGCCCTGCTGGCGGGTGGCGTAGATTACCATGGTGCCGTTGGGCGCAACAGTAGGCGACTCGTCCAGAGTGCTATCAGTGAGGATTTTTACACTTCCGCGCTGCAAATCCTGGGCCGCCACCTTGAAATTGGTGAAACCGTCCTGACGATGGATCATCACCAGGGTCTTTTCATCCGCCGAAAGCTTGGGGTTGGCGTTGTAGTTGCCCACGAACGTCACACGCTCGGCACCGCCGCCACCAGCACTGGTCTTGTAGATCTGCGGCTTGCCGCCACGGTCGGAGGTGAAGTAGATGGTCGAACCATCCTTGCCCCAGTACGGTTCGGTGTTGATGCCTGGACCTGCGGTCACGCGGGTGATCTGACGGGAGCCGAGGTTCATCACGTAGATGTCCGGGTTACCATCTTTCGACAACACGAACGCCAGGCGATTGCCGTCCGGCGACCAGGCTGGCGCGCCGTTCAGGCCTTCGAAGTTGGTGATCTGTTCGCGGCGACCGGTGTCGATGTTCTGCATGAAGATGCGCGGACGCTTCTGTTCGAACGACACGTAGGCGATACGCTTGCCGTCCGGTGCGAAACGCGGCGACAGGATCGGCTCGCGCGACTGCAGCAGGGTCACGGCGCGGGCGCCGTCATAGTCCGAGCGCTGCAGGGTGTAACGGGTGTTCTTCTCGGAGAAACGCTCGGCCGTGACGTACAGCAGGCGAGTCGAGAATGCACCTTTGATGCCGGTCAGTTTTTCGAACGACTGATCGGAGATGTAGTGCGCCATGTCGCGCAGCTGTTCGGTAGTACCCGACACACTGCCGTCAGCCACTTTCTGTTCGGTGGCGACGTTGAACAGAGCCCACTGCACCTGCAGACGGCCACCGGCCGGCACGATGCTGCCGACCATCATGTATTGCGCGCCCACCGCCTTCCAGTCACGGAAGATGATTTCGCTCGGCTGGCTTGGCTGGCTGATCATGTTTTGCTTTGGAATCGGCGAGTAATAGCCCGAGTTGCGCAAATCGTTACCAATGATTTCAGCCATGTCATCCGGCAGGACGGCACCGCCCTGGAAACCGAAAGGTACGACGGCGATCGGAGTTGCCCGATCGCTGCCGCTGGTGACCAGAATGTTCTTTTCATCCGCCATCGCGATCCCTGCCATGCAGCAGATCACGACCAGCATTCCTCGAAGAAGGTTTCTCACAAGGCTAGATCCTCAGGTGTGAATGTCATCTTGAATGAACGATACGGAGCGAAATCGCTCGGCTTCATTCCCTGCATTTCCGTCAAACGTCCAATATTCTTGACCGCTGCCACTGCCGACGCATCGAACGGACCGTCGCCACTGGACTTGGCCACGCTGACCGAAGTCACCGTACCGTCCGGCAACATGCCGATCTGCAGTACAACCGTCATGCCTTTGCGTGCCGAAGGTGGACGTGCCCAGCCTTCCGCTGCCCGCGCACGAATCAGGTCATCGAAACTGCCCGCGACTTCATCGCCCTGCTCATCGGCCAAGGCCTGCTGGCGCTGCGGCGTGTCGGAAAGCAAATCTGCCAGGGCCTGAGCCTTTTTGTCTTCGGCGGATTTACGTGCCGCGTCCTGCGCTTTCTTCTTCGCAGCATCGGCAGCAGCTTTCTTCTTCGCGTCTTCGGCGACTTTCTTCTTCGCCTCTTCAGCTTCAGCTTTCTTCTTGGCGTCTTCGGCGGCTTTCTTCTTCGCGTCTTCGACGATCTTCTTCTTGGCTTCTTCAGCGGCCGCTTTCTTGGCCTCTTCTTCAGCAGCCTTCTTGGCTTCTTCTTCGGCTTTTTTCTTGGCTATATCAGCCAATTGTTTCTCTTCTGCCTTCTTGGCTTCGGCGGTTTTCTTCGCGTCTTCGGCTTTCTTGGCTTCATCAGCCTTCTTCGCCTCGTCCGCTTTCTTCGCCTCATCGGCCTTCTTGGCTTCCTCGGCCTTTTGAGCCGCTTCTTCTTTCTTTTGTTCCGCAGCCTTCACCGCTTCCTGCTCGACCTTTTTCTGCTCCATCTGCTCGACTTCAGTCTGGCGCGCGGCGGATTTCTTCGCCTCACCCGCAATCTTCTGATTGGTCTGGGTGGTTGCCTGACTTTTCGATTTCAGCTGGTACAGGGTCGCCTGGACAATCGGCTTGGCCGGCGGCAGCTCCGGGGTCAGGGCGAAACTGACGAACAGCATGCCGAACACCAGCACGTGCAAGCCAATCGCCCAGACACTAGGCCAGAAGTAGCTTTCCGAGGCGGACGGCTCTCGCTGTTGCTGCATCAGGGCGCCTCGGTGATCAAGCCAACGTTACCGACCCCGGCTTTCTGCAACCCGCCCATGGCGCCCATGACGGAGCCATAATCGACGGACTTGTCGCCACGGATGAAGACCTGGGTACGCTTGCCGCCTTCAGTGCCGGCGCGAATGATCTTGGTCACCGCGTCGGTCATCTGTGGCAGGGTCATGGCCCGGTCCTGCTGCTTCTCGGTGTCGACTTCGCTGCCAAGGTTCCAGTAATAGGTCTTGTCCGACTTGATCGAAATGGTCAGCACCTGGGTGTTGTTGTCCTGCGGCAAGGCTTCGCTGGAAACCTTGGGCAGATCCACTTTCACGCCCTGATTGAGCATCGGCGCAGTCACCATGAAGATGACCAGCAGCACCAGCATCACGTCGATGTAAGGCACTACGTTCATCTCGGCGACCGGCTTGCGCTTGTGTCGGGCTCGAGTGATTAAAGCCATCGGGAAATACCTGCTTATTCTTCGCTGGTGTGCACTTTGCGGTGCAGGATCGCCTGGAATTCATCGGCGAAGGTGTAGTAGCGGCTCAGCAAGGTTTCGCTGCGGGCAGAGAAACGGTTGTAAGCGATAACGGCCGGGATCGCGGCGAACAGACCGATCGCGGTGGCGATCAGGGCTTCGGCAATGCCGGGAGCCACGGTAGCCAGGGTTGCCTGTTGGGCGCTGGCCAGTCCACGGAAGGAGTTCATGATCCCCCAGACGGTACCGAACAGACCGATGTACGGGCTGACGGAACCCACGGTGGCGAGGAACGGCAGGCTCTGCTCGAGCTTTTCTTCTTCGCGGGAGATGGCGACGCGCATGGCACGGGCCACACCTTCCATCACCGCTTCAGGGTCGACACCTGGCTGCTGACGCAGACGGGAGAACTCCTTGAAGCCGGCACGGAAGATCTGCTCGACACCCGAATCCGGATCCGGATTGCTGCCGGCCTGACGGTAGAGTTTGGACAGGTCGATACCCGACCAGAAGCGCTCCTCGAAGCTCTCCAGGGCACGTCGACCGGCGCGCAGCAGGTTGCTGCGCTGAAAGATCATGATCCATGAGGTCACCGATGCGGCTACCAGGGTCAACATTACCAACTGCACCACGATGCTGGCATTGCTGACCAGGCTCCACATGGAGGAATGGTCGACGACGTTAGCTTCCACGCTTTATCTCCTGCTTTGAGTGTGTACCCGTGCCGACCGCGTCGGCAAAGGCCGCACGCAGGTCTTCGGGAAGGGCCCGGGGTTTCAAACTGTTAGTGCGCACACAGGCCACCAGAAACTGCCCTTCGCAGAGCAGCACATTATCCGTTGCCCGCCTGACCTGCTGTCGAAAGCGCAGGCTGGCACGGTTCAATTCGATTACATCAGCGCTTACCAGAAGCTCGTCGTCCAGTCGCGCCGGCGCGTGATAACGCGCTTCGCTGGAATGCACGACGAACAACAGGTCCTCCCCTGCCAGCGCCGACTGGGCAAAGCCCAGCTCCCGGAGCCGCTCGGTTCGAGCCCGTTCCATAAACTTGAGGTAATTAACGTAATACACGATGCCGCCCGCATCGGTGTCCTCGTAATAAACGCGACAACGATGTGCGAACGGCTCAAGCCCGTTTTGCGCGCGCATACTCTAGTGCTTACTCCTCGGGTTGCCAATCCGGCCAGGCAACTGTTTTTCATTGTTCGAAGGCTTTACCGCAAAAGTACCGTCCTGAGACAGTACAAACGCTGAATAAATCGACAATAAATGTGTATTAATCGTCCACGGCATCGAGAAACTCGTCTACCACGGGCATCTCGCCCATTCGTGTCGGAATGTTTAAACCAAAATGCAGGTACGCATGGCGGGTAACCACCCGGCCTCGCGGCGTCCGCATGATGTAACCCTGCTGAATCAGATACGGCTCGAGCACGTCCTCAATGGTGTGGCGTTCTTCGCTGATCGCCGCCGCCAGACTGTCGATACCCACCGGACCGCCATCGAACTTTTCGATCATGGTCAACAGCAGACGCCGGTCCTGATGATCGAAACCGTGCTCGTCGACATCCAGCAGGTTCAGCGCCAGATCCGCGACAGCCTTGGTGATGTGCCCCTTGGCCCGGACTTCGGCGAAATCCCGCACCCGACGCAACAGGCGGTTGGCGATTCGCGGCGTACCACGTGCACGGCGGGCAATTTCGAAAGAACCCTCCGGATCCAGCGGCAAACCGAGGATGCTCGCCGAACGGCTGACAATCGTCGCCAGGTCGGCGGTGCTGTAGAACTCCAGACGCTGGACGATACCGAAACGGTCACGCAACGGGTTGGTCAGCATGCCCGCCCGCGTCGTCGCGCCAACCAGGGTGAACGGCGGCAGATCGAGCTTGATCGAGCGCGCCGCCGGTCCTTCACCGATCATGATGTCGAGCTGGAAATCTTCCATCGCCGGGTACAGCACTTCTTCGACGATCGGCGACAGGCGATGGATTTCATCGATGAACAGCACGTCGTGCGGTTCAAGATTGGTCAACAGCGCCGCCAGATCACCCGGACGCTCCAGCACCGGGCCGGAAGTGCTCTTGATCGACACGCCCATTTCCTGAGCGATGATGTTGGCCAGCGTGGTTTTACCCAGCCCTGGCGGACCGAAGATCAGGGTGTGGTCGAGGGATTCGCTACGGCCACGGGCGGCCTGGATAAACAGTTCCATCTGCTCGCGAACGGTCGGCTGGCCGATGTATTCGGCCAGGCTGACGGGACGTATCGCCCGATCCTGGACTTCTTCGCGCTCACGCGGGCTGTGCGTGGCGGCGATCAGACGATCAGCTTCAATCACTTAAATCATTCCCTTCAGGGCGCGTCGAATCATGTCTTCGCTGCTCAGGCCTTTCTCTTTGATCGCGGAAATCGCCTTGCTCGCTTCCTGTGGCTTGTAGCCCAGGGAAATCAGCGCGCTGACCGCATCGTTCTCGGCGGTATTGATCGGCGCCGGACCGTCCGGCTGGTTCGGCACCAGTGCGAACATGGCCGGCGAGGTTTCCCAGGCCTTGAAGCGATCCTTGAGCTCGACCAGCAGACGCTCGGCGGTTTTCTTGCCCACGCCCGGCACCTTGGTCAGCGCCGAGGTGTCCTGGGACTGCACGCAGCGGATCAACTCGTCGACTTCCAGACTCGACATCAAGGCCAGGGCCAGTTTCGGCCCTACACCATTGAGACGGATCAACTCGCGAAAAAAGTCTCGCTCACGCTTGCCGGCAAAACCATAGAGTAACTGCGCGTCTTCGCGTACGACCAAATGGGTGTGCAAGGTCAGCGGTTCACCGACCGACGGCAGACGATAAAGGGTGGTCATGGGCACTTCCAGCTCATACCCGAGGCCGTTTACATCCAGAATCAGGTGCGGCGGCTGTTTCTCAGCCAGAGTGCCGCGCAAGCGTCCAATCACGTTTCAGATCCTTGAGCGTTGGCCAGCCGTGGGCTGGCGACCGACAGAACATGGATTGACGGCCGACGACCCAGGCGCGAAATCCACATTCCGTGAAATTGACTGCTGATGCTATCAGAGACGCAGGCGCCCGCCACGACTGCGTGCCGTTCCCAGGCCGTGCGGCAACAGACTGGAGCGGGTGTGGGCGTGACAAATGGCAATCGCCAGGGCATCCGAAGCGTCGATTTGCGGTTTGCTGGTCAGCTTGAGCATGTGCATGACCATCATCTGCACCTGCTCTTTATTGGCAGCGCCAGTTCCCACCACAGCCTGCTTGACCTGGGTGGCCGTGTACTCGGCGATCTCCAGGCTTTCTTCGGCGCCGGCAACGATAGCGGCTCCGCGGGCCTGCCCGAGCTTGAGCGCCGAATCGGCATTTTTCGCCATGAACACTTTTTCAATGCCCATGGTGACCGGGCCGTAGGTCTGGATGATTTCCCGCACGCCGCGATAGACGATCTGCAACCGCTCATGCAGCTCGCCGGCACCGGTGCGGATACAACCCGAGGCGACATAGATGCAGCCGCCGCGTCCGGTATCGCGAACAATGCCGTAACCGGTAATGCGCGAACCGGGGTCGATACCAAGAATTAAAGTCATAAGCCTGCTGGTTCGAAAAAACACAAAAACAAATGTGGGAGATCCCGTGCTTGAGGGTAAGCCTCAAACACGGAATCTCCCACATTGAATCGTAGTCGCTCTTAACCGAGCTGAGCGGCCACGTCTTCCGGAATGTCCGCGTTGGAGTAGACGTTCTGCACGTCGTCCAGGTCTTCCAGCATGTCGATCAGCTTGAGCACCTTCTCGGCGCCCTCCAGGTCCAGTTCGGCGCTGGTGGTCGGCTGCATGACGATTTCCGCGTCATCACCCTTGAAACCAGCGGCTTCCAGGGCATTGCGTACCGCGTAGAAACTGGTGAACGAGGTGAACACGTCGATCGAGCCGTCTTCGTGGCTGACCACGTCGTCGGCATCGGCCTCCAGCGCCGCTTCCGTCAGTGCGTCTTCGTCAACGCCCGGTGCAAAGCTGATCTGGCCCTTGCGTTCGAACAGATAGGCTACCGAGCCGTCGGTACCGAGGTTGCCGCCACACTTGCTGAACGCGTGGCGAACAGCTGCTGCGGTGCGGTTGCGGTTGTCGGTCATGCACTCGACCATCACCGCCACGCCGCCCGGGCCGTAACCTTCGTAGGTCAATTCTTCAACGTTGTCGGCTTCGGTCGCGCCGGCGCCACGGGCCACGGCACGGTCGATGATGTCCCGGCTCATGTTGGCGCCCAGCGCCTTGTCCAGTGCCAGACGCAGACGCGGGTTGGAGCCCGGATCACCGCCGCCCTGACGGGCCGCCACGGTCAGTTCGCGGATCCACTTGGTGAAGATCTTGCCTCTCTTGGCATCCTGGCGTTCTTTGCGGTGCTTGATGTTCGCCCACTTGGAATGACCTGCCATAACTCGCTCCGAATTCTCTTGAACAATGCCCGCCATGCAGGTGCATCGGCCGGCAAAAAAATCTTGTTTTCAATCACTGCAGAAAGAAAAAAGGCGCATCCGAAGATGCGCCTTCAGGCCCGTCTTACTCGGCCTTTGGCGTTTCGCGCAAACGAATGTGCAATTCGCGCAATGCCTTCGCATCCACGACACCCGGCGCCTGCGTCATCACGTCGGCAGCACTCTGGGTTTTCGGGAAGGCGATCACTTCACGGATCGACTGGGCGCCGGTCATCAGCATCACCAGACGGTCCAGACCGAAGGCCAGACCACCGTGCGGCGGCGCGCCGTATTTCAGGGCGTCGAGCAGGAAGCCGAATTTCTCTTCCTGTTCCGCTTCATTGATGCCCAGCAGACGGAACACCGCCTGTTGCATCTCTTTGCGGTGGATACGGATCGAACCGCCACCCAGCTCGGTGCCGTTCAGCACCATGTCGTAGGCACGGGACAGAGCGCCGGCCGGGTTGGCTTCCAGCTCTTCCGGCGAGCACTTCGGTGCGGTGAACGGGTGGTGCAGAGCCGAGAAGCTGCCGTCGTCGTTCTCTTCGAACATCGGGAAGTCGACGACCCACATCGGTGCCCACTCGCAGGTCAGCAGCTTCAGGTCGTGACCGAGCTTGATACGCAGTGCGCCCAGGGCTTCGCTGACGATCTTGGCCTTGTCGGCGCCGAAGAACACGATGTCGCCGTCGACTGCGCCAACGCGATCGAGGATTACGTTCAGGTTGGCTTCCGGGATGTTTTTCACGATCGGCGATTGCAGACCGTCAACACCGGCAGCACGCTCGTTGACCTTGATGTACGCCAGGCCCTTGGCACCGTAGATGCCGACGAACTTGGTGTAATCGTCGATCTGCTTGCGCGGCATGCTCGCCCCGCCTGGAACGCGCAGTGCGGCGATACGGCATTTCGGATCGTTGGCAGGGCCGCTGAAGACCTTGAAATCCACTTCTTTCAGCTGATCGGCCACGTCTACCAGTTCCAGCGGGTTACGCAGGTCTGGTTTGTCGGAGCCGTAACGGCGCATGGCTTCTTCGAAGGTCATGTGCGGGAATTCGCCGAATTCCAGATCCAGCACTTCCTTGAACAGGTTGCGGATCATGCCTTCGGTCAGGCCCATGATGTCTTTTTCGTCGAGGAAGCTGGTTTCGATGTCGATCTGAGTGAACTCAGGCTGACGGTCGGCACGCAGGTCTTCGTCGCGGAAGCACTTGGCGATCTGGTAGTAACGGTCGAAGCCGGCAACCATCAGCAGTTGCTTGAACAGCTGTGGCGATTGCGGCAGCGCGAAGAACGAACCAGCGTGGGTACGGCTCGGCACGAGGTAGTCGCGCGCGCCTTCCGGAGTGGCACGGGTCAGGATCGGCGTTTCCACGTCGAGGAAGCCGTTCTCGTCCAGGTAGCGACGGATGCTGGTGGTCATGCGCGAACGCAGACGCAGCTTCTCGGCCATTTCCGGACGACGCAGGTCCAGGAAGCGATAGCGCAGACGGGTTTCTTCGCCAACGTCGGAGAACTCGTTCAGCGGGAACGGCGGGGTTTCCGACTCGTTCAGCACTTCCAGCTCGTAGCCCAGCACTTCGATCATGCCCGACGCCATGTTGGCGTTGGTGGCACCGGCCGGACGCAGACGCACCTTGCCGGTGATCTTCACGACGTATTCGCTGCGCACGCGATCAGCGGCGGCGAAGCTCTCGGCGCGATCCGGATCGAACACTACCTGGGCCAGACCGTCACGATCACGGATATCGAGGAAAATCACCCCGCCGTGGTCGCGACGACGGTGAACCCATCCGCAAAGGGTAATTTCCTGGCCTTCCAGGCTTTCGTTCAGTTGGCCGCAATAATGGCTGCGCATCATGGTAGTGGTTCGCTTCTCGTAATTCGAAATTCGGTGGAGATCCCGCTGCACTCAAGCACTGTGCAACTAGTGGAAACTCGCGCGTGTCGTTCGACCTGGGTTTGAACCCTAGTCAGATTTGTCGCCACCGGCCAGATTCTTCTTCGCGCCGGTCTTGAAATCGGTTTCGTACCAGCCGCTGCCGCTGAGGCGAAAGCCCGGCATCGACAGCTGCTTCTTGAGTTCCGGCGCCTGGCAGGCAGGGCAATCGACCAGTGGTGCGTCGCTGATCTTTTGAATGGCTTCCAACTGATGACCACAGGAAGCACATTGGTAATCGTACATCGGCATGGGGTTGTCTCGGCAATCAGATTGCCAGCACATGCAGGGCTGTGCGGCGAAAGAGCGGGATTATATCCATTAAATGCGGCCTGTGCAGCCGGAAGACTGCACAGGCCGTCTTGTCAGTGACAACCCGCGTCGTGCATCCCCGGAGAATCCCGCAGACCATGCACCACACACACCACCCGCACCAGACCGCTGAAGTTTTTCACCCCGCCATGGCGCAGGTGAACTTCACGATCGACGCGGGACAACAGCGTGCCGACCGAACAGCAATTGTCCTCGGCCATCCGGCCCAGGATGTTCCAGTAAACCTGCTCCAGCCGCATGCAGGTCGCGAACCCGTTCAAGCGTACCGATCGGGACAGCGGCCGGATCAACTCCATGTCGAACCCGCCGAGAAACGGCTCCACGAACTTTTCCTGTTGCAAAACGACAGCAATGTCTCCTCGCCTGTCTCCACCTTCCATATCGCTGACACTCCTTTGCCATTTCTGCGCCTGTGATCAAGGCGAAATCCTGAGACCTCATTAAAAGCGCAGGTGCAAAGGCAGATCCAGATGACTTTTTGACCATTCACGTAGGATAAGCCAACGCGATACGGAGGATCATGGAGCGGCGGGGTGTCTGTTTTTTATCCTACCGTCGCGAATGATTTTTCCGGGCAAAAAAGAGAAAAGCGCACGAGCGAAGGTCCGTACGCTTTCCGTCATCAGGCCTCGAGCAGTGCGCGGAGCATCCATGCGGTTTTTTCGTGAACCTGCATGCGCTGGGTCAGCAGGTCGGCGGTCGGCTCGTCGCTGACCTTGTCCAGCAGAGGGAAGATCCCTCGCGCCGTGCGGGTTACCGCTTCCTGCCCTTCGACCAATTGCTTGATCATGTCCTCGGCACTCGGCACGCCCTCCTCTTCCTTAATAGAAGACAGGCGCGCATAGGTCGCGTACGCGCCCGGCGCCGGAAAGCCCAGCGCCCGGATGCGTTCGGCGATCGAGTCGACCGCCAGGGCCAGTTCGTTGTATTGCTCCTCGAACATCAGATGCAGGGTCCGGAACATCGGCCCGGTGACGTTCCAGTGGAAATTGTGAGTTTTCAGATACAGCACGTAGGTGTCGGACAGCAGGCGCGAGAGCCCTTCGACGATGGATTTGCGGTCTTCTTCACTGATACCGATATCGATTGCCATGCTTACCCCCTAACGGCGATTGAATTTCATCCAGCAGGTGTCGGTTCACTGTAGCAAGGCCTCCCTCGCATCGCAGCCCCCGTATCGCCCCGATAGAGGCGACAAATCGCCCCACACGCTGCCGCTGGCCGGCGTGATTTGAGTAGCCGCAGGCTTTGCTGTTAAATAGGCAGTGTGTCGCTACGCCCCGTTTTCCGGGCCTGCGCATAGGCTGATGCCGTGCACGTGTCCAACGCCTCTTATTGTTCCGAAGCGAACCGTGCGCCTTCAGCTCTTCCTTGTGAGCCGTCATAACGTGAGTCAATAAAAATGTTGAAAATCGTCCACCTGCTAATGGGCGCAGCAGCCTTGCTGCTGTCCTTCATACCCAGCCTGAAGTCCGAAGCGGTACCTTACCTGCAACAGCCCGATGCACTTTATCTGGCCTTTTTCGGCCTGCTGAACCTGATCCTTGCGCCAGTTATCCCTTACTGGAACAAAGGTCCGCGCCAGCATCTGCAAAACCTGGTCAGCGCTTTGCTGGTCCTGACCGTTGTCCTGCAAACCCTCACCCTGATCGCACCGATGCCTGTCATCGCCGGCCAGCCAGCCGTGCTGTTCAGCCTGGTGATCGCACTGGTCGCCGTGGTTCTGCACCTGGCCGTCAGCTTCTACAAATCCTCACCGGCCGCCGCCGCGCAAAGCTACGACATGAGCAACCGCGATACCGGCACCGTCAAGTGGTTCAACACCTCCAAGGGCTTCGGCTTTATCTCCCGGGATTCCGGCGATGATATTTTCGTGCACTTTCGCGCCATTCGTGGCGAAGGCCACCGCGTTCTGGTCGAAGGCCAACGCGTGGAGTTCTCGGTGATGAACCGTGACAAGGGCTTGCAGGCCGAAGACGTGATCGCCGCCTTGCCGCGTCGCTGATCCACGTCCCCCCCGCAATAAAAAAACCGCGAACAGCCTGGCTGTTCGCGGTTTTTTAATGGATGCGTTTTCACGGGAGCATGCCCGCGCACTTCTCAATAGTGTGGCGGTGGCGCATCTTCTTCGAAAGAACCGAACTGGCCCACCATCTCTTCCTGGCGCTTGAGTACCGCTGCCATCTGCAATTGCAGACGCTCGACCACTCGCTGCTGCTCCACCAGCACATCGTTCAATGCCTGAATGGTGTCATCCTGAAACGCCAGGCGACTTTCCAGCTCGGTAACACGTTGTTCGAGGCTCATCACTCAGCCCTCCAGAAAGGTGAAATCTTCGTCCAGCACCAGACGCAGGCGCTCGCGGATCGCGGCCACTTGCTCGGCACTGTAAGGCCTGGCGGGGTGCTTGCCCCAGACTGGCGCCGGCCAGGCGGCATCGTCCCGTTTGCGCACGATCACATGCATATGCAGCTGGCTGACCACATTACCCAGGGTCGCCACATTCATCTTGTCGGCATCGAAGGAATCCTTGAGCACCTCGGCCAGGGCCGTGGTTTCCTGCCACAGGCGCTGCTGGTCAGCGACATCCAACTGAAACAACTCGCTGATATCGTCGCGACGAGGCACCAGGATGAACCACGGGTAGTTGGCGTCGTTGGACAACAGTAGTCGGCACAGCGGGAAATCGCCGATGGTCAGCGTGTCCTGTTGAAGTCGTGAATCTAAAGCAAACACTGCGCGCACTCCCGGCGAAATGACCTGTTTTCAGCTTAGCGCCCCGTTGTGAATGCGGTGCGCCGAGCGACTGGACGGCAGCATACCTGCGATTGGAGTGACCTTCACGGCGAACAGCGTTGCCGCAAGAATTCCTCCACGCCCCGGGATGTGACATTTATGACTCGCGTGCACCAGGACGGAACCGGGAATGCGAGTGAACTGAGCAAAATGCCCCGCTCACACCTCAGCGCTTCCGTTCATCCAGCGACCCAACTGTATGAATTCAGTACAGCCTTTGAATTTTTTTGCACCAAAACCGCACAGTGCGTCTACGCTCAGTGCGTCGGGCATCCGCCGAATACTCACCGACGGGGTGAACCGGTAACGTTTTTGGTTGTCGCGCTGCGACATTCACGGAGCAACACCATGCGAAGGATGGCGTCAAGCCTGTTTGAAAGGCCCTCGAAGCCCCCGGTTTTATGAGGTTTTTACAGCGTCAGACGAGCACCCTGAAAAAAACCGGAACAATTCAGCGGTTTGTGCACGCTTGTTGCATTCATACCCATATGGACTATAAGCGCACCACAAGAAGTGGATGCCTTGAGCCCCATAAAAACAGTGGCAGGGTTGCCCGATGGAGATTCAAGTGTTTTGCCAAGGGACTCTTTTTTACCGATGCTCAAGCCCTGTAAAACAGCGCTGAAGTTGTCAGTCCCATTGCATTTGGACTGTAAATTTGCGACATCTACCGAGCCGATTGCGACACGCTCGTAAAGAAGCTGAAAGGTTGGATGCGCAAGTATCGCCAACATGGTCGGCGTGATATAAGTTTGCGCCGACACAAAAAGAAAGAGCCGCCCAGATAATAAAACAGGTGGGACGGCAGTACTCTTCTAAAACCAAAGGAGCAAATCACGATGCGCGTGATGAAGTGGAGCATGATCGCACTGGCAGTTGCAGCAGCAGCCAGTACTCAGATGGCTACGGCCGCACCGTTCGTAAGTGACCAGGCTGAAGCCAAAGGCTTTGTTGAAGACGCGAAAGCTGATTTGCTGATTCGCAACTATTACTTCAACCGTGACAACAAAGACCGTGCGAAGGACGTAAAAGACTGGACCCAAGGTATCTGGGGCAACTTCAGCTCCGGTTACACCCAAGGTACTGTTGGTGTCGGCGTTGATGCGTTCGGCTACCTGGCCATCAAACTGGACGGTGGTGACGGTACTTCCGGTTCGGGCAACATGAGCCGTAGCGACGTGGTCAACCCGAACAACGGCGCTCGTGATGTCAACGACAGCCAGGGCAAAGCAGGCGCAGCCATCAAGTTCCGCGTCTCCAAGACCGAGCTGAAAATCGGTGACATGCAGCCAAGCACCGCGCCAGTGTTCGCGATCGGCGGTTCCCGTATCCTCCCGCAAACTGCCAGCGGTTTCCAACTGCAGAGCAGCGAAGTCAAAGACCTCGACCTCGAGGCCGGTCACTTCTACTCGGGTTCCAGCCAGGACAAGAACGCACGTGATGGTGATCTTTTCGCCAACTATGCCGGCGTTGCAGCCAATTCCATCGACTACTTCGGTGGCAAGTACGGCATCACCGAAAACCTGAGCGCATCGCTCTACGGCGCCAAACTGGAAGACATCTGGAACCAGTACTACGCCAACGTGAACCTCACCACGCCATTCGGCGGTGACACCTCGCTGAACACCGACTTCAACATCTACCGCACCACCGACACCGGTGACGCGAAAGCCGGTGACATCAGCAACACCACGTTCTCCCTGGCCACCGCGTTGTCGTTCCTGAAAGCGCACACCATCACCCTGGCCTTCCAGAAAGTGAACGGTGACACTCCGTTCGACTACATCGGTATCGGCAAGAACAACCGTGGCGGCGACTCGATCTTCCTCGCCAACTCCATCCAGTACTCTGACTTCAACGCCCCGAACGAGAAGTCTGCCCAGATCCGTTACGATCTGAAAATGGCTGAGTACGGCGTTCCAGGTCTGAGCTTCATGACCCGTTACGTCAAAGGCTGGGACATCGACGGCACCCACACTCCAGCAGGCAGTGCCTACGCTGGTCTGTATGGCGAAGATGGCAAACACAACGAAACCAACTTCGAAGCCAAATACGTAGTTCAGTCTGGCCCGGCCAAAGACCTGTCCTTCCGTCTTCGTCAAGCCTGGCACTTCGCTAACGCCGACGAAGGTGAAGGCGACGTGAAAGAGTTCCGTCTGATCGTCGACTACCCGCTGTCGCTTTTGTAATCGCACCGAGTTAGTTGCGGTAACAAAACAAAAAGGCCCATCTTCGGATGGGCCTTTTTTATTGCCTGTCACTTGTAATAGATGCCTGACCGATAAGTCAGGCAATTAATTAGCAACCTATCATTACACCGCCGATTCCTGAACCACACGAATCACTCGTTGCGGAAAAGGAATATCAATGCCTGCAGTCTTTAAACGATCACGGGACTGTTCGTTAAACATGAACATCACATCCCAGTAATCCGCAGTTTTAACCCACACACGCAGGGAAACAGTGATCGAACTGTCACCCAATGTCGAAATAACGGCCTGCGGTGCCGGATCCTGCAGAACGCGTTCATCCTTGGCCAGATCCAGCAGCACCTGGCGGGCCTTTTGCAGATCGGCTTCGTAATCCACACCTACGTCAAACACCACTTTGCGGGTTGGCTGACGGTTGGTGTTGGTGATGATGCCGTTCGACAGGTTGCCGTTCGGAACGATGATGGTCTTGTTGTCACCGGTGCGCAGCACGGTGTGGAAGATCTGGATGCTGTCGACGGTACCCGCCACACCCTGGGCTTCGATCCAGTCACCAATGCGGAACGGACGGAAAAGCAGAATCAGCACGCCGCCGGCGAAGTTCGCCAGGCTGCCCTGCAAAGCCAGACCGATGGCCAGGCCGGCCGCACCGATCGCCGCGACGAACGAGGTGGTCTCGACGCCGATCATCGACGCCACGCTGACGATCAGCAGCACCTTGAGAATGATGTTGGCCAGGCTGCTGATGAAACCTTGCAGCGCCAGGTCGGCATTGCGCAGGGCCAGCAGGCCGCCGAGTTTTTGCGTGACCTTGTTGATCAGCCACCAGCCGATGGCCAGGGTAATCACCGCCAGCAACACACGGCTGCCGTATTCCATGATCATCGGAATCCACGCCTGGGATGCCTTAACCAGGTTGTCCACCTCAGCATTCAAATCCATCTTTTATCTCCTGATTGCCGGCTTCCCGGGCTGTAAAAAACCAGCGGCAGAAAGACCGGGCCTTAAAGGGCTCAATCGTTTCTGCCGTTGCTTGGGCCTCGGACGCTTTAAACGCCGAGAGGTTCCCGACCGAAAAGCTTAGTCGCGGAAGTTGTTGAACTGCAGTGGCATGCCGAATTCCTTGGCACGCAGGGCCGCGATGGCTTCCTGCAGGTCGTCACGCTTCTTGCCGGTCACACGCACCTGCTCGCCCTGGATGGCGGCCTGTACTTTGAGTTTGGCTTCCTTGATGTGGCCGACGATCTTCTTCGCCAGTTCCTTGTCGATGCCTTCCTTGAGGACAGCGTCCTGCTTCATCAGCTTGCCCGAGGCGAAGGAGTCTTTGACTTCGAGGCACTGTACGTCGATCTTGCGCTTGACCAGGGCCAGCTTGAGGATCTCGATCATCGCTTCCAGCTGGAAATCGGCTTCAGCGGTCAGGTGGACGGTCAGGTCCTTTTCCTTGAATTCAAAGCTGCCCTTGCCTTTCAGGTCATAACGACGATCGAGTTCCTTCACGGCGTTCTCGACCGCGTTGGTGAGTTCGTGTTTGTCCAGTTCGGATACCACGTCGAACGACGGCATGTAATCTCTCCAATAAAAAGGCGCGCTCGTACGGCACGCGGCGCGCTTGGCTTGCGGTTAAAATCGGGCTCATTATAACGGGTCTTTTCCTACCGACACGGCGAGCCTTGCATGCCAGTACCTTACCGAGTGAAAAACTGATGTCCACCCCTTGGCACGTGCTGGGTGCCGGAAGTCTCGGCACGCTCTGGGCCACGCGTCTGGCCCGGGCCGGATTGCCGGTCCGGCTGATCCTGCGCGACATCGACCGCCTGCACGACTATGCAACGGCGGGCGGCCTGACCCTCGTCGAACAAGGCGTGGCCAGCAGTTACGCGATTCCCAGCGAAACTCCGGACAGCCCCGGCCCCATCCGCCGTCTGCTGGTGGCCTGCAAGGCCTACGACGCCGAAGCGGCAGTGGCCGGGCTTGCCCACCGTCTGGCCCCGGATGCCGAACTGATTCTTTTGCAGAACGGCCTCGGCAGCCAGGAAGCAGTCGCCGCGCGAGTCCCGCAGGCCCGCTGCATCAGCGCTTCCAGCACCGAAGGCGCCTTTCGCGATGGCGACTGGCGCGTGGTATTCGCCGGCCACGGCTACACCTGGCTCGGCGACGCCGGCCATCCCGTGGCGCCGATCTGGCTGGACGATCTTGAGGCAGCGAAAATCCCCCATGAATGGAGCGCCGACATCCTCACCCGCCTGTGGCGCAAACTGGCGCTCAACTGTGCGATCAATCCGTTGACGGTGCTGCACGACTGCCGCAACGGTGGCTTGCAGCAACATCACTGCGAAGTCGCCACTCTGTGCGGTGAACTGACCGAGCTGCTCGAACGTTGCGGGCAACCGGCCGCAGCGGACAACCTGCAACAGGAAGTCGAACGGGTGATCCAGGCCACGGCAGCGAATTTCTCATCCATGTATCAGGACGTGGCCAGCCAGCGCCGCACCGAAATCAGCTATCTGCTCGGCTATGCCTGCAAGGTCGCGGAGCGTCATCAGTTGAACCTGCCGCATCTGAAGCAATTGCAACAGCGCCTGACCGCTCATCTGCACAGTCTCGGATTGCCCGTCGACTGAGCAGCGGCTACGCTGGCCACTTGTTCCTTTGCTGCGATAAACCTGATGCCATTGCGCCAGCGTCTTGAAAACCTGCCGGTCGGCCAGAAACTGCTGGCCGCTCTGCTGGTGCTGTTGACCACTGTGTTGCTGGTCGCCAACCTGACCTTTATCAGCGCCGCCTATTACATTTCCCAGGAAAGCATGGCGCCTCAGGCGTTGCAGACCATCGGCCGGCTGGTGTCGAACCCGAGTCTGGTGGCCGAAGCCTTGCAGTCGCCGCAAAGCGCCGAACGCCTGCTCAAGGAACTCGACAGCTATTCCCCGCTGCGTGCCGCCGCTTTATATGACGGCAAAGGCGAACGTCTGGCGCAGCTGCAGCACGGCGACAAACTCAAACTGCCGGAACGCTACCGGCACATCGAAGCCTGGCAACTGACCGAGTTTCGCAGCAATCAACTCATCACCCTGCCCCGCCCCGGTACTGCGCCGGGCCACCTGCTTTTGGTGGCCAGCAGCGAGCTGCCAGTCGCGTTCTACACCGGCACGCTCACGGCCAGTCTGGGGATCCTGATTTTCAGTGTGCTGCTATGGCTGGTCATCGCCCGGCAGATCAAGCGCCTGATTACCCGCCCGATCCATCAACTGGAAGAACTGTCCCGCCAGGTGACCCGCGAGGAGAACTACGCCCTGCGCGCCTCCCGGGGTAACCATGATGAGATCGGCAGCCTCGCCGAAGCATTCAACACCATGCTTTCGCGCATCGAGGCCCGGGAGCAGCAACTCAAGCGCGCCCGCGACGACTCCCAGGCGGCCTACGATCAGGCTCAGGGTCTGGCCGAAGAAACCCGCCACACCAACCGCAAGCTGGAGCTGGAAGTCCAGGTGCGCAGCAAGATCGAGAAGAAGCTCACCGGGTTCCAGAACTACCTCAACAGCATCATCGACTCCATGCCCTCGGCGCTGATCGCCCTCGACGAGCAGCTCTACGTCACGCAGTGGAACCAGGAGGCCAGCGCCCTTTCCGGTACACGGCTGGACGAAGCGCTGAACCAGCCGATCTTCCTCGCGTTCGAGCCGCTCAAACCGTTCCTGCCGCAACTCAAGCAGACCGTCGAGCAACACACGGTGGCGAAAATCGAGCGGGTGACGTGGTTCAAGGACGACGAGCCCAAGCACTACGCCCTCACCTTCTACCCGCTGATGGGCGGTGCCGGGCGCGGCGTGGTGATCCGGATCGACGACATCACCCAGCGCCTGTCATTGGAAGAAATGATGGTGCAGTCGGAGAAAATGCTGTCGGTCGGAGGCCTCGCCGCCGGCATGGCCCACGAGATCAACAACCCGCTGGGGGCGATCCTGCACAACGTGCAGAACATTCGCCGACGCCTGTCGCCAGACCTGCCGAAGAATCTCGAACAGGCCGAGCAACTGGGAATCGAGCTGGACGCAGTCAACCGCTACCTGCAAGGGCGGGAAGTCCCGCAACTGCTCGACGGCATCCAGCAGGCCGGGGCGCGGGCAGCGAAAATCGTCACCCACATGCTCAGTTTCAGCCGCCGCAGCAACCGCCAGATGGCGCCCTGCGACCTGCCGGCGCTGATCGATCAAGCAGTGGAAATCGCCGGTAACGACTTTGACCTGGCCATCGGCTTCGACTTCAAGGGCCAGGCAATCATTCGCCAGTTCGACCCGGCGCTGGGCCCGGTGCCCGGCACCGCCAACGAACTCGAGCAGGTTCTGCTCAACCTGCTGAAAAACGCCGCTCAGGCGATCCACCAGCGCGAAGATGACAGCGAGCCGGGGCGAATCACTCTGCGCACCCGACTCAATCCACCTTGGGCCGAGATTCAGGTCGAGGACAACGGCATCGGCATGAGCGAGAACGTGCGCAAGCGCACCTTCGAGCCGTTCTTCACCACCAAGGAGATCGGCCAGGGTACGGGCCTCGGGCTGTCGGTGTCGTACTTCATCATCACCAACAACCACAAAGGGCAGATGGAAGTGCAGTCGGCGCCGGGGCAAGGCACCTGCTTCACCCTGCGCCTGCCACTGGCGCAACCGGCGCCCATCGCCGCCGAAACCAATCAACTACCGAGGTAAACCATGGGCTTTCGCTTGTCGAAGATTTACACCCGCACCGGCGACAAAGGCGAAACCGGACTCGGCGACGGCCGCCGGGTGCCCAAGGATCACCCGCGCATCGAAGCCATTGGCGAGGTCGATACGCTGAACAGTCAGGTCGGCGTGCTGCTGGCCGGATTGATCGCCGAGCGCGAAACCTGCCCCGGGCTGAATGAACTAATCGACGTGTTGGCGCCTTGCCAACATCGGCTGTTCGACCTTGGCGGTGAACTGGCGATGCCGGAATATCAGGCACTCAACACAGCAGAAATCGAACGACTGGAAGCCGCGATCGATCTGTGGAACGAGGAATTGGGGCCGTTGGAAAATTTCATTCTGCCGGGCGGTTCGATGCTGATCGCCCAGGCCCATGTCTGCCGCAGCCTGGCGCGCAGTGCCGAACGTCGTTGCCAGCATTTGAATGCGATCGAGCCATTGGCCGGAGTTGGCCTGGCGTATATCAATCGCTTGTCGGATCTGTTGTTTGTGGCGGCCAGACTGATCGCACGGCGCCAGGGTGTTGCAGAAATCCTGTGGCAGCCGGCAGCAAAACCCACAGAAAAGTAGCGCCTGACAAACCGCCTTCGTCGGAACGCCGCCCGGAGCAAGCTCGCTCCCACAGTTGACCGAGTTCCGACAGACAGAATGCGGTCGAATGTGGGAGCGAGCTTGCTCGCGATGAGGCCGGCAGAATCAACAAAAACTCAGGTCTGTGGCCAGAACGCCCGAATCCCCGCCACACCCTGAGCCCCGGCATCCCACGCTTTTTCGCGTTCCGCAGGGCCGACTCCACCCAACAGAAACACCGGTTTGCTGAAGCCTTCGATCAGCGTCGAAGCCTGCTCCCAGCCCAACGGCTGTGCATCCGGGTGAGTCAGGGTCGGTTGCACCGGTGACAAGGTGACGAAGTCCACGCCCATCTGCTCGGCCAGTGCCAGTTCTTCAGCATTGTGGCAGGAAGCCGCCAACCAGCGCTCCGCCGGCAGCGGGCGCCCCGCGGCTGCGTACTTGCGCAACTGCGCCGAAGTGATGTGCCAGCCGGCGGCCGGGAAATCGCCCAGCCACTCGAACGGGCCCTTGATCATCAACTGCGCCTTGCCGGCACACAGGCCGACCGCATCTACCGCCAGATCGCGGTATTTCGGGTCATAACCATTGGGCGCACGCAGCTGGATCAGCTTGATGCCACCGGCAATCGCCTTCTGGATACCACGCAGCAACGCCGGGGTTTCCAGATCTTCCGGGGTGATCAGGTATTCAGCGGGCAGACGCGCTGCGGCGACGATCGGCTGGTTGGCCGCCGGGAATTCGTAATCCGTCAGCTCCTTGGCCGAAACCCAGGCCAATGGCTGGCCCTCGGCACCGTGGGGTTCGCCGGTGAAGCTCGAGACTTCCCAGACATCCAACAACACCTGCTTGTCCGGGTAATCATGGCGCACCTTGATCAGCGGCCGCGCGGCGCCGACGACGATGCCCAACTCTTCGTGCAGCTCCCGAGCCAGCGCGGTTTGCACCGACTCGTCGGCTTCGACCTTGCCACCGGGAAACTCCCAGAGGCCGCCCTGATGCTGGGTATCGGCACGGCGGGCGATCAGAATCTTGCCGCTGCCGTCACGAATGACGGCGGCGGCGACGTGTACACGTTTCACGACTGCAATTCCTCCAGTCCTGCCTTTTGCCAGGCCTTGAAGGCCGGCCACTGATAAACAGTTTCAACATAGGCTTCGTCTTCGGCCGGCAGCTGCACCTGATAGGTACGCAGGCGCACGGCGATCGGTGCGAAGAACGCATCGGCCAGCGACACCCGACCAAACAGGTAAGGCCCAGGCTCGGTCGCGACAGCACGGCATTCGGCCCACAGCGCGAGCATACGCTCGACATCGACCTTCACTTCCGGCGGCACCGGGTTGAGCGGCGCGTCGTGGCTCAGGTTGAACGGCATGTGATTGCGCATGGCGAAGAACCCACTGTGCATCTGCGCGCAGGCAGAGCGCGCCTGAGCACGGGCGGCGATGTCGGTCGGCCAGAGTTGTTCGGAAGGAAACTGTTCGGCCAGGTATTCGGCAATCGCCAGAGAATCGGCGATGGTGCCCCGGGCGGTTTTCAGCAACGGCACCTTGGCGGTCGGCGAGTGCGCCAGCAGCCGCTCACGGGTGTCGGGCTTGCCGAGTTTGACCAGTTCTTCGGTGTAGGGCGCGCCGGTCAGTTCAAGCGCCAGCGCCGCGCGCAGGGACCAGGAGGAAAGCAGTTTGTCGCCGATGATCAGGTGAAGGCTCATGTTCGGGTCCTTTCATGGGACAGAAGAAAAGGAGGTCCGCAGACCTCCCTCTTCGGCAGGGATCAGGTGCGGTATTCGGCGTTGATCTTCACGTACTCGTGGGACAGGTCGGTGGTCCAGATGGTTTCGCTGCAATCGCCGCGACCCAGTTCGATACGAATGGTGATTTCTTCCTGCTGCATCACTGCCGAGCCCTGGGCTTCGGTGTAGGTCGCGGCGCGGGCGCCACGGCTGGCGATGCACACTTCACCGAGGAACACGTCGATCTTGCTCACGTCCAGATCCGGCACACCGGCACGGCCGACGGCGGCGAGGATACGGCCCCAGTTCGGGTCGGAGGCGAACAGTGCAGTCTTGATCAGCGGCGAGTGGGCCACGGTGTAGCCGACGTCCAGGCATTCCTGGTGATTACCGCCGCCGTTGACTTCAACGGTCACGAACTTGGTCGCGCCTTCGCCGTCACGGACGATAGCCTGGGCGACGTCCATGCACACTTCGAACACGGCCTGTTTCAGCTTGGCGAACAGCTCGCCTTCGGCACGGGTGATTTCCGGCAGCGCAGCCTTGCCGGTGGCAATCAGCATGCAGCAATCGTTGGTCGAGGTGTCGCCGTCGATGGTGATGCGGTTGAACGACTTGTTGGCGCCGTCCAGCATCAGGTTGTGCAGCACGTCGCGGGAGACTTTGGCGTCGGTGGCGATGTAACCGAGCATGGTCGCCATGTTCGGACGGATCATGCCCGCGCCTTTGCTGATGCCGGTGACGGTGATGGTCACGCCATCATGCTGGAACTGGCGGCTGGCGCCTTTTGGCAGCGTGTCGGTGGTCATGATGCCGGTGGCGGCAGCTTCCCAGTTGTTTTCCGAGAGGTCGTCCAGTGCGGCCTGCAAGGCGCCTTCGATCTTCTCGACCGGCAGCGGCTCGCCGATCACGCCGGTGGAGTACGGCAGGATCTGGCTGGCATCCACGCCGGTCAGTTCAGCCAGTTTGGCGGTGGTGCGCTCGGCAGCAGCCAGGCCCGGTTCGCCGGTGCCGGCGTTGGCATTGCCGGTGTTGGTCAGCAGGTAGCGCACCGGGTTTTGCACGCGCTTCTTGGCCAGGATCACCGGCGCTGCACAGAAAGCGTTCAACGTGAACACGCCCGCCACGGTGGAACCTTCGGCGCAACGCATCACGACGACATCCTTGCGCCCCGGGCGCTTGATGCCGGCCGAAGCGATACCGAGTTCAAAACCGGCAACCGGGTGCAACGTTGGCAAAGGACCAAGACCAACAGCCATGAATGCGCTCCTTACTCAATGATGTCAGCACCGCCAAGCGTAGTGACGGTGGTGTAAATGGCAAAACGCCGCGACGGCTGGTGCCGGTCGCGGCGCGGGTATTTCAGCGATTGAAACGGGTTTTACTGGATCTGCCCGTGGCAATGCTTGAATTTCTTGCCCGAACCGCAGTAGCACAGTTCGTTGCGGCCCAGCTTCTGCTCGTTGCGAACCGGGGCGGCGGCGAGGGCCACATCGACCTCTTCACCGACCAATTCCGGCTGCGCTTCCAGACCAGGGGCCTCGGCGTGTTCGAACTGCATGCGGGCGGCCAGTGCTTCGGCTTCCTGACGCAGGCGTTGCTCTTCCTCGGCCGGATCTTCGCGGCGAACCTGAACGTGCGACAGCACGCGGATCGAGTCGCGCTTGATCGAATCCAGCAGCTCGGAGAACAGCGTGAAGGACTCGCGCTTGTATTCCTGCTTAGGGTTCTTCTGCGCATAACCACGCAGGTGGATGCCGTGACGCAGGTGATCCATGGTCGACAGGTGGTCTTTCCACAGGTCGTCCAGAACGCGCAGCACGATCTGCTTCTCGAACGAGCGCAGGGCTTCGGCGCCCGCCTGGTCTTCTTTTTCGTTGTACGCGGCGATCAGCTCGTTCATCAGCTTCTCGCGCAGGGTTTCTTCGTACAGGTGATCGTCTTCGTCGAGCCATTGCTGGATCGGCAGTTTCACGCCGAAGTCGCTGGCGATCGACGCTTCCAGACCGGCCACGTCCCACTGCTCTGGCAGCGATTGCGGCGGAATGTGCGCGCTGACGGTGGCGTTCAGGACGTCCTGACGGAAATCAGCGATGGTTTCGCCGATGTTGTCCGCCGCCAGCAACGTGTTACGCATGTGATAGATCACTTTACGCTGTTCGTTGTTGACGTCGTCGAACTCGAGCAGTTGCTTGCGAATGTCGAAGTTGCGGCCTTCAACCTTGCGCTGTGCCTTCTCGATGGCGTTGGTCACCATGCGGTGTTCGATCGCTTCACCGGACTGCATGCCCAGGGCCTTCATGAAGTTCTTCACCCGGTCAGAGGCGAAGATGCGCATCAGACTGTCTTCCAGCGACAGGTAGAAGCGGCTGGAACCGGCGTCGCCCTGACGGCCGGCACGGCCACGCAGCTGGTTGTCGATACGACGGGATTCGTGACGCTCGGAGGCGATCACCTGCAGACCGCCGGACTCCAGCACTTGCTGGTGACGCTTCTGCCAGTCGGCCTTGATCTGGGCGATCTGCTCAGGGGTCGGGTTTTCCAGCGACGCGACTTCAACTTCCCAGTTGCCGCCCAACAGGATGTCGGTACCACGACCGGCCATGTTGGTAGCGATGGTCAGTGCGCCCGGACGACCGGCCTGTGCAATGATTTCAGCTTCTTTTTCGTGGAACTTGGCGTTCAGAACCTTGTGTTCGATGCCTTCCTTCACGAGCAATGCGGACATGTGCTCGGAGGTTTCGATGGTCGCAGTACCCACCAGCACCGGACGGCCGGCGGCCATGCTTTCCTTGATGTCGTTGACGATCGCCGCGTATTTCTCTTCGGCGGTCAGGAACACCAGGTCGTTGTAGTCCTTACGGGCCAACGGCTTGTTGGTCGGGATCACGATGACCGGCAGGCCATAGATCTGATGGAATTCGAACGCTTCGGTGTCGGCCGTACCGGTCATGCCGGACAGTTTTTCGTACAGACGGAAGTAGTTCTGGAACGTGGTCGATGCCAGGGTCTGGCTCTCGGCCTGGATGTTCAGGTTTTCCTTGGCTTCGATGGCCTGGTGCAGGCCTTCGGACAGACGACGGCCCGGCATGGTACGGCCGGTGTGTTCGTCGACCAGTACGACCTGACCGTCCTGCACGATGTATTCGACGTTGCGGTGGAACAGCTTGTGCGCACGCAGACCGGCGTAGACGTGAGTCAGCAGGCTCAGGTTGTGCGCCGAGTACAGGCTCTCGCCCTCAGCCAGCAGACCGATGCTGGTCAGCTGGTCTTCGATGAACTGGTGACCGGCTTCGTTGAGCTCGACCTGACGGGTCTTCTCATCAACGGTGTAATGGCCTTCCTGGGTGACTTCGCCTTCGACTTCTTCGACGTGCAGCTTGAGTTTCGGGATCAGCTTGTTGATCTCGATGTACAGCTTGGAGCTGTCCTCGGCCTGACCGGAAATGATCAGCGGAGTACGCGCTTCGTCGATGAGGATGGAGTCGACTTCGTCGATCACGGCAAAGTTGAGTTCGCGCTGGAATTTCTCTTCCATGCTGAACGCCATGTTGTCGCGCAGGTAGTCGAACCCGAATTCGTTGTTGGTGCCGTAGGTGATGTCGGCGGCGTAGGCGGCACGCTTCTCTTCCGGCGGCTGGAACGGCGTCACGATGCCGACGGTCAGGCCGAGGAATTCATAAAGCGGGCGCATCCAGTTGGCGTCACGGCGGGCCAGGTAGTCGTTCACGGTCACAACGTGCACGCCCTTGCCGGACAGCGCGTTGAGGTAAACACCCAGGGTACCCACCAGCGTCTTGCCTTCACCGGTACGCATTTCGGCGATCCGGCCTTCATGCAGGGTCATGCCGCCGATCAGCTGGACGTCGAAGTGGCGCATGCCCATGACACGCTTGCCGGCTTCGCGGGCGACCGCAAAGGCTTCCGGCAACAGCTTGTCGAGGGTCTCACCCTTGGCAATGCGGTCCTTGAACTCTGCGGTCTTGGCGCGCAGTTGATCGTCCGAGAGGGCGACCATCTTCTCTTCGAAGGCATTGACGAGCTGCACCGTCTTGAGCATGCGTTTGACTTCACGCTCGTTCTTGCTTCCAAAAAGTTTCTTTAACAAAGGCGCAAACATATCGGCAGGATCTTCCACACTAAAGGGATGGAGGGCGGCCCCGTGAGTCGCCCGTGCAGCCCTCATGGCCGCATGCGAACGAGCATTCTACCCGGAAACGGTGGTGAGGAAAGTGGGGATATTCCACGATGCTGGCACTGCGCTTTGACGGGGCTCACTTAAAATAGGGGCGTTTTGCTCAACTTCAAGCCGTACAGCGAAGAAGTTAGTCGTTGATTTAATGGGCAAAGCAGGGACAAAAGCAATGGGCGAGTGAAATGGGTGCCATCTGCTACCATGGCGCCTCTGTCACTTCAGGTCCTAGATCATGGCATTTCGCCCTCTCACAGCCAGAGCGCCCGCCGTTCTGCTACGCGAAGCCAGGCCGTTGAAAGCCATCCTCGGTCATGCCCAGCGCCTGGCCCATCTGCAACGTCTGCTCGAAAGCCAGCTGCAACCCGCCGCCCGTGAACACTGCCACGTGGCCAAGTGGCGCGAGGGCGAGCTGTTGCTGATCGTCACCGACGGCCATTGGGCCACGCGCCTGCGCTATCAGCAGAAGCGCCTGCAACGGCAACTGCAGATGTTCGACGAGTTCGCCAATCTGACGCGGATCAAGTTCGCCGTGCGGCCACTGACCGTCCAGCGCGAGGCGAACGGGCCGACGATCGATCTGTCGACGGATGCGGCGGCGACCATTCAGGCCACCGCCGACGGGATCAGCGATCCGAATCTGCGGGCGGCACTGGAACGACTGGCCGCCCACGCCAAACCCAAAACCTGAGTCTTGTTGATCAGCGGCGCTTGCTGCCGCCGAGCAACGAACCCATCAGACCGCGCACCAACTGTTTACCCAGCGAATTCGCCGCCTGACGCATCGCCGACTTGAGCGCCTGCCCCGCCGCCGTCCCGAGGAACTCTCCGGCCTTGTCCGCCAGGCTTGGCTCTTCCGCGGCCGGCTTGCCCGGCGCCGCTTCAGCCTCCGGCGCCAGCCCCTTGCGCCCCATCAGAATTTCATAGGCCGACTCGCGATCGATCGGCTTGTCATAACGGCCCTTGAACGGCGAACCGGCGATCAGCATCGTGCGCTCGGTCTCGGTCAACGGCCCTATCCGCGATTGCGGCGGCGCTACCAACACCCGCTGAACCATTTCCGGTGTGCCCTTTTCCTGCAAGGTGCCGACCAGCGCTTCGCCAATCCCGAGCTCGGTGAGCACCGACAACGTGTCGAATGCCGGATTCGGCCGGAAGCCGTCCGCCACCGCCCGCAGGGATTTCTGTTCCTTGGCGGTAAACGCGCGCAGGCCGTGCTGGATCCGCAGCCCCAGTTGCGCCAGTACATCGTCCGGCAGGTCGCCCGGCGACTGGGTTACGAAATACACACCCACGCCTTTGGAACGGATCAGCCGCACCACTTGCTCCAAGCGCTCTTGCAACGCCTTGGGCGTATCGCCGAACAACAAATGCGCCTCATCAAAAAACAGCGCCAGCAGCGGTTTGTCGGCATCGCCGCGTTCCGGCAGTTGCTCGAACAGCTCGGCCAGCAGCCACAGCAGGAAGGTCGCGTAGACCTTCGGCGCCTCATGCACCAGACGACTGGCATCCAGCAGATGAATCCGCCCGCGACCGTCAGCGGTCGGCTGCAGAATGTCTTCCAGTTGCAGCGCCGGCTCGCCGAACAACGCTTCGGCGCCCTGCTGCTCCAGAGTGGCCAGACGCCGCAACAGCGCCTGACTGGAGCCGGTGGTGAACAGCGCGGCGTCTTCGCCCAGCAGTTGCGGATTGTCCTTGAGGTGATTGAGCAGCGCTTTCAGGTCTTTGAGATCCAGCAGCAACAGGCCTTCGCGATCCGCCACCTTGAACGCTGCGTACAACGCCGATTGCTGGCTATCGGTCAGTTCCAGTAAGGCGCCGATCAGCAGCGGGCCCATTTCACTCAACGTAGTGCGCAACGGATGACCGGACTGACCGTGGATGTCCCACAAGGTCACCGGATACGCCTGAGGCGTGTGCTTGAGCCACGGCATGCCGGCGATGCGTTCGGCGATCTTGCCCTGAGGGTTGCCGGCAGCACCGAGGCCGCACAGGTCGCCCTTGACGTCGGCGGCGAACACCGCGACCCCGGCGTCGCTGAACGCCTCGGCCAGACGCTGCAAAGTAACGGTCTTGCCGGTACCGGTTGCGCCGGCTACCAGTCCGTGACGGTTGGCCAGGCGCATGGCCTGGGCGATCGGTTGCCCGGCGAGGTCGGCGCCGATGACGAGTTGCGAAGATTCAGGCATTTGGTCACCCAATGGTTAATCTTTGATCGAGCATGGCCGATAGCTAAAGGTGACAGATGCGACTGACATCCGCATCGGAGATTTCCCTAAGGAGAAGCGGAAATACCTGCTTGTACCCATCAAGCCCACCTGGCGAGTATCTATAGAAGCACGCCCTGAATAATAAGACCTTAGCGGAACCCCAAGCCATGAACAAAAATCTGCGTTTCAGCCATAAAATTTTGCTTGCCGCCGCCCTCATCGTCATTGCCGCCTTCGCCTCGTTCACGCTGTACAACGACTGGTTGCAACGCAATGCGATCCGCGAGGACCTGGACAATTACCTCAACGAGATGGGCGAGGTCACAGCCGACAACATCCAGACCTGGCTCAGCGGGCGCATCCTGCTGATCGAGAACGCTGCCCAGAACATCGCCATCAATCCCGAGCCTGCCGCTGTCGCCAGCCTGCTGGAACAGAAAGCCCTGACGTCGACCTTCATGGCGTCCTACCTCGGCGATGCCACCGGGCACTTCACCATCCGCCCGGATGCGAAAATGCCGGACGGTTTCGATCCGCGCGTTCGCCCTTGGTATAAAGGTGCGGAAAGCAGCAGCTCGTCGACCCTGACCGAACCGTACATCGATGCGGCCACCGGTCAGACCATCATTTCCATCGCCACTGCCGCGAAAAAGGCCGGCCAGAGCGTGGGCGTAGTAGGGGGTGACCTGAGCCTGCAAACCCTGATCAACACCCTCAGCGCCCGGGACTTCTCCGGCATGGGCTACGCGTTCCTGGTCAGCGCCGACGGCAAGATCCTGGTGCACCCGGACAAGGCCCTGGTGATGAAATCGCTGAAGGAAGCCTTTCCGCAGGACACCCCGCGCATCAGCAGCGACTTCAGTGAAGTCACCGTCGACGGCAAGACCCGCATCGTCAACTTCACCCCGATCAAGGGCCTGCCGTCGGTGAACTGGTACATCGGTCTGTCGGTAGATAAAGACAAAGCCTTCTCGATGCTCAGCGAATTCCGCGCCTCGGCCGTGATCGCGACCGTGATTGCCGTGGCGATCATCATTGCCCTGCTCGGTATGCTGATCCGCATTCTGATCCAGCCGCTGCACGTCATGACCCGCGCCATGGAAGACATCGCCGACGGCGAAGGCGACCTGACCAAGCGCCTGACCATCCAGAACCAGGACGAATTCGGCGTGCTCGGCACGGCGTTCAACCGTTTCGTCGAGCGTATTCACGGTTCGATCCGCGAAGTGTCGTCGGCCACCGGCCAGGTCAACGAAGTCGCCCTGCGCGTCGTCGCGGCCTCGAACTCGTCGATGTACAACTCCGACCAGCAAGCCTCGCGCACCAACAGCGTGGCCGCCGCGATCAACCAGCTCGGCGCCGCCGCCCAGGAAATCGCCCGCAACGCCGCCCAGGCCTCGACCCAGGCCAGCGATGCCCGTGGCCTGGCCGAAGACGGTCAGCAAGTGGTGGATCGCAGCATCAAGGCGATGAATCAGCTGTCGAGCATGCTCAGCGCGTCGAGCAGCAACATCGAATCGCTGAACAGCAAGACCGTGAACATCGGCCAGATCCTGGAAGTGATCACCAGCATTTCCCAGCAGACCAACCTGTTGGCGCTCAACGCGGCCATCGAGGCAGCACGTGCCGGTGAAGCCGGTCGCGGATTTGCGGTGGTGGCGGACGAAGTGCGCAACCTCGCCCACCGCACCCAGGAATCGGCGCAACAGGTACAGACCATGATCGAGGAGCTGCAAGTCGGCGCCCGCGAATCCGTCAGCACCATGAGTGACAGCCAGCGCCACAGCCAGGACAGCGTGGACATCGCCAACCTCGCCGGCGAACGCCTGAACAGCGTGACCCAGCGCATTGGTGAAATCGACGGGATGAACCAGTCGGTGGCGACCGCGACCGAGGAGCAGACTGCAGTGGTCGAGTCGATCAACGTGGATATCACCGAGATCAATACGCTGAACCAGGAAGGTGTCGAGAACCTGCAGGCGACGTTGCGTGCTTGCTCGGATCTGGAGCAGCAGGCTTCGCGTCTGAAACAACTGGTTGGCAGTTTCCGCATTTAAAGCCGTTCTACCGGTCGTCTTCGTCAGTTCATTGCTATCCGACGAAGACGGCCAACAATCCCTCCAAAACCAGCCCTGCACCCCACCGCGAAACCCCGACCGAACATCTATTCTTGATAAAGGTCAACCAAGGGAGATCAACGCGGAGGGACGTTCACCGTGCATATCGCCGACATCACCATGTTCTACGCCCCGGCCAGCGGCGGCGTGCGCACCTATCTGGATGCCAAGCACCGTCGGCTGGGGGGCAAACCCGGCATCCGCCACAGCCTGCTGATTCCCGGCGCGCATTTCGGCGAACAGGATGGCGTCTACACGGTTCCCGCCCCCGCCCTGCCCTTTGGCAAGGGCTATCGTTTTCCCCTGCGCCTGGCCCCTTGGCGAAACGTCCTGCAGGATCTGCAGCCGGATCTGATCGAAGTCGGCGACCCGTACCTCACCGCCTGGGCCGCGCTCGATGCGCGTCGGCAGCTGGATGTGCCGGTGATCGGCTTCTATCACTCCGACCTGCCGCTATTGGTGGGCAACCGAATGGGCCACTGGGTCACGCCGAATGTCGACGCGTATGTGCGCAAGTTGTACGGCAATTTCGACCGGGTACTGGCGCCCAGCCAGGTCATGGCCGACAAGCTCAGCGGGCTGGGTGTGCGCAACGTGTTCGTGCAGCCGCTGGGCGTTGACCTGAACACTTTCCACCCGGATGCCTGCGACGCTGGGTTGCGCAGCGACCTGGGGATCGCCGAGGACACCCGCCTGCTGATCTTCGCCGGTCGCGGTTCCAAGGAGAAAAACCTGCCGGTGCTGCTCGACTGCATGAAACGCCTGGGCCCGCGTTATCACCTGTTGCTGGTCGGCTCGTCGATGCCGGCGTCCGTTCCGGACAACGTCAGCGTGATCGACCGGTTCTGCCCGGCCGCGCAGGTCGCGCGGCTGATGGCCAGTGCCGACGCGCTGATCCACGCCGGCGATCAGGAAACCTTCGGTCTGGTGATTCTGGAGGCCATGGCCTGCGGCATTCCGGTGGTGGCAGTGGCGGCCGGGGCATTCGAGGAAATCGTCAGAGAATCCTGCGGCCTGCTCTGCGCGCCGAACAACTCGCAAGCCATGGCCAATGCCGTGCGCGAACTGTTCAGTCGCGGGACTGGCGTACTCGGGCAGCAGGCACGCCAGCATGTCGAACGGCATTACGCCTGGGACACAGTGGTCGACAGCCTGCTGGGCCATTACCACGCCGTGCTCGGCAATTCGGTTCCACGGGTGGCCAATGGCTGAATTTCACGAGCGCCCGGCGCTGATGCTGGTGCTGCATGACGTGGCGCCCTCCACGTGGGCCGATTATCGAGCGTTCGTCGAAGCCGTTGACCGGTTGGGCAACGTCCCGATGACGTGGCTGGTGGTCCCGGATTTCCATCGACACGATGCCCTTGAAGCCCATCCGGCGTTTTGTCGAATGCTCGACGAACGCGTCGCACGCGGCGATGAACTGGCCCTGCACGGCCACTTTCATGAAGACACCGAACCCGGCCCGCGCACGGCGCGCGACTGGTTCATGCGCCGTGTCTACACCCATGAAGGCGAGTTCTATCAGTTGTCTCGTGAAGCCGCCCTCGCCCGGCTGCGCCCGGGCATCGATCTGTTTCGGCGCCACGGCTGGCCGCTTCACGGTTTCGTCGCCCCGGCCTGGCTGATGAGCGCCGGCACACGCCAGGCACTGCGCGAATTGCCGCTGCGCTACACCAGCGATCCGCAGCATCTTTATCACTTGCCGGACTTCACCGCAGTCGAGGCCCCGGGACTGGTCTGGAGCGCACGCAGCGCCTGGCGTCGCGGCATGTCGAAGGTGGTCAGCGAACAGCGGGAACAGCGCTGGCGTCAGGCGCCGGTGATTCGTCTAGGCTTGCACCCGGTGGACATGCGCCACCGGTTTTCCCGGGATTACTGGTGGCGCACCCTTGAACGACTGCTGGCGGACGGACGCGTGCCCATGACCAAAATCGACTGGCTGACACGCCAGCGCACTCAAGCCGAGCGTGCCGCTTGAGCCGCGGCATTCTGTTGCTGATCGGCCTGCTGGTGGCCGTGGCGGTGCCCGTCCTGCTCGGAGGCGGCGAAACCTGGGAGCGCCTGCAAGCCTTTCCGCTGCGCTGGCTGTTGATCATGTTCGCCATGGTTCTGCTGTGCTGGGGCATCAACACCTTGCGCCTGCGGCTGTTGCTCGGCGATCAGCGTGACCGGGTCACGCCCGTCAAAAGCCTCGGGGTGGTGATGGCCGCCGAATTTGCCTGGTGCGCCACGCCTGGCGGCAGCGGCGGGCCGTTGACGATCATGGCATTGCTGGCCCGCAGCGGCGTGCGCCCTGCCCGGGGCAGCGCCGTGTTTGCAATGGATCAGTTGAGCGATCTGCTGTTTTTTCTCTGCGCCTTGAGCGGGATCCTGATCTACGCGCTGTTTCAGCATCTCAGCGACCGTATGGAGTGGCTACTGATCGTCAGTGCCCTGTCTTTGACCGGTGGCCTGTTCAGTTGCGTGCTGGTCGCGCGCTATCACCGTCGATTGATTCGCCTGAGCGGGCGCCTGCTGGCCGGAATGAACGTCGAACCCCGTACCCGACGGCGCTGGGCGCGGCAGTTGCTGCACTTTCTGGCCGCTTTCACCGATGCGCTGAAATTGCCATGGCAGACATTGATCAAGGTGTTCGTCCTGACCTGCGTGCATTGGTCGCTGCGCTATAGCGTGCTGTATCTGGCGTTGCGCGGGCTGGGGGCGGATGTGCAGTGGGCCTGGACGTTTCTGATCCAGATGCTTTCGCTGGGTGCGGGGCAATTCAGCCTGTTGCCGGGCGGTGCCGGTGCGGCGGAATTGACCTCGGCGGCGCTGCTGGCGCCGATGGTCGGCAAATCGACCGCGGCGGCGGCGATCCTGATCTGGCGGGTGGTGACGTATTACTTCTATCTGCTGGTCGGTGGCCCGGTGTTTCTATTGATGCTGGGCCGGCCGTTGCTGAAAAAGCTGCTGAGCGTCAGACGGGCTTCTTGAGGTCATCCTCTTCGTCCTTGAGTTGTTCCCACAGTTCGGCAGCGCCGGGAAACTCCGTGCCGTCCTCCGGGCTCAGGTCATCCGGGTCATAGCGGCTGAGGCAGCCTTCGCCCAGGGTGGCGGGTGCCTTGGAAGTGGCTTTGTCCAGTGGATCGCTCATGAACGCTTCCTCACAGGGCTGCAACAAGTCGAAAAAAAGGGCCTGAGGCGATTGAACGCCCAGGCCCTTTGTTTTTCAACCGAAAGGTTCGATCAGAACACCACGGTCTTGTTGCCGTGCACCAGCACGCGGTCTTCCAGGTGATAGCGCAGGCCACGGGCCAGTACCATCTTCTCGACATCACGGCCGAAACGCACCATGTCGTCGATGCTGTCGCTGTGGCTGACGCGGACCACGTCCTGCTCGATGATCGGGCCGGCGTCCAGCTCTTCGGTCACGTAGTGGCAGGTCGCACCGATCAGCTTCACGCCGCGCAGAGACGCCTGGTGGTACGGCTTGGCGCCGACGAACGACGGCAGGAAGCTGTGGTGAATGTTGATGACCTTGTGCGCGTATTCGCGGCACATGTCCGGCGGCAGGATCTGCATGTAGCGCGCCAGCACCACCACTTCGGCGTCGTGCTGCTTGACCAGGCGCGACACTTCGTCGAAGGCCGGTTGTTTGTCCTGCGGATTGACCGGGACGTGGTAATAAGGAATGCCGTGCCACTCGACCATGCTGCGCAGGTCGTCATGGTTGGAAATCACGCAGGAGATCTCGCAATCGAGCTCATCGCTGTGCCAGCGGTGCAGCAGGTCGGCCAGGCAGTGGGATTCGCGGCTGGCCATCAGCACCACACGTTTTTTCTGCTCGGTGTCGGTGATGCGCCAGTCCATCGAGAACTCTTCGGCGATCGGTGCAAACTTCTCGCGCAACACCTCGATACCGAAAGGCAGGGAATCGGCACGGATTTCGTGACGCATGAAGAACCAGCCGACCTGGTTATCCGAGTGGTGGCTCGCTTCGGTGATCCAGCCATTGTGGGCCGCCAGAAAGTTACTGACTTTGGCAACGATGCCAACGCGGTCCGGGCAAGAAATCACCAGCCGAAAAGTGCGCATGAGGGGAAAACTCCAGAACTTCGCAAAGGCGCCCATTCTAGCGACTGCGCGGAAAAACTGCAGTATTGATGACCCTCGGAGCCTCACGGCAGGCCGTCCCAGCTTTTTTGACGCTGACAAACGCCAGAATGATGGCGCAGTAATAGCCATGCTTGAACAGACCTGTGTGAATATCTGTGAAGACTCCATCACAATATTTAACTGAACAATCAATTCAGGGCTTTTCAACGTAACTAATTCAAATAAAAACCCCGGTTAAATGTTTACTTGATGAAACAGCCTGACTATTATTGCCGCACTGTCCCCTGCCATCGCGCACTCCCACATAAGGTAGTAATCATGTCCTTGATCAACGAATATCGTGCCACCGAAGAAGCTATCAAAGAGCTGCAAGCCCGTTTGAAGAACCTGTCGCAAGACGACAAACTGCAAGCCGAGCTGGAATTCGAAGGCAAACTGCGCACACTGATGGGCGAATATTCCAAATCCCTGCGCGACATCATCGCGCTGCTGGATCCAGAGTCCAAAACCAAAGCACCACGTGGCGGCGCAGCCAAAACTACCGGCACCAAGCGTGCTCGCAAAGTTAAACAATACAAAAACCCGCACAACGGCGAAGTCATCGAAACCAAAGGTGGCAACCACAAAACTCTGAAAGAGTGGAAAGCCAAGTGGGGCGGTGACGTGGTTGAAGGCTGGGCTACCCTGCTGGGCTAAGCCGCAACCCTTGTCGCAGAGCGCCTCTGTGACAAAAAAAACGCCAGCGAATGCTGGCGTTTTTTTTATGCCCGGCATTCAAGCGCCGGACATGTTCGATTTCAAAGATCCAAACGTTTGCGTAATGCCTGGACATAGTTCTGCCATTCAACCAGCACCTCGGCCTGCATCGGCGCGGCACTAAGCAGCCATTGCTCCATGGCCTCGGCAAAAGATTGCAAGGTATTAGGGGCGCCCCACTCCGGCGCGGACAAGCGTTGCCGGCAAAAGATTTTCCAGCGTTCTTGCTCTTCGAAATTCAACGTATCGGGAAAGTTACGTGCTCGATATCGAAACAACAATTCAGGCAAACGTTCATCATCGAACGGCCATTGCTCTCGCGCCAATTGAGCAGGATCGGTCGTCCTCACTTGCTCACATAAACGACGATCGCGATCACCGATAAATCCGTCGTACAACTGTTGTTCGGGATCTTCACCCGAGGTGAAATCTTCGCTGGCATAAATCGCCGAGACTTTATCTTTCCAAACTTGTTGTGCGTCACTTAGTCGCAATGCACGCGCCTGATACAACGCCATGTCCAGACCCAGACGCTGCTGATCTTCAGCTCTCAGCACCGACAACGGCGCCACCACCGGGCACTTGTTGATGTGGATGAGTTTGAGCGGCACCGGCAATTCGCCTTCGGCCAGGTCGTCACGCCGGGTGTACAGGCGCTGACGCAATGTTTCGGCATCCAGGTCGAGCAGGCCCTGCGGATCCAGGTGCAGATCACAGACGATCAACGCGTTCTTGTTGCGCGGATGCCAGGCCAGCGGCAGCACCACGCCGACATAACTGCGCGCAGCGGAGAAGCGACCGGAAATGTGCACCATCGGCTGCAACAGGCGAATCTGGTCCATGACCTTCTGTTTGCTGCGCAGCTGGAACAGCCAGTCGTACAGCTTCGGCTGCTTCTCGCGGATCAACCGGGCCAGGGCAATGGTGGCGCGCACGTCCGACAACGCTTCGTGGGCATTGCCGTGATCGATGTTGTTGGCGGCAGTCAGCCGTTCGAGCTTGAGCGTCACCTTGCCTTCGTCATCGGTCGGCCAGACCAGCCCGTCCGGGCGCAACGCATAGGCGGCGCGCACTACATCGATCAGATCCCAGCGACTGTTGCCGCCCTGCCATTCACGGGCATAGGGATCGAAAAAGTTGCGGTACAGACTGTAGCGGGTCATCTCGTCGTCGAAGCGCAGGGTGTTGTAACCCGCGCCGCAGGTGCCGGGAGCCGCGAGCTGGGCATGGACCCGGGTCATGAAGTCGGCTTCGCTCAAGCCTTGCTCGGCGAGGCGGCTCGGGGTGATGCCGGTGATCGCGCACGCCGCCGGGTGCGGCAGGATGTCTTCGCTGGGCTGGCAGTAAAGATTGACCGGCGCGTCGATTTCGTTGAGTTCGTGGTCGGTGCGGATCCCGGCCACCTGCAACGGGCGGTCGCATCGGGGATTGATGCCGGTGGTTTCGTAGTCGTACCAGAAAATGGAAGTCACGGGCGGTTCCTGAACTGAAGATCGGCAAAGTCTAGGCGTTCGACCGCTGTCGCGGCCAGCACCGCATCATTCAGTCACCTTTGGTTGAAAGATGTGTATGACATAGTTATGTCGTTTCCCCCCGAGAGACTGCTAGCATCGGACGCACTTGCATCCCGATCCGGCAACATCAGGTAGCCCATGCTCGAGACCACAGCACCGCCAAGGAAAGCACCGCTGAGCCCGCCACTGGACACACGGCACCAGGTCGAAACGCCGGAAGGCATCGACCTTCCGCTGCGTCCCGCCGGCCTGATGGTGCGTGCTGTGGCGTTCACCCTCGATCTGGGGTTGCGCGGGCTGATCCTGGGCTTGATGCTCATGGTGCTGGCGCTGCTCGGCAAACTCGGCATCGGCCTGGGCTCACTGCTGCTGTTCGTGGTGAGCTGGTGGTACATGGTGTTGTTCGAAGTGCTGCGTCAGGGCCGCTCGCCGGGCAAGCAATGGATGGGCCTGCGGGTGGTGCACGACGACGGCACACCGGTCGGCTGGTCGGCGTCGCTGCTGCGCAACCTGCTACGTTTTGTCGACCTGATGCCGTTCGGCTATTTCCTCGGTGCGATCAGTTGCCTGCAACACCCGACCTTCAAACGCCTCGGCGACATCGCTGCCGGCACGCTGGTGATCTACAGCGAACGCCCTCTGAAGCGCCCGCAATTGCCCGATGCCGAACCGCGCCGCTCACCGATCCCGCTGACCCTGACCGAACAACGCGCCCTGCTCGCCTTCGCCGAGCGCCAGGGTGAACTGTCGACGGCGCGGGTCAATGAACTCGCGGCGTTGCTCGCTCAGCCGCTGCATATCAGTGCGCCGAAAGCCGTCGGCGAACTCAACGGCATCGCTCGCGGCCTGTTGGGTCCGACATGAAGCAAAGCCTTTTCGAATCCCGCCACAAGGCCGAATGGGAGCGCTTCACCCTCGCTCTCGAACGACTTGAAAGAGGCAAGGACACTTCGCAGGTCGCGGAATTTCCCAAGGCCTATCGCCGACTTTGCCAGCATCTGGCGCTGGCGCAGGAACGTGGCTACAGCAGTTTTCTGGTCGACTCGCTGCAACAGCAAGTGCTGCGCGGCCATCAACAGCTTTACCGGCATCGCAGCCAGCTCGGGGCCAACGTGCTGGGTTTCATCCTGGCAGGCTTTCCACGGTTGGTGCGCGCGGAATGGCGTTTCGTACTCGCCGCCGCCGTGCTGTTCTTCGGCAGCCTGGCCGGTTTCGGCTTGCTGGTTTTCCTGTTTCCGGAGCTGGTCTACAACCTCATCCCCGCCGATCAGGTCCGCGAGATGCAGAGCATGTACGACCCCGCCGCCGGCCATCTCGGGCGTTCGGCCGAGCGCGCCGCCAGCGAGGACTGGGTGATGTTCGGCTACTACATCATGCACAACATCGGCATCGCCTTTCAGACCTTCGCCAGCGGTTTGCTGCTGGGCGTGGGCAGCGCGTTTTTCCTGCTTTACAACGGGCTGATCATCGGCGCGGTAGCCGGGCATCTCAGTGAAATCGGCTTCGGCCAGACCTTCTGGTCGTTCGTGATCGGGCACGGTGCGTTCGAACTCAGCGCCATCGCCCTGGCCGGTGCGGCAGGACTGAAACTGGGTTGGGCATTGATCGCGCCGGGACGCCTGACACGAATCGAGGCCCTGCAGATCGCAGCGCGCCAGAGCATCCTGCTGATCTGCGGCGTGATGCTGTTTCTGTTGATCGCCGCGTTTATCGAAGCCTACTGGTCGTCGCGCACCGGGGTTACGCCGCAGACCAAATACCTGGTCGGCGCCGGGCTCTGGCTCTGCGTGACGATCTATCTGCTGTTCGCCGGAAGGACCCGCCATGCGCCTGAGTGACGCGACCGTGGCGATCCGTCCGCGCACCACCTGGGAAGCCATGGACCTGGGCGTGCTCATGAGCCAGCAACATCGGCGCCTGCTGATGACCAGTTGGGCCATCGTCACCCTGCCGCTGTTCGCGGTGCTCAGCCTGTTATTGTGGGATTCACCGTCGCTCGCCGTGTTCATCTTCTGGTGGCTGAAACCGGCCTACGAACGCTTGCCGCTGTACATCCTGTCCAAGGCGCTGTTCGGCGAAACACCCACCTTGAAACAGGCCTTGCGCCAGTGGCCGCGCCTACTCAAGCCGCAACTCATCGCCAGCCTGACCTGGCGTCGCCTCAGCCTCAGTCGCAGCTTCCTGCTGCCCGTGCTGCAACTCGAAGGCCTCGACGGCACTGCCCGCCAGCAGCGTTTGCAGGTGTTGTTGCAACGCAATGCCGGCGCCGCACAGTGGCTGACGATCATCGGCGTGCATCTGGAAACGGCGCTGTGGATCGGCGCGATGGTGTTGTTCTACCTGCTACTGCCGCAACAGGTCGAAACCGATTGGGACTGGCAAACCCTGGTCTTCGCGGCTGACTACGAATGGCGCTGGCTGGAACATCTGACCAATGCGTTCTATGCGCTGATCCTGGTGATCTGGGAACCGGTGTATGTCGCCTGCGGGTTCAGTCTGTATCTGAACCGCCGCACCGTCCTCGAAGCCTGGGACATCGAACTGGTGTTCCGCCGCTTGCGCCAGCGTTTGAACAGCAGCGCGATCGGCTTGCTGCTGGTGGTGTGTCTGCTGCTGCCGGGCGTGCCCTCAGCCTGGGCTGCCGACCCTGCCACTGCTCCGGATGCACCGCGTCTTTTGAACCAGCCACTGACCAGCGAGGCGTCCCGCAACAGCATCAAGGCCTTGCTCGAACAACCGCCGTTCAAGAACAAGGAAACCGTCACCCGTTATCGCTTCGGCGAAGATCCCGCGGCTGCCGAAAAGTCCAAGGAAGGCGAGGCACCGCAATGGTTGAAAACCCTGCTCGACTGGCTGGACGGCCGACACCTCGACGGCCTGGCCAAGGCGATCGAAGTCGTCCTGTGGGGCGCGGTGATCGCCGGGCTCGGCTGGCTGATCTGGCGCTATCGGGATTTTCTGCAAGCGTTCGTCGGCCGCCGTCCGCGCTTGCCCAAAGCGTACAAAAGACCTTTGCCGCAACAGGCCTTCGGTCTGGATCTGCAAAAGGAAACGTTGCCCGATGACATCGCCAGCCACGCGGAACAGCTCTGGCAAACCGAACCGCGCGCAGCGTTGGGTCTGCTGTACCGGGCGCTGCTCAGTCATCTATTGCACGACTTCAACCTGACCCTGAAACCCGCCGACACCGAAAGCGAAGTGCTGGCCCGGGTCGAACAGTTGCAGCGTCCGGATCTGCTCACCTATAGCCGTCACCTCACCGGCCACTGGCAGAACATGGCCTACGGGCACCGCGCACCGGCGGCGCATCTGCAACAGGAATTGTGTGAGGGCTGGCGCACCCTGTTCGGCCAAGGAGCCGCCCGTTGAACCGGCGCGCGCTCTGGCTTTTGGGTGGCGCGCTGATCGTCGCCCTGCTCGGTGCGCTGGGCATTTATCTGTACCTCAAGGCCACGCCTTACCAGGCCGAGGTCGATCACGGCCCGTCCCCCGCTGCACAAGCCAATCCTTATCTGGCGGCGGAGATGTTTTTGCGCGAACGCGGGATCGACGTCAGTCATGCCGAAAGCCTCGCCGTGTTGCCTGAAATCGACCCGCGCCAACACACGCTGCTGATGTTCAACGACCGCTCGAAAATGACTCCGCGTCAGGTCGATCAGGTTCTGAACTGGGCCCGGGCCGGCGGAAGGCTGGTGTTCGTCGCCGAATCGATCTGGGATGAAAAGACCGGACAGAGCAACGACCTGCTGCTCGACCGCGTGCAACTGCATCAATCCTTCACCAAGGATCTCAAGGGCACGCCGCCGGACGACGCCGAAGACCCTTACCCCAATCTGACCAAGCTCTATCTGGAAGACGAAGACGCCCCCGCCTATGCCGGGTTCGACACCGCGTTCCACCTAGACGACCCGAAAAACCTCGCCCAGGCCTGGGCCAACAGCGCCCGCGCCACCCACATGATGCAACTGCCCTACGGCGTCGGTTCAATTACCGTGGTCACCGATGCCGACCTGTGGAAAACCCCGGCCATCGCCCAGCACGACAACGCGTGGCTGCTCTGGTATCTGAGCGCCGATACCGCTGTGACACTGCTGTACAACACCGAACACGACGGTCTGCTGACCCTGCTCTGGCGCTATTTCCCGCAAGCCATTGTTGCCCTGCTGGCGCTGATCGGTCTGTGGTTGTGGCATGTCGGCGTACGCCAAGGCCCGGTGCAGGCGCCCGCCCCGAGTGGTCGTCGACAGTTGATGGAACACCTGCGCGCCAGTGCCGATTTCATCCTCCGTCACAACGGCCAACAGACCTTGCTGCAAGCGTTGCAGCAAGACGTCCTGCGCCGCGCCCGTCACCGTCATCCCGGCTTCGACCAACTGAACGTCGCCGAACAATGGCTGGTGCTGTCGCGCCTGACCCGCCAGCCGACCCGTGCCATCAGCCAGGCCCTGAGCCCGGCACCGAAGCGGCGTATGTCCAGCGCCGAATTCTGCCGTCAGGTTGCCCACCTGCAAGCCTTGAGGAACACGCTATGACCGAACACATCGAACCCGGCTCGCCCAGCCACGCGGCCCAGCAACGCCAGCGCGCCAGCCAGTTGGCGCAAGCGGTGCGCGGTGAATTGCAAAAGGCGCTGATCGGTCAGAACCCGGTGATCGACGACGTGCTGACCGCGCTGATCGCTGGCGGTCACGTGCTGCTCGAAGGCGTTCCCGGCCTCGGCAAAACCTTGTTGGTACGCGCCCTGGCAAAATGCTTCGGCGGCGAGTTCGCGCGCATCCAGTTCACCCCGGACCTGATGCCCAGCGACGTCACAGGCCACGCGGTCTACGACCTGCAGACCGAACAATTCAAACTGCGCAAAGGCCCGTTGTTCACCAACCTGTTGCTGGCCGACGAGATCAACCGCGCCCCGGCCAAGACGCAAGCAGCCTTACTCGAAGCGATGCAGGAACGTCAGGTCACCCTCGAAGGCCGGGCCCTGCCGATTGCCCAGCCGTTCATGGTGCTCGCCACGCAAAACCCGATTGAGCAGGAAGGCACTTACCCGCTGCCCGAAGCCGAACTTGATCGCTTCATGCTCAAGGTGCGCATGGATTATCCCGACGCCGATCAGGAGCTGGACATGGTGCGCCAGGTCAGCCGCTCGACCCGCGCCGACATGCTCGACGTGCAACCGCTGCGCACCGTGTTGCAAGCCAAGGACGTGCAAGCCCTGCAACGCATCGCCAGTGATCTGCCGCTGGACGATCAGGTGCTCGATTACGCCGTACGCCTGGCCCGCAGCACCCGCACCTGGCCGGGACTGACCCTCGGTGCCGGGCCACGCGCCTCTATTGCACTGGTGCGTTGCGCCCGCGCCCGGGCCTTGTTGCGCGGCGGCGAATTCGTGATCCCGGACGACATCAAGGGCTGCGCACTGGCGGTATTACGCCACCGCGTACGCCTTGCACCGGAGCTGGACATCGAAGGGCTGCAAGTCGATCAAGTCCTTCAGCAATTGCTCGACCAAGTGCCGGCGCCGCGCCTGTGAAACCCTCGCGCCTGCTGTTGATCTGGCTGGCGATCCTGCTGGCCATCGGCATTGTGCTGGGCGCGTTGCAGGCGCTGGACGTCGAGGTGCCATCGAGCCTGCTGTCGATCAACTGGGGATTGTTGCTGGCGCTGTTTGCGCTGAGCCTGCTGGACGCGCTGCGCCTCAAGCGCCTGCCCTCGCCCCGCGTGCAACGACAGATGCCCGGCAGCCTGGCACTCGGTCGCTGGAGCGAAATCCGGCTGGACATCGAACACGACTTCGCCCAGCCACTGGCCATTCAACTCTTCGACCACGTACCCGACGGCCTCAGCCACGAACACCTGCCGCTCTTCACCGAACTGCAACCCGGCCAGCGCAGCCTGATCGGCTATCGCCTGCGCCCGCTCAAGCGCGGCCACTTCACCTTCGAAACCTGCGAGCTCAATCTGCCGAGCCCCTTGGGCCTGTGGTCCGGCAAACGCCTGCTGAACATCACCGACCACACCCGCGTCTACCCCGACTTCGCCCGCCTTTATGGCGGCCAGTTGCTGGCGGTCGACAACTGGCTCAGCCAGCTCGGCGTACGCCAGCGCCAACGTCGTGGCCAAGGGATGGAATTCCATCAACTGCGGGAATTTCGCGAAGGCGACAGCCTGCGCCAGATCGACTGGAAAGCCACCGCCCGCCACCGCACACCGATTGCCCGAGAATACGAAGACGAACGGGATCAACAGATTGTTTTCATGCTCGACTGCGGGCGACAGATGCGCAGCCAGGATGGGGAGCTGTCGCATTTCGATCATGCGTTGAATGCGTGTCTGCTGTTGAGTTATGTGGCGTTGCGGCAAGGGGATGCGGTGGGGTTGTCCACCTTCGCCAGTGATCAGCATCGGTTTATTGCACCGGTCAAAGGCGCGGGGCAGCTCAAGGTGTTGCTCAACGGTGTTTACGATCTGGATAGCACGCGGCGTTCGGCGGATTATCCGGCGGCGGTGAATCAGTTGCTGGCGAAGCAAAAACGCCGGGCGCTGGTGGTGCTGGTGACGAATGTGCGGGATAAGGATGATGAGGAATTGCTGGACGCCGTCAGACAACTAAGCCAACAGCATCGAGTACTCGTGGCCAGCCTGCGTGAAAGCACGCTTGAAGATAGACGGCATTCGCAGGTGCAAACGATTGAGCAAGCGCTTGAATACTGCGCAACAGTGGATTACCTGAACGCCCGATCGGTGCTCCATGAAAAATTGAGTGCCCAAGGAGTGCAAGTGATAGATGTCCCCCCAAGTGAATTGAGTACAGATGTAATTTCGCGATATCTGAGCTGGAAAAAATCTGGAGCACTCTGCTAACACATTGTGAAATACACACGGGAGGGCCAGATTAAAACTACGAAAATCAAAAGCTCTAAACAATAAGCTGGCTCAGTTCACCCGAGGAGCATCACAAGCTGATGCATCTCACCAGTTGAGTAGAAATCGCTAGCCAACTAACACTCGCAAATGCCACTGCTATGCTTGGTTTTTTGCAAAAAGGAGCCTAAGAATGACCGTTCAATACTCTCTATCAGACGTGTTGGAAAGGATGTATCAGAATCAACTCGGCTTGGAGGCCGCTCTGATGGAATTAGTACTCCAGGTCGAAGCACAGGGAATGGTGGATACCGGAAACAACGTCCGAGAAGCACTTTTTACAATTGGAGAAAACGCTGGCTTCATCAATCAAGGTTTGGCCAAGCTGAAAGGAAAACGTCCCAGCTGAAGCTCTCGGACCTTCACCTATGTCTCCAAGATCTTTCGATGTATTTCTTCTACGGTTCGTGTCCTCTAAAAACTAATAATTAACTGGGGGTTTTCTTACAGCTCGGTTCTCAAGAAAACTCCCTTTGCCTACGACTACACTAGCTCTGCCCCACGTGTAAAAACCTTCAAAAAGAGAGGCAAAACTGTTGCTCTCTCACTTTTTGTGGACAACAGAAAAACGGTGGAATTGAGGCTACAACACGTGACGCTTTTGCCTACATGTAAGCGCGAATCCGCTGGCTTGTGCACCTTAGCGTTGCCCCGTAACTTGATCCCCGTCGCTGCCAATCAGCGGCCGGGTTTAGTCGCCCGAGGTAAGATAGGTTTGCAAACGCATCGTCCAGTCGGGTATTCCCTATCCCTGCACTCGATGGTGGCTGTGAGCAGGGTGCCCCCGGGCACGCCGGAAAAGCCTACTTCCCCGGTCGACTAACCTGCTTACAGCTGCCACCCCCTCGTTTAGTCGCGAAGCGGTAACAGCCCAACTTATTAGGAAGTTAGGTATGTTTAAAGCTACACCAAATCCGCCTTCGGATATCGATCCAACTGACAAGACTGATCAAACCGATCCGGTCTCTCCCTACGCCTCCACCGATTCAAAGAAACTCCACGACGCCGCCCACCGGGCCCTCGACTTCTACCTCAATCCCTCGCCCGAAAAACCGCGCAACTCCGTGGATCGCGGCATGCAGATGTTCAAGGTCGATCCGGACATTAACCCGGAAGCCATCGCCATCCAGACCTACGAAACCTTTTCTTCGGTCAGCATCCTGCTGCTCGACCTGGCCGACAGCCTGGACGACAAGCCGCGGCATCTGGCGATGGCGATCTATCAGTTGAGTGAGCTGGGGTTGTTGCTGGTGGAGAAGACGCTGGATAACGAACGGGCGATTGCGACAACCGCGTAAGAAAAAAAGGCCACAACCTTCGGCAGGTTGTGGCCCTTTTTTGTTTTCAGGCCGAGGCAGGCAACGGCTGAAAACTGAAGTACTGCTTCAACGCCTCGACCAGTTGCCCATACTCGGGCGGCGTCCGGTACAGGCTGAAGCCTGCGTCGTAATGCTGGGGTGTCGCGTCTTCGTGGCACCACAGGCAGCACGCGGTGAGGTCGATGACCTGCTGACAACCCTCGCCCAAGGGGATTTTCAGGCGCAGGTTGAATTCGGCACCGATCATCATCGGCAACTGGCTGATGAGCATCAAACCGTCTTCGGACACATTGCCAAGAAAGCCGATGGGTTTGTCGGTGACGCTGTTGAACACTCGCAGAAAATACGGCAGCTGGTGCCGTTCGATTCGACGGTCGGTAAACATACGCAATTCGCCATGCAAGGCTCCATCACAGAGCCGCACTCTCGCTTCGGAACGGGCCTGTGCGTCAGACCCGCTCTCCCCGCTCCCGGTGTGGCGCTCTCCACGTGCATCTCATGCCAGTCGCAGGTGTTGCGCCGGTACAGATATCGATCTGTACCGGTGTCAATCGACTATAGCTCACCCTATACAAGCAGCCAGCTTTTGTATGACAACCGCCATCAGAAGCTGGTTGGACGTACCACGGCGGCAGCGCTGCGAGTCGGGTAGTGACCCAGGCTCTGCAGGGTTTCCAGACGCGCGCGGGCGCGGTAGGCGTATTCGCTGTTGGGGTACGAGGCGATGATGAACTGATAGGTCTGCGCCGCATCGACGAACATTTTCTGCCGTTCGAGGCACTGGCCACGCATCATCGACACTTCCGGCCACACATAAGGGCGGGCACGGCTGGCGCGTTCGACCTTGGACAGTTCGAGCATCACTTGCTCGCAGTTGCCCCGGTCGTAGGCGCTGTAGGCGTTGTTCAAATGATGGTTCATCGACCAACGGGTGCAGCCCGTGACGGCGAGGACGCTGAGGGCAAGGGCGGCAATGGGCACGAATCGCATGGGGGGTTCTCCTGTCTTGTGCTCTGTATCGACCCCTGGTCGGAAATCTTCAGGCGCGTTTGTCCCAAAGTTGCCGTGTTCAATAAAGAAAGTATTAAGTAGTGCAAACGAACAATGACTACACCCCAAGAGCATAGTAGCCTTCGCTGGCGCTTGAACCTGAGGAGTCTTTGCATGTCCGTCCGTCGTACCAAAATCGTCGCTACCCTTGGCCCGGCCAGTAACTCGCCGGAAGTTCTCGAACAGCTGATTCTGGCTGGCCTGGACGTCGCCCGTCTGAACTTCTCCCACGGCACCCCCGACGAGCACAAGGCTCGCGCGAAGCTGGTGCGTGACCTCGCTGCCAAGCACGGCCGCTTTGTCGCCCTGCTGGGTGACCTGCAAGGCCCGAAAATCCGTATCGCCAAATTCGCCAACAAGCGCATCGAGCTGAAGATCGGTGACCAGTTCACCTTCTCCACCAGCCATCCGCTGACCGAAGGCAACCAGCAGGTTGTCGGTATCGACTACCCGGATCTGGTCAAGGACTGCGGCGTGGGCGACGAGCTGCTGCTCGACGACGGCCGCGTAGTGATGCGCGTTGAAACCGCCACCGCAACCGAGCTGAACTGCGTCGTGACCATCGGCGGCCCGCTGTCCGACCACAAAGGCATCAACCGTCGCGGTGGCGGCCTGACCGCTCCGGCCCTGACTGAAAAAGACAAGGCCGACATCAAGCTCGCCGCTGAAATGGAAGTCGACTACCTCGCCGTGTCCTTCCCGCGTGACGCGGCCGACATGAACTACGCCCGTCAACTGCGCGACGAAGCCGGCGGCACCGCCTGGCTGGTAGCGAAGATCGAACGCGCCGAAGCCGTGGCCGACGACGAAACCCTCGACGGTCTGATCAAGGCTTCCGACGCCGTGATGGTTGCCCGTGGCGACCTGGGTGTGGAAATCGGCGACGCCGAACTGGTGGGCATCCAGAAGAAAATCATTCTGCATGCACGCCGCCACAACAAGGCTGTGATCGTGGCGACCCAGATGATGGAGTCGATGATCCAGAACCCGATGCCGACCCGCGCCGAAGTGTCCGACGTGGCCAACGCCGTGCTCGACTACACCGACGCCGTGATGCTGTCGGCCGAATCCGCTGCCGGCGCGTATCCCCTGGAAGCCGTGCAGGCGATGGCGCGCATCTGCGTCGGCGCTGAAAAGCACCCGACCAGCAAGACCTCCAGCCACCGCATCGGCAAGGAATTCGAGCGCTGCGACGAAAGCATCGCACTGGCGACCATGTACACCGCCAACCACTTCCCGGGCGTCAAGGCGATCATCGCGCTGACCGAAAGCGGCTACACCCCGCTGATCATGTCGCGTATCCGTTCATCGGTGCCGATCTACTGCTTCACCCCGCACCGCGAAGCCCAGGCCCGCGCGGCGATGTTCCGTGGCGTGTACACCGTACCGTTCGACCCGGCTTCGCTGGCCCCGAACGAAGTCAGCCAGAAAGCCATCGACGAGCTGGTCAAGCGCGGCGTGGTGGAGAAAGGCGACTGGGTCATCCTGACCAAGGGCGACAGCTACCACACCACCGGCGGCACCAACGGCATGAAGATCCTGCACGTGGGCGACCCGCAGGTCTGAGTGACCGGTTGCTGAAAACGAAAAGCCCCGCCATGTGAATGGCGGGGCTTTTTCATTTCAGACTGCCTCATAGGCCAGAGAGTACCGTTTGTCGGAACTGTTATTTCTAACAGTAGCGAATGGTAGCTCGCAGAGTGGACGCTCAGTGCTTCTCTTCGAAAGGAGCAAAATAAATGTCGAATATCTCAAGTTCAATTCCCGAGTTTAATGGTGAGCTAGACTTATCCTTCGCAAAAAATGGCGAGTTTATCGCGCCTCTACCGCCGAATGTTAAAAGCATGAGGATCCTCGGATTCACTGAAGATGAAGAACATATTTACATAGTTGGTTACCTGGACTACGAACCTTCAAAAAATGACTATGTTTGTTGCCGCCTGAGCAAGGATGGAAAATTTGAAACAGACTTCGGCGACCAGGGATATGCCAGAGGAAACTTCAGCGACGAGGGCATCACCATCAACGGAGTGGCCAGACAAGCAATTATTCAATACATCGACGGGAACAAAAAAATCCTGCTGATTGGGGATACCCATTCCCAGCAACCCGCTCTGGTTCGCCTGAATTCGGATGGCAGCCTGGATAAAAGTTATGGGATAGACGGAAAGATCATCATAGAGCTTCCTTCGCTCACCATAGGCACTCAGCAACCCGATAGCACTGCAGATGTTTCGCAGGCTGTTGCTTTGGAAGATACCAATGTTATTTTTCTCGAATCAACGACTGAAGGTGCATATGTCATTAGAGTGAACACGAATGGATCGCTCGACGATACATTCAATGGTTCAGGCTATCGACTATTCAAACGTTCGGAGGAGGGAATTTTTTTATTTGCCATTTCAGAAACTACGGATGGCAAGTATTTGTTAGGTGGAACCCGGTCTAATCCTGAAAGACCGAATTCAGGGTTGATTATCCGATTACTGGCAAACGGAGAAAATGATCCTGAATACGGGGTAAACGGAGTTGTAGAAATTGAAGATACAAGCATCCAAAAAAAAGACTATGCATTTACAGCGCTCGCGCCTCAACACAACAACCGTACGGCCGCGTTTGGTCGGGCCGAAGAAAGTACAACTTCAGGCTTGATTACCAGTATTGAACCAGACGGCAGCAGGAATATTCAATTCAACCGGGCAGAGCCACTAGTCACACAGGTGGATCATAATCACACGAAATGGTTGAGTGGACGAATGTTGCCCAATGGCCAGTTGCAAGTACTTGGGCAGGCCGATGATTTACCAAATTCCGATAAAAATCTTGTTATTGTTCAACTCAACGCCAACGGCACAATCGATAACACCTATGGCAGGAACGGTGTCGTGCGCTTCGCTGGCACTTCGGAAACACTGATGAAGTTCGATGGGAACAGGGTACTGTTCACCCGGCTCGAAAATCAGCAGGCACTTATGTGTGGTCTTGTTCCTTGACCAGGCGAAATACTGGCCTCTTGGGCAATAAAACGTCCGGGTGAAGTTTCAACACCGGACGTTGCCTGAGCGTCTTACACATGTAGCACCCAAGTCGGCTCATTCCCTCTCCTCCGGTGAGGAAGGGAATGGGATGGCTTTTCAATGCCGTTTGATGAATCCCGTCAACGCCGCCAACGCCTCCGGCGAGCGCAGCCGCTGGGTGAACAGCGCGCCCTCCTCCTCGATCACCTTGCGAATCAACTCGCGATCCGGCGCCCGCATCAACTGTTTGCTGATCCGCACCGCCTCAGCCGGCAACTCATCAAACCGCAACGCCATCTCCCGCGCCTTGGCCAGTGCCGCTTCGCCACTGCCCAGCGCCTCGGTTGCGATCCCCCATTGCGCCGCCTGCTCACCGGTAAAACCCTCACCGAGCAGCAACAACTCCGACGCCTTGGCCTGCCCAAGCAAACGCGGCAGGATCAGGCTGGAGCCGAACTCCGGGCACAACCCGAGATTGACGAACGGCATGCGCAGCCGCGCATCCCGCGCCACGTACACCAGATCGCAATGCAGCAACAGCGTCGTGCCAATCCCCACCGCCGCCCCGGCCACGGCGGCGATCACCGGTTTGCGGCATTCGAGCAGTTTGAGCATGAAGTGGAACACCGGGCTGTCGAGGTCGCTCGGCGGTTGCTGGATGAAGTCGGCGATGTCGTTGCCGGCGGTGAAGCACTCGGCGCTGCCGGTGATCAGCACGGCGTTGATCTCGGGATCGTGATTAGCCTGCTTGAGCGCGTTGGCCAACTGGCTGTACATGGCGCGGGTCAGGGCGTTTTTCTTGTCCGGGCGGTTGAGGCGCAGGGTCAGCAAACCGCGTTCGCGGTGCAGCAGGATGGCTTCGGGCATGGCAGGTCTCGCGTCTGAGAATTCAGCGCTCAACCACGGCTCAGGAAGACATCGGCCAGCAGTTGATTGCGCGGCAGTCCGGCCAGGAACAGACGCTTGGCAAACGCGTCGACGCTGGCAGTCGAGCCGCAGACTAAGGCCAGGGTTTGTCGGGAGACAAGGCGCAGTTGCGCCAAAGCGCCCGGCAACTCGGCCGCCGTCCACCCTTCGACGCTGAGGTTTTCCCGCTGCGCGGCCAGTGCTTCAAGGGGTTTGGCCAGGTAATGTCCGTCGGCATCATGGGCCAGGTGAATGACGCGAATGGCGCCCCGATGATCGTGACGCAAGGCTTCGCGCAACACGCCGAACAACGGGCCGAGCCCGGTGCCGGCGGCGAGCAGCCACAGCGGCCGGTCGTGCCAGTCCGGGTCGTAATGCAGCGCGCCGCCGCGCAGTTCGCCGAGGCGGATCGGATCGCCGATCTGCAAGCGGCGCGCGGCATCGCTGAATTCACCGGGCTGGCGACAATCGAGGTGGAACTCGAGAAAGCGGTCTTCTTCCGGCAGGCTCGCCAGCGAATACGGCCGCGCAATGTGGCCGGCCCACAGCACCAGATGCTGACCGGCGCTGTAGCGCAACGGCCGCTGGGGTGTCAGGCGCAGACGCAACACGCTGTCGCCGAGCCAGTCCAGCGCTTCGACCGTGGCCGGGCGACCATCGGTGACGGGATCGAAGGCGTGTATCTGCAAGTCTTCGATGACCTGACACTGACAGGCCAGCCGCCAGCCCTGATCACGCTGTTCGGCGCTCAGGGCATCGGGGCGACTGTCGGCGGGCAAGCCTTGCACGCATTGCACCAGACACGCATGGCAACTGCCGGCGCGGCAGCTATAAGGCACCGCCACACCGTTCTGATTGAGGGCATCGAGCAAGTTGCTGCCCGCCGCCACCGACCACTGTCGTTCACCGACCCGCAGTTCAGGCATCGACGTTCTCCCACGCGGCTGCGCAACGGTTGCGCCCGTCGCGCTTGGCCCGGTACAGCGCCTGATCGGCGCGCTGCAAGGCGTCGTCCAGATCATCGCCCAGTTCCAGCAGGGTCATGCCAGCGGACAGGCTCAGGTTTTTCACATTCAGGCCCACCAGTTCGACGTCGGTGAAGGCGATGCGCAGCCGTTCGCAGCAAGCGGTCAGGCGCTCGGCGTTGCAATCGGGCAGCAGCACCACGAATTCTTCACCACCATAACGCGCCAGCACGTCGCCGTCGCGCAGACAGGCCCCGGCCACGCCGGCGAAGGCTTGCAGCACCTGATCGCCGGCGGCGTGGCCGTGAATATCGTTGATGCGTTTGAAGTGGTCGAGGTCGATCAGCGCCAGACCGTGCACCACGTTGGCCTCCATCGCATTCAGCTCGCGGGTGGCCAGGCGCAGGAAATGTCGGCGGTTGAACAGCCCGGTCAGTTCGTCAGTGGCGACCAGGTCTTCGAGCTGGCGCATCATCCCGCGCAGGGTGTCCTGATGCGCCTGCAAGGCAAACCGGCGCTGGCGCATGCGTTGGCGCGAGGTCTGGACGAAGCTGGCGTAAATCACCAGCCATACCAGCACGATCAGCAGGATGCACACCTGCAACGCGGCCAGCGCCGGGTCGGGCAACTCGAAGTGGTAGCCGCCCCACAAGGTGATGGCGCAGAAGCTGAAGAACACCAGCATCGCGCAGCGCACGAACGCCCGTCGCGAAAGGTGGAACAGACCGAACAGCAGGATCAGCACATAAAAGACCAGGAATTCGCCCCGGGCTTCGTCCAGATGGGCGATCAACCACGTCTGCCAGCCAAGGCCCAGCAGCACTTGGACTTCGGTCAGGCTCGGGTCGGAAAAGCGCAGGTTGCAGCCGGAAAAGAACACGGCGAACAGAGTCGCCTGGCAGATCACCACCAGCGCGCTGCCGACGGCGACGCCTGCCAGCGAGTCGTTGTAGTGTCCGGTGAAATACGCCAGCCACAGCAGCAGCAAGGCCAATCCATAGGTGGCTGCAGCGAGGGCGAAGCGTTTGAGCAAAAGACGTTGAATGGCGTTATGGGTCAATCGTTGACTCACCGTGCGATAAGAGGCTGACCGAGTGTCCTACTCTACAGACCGGCTGCCACTTTAGTGGCGCAGGCGATAAATGACCATTGATTTTCGGGCCGGGTATTTGGCGTCAAAAACCTGCAGCCATGCGACCAACGAATGACTCCCGGCAGATGTGCCCGCCACCGAGGCGCGGTATACTGCCGCGCCTTTTTAGCGTCGCGCCAGCAGCCCCGGCGTGCCTTGAAAGGTGTCTGCGACCGACCGATGCACCCAAGCCGCAGGCACCTTATTGAATGTTCCCGTCTTTTAGAGGAGCGCGACTCATGACCGTGATCAAGCAAGACGACCTGATTCAGAGCGTTGCCGACGCCCTGCAGTTCATTTCCTACTACCACCCCGTGGACTTCATCCAGGCGATGCACGAAGCCTACCTGCGCGAAGAATCGCCAGCGGCCCGTGACTCGATGGCGCAGATCCTGATCAACTCGCGCATGTGCGCCACCGGCCACCGGCCGATCTGCCAGGACACCGGCATCGTGACCGTGTTCGTGCGTGTGGGCATGGACGTGCGTTGGGATGGCGCGACCATGAGCCTGGACGACATGATCAACGAAGGCGTGCGCCGCGCCTACAATCTGCCGGAAAACGTCCTGCGTGCTTCCATTCTGGCCGACCCGGCCGGTGCGCGTAAGAACACCAAGGACAATACCCCGGCGGTCATCCACTACTCCATCGTTCCGGGTAACACCGTGGAAGTGGACGTGGCGGCCAAGGGCGGCGGCTCCGAGAACAAGTCGAAAATGGCCATGCTCAATCCGTCCGACTCGATCGTCGACTGGGTACTCAAGACCGTTCCGACCATGGGCGCCGGCTGGTGCCCACCGGGCATGCTGGGTATCGGCATCGGCGGTACTGCCGAGAAAGCCGCCGTCATGGCGAAAGAAGTGTTGATGGAATCCATCGACATTCACGAGCTGAAAGCCCGTGGCCCACAGAACCGCATCGAAGAAATGCGTCTGGAGCTGTTCGAGAAGGTCAACCAGCTGGGCATCGGCGCCCAGGGCCTCGGTGGCCTGACCACCGTGCTCGACGTGAAGATCATGGATTACCCGACCCACGCAGCCTCCCTGCCGGTGTGCATGATCCCGAACTGCGCCGCCACCCGTCACGCGCACTTCGTGCTCGACGGTTCCGGCCCTGCTTCGCTGGAAGCGCCACCGCTGGACGCCTACCCGGAAATCGTCTGGGAAGCCGGCCCGTCGGCCCGTCGCGTCAACCTCGACACCCTGACCCCGGAAGACGTGCAGAGCTGGAAGCCGGGCGAAACCGTCCTGCTCAACGGCAAGATGCTCACCGGTCGCGACGCTGCGCACAAGCGCATGGTCGAGATGTTGAACAAGGGCGAAACCCTGCCGGTGGACCTCAAAGGTCGCTTCATCTACTACGTCGGCCCGGTTGACCCGGTCGGTGACGAAGTGGTTGGCCCGGCTGGCCCGACCACCGCCACGCGGATGGACAAGTTCACCCGTCAGATCCTCGAGCAGACCGGCCTGTTGGGCATGATCGGCAAGTCCGAGCGCGGCCCGACCGCGATCGACGCGATCAAGGACAACAAGGCTGTGTACCTGATGGCCGTCGGCGGTGCCGCTTACCTGGTGGCGCAAGCGATCAAGAAGTCCAAGGTTCTGGCGTTCGCCGAGCTGGGCATGGAAGCGATCTACGAGTTCGAGGTCAAGGACATGCCGGTCACCGTCGCGGTGGACAGCAAAGGTGAATCGGTGCACATCACCGGTCCTGCGATCTGGCAGCAGAAGATCAGCGAAAGCCTGGCAGTTGAAGTGCAGTAAGCTATTCGCCATATAAAAACGGCCGGCTCATCCAAATGGAGAGCCGGCCGTTTTTTTGAGTGTATAAAATCCGTACAACCAAACATCTATATGCAGAGCGGTTTTTTCGTGCGCAATTACCGATGCCTTCAGTGATCGGTATCGGCAAAAAGTACCGCATGCTCATAGCGCCTATGAACGGGAGCCCCGCCTACACATCTGCATGGTATCGTGCCCGCCCGTCCTGCCATCCGTTTGCCACAGCATGCTGCCGACTTCCCGTACCCTGCGTCTGTCGTTGTATACCCTGCTGATCATCGCCGGTGCCGCCCTTGCTGCAACGCTTGCGATCCGCCACGCCGAGCGCCAGGCGCTGGAAGAAGACGCCGCGCGGGCCAATCAACAGCTGGCGCTGTACGCCAACTCGCTGCATACCCTGATCGACCGCTATCGCGCCCTGCCCGCCGTGCTGGCGCTGGACCCGCAATTGCGTGCGGCGCTGGCAGGTCCGGTCGATGCCGAACAGCAGGCTGCGCTGAATCTGAAGCTGGAAAAGATCAACGGCGCCGCACAATCCTCGACCCTTGAATTGCTCGACCACACCGGCCTTGCGGTGGCAGCCAGCAACTGGCGTCTGCCCAGCAGTTACGTCGGTCACAACTACGGCTTTCGCCCCTATTTCAGTCAGACCCGCACTCAGGGCACCGGGCGTTTCTACGCGGTCGGCGTGACCAGCGGGATTCCCGGTTACTTCCTGTCCAGCGCGGTGCTCGGCGACAACGGCGAGTTTCTCGGGGCGATGGTGGTCAAGCTCGAATTCCCCGAGCTCGAACGTGAATGGAGCCAAGGCAATGACACCCTGCTGGTCAGCGATGCACGCGGGATCATCTTCATCGCCAACCAGCCCGGCTGGCGCTATCGCCTGCTGCATCCGTTGAGCCCGGCCGATTACCGCGAGATCAAGGCCACCCGCCAATACGACAAACAGTCGCTGGTGCCGCTGACGCATCTGGCGCTGCGCAGCTTCGACGACAACAGTGACCTGCGCCGCGTCGAAGGCCCGCAAGGCACGGCGGATTACCTGTGGGAATCGCTGCCGCTGAGCGCCGAAGGCTGGACCTTGCATCTGCTGCGGCACCCCCAGGTGTCCTTCGAGGATCAGCGCAATGCCGGGCTCGCCGCCGCCGGAGTATGGCTGGCGCTGGTGTTCCTGCTGCTGTTCCTCAACCAGCGCTGGCGTCTGGCGAAGATGCGCCAGCGCAGCCGCGAAGAGCTTGAGCAACTGGTCGAGGAACGCACCCGGGATTTGCGCACCGCCCAGGACGGTCTGGTGCAGTCGGCAAAACTGGCGGCACTGGGGCAGATGTCCGCCGCGCTGGCCCACGAAATCAATCAGCCGCTGACCGCCCAGCGTATGCAGCTGGCGACCCTGCGCCTGCTGCTCGATCATGGCCGGGTCGACGACGCCTACAAGGCGCTCAAACCGGTGGATGAAATGCTCACGCGCATGGCCGCCCTCACCGGCCACCTGAAAACCTTCGCCCGCAAGAGCCCCAGCGGTTTGCGCGAACGGCTGGATCTGGCGACGGTGGTCGATCAGGCCCTGCAACTGCTCGATGCGCGTCTGCGCGATGAACAAGTCAGTCTGGTGCTGCACCTGACCCGTCCGGCGTGGGTGCGCGGCGATGCGATCCGCCTCGAACAAGTGTTGATCAATTTGCTGCGCAATGCCCTCGATGCGATGCAGGGCAAACCGTGCAAACGTCTGGAAATCCGTCTGGAAGCCGACGAGCAACTGTGGCGCCTGAGCGTTATCGACAACGGTGGCGGCATCGCCGAAGAACATCTGGGTCAGGTGTTCGATCCGTTCTTCACCACCAAACCTGTGGGTGACGGGCTGGGTCTGGGGCTGGCGGTTTCCTTTGCCATCGTCCATGAATCCGGCGGGCGCCTGTGTGCCGAGAATGGCGACAACGGCGCGGTGTTCAGCCTGACCTTGCCGATCGATCTGGAGGCGCACATCTGATGCTCAATTCTGTGATGGTGGTCGATGACGAAAGCAGCATTCGCAATGCCGTTGAGCAATGGTTGAGCCTGTCCGGGTTCGAGGTGCAATTGTTCAGCCGCGCCGAGGAATGCCTGGCGGCGTTGCCCGCGCATTTTGCCGGGGTGATTGTCAGCGACGTGCGCATGCCCGGGCTCAGCGGTCTTGAACTGCTGGCCGAAGTGCAGCGCCGGGATGCCGACCTGCCGGTGATTCTGCTGACCGGCCACGGCGATGTGCCGATGGCGGTCGAAGCGATGCGCGATGGCGCCTATGACTTTCTGGAAAAACCCTTCAGCCCCGAGACCCTGCTCGGCAGTCTGCGCCGGGCGCTGGACAAGCGTCGGCTGGTGCTGGAAAACCGCGCCCTGCACGAGCAGGCCGACAACCGCGCCAGACTCGATGCGACGCTGCTCGGAGTATCCCGTGGCTTGCAGACCTTGCGCCGTCAGGTGCTGGACCTCGCAACATTGCCGGTCAACGTGCTGATCCGTGGCGAGACCGGCAGCGGCAAGGAACTGGTCGCCCGCTGCCTGCACGACTTCGGCCCGCGCGCCGACAAGCCGTTTGTGGCGCTGAACTGCGCGGCGATCCCCGAGCAGTTGTTCGAAGCCGAGTTGTTCGGTCATGAGAGCGGCGCGTTCACCGGCGCTTCGGGCAAGCGCATCGGCAAGCTGGAATACGCCGACGGCGGCACGCTGTTTCTCGATGAAATTGAAAGCATGCCCCTGGCCCAGCAGGTGAAACTGCTGCGGGTGTTGCAGGAGCAGAAGCTGGAGCGGCTGGGATCGAACCAGAGCATTCGCGTGGACTTGCGGATTGTCGCGGCGACCAAACCCGACTTGCTGGATGAAGCGCGGGCCGGGCGTTTTCGCGAGGATCTGGCGTATCGCCTGAACGTCGCCGAGCTGCGATTGCCGCCGCTGCGTGATCGGCGGGAAGACATTCCGCTGTTGTTTGAATCCTTCGCACAGAGCGCCGCCCAGCGTTTGGGCCGCACGTTCCCACCGCTCAGTGGTGCGCAGTTGAGCCATCTGCTGAGTCATGACTGGCCGGGTAACGTGCGGGAGTTGGCGAACGTTGCCGAGCGTCAGGTGCTGGGGCTCGATGAACCGGTGCAGGGGATTGATCCGGGGCAGTCGCTGGCGGCGCAGCAAGAGGCGTTTGAGGCGCAGTGTTTGCGGGCTGCTTTGACACGGCACAAGGGGGATGTGAAAGCCGTGCTTGAGGAGCTGCAACTGCCGAGGCGCACGTTCAATGAAAAGATGCAGCGGCATGGCTTGACCCGGGAAATGTTCGTACCCGACTGATCGCTCCCACGTGATCGTTCCCACGCTCCGCGTGGGAATGCAGCCCGGGACGCTCTGCGTCCCAAAGCGGACGCAGAGCGTCCATTGAGGCATTCCCACGCAGAGCGTGGGAACGATCAGATCAACGATCAGATAGGCGGAAATCCGCTCATTCATTCCGGATCATCGGCAAAATCCCGCTCAACCCATCTCCCCAGCCCCTCTAAACCGGCCCTCCCCCCGTTGGCACAGCTCCTGCTATAGCCCTCGCAGGCTGCGTTTCAACGCGCTCCACAAAAACAATTAAACGAAGGATCCTTCAATGGATAACTCCAACGCCCTGCCCCTTGGGTCGGCTGCCGTGCCGGCCAAAGAACGAACCACCGCCAGTCGCATCAAGTCGATCTTCAGCGGTTCCGTCGGCAACATGGTCGAGTGGTACGACTGGTACGTCTATGCCGCCTTCTCGCTGTACTTCGCCAAAGCCTTCTTCCCCAAAGGCGACACCACCGCCCAACTGCTCAACACCGCCGCGATCTTCGCCGTGGGCTTCCTGATGCGCCCGATCGGTGGCTGGCTGATGGGCCTGTACGCCGACAAGGTCGGACGCAAAAAAGCCCTGATGGCCTCGGTTTATCTGATGTGCTTCGGCTCGCTGATCATCGCCCTGAGCCCGGGTTATGAAACCATCGGTGTCGGCGCGCCGATCCTGCTGGTGTTCGCCCGTCTGCTGCAAGGCCTGTCGGTCGGTGGCGAATACGGCACCTCGGCCACTTATCTGTCGGAGATGGCGACCAAGGATCGTCGCGGCTTCTTCTCCAGCTTCCAGTACGTGACCCTGATTTCCGGCCAGCTCATCGCGCTGGGCGTGCTGATCGTGCTGCAACAATTCTTGACCACCGAAGAGCTGTACGCGTGGGGCTGGCGTATTCCGTTCGCCATCGGCGCGCTGTGCGCAATCGTGGCGCTGTACCTGCGTCGCGGCATGGAAGAAACCGAGTCGTTCACCAAGAAGGAAAAGTCCAAGGAAAGCGCGATGCGCACCTTGATGCGCCATCCGAAGGAACTGCTCACCGTGGTCGGCCTGACCATGGGCGGTACGCTGGCGTTCTACACCTACACCACCTACATGCAGAAATACCTGGTGAACACCGTCGGCATGAGCATCTCCGACTCCACCACCATTTCTGCCGCCACGCTGTTCCTGTTCATGTGCCTGCAACCGATCATCGGCGGCCTGTCCGATAAAATCGGTCGTCGTCCGATCCTGATCGCCTTCGGCGTGCTCGGGACGATTTTCACCGTGCCGATCCTGATGACCCTGCACACCATCCAGACCTGGTGGGGCGCGTTCTTCCTGATCATGGCGGCGCTGATCATCGTCAGCGGCTACACCTCGATCAACGCTGTGGTGAAGGCCGAACTGTTCCCGACCGAAATCCGCGCCCTGGGCGTCGGCCTGCCGTACGCACTGACCGTGTCGATCTTCGGCGGCACCGCCGAATACATCGCGCTGTGGTTCAAGAGCATCGGCATGGAAACCGGTTACTACTGGTACGTGACCGCGTGCATCGCGGTGTCCCTGCTGGTGTACATCACCATGAAGGACACACAGAAACACTCGCGCATCGTCACTGACTGACCGGGTTTCTACAGCCACTGCAATGGTGGCTGTTCTGGCCCCATCGCGAGCAAGCTCGCTCCCACATTGGATCGGCGTACAACTGACCCTGTGGGAGCGAGCTTGCTCGCGATTGAAGTCACCTCGGTATCAGGACAACTCGGCAACGTCCTGTTTGCTGCCATAACGCTTCTGCGCATACGACGCGCCCACGATCATCACCAGCAGAATCCCCGCCAGCACCGCCGACGAACCGATGGTGCCGAAATCCAGTCCGCCCTTCTCATGGGACTTGGTCATCAAGTCGCCCAAGGTCGCGCCAAACGGCCGGGTCAGCACGAACGCCACCCAGAACAGCGCCACCGACGAAATTTTCGTGAAGTACTTGAGCAGAACGACCACGCCAATCGCCGAGCCGATCAACAGCGCGCCACCGGCAAAGCCCAGGCCGGAGTCGTCCGCCAGGTAATCGCCGAGCGCGGTGCCCAGGGTGTTGGAGAACAGAATCGCCATCCAGTAGAACATCTCGCCGCGAAAGCTCTGCACCTTGGTGACGTTGAGCGAATCGCCGCTCAGGCGCCATGCCGCGAAGATCGCCAGCAGGATCGCGATCAGGATCATGGAACCTGTGGCGTAACCCAGTTCCAGCGTGCGGTCCATGAAGTCCGACATGGTGGTGCCGGCGGTGCTGGTCGACAGGATCACGATCCAGTACAGCAACGGTTTGTAGGTCTTGGACATCAGCTGCGCGATCAGTGTCAGGACAAACACGCTGATCAGGATCAGCGAGCTGATGGCGTAGCCGACGTTAAGGGTCATCGACAACAAATCCCCCGCGGTTTCCCCCAGGGTCGTCGCGCAGATTTTCATGACCCAGAAGGCCAGGGTGATTTGAGGCAGTTTGTTCATCGCGGGCAACGCTCCAGTGTGTGACGGCCGTTTTTTGGCTTTATGGCCGTGGGCAGACTGGCGTTGCGCGGGTGAAAAACCGGTCGGGAATCCATAAAAAATCTGTCACACAGGCAAAAAACGGCGATTAATCACCGGTTAATGCCCCTGCCGCATCCTGCACCTACCTGATCGATTAACTGCGCGACGCTCGCTCCGACGACGAAAGCGAATTGAATGCGTCGCCCTTAATATCAAGTTAACCGATTGTTTTTAGCATTATTTTGCGCTTTTTAATCAATTTAGTTGGCGTAGCATGAACCCCATGCGAAACACATCGCCAACGAATTTCGAATCTGGAGAACGACCATGAAAACCAAACTGATCCTCGCCCTGACCCTGTCCGTACTGGCCGCCAACACTTTCGCCGCCGACGGTTCGGACAAAACCAAATCCGCCGACTTCATTTCCGGCGCCAGCGCCGCCATCGAAACCAGCCACACCGGCACCTACGCAGCTGACGGTTTCGACAAGACCAACGTCGGCAAAGCCGTCGCTGCTGATGGTTTCGACAAGACCGGCACTGCCAACGCTATCGCTGCTGACGGTTTCGATAAAACCGGCACCGCCAACGCCATCGCCGCCGACGGCTTTGATAAAACCGGTACCGCCGCTGCCATCAGCTGATTGCCAGGATGCAGACACCAAAGCCCGGCCATTGCCGGGCTTGTTCATTTCCAAAGGTCGGTATTTGATCTTCGCGGATCGGACTTGCACTATTGGTCGCTTATAGAAGCCTTCAGGATCACCCCGCCATGCCCGATGACATCCATTTCTACGAACCGGCCAACGGCCACGGCCTGCCCCACGATCCGTTCAACGCGATCGTTGGCCCGCGTCCCATCGGCTGGATTTCATCGCAGGATGCCGAGGGCCGGCTGAACCTGGCGCCCTACAGCTTTTTCAACGCGTTCAACTACATTCCGCCGATCATCGGGTTCTCCAGCGTCGGTCGCAAAGACAGCCTGAACAACATCGAACAGACCGGCGAATTCGTCTGGAACCTCGCCACCCGGCCGCTGGCCGAGCAGATGAACCAGAGCTGCGCGATGGTCGGGCCGGAGGTCAACGAGTTCGAACTGGCGGGGCTGACGCCGGTGGCGTCGAAGGTGATTGCCGTGCCGCGCGTGGCCGAAAGCCCGGTGTCCTTTGAATGCAAGGTCACCCAGATCATTCAGTTGCAGCGCGCCGACGGCGAGACCGTGCCGAGCTGGCTGGTGCTTGGCGAGGTGGTCGCCGTGCACATCGCCAAGTGGCTGTTGAAGGACGGGATCTACGACACCGCCGCCGCCGAACCGATACTGCGGGGCGGCGGGCCGGCGGACTATTTCCAGCTGGGGCCGGAGGCGTTGTTCAAGATGTGGCGCCCGGGGGCGACGAAGTAAGCGCTTACCAGATCAGCTCAGCGTCGTCGGTGACGCCCTTGAGCTTGTCCAGTTCATTGATCGCGGCTTCATCGGCGGCGATGGCGCCGGGGAAAACCTGATCGTCCAGCAGTTTGTGAAAGCGCGGTGCGCCGCCGTCGACCAGGGCCTTGACGGCGATTGCCGCGTGATAACCCTTGTTGCCGCCCAACTCGACGGGGACTACAGCGGAAACCGCTTCGAAGTGTTCGAACTCTTTACGTGCCATATCGCAGGTCCTGGCTCAGTCGGATAAGCCCGACATTAAACATTCAACCGGCGAGTTTGTGTATCGGCGCAGTGCATTGCCCTACGGCCTGGGCGGCCGAGACTTCCTTGAAGGTGTGGAAATCCAGGCTGTTGACCACCAGTTCCTGCACCAGCTCGGCAAAGATTTCCATCGACGGGCTGCTGAAATACGCGGTCATCGATTGCTGGTTGTTCCAGAAACCGGAGACCAGCCACAACTCCGGATCACACTGCGAATGCTGCAAGGCGAAGCTCAGGCAACCGGGGGCGGCGCGGGACGGTTCGATCAGGGCGCTCAGGCGCATACCGAGTTCCGCTGAGCGTCCGGCGCGCGCTCGAACGAAGGCCATATGACTGACGGGAATCTGCTTGGACATGTTCAACCCTCCCAGGGAGTCGCGTGGCAGCCGGGGACGGGCTGCGACAGGATCCAAGGTTAAGGGCCGGGCAGCGTTCGCCGTTAGTCGATTCCTGCCGTCGCGTTGCACAATCCTGCGAGACTGTCGTGCAGACCTGTAACAAGTCGTGAATTGCTGTCACCATCCTGTCACACCGGTTTCGAGCAAGTTTGGCGGGGCTCGCCCTGTCATGTCTGGGCAGGTACGCAACGCCATGCAGGATCAGGCAAGCATTTCGCAGGATGTGTCTACCGCTTGCGCTTGCACAAACTTATGCTCTGCTCCCATTCCATCCCTTGCCGAGGAGGCTGTGCATGACGTCATTCGATCGTTTTCAGGCGCCGCCCGATGCCGACATGGAAAAGCAGCGCGCGGAACTGGCGGCCATCATTCGCCGCAACACATCCGAAGATGGCAGTTATGCCACTGCCGTCGGCTCGCTGTTCATGTCGCGCCACACCCAGTCCCATGATTTCGCCCCGGTGCTCGCGCAACCGGCGCTGTGCATCATGGCCCAGGGTCGCAAAGAGGTTCGGCTGGCGGACGAATTCTTCAATTACGACCCGCTGAATTATCTGGTGGTATCGGTCTCGATGCCGTTGAGCGGTCGGGTGGTGAATGTCTCGCCTGAAGAGCCGATCCTCGCCGTGCGCCTGGACATTGATCCGGCGGAAATCACCGCACTGATCGCCGACGCCGGCCCTATGGGCGTACCGACCCGTCCGACCGGACGCGGTTTGTATGTGGAAAAGATCGACAGCGCCATGCTCGATGCGGTGCTGCGTCTGGCCCGCCTGCTCGACGCGCCGAAAGACATCGCGATGCTCGCGCCGCTGATCCGTCGGGAAATTCTCTATCGCCTGCTGCGCAGTCCGCAGGGCCATCGGCTGTACGAAATTGCCATCGCCAACAGCCAGAGCCACCGCATCAGCCAGGCGATCAAATGGCTCAACGGCAACTTCGAACAGCCGCTGCGCATTGATGATCTGGCGAAGGAAGTGAACCTCAGCGTCTCGACCCTGCATCACCGCTTCAAGGCGATGACGGCGATGAGTCCGTTGCAGTATCAGAAGCAGCTGCGGCTGCAAGAGGCGCGGCGGTTGATGTTGGCTGAAGGGCTGGAAGCGTCGGCGGCGGGGTATCGGGTGGGGTATGAAAGTCCATCGCAGTTCAGTCGTGAGTACAGCCGGTTGTTTGGCGCGCCGCCGTTGCGGGATCTGGCGCGGTTGCGGCTGACCGTCTGATCTGGATTATTGCGTCGCGGCTACTGGCCTCTTCGCGGGCAAGCCCGCTCCCACAGGTTCTGTGTCGTACAAAGGTTTTGCAGTCGACACCAGCCAAATGTGGGAGCGGGCTTGCCCGCGAAGAGGTCGGCAGAGCCAGCATCAAATCTGGATCAGGCGCCCAACACCCGACACGCCTCACTCGGCAACGTCACCGACACCGGATGCCCGATCCCCAGTCCGATGCCCTGACACGGCGTGCTCAGCGCCGTGAAGGTCACCCCGGAACATTCCACCGTAGTCTCGATAGTCGCGCCGATATCCCGCACAAACGTCACTTTGCCCAGCAGACGATTGCCCGCCGTGGCCTGGGGCGCCGACAGTTGCAGGTCTTCGGGGCGGATCAGCATTTTCACTTTCTGCCCGACCACGATGCTGCTGCAGATCGGCACTTGCAGTGCATCGCCGCCCGGCAGCACGACCTTGCCATCGCCCAGTGCGGTAGCCGGGAAGATATTGCCGGAGCCGATAAAGTCCGCGACGAATTCGTTGGCCGGATGGCGGTAGATTTCAATCGGCGTCCCCACCTGCTGCACCCGATGCTCACCCAGCACCACCACGATATCGGCCATGGTCATGGCCTCGCGCTGATCGTGGGTCACCATAATCGTGGTGATGTTCAGGCGTTGTTGCAGCTGACGGATTTCCACCTGCATCGACTCGCGTAACTTGGCGTCCAGCGCCGACAGCGGTTCGTCGAGCAGAAGGATTTTCGGGTGCGAGGCAATCGCCCGGGCAATCGCCACTCGCTGACGCTGGCCGCCGGACAGTTTCGCTACCGGGCGATCAATCATCGGTTGCAGCTGGATCAGCTCCAACAACTCCACCACCCGCGCCTGTTGATCGGCCTTGCTCACACCGCGCAGTTTCAGCGGATAGGCGATGTTCTCGCCCACGGTCATGTGCGGGAACAAGGCCAGCGACTGGAACACCATGCCGAAGTTGCGCAGGTGCGCCGGGGTGTGGCCGATGTCCTCGCCGTCCAGGCGGATCTCGCCGCCGGTGAGGGTTTCCAGCCCGGCGATCATTCGCAGCAACGTGGTCTTGCCGCAGCCCGAAGGGCCGAGGAAGCACACCAGCTTGCCCTCGGGCAAATGCAGATTGACGTCTTTTACCGCGCAGGCCGAGCCGTAGTGTTTCTCGACGTTTTCCAGAATCAGTCCAGTCATGTTGCACCTCACAATCAAAAGGAAACGCCGCCCTCGCCCACCAGCTTCTCCAGCGCCCAGATCAGGACGAAGTCGATCAGCACGATCAGCACGGCAAACGAGAACACGGTAGGGTCGAGCGATGACACGGTGCGGCTGTACATCCAGATCGGCACGGTCATGACGTCGATGGTGTAGAGGAAATAGGTCACGGTGAATTCGTTGAACGAGACGATGAATGCCAGCAGCATCCCCGCCAGAATCCCCGACTTCATCAACGGCACCACCACATCGACGATGGCGCGCAACGGCGAGGCGCCGAGCATCTGCGCGGCTTCTTCGACTTCGCTGCCGATGGAAAGCATGGCCGCCGTGCAGTTCTTCACCACGAACGGCAGCGCCAGAATCACGTGAGCAATTACCAGCCGCGAGGTGGTCATGTGGAACGGCAGGCTGTCGAACACCAGCAGCAAGGCCAGCCCCAGCACCACCATCGGAAACACCAGCGGCAGCGACATCAGTTGCAGCGCCACGCCCTTGCCACGGAACTCGCAACGGGTCAGCGCGTAGGCCGCCGGCACCGCGATCAGCGTGGCGAAAATCATCGTCAGGCATGACACCAGCAAACTGGTGCCCATGGCCTGGCCGAGGCTCAGCACATCGCTGGCATCCGGCGAGACGAAGGTGTGCCACGCCGCCTTGTACCACTGCAGGCTGTAGCTGCTCGGCGGGAAGTCGAGGTTCGACGCGCCGCTGAACGACATCACGATCATGGTCAGGATCGGCAACACGGCCAGGAACAAAATGATCCCGGACAGGATGCCGGCGAACTTGCCGGTGTCGCCCGGCAACAGCGACTGACGCTTCTTGATCAGGGCACTCATTGCGAAGCCTCCAGCAGACGGCGACGGCGGCCGGTGATGTATTCGGACAAGGTCATGATGGCGAGCGTCGTGACGATCAGCACCACCCCGGCGGCGGATGCGGCAGGCCAGTTCATCAGCGGAGCGATCTGGTCATGCACCATCACCGCGAGCATCGGCACGCGCCGGCCACCGAGCAACAGCGGCACCACGAAGCTGCTGGCGTTGTAGGCGAACACCAGGGTCGCGCCGGTGATGATTCCCGGCAGACTCATCGGCAACACCACCTGACGGAACACTTGAAAGCGGCTGGCGCCGAGGGTCGCGGCAGCTTCTTCGTAGCTGCGGGCGACACCGCGCATGGCGCTGGCGATCGGCAGCACAGCGAGCGGGAACGCGGTCTGCACCAGGCCCATCAACACGCCGTTCTGGTTGTACAGCAACATGATCGGGCGCTTGATCAGACCGAGGCCCATCAGGGTCTGGTTGAGCATGCCGCCGGGACCGAGGATCACCAGCCAGCCATAGCTTTGCAGCAGCAGGTTGACCAGCAGCGGCAACAGCACCGCCGCCAGAAAAATCCGCCGCACGAACGGCGAGGTCAGGCGCGACATGGTGTAGGCCACCGGGATCGCCAGCACCACCGCGATCACCGCGCTGATCAGCGCCAGACGCAAGGTCAGCAGCAACGATTTGAGGTAGTAGGGTTCGAGCAACTGCGCGTAACTGGCCAGGCTGAAACCGGACCACTCCGCCCCCTTGGTGCCGACGCTCATGCGCAGCACCAGCAGGCTGGCGGCAATCAGCACGCCGAGAAACAGCATCGACGGCGTGAGGAAAAACCACGCTCGCGCGGTCGGCGAAACACCGCGCGCCGGGCGCACGTCACCCGCGCCGACCGGTTGGGTCAGGGATTGATGTTCCATAGCAATGATCTCGTCAATGGAAAAACAACTGACAGACACTGCCTTCAAATTCACCGAGAAACTTGTGGGAGCGAGCTTGCTCGCGATAGCAATCTGTCAGTCGACACTGTCGGTGAATGTCAGTCCGCAATCGCGAGCAAGCTCGCTCCCACAGGTACTTCGGTGTTTGAAGAACCTGCGTCCATCACTCGATCAGGAAGAAAAGATTTCCGTGTAGCGACGAATCCACTGGTCATGCACGGTCGCCAGGAAGGCGTTGTCGTGCATGATCGCCTTCTCCGCGATCTGCTCCGGCGTGAGGATGAACGGGCTCTTGCGCGCTTCGGCGGAGATGATCGCCTTGGCGTTGACCGGGCCGTTGAAGATGTCTTCGGCCATCTTGCCCTGCACCAGCGGGTCGAGGGAGTGGTCGATAAAGGCGTAGGCCAGGTCGGTGTCGCCCGGACGATTCTTCGGCATCACCGAGAGCATCAGGTCGGTGTAGAAACCTTCCTTCATGCCGAACGTGGCGCCGAGGCCATAGTTCGGATCGCGGATCTGCTTGGGGAAAAACGCCGGGGCATATAAGCCGCCCATGTCCAGGGAACCGGTGCGGAACAGCTCGGCGATCTGGTTGGGGTTTTCGCCCAGAGTCACCACGCGGTCTTTCAGCTCGGCGAGTTTCTTGAAGCCCGGCTCGATGTTGTGCTCGTCACCACCGGCCAGTTTGGCGGCGATGATGATCAGGTCCATCGCCTCGGTCCAGTTCGGCGGCGGCAGGAAAATGCTCGGTGCCAGATCGGCGTCCCACAGCGCGGCGTAACTGTCCGGCGCTTCCTTCTGGGTGCGAGTGCTGTAGACCAGACTGTTGCACCACAGCAGGTAGCCGATGCCATGACCGTTGGCCCCGGTGCGGTATTTTTCCGGGACATCGACCAGGTTGGGAATACGGTTGAGATCGGGTTTTTCCAGCAGTCCGGCAGCGGCCAGACCTTCGGCACCGACGCCAGCCAGGGTGATGATGTCGTACTGCGGACGGTCACCGCCGGCCTTGAGTTTGGCGACCATTTCCGAGGTGCTGCCGGTGCGGTCGGCAATCACTTTGGCGCCGGTCTTGGCTTCGAAGGTTGCAGCGATATTGCGCAGTGCGGCGAGGCCCGTGTCATCGGACCAGGTCAACAGGCGCAGGGTCTTGCCGGCAAAGCGGGTGTCGCTGGCACTGGCCCGGATGAAGGGCACGCTCATGGCCGCCGCAGCCACCGAGGCCACGCCGACGGTTTTGATGAATTGACGCCTGTTCAGATCGTGCTCGCCCATTTAGGACTCCCATTATTCTTGTAAGTATGAGACTGATCGCAACCCTTGCATCTGCCTGACCGGAATTGCTCAAGCGCCCGGTTTCAAAGGGCTTGAGCGTGGTCTGCGGGTTCATCCTGAGGTCGTGCAAAACACCTGACTATCGATAAAAACTCATTGGAGCCATGACGCCGGCGCATGCCTCGTTGCGAGGCATGCGCTGACCTTTTTCGGGCATTCAGAGCGCGCGGATCACGTGCTTGATTTCCTGAAATGCCGCCAGGCCCCACGGCCCCAATTCGCGGCCGATGCTGCTCTGTTTGTAGCCGCCCCAAGCGGTCTGCGGGAAAATCACCTGCGGCGCGTTGAGCCACACCAGCCCCGCCTGCAAGGCGTTGGCGACCCGATCCGCGGTCTCGGCATTGCGCGTGACGACGCTGGCCACCAGACCGAACTGACTGTCGTTGGCCAGCGCAATCGCCTCGGCCTCCGAAGCAAAACTGCGCACGCAGATCACCGGGCCGAAGATCTCTTCACACCACAGCGCACTGTCGAGGGGCACTTCGGTGAAGATCGTCGGCTGCAAGAAATATCCGCGCGGCAGATCGGCCGGACGATTGCCGCCACAGATCAGCTTTGCACCGGCACTCAAACCACGGTCGATGTGACCGAGCACGCGCTGGTACTGCGCCTGATTGACCAGCGCGCCCATCTCGACTTCCGAATCGAACGGATCGGCCACACGGATTTTTTCCGCGCGAGCCTTCAGACGAATCAGGAATTCATCGGCGATTTCATCGGCAACCAGCACCCGGCTGGTGGCCGAGCACATCTGCCCGGCGTTAAAGAAACCGCCACCGCAGGCCAGTTCCACCGCCAGATCCAGGTCGGCATCTTCCAGAATCAGCAGTGAGGATTTGCCGCCCAGCTCCAGGCTCACGCCCTTCACGGTTTCAGCGGCGCGCTGCATCACCTGCACACCGACGGCGTTGCTGCCGGTGAAGGAAACCTTGGCGATGCGCGGGTCCGCCGACAGCGGCGCACCGACTGCCAGACCGGTGCCGCACACCAGGTTGAACACGCCTTTGGGCAGACCGGATTCGGCGATGATGGTCGCCAGTTCCAGCTCCGGCAGCGGCGTGACTTCCGACGGTTTAAGCACCACGCAGCAACCAGCGGCCAGGGCCGGCGCGAGTTTCCACGCGGTGGTGACCATCGGGAAATTCCACGGCACGATCAGCCCGACCACACCGCACGGCTCGCGGCGCAGACGTGCGTTGAAATCATCACTGGGCAGCGGAACGTCGCTGTCGAGTCTGGCGTCGAGGCCTTCGGCGAGCTCGGCGTAGTACTCGAACGTGGCGATCACGTCGTCGACATCGATGCCCGCTTCGAACTGCGGTTTGCCGTTGTTGCTCGACTGCAACTTCATCAGATGTTCGCGGCCGTTGCGCACGCCATTGGCGATGTTGCGCAGGATCGCAGCGCGCTCGGCACCGGTGGTTTTCGACCAGCCTTTGAAGGCTTCAGTCGCCGCCGCTACAGCCTGGTTGACGGCGCTTTCGTCACCGCCATTGACCGTGGTCAGCAGCGCTTCAGTGGCCGGGTTGATCACGCGCAGGTGTTCGCGGCCGGCGGACCATTGGCCGTTGATGTACAGGCCGTCGAGTGTGGTCGGGAAATTGATCATTGGGCCACCGCCTTCATCCATTGGGTCTGGTCGATTTCGATCAGGGTCGGGCCCTGACGATCGGTGGCGGCGCGCAGTGCACCGCGCAGGTGTTCGGCCGAGCTGATCGCTTCCGCCGCGCAACCCAGGGCCTTGGCCACACCGATGAAGTCCGGGGTGTAGATGTCCACGCCCACCGGCTCGATGGCGCGGTTGACCATGTATTTCTTGATCTCTTCGTAACCCTGGTTATTCCACAGCAGGATGATCACCGGCGTGCGTGCTTCCACGGCGCTGGCCAGTTCCGGCAGGGTGAATTGCAGACCGCCGTCACCGATCAGGCACACCACCGGCGGACGTGCACCGTGTTCGAGGTTGCCGCCAAGCCACGCGCCAATCGCCGCCGGCAAGGCGTAACCGAGGGTGCCGTAACCGGTGGACGAGTTGAACCAGCGGCGCGGACGCTCCGGGTTGAACGTCAGGTTGCCGGTGTACACCGGTTGCGTGGAGTCACCGACGAACACTGCGTTCGGCAATTCGTGCAGCACGGTTTCGAGGAAACGGGTCTGGGCCAGCGTCGGGGCATCCCAGGTCGCGGCCAGGTCTTCACGCAGACGCGCGGCGCGTACCTGACCCCAATCGTTGCGGCGCTCGGCCAGCGGTTTGTGCGACAGCGCGCTGAGCAGCGCTTGTGCCGCGTTGCGCGAGTCGGCCACCAATGCAACATGAGGCGGGTAGTTGCGCACGGTCTGGTCTGGATCGATATCGACGCGCAGCAACTTGCCGGGAATTTCGAAACCGCCGGCGAAGGTCACGTCGTAGTCGGTTTCCGCCAGTTCGGTGCCGATCGCCAGGATCACGTCGGCATCGGCCACCAAAGCGCGAGTCGCCACCAGGCTCTGGGTCGAACCGATCAACAGCGGGTGGCTGGACGGCAACATCCCTTTGGCGTTGATGGTCAGGGCCACCGGTGCGTCGAGCAGTTCAGCCAGTTCGGTGAGTTCGGCAGCCGCGTCGATGGCGCCGCCACCGGCGAGGATCAGCGGACGCTGGGCGCCGGCCAGCAGTTCGGTCATGCGGCTCACGGCGGCCGGCGCGGCACCGGCGCGGTCGATGTTGACCGGCACGCTGGTCAGCAGTTCGTCGGCTTCTTCGACCAGCACGTCCAGCGGAATTTCGATGTGCACCGGACGTGGACGCCCGGCCTGGAACAGCGCAAACGCGCGGGCCAATACGCCCGGCAATTCGGACGCCGACATCAGCGTGTGGGAGAACGCAGCCACGCCACCGACCAGTGCGCTCTGGTTCGGCAGTTCATGCAGCTTGCCGCGACCGCCGCCCAGTTGGCTGCGTGACTGCACACTGGAGATCACCAGCATCGGGATCGAATCGGCGTAAGCCTGGCCCATGGCGGTGGTGATGTTGGTCATGCCCGGGCCGGTGATGATGAAGCACACGCCCGGTTTGCCGCTGGTGCGGGCGTAGCCGTCGGCCATGAAGCCGGCGCCCTGCTCATGGCGCGGGGTGACGTGGTTGATGCTCGAACGGGCCAGCCCGCGATACAGCTCCACGGTATGCACCCCGGGAATGCCGAACACCTGCTCGACCCCATAATCTTCGAGTAACTTGACCAGTACTTCGCCACACGTCGCCATGTCTTTGCCCTTCTTGTTCGTTGAGGCACCGGGCTTTAAAGGAACCGGTGATTGGCCTCATTGAAACGGGCGACCCGTAGCCGCAACAATCGATAAAAGCTCATACTAGCCATGTCCTCACGTCATACCTTGGATCCACATGAAACGACTGCCTCCCCTGCCCGCCCTGCATACGTTTCTGATTACCGCGCAGTGCTGCAACTTCACCCGGGCCGCCGAGCAGTTGCACATCACCCAGGGTGCGGTGAGCCGGCAGATCGCCGGGCTGGAGGAACATCTGGGTTATGAGCTGTTCATTCGCCTGGCCCGGGGCCTGGAGCTGACGGCCGAAGGTCGCGAATGGCTGCCACGGGTGCAACAGGTGTTCAGCCTGATCGGCGACTCGGTGGAGCAGATCGGCGCCAAGCGCGAGACCCTGCAACTCAAGGCGCCGAGCTGCGTGATGCGCTGGCTGTTGCCGCGCCTGCTGCAATGGCAGCGCGAGCGCCCGGACGTGCCGGTGAAACTCACGGCGTCGCTGCAACACGGGGTGGACTTTCATCGCGAGCAGTTCGACGCGGCGGTGATCTACGGCACCGCGCCCCACGACTCGCCCGCGACCCTGCATCTGTTCGATGAGCAACTGACGCCGGTCTGCTCGCCGACGCTGCTCAACGGTGGGCCGGCCCTGCACGCACCGGCAGATCTGCAACAGCATCTGCTGCTGCACCCGACTCACACGGATGACGACTGGACACTCTGGCTCGAAGCCGCCGAACTGCACTTGAGCAACATCGCCAGCGGTCAGCATTTCGAGACGCTGGATCAGGCGATGTCGATGGCGTCCCACGGGACGGGGGTGGCGATCGGCGACTGGTCACTGATCGGCGACGACCTGAACGCCGGGCGACTGGTGATGCCGTTCGATCTGAAGGTGAAGACGGGATTGGGCTATTACATCGTCGCACCGGCATCGGAGCCGTCGGCGAAGTTGCAGGAATTGATGGGGTGGCTGGTGGAGCAGGCTCATACGCGTTGAAGCCTTGATGATCGTTCCCACGCTCTGCGTGGGAACGATCCAGAACTTAATATCCGACGGTAAACCGCTGACGCGAATGCTTCGGCGTTTCCACTTCGTCGATCAGCGCAATCGCATAGTCGGCAAAGGTGATCGAGCTCTGGCCTTCAGCACTCACCAACAAGTCATCCTTGCCGACCCGGAACTTGCCGGTGCGCTCGCCTTCGACAAACAGCGCCGACGGCGACAGGAACGTCCAGTCCAGCTCCTTCTCCTGACGCAGCGCCTCAAGGAACGCCGCACCGGCACTGGCCTCAGCCTTGTACTCGGCCGGGAAACCGGCGCTGTCGATCACGCGAGTGCCGTCAGGCAGCAACAGCGAACCGGCGCCGCCGACCACCAGCAGACGTTTCACCCCGGCCTGTTTCACCGGGCCGATCAGCGCGCTGGCCGGTACCGTGGCGAAATGCGCGGCGCTGATCACCACATCGTGACCGGCGACGGCGTCCTGCAATGCCGCGGAATCCAGCACGTCGACATTCTTGCTGACCACACCGGCGCGGGCGCCGATCTTCGAGGTATCCCGAGCGATGGCGGTGACGCTGTGGCCGCGACGCAGGGCTTCTTCCAGCAATTGGCTGCCGGCACGGCCGGTGGCGCCAATGATTGCGATCTTGCTCATGACATTCTCCAGTTGGCTTGAGAGTGCTGCGTTTTTCAGAATCGGGTTACCACTGCATTTCGCCCTTGGCGACTTTCGCGCTCAGCTCCAGCGAGCTCTCTTCGCCCAGTTTCGGGTAGCGTTTTTTCATCGCGGCGATCAGCGCGGCAGAGTCCTTGGCCTTGGCGGTTTCGGCGTCGAACGCCTTGATGTAGTCGGCGGTGAATTTCACGGCCGCCAGCGAACGGGCACTGTCACCCAGGTAGTGACCCGGCACCACGGTTCTCGGTTTCAGGGTTTCGATCGAGTGCAGGGTTTCCAGCCAGTCGGCGTGGGATTGCGCAGTCTGGGTGTCGGCCATCCACACGTGGATGTTCTCGGCGACGACCACACCACCGACCACGGCTTTCAGCGACGGAATCCACACGAAGCTGCGATCCGGCTGCTTGCCTTCCAGACCGACCACCTGCAGTTTCTGCCCTTCGAGCATCAGGCTGTCGCCCTTGAGCACGCCCGGCACGATGGTTTTGGCCGGCACGTCGGCGCCCATTTTCGGGCCCCAGAACGCGAGTTTGCCGTCGACGGTTTTTTTGATGTGATCAACGGTCGGTTGCGAAGCCAGCACCTTGGCATTCGGGAAGGCTTTGGTCAGGGTGTCGAGACCGAAGTAGTAATCCGGGTCACCGTGGCTGATGTAGATGGTGGTCAGTTGCTTGCCGCTGGCGCGGATCTTTTCCACCACTTGCTCGGCCTGGGATTTGCCGAACTGCGCGTCCACCAGAATCGCGTCTTTCTCGCCGCTGACCAGTACCGAGGTCACCGGGAAAATCGCGTTGGTGCCCGGGTTGTAGACGTCGAGGGTCAGATTGGCAGCCGCTGCGTGGGCAGCAAAGCCGAGGGTGGCGGTGGCCAGTAAGACGCGCTTGAGGGTGGTGAAGCCGATCATGGGTTGCTCCGCTGTTCGAATGCCGTGCTTGGCGATGGGGACAGAGCTTAGTTGCCAGACTCGTTACAAAAAATGCGATGCTTGAACATAGTTTGTTTCTGAAAGCGGGCAAATCATGGATCGTCTCCAAGCAATGCGGGTGTTTGTCACGGTAGTGGATCTGGGCAGCCAGTCGGCGGCGGCCGATCACCTGGACCTGTCGCGGCCGGTTGTGTCGCGCTATCTGGCGGAACTGGAAGACTGGGTCGGCGCGCGCCTGATGCACCGCACCACCCGCAAGTTGAGCCTGACCGCCGCCGGCAACGAGATCCTGCCGCGCTGCCGGCAGATGCTGGAGCTGTCCGGCGACATGCAGGCCGCCGTCAGCGAACCTGCCGATGCCCCACGGGGTTTGCTGCGGATCAGCGTCAGCACCTCGTTCGGCCAGGCGCAACTGGCCGATGCCATGGCGGCGTTCGTCAAAGCGTATCCGGGGGTGAACATCGACCTGCAAATGCTTGATCGCACCGTGAACCTGGTGGACGAGCGCATCGACCTGGCGATCCGCACCAGCAACGACCTCGATCCCAACCTGATCGCCCGGCGCCTGACGGTCTGCCGTTCGGTGGTTTGCGCCGCGCCCGTCTATCTGCAGGAGCATCCGCAGCCGCAGCGCGTAGAAGAGCTGAGCCGGCACAACTGCCTGACCCATTCCTATTTCGGCAAGAGCCTGTGGCATTTCGAGGAAGATGGCGAACCGGTTTCGGTGCCGGTGCAGGGCAACATCAGCGCCAACGAGGCCAGCACCCTGCTGCGCGCGACCCTGGCCGGCGCCGGCGTGGCGATGCTGCCGACCTATCAGGCCGGGGTGCATGTGCACAGCGGCGAACTGGTTCGCCTGCTACCCCACGCCGAGCCGCGGCAGATGAACATCTACGCCGTGTATGCCTCGCGCAAGCACATGCCGGCGGCGTTGCGCTGCATGCTGGACTTTCTGGTGCAGCGTTTTCCCGAAAACCCGCAATGGGATATCGGGCTGTAATCCCGTTCGCAGAGCCGCTGGCAACTTCACGGCGCTGACCTATGCTGAAAGTAGTACCCAAGGGTATTCGTTCAGAGGTCAACGCCATGAACACCAGAACAAGAAGATACCTCGCGATTTTCATCACCTGCGCGGCCACGCTGGCGCTGTACGGCACCGCGGCATGGCGCGTGGAGCAGTTGCGGCAACTGCCCCGTGAATACGCGAGCTGCAACTTCGAGCGCTGCATTCCTCACAACGCCACCCTCAACGCCCTGCGCTGATACGGGGCTCAGGCGTCGTCGTTCTGTTCGGCCTTCAAGCGGTCGCGGAACGCCTTTGGCGAGATCCCCACCCGGCGCCGGAACAGGCGCGTGAAGTTGGTCGGATCGGAAAACCCCAACACCTCGGACATCTCGTAAATGGTCATGCTCGTATAAGTCAGCAGACGCTTGGCTTCCAGCAACTGACGCTCGTGCATGATCTGCAACGCCGGCTGCCCCGCCAGTTCACGGCAGGTGCCGTTAAGGTGCGAGACGGAAATCCCCAGACGATGAGCCAGGTCTTCGACCTTGACGTGCTGGCGGTAGGTTTCTTCCACCAGTTGAATGAACCCGTTGAGGTATTCGCGCTGACGCTGCGGGCGTTGCGTGGCGTTGTGGCGGTGGATCGCCTGACGGCTGACCCAGACCATGATCACACTGACCAGCGAATGCATGAGCATTTCCCGCGCCGGTTGATGGCCGTTGTACTCGGCCTGCAATGCGGCAAACAGACTGTTGAGGTACTCCGCATCCTTGCCCGCCGGATAGCTTTCGGCCTGGGCCAGGGCCTGCACCGCGCTGCCCAGTTGCGCCTGCAAATGGTTGATCAACGGTGTGGCGAGGGTGACGACAAATCCTTCGACGTCCTCGGAAAAACGGAATCCATGCACCGATAACGGCGGCAGGATCTGGATCGCGGCTTCGTTCAGTTGCGTGCGTTGGCCTTCGATTTCAAGCTCTGCCTGACCTTTGAATACGAAGAGCAACTGGCACAAATCGGCGTGGCGGTGGGGTTTGATTTCCCATTGGTGTTCGCGGCTGCGTTTGGAAATGGTTTCACAGTGCAGCAAGTCAGGGGTCGGCCAGTCCAGGCTTTCACCGTAGAGCTTGAACACCGGAATCGAAGGCAGGTCAGGCTTGTTCATCACTTCAATCCAGGCCTCGAGGTTTGCGGGCGATAATCGCACCGATTGGCAGAATGTACAGGTATCGGCTCAGTTTTCACCTTCAATTGACAGACCCGCAAGGGAAAAATGCAAGCACTCGAATCCTGAAAATCATTCACCGGCGTTTGTCGCGTGAAGCTTGCGAGTCATAAAAACAATGAAAACGCTGAAAACCCAAGTCGCCATCATTGGCGCCGGTCCGTCCGGATTATTGCTCGGCCAGCTGCTGCACAACGCCGGCATCGACACCCTGATTCTGGAGCGCCAGACACCTGACTATGTGCTCGGCCGAATCCGCGCCGGTGTGCTTGAACAAGGCATGGTAGAGCTGTTGCGCGAGGCTGGCGTGGGTCAGCGGATGGACGCCGAAGGTCTGGTGCACGGTGGTTTCGAACTGGCCCTCGACGGGCGCCGGATCCACATCGACCTGCAAGCCCTGACCGGTGGAAAAACCGTGATGGTCTATGGCCAGACCGAGGTCACCCGCGACCTGATGGCCGCTCGTCGGGAGACCGGCGGACAGACAATCTATGAAGCCAGCCATGTCGTTCCCTGTGGCATGAAAAGCGACGAAGCCTATGTCACCTTCGAAAAGGACGGCGAAACTTGGCGCGTCGATTGCGACTACATCGCCGGTTGCGACGGTTTCCACGGCGTGGCCCGGCAGTCGATTCCCGAGGACTGCCTGAAAGTCTTCGAACGGGTCTATCCGTTTGGCTGGCTGGGGATTCTCGCCGACACGCCGCCGATTCACGATGAACTGGTCTACGCCCGCCACGAGCGCGGCTTCGCCCTGTGCAGCATGCGGTCGGCGACCCGCACCCGCTATTACCTGCAAGTGGCGGCCGAGGAAAACGTCGATGACTGGTCGGATCAGCGTTTCTGGGATGAGCTGCGCAATCGTCTACCGGAGGATCTGGCGCAGAAACTCGTGACCGGTCCGTCGATTGAAAAGAGCATCGCGCCGCTGCGCAGTTTTGTGGTCGAGCCGATGCAATACGGGCGGATGTTTCTGGTTGGGGATGCTGCGCACATCGTTCCGCCGACCGGTGCCAAGGGTTTGAATCTGGCGGCCAGCGATGTCAGCACGCTGTTCAGGATTTTGCTGAAGGTTTACCGCGAAGGTCGCACCGAGTTGCTGGAAAAATACTCGGAGATCTGCCTGCGCCGGGTGTGGAAAGCCGAGCGGTTTTCCTGGTGGATGACTTCGATGTTGCACCGCTTCGATGAGCATGATGATTTCAGCCAGCGGATCTGTGCTTCGGAACTGGACTACTTTGTCAGCTCGGAGGCCGGTCAAAAAACCATTGCAGAAAATTACGTCGGGCTTCCTTATGAGGCTATCGAATAGCTTCCTACCGACTTACACTGGCGAGCACTCACCCGCTCGCCCTGGCACTGCGGGTCAATCACTGCCCGCAGGTTCGCCCGTGACCAATCTCAACCATCCCGAAACGCCCAAACCGGCCATTCGCAGCGTGCTGGTCGCGCTGATGATGGCGATCTTTCTCGGTGCGCTGGACCAGACCATCGTCGCCGTTTCCATGCCGGCCATCTCCGCACAATTCAAGGACGTCAGCCTGCTGGCCTGGGTGATTTCCGGCTACATGGTGGCGATGACCGTGGCGGTGCCGATCTACGGCAAGCTCGGCGATCTGTACGGGCGGCGCAAACTGATGCTGTTCGGCATGGGCCTGTTTACCCTTGCCTCGCTGTTCTGCGGCATGGCTCAGAGCATGGAGCAACTGGTGCTGGCGCGAATTTTCCAGGGCATCGGTGCCGGCGGGATGATTTCGGTGAGTCAGGCGATCATCGGCGACATCGTGCCCCCTCGCGAACGCGGGCGCTATCAGGGTTATTTCAGCAGCATGTACGCGGTGGCCAGTGTGGCCGGCCCGGTGCTCGGCGGTTACATGACCGAGTACCTGTCATGGCGCTGGGTGTTCCTGATCAACCTGCCGTTGGGTCTCGGCGCGTACTGGGTGGCGCGACGCAACCTGATCGGCCTGCCGATTCCCCAGCGCAAACCAGTCATCGATTATCTCGGCACGCTGCTGATGATCATCGGCCTGACCGCGCTGTTGCTGGCGATCACTCAGGTCGGCCAGGGCCATGCATGGCGCAGCAGCGAAGTGCTCGGGCTGTTCGCTTGCGCGGTGGCGGTGTTGGCGGTGTTCGTCTGGCATGAACGACGCGCCCGGGAGCCGTTGCTGCCGATGCACCTGTTCACCAACCGCAGTGCGCTGCTGTGCTGGTGCACGATTTTCTTTTGCAGCTTCCAGGCGATTTCCCTGATCGTGCTGATGCCGCTGCGCTTTCAGAGCGTCACCGGCGCCGGGGCCGACAGCGCGGCATTGCACTTGCTGCCGCTGGCGATGGGTTTGCCGATCGGCGCGTATTTCGCCGGACGTCGCACCTCGATCACCGGGCGCTATAAACCGCAGATTTTGACCGGCGCGCTGCTGATGCCGATCTCGATCCTCGGCATGGCCTTCAGCCCGCCCGATGCGACGCTGCTCAGCAGCCTGTTCATGTTGCTCAGCGGTATCGCCGGCGGCATGCAGTTCCCGACATCGCTGGTCGGCACGCAGAATTCGGTCGAGCAAAAGGACATCGGTGTCGCCACCAGCACCACCAACCTGTTCCGCTCCCTGGGTGGCGCAGTGGGCGTGGCGTTAATGTCGGCGCTGTTGCTGGCATTGTTGCAGGATTCCAGTTTCGCCCACCTGGCCGGCAGCTCGCTGATGAGCGAAGGGCATTCCGGCAACGTGCTGCTCGACGGTCTGAACGCGGCGCCCGGCGATGCGCAGAACGCCTTGCGTGCCGAGTTGCTGGTGACGTTCCGGCATTTGCTGATGGTCAGCGCGGCGGTGTCGCTGCTCGGGCTGGCGGCGGCAATCGCGATGCCGAACCGGTTGCTGCGGGGCCGTGAGCACGGCGCCCGCTGATTGATGACGATGTCTCCCACGCGCGGCGTGGGAGCTTTCAGCATTCAAGCACTGTAATAACCGACCGCCACCAGCATATTCCCGACCTTTTTCAGGTAGGCATGCTTGTCCTCGACCTTGCCGGTCACCGGGTTTTTCCAGCGGTACTCGTACTCGCCCTCATCCTGTTTGCCGATCAGCGCCAGAATCGGTTCGCCCACCGGTTTGCCTTCCGGGTCGTCAACCTTGGCGAAATCGGTGTTGATCAGCCGCAGGTTGGTGCCGTGAGCAACGTAGCGCCGGTTGTCGAGATTGACCACGAACACATACAGGTCGTCCTGCAGGTAACCGCCCTTGAGCGAGTTGATCGCGGACAGCGTGCCCTTCTCATCTTTGGTCAGGTCGGTGGCCGCTTTGTCGAGCAACGCTTTCGCCTGCTCCGCCGACGCGCGCGGCAGGTAATAACCCACCGCCAGAATCCGCTGACCGATGCGTTGATAGTAAACGTGCTTGCGCTCGACCTTGCCGTCGGACCAGTTCTGCCAGCGGTATTCGGCCTGCTGGATGCCGTTGCCTTCCGGCACTTTCAAGGCGTCCTTGAACGACTTCTGCAAGTCCGGCCCGAGGACTTCGCTCACGTCACGCCCGATCAATGCCGACGATGGCCCACCGCTGGCAAGCATCACGCCCTTGGTGTCGACCACGAACACGTAACGGTCCTTGTCGACGAATTCGCCCTGGCGGCTGAACGCCGCGAACGCCTTGTCGCCGTTGTCGTGGTAATAGGCCAGCGCCTTTTCCAGCAAGGCGATGGCGGCCTTGCTGTCGTCTTTTTCCGTGGTGGCCGCGTTGGCCTGACCGAAACTCAACAGCAGCACCGCGCCGAGCCAGGCCAGCTTGTGCACAAACCCCATGACGCATCCCTCGTTCTTGTTGGTGTTTCAAGAGCGTAGACGGCCTGAAGGCATGTATGGATATTCAGAAAGCTTCTGAATGTTGCTGTGGCGAGGGCGTTCGCGCCCGCGCCACACAAGAGGCTTACGGACGGGCGTTGAGTTGCTGTTGCAGGTTCTGGATCTGCGCTTGCAGGGTGTTGATGTTGCGGGTCATCTGCCCACGGAACGCATCGAACTCGGCGGTGTTGGTGCCGCCCTGCGCAGCGGCCGGACGGTTGTCCTGCTCACTCTTGAGGATGACGATTTCCTGCTCCAGACGATCGATTGCAGGGTTCGATCCACCTTGTTTCTTCAGGGCCGTGATGTCGGCACCGAGGCTCTTGAACTGCGCATCGAAACCCTTCACCTGTGCATCCAAGCTCTTGAGCTGAGCATCGAGCTTGCTGGTGTCGGCCGGCGTGCTTTTCAGCGTGGCCAGCTCGGCGCTCAGGGCTTTGACCTGAGCCTGCAACTGGGTGTTGGCGTTCTGTTGTTCAGTGGTCTGGGCGGTCATCTGCGCCAGGCGTTTGTCCAGATCTGTCGCCTGACCGGCCACGCCCTGTTGCTGTTTGCTCTGATCCTGAAGCGCGCTTTGCAGCTGTTTGATCTGCAGCTTCAAGGCTTCGCTGTCGGTGGTGACGTTGGTCTGGCTGGCCACGACCTTGCCGGAAATGTCCTGCAGACGCCCCGCCGCTTCCTCACTGATGCGCGCGAAACTTTCCTGGGTCGCCACCAGTTGTTGCTCCATCAGCGAAATCTGCTGGAAGCTCCACCAGGCCAGACCAATGAATGCGAAGAACAATGCGCCGACCAGTGCCCACAACGGCCCGGTGCTGGCGGCCTTGACCTTGACCACCGGCGGCGTGCGCGAATGCACGGAGGTGCGGGCGGTGGTGGCCGGAAAATCGTCGTCATCGAGGGTATCGGCGCGCAGGCTCGGTACATCGTCGAAATCGTCGTGGGCATCGTTACGCATGGACATTGAGGCAACCTTTGTGAAACGCGGTGATGGCAGATTGGGGCGAAGTATAAACCCCGCGGCCGCTGAGGTTGACCCTCAGGCCGTGGCGCGGTTCATTGCCGGTCGGCAGATTCGTATCAACGAATGTCCTGAGCCTTCCACCAGCCACAGAACTCATCGAGGGCCGTCCACAGACTGACTTTCGGATCGTAGTCCAGATAATGCCGGGCACGGCTGATGTCGAGGGTGAAATTTTTGTTCATCACCTGCATGCCCAGGCGCGACAGGGTCGGCTCGGGACGCCCGGGCCAGAGCTTGCACACACCTTCGTTGAGCGCCGCGACGCTGTAGGCCAGACCATAGGAACGGTACTTGGTGACCTGTGGGACTTCCATCTTGCGCATCACGTAATTGACCACATCCCACAGCGGCACCGGAGTGCCGTTGCTGATGTTGTAGGCCTTGCCCAGCGCGGAAGCATCGGCCAGCAGACTGCTGAGCAACGCTTCGTTGAGGTTGTGCACGCTGGTGAAATCGACCTTGTTCAGACCGTTGCCGATGATTGCCAGACGGCCCTTGCGCTGCATGTTCAACAAGCGCGGGAAGATGCTCATGTCGCCGGCGCCGGTGACGAAACGCGGGCGCAGGGCGAGGGTTTCGAGGCCGAATTCCTGGGCGCCGAAGACCTTTTGTTCGGCCAGGTATTTGGTCGCGGCGTAGTGATGCTTGAAGCGCTTGGGCACTTGTTCTTCGGTCAGGCCGAGATGATCGCGACCGTCAAAGTAGATCGAGGGCGACGACAGATGCACCAGCCGCCGAACCCGTTGCTTCAGGCAGGCCTCGACCACGTTTTCGGTGACCTGCACATTGCCCTGATGGAAGTCCTGATAGCGGCCCCACAAGCCGACCGCGCCGGCGCAATGCACCACCGCTTCGACATCGCTGCACAGCGCACGCACCAGATCCGGATCGCTCAAATCGCCTTGAACGAACTCGGCACCGCGACGCACCAGATGCTCGACACCCTCGGCCCGGCGACCGTTGACCCGCACGTCCAGGCCCTGCTCCAGGGCGAAACGCGCAAAGCGTCCGCCAATGAAGCCGCTTGCGCCGGTGACCAGAATTTTCATGTAGAGCTCCGCTGTCTTTCGTTTTGCCTGATTCGTGAGTCTTGACGCTGGCCGTCAGTCCAACGGCACCAGCCATTGCGCCGACGAGCGCACCAATTGCTCGGTCAACAGCCCGAGCAACTGACCGCCATTGCGCCAATGATGCCAGTACAAGGGCACGTCGATCGGTTTATCTGGCAACAGTTCGCGCAGTACGCCGCGCTCCAGTTGCTCGCGCACCTGTAATTCCGGCACCAGTCCCCAGCCGAGCCCGGCTTCGGTCAGGCGGATGAAGCCTTCGGATGACGGGCACAGATGATGTTCGAAACCGCCATCGACACCGAGGGACGCGAGGTATCGATGCTGGAGAAAATCGTCCGGGCCAAACACCAACGCCGGGGTGCGCGGTAACTGTTCAGCCCGCACGCCCTCGGGAAAATGCCGCTCGATGAACGCCGGACTGGCCAGCGCCCGATAGCGCATCGCCCCGAGCAACGCGCTGCGCGCGCCCGCCACCGGACGCTCGCTGGCGCACAGGCAACCGGCCACTTCACCGGCGCGCATGCGTTTGAGGCCGACGGTCTGGTCTTCGACGATCAGATCGAGCAATAGATGTTGTTCGGCGCAGAAGTCGCCCACCGCCTCGGCCCACCAAGTGGCGAGGCTGTCGGCATTCAGGGCGATACGCAGGCGCTCCGGCAGGCCTTCTTCGTCCAGGGCCGGCACCAGCGTCTGCAAATCCCGTTCAAGCAGGCGCACCTGCTGCACATGGTTGAGCAGGCGCCGGCCGATCTCGGTCGGCGACGGCGGCGTGCCGCGCACCAAAACCGGCTGGCCGACCCGCGCCTCCAGCAGTTTGATCCGCTGGGAAATCGCCGATTGCGAAAGGCCCAGCACCTGCGCCGCCCGTTCGAATCCGGCCTGCTCGACCACGGCGGCCAGAGCGGAAAGCAATTTGTAGTCGAACATCAGTTTTCCTAATGAGCGATCAGCACTATTGGTTTTTCTTATACAGCGTCAACCGGGAGAATAGCCAGCAAGCACTCTCTATCAAGGACCACCCCCATGGCTGGCGAAACCTCATTGACCACCCTGCTGCGCAGCATGAGCCCGCAGCTCAATGCCGGCGAATACGTCTTCTGCACCCTGCGCGACGGCCAGTTGCCGAGCGGTCTGGAGGTCGTAGGCAGTTTCCGTGAGCAGGAAGGTCTGACGGTGATTCTCGAACGTTCCCACGCCGAGCGCGCCGGTTTGAGTTTCGATTACGTCGCAGCCTGGATCACCTTGAACGTGCATTCGGCGCTGGAAGCCGTCGGCCTGACCGCCGCATTCGCTACCGCACTGGGCAAGGCAGGTATCAGCTGTAACGTGATTGCCGGCTACTACCACGATCATTTGTTCGTCGGTCAGGCCGACGCCGAACGCGCCATGCAAGTGCTGCGCGATCTCGCAGCCAACGCGGAGTAATCGTCATGTGGCAAAGCTATACCAACGGTTTGCTGGTGGCGTTCGGGCTGATCATGGCGATCGGCACGCAGAATGCCTTTGTCCTGGCGCAGAGCCTGCGGCGTGAACATCACCTGCCGGTCGCGGCGCTGTGCGTCGCCTGCGATGCGTTGCTGGTGGCGGCAGGTGTTTTCGGTCTGGCCACGGTGCTGGCGCAAAACCCGACCTTGCTGGCGGTCGCACGCTGGGGCGGCGCGATCTTCCTGATCTGGTACGGCAGCCAAGCGCTGCGCAGGGCGTTTTCGAAACAGAGCCTGCAACAGGGTGAAAACCAGACCGTGCGTTCGTTGCGGGCGGTGATGCTCAGTGCACTGGCTGTGACGTTGCTCAACCCGCACGTCTATCTCGACACCGTTTTGCTGATCGGCTCCCTCGGTGCGCAACAGTCGGTGCCCGGCGCTTATGTCGTTGGCGCGGCGAGTGCTTCGCTGCTGTGGTTCTTCACCCTGGCGTTCGGCGCCGCATGGCTCGCACCATGGCTGGCGCGGCCGAGTACCTGGCGGATTCTCGATCTGTTGGTGGCAGTGATGATGTTCACGGTGGCAGGGCAATTGATATTGGCTTCATGATTTATTCCAAACAGCTCTGGAACCTCTATCCCACACAGTTGTTGCGTGGTTAAGCCGCACCCCCGGTGCTATGATCCGAACCCTGCGCCGCAAAGAGTAAAAACTCGCCGGTGCATTTCTGGCCGCCCGTGATCGGCCTTGCGCTCACCGCAACAGACCTGATTAGGAGAATCATCATGGCTTTCGAATTGCCGCCGCTGCCTTACGCACACGATGCCCTGCAGCCGCACATTTCCAAGGAAACCCTGGAATTCCACCACGACAAGCACCACAACACCTATGTCGTGAACCTGAACAACCTGGTGCCAGGCACCGAGTTCGAAGGCAAGACCCTGGAAGAAATCGTCAAGACTTCCTCGGGCGGCATCTTCAACAACGCCGCTCAGGTCTGGAACCACACCTTCTACTGGAACTGCCTGGCGCCAAACGCCGGCGGTCAACCAACCGGCGCACTGGCTGAAGCCATCAACGCGGCTTTCGGTTCGTTCGACAAGTTCAAGGAAGAGTTCAGCAAAACCTCGATCGGCACCTTCGGTTCCGGCTGGGGCTGGCTGGTGAAAAAGGCTGACGGTTCCCTGGCTCTGGCCAGCACCATCGGCGCCGGCAACCCGCTGACCAGCGGCGACACCCCGCTGCTGACCTGCGACGTGTGGGAACACGCTTACTACATCGACTACCGTAACCTGCGTCCTAAGTACGTCGAGGCGTTCTGGAACCTGGTCAACTGGAAGTTCGTGGCCGAGCAGTTCGAAGGCAAGACCTTCACCGCTTAAGCTGCACGCCAGACAAAAAACCCGGCATTGCCGGGTTTTTTTATGCCCGCAGAAATCATCGTGGGTGCGTTGCATCACAAACAGGGCCTTTTCCCACACGCAAAGCAGCCCTTCTCGCCTTGCTCCCAAGCCACGGCGGACTAACATCAAAAGAGGAAAAATTGTCAGACTCCCCTCAAGTTGGAGAGCGAAACTACCGACACAGTACAACCAGGGCAAATACTCCAGACAGCAGCATTTCGGCCAAGGCCACGGACAAATTTTCCGCGGCTCGATTGTCCCTTTGACTGCCAACACGGGATTGCCAATACTCATGGCAACTTGACGCTACCCGCACGGAACAAGGAATAACCCTTTGAAGCTGGAACTCAAGAACAGCTTGTCGGTGAAGTTGCTCCGGGTCGTGCTCCTGTCGGCATTGATCGTCGGCGTGGTCTTGAGCTGCGCGCAGATCGTTTTCGATGCCTATAAAACACGCCAGGCCGTCGCCGGCGATGCCGAACGCATCCTCGACATGTTCCGCGATCCCTCAACCCAGGCGGTCTACAGCCTGGACCGGGAGATGGGCATGCAGGTGATCGAAGGCCTGTTCCAGGACGACGCCGTGCGCCAGGCCTCCATCGGCCATCCCAACGAAGCGATGCTCGCGCAGAAATCCCGTGAGCTGCAGCATTCCAACAGTCGCTGGCTGACCGACCTGATCCTCGGCCAGGAACGCACGTTCACCACCCAACTGGTGGGACGCGGCCCCTACAGCGAATATTACGGTGACCTGAGCATCACCCTCGACACGGCCACCTACGGTCAGGGATTCATCGTCAGCTCGGTGATCATCTTTATTTCCGGCGTGTTGCGCGCCCTGGCCATGGGCCTGGTGCTGTACCTGGTCTATCACTGGCTGCTGACCAAACCGCTGTCGCGGATCATCGAACACCTCACCGAGATCAATCCGGACCGCCCCAGCGAACACAAGATTCCGCAGCTCAAGGGTCACGAAAAAAACGAACTCGGTATCTGGATCAACACCGCCAACCAGTTGCTCGAATCCATCGAACGCAATACCCACCTGCGCCACGAAGCGGAAAACAGCCTGTTGCGCATGGCCCAGTACGACTTCCTCACCGGCCTGCCGAACCGCCAGCAATTGCAGCAGCAACTGGACAAGATTCTGGTGGATGCCGGCAAACTGCAGCGTCGGGTTGCGGTGTTGTGTGTCGGACTGGATGACTTCAAAGGCATCAACGAACAATTCAGCTACCAGACCGGCGACCAGTTGCTGCTGGCCCTGGCTGACCGCCTGCGCGCCCACAGCGGTCGCCTCGGCGCCCTCGCCCGTCTCGGCGGCGACCAGTTCGCGCTGGTGCAGGCCGATATCGAACAGCCTTACGAAGCGGCGGAACTGGCGCAAAGCATTCTCGATGACCTGGAAGCGCCGTTCGCCCTCGATCATCAGGAAATCCGTCTGCGCGCGACCATCGGCATCACCCTCTTCCCGGAGGATGGCGACAGCACCGAGAAGCTGTTGCAGAAAGCCGAACAGACCATGACCCTGGCCAAGACCCGCTCGCGCAACCGTTATCAGTTTTATATCGCCAGCGTCGACAGCGAAATGCGCCGCCGTCGCGAATTGGAAAAAGACCTGCGCGATGCCTTGCTGCGCGATCAGTTCTACCTCGTCTATCAGCCACAGATCAGCTACCGCGATCATCGCGTGGTCGGGGTCGAAGCCCTGATCCGCTGGCAGCATCCGGAACACGGTCTGGTGCCACCGGACCTGTTCATCCCGCTGGCCGAGCAGAACGGCACCATCATCGCCATCGGCGAGTGGGTGCTGGATCAGGCCTGCAAGCAACTGCGCGACTGGCACGACCAGGGCTTCGTCGACCTGCGCATGGCGGTCAACCTGTCCACCGTGCAACTGCACCACGCCGAGCTGCCACGGGTGGTCAACAACCTGTTGCAGATGTACCGCCTGCCGCCGCGCAGTCTGGAGCTGGAAGTCACCGAAACCGGCCTGATGGAAGACATCAGCACCGCCGCCCAGCACCTGCTGAGCCTGCGCCGCTCCGGTGCGCTGATCGCCATCGACGATTTCGGCACCGGCTATTCGTCGCTGAGCTATCTCAAGAGTCTGCCGCTGGACAAGATCAAGATCGACAAGAGCTTCGTTCAGGACCTGCTGGACGACGACGATGACGCGACCATCGTTCGTGCCATCATTCAACTGGGCAAGAGCCTGGGCATGCAGGTGATCGCCGAGGGCGTGGAAACCGCCGAACAGGAAACCTACATCATCTCCGAAGGCTGCCACGAAGGTCAGGGCTACCACTACAGCAAGCCGCTGCCGGCGCGCGAGTTGAGCGCTTATCTCAAGCAGGCCCAGCGCAGTAACGCGGCCATCCTCTGAAACCTGCCTGCGAAGCCAGGCAAACCCCTTGATCCGTCGGGCGTGGTCTACGCTGTTGATCCAGCGCAAACCCTGCGCAAATAGGAAATATTTCCAGCTACAACCCTTTACACATAATGCGAAAGATTTGCATTATGTCGCAGCTTTTGCGCACCCCCGCGCCTGTCCACTCAATTACCGAAGCAGGATGTTCGCCATGATTCGTATGCCTCTGGCTACCGCCAGTCTGCTGGCCATCGCTATTTCCCTCGCCGGTTGCGGCGAAGGTAAAGACAAAGAAAAGGCCGCCGCTCCTGCGCCGACTCCGGCTGCGAGCACCGCTGCACCGGCTGCGCCTGCTGCTGCCGGTAAAGTCGACGAAGCCGCCGGCAAAGCCGTTGTCTCGCACTACGCCGACATGGTCTTCGCCGTTTACAGCGATGCCGAATCCACCGCGAAAACCCTGCAAACCGCCATCGACGCGTTCCTCGCCAAGCCGAACGCCGACACCCTGAAAGCCGCCAAGGCTGCCTGGGTTGCCGCCCGCGTTCCTTACCTGCAGAGCGAAGTGTTCCGCTTCGGCAACACCATCATCGACGACTGGGAAGGTCAGGTGAACGCCTGGCCTCTGGACGAAGGCCTGATCGACTACGTCGACAAGTCCTACGAGCACGCACTGGGCAACCCGGGCGCCACTGCCAACATCATCGCCAACACCGAAGTACAGGTCGGCGAAGACAAGGTCGACGTCAAGGACATCACCCCGGAAAAACTCGCCAGCCTGAACGAGCTGGGCGGTTCCGAAGCCAACGTTGCCACCGGCTACCACGCCATCGAATTCCTGCTCTGGGGCCAGGACCTGAACGGCACCGGCCCTGGCGCCGGCAACCGTCCAGCATCGGACTACCTGGAAGGCGCCGGCGCCACCGGCGGTCACAACGACCGTCGTCGTGCCTACCTGAAAGCCGTGACCCAACTGCTGGTCAGCGACCTGGAAGAAATGGTCGGCAACTGGAAGCCGAACGTGGCCGACAACTACCGCGCCACCCTGGAAGCCGAACCGGCTGAAAGCGGCCTGCGCAAAATGCTGTTCGGCATGGGCAGCCTGTCCTTGGGCGAACTGGCCGGCGAGCGCATGAAAGTGTCCCTGGAAGCGAACTCCCCGGAAGACGAACAGGATTGCTTCAGCGACAACACCCACAACTCGCACTTCTACGATGCCAAGGGCATCCGTAACGTGTACCTGGGCGAGTACACCCGTGTCGACGGCACCAAAATGACCGGCGCCAGCCTGTCGTCGCTGGTGGCCAAGGTTGACCCGGCTGCCGACACCGCGCTGAAAGCCGATCTGGCCGCCACCGAAGCCAAGATCCAGGTCATGGTCGATCACGCCAACAAGGGTGAGCACTACGACCAGTTGATCGCGGCCGGCAACACCGCCGGCAACCAGATCGTCCGCGATGCCATCGCTTCGCTGGTCAAGCAGACCGGTTCGATCGAAGCCGCTGCCGGCAAACTGGGCATCAGCGACCTGAACCCGGACAACGCCGATCACGAGTTCTGATCACAGCGTCCGCGTTAAAAAAGGCGACCTTCGGGTCGCCTTTTTCGTTCTGGCTGACCTGACGTGCATCAAGCAAACGATAATTCCTCTTATTCAAACCCCCTCGCCCTGTTAGACTTTGCGCCTTTAAATTCGCCCCTCTTGCAGGAAGTCTGATGCCCTCGCTGCCTCTTCGCTTGTCCGCACTGTTTCTGGCCCTGGGCCTGAGTGCCTGCGATGACGCCCCGCGTTTCACCAAGGCCGAGCCGGGTGAGGCCCGTTCCGGCGGCGCGGCGACCGTGCGCAAGAGCGATCAGAACGCGTTTTCCCTGCCGTCGGCCAACCTGCCGCCCTCGCGGCGGGTGGACTTCAGCGTCGGCAACAGCTTCTTCCGCAGCCCGTGGGTGATCGCGCCGTCGACCACCACGGCCCGCGATGGCCTCGGTCCGCTGTTCAACACCAACGCCTGCCAGAACTGCCACATCAAGGACGGCCGCGGCCATCCGCCGACGCCGGACGCGGCCAACGCGGTGTCGATGCTGGTGCGCCTGTCGATTCCCGATGCGCCGGCCTATGCCAAGGTCATCGAACAGGTGGGCGTGGTGCCCGAGCCGGTGTACGGCGGCCAGTTCCAGGACATGGCCGTCCCCGGCGTCGCGCCGGAAGGCAAGGTGCGGGTCGATTACACGCCGGTGCCGGTCCGCTTCAAGGACGGCACCGAGGTCGAGCTGCGTAAACCAGTCTTGCAGATCACCCAGCTCGGCTACGGCCCGATGCACCCGGACACACGTTTCTCGGCCCGCGTTGCGCCGCCGATGATCGGCCTGGGCCTGCTCGAAGCGATCCCGGAAGAAGCGATCCTCGCCAACGCCGCCGCGCAGGCCAAAGAGAACAACGGCATCAACGGCCGGCCAAACCGGGTCTGGGACGATGAGCAGCAAAAGACCGTCATGGGCCGATTTGGCTGGAAAGCCGGCCAACCGAACCTCAATCAACAAAATGTTCACGCGTTTTCTGGTGATATGGGCCTCACCACCAGCCTGAGACCGTTTGATGACTGCACCGACGCGCAAACCGCCTGCAAACAGGCGCCGAACGGCAATGGCCCGGACGGCGAACCGGAAGTCAGCGACAACATCCTGCGCCTGGTGCTGTTCTACAGCCGCAACCTCGCCGTTCCCGCCCGCCGTGGCGTCAACGATGCGCAAGTGCTGGCCGGCAAGAATCTGTTTTTCCAGGCGGGTTGCCAGTCCTGTCACACGCCGAAATACACCACCGCCGCCAACGCGGCCGAACCTGAACTGGCCAATCAAGTGATTCGCCCATACAGCGATCTGCTGCTGCATGACATGGGCGAAGGCCTGGCGGACAACCGCACCGAATTCCAGGCCTCCGGCCGCGACTGGCGCACCCCGCCGCTGTGGGGCATCGGCCTGACGCAGACGGTCAGCGGCCACACCCAGTTTCTGCATGACGGCCGCGCCCGCAACCTGCTCGAAGCCGTGCTCTGGCACGGCGGCGAAGCGAAGGCGGCGCAGCAACAGGTTTTGTCTTTCAACGTCGAGCAGCGTGCCGCGCTGCTGGCGTTCTTGAACTCACTTTAAACACTTAAAAGAATCGGGAGCCCGACATGTTCCGTCCCAAGCTGTTGTTCACCAGCCTTGCCGCACTGGCCCTCGGCGCGTGCTCGCCGCAGGATCCGCAAGCCGTCACCTCGGCGGCCATCGCCAAATCGGTGATCCTGCCGACCTACACCCGCTGGGTCGAAGCTGACAAGCAACTGGCCGTCAGCGCCCTCGCCTACTGCCAGGGCAAAGAGTCGCTGGACACCGCCCGTGCCGACTTCCTGCACGCGCAGAAAGCCTGGGCCGAGTTGCAACCGCTGTTGATCGGCCCGCTGGCCGAGGGCAACCGTTCGTGGCAGGTGCAGTTCTGGCCGGACAAGAAAAACCTGGTCGGCCGTCAGGTCGAGCAGCTGGTCACCGCGCAGCCGCAGATCGATGCCGCCGCACTGGCCAAGTCCAGCGTCGTGGTTCAAGGCCTGTCCGCTTACGAGTACATCCTGTTCGACGCCAAGCCTGACGTCGCCAACGACGCGCAGAAAGCCAAATACTGCCCACTGCTGGTGGCCATCGGCGAGCGTCAGAAACAACTGGCCGAAGAGATCCTCAGCAGCTGGAACAACACCGACGGCATGCTCGCGCAAATGAGCAAGTTCCCGAACCAGCGCTACGCCGACTCCCACGAAGCGATCGCCGATCTGCTGCGGGTACAGGTCACCGCCCTCGACACCCTGAAGAAAAAGCTCGGTACGCCGATGGGCCGTCAGAGCAAGGGCGTGCCTCAGCCGTTCCAGGCCGATGCATGGCGCAGCCAGTCGTCCATGGAGTCGCTGGAAGCCAGCCTCGCAGCGGCCAAAACCGTCTGGGAAGGCGTCGACAACAAAGGCCTGCGCGGCCTGCTGCCGGCTGAGCAAAAGCCGCTGGCGGACAAAATCGATGCAGCCTACGCGGCGTCGCTCAAACTGTTCGGCAGCACTCAGCGCTCGCTGACCGAAATGCTCAACGATGACGCCGGTCGCCAGCAGCTCAACGACATCTACGACAGCCTCAACGTCGTCCACCGCCTGCACGAAGGCGAGCTGGCCAAGGCGCTGGGCATCCAACTGGGCTTCAACGCCAACGACGGTGACTGATGAGGGCACGTGCCATGCTGCGACGCCAGGCTCTGACTTTAGGTAGTTTGCTGCTGGGAGCAGTGACACTGGGCGGCTGGACGCTGTTCAAACGCAAGGACCAAAGCCCGCTGCTGCTGTCGGCGCGGGACGACACCGACGGCAAGCATTACGCCGTCGGTTATCGGCTGGACGGCACTCAGGTGTTTGCCACCGAAGTCGGCCAGCGCTGCCACGACATCATCAATCACCCGACGCTGCCGATCGCGCTGTTCGTTGCTCGCCGGCCGGGCACCGAGAGCTACCTGATTGACCTGCGCAAAGGTGCATTGCTGCAAACCGTGACGTCGCAGCCGAACCGGCATTTCTACGGACATGCGGTGATCCACCACAGCGGCGACTACCTGTACGCCACCGAAAACGACACCACCGATCCGGGCCGTGGCCTGCTCGGGGTGTACAAATTCGAAGGCGAACGGCTGGTGCACAGCGGCGAGATTTCCACTCACGGTCTCGGCCCGCATCAGGTGTCGTGGATGCCCGACGGTGAAACCCTGGTGGTGGCCAACGGCGGGATCCGCACCGAGGCCGAAAGCCGGGTCGACATGAACCTCGACGCCATGGAACCGAGCCTGGTGCTGATGCAACGCGACGGCACCCTGCTGAGCAAGGAAACCCTCGCCCAGCAGATGAACAGCGTGCGCCATCTGGGGATCGCCAGCGACGGCACCATCGTCGCCGGCCAGCAATTCATGGGGCCTTCCCACGAGCGCTCGGAGCTGCTGGCGATCAAACGTCCCGGCCAGCCGTTCGTGGCGTTCCCGGTGCCGGAGCATCAGTTGCAGTCGATGGGTCATTACACCGCCAGCGTCGCCGTGCACAGCGACCTGCGTCTGGTGGCATTGACCGCACCGCGCGGCAACCGCTTCTTCATCTGGGATCTGGACAGCGGCGAAGTGCGCCTCGACGCACCGTTACCCGACTGCGCCGGCGTCGGTGCGGTGAAGGACGGGTTTGTCGTGACCTCCGGTCAGGGACGTTGCCGCTACTACGATTGCCGCCAGGACGATCTGCTGGCCAAACCGCTGGATTTGCCCGCAGGGCTCTGGGACAACCATCTTCATCTGATGGCCTGAAATTCGCCGCCGACCGTTCGGTCGGCGGCCCCGCTTTTCTCCACCTTCTTCCCTTACACCCGGTAAAAACTGGCAGTTGGAATCCCTGCCGGACTCGGGGTAATGTGCCCGCCTGTCTCGCCTGATTTTCTCCAAGGAACTGGAAATATGCTGCGTCGCCGCATGCTGATCATGTTGGGTGTTGTACTGCTGATCGTTCTGCTTCTCGCCGGTTACAAGGCCTTCTCGATCTATACGATGATCCAGGGCTTTTCGAAACCGAAGCCGCCGATCAGCGTCGCCGTGGCCACGGCCGTCGAGCGCCCGTGGCAGATGCGTCTGCCCACCGTCGGCACGCTGAAGGCACTGCAAGGCGTCGACCTGAGCCTGGAGAACGCCGGCACCGTGACCGAGCTGAAATTCGAATCGGGGCAGAAGGTCAAGGCCGGCCAGCCCTTGCTGCAACTGGACAGCGCCGTCGAAGCGGCCTTCCTCGAAACCGCCAAGGCCGATCTCGGCCTCGCGCAGCTGGATTACGGTCGCGGCAGTCAGCTCGTCGGCAGCAGCGCCATCTCCAAAGGCGAATTCGACCGGCTCTCGGCGCAGTTGCAAAAGAACAAGGCCACGGTCAATCAACTCAACGCGGCGCTGGCGAAAAAACGCATCGTCGCGCCCTTCAGCGGCACCATCGGCATCCGCCTCGTCGACATCGGCGACTACCTCGCCAGCGGCACCAAGATCGCCACCCTGCAGGACCTGAGCAGCCTCTACGCCGATTTCTACGTGCCCGAACAGTCGGTGCCGAAACTGGCCATCGGTCAGCCGGTACAGATCACGGTCGCGGCGTACCCCGGCCAGAGCTTCACCGGCGCCATTACCGCGATCAACCCGATCGTCGAAAGCACCACCCGTAATATTCTGGTGCGCGCCACGCTGGCCAACCCCGACGGCAAGTTGCTGCCGGGCATGTTCACCAGCATCGAGGTGCTGCTGCCGGATCCGCAGAAACACATCGTGGTTCCGGAAAGCGCGATCACCTATACCCTCTACGGAAACTCGACGTACGTGGTCACCCAGAAGAAAGCCGAAGACGGCACCGTCGAGAAAGACGACAAGGGCCAACCGGTGCTGATCGCCGAGCGTCGGTTCGTCGAGACCGGCGAACGCCGCGATGGCCAGGTGATGATCAACAAGGGCGTGCAGAGCGGCGAACAGGTGGTGACGGCCGGCCAGATCAAACTGGACAACGGCGCCCACATTGCCATCAGCGACGACAAGACCCTCGGCGAGCAGAACAGTCCGCCCCGCGCCGACTGATCAAGGAAACCCCATGGCTTTTACCGATCCGTTCATCCGCCGCCCGGTGCTCGCCACCGTGGTCAGCCTGCTGATTGTGCTGCTGGGCTTCCAGGCCTGGAGCAAACTGCCGCTGCGCCAGTATCCGCAAATGGAAAACGCCCTGATCACGGTGACCACCGCATACCCCGGGGCCAACGCCGAAACCATTCAGGGCTACATCACCCAGCCGATGCAACAGAGCCTGGCCAGCGCCGAGGGCATCGACTACATGACCTCGGTCAGTCGCCAGAACTTCTCGGTGATTTCGATCTACGCACGCATCGGCTCCAACAGCGACCGTTTGTTCACCGAACTGCTGGCCAAGGCCAACGAGGTGAAGAACAAGCTGCCTCAGGACGCCGAAGATCCGGTACTGAGCAAGGAGGCCGCCGACGCCTCGGCGCTGATGTACATCAGCTTCTTCAGCAAGGAGCTGAACAACCCGCAGATCACCGACTACCTGTCGCGGGTGATCCAGCCGAAACTCGCAACCCTGCCGGGCATGGCCGAGGCGGAGATTCTCGGTAATCAGGTGTTCGCCATGCGCCTGTGGATCGACCCGGTGAAACTCGCCGGTTTCGGCCTCAGTGCCAGCGACGTGACCAACGCAGTGCGCCAGTACAACTTCCTCTCCGCCGCCGGCGAAGTGAAAGGCGAGTACGTGGTCACCAGCATCAACGCCAACACCGAACTGAAGTCCGCCGAAGCCTTCGGCAAGATCCCGCTCAAGGTCAGCGGCGACAGCCGGGTGTTGCTCAGCGATGTGGCGCGGGTCGAGATGGGCGCGGAAAACTACAACTCGATCAGTTCGTTCGGCGGTACGCCTTCGGTGTACATCGGGATCAAGGCCACGCCCGGGGCCAACCCGCTGGACGTGATCAAGGAAGTGCGCAAGATCATGCCGGAGCTGGAAGCCCAGCTGCCGCCCAACCTCAAGAGCGAAATCGCCTACGACGCCACGCTGTTCATCCAGGCCTCCATCGACGAAGTGGTGAAAACCCTGTTCGAGGCGGTGCTGATCGTGATCGTGGTGGTGTTCCTGTTCCTCGGTGCCCTGCGTTCGGTAGTGATTCCGGTGGTGACCATTCCGCTGTCGATGATCGGCGTGATGTTCTTCATGCAGATGATGGGCTACTCGATCAACCTGCTGACCCTGCTGGCGATGGTGCTGGCCATCGGGTTGGTGGTCGACGACGCGATTGTGGTGGTGGAAAACATCCACCGGCACATCGAGGAAGGCAAGACACCGCTGGACGCCGCGCTCGAAGGCGCACGGGAGATCGCCATGCCGGTGGTGTCGATGACCATCACCCTGGCGGCGGTGTACGCACCGATCGGTTTTCTCACCGGGCTGACGGGGGCGCTGTTCAAGGAGTTTGCATTGACCCTCGCCGGGGCGGTGGTGATCTCCGGCGTCGTCGCCCTGACCCTGTCGCCGATGATGTGCGCCGTGTTGCTGCGCCATGACGAAAACCCCACGGGTCTGGCCCACCGCCTCGACCGGATTTTCGACAGCCTCAAGCGGCGCTATCAGAGCATGCTCCACGGCACGCTAAACACCCGGCCCGTGGTGCTGGTGTTTGCGGTGATCGTGCTGTGCCTGATTCCGGTGCTGCTCAAGTTCACCAAATCGGAACTGGCACCGGATGAGGATCAGGGCATCATCTTCATGATGGCCAACGCCCCGCAACCGACCAACCTCGATTACCTGAACACCTACACCGACGATTTCATCAAGATCTTCAAGGAGTTTCCGGAGTACTACTCCTCGTTCCAGATCAACGGCTATAACGGCGTGCAGAGCGGCATCGGCGGTTTCCTGCTCAAGCCGTGGAACGAGCGCAGTCGCACGCAAATGGAAATCCTCCCCGAAGTACAGGGCAAACTCGAGGGCATTCCGGGCCTGCAGATCTTCGGTTTCAACCTGCCGTCCCTGCCCGGCACCGGTGAAGGCCTGCCGTTCGAGTTCGTGATCAACACCGCCAACGACTACGAGCTGTTGCTGCAAGTGGCCGACCGGATCAAGAAGCGCGCCATGGAGTCGGGCAAGTTCGCTTTTGTCGACCTCGACCTGGCTTTCGACAAACCCGAAGTAGTGGTCGACATCGACCGCGCCAAGGCTGCACAGATGGGCGTGTCGATGCAGGATCTGGGCGGCACCCTCGCGACCTTGCTCGGCGAAGCCGAGATCAACCGGTTCACCATCGAAGGCCGCAGCTACAAGGTCATCGCCCAGGTCGAACGGGCCTACCGCGATAACCCGGACTGGCTGAACAACTACTACGTGAAGAACACCCAGGGCGAACTGTTGCCGCTGTCGACGCTGATCACCGTGACCGACCGCGCGCGACCGCGACAGCTCAACCAGTTCCAGCAACTCAACGCAGCGAAGCTGTCCGGATTCCCGCTGGTGAGCATGGGCGAAGCCATCGACAGCGTGTTGCAGATCGCCCGGGAAGAAGCCCCGGCCGGTTTTGCCTTCGATTACGGTGGTGCCTCCCGGCAGTTCGTCCAGGAAGGCAGCGCGCTGTGGGTAACCTTCGCCCTGGCGCTGGCGATCATTTTCCTGGTGCTGGCGGCGCAGTTCGAAAGCTTCCGCGACCCGTTGGTGATTCTGGTGACCGTGCCGTTGTCGATCTGCGGGGCGCTGATTCCGCTGTTTCTCGGCTGGTCGAGCATGAACATCTACACCCAGGTCGGGCTGGTGACGCTGATCGGGCTGATCAGCAAGCACGGGATCCTGATCGTCGAGTTCGCCAACCAGTTGCGCAAGGAGAAGGGCCTGACACCCCGCGAGGCGGTGGAGGAAGCGGCGGCTATTCGCCTGCGCCCGGTGTTGATGACCACGGCGGCGATGGTGTTCGGTATGGTGCCGTTGATCGTGGCTACCGGCGCCGGTGCGGTCAGTCGTTTCGACATCGGGACGGTGATTGCCACCGGGATGTCGATCGGGACATTGTTCACGCTGTTTGTCCTGCCGTGCGTTTACACCGTGCTGGCGAAACCCGACCACAAGGAATGACGCAATAAAAAAGGCCCCGCATCAGCGAGGCCTTTGGCTCTTGTAGAAAGAGATTTCAATCGATTCAACTCTGCGGCCTCATCCCTTGAGAAAGTCCGAACATGAACAGCAACAGATCATGATCGGGTTGTGTGGCCACGGCGGCTTTCGCCACCCGTGGCATCGGGCAATGCGGGTCGCTCGCCGAGGCGCCGATCACCTGCATGCGTGGCTGTTCCCAGGCCGCCACCGCCAATGATGCAACTGCCAAGGCTCCTACCAGAAACAAACCTCGCGCAATTTCTAGTTTCATCGCTATAAACCTTTGATAGCGCTGCCAAACGCCGTCTCATAAAAGTAGACGAGTTTTTTCCAGTCTGTCGCGCTGAACGACGAGTGGCGGCGCAATTGCTTCATGTCATGGGCAGCCGCGCGATGAGCGGTCAGACGTTGACGGCACTTTTCCAGATCGATCAGGGCGACTTCGACCTTGGCCGAATCACCTTCGCCCGTCACTCGCACAAACACGTGCTTGATGTAGATGCAGCTGTGTTGCCAACGGCCCTTGTGCATGCGCGCCAGGTTTTCGGCGAGGTCCTTGAGCACGCGCTCATAGACGGCTTCGCCATATTGCTCGCGTCCGCCGGCGGCTTCCCATTGCTCAAACTCCTGAAAGCCATCGAGCGACTTGGTTACCAACAGTGCACGCCATTTCAATTCGGGATCGGGCTGGGCACCGCAGAACACAATTTCAGGGACTCTGACGCCGAGCCGGGCAACGCCCGTCAGCGCATCAAGCTCGCGCAACACGGTCGGCCGCCCGAACGGGTGCAACCAGCTGCGATAGATATGTCCGGTCTGGCGTTTGGCATACAGCAGCTGGCCGTCACGCCCCATGACCCGTTGCACACCACTTTCGCCGCCACGGCGCACATTGGGTTCCTCGACCCATTCGCCACGCTGGTTCCAGTAGTAGTCGAAGCGATCCTTGGGAGCGACTTCCGTTTCTGCTGCAAATTGCACTGCCATCCTCTTACCTCTTGCGTAATACGTAAACTCGCCACATGGCATAGAACGGAATGAAGTCCAATTGTTCCTGGATCCGGAATCCCGCGTCTTCGAATTCCTTTTCAACTGTAGCGGCCGGTAACACAAACCGGTTTTGGTAACCCTCCTGCCCACGCGTGCGCTCGGCGCGCTTGCGTTTCCAGGCCTTGAAATTGCCGTCTACCCACAGCGAAATGATCACGCTGTCGCGAGTGACGCGCTCGAATTCGCGCAGAATCGCCCGGCGGTGCTCGGCCTCACCAATGTGATGCAGCAGTCGCATGCAGAAAATGCTGTCGACGGCGTTATCAGGCAAGGCAATGTCGAACGCAGATGTGTGCAAGGGTTGTACCCGTTTCACCACATCCGCCGGTTGTGCCTGCATGGCGGTCTTGATCATCGACTCGGAGTTGTCCGCCCCGATGATCACCCGGTTGGGTTTTTCCGCCAGCATCGGCCAGAAACGCCCCGCGCCACACGGCAAGTCGAGGACCAGCCCCGGCTCACCGACCAGGGTCAGTGCCTTACGGGCCATCTGCTGATCCCGCCAGTTGGACAGGCGACGTCCCAGACCGTCCTGGTGTTTGCGCAGGTATTTCTGCGCATGTTTATCATCGTACTTTTCGGAAAAATCGAGCTTGATCGGGCCGGCCATCACCAGGACTCCTGAATTACTGATGACGCCACCTTAAGCAGCGGCGTGTCAGCGTCAGGTCATCCCTTTGTGAAAAAAACGTCATGTAAATCGGCAATCTATTTCAAGGTTATACAGGAATTAGACAGGTTGGCGGGAGTCCCCGTGTGAGAAGCAATACGTTCATTGTTTGCCGAGATCGACTTCGAAACGGCACCCATTGGGCTCCATCGTGCTTAAGGTGACGCTCCAACCCTGGTTCTCGCAGATGCGCTGAACCAGTGAGAGGCCCAGTCCCAGCCCTTCGCCGCGTTTTTCGTTTCCGCGTACAAAAGGCTGGAACATGGCTTCGCGTTTTTCCTCGGGAATGCCCACGCCCGAGTCCTCGACCACAAAACCGTTGGCATTGAGCGTCAGGCGAATAAACCCTTGCTCGGTGTAGTGCAGCGCGTTACGCAGCAAGTTGCCCATCACGGCATTGAGCAGCGTCGCGTTATAACGGGTGTCGGGCGGATTGCCCGGTTCGAAAACCAGCTGCAAACCCTTGGATTCGATCGGCTCGCGCCACAGGCAGAGCAAGCTGTCGGCCACTTGCGAGAGGTTATGTTGAGGCGCTGCGCCTGCGTCTTCGCGCTGGGCACGCGCGAGCATCAGGAAGGTCTGCACCAGTTCACGCATTTCTTCACTGGCCCGGGCAATGCGTTGAACCTGAGCCCGTCCCCGCTGATCGATACCCGGATTTTCCAGCAGCAGCTCACAGGAGCTGGCCAAGACCATCAGCGGTGTACGCAACTCGTGGCTGACGTCGCTGGTGAACAAGCGCTCGCGCGTCAATGCCTGACGCAAACGACCGAGGGTGGCATCGAACGCTACCGCCAGTTCGCCCACCTCGTCGGCCGCGTAATCCGGCGCCAGCGGAGGTGCCAGTCCGAGCAACTGATCGCGATGGCGCACCTGGCGCGCCAGTCGCACCACCGGGGCCATCACCTTGCGCGCGAGCACCCAGCCAAGGAACACCGCCAGCGCCAGACTGAGCACGAAGCCCACCAGCACCACGGCGAACAGCACGCGCTCGCGCTCTTCGAAATCGCTTTGATCCTGCAGCAGCACATAACGACGACCATCGACCACCTCGACCATCGCGTGGTACGACAGCTGCTCGCGAAAGACTTCATGGAAACCCGAATCCAGGTGCCGCAGGTCCTTGGGCAACTCGAAGTCGCCCGGCCCGCCGCTGAAGTAGAACAGCTGATCCGGCTCCGGCCGGTGGCTCCAGTCCGAAACGTTGTCCATCAGCAGCAGGCGTTGCAGATCCCCGCCCAGCCCGGCGGATATGAGTTTTTCCTCGACCAGGTGCACGGTCGCGACGATGCCCATGGCAAACGCCCCGGCCACCAGCGCACTCATCAGCGCAAAGGCGATGATGATCCGCTGGGCAAGGCTTTGCTTAAACTCCATCGCGGCCCTCGGCCAGGCGGTAACCCACGCCGTGCACGGTGTGCAGCAGTGGCTTGGCGAATGGTTTGTCGATCACCTGGCGCAATTGGTGGACATGGCTGCGCAGGCTGTCACTGTCCGGGCAGTCATCGCCCCACAGCGCTTCTTCGAGAATTTCCCGACGCAGGACATGCGGGCTCTTTTGCATCAGCACAGCCAGCAGTTTGAGGCCGACCGGGTTGAGCTTGAGCAGTTTGCCTTCGCGGGTCACTTCGAGGGTATCGAGGTCGTAGCTCAGATCGCCGACCTGCAGGGCACGACGACCGCCGCCTTGGGTGCGGCGCATCACGGCTTCAACCCGGGCCGCCAGTTCCGAGAGCGCGAACGGCTTGACCAGATAATCGTCGGCCCCGGACTTGAAGCCCTGCAAGCGGTCATCGAGCTGATCGCGGGCAGTGAGCATGATCACCGGCGTATCACGACGGGCGTCTTCACGCAGACGCTTGCACAGGGTGTAGCCGTCGATGCCCGGCAGCATGATGTCGAGCACGATCAAGTCGTAGTGCTCGGTGGCCGCCAGATGCAGGCCCGACAGACCGTCCTGGGCGCAATCGACGGTATAGCCTTTGAGCCCCAGGTAATCGGCCAGATTGGCCAGGATATCGCGGTTGTCTTCGACCAATAGAATTCGCATGGGCACCTCCTCCGTACACGGTAGCGGCCGTCTTGGCCCGCGCAGCTTACGACCATCGCCGACTCAGGGCTAGGGCGGCAAGCCCCACAAATCGAGTCTTTCAACCAAATTCATTCCTTAACAAGTTTTTCACTATCGGTTCACAACCTGACTACAGTGACAACGCGAGACTCTCGCGCCATTAGATATAAGGAATGTAGACAATGGACTTTTTCAAGACGGCGCCAGTGCGCTTTCTGCTGCTGGTCACCGGCGCCTGGCTGGTGGTGTTTCTCCTGACCCGAACCGTGCTGTTGCTGACTCATCTGGATGAGGCCGGCGGCGTGGCATTTTCCATGTTCGGCATCGGCCTGCTGTATGACCTGGGCTTTCTCGCCTATGCCGCGCTGCCGATGGGCCTGTATTTGTTGTTGTGTCCGCCGGCCCTGTGGCGCCGACGCGGTCATCGCTGGTTCCTTCAGGGACTGCTGACGGTCAGTCTGTTCGCCATGCTGTTCACCTCCGTGGCCGAATGGCTGTTCTGGGACGAGTTCGGTGTGCGCTTCAACTTCATCGCCGTCGACTATCTGGTGTATTCCGATGAAGTCCTGAACAACGTGCTGGAGTCCTACCCGATCGGCACGTTGCTGAGCATTCTTGCGCTGCTCGCCGTGGCGCTGAGTTTCGCGTTGCGCAAACCTTTCAACGCGGCGCTGGACGCCCCGCTGCCACCACTGCGCGGTCGCCTGCTCAATGCCCTCGGCCTGTTGGTCGTCGCGGGACTGAGCCTGCAATTGCTCAGTCAGGACGCGCCGCGCGCTCAGGGCGGCAATGCCTATCAGAATGAACTGGCGAGCAATGGCCCGTATCAGTTCTTCGCCGCGTTCCGTAACAACGAACTGGACTATGGCCAGTTCTACAGCAGTCTGTCGCCGGAAAAAGTCGCCGGCCAGATTCGTGCTGAATTGAGCGAACCCAACGCGCGCTTCATCGGCCAGGATCCACAGGACATCCGCCGAATGATCGACAACCCGGGCACCGTGCGTAAACCGAACATCGTGCTGGTTACCATCGAAAGCCTCAGTGCCAAGTACCTGGGCAGCAACGGCGATGAGCGCAACCTGACACCGAATCTGGATGCCTTGCGCAAACAGAGTCTGTATTTCAACAATTTCTACGCCACCGGCACCCGCACCGATCGGGGTCTGGAAGCCATCACGCTAGCCATTCCGCCGACACCGGGCCGTTCGATCGTCAAGCGCATCGGCCGCGAAAGCGGCTTCGCCAGCCTCGGCCAGCAGCTCAGTGCTGTGGGCTACGACAGCGTGTTCGTTTACGGCGGACGCGGTTACTTCGACAACATGAACGCGTTCTTCAGCGGCAACGGCTACCGCGTGGTCGATCAGAGCAGCGTCGATGAATCGGAAATTCACTTCAAGAATGCCTGGGGCATGGCCGACGAGGATCTGTACGAGCAGACGCTGAAACTGGCCGATGCCGATTACGCCAGGCAGCAGCCTTTCCTGTTGCAACTGATGACCACGTCCAACCACCGCCCTTATACCTATCCGGACAACCGGATCGACATCAAGTCCGGCAACGGTCGCGATGGCGCGGTGAAATACACCGACTATGCCATCGGCCAGTTCCTGGAGCAGGCGCGGCAGAAACCGTGGTTCGACAACACGATCTTTATCTTCGTCGCCGACCACACCGCCGGCAGCGCGGGCAAGGAAGACCTGCCGATCAGCAACTATCAGATCCCGCTGTTCATCTATGCGCCGAAGCTGATCGAGCCACGGGAAAACGCGCAACTGGCCAGCCAGATCGATCTCGCGCCGACCCTGCTGGGGTTGCTGAACCTGGATTACCAATCGACGTTCTTCGGTCGCAACCTGCTGCAGGACAACCCGCTGCCACCGCGGGTCGTGGTCGGCAACTATCAACATCTGGGACTGTTCGATGGAAAGGATCTGGCGATCCTCAGTCCGCGCCAAGGCCTGCGCCGGCATGACGATGCGCTGACCGAAAGCCGCGAGTCCAGGGCCGACAGCGACGACCCGCTGATCAGCCGCGCCATCACCTATTACCAAACCGCCAGTTATGGCTTCAAGCAACAGCTGCTTGGCTGGAAGGCGCCCAAGGAGGGTGCCGAGCAAATCAGCGAACGTTAATCGAAGCGCCCCGGGCTGATGCCCCGGGGCGTTTCCCGCTCTGGATATGTCATGTCATCAAGCGTTGTACGCCCTGCCCCTCGCCCGCTGAATTTCTGGTTGTGCCTGGGGATTCCCGCCGTGGCGGCCGTCATTCTGGTTTTGTTGGAGCTGACCGATCTGGACATGGATCTGGCCCGGCTTTTCTATGACCCGGCTGCCGGTGACTTCATTGGCCGCCACAGCTACTTCCTGGAAAACATCCTCCACGACCGCGCCAAACAAGTGGTGATCGCCTTTTCGGTGTTTGCCATCCTCGGGTTCATCGGCGCGTTTTTCATCGATCGGCTCAAACCGTTCAAACGTGAGCTGGGTTGCCTGGTGTTGTCGCTGGGTCTGGCCACCTCGTTTGTCACGCCAGTGAAAGCGGTGACAGCGGTGCAATGCCCATGGAGTCTCGAACAGTTCGGCGGCCACGAAACCTACAGCAAACTGCTGGATCATCGCCCGCCGACCGACAAGCCCGGTCGTTGCTGGCCGGGTGGTCATGCGGCCACCGGTTTTACCTTGTTTGCGCTGTTCTTCGTGCTGCGTGACCGTCGCCCTCGGCTGGCCCGTCAGGCGTTCATCTTCGCCTTCGCACTGGGTTCGGTGTTCTCGATCAGCCGGATGATGCAGGGCGCGCACTTCTTCTCCCACAACGTGTGGACGGCAATCTTCTGCTGGCTGATCTGTCTGGGTTCGTATTACTGGGTTTTGTATCGCCCGGCAGCCAAGGCTGAAGCAAACACGCAGGCCCGTCCGGTCAACGCCTGACCTCTAAGGCGCGGGCAATAAAAAACCCCGTCTGCTCTCGCAGACGGGGTTTTTCGTTACCGGGTAAGGCTGGCTTACATCATGCCGCCCATGCCACCCATGCCGCCCATGTCTGGCATACCGCCGCCAGCTGCACCTTCTTTCTTCGGTGCGTCAGCAACAGCAGCTTCGGTGGTCAGGATCAGACCGCCGATGGAGGCTGCAGCTTGCAGAGCCGAACGGGTTACCTTGGTTGGGTCCAGGATGCCCATTTCGATCATGTCGCCGTATTCGCCGGTAGCAGCGTTGTAGCCGAAGCTGCCTTCGCCGTTCTTGACCTTGTCGACAACCACGCTTGGCTCGTCGCCGGAGTTGGCAACGATCTGGCGCAGCGGCGCTTCAACAGCGCGACGCAGTACAGCGATACCGACGTTCTGGTCAGCGTTGTCGCCTTTCAGTTCGGTCAGGGCTTCCAGAGCGCGGATCAGCGCAACGCCACCGCCAGGTACCACGCCTTCTTCAACGGCTGCGCGGGTTGCGTGCAGGGCGTCTTCAACGCGGGCCTTCTTCTCTTTCATTTCAACTTCGGAACCGGCGCCAACCTTGATCACTGCAACGCCGCCGGACAGCTTGGCCAGACGCTCTTGCAGTTTTTCACGGTCGTAGTCCGAGGAAGTCTCGGCAACCTGTGCACGGATCTGAGCGATACGGGCTTCGATGTCGCCTTGAACGCCAGCACCGTCAACGATGATGGTGTTTTCCTTGGACAGGGTGACGCGCTTGGCGCTACCCAGGTGTTCCAGGGTGGTGCTTTCCAGGCTCAGGCCGATCTCTTCGGAGATCACGGTACCGCCGGTCAGAACGGCGATGTCCTGCAGCATGGCCTTGCGACGGTCGCCGAAGCCTGGAGCCTTGACGGCTGCGACTTTAACGATGCCACGCATGTTGTTCACGACCAGAGTCGCCAGGGCTTCGCCTTCAACGTCTTCGGCAACGATCAGCAGTGGACGGCCGGCTTTGGCAACGGCTTCCAGCACTGGCAGCATTTCGCGGATGTTCGAGATCTTCTTGTCGACCAGCAGGATCAGAGCGCCTTCCAGCTCGGCAACCATGGTGTCCGGCTTGTTGACGAAGTACGGGGACAGGTAGCCACGGTCGAACTGCATGCCTTCTACAACCGACAGTTCGTTTTCCAGGCCCGAGCCTTCTTCAACGGTGATCACGCCTTCTTTACCGACTTTTTCCATGGCTTCGGCAATGATGTCGCCGATGGAGTTGTCGGAGTTGGCGGAGATGGTGCCTACCTGAGCGATAGCCTTGGTGTCAGCGCATGGCTTGGACAGGGCTTTCAGTTCTTTGACGATCGCGATGGTCGCTTTGTCGATACCGCGCTTCAGGTCCATCGGGTTCATGCCGGCAGCGACGGCTTTCAGGCCTTCGTTGACGATCGACTGAGCCAGAACGGTAGCGGTGGTAGTACCGTCACCGGCGTCATCGTTGGCACGGGAGGCAACGTCTTTGACCAGCTGCGCGCCCATGTTTTCGAAACGGTCTTCGAGTTCGATTTCTTTGGCGACGGAAACGCCGTCCTTGGTGATGGTCGGAGCGCCGAAGCTCTTCTCGAGGATCACGTTACGGCCTTTCGGGCCCAGGGTCGCTTTTACCGCGTCAGCCAGGACGTTTACGCCAACCAGCATTTTCTTGCGGGCGGAATCGCCGAATTTAACTTCTTTAGCAGCCATGATCGATATTCCTTAAATACTTTGTAGTAGCGGGAAAATGAGCGGGAAATCAGCCTTCCAGTACAGCGAGAATCTCGTTCTCAGCCATTACCAGCAGGTCTTCGCCGTCGACTTTCACAGTGTTGCTGCCGGAGTAAGGACCGAACACAACCTTGTCGCCGACTTTAACGGCCAGCGCACGCACTTCACCGTTTTCCAGAGTCTTGCCTGGGCCTGCAGCGACGATCACACCGTGGTTGGCTTTTTCAGCAGCCGAACCTGGCAGGACGATACCGCCAGCGGTTTTCTTTTCTTCTTCGCTGCGACGGATAACGACGCGGTCATGCAGAGGACGAAGCTTCATTGTCGATCTCTCCTAATTGTGGTTTTCATCGGCCGGTGTAGTCCCGGCGGGTTTAACGAATCCGGCCTGCGCCGGTTGCGGCTCGTCGAGCGAACCGCGGAAGTCTGTCCGACTCAAAATGTCGGAAACCTTTCGGTGACCGATACATAAGGGCGCATAAGCTTATTACAAGGGCGGGGGCTAAAAAATTTTCACGCACATTGCATGAATTCGCCCCACAAACGAACACGGCACCCGAAGGTGCCGTGTCGATGCAGACGTTACTTGGTGTCGCGGTGTTCGAATTCGCCTTCGATCACATCACCTTCACGACCCAGCGGCTGGCGCGGTGCAGGACCGCCGCGAGGTTGCAGGTCATCGGCGAACGCTCGCTGGCGCATGGCCTGCTCTTCGGCACGCTGGCGCATTTTATTGGCAACCAGTCGACGACTGAACGGCAACAGCAGCACCAGACCGACCACGTCGCTGATGAAGCCCGGCAGGATCAGCAGGCCACCGGCCAGGGCCAGCATCAGGCCTTCGAGCATGGTTTGCGCAGGCAGTTCGCCGCGGTTCAGGCTTTCACGGGCACGCAGTGCGGTGGCCAGCCCGGCGACGCGCAGCACAAACACGCCGAACATCGAGCCGAGAATGATCAGCAGCAGGGCCGGGAAAAATCCGATCGAACCTGCCACTTTGACGAATACGAACAGCTCCAACACCGGGAACAGCAGAAAGAGCAACAAAAAAGGGCGCATCAAAGTTTCCTCAACGCAAGAAATGCCTTGCAGTAAGCCTTAGATGACGTCGCCCTTTCGTGAATTCAAGCGTCGGCCACCGCATTTTTTGGCCAGACCTCGGCGTGAGCCAGTGAAACCAAGGCCTCGCGCACTTGTATCGGCGTATGACAAGGCGCTTGAAACGGCAGCCAGTACAGCGCTTGGCCGATGCGCAGGTGCATGCCTTCGGTGTCGATCCCGGCCAGTTGCGCCGGGACGGTTTTCGGCAGACCGGCGAGGTCGACGTAATGAGCGATGGCCTTGGCGTGGTCGCTGTTCATGTGCTCGACCATGCTGATTTCGGCCTTGCCGGCGAACGGGTTGGCCAGGGTCAGGTGATCGACCCAGTGGATCGCGCCGAAGCCGCCGATGTAGCGATGGCGCACGGGTTTGAGCACCCAGAAATCGAAGTCGTGAGCCTTGTGGTAATTCTGCGAATCGGGGAAATAGCGGTAGTAACGCTCGGCGGCGGCTTCAATGGCGGCGGTGTCTTCGAGTTTTTCCGCCTCGGCCAGATAGGTCAGGCGACCAACGGCTTGCACATCGTCGGCCTCGCGCTCACCCACCAGCAGCGAACATTTCGGATCTTTCTGCAGGTTGTGGGTGTGCTGGGCGATGCGGCTGATCAGGATCAGCGGCCGGCCCTGCAAGTCCAGGCAGTAGGGAACCACGGAGCCGAACGGAAAACCGGGCATCGATTTGGAGTGGGTCGACAGCACGCCACGGTATTCCTTGAGAAGCAATTCTCGGGCATTCTTAGCCGCTTCAACGCTCAATTTATGACTCCTTAAATAGAATCCGTCGAAAAAACGGACGGGCGCATGGGATTTGTCCCACACGCCATCGGGCAGTTCTCATGTGCAACAGGCCCCTGGCCGGTGCAGATCGAGAGGCTACCTATAAGGACCACTCTGACCTGCTCTCGGGGGCATGCGAATGCAACTCAACGACAAAGTAATCATTATCACTGGCGGTTGCCAAGGCTTGGGCCGCTCGATGGCCGAGTATTTCGCAGGCAAGGGCGCGAAGCTGGCGCTGGTCGACCTGAACCAGGAAAAACTCGATGATGCCGTCGCGGCCTGCAAGACCAAGGGTGTCGAGGCACGCAGCTATCTGTGCAACGTCGCCAATGAAGAGCAGGTGACGCACATGGTTGCCCAGGTCGCCGAAGATTTCGGCGCGATCCACGGCCTGATCAACAACGCCGGGATCCTGCGCGACGGCCTGCTGCTCAAGGTCAAGGACGGCGAGATGACCAAGATGAGCCTGGCCCAGTGGCAGGCGGTGATCGACGTCAACCTGACCGGCGTATTCCTTTGCACCCGTGAAGTGGCGGCGAAAATGGTCGAGCTGAAAAACAGCGGCGCGATCATCAACATCTCGTCGATCTCCCGCGCGGGCAACGTCGGCCAGACCAACTACTCCGCCGCCAAGGCCGGCGTCGCCGCGGCGACCGTGACCTGGGCCAAGGAACTGGCGCGCTACGGCATTCGCGTGGCGGGCATCGCACCGGGCTTCATCGAAACCGAAATGACCCTGGGCATGAAGCCCGAAGCGCTGGAAAAAATGACCTCGGGCATTCCGCTCAAGCGCATGGGCAAGCCGGAAGAGATCGCCCATTCGGCGGCCTACATCTTCGAGAACGACTACTACACAGGCCGGATTCTGGAGATGGATGGCGGGTTGCGCATCTGACGTCTGTCGCGCAATGAAAAACGCCCCGGTGCACAGGCACCGGGGCGTTTTTGTTTAAACTACAGGCATCAATCGTCGCTGATGGTGATGTTCGGCATCGCCGGCGAGGCTGCTTCCTGCAACACGATCCGCGCCCCCACATGTCGGGCCAGTTCCTGATAGACCATGGCGATCTGGCTGTCCGGCTCGGAAATCACCGTCGGCTTGCCGCCATCGGCCTGCTCGCGGATCAGCATCGACAGCGGCAACGAGGCCAGCAGCTCGACGCCGAACTGGGTCGCCAGCTTCTCGCCACCGCCCTCACCGAACAGATGCTCGGCATGTCCGCAGTTCGAGCAGATGTGCACGGCCATGTTCTCCACCACGCCCAGCACCGGGATGTTGACCTTGCGGAACATCTCCACGCCTTTGCGTGCGTCGAGAAGCGCCAGATCCTGCGGCGTGGTGACGATCACAGCACCGGCCACCGGGACTTTCTGCGCCAGGGTCAGCTGAATGTCGCCGGTGCCTGGCGGCATGTCGATCACCAGATAATCCAGGTCACCCCAGGCGGTTTGCGTGACCAGTTGCAGCAGCGCGCCGGACACCATCGGCCCGCGCCAGACCATCGGCGTGTTGTCATCGGTCAGGAACGCCATCGACATCACTTCGACGCCATGGGCCTGCAGCGGCACGAACCACTTCTGATCCTTGATCTGCGGACGGGTGCCCTCGGGAATGCCGAACATGATGCCCTGGCTCGGGCCGTAGATATCGGCGTCGAGAATCCCGACCTTCGCGCCTTCGCGAGCCAGTGCCAGTGCCAGGTTGGCAGCGGTGGTGGATTTGCCCACGCCGCCCTTGCCTGATGCCACCGCGACCACGTTCTTGACGTTGGCCAGTCCCGGAATCTGCGCCTGGGCCTTGTGCGCGGCGATCACGCTGTTGATCTCGACCTTGGCCGACACCACGCCGTCGAGATTTTCGATGGCCAGTTGCAGCAATTGTGCCCAGCCGCTCTTGAACAGACCGGCGGCATAACCGATTTCCAGCTGCACGCTGACGCGATCGCCGGTGATTTCGATGTTGCGCACGCAACCGGCGCTGACCGGATCCTGGTTCAGATAAGGGTCGGTGTATTGGCTGAGGACGGCTTCCACCGCTGCGCGAGTGACGGCACTCATGGGCAACTCCGATAACAAGACTGGGAAAAGATGGCGGGTATCCTACCCCTTCTGTCCTCCGGACGGCATGTCCGGCAACGATTTGCAGAGGTGAAATATCTTTCCCGGCGCTTTATAGTGGCCGACCTCCGTTTCATCAAGTAGCGAAGCCCCACATGTCCGAACCACGCAAGATTCTCGTCACCAGCGCCCTGCCCTACGCCAACGGTTCGATCCACCTTGGCCATATGCTGGAATACATCCAGACCGATATGTGGGTGCGCTTCCAGAAGCATCGTGGCAATCAGTGCATCTATGTCTGCGCCGACGACGCCCACGGTTCGGCGATCATGCTGCGCGCGGAAAAGGAAGGCATCACCCCGGAACAACTGATCGCCAACGTCCAGGCTGAACACAGCGCCGACTTTGCCGAGTTCCTGGTGGACTTCGACAACTTCCACTCCACTCACGCCGAAGAAAACCGTGAGCTGTCGAGCCAGATCTACCTGAAACTGCGTGACGCCGGGCACATCGCCCAGCGTTCGATCACCCAGTATTTCGACCCGGAAAAGAAAATGTTCCTGGCCGACCGCTTCATCAAGGGCACCTGCCCGAAATGCGGCACCGAAGACCAGTACGGCGACAACTGCGAAAAATGCGGTGCAACCTACGCACCAACCGACCTGAAGGATCCGAAGTCGGCAATCTCCGGCGCCACCCCGGTGCTCAAGGATTCCCAGCACTTCTTCTTCAAGCTGCCGGACTTCCAGGAAATGCTGCAGGCCTGGACCCGCAGCGGCACCCTGCAGGACGCCGTGGCCAACAAGATCGCCGAATGGCTGGACGCCGGCCTGCAACAGTGGGACATCTCCCGCGATGCGCCGTACTTCGGCTTCGAGATCCCGGGCGAGCCAGGCAAGTATTTCTACGTGTGGCTGGACGCGCCGATCGGCTACATGGCCAGCTTCAAGAACCTGTGCAACCGTACGCCGGAGCTGGACTTCGACGCGTTCTGGGGCAAGGACTCCACCGCCGAGCTGTACCACTTCATCGGCAAGGACATCGTCAACTTCCACGCCCTGTTCTGGCCGGCGATGCTCGAAGGCGCGGGTTTCCGCAAGCCGACCGGGATCAACGTGCACGGCTACCTGACCGTCAACGGTCAGAAGATGTCCAAGTCCCGCGGCACCTTCATCAAGGCCCGTACGTACCTGGATCACCTGTCGCCGGAATACCTGCGCTACTACTACGCGGCCAAACTCGGCCGTGGCGTGGACGACCTCGACCTGAACCTCGAAGACTTCGTGCAGAAGGTCAACTCCGACCTGGTCGGCAAAGTGGTCAACATCGCCAGCCGTTGCGCCGGTTTCATCCAGAAGGGCAACGCCGGTCTGCTGGTGGACACCAACGCCGCGCCGGAACTGACCGATGCATTCCTGGCCGCGGCACCTAGCATCGCCGACGCCTATGAGGCCCGCGACTTCGCCCGTGCCATGCGCGAAACCATGGCTTTGGCCGACCGCGCCAACGCCTGGATCGCAGACAAGGCGCCATGGTCGCTGAACAAGCAGGAAGGCAAGCAGGATGAAGTCCAGGCGGTCTGCGCCACGGCGATCAACCTGTTCCGTCAGCTGGTGATCTTCCTCAAACCGGTGCTGCCGCTGCTGGCCGCCGATGCCGAGGCGTTCCTCAACGTCGCACCGCTGACCTGGAACGACCACACCACCCTGCTGGCCAACCACCAGTTGAACGAATTCAAACCGTTGATGACCCGCATCGACCCGGTAAAAGTGCAAGCCATGACCGACGCCTCGAAAGAAGACCTGACCGCCAGCCAGACCGACACCGGCGCCGCTGCGCCTGCCGGCAATGGCGAACTGGCCAAGGATCCGCTGTCGCCGGAAATCGACTTCGACACCTTCGCCGCAGTCGACCTGCGCGTCGCGCTGATCGTCAAGGCCGAACACGTTGAAGGCGCGGACAAGCTGCTGCGCCTGACCCTCGACATCGGTGACGAGCAACGCAATGTGTTCTCCGGGATCAAAAGCGCTTACCCGGATCCGTCCAAGCTCGACGGTCGCCTGACCATGATGATCGCCAACCTCAAGCCACGGAAAATGAAGTTCGGCATCTCCGAAGGCATGGTGATGGCGGCCGGCCCTGGCGGTGAAGAAATCTACCTGCTGAGCCCGGACAGCGGCGCCAAGCCGGGTCAGCGCATCAAGTAAGGTTTCGCCCTGACAGATCCCACAGGCGTGCTCCGTGCGCCTGTGGGATTTTTCATATCTGGCCCGCCCTCCACGGCTGCCGGATAATGCCTAACCTTAAGTGACACACGCCCGTTCCTGCCGGCAGAACCATGACCGAACTCGTGCTTACGCTCTTCAGTGCTGCGCTGATCAACAACTTTGTGTTGCACTGGCCGCTGGGCGTCGATCCGCTGCTGGCCGGCGAACGCCGTCAGGTGCATGCGCTGGGGCTGGCAACGTTGTGTCTGATGCTGATTGTCGGCGTGGCGGGTTACGCGATCTGGCATTGGCTGCTGGTGCCGTTGCAACTGGAATTCCTGCGCCTGTTTGTATTTCTGCCGTTGAGCGTCCTGCTGATCGCGCCGCTGCTGAAGCTGTTGGCGCGCTGGCGACCCGCGCTGCCATTCGATGGCTTGTGGCCGCTGCTGCTGGGCAATGCCGGTGTGCTGGGGCTGACGCTGATCAACGCGCAAGCAGACAAAGGCCTGTTTCATGCGACAGCGCTGAGCCTTGGCGCCGGCCTGGGTTTCTGGCTGGTGTTAAGCCTGTTCAGCGATTTGCGTGAACGCACGGCCGACAACGATATTCCCCTGCCCTTTCGTGGCCTGCCGATCCTGTTGATCGGCGCTGGACTAATGGCCGTGGCTTTTCTCGGATTCAGTGGACTGATCAAAACATGAGTCTGATTCAACGCATCGATGCCCTGCTGCCGCAGACCCAATGCGGCAAGTGCGGCCATCCCGGATGCAAACCCTACGCTGAAGGCATCGCCGACGGCGAGCCGATCAACAAGTGCCCGCCAGGTGGCGACGAAACCATCGCGGCGCTGGCCGAACTGTTGAAAATTCCGGTGCTGGAGCTGGACATCAGTCGCGGTTCGGCGCCGCCGCAAGTGGCCTACATCCGCGAAGCCGAATGCATCGGCTGCACCAAGTGCATCCAGGCCTGCCCGATCGACGCCATCGTCGGCGCGGCGAAGCTGATGCACACGGTGCTCATCGACGAGTGCACCGGTTGCGATCTGTGCGTGGCGCCCTGCCCGGTCGACTGCATCGAGATGCATCCGTTGCCGCCGGGCACGCTGCCGGTGGTGGGTGGCCTGACGGCCAGCCTTGAGGAACAGCAGGCGCGTGCGGCCAAGCGCGATCACGCCCGGCAGCGCTTCGAACGACGCAATGCTCGCCTGCAACGCGAAGAACAGCAGAAGCAGGCCGAACGCGAAGCCCGGGCGCAGCGCGCGGCACAGGCCGAAGTCGCCACCACCACGCTCGATCCGGTGCAGGCGGCGCTCGAACGGGTGCGCGCACAAAAAGCCGCGACCGCCGATGCTGCGCTGAAAAAAGCCAAGATCGACGTGGCCATGAGCCGGGCGCAATTGAACAAGTCGCTCAAGGCGTTCGGTCATCCGCCGACCTTCGATCAGCAATCGCAACTGATCGTCCTGCAACAACAGTTCGAAGCGGCCGAACAGGCACTGGCGAAACTGGAAAGCAGCGCGGCACCTGCGCCGGTCGTGGCCGCCCCGGCGAAGGACGCCGACCTGAAACGGGCGAAAATCCAGTTGGCAATGCGCCGCGCCGAGCTGAAAAAGGCCCAAACCGCAGAGGCTCCGCCAACCGAGATCGCCTTACTGGAACAAGCGCTGCGTGACGCCGAACAGGCCCTGCACAACGCCGAAGCCGCCAGCGATCAACCGGCGCCGGAGCTTGTGCGTGTCGAGAAACGTCCGATCGACGACCGGCTGCGTCAGCTGAAAACCGAACTGGCCTACGCTCGCGCCGACCTGAACAAACTGCAACGGCGCGACGGTACGCCCGCCGACATCCTCGAAAAGGCCCGCGCCCGCCTGCAAGAAGCAGAGCGGCAGGTACAAGCCCATGTCATCCATTGAAACCAGAGACGAGCGCCTGCAACAGACAATGAAGCTGGTTTTGCTGGCGACATTGCCGGGATTACTGGCGTTGTTCTGGTTTTATGGTTGGGGCGTGTTGATCAACCTGATCCTGTCCGTCATCACGGCTTTGGGCGTTGAAGCCGCCGTGACACAGCTGCGTCGGCAGCCGCTTCAAGCCACATTGACCGATGGCAGCGCGGTGGTCAGCGCCACGCTGCTGGCAATTGCCCTGCCGCCTTACTGCCCTTGGTGGCTGACGGTCACGGCGATCGCCTCGGGCCTGTTACTGGGCAAACATCTGTACGGTGGTGTTGGCAGAAACCCGTTCAATCCGGCCATGCTCGGCTTTGCCTTGGCGATGGTGATGTTTCCTCAGCCGATGACCCATTGGCCGGCACATGGCCTGGATCTGACGGCGGCTTTTGGCCAGGTGTTCAACCCGGGCGCGCAGCCGGATGCCTGGGTTCAGGCCACCGCGCTGGACAGTCTGCGCATCAATAAAAGCCTGACCATGGACGAACTGTTTGCCGGCAATCCGGCATTCGGGCGCTTCGGCGGGCACGGCGTTGAATGGGTGAACCTGGCGTTCCTCGCCGGTGGGTTGTTTTTGTTGCAGCGTCGAGTGTTTGGCTGGCACGCGCCGGTCGGCATGCTCGCCAGCCTGTTCGTGATCAGCCTGTTGTGCTGGAACGGTTCGGGATCCGACTCCCACGGCTCGCCACTGTTTCACCTGCTGAGTGGCGCGACCATGCTGGGAGCGTTCTTTATCGTCACAGAACCAGTGTCGGGGGCAAAAAGTCCGCTCGCCCGCCTGCTGTTCGGCGTGGGCGTGGGGTTGCTGACTTACGTGATTCGCACCTGGGGCGGTTACCCCGACGGCGTGGCGTTTGCGGTGCTGTTGATGAACCTGTGCGTGCCGGCGCTGGAGCGCTTGGCGGTGGCTCGTCAGGCGCAGGTGGCGCCATGAACCGCACGAGCAGCCTGATCACACTGGCGTTCATTACCGCGCTGGGTATCGGCGTGACATGGCTGGTGCAACGCTGCAACGCACCGCAGATCGCCGCCGAACAGCGTCTGCTTGAAAGTCGTAAATTGCTGGACGTGCTGCCGGTCGACGCTTACGACAATCAGCCGCTTGAACAACCTCTGACGTTGACCGACATCAACCTGAGCCACAGTTTGTTGCTGGGCGGTTATCGGGCGAGCAAAAGCGGCCAACCCGTGGCAGTCCTGTTGCGCAGCCAGGCCCAAGGTTACGCCGGCAATATCGAGTTGCTGATTGCCATAGACGCCAACGGCCGTTTGCTCGGTGTGAAAACCCTTGAGCAGAACGAAACGCCTTCACTGGGTGGGCATATCGGCGATTGGCCAAATAGCTGGCTTCAGACCTTTAGCGGGAAATCGAGCAACCAACCGACGGACGCCGGATGGGCGCTGAAAAAGGATCAGGGAGAATTCGACCAGATCGCGGGTGCAACCATTACGTCTCGCGCGGCCATCAACGCCATCCACGATGCCCTGCGTTACTTTGATGAACACCGGACGACCCTGCGCGGGAGCACGCCATGAATACGTCAGCGACTCTGGCGAACTCGATGATGCTGGTGTTGTTGATCGGTGCCACCGACTCTGTGGCGGGCGCGCTGGCGACTCTGTTGATGTTCGCGGTTGTCGTGGGCATTTACGGTTTGTGCATGGCACCGCTGCGTTCGCGCCTGAGCAGCGAGAGCCTGTTGCCGGTCAGCCTGGTACTGGCCGCGACCCTGGCAGGCTGCGCCGATATTGTTCTGCAACGCAGTGCGCTGCAGTGGCATCAACTGATCAGTGTTTATGCCGGGCTGATTGGCTTGCAGTGCGTCGTGCTGGAGCACAATGGATTTTTTCTCCGGCCTGTCCGTAATCGAGTGAAACTGTGCGGCCTGTTTGCCGCGCTGATGATTGTGCTCGCAGTGTTGCGTGAGCTGATCGGTCAGGGCAGCATCGGCCATCATTTGTCGGAACATTGGCAAGGTTTGATTCTGTTCGGCGATGGCCTGCATTTCGCAATGCTGGCTCCCGGCGCCTTCATATTGCTTGGACTGATACTGGCCGCCCGTCAGGCCTGGACTCGCCCCTGCGACCTACCCGAGGAAACGCATCACCCATGAATGCCGCAAAACGTCTGGAGATATTCCGCAGGCTTCACGAGGACAACCCCGAGCCCAAGACCGAATTGGCCTACTCCTCGCCTTTCGAACTGTTGATTGCGGTGATTCTGTCCGCGCAATCCACGGACGTCGGGGTGAACAAGGCGACAGCGAAGCTGTTCCCGGTGGCAAACACGCCGGCGGCCATTCACGCCTTGGGCGTCGAAGGGTTGTCCGAGTACATCAAGACCATCGGCCTCTATAACAGCAAGGCCAAAAACGTAATCGAGACCTGCCGCCTGCTGGTCGAGTTGCACAATGGCGAAGTGCCGCAGACGCGCGAAGAACTGGAAGCCTTGCCCGGCGTTGGCCGCAAGACCGCCAACGTCGTACTTAACACCGCGTTCCGCCAGCTGACCATGGCGGTTGACACCCACATCTTCCGGGTCAGCAACCGCACCGGCATTGCACCGGGTAAAAATGTGGTCGAGGTGGAAAAGAAGCTGATGAAGTTTGTGCCAAAGGAATACCTGCTCGACTCGCACCACTGGCTCATTCTTCACGGCCGCTACGTGTGTCTGGCGCGCAAACCCCGTTGCGGCAGCTGTCGGATCGAAGATCTGTGCGATTACAAGCACAAAACTTCCGACGATTGAGCGGCTATTGGTTTTATTGATTTATCGATTGAAAAAATCTTTTTTACCATCTGCTGGAATATCGATATAAGGAGCGCCAAAGGCAGTCTTAGCCTGGAGTTGACCTTATGAGCACCAGCAAAGAGCAATTGGAAGCGGATGACGACTTTATCGCCACGGAGGCCGATGATGCCGAACCTGTGGTTGAAGTCGCCAAGACCAACTTGAGCAAACGCCGAACCATCGACAATCTGCTTGAGGAGCGCCGACTGCAGAAGCAATTGGCCGATTACGATTTTGATCTCTGACATTTGAAAGCCTCCCGAAACGGAGGCTTTTCTCTTTCTGTCACACGCTGATTCCGATCCGCCCATGATCCGTCAGCCACTGAAACCCTCAGACCAGGCCGTTTCGCTGCGCCAGTTCGATCAGATCCACCAGCGAGCGCGCATTGAGCTTCAATAACAAGCGGGTCTTGTAGGTACTCACGGTCTTGTTGCTGAGGAACATACCGTCGGCAATTTCCTTGTTGGTCTTGCCGCGCGCCAGTTGCTGCAACACCATCATTTCCCGTCCGGACAGCCGATCAACCATGTCCGCCTCGCTGGCATTTCCCAGGCTGGTTCGCACGGTGTGCAACGCCTGGTTCGGAAAATAGCTGTATCCGGACAGTACCGCCTTGATTGCACTCAGCAACTCCGTCAGATCCTGTTGCTTGCAAACATATCCCGCCGCCCCCGACTGCATGCAGCGCATAGAGAAGTGTCCCGGTGACTGGGACGTCAGCACGAGTACTTTCAACGGCATTGCACTGGTCGTAAGACGCGCGATGACTTCCAGTCCATCCAGCTTCGGTATACCGATATCCAGAATGACGATATCCGGCATCTGGTCACGAGCCAGTTGTAACGCGTCCACGCCATTATCGGTTTCTGCAATGACTTCGTAGCCATGACGTTCCATCAGCATACGTACCGCAAGACGAATGACGGGGTGATCATCCACGATCAGCACTTTATTCATGGGCAAGTCCAGTTTCGCTGTTCGAATTTTTAGAACCGGCACAATAACGTAGTCATTTCACCCATGGCATGGATAAGTTCCTCTTTACCAGCACCGAGAGACGCCTCCTACAGGCAATAAAGATTATTCCTACAGAAAAGACTCACTTACAGAAAATCATGAATTCACATCAGGAAGTTCTGCGTCTGCCACGTCCTGCTTCAGAGCCTTCACGACAGGCTGAAAAAACTCCGGAACAAAGATCAACGATCAGATATTAAAAACAACTGAAACAACTTACACATATCCCACCCCCGAAATTTAATATAAACACCAGTCACCGACAGTCCTTTTTACCCGGCAACTTAAACACGACCAATCAATTCAACCCAGACGACGAGAAAGACCATTCATGAGTAGAGACCATGCTAAAAATCAACAGGAAGATCCCCAACCCCATCACCGTCATTGCCATCTTCGCTTTTATATCGGAGACCTCCGCCGCCGTGTCATTGCCGTTCCTTAACAATAATGAGCGGGAGCTCTACGTCTGGTTTCTGATCAGTTTTCCGTTCTACTTGTTATTTCTGTTCTTCATCACGCTGAACTTCAACTATCGCTCTCTGTATGCTCCATCCGACTTTGACAACGACAAGAACTTCCTCAAGGCTTTCGAAGAAGAAATTACTCTTCCAACCGAGGTTTCTCCCACTCAACCAAACGTCGAGTTACACGCTGTCAAACTACCCAGACCGTTGGACAGGGTGTACATCATCGACATTCGACAGATACACACGAGTTCGGGAATAGAGGTGCTATTGGAAAAATTCCCACATCCAAACAAGCATTCGCTGAGATTATTCCTTTTTTTAACCGACGCTGTGTCAGATGTTTTACTTAAGGACAATATCGAAACCCTGGCCAAACAAACAAAGAGAAGCCAAGGAACAACGTTCTGTATTGTCTACGACACGCATTCGTTGACCACATCGGTATTGGGAAAGATTTGAAAGGGGATAAAACGCGGAGCAAGACATCCATGCAATGCACGATGTACAGCCGATGAGGGCACTAACGTTGACCGATATCGATCAAGTCAAAGGAAGAACATCCAAAAAAACGGCCTTGTCGCTACGACAAGGCCGTTTTTTCACATCAGGCCCGAAGGACTCAGAACAGCTTGCGGCCCTTGTTGGCAGCAATGCGCATGCGTAGCGCGTTGAGCTTGATGAAGCCTGCCGCGTCGGCCTGGTTGTAGGCGCCGCCGTCTTCTTCGAAGGTCGCGATGTTGGCGTCGAACAGCGAATCGTCGGACTTGCGGCCGGTTACGATGACGTTGCCCTTGTACAGCTTCAGACGCACAACGCCGTTCACGTTGACCTGGGAGGCGTCGATCATCTGTTGCAGCATCAGACGCTCAGGGCTCCACCAGTAACCGGTGTAGATCAGGCTGGCGTACTTCGGCATCAGCTCGTCTTTCAAGTGAGCGACTTCGCGGTCCAGGGTGATCGACTCGATGGCGCGGTGAGCGCGCAGCATGATGGTGCCGCCCGGAGTTTCGTAGCAGCCACGGGACTTCATGCCGACGTAACGGTTCTCGACGATGTCCAGGCGGCCGATGCCGTGCTCGCCACCGATCTTGTTCAGCGTCGCCAGTACGGTGGCCGGGGTCATTTCAACGCCGTCCAGCGCAACGATGTCGCCGTTGCGGTAGGTCAGTTCCAGGTACTGCGGGGTGTCGGGAGCCTTCTCCGGGGAGACGGTCCAGCGCCACATGTCTTCTTCGTGCTCGGTCCAGGTGTCTTCCAGCACGCCGCCTTCATAGGAGATGTGCAGCAGGTTGGCGTCCATCGAGTACGGGGATTTCTTCTTGCCGTGACGCTCGATCGGGATCGCGTGCTTCTCGGCGTAGTCCATCAGTTTCTCGCGGGACAGCAGGTCCCACTCGCGCCAAGGGGCGATCACTTTCACGCCTGGCTTGAGTGCGTATGCACCCAGTTCAAAACGGACCTGGTCGTTACCCTTGCCGGTCGCGCCGTGGGAAATGGCGTCGGCGCCGGTTTCGTTGGCGATTTCGATCAGACGCTTGGCGATCAGCGGACGCGCGATGGAAGTACCCAGCAGGTACTCGCCTTCGTAAACGGTGTTGGCGCGGAACATCGGGAACACGAAGTCACGCACGAATTCTTCGCGCAGGTCGTCGATGTAGATTTCTTTGACGCCCATGGCCTGCGCCTTGGCGCGAGCCGGCTCGACCTCTTCGCCCTGACCCAGGTCAGCGGTGAAGGTCACGACTTCACAGTTATAAGTATCCTGCAGCCACTTGAGGATCACCGAAGTGTCCAGGCCGCCGGAATACGCCAGAACGACCTTGTTTACGTCCGCCATGCCATCACTCCACGGGGTTCTACGGAAAGCCGAGGAGTCTACCGCCCAAACGCGATAATTTACAGAGGCGCGACAGCTTAAGACGACAAAGCGACAGAATCTGTCGAGAGGGCGACGATGACCGACAGGTCAGGAAGTCGCCGCAGTGTTGGCAGGCGTGCTGGCCTGAGGCGCCGGAGCAGTAGTCGGTGCCACCCGCGCCAAGTGCACGTTGACCCGACGGTTCTTGGCCCGGTTGGCGGCATTGGTGTTCGGCACCAGAGGATAACGCTCACCATGGAAACGCACGGTGATCTGCGATTCCTGGATGCCGTTGGCCTTGAAGAAGTCGACCACGGCCAGCGCGCGGCGGCGCGACAGTTCGCGATTGGTCAGGCGATTACCGCTGTTGTCCGAGTGGCCGTCGAGTTCGATGTGATTGACCGTCGGATCGGCCTTCATGTACTCGAGCATCACTTGCAGCTTGGCCTTGGCGGCGGCGTCCAATTCGATGCCTTCGCCGGGGAAGCCGATCTGCGATTGTTTGACCTGATCGAAATTCTGCGGAAGCAGTTTCGCCACGCAGGTCTGATAGTCATTGAACGCCTTGCTGAACTTGACCGGCAACAGGCGCACTTCCGACACCCGACCATCGCCCGATGCCCGGCGTACCACCGGGCTGCGACCGTCCATAAGCCCACTGATCAACTGGCCGGCCTGGGACTGAGAACTGTTGAACAGCACGTTGCCGCTGCCCAGTCGAACCGTGCCCAGATTGATGTCGCCACGTCCCGGCTGCCACGGCGCGGCCGCCGCCAGCAAGGTCGCCGAACCGCCGCCGAGCATGGCGTTGTAGGCGTTCAGGCGAAAGGTCGCCTGCTCGCCGGCCTTGCGCACGAATTGCCCCGAGCCGAAGTCGGTGATCGGCTGCGTCAGGCGGCACTCGAACTTGTCGCCCTCGACCGTCCACTCAATGTTCTCCAGACGGGTCTGGTAGGTCAGTGCCATCGCAGGAAGGCTGGCAAACACACTGAGCAAGGCTAAATATCGCTGGCGCACGGGAGGCTCCATTGGCTTCTACAACAAAAAAGACCGAGACATACATCTTTACGGCATACCTATGGGATATCGGACGCTCGTCGCAAAACTTGATAGCGAGTGCCTGCAAGAGTCTTTTCCGGTAGCATTCGCCTCAGTTTGACCCGCCTGGAATCCCCTCATGTCCGACCGCCTGACCCTGCTGCGTCCCGACGACTGGCACATTCATCTTCGCGATGGTGCCGTGTTGACCAATACCGTTGCGGATGTCGCGCGCACCTTTGGTCGCGCCATCATCATGCCCAACCTGGTACCTCCGGTGCGCAACGCCGCTGAAGCCGACGGCTATCGCCAGCGGATTCTCGCTGCCCGCCCGGCCGGCAGTCGTTTCGAGCCGCTGATGGTGCTGTACCTCACCGACCGCACCCAGCCCGAAGAAATCCGTGAGGCCAAGGCCAGCGGTTTCGTGCACGCCGCCAAGCTGTACCCGGCCGGCGCCACCACCAACTCCGATTCCGGGGTCACCAGCATCGACAAGATTTTCCCGGCGCTGGAAGCCATGGCCGAAGTCGGCATGCCGCTGTTGATCCACGGTGAAGTCACCCGTGGCGACGTCGACGTGTTCGACCGCGAAAAAATCTTCATCGATGAGCACATGCGCCGCGTGGTCGAGCGTTTCCCGACGCTGAAAGTGGTGTTCGAACACATCACCACCGGCGATGCCGTGCAGTTCGTCAACGAGGCTTCGGCCAACGTCGGCGCAACCATCACCGCGCATCACCTGCTCTATAACCGCAACCACATGCTGGTGGGCGGGATCCGGCCGCACTTCTACTGCCTGCCGATCCTCAAGCGCAACACGCACCAGGAAGCCCTGCTCGACGCCGCCACCAGTGGCAGCGCGAAGTTCTTCCTCGGTACAGACTCCGCACCACACGCCCAGCACGCCAAGGAAGCCGCCTGCGGCTGCGCCGGCTGCTACACCGCGTACGCCGCCATCGAGCTGTATGCCGAAGCCTTTGAACAGCGCAATGCGCTGGACAAGCTCGAAGCCTTCGCCAGCCTCAACGGCCCGCGTTTCTACGGCCTGCCGGCAAACACCGATCGCATCACCCTGGTTCGTGACGAATGGACCGCCCCGACCAGCCTGCCGTTCGGCGAGCTGACCGTTATCCCGCTGCGCGCCGGTGAAAAACTGCGCTGGCGCCTGCTGGAGGAACACGCGTGAGTGAAGACCATTTCGACGACGAACTGGACGGTCAAGGTGGCGGCGGTTCGCGCCATCCAATGGCAGCACGCTTTCGCGGCTACCTGCCGGTTGTCGTCGACGTAGAAACCGGTGGTTTCAACTCGGCCACCGACGCTCTGCTGGAGATTGCCGCGACCACCATCGCCATGGATGAAAAGGGTTTCGTCTACCCGGATCACACCTACTTCTTCCGCGTCGAGCCGTTCGAAGGCGCCAACGTTGAAGCAGCGGCACTGGAGTTCACCGGGATCAAGCTCGATCACCCGTTGCGCATGGCCGTCAGCGAAGAAACAGCGCTGACCGACATCTTCCGCGGTGTGCGCAAGGCCTTGAAGGCCAACGGCTGCAAGCGGGCGATCCTGGTCGGCCACAACAGCAGCTTCGACCTGGGCTTCCTCAACGCTGCCGTCGCGCGGCTGGACATGAAGCGCAACCCGTTCCACCCGTTCTCCAGCTTCGATACCGCGACCCTCGCCGGTCTGGCTTACGGTCAAACCGTATTGGCCAAGGCCTGTCAGGCAGCCGACATCGACTTCGACGGCCGTGAGGCGCACTCCGCGCGTTACGACACCGAGAAGACGGCCGAGCTGTTCTGCGGCATCGTCAACCGCTGGAAACAGATGGGCGGCTGGGAAGACTTCGACGACTGATCCTCGTCAAGTTTCTTCCGAGCATGAAAAAACCGGCCACATGGGCCGGTTTTTTGTACCTCGACGTTGCGCCTTACAGGGCAGCAGCGTTCTCGGTCAGGTAAGCCGCAACGCCTTCTGGCGAAGCGTTCATGCCTTTGTCGCCTTTTTTCCAGTTGGCAGGGCAGACTTCGCCGTGCTCTTCGTGGAATTGCAGAGCGTCGACCAGACGGATCAGCTCTTCCATGTTACGGCCCAGCGGCAGGTCGTTGATGATCTGCGAGCGGACAACGCCTTTGTCGTCGATCAGGAACGCGCCACGGAAAGCCACGCCGCCTTCGGATTCAACGTCGTAGGCCTTGGCGATGTCGTGCTTCATGTCGGCAGCCATGGTGTATTTCACCTGACCGATGCCACCATTGTTGACCGGGGTGTTGCGCCAGGCATTGTGGGTGAAGTGCGAGTCGATCGACACGGCGATCACTTCTACGTTGCGTGCCTTGAAGTCGGCCATGCGGTTGTCCAGAGCGATCAGCTCGGACGGGCAGACGAAGGTGAAGTCCAGCGGGTAGAAGAACACCAGGCCGTATTTGCCTTTGATGGCCGAGGACAGGGTGAAGCTGTCAACGATCTCGCCATTGCCGAGTACGGCCGGGACGGTGAAGTCAGGGGCTTGTTTGCCTACGAGTACGCTCATTGATATCTCCTGGTGTAAAAACTTGAAGTTCAGGGTTCGGGCCAGCCTGCCACCCTCAGGCGACAGCCCTGTGACACGAACCCCCTTCGCAAGGGCCGACCATCATACACTGCGTTTTTCGACTGTCCTTAAAGGTTTTTCGCGAAATCCCGGCTGGCATCCGGCCATGCACCACCGTTCGTCAGTCACAGCCGTTGGCGATGAAAACCATTGGGAAAGCACTTTGACAATCATTCTCGTTAACATTAAGATCCATCGCAATTGAGTCACAACCAGCGACGGTTCTCACTTATGTATGTTTGCCTCTGCACTGGCGTCACCGACGGACAGATCCGCGAAGCGATCTATGAAGGTTGCTGCAGCTATAAAGAAGTCCGTCAGGCCACCGGCGTAGCCAGCCAATGCGGCAAATGTGCGTGCCTGGCGAAGGAAGTGGTTCGCGAAACCCTGACCAAGCTGCAAACCGCCCAGGCTGCGATCCCCTACCCGGCAGAATTTACCGCCGCGTAATTATCCCGAATTCGAAGAACCGGACTTATGTCCGGTTTTTTTATGCCTGAAAATCAACTGCTTAGCGTCTAGACGCGGAACACAAACATTCTTATTCCGATTAATTTTCATTTATTATTCAATAACTTAGGTTTGACACTTATAAATACCAAGCTCAAACTCTGCCTTATATACCGCTACTTAGGGCAGGACTCCCATCATGAAAGGCGACGTAACAGTCATCCAGCATCTCAACAAGATCCTTGCCAATGAGCTGGTCGCGATCAATCAGTACTTCCTGCATGCGCGCATGTATGAAGATTGGGGCCTGAACAAGCTCGGCAAGCACGAGTACAAAGAATCCATCGACGAGATGAAGCACGCGGACAAGCTGATCAAGCGCATCCTGTTCCTCGAAGGCCTGCCGAACGTGCAGGACCTGGGCAAGCTGCACATCGGCGAGCACACCAAGGAAATGCTGGAGTGCGACCTGCGTATCGAGAAGACCGGCCATGCCGACCTTAAGGTTGCCATCGCCCATTGCGAATCCGTTGGTGACTTTGGCAGCCGCGAACTGCTGGAAGACATCCTTGAATCCGAAGAAGAACATATCGACTGGCTGGAAACCCAACTGGGCCTGATCGATAAAGTCGGTCTTGAGAACTATCTGCAATCGCAGATGGGCGAAGACGAGTAATTAGCCAGCGCTAAACTCGAGACACTAAAAAGCCCCGCCCTCTTTCGAGAGGCGGGGCTTTTTATTGCCCGGACTTCAGACTCGCCGAAATCCGGGCAGAAGCCAATCAGGCTTCGGACTTGGCCGCAGCAGCCTTGGCGGATGCTTCCTTGACCAGATTCTGCAGCTCACCGTTGGCGAACATTTCAGCCATGATGTCGCTGCCACCGACCAGTTCACCGCCGACCCACAGTTGCGGGAAGGTCGGCCAGTTGGCGTACTTCGGCAAGTTGGCACGGATTTCCGGGTTCTGCAGGATGTCGACGTAGGCGAACTTCTCGCCACAGCCCATCACGGCCTGCGCAGCTTTCGCGGAGAAGCCACACTGCGGGGCATTCGGCGAGCCTTTCATGTAAAGCAGAATGGTGTTGTTGGCAATCTGCTCTTTAATCGTTTCGATGATATCCATGGAGCACCTCGGCTGAACTTTCCGACTCATGGGTCGGCACGGTGGCGCATTGTAACGGAATCCCGAGCGCCCTGCTCGGTCTCCCCGACAGACTTGCTTACGCCGCCGCCACCGTCACCGGCACGCCATTGAGCGCCGCATTGCCTGACAGCTCGTCGAGCTGGCATTCATCAGTCAGGTCATTGGCGCTGGAACCGGGCTGACCGCTGGCGATCGCCATCTGCACACCCGGGCGGGCATGACCCCAACCGTGCGGCAGACTGACCACGCCCTTCATCATGTCCGCGCTGCCCAGCACTTCGACCTCGATCTGCCCGACCCGCGAACTCACGCGCACAAGCTGACCATCACTGAGCCCGCGACTGGCGAGATCGTCCGGGTTCATCAACAGCTGATGACGCGGCTTGCCCTTCACCAGTCGATGGTAATTGTGCATCCACGAATTGTTGCTGCGCACATGACGGCGGCCGATCATCAACAACTCATCGGCGGCCGGCGCCTGCAAAGCGGCGAACCGCGCCAGGTCAGCCAGGATTTCCGGCGGCGCCGCCTGAACTCGTAGATTGGCGGTCTTCAATCGCGATGTCAGGTTGGGTTTGAGCGCTCCCAGGTCAACACCATGCGGATGATCGAACAGCGTCGCAAGCGACAATTTTTGCTCGGATGCATCGCCATACAAGCCCATGCGCAACCCCATGTCGATCATCTTCGCCGGCGGCATCGTCGGTTTCAGCTCCTTGCCGGTCTTCGCGGCAAAGGCCTTGGCCAGCCCGACGAAGATCTCCCAGTCGTGCAGCGCCCCTTCGGGTTTGGCGAGGATCGCCCGGTTGAACCGGGTGACGTTGCGCACCGCGAACAGGTTGAAGGTGGTGTCGTAGTGATCGTTTTCCAGCGCCGAGGTCGACGGCAGGATCAGGTCGGCATAGCGCGTGGTTTCGTTGATGTACAGATCGACGCTGACCATGAACTCCAGCCCGTCCAGCGCCTGCTCCAGTTGCCGGCCATTGGGCGTGGACAAAACCGGATTGCCGGCCACGGTAATCAGCGCGCGGATCTGCCCTTCACCTTCGGTGAGCATTTCTTCAGCCAGCGCCGAAACCGGCAACTCGCCGCCGTATTCAGGACGCCCGGACACGCGGCTCTGCCATTTATTGAAGTGCCCGCCCGAAGTCGAGGCCACGAGATCCACCGCAGGCTCGGTGCACAAGGCACCGCCGACGCGGTCGAGGTTGCCGGTCACCAGATTGATCAACTGCACGACCCAATGGCAAAGCGTGCCGAAGGCCTGAGTGGAAACCCCCATCCGGCCATAACAAACGGCGCTTGGCGCGGCGGCGAAATCCCGGGCCAGCTGGCGGATCTGTTCGGCGGGAACGGCGCACAACGGGCTCATGGCTTCAGCGGTGAACCCTGCCACCGCCGCGCGCACGTCGTCCAGACCGTCCACCGGCAGATGACTGCCAGACGTCAGCCCTTCACTGAACAGCGTATTGAGCACACCAAACAGCAACGCCGCATCGCCACCCGGACGCACGAACAAATGCTGATCGGCCATCGCCGCCGTCTCGCTGCGCCGTGGATCGACCACCACCACTTTGCCGCCGCGGGCCTGGATCGCCTTCAGACGCTTCTCCACATCCGGCACGGTCATGATGCTGCCGTTGGATGCCAGCGGATTACCGCCCAGGATCAGCATGAAATCGGTGTGATCGATGTCCGGGATCGGCAGCAGCAGGCCGTGGCCGTACATCAGGTAGCTGGTCAGGTGATGGGGCAGTTGATCGACCGACGTCGCCGAATAGCGGTTGCGGGTTTTCAACAGGCCGAGGAAGTAGTTGCTGTGGGTCATCAGCCCGTAGTTATGCACGCTGGGGTTGCCCTGATACACGGCGACCGCGTTCTGCCCATGACGCTCCTGAATCGCCAAGAGCTTTTCAGCGACCAGCTCGAACGCTTCGTCCCACTCGATGGGCAGCCATTCGCTGCCGACCCGGCGCATCGGCTGGCGCAAGCGATCCGGATCATTCTGGATATCTTGCAGCGCCACGGCTTTGGGGCAGATGTGCCCACGACTGAACGTGTCCAGGGCATCCCCCTTGATCGAGGTGATCTGCACCTGGCCGTCGGTTTCGGTGGTTTCGATGGTCAAGCCGCAGATGGCTTCACACAGGTGGCAGGCACGGTGATGGAGAGTCTTGGTCATGGCCAGTCTCTGTCTTGTTCTGGGCAGGCAATCACGCCTGCGGGAACAAAACTATGGCCCGCGACCCGGTGCAGCGCCAGCGACGTTCGTCTTGTGAATCGGCGGCCATCAGGCCCGCCGATAGACGCGTCAGTTCGCCGGAAGCTGGGGCGGTGCGGCCAGCTGGATTTCCTGGATGGTCTCGATCTGCTCGTGGGCGACGTGGACGCCGGTGAGTTCGCCGATCAGTCGCCAATGCTCGTCGAGCCCGGCGCTGATGGTCGCCATGCGGTCGATCATCTGCCGACTGGCGGCCTTGACCACGTCGTCATCGCTGCGCAGCAGTTCGAAGGACATCGAGGTCATCGAGGCGGTGAGGTGGGTCAATGAGCGTGCCGTGTGGCCCAGCAGTTCCATTAACAGTTTTTCTTTCGATTCCATGCGGAGGCTTCCTGCGTCGCTCATGATTTATTTATAACCCAGCACTTTGCTTTAGCAAATGTTTCAACCTGCGCATCCGACCAAGCGAACCGGTGGCTCACAGGTCGCAAACCGACCAGGGCTGTGCCATCCCCGCCGCGCCTGATTGCCAAGCCCGGTGGGGCCAGTGTACAAATGCCTCGCTGCCCCCTCGAAAACTGACCGGAAATCACAGTGTTCGCACTGTTATCACCCCGGCGCATTTCTGCTAAAACCGTAGCCTATTGGAAAAACGCGACATTTAGTGTCAATATCGCGCCTTCCCCTATTTCGTCGCCCCCGTGCGGCTTACGCCGCAGGTCTCGCCCGTTGTTCCGATAAACAAGGCTTTGAGCATCTGCGGTTTGTAGCAAAAAGGTAGTCAATGATGAGCGCAAGGCACTTTCTCTCCCTGATGGATTGCACGCCCGAAGAGCTGGTCAGCGTGATCCGTCGAGGCGTTGAGCTCAAGGACCTGCGTAACCGCGGCGTACTGTTCGAGCCTCTGAAAAACCGCGTGCTGGGGATGATCTTCGAGAAATCCTCGACCCGTACCCGGATCTCCTTCGAGGCCGGCATGATCCAGCTCGGCGGCCAAGCGATCTTCCTGTCCCCGCGCGACACCCAGCTGGGTCGTGGCGAGCCGATCGGCGACTGCGCCATCGTCATGTCGAGCATGCTCGATGCGGTGATGATCCGTACCTTTGCCCACAGCACCCTGACCGAATTCGCCGCCAATTCCCGCGTGCCGGTGATCAACGGCCTGTCCGATGACCTGCACCCGTGCCAGTTGCTGGCCGACATGCAGACCTTCCTCGAACACCGCGGCTCGATCCAGGGCAAGACCGTGGCCTGGATCGGCGACGGCAACAACATGTGCAACAGCTATATAGAAGCGGCGATCCAGTTCGACTTCCAGTTGCGCGTGGCCTGCCCGGAAGGCTATGAGCCAAACCCTGAATTCGTGGCCAAGGCCGGTGACCGCGTGACCATCGTCCGCGACCCGCAAGACGCCGTGCGCGGCGCGCATCTGGTGAGCACCGACGTCTGGACCTCCATGGGCCAGGAAGAGGAAACCGCCAAGCGCCTCAAGCTGTTCGCGCCGTACCAAGTCACCCGCGCCCTGCTCGACCTGGCGGCCGAGGACGTGTTATTCCTGCACTGTCTGCCCGCCCACCGCGGCGAAGAAATCAGCCTCGACCTGCTTGATGACCCGCGCTCCGTCGCCTGGGATCAGGCAGAAAACCGACTCCACGCACAGAAGGCCCTGCTTGAGTTCCTTGTTGAACCGGCATATCACCACGCATGAGCCATGAATTACTGCTGAACCTGCGCAACCTCGCTTGCGGCTATCAAGATCAACGTGTGGTGCAGAACCTCAATCTGCACCTCAACGCCGGCGACATCGGTTGCCTGCTCGGCTCCTCGGGCTGCGGCAAGACCACCACCCTGCGTGCGATTGCCGGTTTCGAACCGGTGCACGAAGGGGAAATTTCTCTCGGCGGTGAAGTGATCTCCAGCGCCGGTTTCACCCTCGCCCCGGAAAAACGCCGGATCGGCATGGTGTTCCAGGACTACGCGCTGTTCCCGCACCTGAGTGTCGCGGACAACATCGCCTTCGGTATCCGCAAGCACCCGAACAAGGAACGCGTGACCGAAGAGCTGCTGGAACTGGTCAACCTGAAAAACCTCGGCAAGCGCTTCCCGCACGAACTGTCCGGGGGCCAGCAGCAACGTGTCGCTCTCGCCCGCGCTTTGGCGCCTGAGCCGCAACTGCTGCTGCTCGACGAGCCGTTCTCCAACCTCGATGGCGAGTTGCGCCGCAAGCTCAGCCATGAAGTGCGCGACATCCTCAAGGCCCGTGGCACCAGCGCGATTCTGGTGACGCACGACCAGGAAGAAGCCTTTGCCGTCAGCGATCACGTCGGCGTGTTCAAGGAAGGCCGGCTGGAGCAGTGGGACACGCCCTACAACCTCTATCACGAGCCGGCGACGCCGTTTGTGGCCAGCTTCATCGGTCAGGGTTATTTCATTCGCGGCCAGCTCGGCAGCCCGGAATCGGTGCACACCGAACTCGGTGAACTGCGCGGCAATCGCGCCTACACCTGGCCGACCGGTGGCGCGGTGGATGTGCTGCTGCGTCCGGACGACATCGTTTATGCACCGGACAGTGGGCTGAAAGCACGGATCGTCGGCAAGACCTTCCTCGGCGCTTCGACCCTGTATCGCCTGCAACTGCCGACCGGCGCACAGCTGGAATCGATCTTCCCGAGCCATGCCGATCATCAGGTGGGGGCGGATGTCGGGATTCGTGTGGCGGCGGAACATCTGGTGCTGTTCCAGGCCTCCGGCAGCACCGCAGCGCAGATTCCGGCGGTGGAAAACGGCGTTCGCCGTTACAGCACCGCGCACTGATCTCTGCACAAACAATGAGGGAGCCTGATGGCTCCCTTATTTTTTGGCTTCAGCCCAGCATCAATGTGCCGCTGGCCACCAGCGTCGCATTCCCGCCGATCTTCACCCGCTCGCCTTCCAGCCGACAAAACAGCTCCCCGCCCCGCGCCGAACGCTGGCATGCAGTGAGGCTGGATTTGCCCAGACGTTTCGACCAGTAGGGAATCAGGCTGCAATGGGTCGACCCCGTCACCGGGTCTTCATTGATGCCGATGGCCGGGGCGAAATAGCGCGAGACAAAATCATGCTGATTGCCCCGAGCCGTGACGATGGCGCCGAGCCAAGGCAGTTTGGCCAGGGCAACCATGTCCGGCGTGCAATCGAGCACCGCCTGCTCGGACTCCAGCACCACGAACAGCTCGTTGGAACTCAGGACATCCACCGCCTGAACATTCAGCGCCCGCTCGATCTCCACGGTGACGCCTTTCTCCACCGCTTCGATGGCCGGAAAATCCAGCCACAACCTGTCACCTTCGCGGCTGACGCTCAACGGCCCGGACTTGCAGGTGAAGTCCAGACGCTCGGCACTTTCCTTATAGATCTCGAACAGCACATAGGCACTGGCCAGGGTCGCGTGACCACACAGCGGCACCTCGGTGGTCGGCGTGAACCAGCGGATGTGCCACGCCTGCCCTTCGCGCACCAGAAACGCGGTTTCCGCCAGATTGTGCTCGGCGGCGATCTTCTGCATCAGCTCATCCGCGAGCCACGCGTCGAGCCGATAGACCATTGCCGGGTTGCCACTGAACGGCCGATCACTGAACGCGTCGACCTGATGAAACTCGAGCTGCATAACCTTCTCCCTGTGTCAGTCGAACGAGCATGCAGCGCCGGCCGGATCAGCGCCAGTGACAGTACCGGCCAATTTTCTTCATACAGACGTCAATGGCGACCGATGTCGGCAAATTTCGCCTGGGTGTGCTCTGCCAGGACCGCCGGCGCCAGCTCAACTTCCAGTCCGCGCCGACCCGCGCTGACATAAATGGTCGCAAAAGGCTGGGCCGAGTTATCGATGAAGGTACGCAGGCGTTTTTTCTGCCCCAGCGGGCTGATGCCGCCGAGCAGGTAACCGGTGGAACGTTGTGCCACGGCCGGGTCGGCCATTTCGACTTTTTTCACGCCGGCGGCGTGGGCAAGCCCCTTGAGGTCGAGACTTCCGACGACCGGCACCACCGCCACCAGCAACTCACCTTTCTCACTGGCCGCCAGCAGCGTCTTGAACACCTGCGCCGGATCGAGCCCCAGTTTTTCCGCGGCCTCCAGGCCATACGACGCGGCCTTCGGGTCATGTTCGTAACTGTGCACGCGATGTTCGGCACGAACTTTTTTCAACAAGTCCAACGCAGGGGTCATGGCAGCTCCGGGTTCGGCAGTGGCAAAAAAAACCTGCGGCGAATTTTAGGCCATCGCTGTGCAAAAGGCTCTACCACGCGCCACGTTTCCCGGGGTTTGCAGGCCGATAACAATCGTGCGAGACGGGTGACCCGCAGGATCATTCACGCGACTGATAGTTTATTTGTGACTGACGGTTCACTTTCGACCTTTGACAGGTTTGTTTCTTGTCTATATTTTTTCGAATCTGAATAATGTAAGAATTATCGTCATCGCAGCACCCAGCAGTAAACCGGGAACAGGATGGGGATCCTGCCTCGGCGAAAATCGCGCCTTGCCCTGTCGGCAACGCGCCAGACAACAACAAAAACCGAGGTTTTCAATGACAACTGCGTTACAGCAACCTTCGCTCTCGAGCCAGTGCCTGGCCGAGTTTCTGGGTACTGCACTCCTGATCTTTTTCGGTACTGGTTGTGTCGCCGCGCTCAAGGTCGCGGGCGCCAGCTTCGGCCTGTGGGAAATCAGCATCATCTGGGGCGTCGGCGTGAGCATGGCGATCTACCTCACCGCCGGCGTTTCCGGTGCGCACCTGAACCCTGCCGTCAGTATTGCCCTGAGCATTTTCGCCGACTTCGAAAAGCGCAAACTGCCGTTTTACATTCTGGCCCAGGTCGCCGGCGCCTTCTGCGGCGCGCTGTTGGTTTACACGCTGTACAACAACCTCTTCTTCGATTTCGAACAAACTCACCATATGGTTCGTGGCACTGAAGCCAGCCTTGAACTGGCGTCAGTGTTCTCCACCTTCCCGAACCCTGCGCTGTCGACTGCCCAGGCGTTCCTGGTCGAGGTGATCATCACCGCGATCCTGATGGGCGTGATCATGTCCCTGACCGACGACAACAACGGTCTGCCGAAAGGCCCGCTGGCGCCGCTGCTGATCGGTCTGCTGATTGCCGTGATCGGCAGCTCGATGGGCCCGCTGACCGGTTTCGCGATGAACCCGGCTCGCGACTTCGGTCCGAAACTGATGACTTTCTTCGCGGGCTGGGGTGAAATTTCCTTCACCGGCGCACGTGAAATCCCGTACTTCCTGATTCCGATTTTTGCACCGATTGTCGGTGCCTGCCTCGGCGCTGCCGGGTATCGCGGGCTGATTGCCCGTCACCTGACCGGCGCCACACCTGCTACAAAGGATGCAGAACCGGCCATTGACGGCAAACCAAGAACTTCTTGAAACAGTCGGCGCGGGCTCCTGCCCTTATAGAGCCCGCGCCACGGCCCACTCTCCCTTATTTCGTCCAAGGCAATCGACATGACCGACATTCAGAATAAGAACTACATCATTGCCCTCGATCAGGGTACGACCAGCTCCCGCGCGATCATTTTCGACCGCGACGCGAACGTGGTCTGCACCGCACAGCGCGAATTCGCCCAGCATTACCCGCAAGCCGGCTGGGTCGAACACGACCCGATGGAAATCTTCGCCACCCAGAGCGCAGTGATGGTCGAAGCGCTGGCCCAGGCCGGCCTGCACCACGATCAGGTCGCCGCCATCGGCATCACCAACCAGCGTGAAACCACCGTGGTCTGGGACAAGACCACCGGCCGCCCGGTGTACAACGCGATCGTCTGGCAATGCCGCCGCAGCACCGAGATCTGCCAGCAGCTCAAGCGCGACGGTCATGAAGACTACATCCGCGACACCACCGGCCTGGTCACCGACCCGTACTTCTCCGGCACCAAACTGAAGTGGATCCTCGACAACGTCGAAGGCAGCCGCGAGCGCGCGCGCAACGGCGAACTGCTGTTCGGCACCGTCGACAGCTGGCTGATCTGGAAATTTACCGGCGGCAAGGTCCACGTCACCGACTACACCAACGCCTCGCGCACCATGCTCTTCAACATCCACTCGCTGGAGTGGGACGCGAAGATGCTGGAGATCCTCGACATCCCGCGCGAAATGCTGCCGGAAGTCAAAGCCTCCTCGGAAATCTACGGCCGCACCAAAAGCGGCATCGCCATCGGCGGTATCGCCGGCGACCAGCAGGCCGCGCTGTTCGGCCAGATGTGCGTCGAGCCGGGCCAGGCGAAAAACACCTACGGCACCGGTTGCTTCCTGCTGATGAACACCGGCGACAAAGCGGTGAAATCCCAGCACGGCATGCTGACCACCATCGCTTGCGGTCCACGCGGCGAAGTGGCTTACGCACTGGAAGGCGCAGTGTTCAACGGCGGTTCGACCGTGCAGTGGCTGCGCGATGAACTGAAAATCATCAACGACGCCCACGACACCGAATACTTCGCCAATAAAGTGAAGGACAGCAACGGCGTCTATCTGGTGCCAGCCTTCACCGGCCTTGGTGCTCCCTACTGGGACCCGTATGCCCGTGGCGCCCTGTTCGGCCTGACCCGTGGTGTGCGTGTGGATCACATCATCCGCGCTGCGCTGGAATCGATTGCCTACCAGACCCGCGACGTCCTCGACGCCATGCAACAGGACTCCGGCGAACGCCTCAAGGCCCTGCGCGTGGACGGTGGTGCTGTAGCGAACAACTTCCTCATGCAGTTCCAGGCCGACATCCTCGGCACTCAGGTCGAGCGTCCGAAAATGCGCGAAACCACGGCGCTGGGCGCAGCTTATCTGGCCGGCCTGGCCTGCGGTTTCTGGGGCAGCCTGGAAGAACTGCGCGGCAAGGCGGTGATCGAGCGCGAGTTCGAACCGAGCCTCGACGAAGCAGCAAAAGAGAAGCTCTATAAAGGCTGGAAAAAAGCCGTCAGCCGTACCCGTGACTGGGAACGTGAAGACGCTGAATAAGCCAAGCTGAGTACTCGTAACCTGTTGTAACTGGTAGGGAGGAGATTCCTGCGGCATCATGGGCAAATTTTGCACGGCAGCCCAAAGGAAGCCCCATGAATCTGCCTCCCCGTCAGCAGCAAATCCTCGAGCTGGTCCGCGAACGCGGCTATGTGAGCATCGAGGAAATGGCCACGCTGTTCGTTGTTACCCCGCAAACCATCCGCCGCGATATCAATCAGCTGGCGGAAGCCAATCTGCTGCGTCGTTACCATGGCGGCGCCGCTTATGATTCCAGCGTCGAAAACACTGCCTACGCGATGCGCGCCGATCAGATGCGCGATGAAAAGCAACGCATTGGCGAAGCCATCGCCGCGCAGATTCCCGATCACGCCTCGCTGTTCATCAATATCGGTACCACTACCGAATCGATTGCCCGCGCCCTGCTCAATCACAGCCACCTGAAGATCATCACCAACAACCTGCACGTCGCCTCGATGCTCAGTGCCAAGGATGATTTCGATGTGCTGCTGACCGGCGGCAACGTGCGTCGCGACGGCGGCGTGGTGGGTCAGGCGAGCGTGGACTTCATCAACCAGTTCAAGGTCGACTTTGCGCTGGTGGGTATCAGCGGTATCGACGAAGACGGCAGCCTGCTCGACTTCGATTACCAGGAAGTCCGGGTGTCCCAGGCGATCATCGCCAATGCCCGGCAGGTGATCCTGGCGGCGGACTCCAGCAAGTTCGGCCGTAACGCCATGATCCGCCTCGGCCCGATCAGCCTGATCGATTGCCTGGTGACCGATCAGCAGCCGGTGCCAGCCCTGGCGCAACTGCTGAGCCAGCACAAGATTCGTCTGGAAGTCGTTTAACCCTCCTCCCGCATAAGGCGCCCGCACCGGCGCCTTATGCGCATCTGATGTTCGAATATTTTCCTTTCCCGGCCCTTCGATGAGTTTTTTCAATCGAAGTCGACTGGCTGCGCGCGTCTTTATGGGCTACCATTTTCGCAAATGAACATTAATGTTCGATTTCCAAGACAGAAAATCAAAAGAGCCCGAGGCCAGCCGATGTCCACATCTACCTTGCGTACGCCCCCTATCTCCGAGATCTACGACATCGCCGTCATCGGCGGCGGGATCAATGGCGTGGGGATCGCAGCGGATGCCGCCGGTCGCGGTCTTTCGGTGTTCCTTTGCGAAAAGGACGATCTGGCCAGCCACACCTCGTCGGCCAGCAGCAAGCTGATCCACGGTGGCCTGCGCTACCTCGAACATTACGAATTCCGTCTGGTACGTGAAGCCCTGGCCGAACGCGAAGTGCTGCTGGCCAAGGCCCCGCACATCGTCAAGCCGATGCGCTTCGTGCTGCCGCACCGCCCACACCTGCGCCCGGCGTGGATGATCCGCGCGGGCCTGTTCCTTTATGACCACCTCGGCAAGCGCGAAAAACTCGCAGGCTCGAAAAGCCTGAAGTTCGGCGCCGACAGCGCACTGAAAAGCGAAATCAGCAAAGGCTTCGAATACTCCGACTGCTGGGTCGACGACGCCCGCCTCGTGGTACTGAACGCCATGGCCGCCCGTGAAAAAGGCGCGCACATTCACACCCAGACCCGTTGCGTCAGCGCCCGCCGCGCCAAGGGCCTGTGGCACCTGAACCTGGAGCGCGCCGACGGCAGCCTGTTTTCGATCACCGCCAAAGCGCTGGTGAACGCCGCTGGTCCGTGGGTCGCCAAGTTCATCCGTGACGACCTGAAGATGGAGTCGCCGTACGGCATCCGCCTGATCCAGGGCAGTCACATCATCGTGCCGAAGCTGTACGAAGGCGATCACGCGCACATCCTGCAAAACGAAGATCAGCGCATCGTTTTCACCATTCCGTACCTGAACAACCTGACCCTGATCGGCACCACCGACCGCGAGTACACCGGCGATCCGGCCAAAGTGGCGATCACCGACGGCGAAACCGATTACCTGCTCAAAGTGGTCAACGCACACTTCAAGAAGCAGATCAGCCGTGACGACATCCTGCACACCTACTCGGGCGTACGTCCGCTGTGCAACGACGAATCCGACAACCCGTCGGCCGTGACCCGCGACTACACCCTGGCGCTGTCCGGCAGCACCGAAGAAGCGCCGCTGTTGTCGGTGTTCGGCGGCAAGCTGACCACCTACCGCAAGCTCGCCGAGTCGGCGATGGCGCAGCTGATGCCGTACTTCACCCAGATGCGCCCGAGCTGGACGGCCACCGCCACCCTGCCCGGCGGCGAGGACATGACCACGCCGCAAGCCTTGAGCGCGCTGATCCGCGACAAGTTTGACTTCGTGCCGACCGAAATTGCACGCCGCTGGGCCACCACCTACGGCAGCCGTACCTGGCGCATGCTCGAAGGCGTCGACACCCTGGCCGACATGGGCGAACACATCGGCGGCGGGCTCTACACCCGTGAAGTCGACTACCTGTGCACCGAAGAATGGGCCACCACCGCGCACGATATTCTGTGGCGTCGCAGCAAACTGGGCCTGTTCACCACGCCGGCCGAGCAAGAGCGACTGTCGGCATACCTGAACAAGGTCGAGCAGAACCGCAGCAAGATCGAAGCGGCCTGATTCGTTCGTCGCTGAACGAAAAGCCCCTGAATCGAAAGATTCAGGGGCTTTTTGCATTCAGGCTGAAACAGCGCGCGACGAGGACGTTCGGTTTTCCGAACGCGACCTGGCAGTCAATTCGGTTAACCGGATCAGATTGACGAAAAACCACCATCACAAAACTTTAATAACGTTATAAATCAATGAATTAACGTGCAGCGACTGGTCTGGCACGACTCATGCTCTACACTCCTTCGACGAATGCCTGTTGCGCCAACACAACAGGAGCCGTCAGGCATTCGAAGTACAAAGGGCCCGCTCAACCGGCTCCATAAAAAAAACAATGTCGAGGAAAATTTGATGCGCATCGTTCCCCATATCCTGGGCGCAGCCATTGCTGCCGCTCTGATCAGCACACCAGTTTTCGCTGCCGAACTCACCGGCACCCTTAAGAAGATCAAAGAGTCCGGCGTCATCACCCTGGGCCACCGTGACGCTTCCATTCCTTTCTCCTACATCGCTGACGCTTCCGGCAAGCCGGTCGGCTACTCCCACGATATCCAGCTGGCCATCGTCGAAGCGATCAAGAAAGACCTCGACCTGCCAAATCTGCAGGTCAAATACAACCTCGTCACCTCGCAAACCCGTATCCCGCTGGTGCAGAACGGCACCGTGGACGTCGAGTGCGGCTCCACCACCAACAACGTCGAGCGTCAGCAACAGGTCGACTTCTCCGTCGGCATCTTCGAAATCGGTACCCGTCTGCTGTCCAAGGCCGACTCCAAGTACAAGGATTTCGACGATCTGAAAGGCAAGAACGTCGTGACCACCGCCGGCACCACGTCCGAGCGCATCCTCAAGGCGATGAACGCCGACAAGCAGATGGGCATGAACGTGATCTCCGCCAAGGACCACGGTGAATCCTTCCAGATGCTGGAATCGGGTCGTGCCGTTGCGTTCATGATGGACGACGCCCTGCTGGCCGGCGAAGCCGCCAAAGCCAAGAAAGCCTCCGACTGGGCCGTGACCGGTACTCCACAGTCGTATGAAATCTATGGCTGCATGATGCGCAAAGGCGACGAGCCGTTCAAAAAGGCTGTCGACGACGCCATCAAGGCGACCTACGCCTCGGGCGCGATCAACAAGATCTACGAAAAATGGTTCATGCAGCCGATTCCTCCAAAAGGCCTGAACCTGAACTTCCCGATGAGCGACGAGCTCAAGGCCCTGATCGCCAATCCGACCGACAAAGCGGCTGACGACAAGAAATCCTGATTTCTGACTAACCTTATCCCCTGAGGAGGCGCCTGCCTTTTCAGGGGATGGTCACTCCCTGCTGGCATTTTCTGGAAACACTCGAACCGGTGGCTGTCGAGCCGATCGCGTGTGCCTGATTTTCACAATCAGGGCGGGAACGGAGCTTCCCCAGGCGGGCACTTGTACATCGATCGAATCGAGGGGAGACCCTAATGAATTACAACTGGGACTGGGGCGTGTTCTTCAAGTCCACCGGCGTGGGCAGCGAGACCTATCTCGACTGGTTCATCTCCGGTCTGGGCTGGACCATCGCCATCGCCATCGTGGCCTGGATCATCGCCCTGCTGCTCGGCTCGCTGCTGGGCATCATGCGCACCGTGCCGAACCGCATCGTGTCGGGCATCGCGACCTGCTACGTCGAACTGTTCCGTAACGTGCCGCTGCTGGTTCAGCTGTTCATCTGGTACTTCCTGGTGCCCGATCTGCTGCCGCCGGATCTGCAGGAGTGGTACAAGCAGGATCTGAACCCGACCACCTCGGCCTACCTGAGTGTTGTCGTGTGCTTGGGCCTGTTCACCGCCGCCCGTGTCTGCGAACAGGTTCGCACCGGTATCCAGGCGCTGCCACGCGGCCAGGAATCCGCCGCCCGCGCCATGGGTTTCAAGCTGCCGCAGATCTACTGGAACGTGCTGCTGCCCCAGGCCTACCGGATCATCATTCCGCCGCTCACCTCGGAATTCCTGAACGTGTTCAAGAACTCCTCCGTGGCATCCCTGATCGGTCTGATGGAGCTGCTGGCGCAAACCAAACAGACCGCCGAATTCTCGGCCAACCTGTTTGAAGCCTTCACCCTGGCGACCCTGATCTACTTCACCCTCAACATGAGCCTGATGCTGCTGATGCGCATGGTCGAGAAGAAAGTCGCCGTGCCCGGCCTGATCTCCGTGGGGGGTAAATAATGGAATTCGATTTCAGTGGCATCGTTCCGGCCATTCCCGGCCTGTGGAACGGCATGCTGATGACCCTCAAGCTGATGGCGCTGGGCGTGGTCGGCGGGATCATCCTCGGCACCATCCTCGCGCTGATGCGCCTGTCCCACAGCAAACTGCTGTCGCGGGTGGCCGGTGCTTACGTCAACTATTTCCGCTCGATCCCGCTGCTGCTGGTGATCACCTGGTTCTACCTGGCCGTGCCGTTCGTGCTGCGCTGGATCACCGGCGAAGACACCCCGATCGGCGCGTTCACCTCGTGCATCGTGGCGTTCATGATGTTCGAAGCGGCGTACTTCTGCGAAATCGTCCGGGCCGGCGTGCAGTCGATCCCGAAAGGCCAGATGGGCGCGGCGCAGGCACTGGGCATGACCTACGGCCAGATGATGCGCCTGATCATCCTGCCTCAGGCGTTCCGCAAGATGACCCCGCTGCTGCTGCAGCAGAGCATCATCCTGTTCCAGGACACCTCGCTGGTCTACACCGTGGGCCTGGTGGACTTCCTCAACGCCTCGCGCGCCAGTGGCGACATCATTGGCCGCTCGAATGAGTTCCTGATCTTCGCAGGTCTCGTGTACTTCACCATCAGCTTTGCCGCCTCGGTGCTGGTCAAGCGTCTGCAAAAAAGGTTCGCCGTATGATCTCTATCAAGAACATCAACAAGTGGTATGGGGACTTCCAGGTGCTGACCGATTGCAGCACCGAGGTCAAAAAAGGTGAAGTGATCGTGGTCTGCGGTCCGTCCGGTTCGGGCAAGTCGACCCTGATCAAGTGCGTCAACGCGCTGGAGCCGTTCCAGAAAGGCGACATCGTGGTCGACGGCACGTCGATTGCCGATCCGAAGACCAACCTGCCGAAACTGCGCTCGCGCGTCGGCATGGTGTTCCAGCACTTCGAACTGTTCCCGCACCTGACCATCACCGAAAACCTGACCATCGCGCAGATCAAGGTGCTGGGGCGCAGCAAGGAAGAGGCGACCAAGAAAGGCCTGCAACTGCTTGAGCGCGTAGGCCTGTCGGCTCATGCCCACAAGCACCCCGGCCAACTGTCCGGCGGTCAGCAACAGCGTGTGGCGATCGCCCGTGCGCTGGCGATGGACCCGATTGTCATGCTGTTCGACGAACCGACCTCGGCGCTGGACCCGGAAATGGTCAACGAAGTGCTCGACGTAATGGTGCAGCTGGCCCACGAAGGCATGACCATGATGTGCGTGACCCACGAAATGGGCTTCGCCCGTAAAGTGGCCGACCGTGTGATCTTCATGGACGCCGGCAAGATCATCGAAGACTGCAAGAAAGAAGAGTTCTTTGGCGACATCAGCCAACGCTCCGAACGCGCGCAGCATTTCCTCGAGAAAATCCTGCAGCACTAAAAACGGCTGCATTCCCCGACATCCTCTGTCGGGGAATGCAGGTGGTTGACCCAAGGCATCTGTGATGAAATGCGACCCCACTCTCTATCGCGCCACGCCGCCATCACTTGCCGTGAAACCCCGTCTGATCCGCCACCTGTTCCTGCCGCCGCTGGTCATCGCCCTGATGATCGGACTGGGTTACATCGGTTTCTGGACCAGCGAACACTTCGGCATCCGCAGCCTCGGCGAAAACGGCCAGCGCCAGCTGGAACTGCACGCCCGCGCGGTCGAAAGCGAGATCAGCAAATACACCTACCTGCCCAGCCTGCTGGAACTCGAATCGAGCGTTTCGCAGTTGCTGGACGACCCGACCCCGGAACACCGGCAAACGGTCAACGATTACCTTGAAGGCCTGAACCGGCGCAGTCGCAGTCGGGCCATCTACGTCATGGACACCACCGGCCGCGTCATGGCCACCAGTAACTGGCGCGACGTCGACAGTTATCTCGGTGAAGACCTGTCGTTCCGCGCCTACTTCCAGAATGCCATCCGCGGCCAGCCCGGACGTTTCTACGGGATCGGCAGCACCAACGGCGAACCCGGTTATTACCTGGCCCACGGCCTCGAAGAACACGGCAAGATCATCGGCGTCGCAGTGGTCAAGGTGCGCCTGGAAGCCATGGAAGAACGCTGGCAGCGGGCGCGTCTCGAAGCGTTCGTCAGCGATGAAAACGGCATCATCATTCTGTCCAGCGATCCGGCCCGGCGCCTGAAATCGGTGATACCGCTGAGCGACGAGACCAAGGAAAAACTCGCCCGCAGCCTGCAGTACTACTGGTTCCCGCTGAACGAACTGCAACCGCTGGCCCGGGAAACCCTGTCCGAAGGCGTGGAGAAACTCACCTTCCCGGCCAACAGCGAAGTGCCGAGCCAGCAGGATGGCGATGAGGAAAACATCAGCTATCTGGCGCAAACCCGACCGCTGAGCGACACCCCGTGGAATTTCACCCTGCTCACGCCGTTGCAGGATCTGCGGCGCGAGGCGATCAATCAGGGGATTCTGGTGGCCGTGGCGTTTGCCTTGGTCGCGTTCCTGCTGATCGCCTGGAACGAACGGCGCAAGGTCATCGCCACCCGCCTCGCCGCCCGCGAAGCCCTGCAGGAAGCCAACAATCAGCTGGAGCGTCGGATTACCGAACGCACCGCCGACCTGCGCGCCAGCAACGACCGGCTCAAGAGCCAGATCCGCGAACGGCGTCAGGCCGAAGAGACGTTGCGCCGCGCCCAGGACGAACTGGTGCAGGCCGGCAAACTCGCGGCCATCGGCCAGATGTCCACCAGCATCGCCCACGAATTGAACCAGCCGCTGGCGGCGATGCGCACGCTGTCGGGCAACACCATTCGCTTCCTTGAGCGCGGCCAGCTCGATATCGCCAGCACCAACCTCAAGACCATCAACGACCTGATCGACCGCATGGGCCGGATCACCGCCAGCCTGCGTTCCTTCGCCCGGCGCGGTGACGACAAGGGCCGCGCCAGCCTCGGCAAAGCGGTGGATGCCGCGCTGCAAGTGCTCGGCGCCCGTGTCGAAAGTGCTTCCCTGCAACTGCATCGCCAGTTCGACGACGTGCAGGTGCAGATCGACCAGACCCGCCTGGAGCAGATTCTGGTCAACCTGATCGGCAACGCCCTCGACGCCATGCAGGCGCAACCGCTGCCGGAGCTGTGGCTGGAAGGCGAAGAATTCAACGGCAAATATCGCCTGCGGGTGCGCGACAACGGCCACGGCATTGACGCCGAAGCGCGCAAGCACCTGTTCGAACCGTTCTTCACCACCAAGCCCGGCGAACAAGGCCTGGGCCTCGGCCTGACCCTGTCGGCCAGCCTCGCCGCCGCCACCGGCGGGCATCTGGGTGTCGAACACCCGGCCAGCGGTGGTACCACCTTCGTCCTCAGTTTACCGTTGGTAAGCCCTATTCCTGCCGAGCCAATATGAACAACGACCTTAGTGTGCTGATCGTCGAAGACGATCCCCATGTGCTGCTCGGCTGCCAGCAGGCGCTGACCCTCGAAGACATCCCGTGCATCGGCGTGGGCAGTGCCGAAGAGGCGCTGGAACAGGTCGGCGACAACTTCGCCGGGATCGTCATCAGCGACATTCGCCTGCCCGGCATCGACGGTCTGGAACTGCTGACCCGGCTCAAGCAGCGCGACCGCAGCCTGCCGGTGGTGCTGATCACCGGGCATGGCGACATCTCCATGGCCGTCGGCGCGATGCAGAAAGGCGCCTACGACTTCATGGAGAAGCCGTTCTCCCCCGAACGTCTGGTCGATGTGGCCCGCCGTGCGCTGGAGCAACGCAGCCTGAATCGCGAAGTCTCGTCCTTGCGCCGGCAACTGGCTGAACGCGATTCCCTTGAAGGGCGGATCATCGGGCGCTCGCCGGCCATGCAGAACCTGCGCGAACTGATCGCCAACGTCGCCGACACCTCGGCCAACGTACTGATCGAGGGGGAAACCGGCACCGGCAAGGAACTGGTCGCCCGTTGCCTGCACGACTTCAGCCGCCGCCACACCAAGCAATTCGTCGCGCTTAACTGCGGCGGGCTGCCGGAAAACCTGTTCGAAAGCGAAATCTTCGGCCACGAAGCCAACGCCTTCACCGGCGCCGGCAAGCGACGAATCGGCAAGATCGAACACGCCGACGGCGGCACGCTGTTCCTCGACGAAGTGGAAAGCATGCCGCTGCCGTTGCAGATCAAGCTGCTGCGGGTATTGCAGGAGCGCACCCTCGAACGCCTCGGGTCGAACCAGAGCGTGGCGGTGGATTGCCGAGTGATCGCGGCCACCAAGTCCGACCTCGACGAATCGAGCAAGGCCGGGGAATTTCGCAGCGACTTGTACTACCGCCTCAACGTGGTGACGCTGGAACTGCCGCCCCTGCGCGAGCGCCGCGAAGACATCCTGCAACTGTTCGAACACTTCACCCAGCAATCGGCCCTGCGCTTCGACCGCGCGCTGCCGGAGCTGGACAACCAGACGTTATCGAACCTGATGAGCCACGACTGGCCGGGCAACGTGCGCGAACTGCGCAACGTCGCCGAGCGTTTTGCCCTCGGCTTGCCGGCGTTCAAGAAAACCGGCGCGGGCAGCGCAGGCCAGGGCCTGGCGTTTGCCGAAGCGGTGGAAGCGTTCGAACGCAATCTGCTCAGCGATGCCTTGCAACGCAGTGGCGGCAACCTGACTCAGGCCAGCCTGGAACTGGGCATGGCCAAGACCACGCTGTTCGACAAAGTAAAAAAATACGGCCTGAGCCATTAAGCGAGAACGACGTGGATCTGATTTTCAAGGCAATGCTCGGCGCGGCAGTGGTGGTGATCCTCGCCATGCTGGCCAAGACCAAAAACTACTACATCGCTGGGCTGGTGCCGCTGTTCCCGACCTTCGCCCTGATCGCCCACTACATCGTCGGCAAGGGCCGCTCGATCGACGACCTGAAGACCACCATCGTCTTCGGCATGTGGTCGATCATTCCGTACTTCGTCTATCTGGCTACGCTGTACGTGATGGTCGACCGCATGCGCCTCGAAGCTTCGCTGGCGGTCGCGGCCGTGGCGTGGCTGATGGCGGCGACGGTGCTGGTGTCGGTGTGGGTGCGGCTTCACGCCTGAATCAGAGCAGGTTGTGTTCCGCCATCGGTTCGATCTGCGCCCAGTGCGACGTGTCTTCGCGATGCTCGCGCAAATACGGCAACACTGCCGCCAGCAACGGCTCCTTGAACGCTTCCTGAAAACGGTGCGCCAGCCCCGGAATCAAACGCAGCTGACTGCCACGAATGTGCGCCGCCAGGTGCACGCCATGCATCACCGGCAACAGCGGATCGGCCGTGCCATGCACCACCAGCGTCGGGACGCGCAGCTGATTGAGCAACGCCACCCGGCTCGGCTCGGCGAGGATCGCCATGATCTGGCGCTTCACACCTTCGGGGTTGAACGCCCGGTCGTAGGACAGCGCCGCCTGATGCAGCAACGCCTCGCGATCATCGCTGACTGAAGGACTGCCCAGCGCCGCCAGCAGATCAGCCTGTTGCTCCAGCGCGATCTGGCGATTGGGCGCGCCACGCCGTGACAACAATTGCACCAGCGCCGCACTCGGCGCCGGCAGCCCTTCGGCACCGGAGCTGGTCATGATCAGCGTCAGGCTCTCGACCCGCTGCGGCGCCATCGCAGCCATGTGCTGGGCGATCATCCCGCCCATGCTCGCGCCGAGCACATGGAATTGCTCGACGTGCAACGCATCCATCAGGCCCAGCGCATCGTCGGCCATGTCGGTCAGGCTGTAAGGAGCCGCCACCGGCAGGCCGAGCTTGTAGCGCAGCACTTCAAAGGTCAGGTTGGCTTCCACCGGCGTCTGGCGCCAGGTCGACAGACCGACATCGCGGTTGTCATAACGGATCACCCGAAAACCCTGCTGACACAGCGCGACTACCACTTCGTCCGGCCAGTGAATCAACTGCCCGCCCAGCCCCATCACCAGCAACAGCGCCGGGTCCGACGCACGGCCGATGCTCTGGTACGCCAGGCTCACCTGCTCCAGATCGACCCGTTCGGTCGGTACATTGACGTCGCAACGCGACGCCGCATAGGACGCCGGAACGAAAAAAACCGCGGCCAACAACGCCGCGATTGAAAAAAATCCCTTGAACATGAAAAACACCGAAACGCAGAACCCCAGTAGAGCGCGAGTCTGATGAAGTTTGTTCAAGCGCGCTGCCACAGTTCGATGACAGTTTGATGAAGAGTGCCGAGCGGTCGAACCGGCGATAACTATGTAGCACCCTCCCCCGTGGCAACTTTCCTTGAATGGCTGGCGAATCGAGCGGAGCCGCCGCTCTCACCATCGAGCTTTGCTGCCATGACTGAACCTTTGCTTTTCGATCTACCGCCGCCTGTGGCGAATCCCTTGTCCGATCTGCTCGAGCTTTCCACACTACCGAAATCCGCCGATGAAAGTTTGCTGCACGTTGCGACGATCAGCCGACGCAAAAGCAGCGAGGGCCTGCGTCACCTGTGTGCGGACGTACCGTCGGTCCGTGACACCCTCAGCCGATTGCTTCATCGACAGCTCGATCTGGACGGCCAACAGGCGGGTTTGCTGTTTCATCCCGTCAGCGGGCATGCACAGCGATTCGTCAGCCTGACCGAGGCCTGCGCCTTCGTGTTTCAACAGCCGTGGATCGAGGAATGGCTGAACCGCCACTGCCGGGTGACGGGAGTAAGTCCGTCTCATGCCCTCCACTCCCTCACCCCGTCGCAACTGCTCGAACGCCTCAAAGACCTCAATCCCGTCAAGGCGCTTGAGGAACGCTGGAACGCCTACTGGGATGCCCGGGCGCCCGGCCAGCCTGTGTCCAGAGTCGAACGCGCCAGGCAGTTATATGGCGAGCATATCGAGGCGGTCGCGCAGATGGCGTTCGCCCGGCGCCAGCTCACGGCGCAGCAATTACAACCGTTATGGTCGATGCTGGGCCCGTCGGACAGTGCGTCAGGAACTGGCGAAACGCTGAAGGTCGAACTGCCGAACCTGCTGCTCGACAACGGCGTACGAGCGAGACTTCCGGCGGCGTGGGTCATCAGCCACGCAGACGACGGCGCTCAGTTGTTGTACCTGCCGAACCGGCCAGATGCGATGCACGCCTTCGCCCGGCGCGATGATCTGCGCGCCTGGCTGGCCAGTCAGCCGCTGATGCCGACAGGGCTGGCCAGCGAAAGCGTAAAAGTGGAGTTCGGTGGGGCTGGCCATTCGCTGACGAGCGCATTCGATGAGTGGCTGTGGCAGCAGCAGATGGCCCAAACAGCATCGCTGCGCAGTGGTTCAAACGTCCGGAGGACGCTGGCAGAACACAGTGCACTTGCCCTCGGCGTCGCCGATCAGGTTGACCGGCAGTTGGGGATGGCCGTGTTCTCCACGGCCCCCGGTCTCGATACCGATCACGGCTCAGCACTCCTGGAGGACGAATTGCCCCCTCGGCTGTTCGACAGCCTGAACGCCGAGCTTCCATGGTCATGGCGTCAGGCGGCGGTCAACCGCCAGCGTGAAGCACTTGAAGCCTGGCTCGCCGAAACGGGCCACACGGCAGGTTCGATCAGAGACCTGCACAATGCGCTGGAGGGAGCGGAGCAAGCGGCGAATACCGCCGCGCAAAATCTGATGGATCAGGGCTCAACGGCTTTCGATCAACACTTCAAGGCGCTGCATCTGGCACACAAGACCGGCCTGTATGCCGAAGCCGGACTGCAACGGGCGCTCGGACAACTCGACGATGAAGACATAGCCCTGCTGCAGTCTCTGCTCGATACACCCGATACACCGGGCGCAGATCGGGTGGCCGCCAGCCTGACGCTGCAAATGAGCGAGACAACCGGGGATATCACTCAAACGCTCAACGGCCCGTTCGTGATGACCCATCCTCAAACGCTGATGGATCCCGACTCAGCGCACAGCGTGCTGATTTACTGGCCCGGTTGCAGCGCAGGCCTGCAACGCTTCGCCAACCGCCGGGCGCTGACGCGTGAGGTTTTCAGGATCGCCGACAGCGACAGCGCTGTCGGTCTTCAACTCGAACCGATCACCGGCGACCCTTTGCGTTATTCACTCGCCAGACTGACCGACGCCTTCAAACAACGGGCCGCCAGCATTCACCGTAGCCACAGCGGTGCGTCTCTGGCCGAACAACTGGAGATCCTGCGCCAGCGCTCGCTCGCCGACTGGCAAGTACCGGTGAACCCCGTCCGGGCGCTGGTGATTGCTCGATTGCAGGAGCAGGAACACAGCGCCGCGCTCGTCACCCGACTGCCGGACTGGCTGAACCGTCTGAACCCTGCTGAACGCAGCAACCTCAAGGCATTGATCGAAGCCTTCATAGTCGCCATGCGCCGCAGTCATGAGCTGATGACGGTCAATCTGATCCCCCGCAATGACTTTACCCGCCAACACCTGCACGCGCGGCTGTGCAAGGACTTCACGCTCAAGGGCGACTTCACGGTCGCCCTGACCCTGCCCGACTCGGTCACACAGCAGACCCGATATTCCGCAGGCCCCGGCACAACCCAGAGAACCACGGTGATGGTGCCGAGCACTGCCCGCAGCAGGATGTCACTGGAGGAACTGGCGCAACTCAACATCGACCATCAGCACAGGGTTCAGGACGACACCTTGTCGCAACGACTGATCTTCATGCGCCTGGAAGTCAGCGCCACGGATCCGCAGGAACGCATCACTTTGCTCAACGGCATCAATCTGACCTATCTGCGCAAGACCTTGCCGGATCTGGATCTGCCCAAAGCCTACGAAAAACTGATCGTCGACACGTTCAGGGGTGCGCCCGACGAACGCGCTTTCATCAGGGATCATCGGCGCGAATGCCTGCTCGAACCCTGGCGGCTGATGCTTCGGCTACAAGGTCGGCGCGCCCGTCTGCAGGACGAACTGAGCGATGACGACTTGTCGGTTTTCGACATCGCCATCGACGCCGATTCGGCCCGAGCCTGGCATGCCCAAGGCAAGCGCATTGTCCTGTTGCCGGCTTACTTGAGTGCGGGCGGCAAAGATACCCACGGCGAAGGCCCGACCACCCTGTCCGGCGTGACGTTCATCGAGGAGCAGATCAGCGGCGCAACGTTGTTGTACTTGCCTGACAGCCCGGACGAACGTTTCCTGCGCCGATACGCCAGCCTCGAACAGGCACGCCGGGCACTGTTCAACCTGTGCCGGCAAGACACGATGATTCAGTACCTGGCCCGTCGGGCGCTGCAGGGTGATGTGCGTGCCCACGAGCATCGCCTGCACCGCGCCGTCGAACATGACTTCACCGGCATGATCGGAATCGGCGAGCGCTGGCCGGTCACCACATCGCTGGCCGCGCACCTGCTCGATGCGCACATGGGGCGCCTGATCGAGGCGCATCGTGGCAGCTCGCGCTCCAACGCTGCGCTGTATGGGGAGCGCTACGCTTTGCAGGGTCCGCGCGCATTCAATTACATCAAGATGGCCACCGGCTTCTTGCCGTTCGTGGGCACAGCCATTGCGCTCTACGATGCCTGGACGGCTGCGAATCAGGCAGTGACGGCCTTTTTGCGTGGGCAGATCGGAGATGGCGTGGCGCAGCTGGGCTCGGTGCTGCTGTCGTTGATCGATGCCGCCATGGATCTGGTTCCCGGATCTTCGACGAGTACCTCGCTGGCTCCCGCCGCCCGCGCCCTGACCCGTACCCGCCAGCTGACTGCGCTCGCCAACAGTGTGGCCGCGCTCCACGTTGCCTCACGACGCCAGGCTACGCATGTCATCGCCCGTTTCAGTGGTTACGAGTACCAGCGGCCGCTCTCGCTGTCGGGGCTGCAACCGGCCACCCACGGGATTTACCGCAACGTCTATCGCCATACCGACGGTGACTTCATCGTCCGTCAGGGCCGTGTCTTCCAGGTGGAGTGGAGCAAGGATTCGCGCAACTGGCGTCTCGCCGGAACCGCGAGCAAAACCTACAAGCAACCCATCGCGCTGGATGAAGCAGGCCATTGGGACACCTGGTTCGGCGTCTACGGCACTGCGTTCGAAGGCGGCGGACTGGGCGGTGGCAGTGTGCTCGGTCATCTGGCCAATACGCTGGAACCCATCTGGCCCGAGGCAATTCGTGCCCGCCTGCCGCACTGGTGGACGGATCGCGCGTTGCGCCGACACGTGCAACTGACTGACACCGCTGATGAACTGATCGCACAACTGCGGGTGCAGATCACCCGCCACGATGCCGCGATTGCCAGCTTCATCAACGACACCAGCAATACACGACTCAGGGAACTGGCCGATCTCTGTTGTATCAGTGACATCGCGCTGGCTCGCCGACGCTTTCAGACACTGTCCGAACTCCAGCCGTTGACCCACGGTAACAAGCGACGCGAAACGATCAGATTTCTCAGCGACAGTTCGCGGATCATCGCGGACCGTTTCAGGCACCGCGTTTACTATTCCAGTGACCGCGCCACCCGCTTGCAGAACCGGATTGACGAGTTGACCCGAGCACTCGACGAGTTGCCGCCCGACGCTGTCAGCCAGCGGCTGGACAATCTGGAATCGACCCGCAAACTGCGGATCGAATTTGTCCGGGAACTGGAACACACCGAAACGCTCATGGGCGAACTCAATCAATGGTACGGGCGCATCACCACGCTCTCGCAAAGAGCCGAAATTCGACTGAAAACCGATGTCGACAACTTCAACCAGCGCCTGACCGACAGCAACCTGCAATTTCTCAAGACCAGCCACCGGATGGAAATCGTCAAGCATTACGCCCGCGCCGAAGAACTGTCATGGATCTATCTGCAACAGCAGGCCTACGCTCCACGCGCGGCCGTGCACCGGGCGCTGTACGTTCAGTACAGCCTGCCGCAAACCGAGGTCACGCGCCTGCAACGCAATCAGATACTCGGCGAGTGCCTTGAAACCTACACGACCTTCCGGCAAAAAATGAAGGCCTGGACCACCCGCCATCCCGAGTACTTTCACCAGGAGATCGTCGAACCCTTGCTGGCCGGCATCGAAGCCTTCGCCGAAAAAGCACGTAATGCCATCGATTTGCCGACTGTCGCCAGCCCCACTGGAAAGTCGACAAAAAAAGTTTTCGTGACCGAAGACAACCGGATGCTGGTTGGCGTCGAACAGTGGGAGCCCAGAACCCGCAAGCGACAATTCGTGCTCAGTGAAGAGGGCAAGAACGGTGAAGTCTGGGAACAGGCTGTCAGCGGAAAATTCCGTCTGCGCAATGCTGCGCCACCACAACCGGCGCCAAAGGATCTGACCCGTCTGGTGGCCGATGCGCGCAAGCGACTGGACGCTCAAGGCGCCTACCTGGCAAAAGTGCGCGCCTACGCCGAACAGAACACGCGGCCCGTCGATCTGGAACACATGATTGTCATCGAGGCTGATGACCTGCTGCGCCGCGCGCGGGACATCGAAGCCCTGGCGAGCCGGGATCCGGTCATCCGGTTATTGCAGGACCGGGCCGCCGAGCTGAAAACCATCGGCCGACAGTTACGTACCCGACAGGCTTTGAGAAGCCGCCACCTCACCGATGGCCTGCTGCTCGACCTGCTCGATCAGCAGGCGGTGGACACTCGCAAACACGCTGCATTGAAGTTGCTGGGCAAACGCCCGGACGGCCGAAACGACTACCTGCAGGAATACGAAGTCTGGAACCTGACACAAAATCCGCCGTCACTGCTCTGGTATGCGCACTTTCACTATTCGAAAGCCGCTCCGCACTTCGGCGACTTCGAGAAAGCCCATTTGAAATTGCCGGAACATCGCTTCTTGACCCACGCCGACAACCCCGATCTGCCCTACGCCGACATCGGCAAACGCTCGGCGGTGTTGCCGTATTTCGAAGCTCTGTGAAACGTCGAAGGGGCGGGAATTACCCGCCCCTTTTCAGACTTACGCCAACTGACTGCGCAACTGTCGCGCCGCTGCCACCATGTTGACCAGCGCAGCTTCGGTCTCGGGCCATGCGCGGGTCTTCAGGCCGCAGTCGGGGTTGACCCACAGGCGCTGCGCCGGAATGCGCTTCACGGCTTTGCTCATCAGTTTCACCATCTCGGCGGTGTCCGGCACGCGCGGCGAGTGGATGTCGTAGACGCCCGGGCCGATGTCGTTCGGGTAGTCGAACGCTTCGAAGGCTTCGAGCAATTCCATGTCCGAGCGCGAGGTTTCGATGGTGATGACGTCGGCGTCCATGTCGGCGATCGCCTTGATCACGTCATTGAATTCGCTGTAGCACATGTGGGTGTGGATCTGGGTTTCATCCTTCACGCCCGACGCCGTCAGACGGAACGCTTGCACCGCCCAGTCGAGGTATTCCTGCCATTGTTCACGGCGCAGCGGCAGGCCTTCGCGGAACGCCGCCTCGTCGATCTGCACGATCTTGACTCCGGCGTTTTCCAGATCCACCACTTCGTCACGCAGGGCCAGCGCCAGTTGTTGCGCCTGGATTTTGCGCGACACGTCTTCACGGGGGAACGACCACATCAGCATGGTCACCGGACCGGTCAGCATGCCTTTCATGACCTTGTCGGTCAGGCTCTGGGCGTAGGTGATCCAGTCCACGGTCATGGCGTTCGGACGGGACAGATCGCCATAAATCACTGCCGGTTTCACGCAGCGGGAACCGTAACTCTGAACCCAGCCAAAGCGGGTAAACAGGTAGCCGTCGAGCTGTTCGGCGAAGTACTCGACCATGTCATTGCGTTCGGCTTCACCGTGCACCAGCACATCGAGGCCAAGACGTTCCTGTACTTGCACCGCGTGGCGGATTTCGCTGCGCATGGCGTCGTGGTAATCGTTGGCCGACAGTTTGCCCTGCTTGAACGCCTGACGGGCCAGACGGATCGAGCCGGTCTGTGGGAACGAACCAATGGTGGTGGTCGGGAACGTCGGCAATTTCAGACGCGCCTGCTGTGCGGCGATGCGCTTGGCGAACGGCGAATGACGCTGGCTGTCGCTGGCATTGATCGCATCGATCCGCGCTTGCACCTCGGCTTTGTGAATACGCGGCGAGCGGGCGCGGCTTTCTTGAATGGCGCGGCTTTCAGCCAGCGCGTTTTGCACTTTCGGTGCTTGCGGGTCGTTCAGCGCATCACGCAGCACGGAGATTTCGGCACACTTCTGCACGGCGAATGCGAGCCAGCTTTTCAGTTCCGGATCGAGCTTGTCTTCACGCTCGACATCCACCGGACTGTGCAGCAACGAGCAGGAACTGCTGACCCACAGGTTGTCGCCAAAACGCTCCTGGGCCGGTTGCAGTTGTGCCAGCGCCTGCTCCAGTTCGCAGCGCCAGACGTTGCGTCCGTTGACCAGACCTACCGAAAGAATCTTGTAGGTCGGCAGGCGATCAAGTACCTGACCGAGCTGATCCGGCGCACGCACCGCGTCAATGTGCAGGCCTTGTACCGGCAGGCCGACGGCCAGGCCGAGGTTGTCTTGCAGGCCGCTGAAATAGGTCGCCACCAGTTTCTTCAACGGCGAATACTGAAGGATGTGATAAGCACGTTCGAATGCGCTTTTCCAGGCTTGCGGCAGGTCCAGCGTGAGGATCGGCTCGTCGATCTGCACCCATTCCACGCCCTGTGCGGCGAGGCGACCAAGGATTTCGTTGTACACCGGCAGCAGGCGCTCAAGCAGATCGAGCTTGTCGAAATCGTTGCCTTTCGCCTTGCCCAGCCACAGGTAAGTCAGCGGGCCGATGATCACCGGTTTGACGTTGTGACCGAGGGCTTTGGCTTCTTCGACTTCATCGAACAGTTGCTCCCAGCTCAGCTTGAATTGCTGGTCTGCGCTGAATTCCGGGACCAGGTAGTGGTAGTTGGTGTCGAACCACTTGGTCAGTTCCTGGGCGTATTGAGTCTTGCCGTGCTCACCGCCGCAGCAGGACGACGTGGCGCCACGGGCCATGGCAAACAGCGTGTCGAGGGTCGGCAGGCCGCGCTCGTCACGCACACCGTCGAAGCGCTCGGGGATCACACCGAAGGTCAGCGAGTGGGTCAGTACCTGGTCGTACCAGGCGAAGTCGCCGACCGGCAGCAGGTCGATGCCGGCGTCCTTCTGCAGTTGCCAGTGTCTGGCGCGCAGTTCGCGGCCGACCTGATTCAGAGCGGCCTGATCGAGATCGCCTTTCCAACAGGCTTCGAGGGCTTTTTTCAGTTCACGGTCGGCGCCGATGCGCGGGAAACCCAGGGTGTGTGCCACGGCCATGTCGAGTGTTCTCCATTGCGTAAAAGATGGCGCCATTGTCGACAGCCAGAGCAACATGAGACAAACTCAACCTTTTCGTGTTGATCACAAATTTTCCTCATGGAGCCTGTGGTGCTTGAGATCCGTCACCTGAAAACCCTGCATGCCCTGCGCGAAGCCGACAGCCTGGTCGATGCGGCCGACCGCCTGCACCTGACCCAGTCGGCGCTGTCCCACCAGTTCAAGGAGCTGGAAGAGCGCATGGGCATGCCTTTGTTCGTGCGCAAGACCAAACCGGTGCGCTTCACCAGCGCCGGCCTGCGCCTGCTGCAACTGGCCGACGCGACCCTGCCGTTGCTGCGCGCCGCCGAGCGTGATATCGGGCGTCTGGCCGGTGGCACCGCCGGGCGTCTGCACATGGCCATCGAATGCCACAGCTGCTTCCAGTGGCTGATGCCGACCATCGACCAGTTCCGCGATGCGTGGCCGGAAGTCGAACTCGACCTGGCTTCGGGTTTCTCGTTTGCCCCGCTGCCGGCCCTGGCCCGGGGCGATCTGGATCTGGTGGTGACGTCCGACCCGCTGGAAATCGCCGGCATCACCTACGTGCCGCTGTTCACCTACGAAGCCATGCTCGCGGTCGCCAACCAGCACGCGCTGGCAAGCAAACCGTACATCGTTCCCGAAGACCTGCTGACCGAAACCCTGATCACTTATCCGGTGGAACGGGATCGCCTCGATATCTTCACCCGCTTCCTCGAACCGGCGGACATCGAACCGGCGCAGGTACGCACCTCAGAGCTGACAGTGATGATGATGCAACTGGTGGCCAGCGGTCGTGGCGTGTGCGGCATGCCGCACTGGGCGCTGCATGAATACAGCTCGCGCGGTTACGTGAAGGGCAAACGGCTGGGCGAGAAAGGTCTGTTCGCGACGCTGTACGCCGCGATCCGCGCCGACATGCTGGACGCGCCGTACATGCGCGATTTCCTGCTGACGGCCAAGGACACCTCGTTCTCGACGCTGGATGGGGTCAGCGCGGTTCGTTGAGGCTGGCGGTTGGCACAGAAGGCGGGCACCACATGTGGATCTTGTCGAAGTAGTCCTCGCCGACCCGCACCGCCATCGGTTCAAGGCCGAACTGGATGAAGCCGCAGCGCTGGTACAACTTGAACGCGGCATCGTTGCCGGCGGTGACGGTCAGTTGAATGACTTTCAGCGCCGGATGCTGCTGCGCTTCACCGAGCACCGCCTCCATCAATTTCAGGCCCAGCCCGCGCTGACGAAATTCAGCCGACACATACATGCCGAAGACCGTTGCCTTGTGTCGGGCCTTTTCCCGAGGCTCGAACGCCAGGCCGACGATGCCCGCCAACCGGCCGTCTTCGAACGCGCCGAACACCGCGTCGAGCTTGCTGGTCAGGCGTGATTCCCACCAGCTCAGCGGCATCACTGCGCGCTCGCGCACACTGGAAGTGAACGCCTGCGGATGCCGGTCATAGGCTTCCAGCATCAGTTCGCGATAGGCCAGCGCATGACTGGCGTCCAGCCGTTCGATCCACATGTTCAGGCGGCCTTGCGCTGCTCAAGCATCAGCCGCACGGCCAGGCCGCCCAGCACGAAGCCCATGAAATAACGCTGCGCTGCCAGCCAGGTCGGGTTGTTGACGAACCACGAGGCGATGCCCGCCGCGAACAGCGCGATCAACAGGTTGACGCAGAAGCTGACGCTGATCTGGGTCAGGCCGAGGATGATGCTTTGAGTGAACACCGAGCCGTGCTCTGGCGAAATGAATTGCGGGAACACCGAGAGGTAGAACACCGCGATTTTCGGGTTCAGCGCGCTGGTCAGAAAGCCCATGGTGATCAGTTTGCGCGAGGAATCGGCCGGCAATTGCTGCGCCTCGAACGGTGAGCGCGCACCGGGTTTCACCGCTTGCCAGGCCAGCCACAGCAGGTACAGCGCGCCGGCCCACTTCAACACTTCATAGGCCATCGGCACCGCGAGAAACACCGCGGTCAAACCGGCGGCCGCCGCGAACAGGTGCACGAAGAACCCCGCCACCACGCCGAGCAGCGAGGTCACCCCGGCGCGGCGTCCCTGACAGATCGACCGCGAGATCAGGTAGATCATGTTCGGCCCCGGCGTCAGTACCATCAGCAGTGCGGCGGCGGCAAAAATCAGCAGGTCTTGAAGCGGGATCATGACGAAGTCCTTTGCACGAATGATCAGGCGATCGCGGTCAGCGAGGCTCGATAAAACGGCAGGATCAGGTCACGTGTCAATGGGGCGAGAACCACATCGCCGTCGGTGGCCGGGTCGATCCAGATCACCTCTTCGATCTCGGCAGCCGGCAAGACTTGAGCATCGATGGTCAGCTGAAAGATCTCGGCCTGCACGACGAATCCCGGCTCGTTGGCGGCGGGTGCCGAGAACTGGCCGAGAAAGCTCGCCTGCTCAGGATCGATCACCAGCCCCAGCTCTTCTTCCAGCTCACGGGCCAGCGCCTGCACCGGCAGTTCATGCGGTTCGATCTTACCGCCCGGTTGCATGAACGCCGTGGTGCCGCGCTTGCGCACCAGCAGGGTCTGGCCGTCGGAGTTAAGCAACAGCGCCGCGGCGATGCGGATCGTGGAGTTATTTGCGGTCGACATGAACGGAAAGCCTGTGATTCAAAAACGGCAAGGATCACACGCTTGCCGTTTGTGAGGCAAAGGCTCCAGCGCAAGTCAGGTCGCTTCCTGGAAATCCATCTCCGGCGGCTGCCGACGGAAACCACCCGTGAGCACCGCCAGGTACACCACGCCAATTGCCAGCCAGCTCAGGCCCAGGTACACCGCCAGGTGATCGAGGCTGACCATCAGCCACAAGTCCGCCGCCAGCCCGATGAACGGGAAGATCAGGAAAAGGATCAACTCGCGCAGACCTTTTTTCTCACCGCCGATCCAGTAGTGAAAAATCACCGACAGATTGACCAGGCTGAACGCCAGAAACGCACCGAAGTTGATGAACGAGGTCGAGGTGGTCACGTCGAGTTTCAGCGCCAGCAAAGCCACCACCGCACACAGCAGGATGCTGTTGACCGGCGTACCGAAGCGCTCATGCAAAGTGCCGAAAAACGACTTGGGCAGCACACCGTCACGGCCCATCGCGAACAACAACCGCGAACCGCTGGCCTGCGCCGACAGGCCCGAGGCGAACTGACCGACGATCAGGCCGATCAGGAAGATCGACACGAACAGATCACCGCCGATGTTGCGTGCAATTTCGTAGGCCGCCGAGTCGACGCTGTCGAACTGGAACGACGGATGGGCGATCTGCACGAAGTACGACACGCCGACAAAAATCAGCCCGCCGATCAGGGTGATCAGCATGATTGCCCGAGGGATGGTGCGACGTGGATCGCGGGTTTCTTCGGTGAGCGTGCTGACCGCATCGAAACCGAGGAACGAATAGCAGGCAATGGCGGCGCCGCTCATGATCAGCGGCATCTGCATGTCGCCATTGAAGAACGGTTTGATCGACCACAACGGCGTGCTGGCATCACCACCGACGTAGTGCACGCACAGCGCGACGAAGGCGATCAGCACCAGGAACTGCACCAGCATCAGCAAGGCGTTGATGCCGTTGGCCAGTTTCAGACCGATGATGTTGATCGCGCTGGTGATGCCGATGAACGCCAGCACCCAGATCCACTGCGGGATCGAGGGGAACGCCGACGCGAGGTACGCGGCGCCGATCAGCCAGATCGCCATCGGCAGAAACAGATAATCGAGCAGCACCGCCCAACCGGCGATGAAGCCAAGTTTCGGGCTGATGGCCTTGCGCACGTAGCTGTAGGCAGAGCCGGCCACCGGGAACGCGGCGGCCATGCGCCCGTAGCTCATAGCGGTGAAAAACATCGCCACCAGCGCCGCCAGATACGCGGCGGGCACCATGCCGGCGGTGGACTGGGCGAGGATGCCGAACGTGCCGAGGACAATGATCGGCGTCATGTAGGCGATGCCGAACAGCACCACCGACCCTAGCGAAAGGGTGCGTTGCAAACGAGCCATGGGCGACTTACTCCGGATTTTATTGGATTTATGGCAGAGGCCGAGTTCGGCGAATGTTTCGGGTGTTGCTGATCGTTCCCACGTCGAGGCGTCGAACCGTCTGCGTGGGAATACCTCCATGGACGCTCCGCGTCCGCTCTTGGGACGCAGAGCGTCCCGGGCTGCATGCCCACGCAGAGCGTGGGCACGATCGGATATCTTTTGTTCTTTATCGCGAAGGGATCAGTAACTCCCGCAGACCAGAAGCGTGTTCAACCACCTCCCCCGGCAACCTCAACCGCTGATCATCCAGATACCGATAATCCTTGCGCGCCAGCTCCAGCTGGCCGAAATCCAGCTCCACACTGAACCGCCCTTCCTCACGCCCGGCCTCGAACAGCACCGTGCCCAGCGGATCCACCAGCGCACTGCCGCCGGCAAACATCAACCCGTCATCCCCTGCTTCCACCCGATTGACCATCAGCGCAAACGCCTGGTTTTCCTGGGCCCGGGCCATGATCGCGGTGCGGTGGGTCGGGCCGTACGGGTCCATGTTGCCGTTGGTCACGATCAGCAATTCCGCGCCCAGTTGCGCCAGGGCACGGGCCGATTCCGGAAACTCGATGTCGTAGCAGATCAGCAGACCGACGCGCACGCCGTTCCACAGGCAGGTGGCGTAACGGTCGCCGGCCTCGAACACACCGCGATCCGAGGCCCAGAGATGGGTCTTGCGGTATTTCAGGGCGATGCCTTCGGGGGTAATCAGCAGGGTGGTGTTGTAGAAGCGGCCGTTGTCGTTCTCGGCCATGCCGATCACCACGGCGAGGTTGCGTTCGCGGGCGGCGGCCTGCACGGCGCTGACGGTCGGGCCGCCCAGCGGTTCGGCGATCTGCGCCACGGTGTCGGCGGTCGGGAAGCCCATCAGGTGGGTCTCGGGGAACACGATCAGTTGCGTGTCGGCGGCGCAGGCCGCAATCGCCGCAAGGGCGCGTTCGAGGTTGTACGCCGTGTCTTTGTCACGGCCCGCCAGCTGGGCGAGTTCGACTTTCATGGGTAGTCCTTGTTATGAGCGCCGGGCGCCGAAAGATTGCCCGGCGGCTGTCTGTGGGCCAGTATGCTTCGCATTCGACCGGCCAGGGAATTACGCGGCCGGGGTAACCCGATAGGGGTAGAGGCATGACTCTTTCGTTTGACGACATCACCTGGCACCGCGCCGTCGGGCAGTTGATCGACGCCCTCGACAAGCCGAATTTCTGGGCGCAACTGGTGCGCCTGCTTGACCAGTACGTGCCGTTCGATAGCTGGGTGGCGCTGCTGTTCAGCGCCGACCGCCACCCGCAGGTGTTCGCCGAATGCCCCGGCGCCGACGGCAGTCCCGATCAGTTGTTTCAGGATTATCTGCGCGGTCTGTACCTGCTCGACCCGTTCTACATCGCCTGCCGCGAGCAGTCGCGCACCGGCTTGTATCGTCTGTCGGAGGTCGCGCCGGAGCATTTCGAACTGACCGAGTATTACCAGCGATACTTTCGTCTGAATGTGGTGGCCGACGAAATCCAGTTCAATTGCCAACTCGAAGGCGACCGCACGCTGTGTCTGTCGCTGGGCAGCCAGCAGCGCTTCACCGGCGAGCAGATTGCCCTGCTGTCGCTGATCCAGCCGTGGGTGCTCGGCCTGTTGCGCCAGCGCCTGCCCTACGAGATCAACGAAACCGTGGCCCTGGCCCCGGCGCCTGCGCAACCGGACTGGCGGGTGCAGCTCGAAGCGTCGGTGCAGCAACTCAAGGGCGCGCAACTGACCGCCCGGGAACTGGACGTCGGGCGCCTGATGCTCAGCGGTTGCTCCAGTAAAGAAATCGCCCGTAAGCTGGAAATCTCTGTTGAAACCGTGAAAGTCCATAAGAAACACATGTACAGCAAGCTGGGGATCAAATCCCAGTCGGAGCTGTTTTCGATCTTTCTGCAGGCGCAGAACGCCTGATACAGCGCTGTGAGCTTTTCTGTGGGAGCGAGCTTGCTCGCGAAAGGGCCGTCACTACCGACATATGCGTTGAATGGCCCACCGCTATCGCGAGCAAGCTCGCTCCCACAGGGATCTGCGGCGCTGAACAATCCAAGTCCGAACCAAGGAAACCGTATGAGCCTGTCACTCCTGAGCCGCTACGCCTTCTTTGCCGTCTGCGTGATTTTCACCCTCGCCAGCCTGCCCTTTCTCGAACACGACTGGCTGTGGCCGATCACCGCCGTTACCGGCGTATTGAGCCTGATCGGTCTGTTCGACCTGATGCAGAGCCCGCACGCGGTGCGCCGCAATTATCCGATCCTCGGCAACATCCGCTATCTGGTCGAGGGCATCCGCCCGGAAATCCGCCAATACCTGCTGGAATCCGACAGCGACGCCCTGCCCTTCTCCCGCGCCCAGCGTTCGCTGGTGTACTCGCGGGCCAAGAATGAAACCGCCGACAAACCGTTCGGCACCCTGATCGACGTCTACCAATCCGGCTTCGAATTCATCGGCCATTCGATGCGCCCGGCGCCGTTGAGCGACCCGAGCAGTTTCCGCGTCACCGTCGGTGGCCCGCAGTGCACCCAGCCGTATTCGGCATCGGTGTTCAACATCTCGGCCATGAGTTTTGGCTCGCTCAGCGCCAACGCGATCCGCGCGCTGAACCAGGGCGCCAAACTCGGCAATTTCGCCCACGACACCGGCGAAGGCAGCATCAGCCCCTATCACCGCGAACACGGCGGCGACCTGACCTGGGAACTGGGCAGCGGCTATTTCGGCTGCCGCACCAGCGACGGCCGCTTCGACCCGGAACGCTTCGCCGCCCAGGCGCAGACCCCGCAAGTGCGGATGATCGAAATCAAGATGAGCCAGGGCGCCAAACCCGGCCACGGCGGGATTTTGCCCAAGCACAAGGTGACCCAGGAAATCGCCGACACCCGCGGTATCCTGATGGGCGAGGACTGCATCTCGCCGTCGCGCCACAGCGCGTTCTCCACGCCGATCGAGATGATGCATTTCATCCAGCAACTGCGTGAACTGTCCGGCGGCAAACCGGTGGGTTTCAAGTTCTGCCTCGGTCATCCGTGGGAATTCATGGGCATCGCCAAGGCCATGCTGGAAACCGGCATCCTGCCGGACTTCATCGTGGTCGACGGCAAGGAAGGCGGCACCGGCGCCGCGCCGGTGGAGTTCACCGACCACATCGGCGTGCCGATGCGCGAAGGCCTGCTGTTCGTGCACAACACGCTGGTCGGCCTGAATCTGCGGGACAAGATCAAGCTCGGCGCCAGCGGCAAGATCGTCAGCGCCTTCGACATCGCCAGCGTGCTGGCCATCGGCGCCGACTGGGCCAACTCGGCGCGCGGCTTCATGTTCGCCATCGGCTGCATCCAGTCGCAAAGCTGCCACACCAACAAATGCCCGACCGGCGTCGCCACCCAGGACACCCTGCGCCAGCGCGCGCTGGTGGTACCGGACAAGGCCCAGCGGGTCTACAACTTCCACCGCAATACGCTCAAGGCCCTGGCGGAAATGCTCGCCGCCGCCGGCCTCGATCATCCGTCGCAACTGTCGGCCAAGCATCTGGTGCGGCGCATGTCGGCGACTGAAATCAAACTGTTCTCGCAGCTGCACGTGTTCCTGAAGCCAGGGGAATTGCTCACCGGGGAAGTGAACGGCGAGTTCTATTCGCGGATGTGGCAGATGGCGCGAGCGGACAGTTTCGAGCCGCAGGAAATCGCGGCGGCCTAGACTCTGAACGGTCACCATTGCAGCAAGCGACCGTGGGGCGGCTCCTTCATCACGATGAAGCCGTAGTCGCCAATCAGGTAGAGGCGGTAATAGAGGCTGTCCACCAAGGGTGGATAGCCCATCAGACCGACATGGGTCGCGTTGCGCCGCTCGCGTTCTGCGACCACGTTGGTAATACCGGCCGAGGGCAGATTTTCGGCGAGCATGAAGTAATCGATGTTCAGCAGATATTGCAGCACCGGCAACTGTTTGAACGTACCCACCGCTCCCGCCAGCCAGCGGTCGGAGTACGTCACCGAGATATAAATCCGTTTGGCGTCGCGCAGTTCGCGATGGGATGAGATGTCGTGGCTCAGGCTGTAGAGCGCATTGCTGGCGAAGGCTTTCTCCATCGTCAGCACCCGGCCATAAGCGAAGGACAACGACAGCGTGGCCAGAAGCGGAATCGCCAACACCAGAGGCAACCGTTGATGCAGCGGCATCAACCCCAACCAGGCCAGATAGAACAGCAACATCAGCAGTACGCCGAACCCCATCAGGGTGCGTGCGCCTTCGTTGAAATCGCGAAACAACAGCGTCATGCCCGGCACCAGCAGCACAACAAACGGTAACGCCAGCAGACAGCTGAAGCTCAGGAGCAAACCCTTGGAGCGGGACATTTTGCGCTCGCGAATCTGCCGCCCCAACTGCACGGCGCCGAACACGGCGCACAGCACCAGCACAATAAAAATCGCCGTGTAGCCGCCGTGAAACAGCAGCGCAACCTTCTCCATCACCCGACCAATATTGATGCCGATCTGCAGCAACGGATCAGCGCTCGCGTTCAGCAGTTGCGTGCGCCCGGTCTCCGTGAAGGGATAGGCCGTGACGCTGTAGATCAACACCGCCAGCAACAGTTGCGCCAGCCGCCAGCCCGACTGGTGCCAGAGTTCATCCCACGGTACTCGCCGATGAACATTGCGCAGCATTTCCAGACAGCACAACCCGAGAAACACATTGAGGCTGATCTGATACAGCCCGATCGCCAGCGCCAGCAACACCGACGGCAACAGCCATCGCTGAATGCGTGAAGCGCCGCAAAAAGTGATCGCGTAAATCACCGCGACCAGACTCAACGCCATGCCGGCCCCGTCGTATTGATAGGACAGGTTCTGCAACAGGAACGGGTTGTACCAGAGCGGCAACGGCACCAGACAACAGGCCAGGGTCGATTCGGGGAAATAGTGGAAGGTCAGCCGGGTCAGAGCGAACGACATCGCTACGGTGGCGAGCAACAGCGGCAATGGGAAAATATTCGGCGCGGCGCCAGTGAAGGTCAGCGCCTGATACAGCCAGTCCATGAACAACCGCCCCTGCCCGGCCCACGCATTGCCGGCGGCCAGCGTGCGCCAGTTGTCGTCGATGTAGGGGAAGTCGGCGAGGATCAGCGGCAGGATGTACAGCAGCGTGGCGAGCAGGAAGAACAGCACGACCTGACGGCGGCCGAGTTCTCGTACGAGAAAATCGCTGAGCCTCATACCTGCGCCTCTGTTCACGGCTGCGCTGGAAACAACGTAGATAAACCTTCGAACATGACTCTGGATCAGAAGTCGTTTTTTGCGGTGCTTTCAGACCAGCGGCATCAACCTCGCACCCACGAAAAAGCCCCGGACTTTCGACCGGGGCTTACGAGTTTCAGCGCTGACGAATTAAGACGCCGAACGCACCGCGCCCTGGGACGCATCGCTCGGTTGCAGCTTGAACACGTAGAACAACACGGTCAGCAGCACCAGGAACGCCGGCCCCACATACAGCGCCACGCGAGTGTCCGGGAAGTACGCCATCAGGCCGACCACCAGCACCAGGAACGCCAGCGCCAGATACGAGCTGATCGGGAACAGCCACATCTTGTATTTCAGGCCGGCCCGTTCGCTGGCGCTCAGGCCTTTGCGGAATTTCAGCTGGGCCAGCAGGATCATCACCCAGGTCCAGATCGCGCCGAAGGTGGCAATCGAGGTCACCCAGACGAAGACTTTTTCCGGAACCAGATAGTTGAGCAGCACGCCCAGCAGCAGCGCGAAGATCGACAGCAGCAATGCGCGACGCGGTACACCGTTGCTCGAGGTGCGAGCGAAACCGGCCGGCGCCTGGCCGTTCTGCGCCAGGCTGTAGAGCATGCGCCCGGTGCTGAAGATGCCGCCGTTGCACGACGACAGTGCCGCAGTGATCACCACGAAGTTGATGATGCCGGCGGCGGTCTTGATGCCCAGACGTTCAAAGGTCATCACGAACGGGCTGCCCTGGGTGCCGATTTCATTCCACGGGTAGATCGACAGGATCACGAACAGCGCGCCGACGTAGAACAGCAGGATCCGCCAGAACACCGAGCCGATCGCATTCGGGATGGTCTTCTGCGGGTTCTTCGCTTCACCGGCGGTCAGGCCGATCATTTCCACGCCGAGGTAGGCGAACATCACCATCTGCAGCGACATCAACACACCCGTCACACCGTTGGGCATGAAACCGCCATGGGCCCACAGGTTGGAAATCCCCAGCGCCACACCGTCGTTACCGAAACCGAAGGCGATGATGCCGATGCCGCCAAGCACCATGGCGATGATGGTGACGATCTTGATCAGGGCGAACCAGAACTCGAACTCACCGAAGGCCTTGACCGCGATCAGGTTGATCGAGCCCATGCTGACCAGCGCCGCCAGCGCCCAGATCCAGCGCGGGACGTCGGGGAACCAGATGCCCATGTACACCGCCACCGCCGTGATTTCGGCGACGCAGGTCACCAGCCACAGGAACCAGTAGTTCCAGCCGGTCAGAAAGCCCGCCAGCGGGCCGAGGTAATCCTGTGCGTAACGGCTGAAGGAGCCGGCGACCGGGTTGTGTACGGCCATTTCGCCGAGGGCGCGCATGATCACCAGGATCGCCAGACCGCCGATAATGTAAGACAGCATGATCGCCGGGCCGGCCATTTCGATGGCCTTGGCCGAACCGAGAAACAGACCGACACCGATGCAGGCGCCGAGCGCCATCAGGCGAATATGCCGTTCACCGAGTTCGCGTTTGAGCGGACCGCCTTGAGCGGTTTCGCCATGGGGCGGGTGATTGCCGACTGGCATGGGGGACTTCCTCGTCTTGTTATTGGATGTGACCACCGAGTGTTCAAGCGTCGGCCGATAAGCCTGCGCCTGGGTAAAACCGGCCCTGCTTCGTGGGCAGGACCGTCGCGCAGAAGCAACCTGCGGGATCAGCGGGGCGTGCAGTATAAAAAGCTTGCGACAGGTTTTTTCACTCTATAAGGCATCTGATTCAGACGTAAACCTCGTCTATTGCGATGTTTACGAGACAAACCATCCTGCATTTCGAGGATTATTCACCGCGCAAATGGGCGCCGAGTATTGCACAGCAATGGTGCAACGTCATGCCGCGACCAAAGTCGCAGCTGCCTCAGGACCTCTCTGTTCCGGCCCTTTCAGACTTTCAATCACGTGCCGGAGAGCTGCAGCCGGATTTGCAGATTTGTTCAGGGTCCCACCTTCACAATTTTTTCACCCGCGCCAACCACCGACTAAGCTTCAGTCAAGTCCGATCAATCTGCGTGAATGGATCAATCGACTATGGGCGCTTTGTGGCAAACCGATTCGAGTGAAAAAGTGGTTCCGACTGAACGTGTGGATGAAGCGCCTGTACCTGAGAAACCCCGTCGTAACCGGCATGGGTGGAAGGCTTTCTGGCTCCTGTTGGTGATCATCGCGATTGTCGTGGGCCTGGCTGCGATGAAGGAAATGCGCACCTCGCGTTTTCAGTCCCGCGAGGTCAGCCAGTACGCCGCCAAACTCAAATACGAGTTGCAACCGGGCCCCAGCGAAGCGATCCGCTATCCGGGCAACGGGCCATTCGACCTGCGTCTGGGCTACAGCTCGCTGGACGAATTCCTGCCGCGGCTGATCAAGCGCAACTACGTGATCACCGAGCAGACGCGCTTCTCCCCGGCCCTGCTCAACTACACCGACAAGGGCCTGTTCGTGCCCTACTCCGAAAAGATCCAGGCCGGGCTGTCGATCACCGATTGCCGCGCCGCGCCGCTGTATCAGTACAACTATCCGCAGCAGCTGTACGCGAGTTTCGATTCGATTCCGCCGGTGGTGGTCAACAGCCTGCTGTTCATCGAAAACCGTTTTCTGCTCGACCCCAAGCAACCGATGGCCAACCCGGCGGTGGACTGGCCGCGCTTCGGCATGGCCGCGTGGTCGCAGGTCGCCAAGTTGCTGCACTTGCCGGGGCAGTCAGCCGGCGGCAGTACCCTCGCCACGCAGCTTGAGAAATACCGTCACTCGCCCGATGGCCTGACGGTGTCCGGCGCGGAGAAAATCCGCCAGATGATTTCCGCCAGCGTGCGCGCCTATCAGGGCGGCCCGGACACCTTGCCGGCGCGGCAGAACATCATTCGTGACTACCTCAACAGCGTGCCGCTGTCGGCGGTGCCGGGGCATGGCGAGGTGCACGGCATGGCCGAAGGCCTGCGGGTCTGGTATGGCGCCGATTTCAATGAGGCCAACCGCAAGCTCGCGAGTACCGAAACCGATCCGAAGACCATGGCGGACAAGGGCCTGGCCCTGCGCGAAATGCTCTCGCTGATGATTGCCCAGCGCCGTCCTTCGCATTACCTGACCAAGGGCCGCGAAGAACTGGTCGAACTGACCAACAGCCACTTGCGCCTGCTCAAACAGAACGGCGTGATCGACGCTGCCCTGGCCGATGCCGCACTGGCCAGCACCATCAGTTACCGCGACTGGCAGACCCAGCCGACGATTCAACCGATCGAAACCAACAAGGGCATCAGTGTCGCCCGCAGCCGGTTGGCGTCGATGCTCAACCGTCCGCTGTACGACCTCGACCGCCTCGACCTGTCCGCCACCAGCACCCTACAGGGCGAGCTGCAAACCCAGGCCACCGCCTACCTGAAAAAACTGGCCGACCCGGCCTACGCGACCGAAGTCGGCCTGATGGGCGAACGCCTGCTGACGCCCACCAGCACCACTCAGGTGCGCTACAGCTTCACCCTGTTCGAACTAACCCCCGACGGTTCGCGCGTGCGGGTGCAGACCGACAGCACCGACCAGCCGTTCGACATCAACGAAGGCAGCAAACTGGAACTGGGCTCCACCGCCAAGATGCGGGTGCTGACCACCTACCTGCAAATCATCGCGGAGCTGCATGACAAGTACGGCGCCATGACCGTGCCGGAACTGAAGAAAGTCGAGGTGCCGGATCAGGATCGTCTGAGCCAGTGGGTGATCGATTACCTGATCCAGAACAAGGATCACGACCTGTCGAAAATGCTCTCCGCCGCCCTCGACCGCAAATACTCGGCCAGCCCCGGTGAAGCGTTTTTCACCGGTGGCGGTCTGCATGTGTTCCACAACTTTCGCAAGGAAGACAACGGCCGCCTGCCGACCCTGCGCGATGCCCTGCGCGAGTCGATCAACCTGCCGTTCATTCGCCTGATGCGCGATCTGGTGCGCTACACCACCTACTCCGGCCCGAACAGCAGTGCGGAACTGCTCAAGGACGACCGCGACCCGAGACGTCAGGAATACCTCGCCTCGTTCGCCGACCGCGAAGGCACCTCGTTCCTGCTCAAGTTCTGGAAGAAGTACCGGAACAAGGACACTCAGGCCCGGCTCGATACCTTCCTCGACAGCATGCGCCCGACCCCGATCCGCATGGCCGCCGTGCACCGTTACCTGCTGCCCAACGCCAGCCAGGAAGACTTCAACACCTTTGTGCGCTCGCACCTCAAGGGCGTAAAAATTACCGAGAAACTCACCGACGAACGCCTGGAACGGCTCTATCTGGCCTACGGTCCCGGCACCTACGACCTGCCGGATCAGGGTTTCATCGCCAAGGTTCACCCGCTGGACCTGTGGATGATCGGCTACCTGCTCAACCATCCCGACGCTACCTTCAAGGACATCGTCAAGGCCAGCCAGTTCGAGCGTCAGGAAGTCTACAGCTGGCTGTTCAAGAGCAAGCACAAGGGCGCCCGTGACAGCCGGATCCGCACGATGCTGGAGATCGAGGCGTTCCTCGAGATCCATCAGCGCTGGCAGAAAGTTGGCTATCCGTTCGATCACCTGGTGCCGTCGCTGGCCACCGCCATCGGCAGCTCCGGCGACCGCCCCGCTGCGCTGGCCGAGTTGATCGGCACCATCCTCAACGACGGCGTGCGTATGCCGACCCTGCGCATCGACAGCCTGCACTTCGCCGCCGGCACGCCTTACGAAACCAAACTGGTCAATGACCCTCACGTCGGCAAACGGGTGATGCCGTCCGAAGTCGCCACGGCAATGCGCGAAGCGCTGTCGCAAGTGGTGGACTCGGGGACTGCCAAACGTGTTTCCGGCAGTTTCAAACTGACCGACGGAACACCGCTGACCATGGGCGGCAAGACCGGCACCGGTGACAACCGGATCGAGGCGATCGGCTCCGGCGGGCGGATTCTCAGCTCGAAGTCGATCAACCGCACGGCGACCTTCGTGTTCTACATCGGCGACCACCATTTCGGCACGCTCACCGCGTTCGTGCCGGGGCGCTCGGCGGAGAACTTCAAGTTCACTTCCGCCCTGCCAGTGCAGGTGCTCAAGGGCATGGCGCCGATTCTGATGCCGTACCTGCAACCGGGCAGTGATTCGCAGTGTCTGGCGCCGCAAGTGGCGACGGTGGCATCCACAGCGGACTGAATTATTTCGAGGTAGTAGTTATGTGTTTTATGCATTTCAATATTCAATCAATCAGGTATTAACCCGACACTTCGGCAGCAGGCTTTTAAACTAATTAATCCACCCATTGAACGTTAGGCTGAGAATTCTTCACTTATTCAAGGCCTGCACAATGACTGCAACATCCTTATATAAAGGGCAACATTACGACTTAATTAAATCGCGTATCGATCCGGTCTTCAGCGATATGCAGTTACACCGTGCCCATGCGCTAGGCAATACGCCCCTCCAGCTTGAATCCTGGATGACCGATGCGTCGGCCGGCGAGCTGGAACGAATGTCGGCCGATAACCGCCGGGCGTGGGGTGCGCAGAACCGAATCGACCGCCTTCTCGGGCGTCTTCAGGATGTCTACGCTTTCGCCGAGCCCTTGCTCAAGGCCAGGCTGCTCGAACAGTTCCAGATCGATGTCGACGTCAAGAATACTTATCTGAGGCTATACGCTTCGGCTCAAACGCCCTGGTACGTCCATAACTTCAACAAAGCCTCCAAAGCCAGAACGGTTTCGATGCTTGATGCGGCATTGCATAACTTTGCACGCGACGAGCACTATCAAAACTATTCGACTTTTATTACCAAAACCGACGTCGCACGCGACTTGTTCGACTCCTCGCCGATCAACCTGACAATCAGCGTGAGTCAGTTTCAGGCCTTATGCCGGGAACTGGACATTGGCGCGCGCTACAAGCGCCATCTCGAGACAGTGCTGCTGGACAAGGAACCGGTAGCAGAAACGTACCTGCGCACGCGGGTCGAGCAGAGCCAACAAGCGACGCTCAAGGCCGCCGCGCAGATGGCGCGGCTCAAAAAAGACATCGGTCACAGTGCCCATGCGCTGATCCGCGAAGTGCTGCTTGGCCGTCAGAATCTGCTACTGGATGGCCAGGCGATGCAGGTTTGCGACCTGGGCATGATGGATCTGAGATTCACCGGCATCCTGATCATCCGGCCGGATCCGGAACAGACGCAACGCTCACAGAAAATGATCGCCTATGTTCCCCACGACCCGGAGCACCCGCTCAAGGAATACGCCTCGACCCTGGACTTCATGCAAGAGCTGACCCGGCAACTTCGGGCCAATGCGACATCACCGTCCTCCGGGCTCAGCTACCGGCAGTTTTTCAGCCAGTTTGTCGATCATGAACAGCGCGGGCATTTTTTTGCCGGGCTCGAACAACGTCTGACCTACGTTAAATGGTATTCGCAAGAAGCGGGCGATTCGCGTCCATCATGGCGGGAAACACCGGTGGAGAAACCGCAACTGCAATTCAGCGCACCGCCGATCCTTTCGCCGCTGTGGAAGTACCTCTTCGAGCAGCGACTCAACAAGATTCTCAACGACGCACGCGCGATTGCGGTGGCGACCGCGGTCGCTGACAGCAAGGCTCGCTGGGCCTGGTGGGAGAATGTCCTGAAGATTGCCGGCGATATTCTAAACGCGTCGTTGTTCGTCTTGATGCCGTTGGTGCCGTATCTGGGCGTTGGGATGCTGGTCTACACGGCTTTCCAGCTGACCAGTGAAGTCATCGAAAGCGCAGTGGATTTTGGCTATAAACACTGGATCGAGGCGGCGCAGCATGTCGTCGGTATCGTCATTGATGTGGTGCAACTGGCGGCATTTGTCGTCGGGGGACTGGCCGCCAAGAAAATCTTGAAACTGTCGCCACTGATCGAAGGCATGAAACCGGTGACGGGAGACGACGGAAAAATCCGCTTGTGGCACAACGACCTTAGGCCTTACGCGCAAACAGACAGTGCTCCACCACCCGCATCAAAACCCTCCACATCCGGGTTATATCGTCATTCGGACAAAGTCCTGCTGCCCCTCGACGGTCGGTATTACGAGGTGAAATATGACCGCAAAAACGGTCGCCACCGCGTTCAGCATCCGACTCGCCCAAAAGCCTACTCGCCTCAGCTGCGCCACAACGAACAGGGCGCATGGGTGCACGAGGGAGAAACACCACAGGACTGGGAAGACTCGATTTTGATGCGTCGGTTGGGTCACCGCGTGGACGGATACAGCGATACCGAACTGGGATACCTGCGCAGCATCAGCGGCACCTCACCAGAATCACTGCGCCGGATGTACATGGACAACGCGCCGCCACCGGCACTGCTGGCCGATACCCTGACTCGTTTTCGGACCTGGGACGAAACCCGCAACGTCGGCCAGCTGATTCGCTCGGGACAACCACTGGCCCCGACCGCCTATTGGTTCAGCCGAATGGTGCCGGACATGCCGGGCTGGCCTGCCGACAAGGCGCTGAAGGTATTTGAAAGCGCTGACTCGAGCGGAAATTTTCACCTGTACGGCAACCCGCAAGCGACAACCGGACAGACGCTGAGCATTGGCATGCCCGACCTGTTGGCTGGCAAGCTGCCCGAGCGGCTGACGGACTTTCTCGACGACGCCGAGATGCAGTCGTTGCTCGGCCGCAGCTACCCCAGAGCGCAACGGGCTCAGATGCTGCGCAACCAACTGGCGGATGCGGTGGAGACGCGCACCCCGGAAATTTTCAACTATCAATATCAAGCCAATGATCACCTTGGCGACGCCCAGGTCCACTTGCTGCAACAACAGTTTCCACAGCTGCCCTCCCGGGTCGCCGAGGCGCTGCTGAAGAACGCGACGCCGGCCGAGCAGGCCATCATCCGCGAAGAACGGCGGATTCCGCTGCGCCTCAAAGACCAGGCCCGGGAAAGTACTTTTGAAGTCAGTGCGGCGCGTGCCACTGAAGGATTGTATGAGCCGGCATTACGGGTGCCCGATACCGAGCGATTGATTCTCGGCGCTCTGAGGCAACGCACCGATGCCTTCGCTGATCTGCGCATTGAAGTACGTGAGCTTTTTCATGACGGCGCGCTTCGCTGCAGTGTCGGCAACGAAAAGACCGGCACCGTGCGCGTGCTGGTCAGGGATCAGCGGGGCCGCTATGAAGTGCGCGATGACCAGGACAACAGTCTGCATCCGCCTGCAGACCTGTATGAAGCCATTCTGCTGGCCCTGCCCGCCGACAAGCGGGCCGCGTTGGGCTACCGCGTCGGCCAGGGACAATCGCTCAAACAGTGGGTGCAAGTCATGAGCGAGCGGCCTGCCGAACGCAGGACGTTGCTCGCACGGCCGCCCATCCGCCCTAAGGTTCCTCTGCAAACCGAGCTGCTGCTGCGCGGGCCGGGGCACTCGAAAACGGCGCTGAGCGTAGAAGAGAAAGTCGCAAACCTTTATCCGCATTTCGATCAGGCCGAAGCACTCGCCTTCACCCGTTCCCTGCAGGCGAACGGTGATCCTCACTCGCAGATCAAATTGTTCGATCAGCAGATTCGACAGCTCAAGCAGACGCTGGAAAGCTGGCGTCAGCGCTATCTGACCGAATGGGATCCCGAAAGCCCTGACAGCAATATCCCGCGCGCCTACTGGGACTATCAGCACAACGGCGGCCAATTTCTCGCCGATCGCCTGCTGGAGTGTTTCGAACGCAAGTCCGAAGTATTCGGCGAGCGCAGTCTCAGCGTGCAGGAAGGTTATCGGCTGGACCTGTCCAGCGAATGGCTGCCCAAGGATATCGAGCGTTGGTGGCGGCAGCTGCCAGAGGAGCTCAAACCCTGGCTCGAACAGGTCACGACCGTGAATCTGGACGGCTCGACCTTCTCCACCAGACCCAATGGTCTGTTGAAGGATTTGCGGCATGTCCGCCAATTGAGTGCCAGAAACTGTGGACTGAGTTCACTGCCGGAAACCATCGGCCAGATGCAGCAGCTGGAAACCCTGCGCCTGAACGACAACCAGATTCAACTGACCCCTACCACCGCCGAACAACTGCGCAACATGACGCGCATGGAAACCCTCAGGCTCGATCACAATCCGCTGGGGCTTGCGCCGAATGTCGAGCGCATGCCCAGACTCAAGGTACTGAGCCTGATCGACACCGGCCTCGAAGGCTGGCCACCGGGGTTGTTCGACAAGCCCCGGCCACGCGGTTTTTTCCTTGATCTGGGCGCCAATTCGCTCAAGCGCATCCCGAATGTGCCGCAGGGTTCCGACAGCGCACGGTTGATTGCCCGCAGCAGGGTTTATGCCGACAGACTCTCTGACGCGGTGCGAGTCCGGTATGAACAATACAGGACCTCTGTCGGCATCCCGCCGCGCATGACCTACTCCTTGGAAGCGGAAGATCTGCTGGAGCTCTGGCCCGTTTTCGTCGATACCTCGTTGCGCAATGAAACGGCCGGCGTTGGCGCCTATCGGCCTGAAGCCTGGCACGAGCTCGCCGAGGAGCCGAATTCCGACGGTTTCTTCACGATCATCGAAGATCTTACCCACTCGGCAGACTACACGGCAGGTGGCAAAGCCAATGATCAACTGACCGATCGCGTGTGGCGGATGATCGGCGCCATGGAGATCGACACGCCATTGCGCGAAGAGCTGTTCCTGATGTCGACCGATCCCGAAGGTTGCGCGGACGCCGGCGCACAACTGTTCAACAACATGGGGGTCAAGACACTGGCCTCTGAAGCCTACTCATACTCGACCAACCGGGCCGAGCTCGAGCGCAAACTGGTGACGCTGGCCAAAAGCGCATCGCGACTTGATCAGGTAGGCGAAATCGCCCGCGCCGACATTCGCACTCGCGGTGGCGATCCCGATGAGGTCGAAGTGCACCTGGCCTATGAAACCGGGCTGGCGAAAAGTCTCGACTTGCCCTGGCAGTCTGAAGACATGATGTTTCGCCCCACCGCCGGCGTCGATAACCAGACGATCGCCACCGCTCGCGATACCGTGCTCGAACGCGAGGCAGGCGACGGACTGGTCAACCAGATGATTGAACAGCCGTTCTGGGAACGCTATCTGCGCGACAACTGGCGCGGCGAAATCGAATCCAACAAGCGCGTGCACCTGGAAAAATTCGACTGGCTGGATGACTTGCGAACAGCCCAGAAGCAATGGGTGCAAGCGGCTGACCTGCCGCCGGCACAGCGTGCAGTTCTCAAAAAGAACCTTACGGAGCTGGCCGACAGACTGTCGGTGCCACACAAGGAAGTGCTCACCGGGCAAGCCATGAGCGATGCCACCTATGAGCGATTGCTGCGTGACATCGGCTACCAGGAAAAACAGTTGAGCCGACAGCTCACCCGCGAAGCCATGAGCCGGGCCGGGATCTGAATACGCTGCCCTGAAGGTAAAAACCTTCAGGGCATCGCAGCGTTCTAGACCTCCGAATCCCAGATCACCGTGACGTTGCCGACGTAGCGTTTACCTTTCCCGGGCTGGAGCATCTGTTCGACATGGGCACCCGGAATCTCGAAGTGCAACGTGGCCGGCGCGCGTTGCATGAAACGGGTCGGCTGGAACGCCATGGCATCGGGACTGTTGCTCAATGGACGGCGTTTGACCGGTTGGCCCGCCGTGTCGGCAATGCTGTCGGGCAGGCTGACGCTCAGGAAAACCTGCGCGTCGGTCGCTCCGCTGACCGTGTCGCGCAATGCGCAGGAGCCGACGGCGGCGTACTCGCATTCGAAGTACATCTTGAAGCGTGAGGACGCCGAAATATTGAAGGTCTGGTCGCGAAACAAGCGGGTCGGTTTGCTGCCCTGCTGCAGCCAGGCTTGCCAGCCGCCCTGGGGTACCAACGCAATTCTGTTGCCGCCGGGCGGGATGTCGACCTTCAGCACATGTTGCACGTCGAGAAGAATCCGGAAAGTCAGGCTGGAGGTGTCAGGCAACAGGTTGTTACCGGCATCGATGTCCTGACCTGGACCCACACCATAGGTGAGCTCACCGGCGTAAATCCCCGCCGACATGCCCAGCGGATTCGGTGTGCGAAGTTCATAGGCCACGTCGAGATAATCGTAAGTCATCCACGGGACTTCGAACGCGGACTGTTTGCTGCACACGCCGTCGGACGGCGTAAACCAGAAAAACCGGTAAAACTCCGGTCCGTATGAGGCCATCGCCCCGTCTTCACAAGGTCTGGGCGCCCAACCCCAGCCCCTGCGAACCCAGAGCGCATTATGTGATTCATAATCGCCCGAGACACCGGTCAGGTTGCTTGCCGTATCACTAAGGACATAACGCGAACCAAATCCGCCGATCCGTACCTCTACCGTCTCGGCTTCACCGGTGACGATATTGCGCACCGTCAGGCCACGCCATTGCGCCGGCATCCTGAACATCGCGCCATCGCGCTCGGCGCTTTCCGGCCGAATTGCCTGCACCGAGGTGAAGCGCAACGGCAGCGAGATCCCCATCAGGTTGTAGCGTCGGCAGTCATTGGGGTATTGGCCGCAGTAGCCGCTCTGCGGCGTCTGGTTGATGAAAGTGTTGCTCTGCGGGTTGGCGGGGTCGGGAACGTAGGTGGCGCGAATCTCCTGAGTGATTGCCAACACTGGCGCGGAAAAAATACTCCCGCAAAAGCAAATCGCACTGATCCTTGAGCACTTGCGTACAGCTGAAGCCATTGGCTGTTTCCTTGCCTGTCAGGTCGGTTGTCCTTGTCCGGCGAGCGCTGTTCATCCTGTCGGCGCCGCCACGTTGAACACGATATTGACGGTGCCGTTGTATTCGCCCGGCTTGTAGCCGCCCGGTTGCTCGCGGGGCACGATCTCCAGTTGCACGCGACTGCCCGCCATCGCTTCCTCGGCCGAAACCACTTGCCGGGGCGTCGGGTCCTGGGTGAGTTCCTTGCCGTTGAAACTGACATGCAACACGATGTTGTCGCGTGAATCGCCACCGGCGGTCAGGTAAGGGAAGCTTTCGAGCCGCGCTTCAATGGCACTGCCGTCGGTTTTCACATCGAAGCTCTTGCGCAACCCGAGCAACGTCGAGCTGTGGATATCCCATGGCAGGGTCTGCTCGCGATGAATCCAGTCGGCTTCGCTGGGGATCACGTAGAAACCCAGGGTCGGGATATCCACCGATACTTCGAAAGTATGTTTTTCCCGGGCGGCGAACGCTGCCGGATGAACCGACGCCGGCAGGCTCAGGCACAGCACGATGGCGACTTGCTTGATCATCTGAGGAACCTCTGCGTGGATGACGGTGCGCGATCAACTTCCCGGTGCCCGAGCGTTGAACAACAGCATCACCGTGCCGTCGTACTCCCCCGGTTTGAATCCGCCGAGCGGCTTGATCGGGTCGATTTCCAGCAAAACCCGCTTGCCCGCTGCCGCCTCGGCCTGTGACAGCACTTCACGCGGGCGGATGTCTGACCCCAGCACCACACCGTTGAATTTCACATGCAACAGAATCTCCTCGCCCGTCCGGCCGTTGGACATCGAACCCGTGCGTTCCAGACGCGCTTCGATGGCACTGCTGTCGTGGCGCACGTCGAACGACTTGCGCAAACCACGCAAAGTCGAGGTGTTGTAATCCCAGAGCAACCGCTGCGGGCGGTGTATCCAGTCGGGCTCCGCCGGAATGACGTAGAACGCCCGGTCGGGAATGGTCAGAAACACCTCGAAGTTCAGTTCTTCCCGGGCGGCAAAGCCCGGGATACTCGTCAGTGCGGTGAAAGCCATCAGTGCGGCAACGGCGCATTGCTTGTTCATGATCGATACCTGGCGCGTCTTCGTTGCAGGCCTTAGCGGCGTGCAACCCTGAGGTCTTTCTTGTTATCGCCTTCAACCAGTCTGAAGCGGTATTCGCGACCGGCTTCCTTGTCGAAGGCAAAGCTCTTGCCGGCCATCACGTGGTGCTTGGTGGTCGCGCCGCAATCGGTTTCATCGCTCAGCGAACAGTTCTTGAACTCGTCGACCACCATCACCGTGTTGCCGTTGTTGCGGATCTCGTAGCGCTCGGGGCTCTCGTTGATCACCGTGTCGAAGCGCGCGTTTTTTGGCCGTACAAAGAACACGATGCCGAACCCCGTCATGACGTTGACCCCGGCCGACAGCGACTTTTTGTAGTCTTCGCGTTCATCGTGGGACACCACGAATTCATCTTCCTTTTCCGGCACCACCGGCACGAAGCGCACCCGGAAATAGCGCTCGCGATCCCGTTCGCCCATGTAAAGCAAGCGCGTGCCCTGCACGCCCTGAGCCGGTACGATCAGCCGCGCCGGGCTGGCCATGACGCCGTTGCGCGAAGCGCCGTCAGCCGCGTTGACGACGGGAATTTCCTGCGGCTTGCCGTCGGCGTCATAAACGATTTCCAGCACATTGATCTTGACGAACGCCGTGCTGTCGCCGCTGTTGAAGACCCGTTTGAGATAGGTACTTTTGTCACCGTCCAGATAGTCGTAAACCGTGCCGACATTGATCTGCGGCCCGCCATGGGCCGTCAGGCAAAACATCCCGGACAGCAACAGCAAAAACATTCGAGTCATGGAACCCAACCTCGTGAAAATGAAAAATGGCCTGCCCCGGAGGTTCATACTTCCGAGTCGAAAATGACGGTGACGTTGCCCCACAGCGTGCCGTTCATGCCGGGCTTGAGCAGGGATTCGATCCATCGCCGAGGGATCTGGAAACGCAGGGTGCCGGGTTTTCTGTCAACGTAACGAGTGGGCTCGAACGGCCCAAGCCAGGTGTTGTGCGACAGCGTTCCGGACCAGCCGCCACTGCTGCCGGGCCCGGCGATGCCATCGGGCAGGGTCAGCCTGACCTCGAACTTGGAAAAACCCACTTCGTTGTTGCCGATGCCGCACTCTGTGCCGCCCAGCGAGTTGCAGATCATCATCACCTTGAAGCGCGACGAGGCCGATATGTGAAACAGTTGATCGCGATAGATGTCGGTGGGCATACGCCCCGTTTCGATCCAGCTCCGCCAGCCGCCGGGCGGTTCCATGGTGACCTTGTCGCCGCCCGGTGGCAGGCTGACTTTCAGCTCGTGCTGCACATCAAGCACAAAGTCCAGAGTCAGGCTGGCGTCATCCGCCCGAAAGAAAGGCCCCATGTTGAAATCCGCGCTGCCGGGGCCGACGCTGTAGGGCAGCGAACCGGTGTACACACCGGTCGCCATGCCCAGCGGGTTGGGTGTGCGCAATTCGTAGGCGACATCGAGATACTCGAGTTCCATATGCCCGACGTCGAAGGCTGCCACCTTGTTACAACTGCCCAGCACGGGGGTTTTCCAGAAAAACTTGTAATTGGTGAGTGATGAAACGCCGACACCGCTGTACTGGCAGGGTGGCGCGGCATAAACCCAGGAACTGCCCACCCACAATTTGCGATGCCCTTCCATGTAGTCGGTTTCGCCTGTGAGTTCGGTGACAGGCTTGCTCAAGTGATATCGCGAGCCAATCCCGCTGATTCGAACCTCCACCGGATGGGTCTGCTGAGTCTGCTGGTTGGTGACGTTCACGACGCGCCAATCCGCGGGCACCTTCACCCACACGCCATTGGTGGAAAACATCGGCGTGAAGGTCGAGAAGCGGATCGGTACCCGGATACTGAACATACCCTGTTGGGCGCATTCGCCCGGGTATTCTGCGCAATAACCGCTGTTCGGCGTCTTGTTGATGAAGACGTTCTTGTTTGGCTGTGTCGGATCCGGCTGGAACAACGCGCGGATTTCCTGATTCGCCGCTTCGGCCGACGGCAGGCTCAGCGCCGCGAGCAAGCTCAAATATCTGGTCAGCTTTTTCACGCTCAACCCGCCTTCTGATCGGTAAAGGTCGCGTCGGCCAGGGTGTCCGGCGTGCAGCGCAGATCCCCGATCATCAACACGTTGTTTTCGCTGCGATGCTGATTGGCGTCGAGGCGGAACTGGCACAGCAGGCGGTTATCCTGGCGCACCTCTAGAGTTGGCGATCCGGCGTTCATTTCCATCGAGAAGAACCCATCGACCTCGGTCACCCCGCGACTCGCGTGGTTGATCACGTGATGTCCCTTGAGTGGCTGGCCCTGTTCGTTGACCAGCCGTCCAAGCACGGTCAGGGTTTTCATCACGCGGATCTTGCGGTAATCCACGCCGCCCTTGTTCAGGTGATAACGGGTGCGCCCTGGTTCGATGGTGGCGGCGGGCACGTTGTTGCCCTCGAAGTCGAAGCTCACCGAGCTGTTCTGATAGGCCGTGATCGGGATGAAGTTGCGCCCCGGTTTCAGCGCGGCGCTGCCGCCGCTGAAGTCGTCGGCGCGCAAGGAAATACCTTCGATGTCCGACTCGACATCAACGATCATCCCCGCCCCGCGCATTTCGTACTCGCTGGTCATGAGCATCTGCTGGCCGCCGACGACCAGTGTGCTGTCGAGGTTGAGACCGCCGGTGAAATTGCCGTTGTAGGACGAGCGCTGGATGAAGCCGTCGCCATTGACCGTATCGGTGCGAAAGTTGGCCAGGCCGGAAGCGCCGATGCCGTAGGTGTCGGTCAGCGCCGTCACCGAGACGTTCTGCAGGAGGTGCCCCTTGAGGTCCTTGCGCCAGCCGATGGAGGCGTTGTTGTCGCGGCCGCCATCGCGGTCGGTGCGCGAACCGATGCTGCCGGTGATCTGCTCGCCGGGGGCGCCCAGCGCCATGTTGAGGCTCAAGTCGACCCCGCGATTGCGCGCATCGCCACTACTGAAACTGCCCGGCCGGTCGAACAGCGACAGACGCCAGTTGGCGTCATTGCCGAACAGCTCGCTGCGCCGGGTCCAGCCCAGATCGACGCCGACGCCTTCGACATTGCCTTCGCTGTGGGAGACCCGTGCGTTGAGCGAATTGCGGCTGTTGAGCCGGTGGTTGAGCGCCAGCGACGAGTTGCTGGTTTCGCCGATAAACACATTGCGCTGACGCACCCGGGTGCCGTCCGGCAGGGTTTCGTACTGGTCGGTGGTGTCGAGCCAGCTGCGGTTGTGGCTGATCACCAGACTGCCGGAGCCGTAGTTGTAAAGGCTCTGCAAATCGAGGCCGGTGCCGTGATCCTCGGTCTTGTAGACGTTGGCATACAGGCTGATGTGATTGGCCAGGGTCCAGTCGATGGACGTGCCGTATTGCAGCTTTTCGCGAATCTGCCGCGCCGACAGGCCGAGGATCACTCGCGGGTGCAGCAGGTAATTGAGCGAAGCACCCGCCGTAGGGCTGCCACTGGATTGTTGATCCCAGTTGCTCAGCAGTTTCTGTTCTTCGCCGGCAAACAGGTTGTAGCGCCAGCGCTCGTCGAGGTTGCGCCAGTTGCTGGGCTTGTACACCAGCTCCTGGGTGCTGGACGTGATCTGGCCGTCTTCGATCAACCGCACTTCCACCTCGTAAATGCCACCGGGCAGCGGCCGGGTGTCGAGGGTCTGCAAACCGGCGGGTATCGATTGGGTGTTGACCAGCAGACCGTCGCGCCAGATCTCCACCGAGCCTTGGCGATTGGCGGTGACGTAGATCGGGTACACGCTGGGCGCCGCGTTGTTGATTGCCAGGCTGTCGGAGCTGCCGTACATCACGCCGACGGCGGTATCAGGGCTGGTGCCGAACGTGCGGGGCTGGCGGGTCAGCCCTTCGGAATTGGGGGTGAAATAGCCCAGGCGAAAGAAATTGCCTTGCAGTTCGCGCTGGGTGTAGAGCTCGTGGACGGCGTGATAGAGCTTGTCGTCCGGGCCGCCGAGGCGAGCCATCTGCATGTTGAAGGTCTGGCTCCAGTTGCCCAGGCTGCCGCTGGCTTCGAGGCCGAAACGCCCGCCCAGATCCTGGTCCTGACCGCCATTGAAGTTGAGCTGGTTGCGCACCATCAGGCCGCTGCTGCCGCCTTCGGGTTGATCATGAAAACGCTTGGTTTCCAGGTCACGCTCGGCGTTCTCGGTGAGAATCGAGAGCAGCGAGTTTTCCAGGTTGTAATGCACTGCCAGCACCTGATCGGGGCAGGAGCCGGTGCACGCGCCCAGCGGTACGCCGGGTTTGAGATAGGCCGCCCACTTCTCGCGTTCGGCGGGGGTGTAGCGGTTTTCGCTGGTGTTGGTGAATTCCAGCAACGTGACGCGATCATCACGGGACAACACCACCATGGCCTCCCCCAGCGGTTGCTGATCGAGCTCGACCCGCACTGCCAGCGGCACATCGAAAAAGTGCTCTTCGAAATCCGCCGGCAAACCTTTGGCCTGCGCCAACAGACTGCGCGGAGTCGTGCCGGCGGGTTCGGAAGCGGCCGCTGCGCTGGCACAAAACAACAGCGCAAGCGCAGCCGCGATGGGTGTCATCGGGAACATGAACTCGTACTCTGATTTACAAAAGTTGAAGTCCGGCGGGACAGACAAGGCTGTTCATCCCGCCGGGGAACGCGACTCTGGCAAGCTGCGTTGAGTGCGGATCAACCGATTACTTGCCACCACCGATCGGCGGCACGGCGTCGAAGGTCATGGCGACGACACCGGTGTAATCACCCGGCTGGAAGTTGCTGCCCTTGGCACTGATCTTCAGGGGTGCGCGGAAGTTGACGTCGGATTCCGACTCGCCCACAACCATTTGCGGGGTCAGGGTCAGTTCCTTGTTGTTGAACAGGACTTGCAGATCAATGGCGGTGTTGCCGGCGATCAGTTTTGGCTGGCTTTCCAGGCTGGCATGAACCGAGCCGTTGTTATTGCGCACGTCGAAGAAACCATTGACTTCACGCATCTTGCCGGTGCTTGGCTGGAAGCTCATGTCCTGATCCTTGTTGACCAGATCGGAGTCGGTCGGCACCACGTAGAAACCGTTGGTCGGTACGTGGGCGATCAGGCTGATGGAGTGACGGGCTTCACCGGCGGCAAAGACCGCGGACGAGCTCAGGGCCAGGGCAGCGAGAGAAGCGGTGATTGCGATTTTCTTGAACATCGGTCAGTACCTGTTTTCTTTTTAAGGGAATCGAAACATTGAAGTTCATGTCATACCGGTCGATAAGTACCGAAAACATGGAAGTTCAATGCCGGGGCATGATCGACCCTTGTCTCAAGAATGTAAGCAGGCAACTTCCCACGCACTTGTAGTTCAACAACCTCGCGACATGAAAGAAAAAACATCAAAAAATCAAAATATATAAAAGTAGCTGTAAGGCATTCCCTACCTACAGTTATTTATAAAAATCTTTACAGCAGTTTCGACAATACCAGCCAGCACTTTCTAATCTTTTTAGAATATAAGCTCAAGTATTAATAGAGTGATAGCTTTAACTTTCCGGTTATTCCTGTCTCGATCAACAAGGTATGCGGTTCCTCCGTCAGCGCGCCTTTCTCACCGTTGACCACTCGTCAGCTCTGCGGCACAAAGCCCTTGCTCGGCCACAAAGATATATCTTAAGTTGTATCTAAACACGACGAGAGAAGACTGAAATGAGAGACCATCATTCCCCCCACCGCGACCACGGCGACAGCCGTGACGGCTTCGAAAAACGCCACGGCCGCGAACGCGGCGGTCGCGGCCCGCGGGTATTCGCCCCGGGCGATCTGAAATTGCTGCTGCTGGCGCTGATCGCCGAGCAGCCGTGCCACGGCTACGACCTGATCCGCCAGATCGAAACCATGTTCGACGGCGCCTACAGCCCCAGCCCCGGCGTGATCTATCCGACCCTGACATTCCTCGAAGAGAGCGAAATGATCACCGGCGACGCCGAGGGCGGCAAAAAGCGCTACGCGGTGACCGATGCCGGCCGCCAATCCCTCAGCGAACAAGCGGTGGCGCTGGACGGCGTGCGCATGCGCATCGACGTCAGCAAGCGCTCGTTGCGCGGCCACGACCGGCCGCCGGAAATTCATGAAGCGGTGCACAACCTGCGCCACGCATTGCAGATGCACCACGGGCGCTGGAGCCCGGAAGAAATCCTGCGCGTGCGCGACCTGCTCAACGACACCGCCAAAGCCATCGTCGACGGCCCCGCCGTTCAATCTGCCCCGGAGAAAGCCGAATGACTGAAGTACAGACCCAAGGCATCCACCGCGTCATGCATGAAATCAAACGTCGCCGCCTGGAAGTGTTGCGCGTCGTCGACCTGACTCCGCGCATGCGCCGCATCACCCTCGGCGGACCGGAACTGGCGGGCTTCATCAGCCTCGGTACCGACGATCACGTCAAGCTGCTGTTCCCGCAGAACGCCGAACAATCCGCCGCACTGGAAACCCTGGTGCTCGGCGCCGGCAAGAGCGATGTACCAATGCCCGAAATGCGCGACTACACCCCGCGCCGCTACGACCTCGACAAGCTTGAGCTGGACATCGATTTCGTCCTGCACGGCGACGGCCCTGCCTCGACCTGGGCGGAACAGGCCAAGCCTGGACAGTTCCTGCACATCGGCGGCCCGCGCGGTTCGATGATCGTGCCGGATATCTTCGACAGCTACCTGCTGATCGGCGATGAAACCGCCCTGCCCGCCATCGCCCGCCGCCTCGAAGGCCTGCCGGCCAATCGCAAGGCGCTGGTAGTGATCGAAGTGGAAAACGGCAAGGAACAGCAAACCCTGGAAAGTGCGGCGCAGGTCAATGTGATCTGGGTTTTGCGTGAGGGTGGCAAGGACAATCTGCTGACCACCGTCAAACAGTTGCAGGTGCCCAAGGGCAATCTGTATGCGTGGGTGGCGACGGAAACCAAAGTCTCGCGGCAGATCCGCCGGGTGCTGCTCGATGAGCACGGGCTGGATGAGCAGTTCGTCAAAGCCGTCGGCTACTGGCGTGCCGAGGGCTCCGAAGAAGAGTGAAGCGAGCGGCGGCGCTGTTAAAGGCGCCGCCCCTGCCAGCGATCAATTCCGATCACCAGCAACGCAATCAGCACAAACCCCAGCAGAATCCCCCCGGCATTGACGAACACCTGTGGATAACCCAGCAGTGCCACGTCAATGAACGGATAGGCGTAAGCCCCCAGAAGATGCCCTCGTAACAGCGCATAAGCGAAGTACACCAGCGGATAGATCAGCCAAAGCGGCAGATGCTTCAGACGCAAAGTGCCCTTCGGCACACACAGCCACCAATAAGCCAGAAACAGCAGCGGCATCACGTCGTGGAGCAATTCGTCAGCGATAAACTGCCAGCCCTGCGGATGCCACAGGTGACGCAGCAAAATGCTGTAGGCCAGGCCCACCACCGCAATGCTCACAGCAATCCCGCTGCTGACCCAGGGTTGCAGAAACCAGCGGCGCGCGGCGGACTCGCGATCGGCTACCGCACAGGTCAGCACCACCGCCACCAGGGTGTTGGTGATCACGGTGAAGTAACTGAAGAAACTCACCAGCCCGCCCAGCAGGCTGGCACCGACGCTCAAGCGCGCGAAGAAAATCAGGTACAGCTGAATCCCCAGCCCGGCCCAGCCCAGCACCGCAGCCGAAGTGATCAAGCGTCGCCGCAGCACGGCGTTCATCTCAGAGCGGTCGCTTGGTGCGCATCAGTTTCACGTACAGACGCTCGACCTTTTCCCGCGCCCATGGCGTCTTGCGCAAAAAGGTCAGGCTCGACTTGATGGTCGGATCGCTCTTGAAGCAACGGATGTCGATGCGCTCGGCCAGGCCCGACCATTCGTAGTGGGTCACCAGTGCGTTGAGGATCTGTTCGAGGGTCACGCCGTGCAGCGGATCGGGATTGTGGTCGTTCATGCCGGGCCTTTGGGCGAAGTGAAAATGCAGAAGCCGCGCACCTTAGCCGAGGGCATGGGCGGGTGGAAGGCCTTGGGTTAAATGTAGGCCAACCGGAGAAGATCGCAGCCTGCGCCAACGCCCGCAATGCGCTGTATTGCCGCACTGTTACCGAATCCGAAAGGGTTCATGTCTGCAAAAGCACTTTGTGTTTTTGTAACAGGACATTATCCTGCCGCCCTTCTGCTGAATCGCTTCACTGCCTGCGTCAAATCGTAGCGGCCAGCTTATCCCCCAAAAAGATCAAGAAAGACCCTATTCATGCCCGATTTTCCGTTCTCCCGAGACAGCGCTATCTCAACCCTGCGCCTGATCGGCGGCTGCACCGCCCTTGGCCTCGCCACCTGCACCCAGGCCGCTCCGGCCTTCGACAGTGAATCACCGTGGATGCTCGGTGACTGGAACGGCACCCGCAGCGAACTCGCGGCAAAAGGTATCGACTTCAAGCTCGACTACACCGGCGAAATGGGCAGCAACCTGCACGGCGGCTACGACCATGACCGCACCGCGCGCTACAGCGACCAATGGGGCCTCGGCACTCATCTGGATCTGCAAAAACTGCTCGGCTGGAACGACGCTGAATTCCAGCTGACCGTGACCAAGCGCAGCGGCAACAACATCAGCAACGACCGCATCAACGACCCGCGCGTCGGTGGTTTCACTTCCGCCCAGGAAGTCTGGGGCCGTGGCCAGACCACCCGCCTGACGCAGATGTGGTACCAGCAGAAATTCTTCGACCAGAAGCTCGACATCAAGGTCGGCCGCTTCGGCGAAGGCGAAGACTTCAACACCTTCCCGTGCGACTTCCAGAACCTGGCGTTCTGCGGCTCGCAGGTCGGCAACTGGGTCGGCGGCATCTGGTACAACTGGCCGGTCAGCCAATGGGCAATGCGCGTCAAATATCACCTGACGCCAGAGCTGTACGCGCAAGTCGGCGCCTATGAGCAGAACCCGTCGAACCTCGATCGCGGCAACGGCTTCAAACTCAGCGGCAGCGGCACCCAGGGCGCGATCCTGCCGATCGAACTGGTGTGGAAGCCGAAGCTCAACGGCCTGCCGGGCGAATACCGCGCCGGTTACTACTACAGCAACGCCAAGGCCACCGACGCCTATAAAGACAGCAACGGCCAGCCGGCCGCACTGAGCGGCGAAGCCTATCGCAGCGCTTCGAGCAAACACGGCGTGTGGCTCGGCGTGCAGCAGCAGATCACCAGCGTCGCCAGCGACAACTCCCGCGGCTTGAGCGTGTTCGCCAACGGCACGATGCACGACAAGAAGACCAACGCCATCGACAACTACGTCCAGGCCGGCTTGGTCTACAAAGGCCTGTTCGACGCCCGCGCCAAGGACGACATCGGTTTCGCCCTGGCCCGCGTCCACGTCAACCCGGCTTACCGCAAGAACGCCGAGGCGATCAACCAGGCCCGCGCCGTTTACAACTATGACGATTCGTCGTTCCTGCCCCCACAAGACACCGAATACAGCGCCGAACTCTATTACGGCGTGCACGTCACCAACTGGCTGACCGTGCGCCCGAACCTGCAATACATCCGCCATCCGGGCGGTGTGGACAAGGTCGATGACGCGCTGATTGGCGGGATCAAGATCCAGTCGTCGTTCTAACCCAATGCAGGCCGCTCAGGCCTGCAGATGAAATTCGATAGCAAGACAAGTTTTTATCTGAACCATGCCCGCGCCCGATCGTCATCTACAGTGACTACAGCGCGGGACTACTTGAAACGTCACGGAGAACCACACTATGAGCACTGAAGGTGCTTCGAGTCGAAGCCGTCTTCTGCCGAACCTGCTCGGCATTCTGCTTCTGCTGATGGGCCTGGCCATGCTGGCCGGGGGAATCAAGCTGAGTACGCTCGGCGGCTCGCTGTATTACCTGCTGGCCGGTATCGGCATCACGCTGACCGGCATTCTGATGCTGATGCGCCGTCGCGCAGCATTGGGCCTGTACGCCATCGTGCTGTTCGCCAGCACCGTCTGGGCGCTGTGGGAAGTCGGCCTGGACTGGTGGCAACTGGTGCCGCGTCTGGCGCTGTGGTTTGTCCTCGGCTTCGTGATGCTGCTGCCGTGGTTCCGTCGTCCGCTGCTGCTCGCAGGCCCGGCGCCGATGGGCACCGGCGGTCTGACCGTGGCCGTGATTCTGGCCGGCGTCACCGCTTTGGCCAGCCTGTTCACCCACCCGGGCGAAACCTTCGGCGAACTGGGTCGCGACACCGCCGACACCACCAGCACCGCCCCGCAAATGCCGGACGGCGACTGGCAGGCCTACGGCCGCACCGAATTCGGTGATCGCTACTCGCCACTGAAGCAGATCACTCCGGCCAACGTCGGCAAGCTGCAAGAAGCCTGGCGCATCCAGACCGGCGACCTGCCGACTGCCGATGACCCGGTGGAACTGACCAACGAAAACACCCCGTTGAAAGCCAACGGCATGCTCTATGCCTGCACCGCGCACAGCAAAGTGCTGGCGCTGGACCCGGACACCGGCAAGGAACTGTGGCGCTTCGACCCGCAGATCAAGAGCCCGGTCGGCTTCAAGGGCTTCGCCCACATGACCTGCCGTGGCGTGTCGTACTACGACGAAGCCGCTTACGCCAAGTCTGAAAACGCTGCCTCCGCCGTCATCTCCGATGCCGGCAAAGCTGTCGCTCAAGCCTGCCCGCGTCGCCTGTACCTGCCGACCGCCGATGCACGCCTGATCGCACTGAACGCCGACACCGGCAAGATCTGCGAAGGCTTCGGCACCAACGGTGTGGTTGACCTGACTCAAGGTATCGGCCCGTTCACTGCTGGTGGTTACTACTCGACTTCGCCTGCCGCTATCACCCGTGATCTGGTGATCATGGGCGGTCACGTCACCGACAACGAATCGACCAACGAGCCGTCCGGCGTGATCCGCGCCTACGACGTGCGCGACGGTCATCTGGTATGGAACTGGGACAGCAACAACCCGGACGCCACCGAACCCTTGGCCCCGGGCCAGACCTACAGCCGCAACTCGGCCAACATGTGGTCGCTGGCCAGCGTCGATGAAAAACTCGGCATGGTTTACCTGCCACTTGGCAACCAGACTCCAGACCAATGGGGCGCCGACCGCACCCCGGGCGCCGAGAAATTCAGCGCCGGCGTAGTCGCCCTGGACCTGGGCACCGGTAAAGTGCGCTGGAACTACCAGTTCACCCACCACGACCTGTGGGACATGGACGTCGGCAGCCAGCCAACCCTGCTGGACATGAAAACCGCCGATGGCGTGAAACCTGCGCTGATCGCCCCGACCAAACAGGGCAGCCTGTACGTCCTCGACCGTCGCGATGGCACGCCGATCATCCCGATCCAGGAAATCCCGGTTCCGCAAGGCGCCGTGAAAGGCGACCACACCGCCCCGACCCAGGCCCGCTCGGACCTGAACCTGCTGGCCCCGGAACTGACCGAAAAAGCCATGTGGGGCGCCAGCCCGTTCGACCAGATGCTGTGCCGCATCCAGTTCAAGGAACTGCGCTACGAAGGCCAATACACGCCTCCGTCGGAACAGGGCAGCCTGATCTACCCGGGTAACGTCGGCGTGTTCAACTGGGGCGGCGTCTCGGTCGATCCGGTTCGCCAGATGCTGTTCACCAGCCCGAACTACATGGCCTTCGTCTCGAAAATGGTGCCACGCGAGAAAGTCGCGGCCGGCAGCAAACGCGAAAGCGAAACCGCTGGCGTGCAACCCAACACCGGCGCGCCATACGCGGTGATCATGCACCCGTTCATGTCGCCACTGGGCGTACCGTGCCAGGCCCCGGCCTGGGGCTACGTCGCCGGTATCGACCTGACCACCGGCAAAGTCGTCTGGAAACGCAAAAACGGCACCAGCCGCGACAGCTCGCCAATCCCGATCGGCTTCACCCTGGGCGTGCCAAGCATGGGCGGCTCGATCATCACTGCCGGCGGCGTCGGCTTCCTCAGCGGCACCCTCGACCAGTACCTGCGCGCGTACGACGTGAACACCGGTAAAGAACTGTGGAAATCGCGTCTGCCTGCCGGCGGCCAAGCGACCCCGATGACCTACACCGGCAAGGACGGCAAGCAATACGTCCTGCTCGTGGTGGGTGGTCACGGTTCGCTGGGCACCAAGATGGGTGACTATGTGATTGCTTACAAACTGCCGGAATAAGCTTTAACGGCGGTAAGGAAAAAGGCGATGCCCTGAGAGGGGTGTCGCCTTTTTTTGTGGGCTGCGTTTTTTTAAACGGGGTGTTTATGTCCTACAGACAGGGTGTTTGCAGGGGATGTTTCTGACATGTCGCGTCGGTTGTGGGTCGGAAATGGGGTGGATAGGCTTTGGGGGTCGCTGAAACATTCAGCGAACGGGCTTCGCAGTCCGCTCAACTCACTTGGTGCATAATCGCCACCCCGAACCGAAGTGCCTTGGTACTTTTCGTTTTTTATGGTGGCTGTGTGCGGGATACCTTCGGGTATGCCGGAGTTTGCCAAGTGATCCGGTCTGCGAACCCGCGCACAGCTGCCACCCTCCATCGTTTCGCAGCGATTCGTGGTAGCTCAATTTGTCACTTGGAGTTCCACCATGAAAAAACCAACACCCAATCCCCCCGAATCAAACGACACCTCGCCCTACGAATCCCCTGATTCAAAGAAACTCCACGACGCCGCCGAACGCGCGCTCGACCACCATTTCAATCCCATTCCAAAAAAATGCCCCGGTCGCCGACCGAGTCAGATGTTTCAGATCTCCCCGGACATGGACGATGAAACTCTGCTGGCTCATGCCTGTGAGTCCTTGGCCACAGCCAGTGTCATGGCCAGTGATGTAGCAGCGTTTGTCGATACGCCGCAGCGGCACCGGATCCTGGGGATTCAGCAGGTGATCATGCTGGCGGAACTGGCGGTGAATCGGGTGCTGGATAACGTCGAAGTACAACGTTACCCGACACCCGGCTAAGCCACCCTGACGAAATCGACTGCCAGCCACAAACCGCATTCGCTGGCAGATCGATTGGGACGCAGAGCGTCCCGGGCTGCATTCCCACGCAAAGCGTGGGAACGATCAAGTTACAGCCATGCGCGGGAGGGCCTACGCCCTGCCAGGTTCCATTCCCCGGTCGACCAACCCGCGCATGGCTCCCCAAAAAACAGGATGAGCGTTAGCTCGACAACGCTCTTGATCTTGATCCACAGGTCCCGTCGGCAGGCTGAGTGGAGGGGTTCATCCGGGGGTAGGCGCGCAGCGCCGTTCGACGCAGTCGAACACATCGAGAGGAGGTGCAGCGAAGCAAACCGGAGGCGATGCCCCCGGATGAATCCCGGAGCGAAGGAACCCCGAGCCTCAGCGAGCGGGCCGAACGTTGGGACAAGCATTTTTTTGCTTACTTTTTTGAGGCGTTTGTCAAAAAAGTGAGTCGCCGTAAGGGCGAAACCGCCAGCCGCAGCACCGAAAAAACGGATATTCACCCCAAACACCCAGAGCATGGTCGGCCCAGAGGCCGCCAAGCCCAAAACCCTGTCAAAACCCTGAACACACAAGCAGAAACACCCCACCCCATTGAAACCACCAAAAGCCTGCCCCATCTAAGACCCATACCCCATTGCGCAGGTGCCCCATGAGCGACCAGCAAGAATTCCCCGAGAACCCCGACGACATCACCGAAACCGACGCCGAACACATCGAACACCACGTCCCAGGCAAAGGCCTCGCCCTGCCCGGCCAGAACCTGCCGGACAAGGTCTACATCATCCCGATCCACAACCGCCCGTTCTTCCCGGCCCAGGTCCTGCCGGTCATCGTCAACGAAGAACCCTGGGCCGAAACCCTCGAACTGGTCAGCAAATCCGAACACCACTCCCTGGCCCTGTTCTTCATGGACACCCCCCAGGAAGACCCGCGCCACTTCGACACCAAGGCGTTGCCGCAATACGGCACCCTGGTCAAGGTGCACCACGCCAGCCGCGAAAACGGCAAACTGCAATTCGTCGCCCAGGGCCTGAGCCGCGTCCGCATCAAGATCTGGCTCAAACACCATCGCCCTCCCTATCTCGTTGAAGTCGAATACCCGCACCAGCCCACCGAGCCGACCGACGAGGTCAAGGCCTACGGCATGGCGCTGATCAACGCGATCAAGGAGCTGCTGCCGCTCAACCCGCTGTACAGCGAAGAACTGAAGAACTACCTCAACCGCTTCAGCCCCAACGATCCGTCGCCGCTGACCGACTTCGCCGCTGCCCTTACATCCGCCACCGGCCCTGAGCTGCAGGAAGTGCTCGACTGCGTGCCGATGCTCAAGCGCATGGAAAAAGTCCTGCCGATGCTGCGCAAGGAAGTCGAAGTCGCGCGCCTGCAAAAAGAAATCTCCGCCGAAGTGAATCGCAAGATCGGCGAGCATCAGCGCGAGTTCTTCCTTAAAGAACAGCTCAAGGTCATCCAGCAGGAACTCGGCCTGACCAAGGACGACCGCAGCGCCGACCTCGAACAGTTCGAGCAGCGCCTGGAAGGCAAAGTCCTGCCGACGCAGGTGCAGAAGCGCCTCGAAGAAGAGATGAACAAACTGTCGATCCTCGAAACCGGATCGCCGGAGTACGCGGTCACCCGCAACTACCTCGACTGGGCGACCTCGGTGCCGTGGGGCGTGTACGGCGAGGACAAACTCGACCTCAAGCACGCGCGCAAGGTGCTCGACAAACATCACGCCGGCCTCGACGACATCAAGGACCGGATCCTCGAATTCCTCGCGGTCGGTGCCTATAAAGGCGAGATCAGCGGCTCCATCGTGCTGCTGGTCGGCCCACCGGGCGTGGGTAAAACCAGCGTCGGCAAATCGATCGCCGAATCCCTCGGCCGGCCGTTCTACCGCTTCAGCCTCGGCGGCATGCGCGACGAAGCCGAGATCAAGGGCCACCGCCGCACTTACATCGGCGCGCAGCCGGGCAAACTCGTGCAGGCGTTGAAAGACGTCGAAGTGATGAACCCGGTAATCATGCTCGACGAAATCGACAAGATGGGCCAGAGCTACCAGGGCGACCCGGCCTCGGCGCTGCTGGAAACCCTCGACCCGGAACAGAACGTCGAATTCCTCGACCACTATCTGGACCTGCGGATGGACCTTTCGAAAGTCCTGTTCGTCTGCACCGCCAACACCCTGGACTCGATCCCCGGCCCGTTGCTGGACCGGATGGAAGTGATTCGCCTGTCGGGCTACATCACCGAAGAAAAAGTCGCCATCGCCAAGCGTCACCTGTGGCCGAAACTGCTGGAAAAGGCCGGCGTGTCCAAGGGCAGCCTGAGCATCAGCGACACAGCACTCAAAGCCTTGATCGACGGCTACGCCCGTGAAGCCGGCGTGCGCCAGCTGGAAAAACAGATGGGCAAACTGGTGCGCAAAGCGGTGATGAAGCTGATCGACGATCCGAAAGCGGTGATCAAGATCGGGCCGAAAGACCTCGAAGCGTCCCTCGGCCATCCGGTGTTCCGCAACGAGCAAGTGCTGTCCGGCACCGGTGTGATTACCGGCTTGGCGTGGACCAGCATGGGTGGCGCGACTCTGCCGATCGAAGCCACGCGGATTCACACGTTCAATCGTGGTTTCAAACTCACCGGGCAACTGGGCGATGTGATGAAGGAGTCGGCGGAGATCGCCTATAGCTATGTCAGTTCGCACCTGAAATCCTTCGGCGGCGATCCAAAATTCTTCGACGAGGCTTTCGTCCACCTGCACGTGCCGGAAGGCGCAACACCGAAAGACGGCCCGAGCGCCGGTGTGACCATGGCCAGCGCCCTGCTCTCGCTCGCCCGTAATCAGGCGCCGAAAAAAGGCGTGGCGATGACCGGTGAATTGACGCTGACAGGGCATGTACTGCCGATTGGCGGGGTGCGCGAGAAGGTGATTGCGGCGCGGCGACAGAAGATTTTCGAGTTGATTCTGCCGGAGGCGAATCGGGGGAATTTCGAAGAGCTGCCGGATTACTTGAAGGAAGGCATTACGGTGCATTTCGCCAAGAAGTTTGCGGATGTGGCGAAGGTGCTTTTCTGATCACTCTGTGACGACCGTTCCCACGTCGAGGCGTCGAACCGTCTGCGTGGGAATGCATCCTGTGACACTCCGCGTCACGCTTGCGAAGGGACGCAGAGCGTGGGAACGATCATCGAAAACCTTCAATCCCCACCCGTCGGAACTGTAATTTCTAACAGGTGGCAGCTAATCCGGGAGTTGATAAAACGCTTGCTCATCCACCTCCACGAGTAAGCAATCATGGAAGACAAAATCACTGAATTAGCGCCTCCCGTTATCCTTGCACCCATAGATCAAGAGAAGTTGGACGCAGACAAACTGCTTTTGACAGGGAGCGGCGTACCCGGGGCTGCTATTTTCGCAAAGTCGAACTTTCTCAGACCAAACCCGGATCTTGACCCTTGGGTATCAATCACTGAGGTCAGGCAGGACGGTAGCTGGAGATACCTCGCCACTGATTACAATTCCGAGCACCCTCGAAGCCTCTTTTTTAGCGTCAGACAGACACAGCACTGGCCTCCTGAAACATCACTGCCCAGCGTTACCGTGAACTTTACGAAACGGCTCGGACCACCGTTGATGACGTCACCCATACAGGGCGGGGAGTTAAATCCTTCCAGCCAAAACTTCGAGGGAACGGGATATAGCCTGACCGACTTTATCGACATTGAGTTCAAAACAGTTCCTCCTCTACCGCCTGAAACATACAACACCAGCACGACTGTCGACAGGAGCAGTCGATCGTGGAAGGCAACCCCAGCCTGGCCGCTGGCAGCCGGCGAGTATCTGCTGAAGTGCAGGCAAGGTAATAAAGATCACCTATCACGATGGAGCGATGAGATAAGTGTGAGGGTTGTGTGACGTAGACTTTTACCTGCTAAACATTAGGCTCTCGAAAAAACCGCGATGGTCAGCGCTACGTCAAAATGAACTCGCGTTACAGAATCCAGCATCGAGTAAATGTGTGGACTGGACACAACTCGAGAGCCACTTCGGCCAATTCCCCTTCCTTGCGGGAAGGGGATTGGTGTTGTCACACTTTGTCTCATCTTCAGTTATGCTCGCCGTTCGTCGCCAACGCCGGAGCCACTGAATCCATGTCCCCCCTTCGCCTGTTTGTCCCCCTGTCCCTCGCCCTGCTGGCCGCCTGCGCCACGCAACCGAAAACCAACGTGACCGTGGAAAAACAGAGCGAATGCCCGGTGCGGCTGACCAACGGGCAAAACCTGATCGTCATGCTCCCAAGCAACCCCACTACCGGTTACCGCTGGGCCATCCAGGATTCCGCCGGCGGCGTACTGCGCGCCCTCAGCCCCGAGGTCTACAGCAATCCGGAAGATGCCGGCGTGGTCGGCGCCGCCGGTCTCTCGACCTGGCGCTTCCAGGCTTTTGCCACCGGCACCGGTCGCCTGCGCCTGACTTCGCAGCAACCTTGGGCGCCGGAAGTATTGCCGGTGGAAACCTTTGACTGCGCCATTTCGGTGAACTGATCGTGGGCTGGCTGATCCTCGCGCTGATGGGCGCCGTGACCTTTCTCTATGGCGTCAGCACCCACGCGGCGCTGCTTTGCCTGCTGGTCAAACCGTTGCCGGTATTGGCGTTGCTCGGCTGGCTGCACGATGCACCACCGAGCGACTATCGCCGCTGGATCAGCCTCGGTCTGATTTTCTCGTTGATCGGCGATGTGTTGCTGGCGTGGCCGGGGGATTTGTTCGTGTTTGGCTTGGGTGCGTTTCTGGTAGCGCATCTGGCTTATCTCAAGGCTTACCTCAGCGATTGCCGACGCCTGGCCCTGCTGCCGCTGATCCTGGCGCTCAGTGTCGGCGCTGTGCTGTTGGGTATCCTGATCTCCAGCGGACTCGGCCCGTTGACCGTGCCGGTGATCGTCTACGGCACCGCCATCAGCACCATGCTCTGGCGCGCACTGGCCCGACTCGGCAGCGGCGTACCACAACGTTCGGCACTGCTGGCGGCGGGCGGCGCAGTGGCGTTCGTGTTCTCCGACAGCGTGATCGGCATCAACCGGTTTGTCTCACCGTTCAATGCGGCGCCCTACATCATCATCCTCAGTTACTGGCTGGGGCAGTGGGGGATCGCCGCCTCGGCCTTCTCCCAAACCAAACGCCCCGACCTCTGAAACCGATCGCTCCCACGCTCTGAGTCCTTGCGCAAGTGACGCAGAGCGTCACCGGATGCATTCCCACGCGGAGCGTAGGAACGATCACCCGCTGCAAAGCGGTTTATCAGACAACCCGCGCATCTGCGCGCCAGTTTGGCTAAAATGCCGGCCTTTTCATCGACACCGCCGGAACCGCCGTGAGCAAAGAACCCGATCGCATTTTCGCCCAGCCGATGGCCCAAGTGCCTGACTTCGCCTTCAACGAAGACGTGGTGCGGGTGTTCCCGGACATGATCAAGCGTTCGGTGCCGGGTTACCCGACCATCGTCGAGAACCTCGGCGTACTCGCGGCGCAGTTCGCTCAGCCGAACAGCGTGCTCTACGACCTCGGAGCTTCGCTCGGCGCCGTGACCCAGGCCCTGCGTCGCCACGTGCGCACCGACGGTTGCCGGGTGATCGCAGTGGATAACTCGGCGGCGATGGTCGAGCGCTGCCGCGAGTACCTCAACGGTCAGGACTCGATGTTCCAGGAGTTGCTGCCGGTCGAAGTGATTGAAGGCGATATCCTCGCCCTCGACTTCAAACCGGCTTCGGTGGTGGCGCTGAACTTCACTCTGCAATTCATCGCCCCGGAACAGCGCACGGCGTTGCTGTCACGCATCCGCCAATCATTGCTGCCGGGCGGCGCGCTGATTCTGTCGGAGAAGCTGCGCTTCAACGATGTCGAAGAACACGCGCTGCTGACTGACCTGCACGTCGCGTTCAAGCGCGCCAACGGCTACAGCGAACTGGAAATCGCCCAGAAGCGCAGCGCCATCGAAAACGTCATGAAGCCCGACAGCCTCGAAGAACACCGCGAGCGCCTGCTGGCCGCCGGGTTCTCGAAAGTCGTGCCGTGGTTCCAGTGTCTTAACTTTGCCTCGTTGATTGCCTTGCCATGATTGATCTGTCCCCCCTCGCCCGCCGTCTGGCCGGCACGCCGCTGGCCGAATGGGCCAACACCCTGCAAGTGCAGCTCGACAAGAAAATGGAGAAAGGTCACGGCGATCTGGAGCGCTGGCAAAGTGCGCTGGACGCCTTGCCGAAGATCCAGCCGACTGAAGTCGACCTGCTCGACGGTCTGAAACTCGACACCGATTGCGACGCCGAAACCCGTGCCCAGATGCGTACAGCCCTGATGGGCCTGTCGCCGTGGCGCAAGGGGCCGTTCGATCTGTTCGGCGTGCACGTCGACACCGAATGGCGCTCGGACTGGAAGTGGTCGCGGGTCGCTCCGCATCTGGATCTGAAGGGCAAACGCATCCTCGATGTCGGTTGCGGTAACGGCTACTACATGTGGCGCATGCTCGGGGCCGGTGCCGACAGCGTGATCGGCGTCGATCCGAACTGGCTGTTCTTCTGCCAGTTCCAGGCGGTGCAACGTTATCTGTCAGAGCCGAATGCCTGGCACCTGCCGTTCCCGTTCGAAGACCTGCCGCCGAATCTGGAAGGCTTCGACACGGTGTTTTCCATGGGGGTGTTCTATCACCGTCGTTCGCCGATCGAGCATTTGCTGGCGCTGAAAGATTGCCTGGTGAAAGGTGGCGAGCTGGTACTGGAGACGCTGGTGGTCGAAGGCGACAAGCATCAGGTGTTGGTGCCGGAAGACCGTTATGCGCAGATGCGTAATGTGTGGTTCTTGCCATCGGTGCCGGCGCTGGAATTGTGGCTGCGTCGTGCGGGTTTCACCGATGTGAAATGCGTGGATGTGAGCACCACCACCGTTGAAGAACAACGCGGGACTGAGTGGATGAAGTATCAGTCGTTGAGCGACTTCCTTGATCCGGAAGATCACAGCAAGACGATTGAAGGGCTGCCGGCGCCGATGCGGGCGGTGATTGTCGCTAAGAAGTAAATCTTCCAAACACCGAATAACACTGTGGGAGCGAGCTTGCTCGCGATAGCGGTTTGACAGTCAACATTTCTGTAACTGTCCGACCGAATCGCGAGCAAGCTCGCTCCCACATTGGTTTTGTGTTCAGTCTGCCGGTTTCGCGCGCCGCGCCCTGAAGAACTCGGTCAGAACCGCCCCACACTCCTCCGCCAACACCCCGCCTTCATACAACACTCGATGGTTGAGAAAGCCCTGAGTGAAGAACTGCCCCTGACTCTGCACAATCCCGGCCTTGGGCTCCAGCGCGCCATACACCACCCGCGCGATTCGCGAGTGCACGATCAACCCGGCGCACATGCTGCACGGTTCCAGCGTCACGTAGAGCGTACTGCCCGGCAGTCGATAGTTATCCACTGCTTGCGCGGCGGCGCGGATCGCGACCATTTCCGCATGGGCACTCGGGTCGCTGGTACTGATCGGGCAATTGAAGCCACGACCGATAATTTCGCCATCCTGCACCAGCACTGCGCCCACCGGCACTTCGCCGAGGGCTGCGCCTTGGGCCGCCAATTCCAGCGCCTCGCGCATGAAGTCGCGGTCACGGCTGCGGTCGATGATCGCCGCGGGGCGAATCTGGCGCATCACTTCACCTCGATGGCGGCCATCAGGCCGGTTTCCATGTGGTCGATCACGTGGCAGTGGAACATCCACACGCCAGGGTTATCCGCCACCAGCGCCACCTGCGCGCGCTCGTTCTTGCCCAGCAGGTAAGTGTCGGTGAAGTACGGCACGATCTTGTGCCGGTTCGACGCAATCACCTTGAAGCTCATGCCGTGCAGGTGGATCGGGTGCTGGTACTGGGTCATGTTCTTCAGTTCGAAAATATAGCTCTGGCCCAGTTTCAGGCTGGCGATCGGCCGGTCGGCACAGGTCTTGTCGGTGATGTCCCAGGCCTTGCCGTTGATCTGCCACAGGCTCGGCGGCTTGCCGTTGTCGACATTCACCGACACCGAACCGACCCATTCGAAATTGAAGTTGAGTTTCTCGGCATTGGCCAGGTCCGGCTCGGCCACCGGGTTGGCCGGCAATGCCTTTGGCCAGTCGGTCGGCGCGTCATTGTTGGCCACCGACCGCAGGGTGCCAAGACGCACCGGGCCGTTGCGCAGCGACAGTTCTTCACCGGCCGGCGGTGCCTTGATCGCCAGGCAGATACGCATGCCCGGGCCGAGCCAGTACTCCTTGCCTAGCGGGCGCGGCTCGACCGGGTTGCCGTCCAGCGCATAGATCTGAGCTTCGACGCCGGGAATGTTGATGCGATAGGTCAGAGTGTTGTCGAGGTTGAGCAAGCGTACGCGGGTGATCTGCCCCGCCGGCAACTCGATCACCGGCGAAGGTACACCGTTGATGGTCGACAGCCGCCCCGCCGTACCGCCACGGGCCGCTTCACGCGGAATGCTGAATTCGACGAAGTTGCCCTCGTCGTCGATATGCCAGTTCTTGAGGCTCAGGGTCTTTTCGTACTTGAACCCGGTCGGCTCGCGCTCCTCGACAATCAACGGCCCGACCAGCCCGCGACCGAGCTCTTCGCTGCTGCTGACGTGCGGGTGATACCAGTAGCTGCCAGCATCCGGCACACGGAATTTGTAATCGAAGTATTCACCCGGCAGCACCGGCAATTGCGACACGTACGGCACACCGTCCATCTCCAGCGGCAGGCGGATGCCGTGCCAGTGAATGGTCGTCGCGACCGGCAGATGATTAATGAACCGCACCCGCAGCCACTCGCCCTGACGCACGCGCAACTCGGTGCCCGGCGCCGACGGGCCAAACGCCCAGGCCTCGGTCTTGTGCCCCGGCACCAGCTCGACGTCCAGTGGCGCAGCGATCAGCTCATAGTCATGCCCCGCATCGGCATCGGCCATCTTGCCCAGCCAGTAACGCGACGCGCCCCCCGCTCCCACGCCAACGACAACAAGACCGGCCAGGCCACCGAGGATTTGGCGACGGGTAAAGGACATGAACTCAACTACCTCACGTATCTGCGGCGGGCCCGCAGACCCGTAAAGGGCGAATACGATACACCCGCAGATGAGAAACAGTAAGGGCGGCGCGGCGACTGGCCGCAGTTCCTCAGAGCGAAAAGCGGGACTCAACTGCTCCACATTGCCGGGTTTTCAGACTGGATCCTGATCGTTTTCCCATGCGCCGTGCCTAATGTTCCGACACCCGTTACACACAACGGCTGACAGACCCTTCCTACGCCCAGCTGAAATGATCCGGTCCCATCCGTACCACCCTCAAGGAAAGACCGTGGACACATCAGCAAACATTGCATTCCCCAACGCCGCCGACAAACTGGCCCTGAAGAACCTGGTGCCCGCGCTGGTTCATGCATGCCCCGACATGTACGAAATGGCCTGTGATATCGCCAGGGACATCCTGCGCAAACATGGCGTGAATCACCTGGACCCCGGACAGGTTTACTGGCACCGCTTCAAGTTCTCCAGCAGCAGCTGGAAAGCGTTCACGGGCTGGGAACATCATGGTGCCCGGCCAACCGAGTCCATGACCTTGCCGCAACTGGTGATCCAGCGGTTCCGCGTCGGTGATCAGGACAACTCGGACATGCTCGATGTCGATGGGGGCTTTTACACGACCGGATCGGACGCCGAGGACTTCGACGAGACCAATGAAGTGCGGTTGCATGGCAACGAGGTGCTGAAGGATTTCTGGGCGATCAACTTTGCCGATCTGTTCAATCAGAAGGTCGCCTCGTTCTGGAAAAAACACACCAGGACATTCCGCAGCCTGGCCAAGTGCACCTTTATCGCCCAGGCCATGGAGGATCGCGAAGGTGGCCGGTTGTCGGACGAAAATTTCCGGACAGTGGTCAAGGCCGTCGCCGGCAATGTGAGCTGGCCCGTCACGTTGCAGATGCTGGAGGAGGATGCGGCGCCCGCCAAGGGAATGCATCTGAGCTTGCTGAAGGTGGGGGGTTATGTAGCGACCGATATTCTGTGCATCACCGACGTCAATGGTCGAAAGATCCTCTACACCCCCGGAGAAATCTGGGGTCTGCACGCCTTCGAGACAGCGAAGGATCTGCATTGGTGGGTGCTGTCGCAAACCCGTAAACCGGCTGACCGCCAACGTTTCCTCGCGCATTTTCAAGTGGCCGATCACGACATCATGGAAGACACCTCATGGCGCGACGCTGCGAAACCGGGGTGGCTCCCCCTGTTGAGTCCCGGGACATATCTGCTCACTGAGATATTCCGCCCGCCGCATGTCGAAAATGTCGGGCTCAATCATGTCCTGGATCTGCTGGTCAGCGCCTGGGACTGCGCCGATCACTCCCTGGTCGAACACACCAGCGAGACGTTCAAGAGCGATGCCTTCACTTTCCTCGCCAACGCCACTCACGCCAGGATGATCAGCGACGCCACGTTCATGATGCACACCAATGGCGATCTGCGGAAAAAACTGTGGATCGGCTATCTCAACGCTTTCGGTCGCATGTTCGGTCCGATGGCCGCTGTCGGCTGGCCTGTGGCACTGGCCGTCGTGGGCGCCGGCATCGCCAATGTCGGGTTGCAGATTGATCAGGCGGTCAATGGCAAGACACCCGGTGAACGCAAGTCTGCAGTGACGGGCGCCATCTTCGCGACCATCGATACCCTTTTCAACGCCACCTTCCTCAAGGGCGGTGGCCGTCTGCCGGAAATAGCCGAGGCCAGCACGGTCTTCGCACCGGAAGAAAAACTCGCCGAAGCGGCGATTGCCCGCACCCCGCTGCCCCCGTTGGAGGAAATTGCCCCGACACGCATCCTGCCCGTGCAGCCCGAGGACTTCCTTGCTTCATTCAAGACTGAAATCACCGAAGGCACCCGCGTTGAAACCGGCGACCCCAAATTGCAGGAGATCATCCTGGCCGCTTCGGGCAAGCGTTACATTTACATGCGCCGCGCAGGAAGCGACGGCTTTTATCAGGTGCGTTATGTCGAGCAGTTACGCGGCTGGGTGATCATTGATCCGAGTAACCCTTTCTCGTATTACCGCAATGTCCCGATACGCTTGAACGAAGCGCTCAGGTGGGAACCGGTGGCCCGCCCCGGACTCAAGGGTGGCATGAAAATTTTCGGCAAGTGGCCCTTCGGACACACGGCCGACCCACTGCCAGAAGTGGAGATGCAACCACTGACGTACGATGTGCCGCAAGCATCGCGATCGGCGCTGCAACCCGTTGCCGAAGCTCAGGTCGATGATTTCCCGCTGGATCCACAGGACAGCAGCGACCGTTTCTATCAAGACTTCAAAACCCTGCGTCGCGGGCTCTACGACGATGCCATCAACGCCTATGCCGCCACCGAATTTCCCCCGCGTCCGGCCGTCCCACTCTTCAAACCCACGACGCCTTTTGCCGAAATGACCAAGCGCCTGTTCAAGGACGGCACCGGCCTGGGAATCGGTCAGGACAGTTCTGCCATCGGTGCTCGACAGGCCCTTGTCGACAATCTCAAAGCGCTGAACAAACAGAAGGTCAGAACCCTTTACCTGGATCACTTGCTCACGGATTTCCATCAAGCGGATCTGGATGTTTTTCACCAGAGCGGCAAGATGCCGCCGGCTCTGGAGCGGTACCTGAAGGCTTTGGATGCGCGGTTCAAAACCGACCCTGCCGGACCTTATTCCTACACCGAGCTGGTAAAAGGCGCACAGAAGAATCACATCCGCGTACAAGCGATCGACAGCATGGCGACCCGGCGCTTTCCACGGATGGAAGGTACTACCGAAGCCAGCAGCCGAAAAATGATGAATTACTACTCGGACACTGTGATTCAGGCCGACCAGGCCGCACGCGGTGTTCATCGCTGGATCGCACTGGTCGATGAGGCCCGCGCCAGCAGCTTCGACAAGGTTGCCGGGCTGAGTGAGCTGGAAGGTGCGGTGGCATTACGCGTCGATGAAAGTGCTGTGGGTCAGGCTCAGGGGCTTACAGCTGACCCGGGCAAAAAAGTCAAAGACATCTTGGGACGTCCCTTCGACGAATTGAAAAGCGATCTTCGCCTGCAACTGAGCGCACCGCCCGCGACGGCAACAGCTCGCTCGCTTGAAGAAGCGCTGCCCAGGCGCGGCATGTTCATGGTGCAGGAGCCCTCCACCCTTGTTCACCGCAGTGGCAATGGCAGTCTGGTGCGTACACCGATCCAGCAGGACAGCGCCGGTTTCTCCATCCTCCGGCCGAAATGGTCAGCCGTCAGCGGGCGTCACTTCGACAGCCTGCATGAACTGTTGCAAGCCATAGAACATGAAGGCCTCACGCAGGTACACGTGCGTATTGATCCCACCGCTACGCTCGGTCAACTGCCAGACATTCAGCCGTCCATCCCGGCGATTGAAGCGCCACCCGCCCCGGATTTGACGATCAAGGATCCACCCCGCTTCACCTCGCCGTATGAGATTGCGGTGCAGGCCCGGGCCGAACTGAAAAACGTGGCGCGTGGCAATGACGCCTCTCTGTTGAACGACTCCGTTGCGTCATGGGGCGGCAATTCGCCCCTCGATACATTCAAGATGCTGCGAAAACAACTGCATGAAGCGGCAGTGCGTTTCTATGCCGAACTGCACCTCCCCGTGCGCCCATCAATGGATTCGCTGACAGCAGGGCTGTCGGGACAAACATTCATCGAGCGGGTATTCACGGATTTTCGCGGTCTGGTCATTGGCGAAAGCCATGCCGACATCGGCAGCAAGCAGTGGCTGATCGACAATATGCAAACCCTGGCCAACAAGGGCGTGAAGACCCTCTACTCCGAACACTTGCTCACGGATTTCCACCAGCCCGCACTGGATAATTACGCCAGGACGTCGGTCATGCCGCGGGATCTGGAGAACTATCTGATTCAGCTAGACAGTGGTCACATGACCGATCCGCTGCAACGCTACACCTTTCTCAATCTGGTCAAGGAAGCCAATCGCAACGGGATACGCGTTCAGGCCATCGACTGCCTGGCCAGTTATCGGGTTGAAGGAATGAGAACGGCGGATCCGTCGGCACGCCAGAGAATCATGAACTACTACGCTCACACCGTGATCGAGGCTGACCAGGGGGCTCGCGGACCGCATAACTGGGTGGCACTGATGGGGAACTCCCACTCGAACACGTTCGAAGGCGTTGCCGGTGTCAGCGAGCTGGAAGGCGTCGTCGGTCTGCGCGCCGAAGATGTCGCTGAAGGTCAATCCGGCGGTATCGAAGCGGATCCCGGTAAAAGTCTTGCCGATCAAATGGGCAAGAACCAGGCATTCGTAAAAGGTGACCTGCGCCTGCAAGTCGAAACACCATGGTACGCCCGGACGACCTCGGAGATCGAACAGCTGCTTTCCCGACCGGGTCTGTACACCTTGAAAAAGGAACTGCGGGAAACCTTTCTGGTACATCGCAACCGCGCCAATGCGATTGTACGCACGGGTATCCACTTCGAATCCGACCGCGTTTTCATCGAACGCCCCGAATGGCCCAGCGTCCATGAAAAACGCTTCGCCAGTATCAAGGCGCTGCTCAAGGCGCTTGATGAGCGTGGGATGAAACTGGCGGGCTGGTCCAGACCTTTGTAAGCAGCCGTTGAACGCCAGAAACAGAAAAGCCGCGTGAAACATTGTTTCACGCGGCTTTTTGTTGGTTCAGACTTCAAGCCATCATGGCTTGCGCAGGATCACTCCCACTCAATGGTCGCCGGCGGCTTGCTCGACACGTCGTAAGTCACGCGCGAGATGCCTTCGATTTCATTGATGATGCGGCCGGAGACGGTTTCCAGCAGTTCATAAGGCAGGTGCGCCCAACGTGCGGTCATGAAGTCGATGGTTTCCACGGCACGCAGGGCCACGACCCAGGCGTAACGACGGCCGTCGCCGACCACGCCAACCGATTTCACTGGCTGGAACACTACGAAGGCCTGGCTGACCTTGTGGTACCAGTCGGCCTTGCGCAGTTCTTCGATGAAGATGTGGTCGGCGCGACGCAGCAGGTCGGCGTATTCCTTCTTCACTTCACCGAGGATCCGCACGCCCAGGCCCGGGCCCGGGAACGGGTGACGGTAGACCATGTCGTACGGCAGGCCCAGTTCCAGGCCCAGACGACGGACTTCGTCCTTGAACAGTTCGCGCAGTGGCTCGACCAGTTTCAGGTTCATCTCTTCCGGCAGGCCGCCTACATTGTGGTGCGACTTGATCACGTGGGCCTTGCCGCTTTTCGCGCCAGCCGATTCGATCACGTCCGGGTAGATGGTGCCCTGAGCCAGGTACTTGATGTTGTCCAGCTTGCAGGATTCGGCATCGAAGACGTCGATGAAGGTACGGCCGATGATCTTGCGCTTCTTCTCTGGATCGGCTTCGCCGGCCAGGTTGTTCAGGAACTGGTCTTCAGCGTTGGCGCGGATCACCTTGACGCCCATGTTCTCGGCGAACATGGCCATCACCTGCTCGCCTTCGTGCAGACGCAGCAGGCCGTTGTCGACGAAGACGCAGGTCAGCTGGTCGCCGATGGCCTTGTGCAGCAGTGCCGCAACCACCGAGGAGTCCACACCGCCGGACAGCCCCAGCAGCACGTTGTCGGTACCGACTTGTGCGCGGATGTTGGCGATGGCGTCTTCGGCGATCTTCGACGGAGTCCACAGGGCTTCGCAGCCGCAGATGTCGAGAACGAAACGCGACAGGATGCGACCGCCCTGCTTGGTGTGGGTCACTTCCGGGTGGAACTGCACGCCGTAGTAAGCGCGCTCGTCGTTGAACATGCCGGCAATCGGGCAGCTCGGAGTGCTGGCCAGGATGTGGAAGTCTTCCGGCATCCTGGTGACCTTGTCACCGTGGCTCATCCATACGTCGAGGCCGAACAGGCCGTCGGCGTCGATGTGGTCTTCGATGCCGTCGAGCAGACGGCTCTTGCCGACCACGTCAACGCGGGCATAACCGAACTCACGCAGTTCGGAGCCTTCAACCTTGCCGCCCAGTTGCTCGGCCATTGTCTGCATGCCGTAGCAGATACCGAAGACCGGTACGCCCAGGTCGAACACCGCTTGCGGGCAGCGCGGGCTGTTGGCTTCGTGCACGGACTCGGGACCGCCGGCGAGGATCACGCCTTTTGGCGCAAATTCGCGGATCGCATCTTCGTCCATGTCGAACGGGTGCAGTTCGCAGTACACACCGATCTCGCGCACGCGGCGGGCGATCAGTTGGGTGTATTGCGAACCGAAGTCGAGGATCAGGATGCGGTGAGCGTGAATGTCGAGGGCCATGATTCAGTCTCGTCTAAGTAATTCAGAAACAGTCTTGATTCAGAAACGACTCGGGGCTGAATAAAACAGCCCCGGTCATTTAACGTTTTGCTTGAAGCCTCAACCTACGCGGTAGTTTGGCGCTTCCTTGGTGATCTGCACGTCGTGAACGTGGGATTCGGCCATGCCGGCACCGGTGATCCGCACGAACTCAGGCTTGGTGCGCATTTCTTCGATGTTGGCGCTGCCGGTGTAACCCATCGAGGAACGCAGACCGCCCATCAACTGGTGAATGATCGCGCTCAGGGTGCCCTTGTAAGGAACACGGCCTTCGATGCCTTCCGGAACCAGTTTCTCGGCGCCTGCCGAGGAGTCCTGGAAGTAACGGTCGGAAGAACCTTGAGCCTGGGACATGGCGCCCAGCGAACCCATGCCGCGATAAGCCTTGTACGAACGGCCCTGGAACAGTTCGATCTCGCCCGGCGCTTCTTCGGTACCGGCAAACATCGAGCCCATCATCACGCAGGAAGCACCGGCAACGATGGCCTTGGACAGGTCACCGGAGAAACGGATGCCGCCGTCGGCGATCAACGGAACACCGGTGCCTTCGAGGGCAGCGGCGACGTTGGCGATGGCACTGATTTGCGGAACGCCGACACCGGCGACGATACGGGTGGTGCAGATCGAGCCAGGGCCGATACCGACCTTGACCGCGTCGGCGCCAGCTTCGGCCAGGGCCTTGGCGGCTGCGCCGGTGGCGATGTTGCCGCCGATCACCTGCACTTCAGGGAAATTCTCTTTGACCCAGCGAACGCGGTCGATCACGCCTTTGGAGTGACCGTGAGCGGTGTCGACCACCACCACGTCCACACCGGCATTGACCAGGGCTGCAACGCGGTCACCAGTGTCTTTACCGGTACCGACCGCAGCGCCGACGCGCAGACGACCTTGGTCGTCCTTGCTGGCCAGCGGGTAGGCCTTGGCTTTTTCGATGTCTTTGACGGTCATCATGCCTTTGAGGGCAAACTTGTCGTCGACGATCAGGACTTTTTCCAGGCGGTGCTTGTGCAGCAGCTCGCGGACTTCGTTCTTGTCGGCGCCTTCGCGAACAGTGACCAGACGCTCTTTCGGCGTCATCACTTCACGAACGGTGGCGTCCAGACGGGTTTCGAAACGCACGTCACGGGAGGTGACGATGCCGACCAGGTCGCCATCGTGCAGGACCGGAACGCCGGAAATGTTGTGCATGCGGGTCAGTTCGAACAGATCACGAACCGTGGCGTCAGCCTCGATGGTGATTGGGTCCTTGACCACACCGGCTTCGAACTTCTTGACCTTGCGAACTTCGGCAGCTTGCTGCTCGATGGTCATGTTCTTGTGGATAATGCCGATGCCACCTTCCTGAGCCATGGCGATTGCCAGACGGGCTTCGGTGACGGTGTCCATGGCGGCAGAAACCAGAGGAATGTTCAGCTCGATGCCACGGGTAAGGCGGGTCTTCAGACTGACTTCGTTAGGAAGCACCTCGGAATAACCGGGCACTAGGAGAATGTCGTCGAAGGTCAGAGCTTCTTGGCTGATACGCAGCATCGCGGGGGCTCCCGAGCGGGAAAATGGAAGCGCGCCATTATACTCAGACACCCTACCGGGCTCAATGTAAAACTTGTCTTATATCAATGTTGCTGATGTACGGGAAAAACGCCCCCTACAACTCGACCTTGACCCAGCTCACCGGTTGATCCAGCCAGTCGGCGAATTCGTCGATGAAACTCTGCTTGAACCCCGCCTCCAGCCAGTTGTTGAAGATGAAACCGAGGTTGGAAAACCCGCATTCCTGCAAATACAGAAAACCGTTGATGTCGTCTTCGTGCCCGCATTCAGGACAGGTGAAGTTGTCGGTGCGACCCGGCATCCAGTCTTCCAGACTTTCGAACAACGCTTCGCCGATCTCCTGACGGCATTCGGCACAACCGGCTTCTTCGAGAAAACCCTTGGCCGGGGTGTAGATGCAGCGCTTGGTGATGACCTCCAGCCCATTGATCGGCTCACCGAACGGCAGCGCCTCGGGGTGCAGCACCACTGCGCGGGCACCATCGGCGATGGCGTAGGCCATGCGATTGCCGGTACGTCCGCAGGTGCTCAGTTCTTCCTTGACGATGTTCTTGCGCACCAGCCAGCGCAGGATCGCCCGGGCCCGGGGCTCGTGCACCGGCAGGTTGGAGATTTTCGGGACGATGATGCTCTGGGAATTCATGGTGCAAGCCTGCTGCGTCAAAGGATGTTCTGCGACGAACGCGGCCGGCAGCTTAATCCCTGACAAAATCCGGTCAAGTGCTTAAATAGCGGCCGATCAGCGCAATCCCGCTTGCCAGCACCAGCCAGGTCACCAGCCGCACGAAGGCCTCGCGGGACAGGCGCATGGTCAAGCGCCGTCCGACCCACAAGCCCAGCGCCATCGCCGGCAACAGGCACAGTGCAAGCATCAACAAGGGTAGCTCGGCATACACCCCGGCGATGGCGAACAGGCTCAAACGCACCACTGTGCTGCAACTGATCAGCGCACTTTGCGTGGCCCGGGCTGCGTCCTTGGGCAGTCGGCTGTTGAGATAGATTGCATAAAGAAAGCCACCACTGCCGAACAACGCCCCGAACAGCCCGCCCACGGTGCCCATCGGTAACGCCCACCCGGCAGACAACTGCGCCGGCCGCGCCTTGATCCACAAGCTGTAGATCGCATAGGCACTGATGAACAAACCCATCAGCAGCAGCAAAAGATCGGACTTGAGGTTCAGCAGGAAAATCACCCCCAACGTGCACCCCACCGCCATGCACGGCAACAGCCGCAGCAATTCCGGTTTCGCCACATCCCGCCGCGACGGCAGCAGATTGCCGAACGCCGCGACGAAATCCAGCAGCACCAGCAACGGCACGATTTTCGACAGCGGCATGAACAGAATCAGAATCGGCCCCGCCACCAGCGCCGTACCGAAACCGGCAATCCCGAACACGATGTACGCCAGCGCGATGGCCAGCCCGATCACCACCCAGCCCTGCGCGCCCCACGACCATTCGCTCAACAACCCCGCCACACTCATTCGCCCGCTTCCTATATAAGCCTGCGATGACTTTAGCCAGCGCCGAGGGTTGCGACTAATATCATCGAAACCGCCAAGCCATCTCGAAAAGGCATGCCTCGTGCTTTCAACCCGTCAATTGCGTTACTTCGTCGAAATCGCCGAGAGCGGCAGCTTCAGCGCTGCGGCCGAACGCCTGTTCATTGCCCAGTCGGCGCTGAGCCGGCAGATCAAGGACATGGAAGCTCGCCTGCAAACGCCGTTGTTCGAACGCACCGCGCGCCAGCCCCGGCTCACCGCCGCTGGCGAAGCGTTCCTGCCCCGGGCGAGAAACCTGCTGAATGAATTGAACAAGGCCAGCACTTTGGCCACGGAAATCGGCCAGGGCCAGCGCGGTACTTTGCGCGTGTGTCACTCGAGTACCGTGCCGATCAGCGGCCGATTGTTACGCGACATGAGCGAGTACCTGGAGCAGCAACCCGGGGTTTCGCTGGACATCGGCACGCTCTCCTCGGAAGCACAACTTGAAGAACTGGCCGAGGGCCGCCTCGATATTGGCCTTCTGCGTCTGCCGGTACTGCGTCAACGCGAGGGTGTTCAGATTGTGCCGCTCTACACCGAACGTTTGCTGCTAGCAGTGCCGGCGGATCATCGACTGGCGTTGGCGGAGGCAGTCGATCTGGCGCAATTGAAGGACGAAGCGTTCATCTCCATCCCGCACCCGCAGCGCGGCGGGCTGAGTTATTTGTGCGCCGACCTGTGCATGCGTCACGGCTTTTTCCCTCAGGCTGCGCGGGTGATGTCGCGCAAAACCACGCAATTGCAGTTGATCCAGGCCGGATTCGGCATCGCTCTGCTGCCGGAATCAGTGCAGGACATCGCGCCCGCTGGTGTGAGATTTCTGCCGCTGACCGGCGATTGCCAGAGCACCGTCGCCCTCGCTTCTCGGCAAAATCCCACACCTCTGGTGCAACACTTCCTCCAGACATTCACCGGCGAATGCCTTTAAACTGCGCCCCATGATTAAAGATCCCTTTGCAAGACTCGGCCTGGACCGCGAAGTCCTGACCGTCAGCCAGCTCAACGGCCGCGCGCGGGTGTTGCTCGAAGACGTGTTCAGCAACATCTGGGTCGAAGGCGAAATCTCCAACCTCGCCCGCCCGGCGTCCGGCCACGTGTATTTCACGCTCAAGGACAGCGGGGCGCAGGTGCGTTGCGCGCTGTTCCGGCAGAATGCTGCGCGCGTGCGTCAGGCGCTGAAGGATGGCCTGGCGGTCAAGGTGCGCGGCAAGGTCTCGCTGTTCGAAGGGCGTGGCGACTATCAGCTGATCCTCGACACCGTGGAGCCTGCCGGTGACGGTGCCCTGCGCCTGGCCTTCGATGCCTTGAAGGAAAAGCTCAGCGCCGAAGGCCTGTTCAGTGCCGAGCACAAAGTGCCGCTGCCGGCGCACCCGCAGCGCATCGGCATCATCAGTTCGCCGACCGGCGCGGTGATCCGCGACATCATCAGCGTGTTCCGCCGCCGCGCGCCGCAGGTACAGCTGACGCTTATTCCGACCGCAGTTCAGGGCCGCGAAGCCACCGCGCAGATCGTCCGCGCCCTGAAACTGGCGGATGCCCGTGGTTTCGACGCGCTGATCCTGGCGCGCGGCGGCGGCTCGCTGGAAGACCTCTGGTGCTTCAACGAAGAGGCCGTGGCCCGTGCGGTGGATGCCTGCGTCACGCCAATTGTCAGCGCGGTCGGCCATGAAACCGATGTGTCGATCAGCGACTTCGTCGCTGACGTGCGCGCACCGACGCCGTCCGCCGCTGCTGAACTGCTTGCCCCGGATTCCAGCCACCTGATCCGGCAGGTCGAAAGCCTGCATCGCCGGTTGGTGATGCGCATGCGTGACCGACTGATGCGCGATCGCCTGCGCCTTGAAGGCATGACCCGCCGCCTGCGCCATCCTGGCGAGCGTCTGCGCCAGCAGGCACAGCGTCTGGATGATCTGGACATGCGCATGCGCCGCGCCTTCGAGCGCCAGCTCAATACCCGCCGCGAACGCCTGATTCGTCTGGAAACCCGCCTCGCAGGGCAACATCCGGGACGCCAGTTGGCCTTGTTGCGCCAGCGCCTCGACAGCCTCGCCGAACGCCTGCCACGCGCCATTAACGAAGGCCTGAAACGCCGCCGTTTACAACTGCAAAGCCAGATGCAGACCCTGCACGTGGTCAGCCCGCTGGCGACTCTCGGCCGTGGCTACAGCATTCTGCTGGATGAACGCGGCAACGCGATCCGCAACGCCGCGCAGACCCACACCGGCCAGCGCCTCAAGGCCAGACTGGGCGAAGGCGAACTGCAAGTGCGCGTCGAGGACAACCACCTGACGCCCGTCACCCTTTCTTTACTGGACTGATCCATGCCGCGTTTTCTTGCTCCATTGCTGTTGCTGTGCCTGACCTTCAACGCCCACGCCGACAGTTACATTACCCGTCTGCTGAACAAACCGGTGCCGGGCGGCGTGGCTGTCGTCGATCTGGGGACCGCTGTGCAAGCGCCGAAAGCCACTTATCAGGGCAAACCGGTGCTGGTGGTCAAGGAACAGAACAATTGGCTGGCGATTGTCGGCGTTCCGTTGACCGTCAAACCCGGCACCCAGCAGATCAGCAGTGGCGGCAAGAATCTGAACTTCACCGTCGGCAACAAGAAATACCCGGAACAGCACATCACCCTGAAGAACACGCAGCAGGTCAATCCAAACCCAGCAAACCTGAAGCGCATCGAGGGCGAACTGGCCGAACAGATCAAGGCCTATCGCAGCTTCAGCCCGAATACCCCGAGCAATCTGCTGCTGGACAAACCGGTCAACGGACCGCTGTCGAGCAAGTTCGGCGTGCGCCGTTTCTTCAACGGTGAAGAGCGCAATCCGCACGCAGGTCTGGACTTCGCGGTGCCGGCCGGCACGCCGATCAAGACTCCGGCGGCCGGCAAGGTAATCCTGATCGGCAACTACTTCTTCAATGGCAACACGGTGTTCGTCGACCACGGCCAGGGCTTCATCAGCATGTTCTGTCACATGTCGAAGATCGATGTGCAGAACGGCCAGCAACTGGCGCGCGGCGCGGTGGTTGGCAAGGTGGGGGCCACAGGTCGGGCGACCGGGCCGCACATGCACTGGAACGTCAGCCTGAACGACGCGCGGGTCGATCCGGCGATTTTCATTGGGGCTTTCCAGCCCTGATTTGCGAGTGAGGCGACTGGCCTCATCGCGAGCAAGCTCGCTCCCACAGAGATTGCGCACGACGAACGGACTGCGCAATCTCTGCAAACATTCACTTTGATTCAGAGAATAAAATCTCGGAAAAAACCGCTTTCCGGGTATTCCTCTCAATTTTTTTCGACTGCTTGCCATCCTCTCCCCCCGCGGTTAGGGTTGAAGGCATGAAAACCTCTCACACCCTCATTCAGCTTCGCCAGCACCGCAGCCTGTGCCTCGTCAGCGCACGACTGCCGGGCTGAATCGCTGCGCCTCGTCCCACGCTTTTCCAAGAACGTTCGTTCCACCGGCAGGCCGCCTCTTTTCGGCCCAGACAATAAGGAATTTCCCGATGAGCATGCTCAAAGACCCGTCTTCGAAATACCGCGCGTTTCCTGTGATCAATCTGCCGGATCGCACCTGGCCGTCGAAAACCATCGATGCCGCGCCGATCTGGTGCAGCTCCGACCTGCGTGACGGCAACCAGTCGTTGATCGAGCCGATGGACGCGGTGAAAAAGCTGCGCTTCTGGAAAACCCTGGTGCAAGTGGGCGTGAAGGAAATCGAGGCGTCGTTCCCGGCCGCCTCGCAAACCGACTTCGACTTCGTGCGTACCTTGATCGAGGACGGCCACATCCCGGACGACACCACCATTCAGGTGCTGACCCAGGGCCGTGAAGACCTGATCGAGCGCACCTTCGAATCCCTGCGCGGGGCGAAGAAAGCCATCGTTCACCTGTACAACGCCACCTCCCCTTCTTTCCGTCGCATCGTCTTCAATCAGGACAAGGACGGGATCAAGGCCATCGCCGTGAACGCCGCCAAGCTGTTCGTCAAATACGCCGCCATGCAGCCGGATACCGAGTGGACCTTCGAATACTCGCCGGAAACCTTCAGCGCCACCGAGCTGGAGTTCGCCAAGGAAGTCTGTGACGCGGTGATCGAGGTCTGGAACCCGACGCCTGAGCACAAGATCATCCTCAACCTGCCGGCCACCGTTGAATGCGCGACCCCGAACGTCTACGCCGACCAGATCGAGTGGTTCCACCGCAACATCAACCGTCGTGACAGCGTGATCATCAGCCTGCATACCCACAACGACCGTGGCACCGGCGTGGCCGCCACCGAGCTGGGCCTGATGGCCGGCGCCGACCGCGTCGAAGGTTGCCTGTTCGGCAACGGCGAGCGTACCGGCAACGTCGACCTCGTGACTGTGGCACTGAACATGTACACCCAAGGCCTCGACCCACAACTGGACTTCTCCGACATCGACGGCGTGCGCAAGGTCGTCGAAGAGTGCAACCAGATCCAGGTTCACCCGCGTCACCCGTACGTTGGCGACCTGGTGCACACCGCGTTCTCCGGCTCCCACCAGGACGCGATCCGCAAGGGCTTCGCCCAGCAGAAATCCGACGCACTGTGGGAAGTACCGTACTTGCCGATCGACCCGGCCGACATCGGCCGCAGCTACGAGGCGGTGATCCGCGTCAACAGCCAGTCGGGCAAGGGCGGCATCGCCTACTTGCTGGAACAGGAATACGGCATCAGCTTGCCACGTCGCATGCAGATCGAATTCAGCCAGGTCGTGCAGCGTGAAACCGACCGCCTGGGTCTGGAGATGACCGCGCAGCAAATCCACGCACTGCTGCACAGCGAATACCTGCAAGCCAACACCCCGTACGCGCTGGTCAGCCATCGCCTGCAAGAAGAAAACGGCAACAGCGCCGTTGAAGTGGAAGTGGCGAGCAAGGGTCAGGGCGAAACCAACCTGCACTGGCGCGGCAAGGGCAACGGCGCGCTGGAAGCGCTGGTGGCCGGTCTGCCGATTCCGGTGGAGATCATGGACTACAACGAACACGCCATCGGCGCGGGCACCAACGCCAAGGCGGCGGCCTACATCGAATTGCGTGTGAACGGCGAACGTGCGGTGCACGGCGTGGGCATCGATGAAAACATCACCACCGCCAGCTTCAAGGCCCTGTTTAGCGCGCTGAATCGTTCGCTGAGCCAGCCGGAAGCGAAAGCGGCGTAACTGACCGCTGCAATGCAAAAGGCCCCGAGGTTTGCACCTCGGGGCCTTTTTACTTTCTAGCTGATCGTTCCCGCGTGGGAACGATCTAGGTGATCTGGGCTATCAAGTGAACTCGAAGGTGTCCGCATCCAGATTCGCCGGGAACCGCTCGCGGTAAGCGGCCAGCGAAGCCGCTTCCAGAACCACCTTGAACACCCCGTCAGCCTCCCCCGCCGCCAGCAAACTCTCGCCCTGGAAATCCAGCACCTGACTGTCGCCGGTATACGCGAAACCTTTGCCATCAGTGCCAACGCGGTTGACCGCCGCCACATAGCACAGGTTTTCGATCGCCCGGGCCGGCAGCAACCGGTTCCAGTGCTGACGCCGCGCACCCGGCCAGTTGGCGGTGTACAGCAGCAGATCTGTGTCTTGGGCATCACGGCTCCACACCGGGAAGCGCAAGTCGTAGCAGATCAGCGGACGCACCCGCCAGCCTTTGAGCTCGAACTGCACCTGGCGCTCGCCGGGAGTGTAGTGGTTGTGCTCGCCGGCCATGCGGAACAGGTGACGCTTGTCGTAATGCAGCACTTCGCCGTCCGGCCGCGCCCACAGCAAGCGATTGCGGTGGCTGCCGTCGGCGGCCTGGATGATCACGCTGCCCGTGACGACAGCATTCAGCTTCGCCGCCTGGGCTCGCAGCCATTTGCTGGTCGGGCCGTTTTCTGCTTCGGCCAGGGTTTCGGACTCCATGGAGAATCCGGTGGTGAACATTTCCGGCAGGATGATCAGATCCGCACCGCGCGCCTGCTCCAGCAAGGCGTCGAAATGCTCCAGATTGGCCTGACGATCATGCCAGGCCAGGCTTGTCTGGATCAGCGCCAGATTGAGATCGGGCAACGCACTCAGATCTCGCATAGTTTGGCCGCCGCTTCCCGCAGCGTCTCCTCACGTTTGGCAAAGCACAGGCGCACCAGGCGCTGGCCTTCGGGTGGATTCTGGTAGAACACCGACACCGGAATACTCGCTACGCCATGCTCGCGGGTCATCCACATCGCCATCTCGACATCGTTAAGGTCGGGGCGAATCTGCGAGTAATCGACCAGCTGGAAATAGGTGCCGGTGACGCGGGTGAAACTGAATCGCGACGGCGCGAGCAAATCACAGAACAGATCGCGCTTGGCCTGATAGAAGCCCGGCAGCTCTTCGACATGTTCCGGATGCTCGGCCATGTAATCGGCCAAAGCGAACTGCAACGGCGTCACGCCACAGAAGCTGACGTATTGATGCACCTTGCGCAGCTCCGCCGTCAGGGCCGGCGGCGCCACGACGTAGCCGGTTTTCCAGCCGGTGACGTGATAGGTCTTGCCGAACGAGCTGACCACGAATGCGCGCTGATACAGCTCTTCATGGGCCAGCACGCTGACGTGCGGCACACCGTCGAACACCAAGTGTTCGTAGACTTCGTCGCTGATCACGTAGATGTCGCGGTCGCGAATCAACGCAGCCAACTGATCCAGCTCGGTACGGCTGATCAGCGCACCGCTCGGGTTGTGCGGGGTGTTGAGGATGATCATCCGCGTGCGCGGGCTCAGGGCTGCGCTGAGTTTGTCGAAGTCGATGGAGAAATCTTTCAGCCCAAGTTGCACATGCACGCAGCGTCCGCCGGCCAACTCTACTGCTGGCTCGTAGCTGTCGTAGGCCGGGTCGAACACGATGACTTCGTCGCCGCTGTGGATAACCGCCTGAATCGCACAGAAGATTGCCTGGGTCGCGCCCGGGGTCACTGTCACTTCAGTGTCTACATCGACGTTGGCGCCATAACTGCGGGCGATTTTCGCCGCGATCTGCTGGCGCAACGCCGGCAGGCCGGTCATGGGCGAATACTGGTTATGGCCGCTGGCGATGTGTCGACCGACCGCGTCGCGCAGTGCCTGCGGGCCGTCGAAATCGGGAAAACCCTGGGAAAGGTTGATCGCTCCGGTCTGCGCCGCGAGCTGAGACATCTGCGTGAAAATAGTGATGCCGACATTCGGCAGCTTGCTGGTGATCATCGGGGTTCCCTGCTCTGCCCCGGCTCTGACGACGGCGCGGGAGAGCCCGAGGATAGCCCATCCGGCGCCCATAAAAAAAGGGCGCCAAACGGCGCCCTTCTCTCTGTTCGCAACGACTTACTTCTTGTCGCGACGCTTCTTGCTGGCCTTCTTGTTGTGCGACATCAAACGACGCTTCTTGTTGACCTGGCGGTCGGTCAGCGTGTTCTTGTTGCCTTCGTACGGGTTCTCGCCGCCCTTGAACTCGATACGGATCGGCGTACCGACCAGTTTGAGCACACGGCGGTAAGTGTTTTCCAGATAGCGCACGTACGACTTCGGCACTTTCTCGATCTGGTTACCGTGGATCACGATGATCGGCGGGTTCGCACCACCCAGGTGAGCGTAGCGCAGCTTGATCCGGCGGCTGTTGACCATCGGCGGTTGGTGCTCGCTGACCGCGTCTTCGAGAATCTGCGTCAGGCGGCTGGTCGGCCAGCGGGTGACCGCGGACTTGAACGAGTTCTGCACCGAGGCGTAGAGGTTGCCCACGCCAGTACCGTGCAGTGCCGAGATGAAGTGGATATCGGCGAAGTCAACGAAGAACAACCGACGCTGCAACTCGACCTTCACGAAGTCGCGCTCGCTCGGCGTCATGCCGTCCCACTTGTTGATCGCGATGACCAACGCACGACCCGCCTCGAGGGCGAAGCCCAGCAGGTTGAGGTCGTGATCGACCACGCCTTCGCGGGCGTCCATCACGAAGATCACCACGTTGGCGTCTTTGATCGCCTGCAGGGTTTTGACCACGGAGAATTTTTCGACTTCTTCGTGGATCTTGCCGCGCTTGCGCACACCAGCGGTGTCGATCAGCGTGTACTTCTCGTCGTTACGCTCGAACGGGATGTAGATACTGTCGCGGGTGGTGCCGGGCTGGTCATAGACGATTACCCGGTCTTCACCGAGCATGCGGTTGACCAGGGTCGACTTGCCGACGTTCGGACGGCCGATGATGGCGATCTTGATCCCGTCTTTTTCGCTCGGGCCAGGAATGCGCTTGGCTTCCTCGCCTTCGGCGACCACTTCTTCCTCTTCACCTTCGGCCGGTTCGTCATCATCGCGCGGGAAATCGCTCAGTGCGGCTTCCAGCAATTGCGTGATGCCGCGACCGTGGGCGCCGGCGATCGGAATCGCGTGGCCCATGCCCAGCGGGGCGAATTCGGCGCGGGCCATTTCCGGGTCGATGTTGTCGACCTTGTTGGCCACCACGTGGGAACGCTTGTTACGTTTGCGCAAGTGTTCGGCGATCATCTGGTCGGCGGCGGTGAAACCGGCCTTGGCATCTACCAGGAACAGAACGACATCCGCTTCTTCGATGGCCAGCAGCGACTGCTCGGCCATTTTTTCGTCCATACCATGCTCGTCACCGGAGATACCGCCGGTGTCGATCAGAATGTAGGAACGCCCTTGCCACTTGGCCTCACCGTACTGGCGATCACGGGTCAGACCGGACAAGTCGCCGACGATGGCGTCGCGAGTCCTGGTCAGGCGGTTGAACAAGGTGGACTTGCCGACGTTCGGTCGGCCCACCAGGGCGATTACGGGAACCATGCGGCTCTCCACTTCGTTATTTCAGAAAATACAAAAGCCGCTGCGAGGCAGCGGCTGGTGCTCGGGGCAACACCCGTGGGTGCTGCAAACCCTGCAGAAGCAAGGCCGCCTGGGGAGTTAACCCCAAGCATAGTTGTTACTTGATGGTCAGGGCTTCCAGTTTGCCGCTGTTGCCATACACATAAATCGTGTCACCCACCACCAGCGGACGGGCACGCAGGCCGTCGCTGTCGATGCGCTCGCGGCCGACGAAACGACCGTCCACCTGACTCAGCAGGTGCAGGTAACCTTCCAGGTCACCGACTGCAACGTAGCTGGAGAACACTTCCGGCGCCGACAGTTGACGACGGGCCAGCGAGTCGTTGCTCCACAGTGCTGTGGTGGAACGCTCGTCGACGCCTTCAACGGTGCCCGACGACAGGCTTACGTAGACGTTGCCGAAACCCTGGGCAACACCGGCATAGCTCGACGCGTCGCGCTGCCAGAGTTGACGGCCGCTTTCCAGATCCAGTGCCGCAACGCGACCCTGATAGCTGGCAACGTACAAGGTACCGCCGGACAGCAGCAGACCGCCGTCAATGTCGACCACGCGCTCCAGTTCCGAACGACCTTGTGGAATCGCGATCCGCTGTTCCCAGACCGGCACGCCGTTGGAAATGTCGAGAGCGACCACTTTACCGGTCGACAGGCCTGCCACCGCGAGACGGTTGGTGACGATCGGTGCGCTGGTGCCGCGCAGGGTCAGTACGGCCGGAGTGCTGTCATACACCCAGCGCTGGTTGCCGGTGGACGCGTCCAGACCGATCAGACGATCGTCCTGAGTTTGTACCACCACCACGTCACCGTTGTTGGCCGGTGGCGCGAGGACTTCGCTGTTGACGCGCGAGCGCCACTTCTCTTCGCCGTTGATGGCGTCGAGGGCAACGACTTCACCGCGCAGGGTGCCGACCATGACCAGACCGTAACCCACGCCAACGGCGCCGGACACAGGCAGTTCGAGGTCTTTCTTCCATTTCACGTCGCCGTTGCCACGATCCAGGCCCATCACGATACCGGTCACGTCGGCCGCGTAGATGGTGTCACCGTCGATCGCCGGCACCAGCATGTTGTACGTTTCGCCCTGACCGTCACCGATCGAGCGGCTCCACTGCTTGTGCAGGACCACTTCTTCTTTGAAGTCGGTCAGCTCGGCCGGTGGCAGTTCTTTTTTGCTGTTGCTGCTGCAACCCGCGGCCAGAATGGCCAGAGCCAGCAATGCTGCATGCTTCCAACGGATCACGTCACGCATCCCCTTTGGCCAGGTCGTCCAGCTTGATTTGAAGGCCACCGACCGCCGCTTCATCCGACAGTGCCGCCTTGGCTTTTTGATACGCCGCGTTCGCTTCGTCGGTACGGCCCAGCTGTACCAGCAGGTCGCCCTTGAGTTCTTCGCGAGTGGCCAGGAACGACTTGTCGGCATCGCCTTCGAGCAGTTTCAGGGCTTCATCGGCCTTGTTCTGTGCGCCCAGTACCTGCGCCAGACGCTGACGGGCGATTTCGCCCAGCGCCGGGTTGGCCGGTTTGGCAACGATGGCCTTGAGTTCGGTTGCTGCGTCATCCAGCTTGCCGCTGTCGACCGCTACCTTGGCCACGAACAGGCTGCCGTACTGCGCGTAAGCAGAACCGCCGAATTCGCTGTTCAGCTTGCCGGCCAGATCCGCAACGCGCGCGGCGTCAGGCTTGCCATCCGGGGTCAGCGTGGTTTCCAGCAATTGCTGATAGAGCACCGAGGCGCCTTGCGACTGGTTGCTCTGATACTTGTGAAAAGCCTGCCAGCCGAACACGATGACCAGCGCCAACAGGCCGCCAGTGACCAGAGGTTTGCCGTTGCGTGTCCACCAGTCCTTCAAATCCGCCAACTGTTCGTCTTCGGTACTCGACACCCCAATACTCCTTAATCGCTAAATCGGCTGTTTAGACAGCTTCAACCCTGCACGACGCAGGTGGCCAGGTGTGCAGCGAGCGCATCCCAGGCAATGCTTTGTTGTTCGCCCTGGCCACGCAGGGGTTTGAAACCTATCACTTGCTGGGCCATTTCGTCGTCACCGAGGATCAGTGCGTACAGCGCACCGCTCTTGTCGGCTTTCTTGAACTGGCTCTTGAAGCTGCCGGCGCCGGCATTGACTTGCAGGCGCAGGTTGGGCAGTTGGTCGCGTACACGCTCGGCCAGGGCCAGACCGGCCAGCTCCGCTTCTTCGCCGAAGGCGCAGAGATAGACGTCGACCTGACGGGAGATTTCTTCCGGGATCTGCTCCAGGGTTTCCAGCAGCAGCACCAGACGCTCGATGCCCATGGCGAAACCGACGCCCGGGGTCGGCTTGCCGCCCATCTGCTCGACCAGACCGTCATAGCGCCCACCCGCGCAGACGGTGCCCTGGGCGCCAAGCTTGTCGGTGACCCATTCGAATACGGTTTTGCTGTAGTAATCCAGACCACGCACCAGTTTCGGGTTGAGCACGTAAGGAATGCCGACGGCATCCAGACGGGCCTTCAGGCCTTCGAAGTGGGCACGGGATTCATCATCCAGGTAGTCGGCCATCTTCGGCGCATCGACCAGCACGGCCTGGGTTTCGGCATTTTTGGTGTCGAGCACGCGCAGCGGGTTGGTTTTCAGGCGACGCTGGCTGTCTTCGTCCAGTTTGTCGTGGTGCGCCGAGAGGTACTCGACCAGCGCTTCACGATAACGGCCGCGAGACTCGCTGGTGCCGAGGCTGTTGAGTTCGAGCTTGACCGCATCGCGGATGCCCAGCTCGCCCCACAGGCGCCAGGTCAGCACGATCAGTTCGGCGTCGATGTCCGGACCGTCGAGGTTGAACACTTCCAGACCGATCTGGTGGAACTGGCGATAACGGCCTTTCTGTGGACGCTCGTGACGGAACATCGGGCCGATGTACCAGAGTTTCTGCACCTGGCCACCGCCGGTGATGCCGTGCTCGAGCACCGCACGCACGCACGCGGCCGTACCTTCCGGGCGCAGGGTCAGGGAGTCGCCGTTGCGGTCTTCGAAGGTGTACATCTCTTTTTCGACGATGTCGGTCACTTCACCGATCGAGCGCTTGAACAGCTCGGTGAACTCGACGATCGGCATGCGGATCTGCTTGTAACCGTAGTTATCCAGCAGACGCGAAACGGTGCCTTCGAAATAACGCCATACCGGCGTCTGTTCCGGCAGGATGTCGTTCATGCCACGAATGGCTTGCAGAGACTTGCTCACAGAAATTCCTTAATTCGTTCGATCAGCCGCGCGCGATAACCGCTGCGTCAGCTTCGACCTTCTCGGCCGCTTTCTCGCGGATCAGCTTTTCCAGCTCGTCCACCAGATTGTCATTCGTCAGTTTCTGCGACGGCTTGCCGTCGATGTAAATCAGGTTTGGCGTGCCGCCGGTCAAGCCGATATGGGCTTCCTTGGCTTCGCCGGGGCCGTTGACCACGCAACCGATCACCGCGACATCCAGCGGCACCAGCAGGTCTTCAAGGCGCCCTTCCAGTTCGTTCATGGTCTTGACCACATCGAAGTTCTGCCGCGAGCAGCTCGGGCAGGCGATGAAGTTGATGCCACGGGAACGCAGATGCAAAGACTTGAGAATGTCGTAACCGACCTTCACTTCCTCGACCGGGTCGGCCGCCAGCGAGATGCGGATAGTATCGCCAATCCCCTCGGCGAGCAGCATACCTAGGCCCACGGCGGATTTCACTGTACCGGAGCGCAATCCACCGGCTTCGGTGATGCCCAGGTGCAGCGGCTGGACGATTTCCTTGGCCAGCAGACGGTAGGCTTCAACGGCCATGAACACGTCGGAAGCCTTCACGCTGACCTTGAAGTCCTGGAAATTCAGGCGTTCGAGGTGTTCGACGTGACGCAGGGCGGACTCGACCAGCGCGGCCGGCGTCGGCTCGCCGTATTTCTTTTGCAGGTCTTTTTCCAGCGAGCCGGCGTTGACGCCGATACGGATCGGGATCCCGCGGTCACGGGCGGCATCGACCACCGCACGCACGCGGTCTTCGCGACCGATGTTGCCCGGGTTGATGCGCAGGCAGTCCACACCCAGTTCGGCCACGCGCAGAGCGATCTTGTAGTCGAAATGAATGTCGGCAACCAACGGCACCTTGACCAGTTGCTTGATCTTGCCGAACGCCTCGGCGGCGTCCATGTCCGGCACCGAAACGCGGACGATGTCGACGCCAGCGGCTTCCAGACGGTTGATCTGTGCGACGGTGGCAGCGACGTCATTGGTGTCGCTGTTGGTCATGCTCTGCACAGCGATAGGGGCATCGCCGCCCACGGGCACATTACCGACCCAGATCTTGCGCGATTCGCGACGTTTGATTGGAGATTCGCCGTGCATGACTTATTGACCCAACTTCAGGCGAGCGGTCTCGCCACTGGTGAACGGAGCGACATCGACCGGCTGGCCGTTGTAGCTGACCTGCGCGCCACGGGCAACGCCCAGACGCACGGCAAACGGAGGCTTGCCGACGACAGACAGGCTGTCGCCCTTACGCTTGAGGCCGCTGTACAGCACCTTGCCGCTGCCATCGGTCACTTGAGTCCAGCAATCGGCGATGAACTGCACCTGAACCTGGCCTTGACCTGCAACCGGAGTGACTGGCGTTGTCGGCGCGGGTGCAGCGACGGCCGGGGCTGCCGGGGCAGTGACGGTCGGAGCAGGCGTGGCCGGAGCGGCAGGTGCTGGAGTTGCAGGAGCAGCAACCACAGGCGCTGGCGTATGAGCCGGTGCAGCCGGAGTCGCGGCTGGCGCAGCAGGTGCCGGAGCAACCGGTGCGGTCGCTGGCGCTGTGGCCTCGGTCTCGGCACCGGTCGATTCAGCCGTAGTTTCCGATTGAGGCAGCGCCAGAGCGGTCGAGCCCTCGGCTTCACCTTCCGCGACGGCCTGGTCTTCCGGCTCGTCCAGCGGATGAATCTGGGTGGTGCCGTCGGCGCCTTCGACTTCGACGTGCTCCGGAGTCAGGCCAATCAGGTCCTTGGTACGCAGCGAGGTCTGATCCTGCCACCAGACGAAACCGCCGCCGATGACCGCGATCAGCAGCAACAGGCTGACGATCCGCAAAATGGTGTGGGAAACCCGTACCGGCTCTTCGATGCGGCCCAGTGCGTGGACGTTGCTGCCCTGGGAATCGGTGCCGGTGGACTGATCGAATTGCTGGACCAGAACGGTCTGATCCATGCCGAGCAATTTGGCGTACGCGCGAATGTAGCCGCGAGCGAAAGTATGCCCGGGCAACTTGTCGAATGCGCCGGCTTCAAGATTGCTCAGGGAAGTCACGGTGAGGTTGAGCTTGAGGGCCACTTCGGCCAGCGACCAGCCATTGCTTTCGCGGGCCTGGCGCAGGGTCTCACCGGGGTTAACGCGATTCGCTGCTACAACTTCGGGATGCGCCGCTTTCATCATTGCTCCGACAGGTATTGCTGATATTCCGGCGTACCGGGATAGAGTCGTTTTAATTGCAGGCCCGCACTGGCGGCCTTGTCGCGATCTTCAAATACTTTTGCCAACCGAACGGCGAGCAACAGACTACGTGCATTTTGCTCGGAGAGCTGGCTGAAACGGTCGTAATAGTCACGCGCGGGCACATAATGCCTGTCTTCGAATGACAACTCAGCCATTTCCAGCAATGCGCGTGGCTGCTGGCGGTTCAAACGCAGCGCCTTTTCCAGTTGCTGCTGCGCCAGATCACGCTGCCCGAGCTTCGCCGCCGTCATCCCGAGGTTCTCGAACACCCGCGAACGCTCAGGATACAGGGTATCGGCGGCCGCCTGTTCAAAACGCTCGTAGGCTTCCTTGTAACGCTGTTCTTCGTAGAGAAAACTGCCGTAGTTGTTGAGGATGCGCGCATCGGCGGGACGGGAGGACAAGGCTTTGCGGAAGTGTTCGTCAGCAAGCGCAGGTTCCATTTCGGCCTGGAATACCAGCCCCAGCGCGGCATTGGCGTCGGGATCCGAACCGTCCAGTTCCAGCGCCTTCTTCAGTGGAACCTTGGCCCGCTCGGTCATGCCCTGCTGCAAGTATCCCAGTCCCAGCTGCACGTAGGCAGCCCGCGCTTCGTCACGGCCCTTGCTGGTCTTCATCGGGTTGTAATCGCCCGACAGGACACAACCAGCACACAGGCTGGCCAACAGCAACAGCAGCGCAAAGCGCAGGGACATAGAGATCCTCTCTTAGTTAGTGTTCGCGGCGTTCTGCGCCAGATCGCTGTCGGCGCTCAATTCGCGCACGGCGATGTAACGTTCGCTGCGACGGGTGCGATCCAGCACCTGCCCTACCAATTGACCACAAGCCGCGTCGATGTCTTCACCACGGGTGGTGCGCACGGTGACGTTGAAACCGGCCTGGTGAAGCTGATCCTGGAACCGGCGGATGGCGTTGTTGCTCGGCCGCTCGTACCCGGAATGCGGGAACGGGTTGAACGGAATCAGGTTGATCTTGCATGGAATGTTCTTCAGCAACTCGATCATTTCCACGGCGTGCTCAAGCTTGTCGTTGACGTCCTTGAGCAAGGTGTACTCGATGGTCAGCACGCGCTTCTCGCCCAGTTCGGACATGTAGCGCTGGCACGACTCAAGCAGCATCTTAAGCGGATATTTCTTGTTGATCGGCACCAATTGGTTACGCAATGCGTCATTCGGTGCATGCAGGGACAACGCCAGGGATACGTCGATGTGCTTGGCCAGCTCATCGATCATCGGCACCACACCCGACGTGGACAGGGTCACGCGGCGCTTGGAGATCCCGTAGCCCAGGTCATCCATCATCAGATGCATGGCGGCCACGACGTTGTCGAAGTTCAGCAGCGGTTCGCCCATGCCCATCATCACCACGTTGGTGATGGCGCGATCGATGGTAGCCGGAACACTGCCGAAGGATTTGTTGGCAATCCACACCTGACCGATGACTTCGGCGGCGGTGAGGTTGCTGTTGAAGCCTTGCTTGCCGGTGGAGCAGAAACTGCAGTCCAGGGCACAGCCTGCCTGGGACGAAACGCACAGAGTGCCGCGTTTGCCCTGGGGAATGTAAACGGTCTCGACGCAGCTGCCGGACGCCACGCGCACCACCCACTTGCGGGTGCCGTCGCTGGAAATGTCCTCGCTGACCACTTCGGGACCACGGACCTCAGCAACAGCCTTGAGCTTTTCGCGCAAGGCCTTGCTGACGTTCGTCATGGCGTCGAAATCATCGACGCCAAAGTGGTGAATCCATTTCATTACCTGACCGGCACGGAAACGCTTCTCCCCGATTGAGTCGAAGAATTTTTCCATTTCCGGCTGGGTCAGACCCAGCAGGTTGGTTTTAACAGTCGATGTAGTCATGGATTCACCTTCACTCTTAAGCCAATGCTTAGCGAGTGGTTACTTCAGTAGCTGCGAAGAAGTACGAGATTTCACGAGCAGCAGCGGCTTCGGAGTCCGAACCGTGTACAGCGTTGGCGTCGATGGAATCAGCGAAGTCAGCACGGATGGTGCCGGCAGCAGCTTCTTTAGGGTTGGTAGCGCCCATCAGCTCACGGTTCAGAGCGATGGCGTTTTCGCCTTCCAGAACCTGAACAACAACAGGACCGGAGATCATGAAGGCAACCAGGTCGCCGAAGAAGCCACGAGCGCTGTGCTCAGCGTAGAAGCCTTCGGCTTCGGCTTTGGACAGTTGCTTCAGTTTCGAAGCTACAACGCGCAGGCCGGCTTTTTCGAAACGAGTGGTGATCTCGCCGATCACGTTTTTAGCAACGGCGTCAGGCTTGATGATGGAGAAAGTACGTTGAACAGCCATGGTGTAACTCCAGAAACGGTAATTTGCGAAAAATTAAACCCGCGAATTATACGCGGGTTCTTGGGTATTGCCTAACCTGCGAGGACGATCAGTCTACTTCTTCGATCCAGAGGGCCTGAACCGCTTCCAACACCTTCTCGCCAACACGGCCAGAGTTGTTATCAAAGTCGGGAAGTTCCATGATCCATCGCTGCAAGTCGACGAAATTGACAGAAAGCGGATCGACATCCGGCTTGGCTTCGGCCAGCTCTTCTGCAATACGTTGAACATCATTCCAACCGTAGCTCATGACAGTCTTACCAGTCAGTGCGGCGCTTCGGCCGCATGGTTAAGCGAATATTTCGGAATTTCGACGGTGATGTCTTCTTCACCGACGATCGCCTGGCAAGCCAGGCGCGACTGGGCTTCCAGACCCCAGGCACGATCAAGGAAATCTTCCTCCAACTCGTCGGCTTCTTCCAGCGAGTCAAAACCCTCGCGGATGATGCAGTGACAAGTGGTGCAGGCGCAGACGCCGCCGCAGGCGCTTTCCATCTCGATATGGTGTTCGTGAGCCAGTTCGAGGATCGACGTGCCGGGCGCAGCGTCAACGACCATGCCTTCAGGGCAGAACTTCTCGTGTGGCAGAAAAATGACCTGCGGCATCAGATATCCTCGATTTCATTCAGATTGCGCCCCGACAGAGCGGCTTTCACCGTCTGATCCATACGACGGGCTGCAAAAGCATCGGTCACTTGCGACAGACGCTTGGTCTGCTGCTCGATGGCATAACCATCAGTGCCTTTCATCAGTTCGGTCAGTTCCTGCACCTGCAGATCGATGACCATGCGCTCTTCGGCGTCGAGCAAACGCTCGCCATCCGCCTCAAGAGCGCCCTGCACCGCTTCGATCAGGCGCTGGGCATCGACTTGCTGCTCGCGAAGAACGCGGGCCACTTTGTCGTCATTGGCGTGCTGGAACGAATCTTTCAGCATCTTGGCGATTTCGCCGTCAGTCAGGCCATAGGACGGCTTGACCTGAATGCTGGCTTCAACGCCCGAACCCAGCTCACGGGCAGAGACGCTGAGCAGACCGTCGGCATCGACCTGAAAGGTCACACGAATTTTCGCCGCACCGGCCACCATCGCCGGGATGCCGCGCAATTCGAAGCGAGCCAGAGAGCGGCAATCGCTGATCAGCTCACGCTCGCCCTGCAATACGTGGATCGCCATGGCCGACTGGCCGTCTTTATAAGTGGTGAAGTCCTGGGCGCGAGCGACGGGGATGGTGGTGTTGCGCGGAATCACCTTCTCCATCAGACCGCCCATGGTTTCCAGCCCCAGGGACAGCGGAATCACGTCGAGCAGCAACAGTTCGCCGCCATCGCGCTTGTTGCCAGCCAGCGTATCGGCCTGGATCGCGGCACCGATGGCCACCACTTGATCCGGGTCGATTTCGGTCAGCGGCTGACGACCGAAGGCTTCGGCGACGGCTTCACGAACACGCGGAACGCGGGTGGAACCACCGACCATGACCACGGCGTGCACGTCTTCCAGCTCGACGCCGGAATCGCGGACGGCGCGGCGGCAGGCTTTCAGACTGCGGGCGACCATTGGTTCGATTAGCGTATCGAAGGCTTCGCGGGTCAGCTGTGCTTTCCAGTCGCCGTAGGCAACTTCAACACTGTCTGCATCTGTAAGGGCTTCTTTGGCGGCGCAGGCAGTTTGCAGCAGGCTGCGCTGTGCGCCTGGATCGAGGTCGGCGGACAAACCGGCGCTCTCGATGATCCAGCCGGCAATCGCGTGATCGAAGTCATCGCCACCCAACGCACTGTCGCCGCCAGTGGCCAAGACTTCGAAGACACCGCCAGTGAGGCGCAGAATCGAAATATCGAAGGTGCCGCCACCCAGATCGTAAATCGCGACCAGGCCTTCGGCATGTTGATCCAGACCGTATGCCACTGCCGCTGCCGTCGGCTCGTTGAGCAGACGCAACACATTCAGACCGGCAAGTTTCGCCGCGTCCTTCGTCGCCTGACGCTGAGCATCGTCGAAATACGCCGGAACAGTGATCACCGCGCCCACCAGCTCACCGCCAAGGGTGGCTTCAGCGCGTTGACGCAATACTTTCAGGATATCGGCGGAGACTTCGACCGGGCTTTTCGGCCCCTGCACGGTGTCGATGAACGGCATGTGCGATTCGCCGCCGACAAAGCGGTACGGCAACTGATCGCCCAATTGCTTGACGTCGGACAGACCACGACCCATCAGGCGCTTGACCGACAGCACGGTATTCAGGGGATCGGAGGACGCAGCCAGTTTGGCTGATTCGCCGACTTCGACGCGATCGGCGTGATAACGCACGGCGGAAGGCAGGATAACCCGCCCTTCGGCATCGGCCAGCGGCTCGGAAAGACCACTGCGCAACGCAGCGACCAGCGAATTGGTAGTACCCAAGTCAATCCCCACAGCCAGACGACGCTGGTGCGGTTGAGGACTTTGGCCGGGTTCGGCGATCTGCAGTAGGGCCATCGTGATCAGGACTTATCTGTATATCAGGCGTGCGACCGGAGCGGCACTGGGTTAATCGTCGAGGCGCTCTTCTAACTGGCGCACTTCGTAGGTGAGCTTGTCGAGGAACTGCATGCGCCGCATCAGGCGTTCGGCCTGCTCGCGTTGCGCTGCATCATCCCAACAGGCTGCGAAGCTTTCATTGAGCTCTTCCTGGGCGGTTTTCAGGCGACGCTTGAAAGCCGCGACACCCTCCAGGTCGGCACTGTCCTGCAGATCTTCGAGCTCTTCGCGCCATTGCATCTGTTGCAGAAGAAACTCGGGATCGTGGACGGTGACTTCCATCGGCACTTCATGCCCGCTGATGGTCAGCAGGTAGCGCGCACGCTGGGCCGGACTCTTGAGCGTCTGGTAGGCATCGTTGAGCCGCGCAGACTGCTCGAGCGCCGACCGCTGCTCGCGCTCGGAAGCATCGGCAAAGCGGTCAGGATGAACGCCGCGCGCCAGCTCGCGATAGCGCGTGGCCAACTGCTCGAGATCCAGACGGAAGCCCGGTTGCAGCTCGAATAAAGCGAAATGACAAGGAATACCCACGACAAGCCTCAGATGTTGAAGCTTTCGCCGCAGCCACATTCACCGCGTACGTTGGGGTTGTTGAACTTGAAGCCTTCGTTCAACCCTTCCTTGACGAAATCGAGCTCGGTGCCGTCGAGGTAGGCCAGGCTTTTCGGGTCGATGATCACTTTTTCGCCGTGACTCTCGAACACCTGATCTTCTGCAACCACCTCGTCGACAAACTCCAGCACGTAGGCAAGGCCGGAACAGCCCGTGGTGCGAACACCCAGACGAATCCCTTCACCCTTGCCGCGCCCGTCGAGGGAGCGTCGCACGTGTCGAGCAGCCGCTTCTGTCATGCTGATAGCCATCGTTGACTCCTTACTCGTCGCCCAATGCTTAGATCAAGCCTTTCTTCTGCTTGTAATCGCGAACGGCGGCCTTGATGGCGTCTTCAGCGAGAACCGAGCAGTGGATTTTCACTGGCGGCAGGGCCAGTTCTTCAGCCAGCTGAGTGTTCTTGATGGTTTCAGCTTCGTCCAGGGTCTTGCCCTTCATCCACTCGGTGGCGAGGGAGCTGGAGGCGATAGCCGAACCGCAGCCGTAGGTCTTGAACTTGGCGTCTTCGATAACGCCTTGATCGTTGACCTTGATTTGCAGACGCATTACGTCGCCGCACGCCGGAGCGCCGACCATGCCGGTGCCGACATCAGGATCTTCCGCGTTCATCTTGCCGACGTTGCGCGGGTTTTCGTAGTGGTCGATGACCTTTTCGCTGTAAGCCATGATTCTCAATCCTCACTCATCAGGGCCGCTCTTGAGACCCTGCAACTGCGCTGCGTAAACCGCCGCGTCGCTACAGGATCTGTATCCGGCGGCTTCTATATTTAGTGTGCCGCCCACTCGATCTTCGAGATATCGACGCCGTCTTTGTACATGTCCCACAGCGGCGACAGAGCGCGCAGCTTGGTAACGGCCTCGCAGACTTTCTGCGCGGCGTAGTCGATTTCTTCTTCGGTGGTGAAACGGCCGAAGGTGAAACGGATCGAGCTGTGTGCCAGTTCGTCGTTGCGGCCCAGGGCGCGCAGTACGTACGAAGGCTCAAGCGACGCCGAGGTGCAGGCCGAACCGGACGATACCGCCAGATCCTTGAGCGCCATGATCAGCGACTCGCCTTCAACGTAGTTGAAGCTCAGGTTCAGGTTGTGCGGAACGCGGGCGGTCAGGCTGCCGTTGACGTACAGCTCTTCCAGGTGCTCGACCTGCTTGTAGAAACGGTCGCTCAACGCCTTGATGCGGACGTTTTCGGCAGCCATGTCTTCCTTGGCCACACGGAACGCTTCGCCCATGCCGACGATTTGGTGAGTCGCCAGGGTGCCGGAACGCATGCCGCGCTCGTGACCGCCGCCGTGCATGGTCGCTTCGATGCGCACACGCGGCTTGCGGCTGACGTACAGCGCTCCGATGCCTTTAGGGCCGTAGGTCTTGTGGGCGGAGAACGACATCATGTCGACTTTCAGTTTCTGCAGGTCGATTTCGACCTTGCCGGTGGACTGAGCGGCGTCGACGTGGAACAGGATGCCCTTCGAACGAAGCAGCTCGCCGATGGCGGCGATGTCGTTGACGGTGCCGATTTCGTTGTTCACGTGCATTACCGACACCAGGATGGTGTCTTCGCGCAGCGCGGCTTCGATCATGGCCGGGGTGATCAGGCCATCTTCGGTAGGATCGAGGTAGGTGACTTCGAAACCTTCACGCTCCAGCTGGCGCATGGTGTCGAGGACAGCCTTGTGCTCGATCTTGGAGGTGATCAGGTGTTTGCCCTTGGAGGCGTAGAAATGTGCCGCACCCTTGATTGCCAGGTTGTCGGACTCGGTGGCACCGGAGGTCCAGACGATTTCACGCGGGTCGGCGTTGACCAGATCGGCCACCTGACGACGGGCGTTTTCGACGGACTCTTCGGCTTTCCAGCCGAACACGTGGGAACGGGACGCCGGGTTACCGAAGTTTCCGTCGACCAGCAGGCATTCACTCATTTTTTGCGCAACGCGCGGATCGACCGGGGTGGTCGCAGAGTAATCAAGGTAAATCGGCAATTTCATGGACTATCTCCTAAATCAGGCTGGCTGGCGTGCCGCTAGCTCTCTGGCTGTCATTCGACGGCGGACGCTTCAATCTTGTCCAGGCGCGGCGCCTTGCCATTGCAACGACGCTGATCCTGACGCTGGGCCACTTCCTGCACCTCACGGCGAGTTACGAGGTCGGCCAAGCTGATACCGCTGAGAAATTCGTGAATCTGCAGGCTCAGGTCGCACCACAGGTGATGGGTCAGGCAGGTGTCACCGGAGTGGCAGTCGCCTTGGCCCTGGCATTTTGTTGCATCGACCGATTCGTTCACCGCATCGATCACCTGAGCCACCTGGATGCCCTGCATGTCGCGGGACAACTGGTAGCCACCGCCCGGACCGCGAACACTGGAAACCAGGTTACTGCGGCGCAGCTTGGCGAAAAGCTGTTCGAGATAGGACAGGGAGATGCCTTGGCGCTCGGAGATATCGGCCAGGGACACCGGCCCGTGTTGCGCGTGCAACGCCAGGTCAAGCATGGCGGTCACGGCGTATCGGCCTTTTGTAGTCAGTCGCATGGACAATTACCACGGAGTTCGGAATGGGCGGGAGTATGCAATTCCCGAGCATTTAAGTCAACTATAAGACCTAGTGCTTTAGTCGGGTTTACCCGCAAAAGAGCGCGCGAATGATAGCAGGGTCTGCGGCCTAATGGCACACCGGTCGGCAGCAGCCCTGCAAGTACATCAATGGAGCTTGGATTCGTCCTTGCCCTTGACGCAGGCGAAGTCTTCTTCACGCAGCTCAGGCAGATCTTTCGCACAATAATTACTGCCCAGATCCTTCAGCGCGCCGCACATTCCCTCCAGACGTCCGTCCACCGCTTGCAGGTGATCGAGCAACTGGCCGATGGCGCGCGCCACCGGATCGGGCATGTCTTCGCTGACGCCGTAGGCGTCGAAGCCGATCTTCTCGGCCATCGCCTTGCGCTTGGCGTCGGCCTCATCATCGGACTTGACGATGATCCGGCCCGGAATCCCCACCACAGTGGCGCCCGGAGGCACTTCTTTGGTGACCACAGCATTGGAACCGACCTTGGCGCCGGCACCCACAGTGAACGGACCGAGCACTTTCGCGCCCGCCCCCACTACAACGCCATCGCCGAGGGTCGGGTGACGCTTGCCCTTGTTCCAGCTGGTACCACCCAGGGTCACGCCCTGATAGATCGTCACGTCATCGCCGATTTCTGCGGTTTCGCCGATCACGATGCCCATGCCGTGGTCGATGAAGAAGCGTCGACCGACCTTGGCGCCCGGATGAATCTCGATTCCGGTCAGCCAGCGACCGAAGTTCGACACCAGCCGCGCCAGCCATTTCAGATCATTGCGCCAGAGCATGCCGGCCAATCGATGAATCCAGATTGCATGCATGCCGGGGTAGCAGGTCAGGACTTCAAAAGCGTTACGCGCCGCCGGGTCTCGGTGGAATACGCTCTGGATATCTTCACGCAAACGCTCGAACATCATTAATCCTTCCGCTTAAGGAGCTCGCCACGGGCCGCTTTCTGGGTTTCCGTGAGGATGCCACGCAAAATATTCATTTCCGCCCGGCTGACCGAGCTGCGTCCGTACAACCGGCGCAGGCGCGCCATCAAGTGCCGCGGCTTTTCCGGATCAAGGAATTCGATGGCCACCAAGGTCTGCTCCAAGTGTTCATAGAACCGCTCCAGCTCATCCATGGTCGCAAGCTCTGCGCTTTTCACGGAGGCCACTTCTTCCTTCTCGATCTTGGTCGGCTGGCCTTGTGCAGCCAGCCACGCCATGCGCACTTCATAACTCAACACCTGCACCGCCGCCCCGAGGTTCAGCGAGCTGAACTCAGGATCGGAGGGGATGTGCACGTGATAGTGACATCGCTGCAGCTCGTCGTTGGTCAGGCCGGAATCTTCACGACCGAACACCAACGCGATTTCCGCGCCCTGCCCCGCCTCCTCGACCACTTTGGTCCCGCACTCGCGCGGGTCCAGCAATGGCCAGGGGATGCGTCGGTCACGGGCACTGGTGCCGAGCACCAGATTGCAACCGACCAGGGCGTCTTCCAAGGTGGCGACGACTTGCGCGTTTTCAAGGATGTCACCGGCACCGGAAGCACGGGCATCGGCTTCGTGATGCGGAAAGACTCGCGGATCAACCAGCACCAGACGCGACAGGCCCATGTTTTTCATGGCGCGCGCGGTCCCGCCGATGTTTCCCGGATGGCTGGTATTGACCAGGACGACACGAATATTTTGCAGCACGGCGGGCGCTCTCGGACTCGGCAAAGGGGTGCAAATCTTACAGAACAGCCTACCGTTAAGCTATGAAAGCGAACAGCGACCTTCACCTGAAGAAAAGTTCTGATAGAATGCGCGGCTTTCTTTAACAACCTTAGGTGACACATCCATGCAGCCCATGCTGAATATCGCGCTGCGCGCCGCCCGCAGCGCCAGTGAACTGATCTTCCGCTCCATCGAGCGCCTGGATACCATCAAGGTCGACGAAAAAGACGCCAAGGATTACGTATCCGAGGTTGATCGCGCCGCCGAACAGAAAATCATCGACGCCCTGCGCAAGGCTTACCCGAATCACTCGATCATGGGTGAAGAGACCGGCCTGCACGCCGGCACCGGCATCGAAGGCGAAGAATACCTGTGGATCATCGATCCGCTGGACGGCACCACCAACTTCCTGCGCGGCATTCCTCACTTCGCTGTCAGCATTGCCTGCAAATACCGTGGTCGCCTGGAACACGCCGTTGTTCTGGATCCGGTTCGCCAGGAAGAATTCACTGCCAGCCGTGGTCGCGGCGCTCAACTGAACGGTCGTCGCCTGCGTGTCAGCGGTCGTACCAGCCTGGACGGCGCTCTGCTCGGTACCGGTTTCCCGTTCCGTGACGACCAGATGGACAACCTCGACAACTACCTGGGCATGTTCCGCGCCCTGGTTGGCCAGACTGCCGGCATCCGTCGCGCCGGTTCGGCGAGCCTGGACTTGGCTTACGTGGCCGCTGGCCGTTTCGACGCGTTCTGGGAGTCGGGCCTGTCCGAGTGGGACATGGCTGCTGGCGCCCTGCTGATTCAGGAAGCAGGCGGTCTGGTGAGCGACTTCACCGGCGGTCACGACTTCCTTGAAAAAGGCCACGTCGTTGCCGGCAACACCAAATGCTTCAAGGCAGTTCTGACGGCGATCCAGCCGCACCTGCCGGCCTCGCTGAAGCGCTAAGCGTTTCGCGAAACCCAAAAAAAACACCCTTCGGGGTGTTTTTTTATGGGCATGAAAAAGCACCCCGAAGGGTGCTTTTCTTATAAGCCATCAACCAGTTACTGGCCTGGCTCGTTCTGCGACAGGATCAGCTTGCCTTCCTTGTCGACCGGAATCTGGTTGCCCGGATCACGATCCATCCGCACCTTGCCTTCCTTGCCGTCCAGCGAATACCGGACGTCATAGCCCACAACCTTGTCGCTGATGTCATTCACGGTGTTACAGCGAGTCTGGGTCGTGGTGTAGGTATCACGCTCCTGCATACCCTCCTGAACCTTGTTACCGGCGTAACCACCACCGACCGCACCGGCCACCGTGGCAATCTTCTTGCCGGTGCCGCCGCCGATCTGGTTACCCAGCAGACCACCTGCCAGCGCACCGACCACGGTGCCGGCGATCTGGTGTTGATCTTTCACCGGCGCCTGCCGGGTCACCGTCACATCCTTGCACACTTCACGTGGAGTCTTGATCTGTGTTTTGACCGGCTCTACGGCCAGCACTTGCGCATACTCAGGGCCGCTTTTAACCAGGCTGTAGGTGGCAACAGCACCCCCGGCAGTCACACCGACAGCACCCAATACCGCACCAACCAGCAACGACTTGTTCACATGAACCTCCTGACCATCACATGCGGGACGCGCCCGCGCTTCTCCCAGCCTTGGAGCAAAAAAAAAGACGCGAGTTCAACTCGCGTCTTTTTTGACTGACGGCCGGGGAAACGATGGCCGTTATGGACGGTCGTCGACTTCCTTCTCGGTGTTGACCGGCGGAATCAGGTCCTCGGTCGACAGGTTCAGCCAGATCAGCACCACGTTGGCGATGTAGATCGACGAGTAGGTACCCGCCAGAACACCCACCAGCAGCGCCAGGGAGAAGCCGTACAGGTTGTCACCGCCGAAGAACAGCAGCGCCGCGATCGCCAGCAAGGTCGAAACCGAGGTCGCGATGGTCCGCAGCAGGGTCTGCGTGGTCGAGATGTTGATGTTCTCGATCAGCGTCGCCTTGCGCAATACGCGGAAGTTCTCACGCACCCGGTCGAACACGACGATGGTGTCGTTCAACGAGTAACCGATGATCGCCAGTACCGCCGCCAGCACCGTCAGGTCGAAGGTGATCTGGAAGAACGAGAGGATACCCACGGTCACGATCACGTCGTGAATCAGCGACACGATGGCGCCGACCGCAAACTTCCACTGAAAGCGGAAAGCCAGGTAGATCAGGATGCCGCCGAGCGCCAGCAGCATGCCCATGCCGCCTTGGTCGCGCAGTTCTTCACCGACCTGCGGGCCGACGAACTCGACGCGCTTGACGGTCGCCGGGTTGTCGCCGCCGACCTTCTGCAGCGCTTCCGCCACCTGATGGCCCAGCTGCGGGTCTTCACCCGGCATGCGCACCAGCAGATCGGTGGTCGCGCCGAAGTTCTGCACGACGGCTTCGTGATAACCGGAAGAAACCAGTTGCTCGCGCACCTTGGTGACATCGGCCGGACGCTCGTAGGTCAGCTCGATGAGCGTACCGCCGGTGAAGTCCAGACCCCAGTTCATGCCCTTGTGGAACACACTGAAGATTGCCAGCAAGGTCAGGAATACAGTGACGCCGAACGCAAAGTTGCGGACGCCCATGAAGTTGATTGTACGTAACATGGCAGCCCCTTAAATCCACAACTTCTTGAAGTCACGACCGCCGAAGATCAGGTTGACCATCGCGCGGGTGACCATGATGGCCGTGAACATCGAGGTCAGAACCCCGAGGGACATGGTTACTGCGAAGCCCTTCACCGGGCCGGTGCCCATGGCGAAAAGGATGCCGCCGACCAGCAAGGTGGTCAGGTTGGCGTCGAGAATCGCAGTGAATGCCCGACCGAAGCCTTCGTTGATTGCACGCTGCACAGTCATGCCGGCGGCGATCTCTTCACGAATCCGCGAGAAGATCAGTACGTTGGCGTCGACCGCCATACCCATGGTCAACACGATACCGGCGATACCCGGCAGGGTGAGCGTTGCGCCCAGCAGCGACATCAGCGCCAGCAGCAGCACCATGTTCACCGCCAGAGCAACGGTGGCGATCAGGCCGAAGAAACGGTAGATGGCGATGATGAACAGCGAGACGAACAGCATGCCCCACAGCGATGCATCGATACCCTTGGTGATGTTGTCCGCACCCAGGCTCGGGCCGATGGTGCGTTCTTCAGCGAAGTACATCGGAGCAGCCAGACCACCGGCACGCAGCAGCAGCGCCAGTTCGGACGACTCGCCCTGGCCGTTCAGGCCGGTGATACGGAACTGAGCACCCAGCGGCGACTGAATGGTCGCCAGGCTGATGATCTTCTTCTCTTCCTTGAAGGTCTGCACCGCGACGTCTTTCTCGACGCCATCGACCACTTGCTTGGTGTAAGTGGTGACAGGGCGCTGCTCGATGAAGATCACCGCCATGCTGCGACCGACGTTGCTGCGGGTCGCGCGGCTCATCAGCTCGCCACCGTGGCCATCCAGACGGATGTTCACTTCAGGGGTGCCGTGCTCGCCGAAACCGGCCTTGGCGTCAGTCACCTGGTCACCGGTGATGATCAGGCCACGCTCGATTTGTGCAGGAGGACGCTTGCCTTCGCGGAATTCGAAGGTCTCGGAAGTGGCTTTCGAAGCGCCCGGCTCTGCAGCCAGACGGAACTCCAGGTTGGCCGTCTTGCCGAGGATACGCTTGGCTTCGGCAGTGTCCTGCACGCCCGGCAGCTCAACCACGATACGGTTGGCGCCCTGACGCTGGACGATCGGTTCGGCAACACCCAGCTCGTTGACGCGGTTACGTACCGTGGTCAGGTTCTGCTTGATGGAGTATTCACGGATTTCCGCCAGCTTGGCCGGGGTCATCGCCAGACGCAGCACCGGTTGACCGTTGAGGTCGGCCGGAACAATGTCGAAATCGTTGAAATTCTTGCGGATCAGCGCACGGGCCTGTTCGCGAGAGTCAGCATCGCTGAAGCCCAGCTGAATGGCGCCATTGAGTTGCGGCAGGCTGCGATAACGCAGTTTCTCTTTGCGCAACAGGCTCTTGACGTCGCCTTCGTAGACTTTCAGGCGAGCGTCGAGGGCTTTGTCCATGTCCACTTCCAGCAGGAAGTGCACACCACCGGACAAGTCCAGACCCAGCTTCATCGGGTGCGCGGCCACGCTGCGCAGCCATTGCGGGGTGGTTTGTGCCAGGTTCAGCGCGACGACGTAGTCATCACCCAATGCCTTGCGGACAACGTCCTTGGCCGGCAGCTGGTCTTCAGCCTTGGTCAGACGGATCAGACCGCCCTTGCCGTTCGCAGCCAGGCTCGAAGCCTTGACGTTGATCCCGGATTCCTTGAGCGCGGTGCTCACGCGATCCAGATCGGCCTGATTGACCTGCAGGGCCGTGCTGGCGCCGCTGATCTGAATGGCCGGGTCATCGGGGTATAGATTCGGAGCGGAATAAATCAGACCGATCGCCAGCACCGCCAGGATCAGAATGTATTTCCACAGAGGATATTTGTTCAGCATCACGCCGCCCGTTATGAACGCGGGGCGCCTTGCGCGCCCCGTCGATTGAGTAGAAGTTGGAACCTTAGATCGCTTTCAGCGTGCCTTTTGGCAGCGTGGCGGCGATGGCGCCCTTCTGGAACTTCATTTCCACGGTGTCGGAAACTTCCAGAACCACGAAGTCATCGGCCACTTTGGTGATCTTGCCGGCGATGCCGCCGGTGGTGACCACTTCGTCGCCCTTCTGCAGGCTGCTCAGCAGGTTCTTCTGCTCTTTGGCGCGCTTGGCCTGTGGACGCCAGATCATCAGGTAGAAGATGACCAGGAAACCGACCAGGAAAATCCACTCGAAGCCGCCGCCCATAGGCGCTGCAGCCGGTGCAGCCGCGTCAGCCATGGCATTAGAGATAAAAAAGCTCATTTAGCACTCCAGTTGCAAATGTTGAATCTTGGGGTCAGAAAACTCAGTCCAAAGGCGGAACGGGAAGCCCGCGTTTGGCGTAGAAGGCATCGACAAAGGCGGCCAATGTACCCTGTTGAATAGCCTCGCGCAAACCAGCCATCAGCACCTGATAATGGCGCAAATTGTGGATGGTATTGAGCATGCTGCCGAGCATTTCGCCGCACTTGTCCAGATGATGCAGATAAGCGCGGGAGAAGTTCTGGCAGGTATAGCAATCGCAGGTCGGATCCAGCGGCGAATCATCATGGCGATGGAACGCGTTACGGATCTTCAGCACGCCTGTATCAATGAACAGATGCCCGTTGCGGGCATTACGGGTTGGCATCACGCAATCGAACATGTCCACACCGCGGCGCACACCCTCAACCAGATCTTCCGGTTTGCCAACGCCCATAAGGTAACGAGGTTTGTCAGCCGGCATCATGCCCGGCAGGTAGTCCAGCACCTTGATCATTTCGTGCTTGGGCTCGCCCACCGACAGACCGCCGATGGCCAGGCCGTCGAAACCGATCTTGTCCAGGCCTTCCAGCGAGCGCATGCGCAGGTCCTGGTGCATGCCGCCCTGAACGATGCCGAACAGCGCCGCCGTGTTGTCGCCATGGGCATTCTTCGAACGCTGAGCCCAACGCAGCGACAGCTCCATGGATACACGGGCAACGTCTTCGTCAGCCGGGTACGGCGTGCATTCGTCGAAGATCATCACGATGTCCGAGCCCAGATCACGCTGGACCTGCATCGACTCTTCCGGGCCCATGAACACTTTCGAGCCGTCGACCGGGGAGGCGAAGGTCACGCCCTCCTCCTTGATCTTGCGCATGGCGCCGAGGCTGAACACCTGGAAACCGCCGGAGTCGGTCAGGATCGGGCCTTTCCACTGCATGAAATCGTGCAGGTCGCCGTGTTCCTTGATCACTTCGGTACCCGGGCGCAGCCACAGGTGGAAAGTGTTGCCCAGAATGATCTCCGCGCCCGTGGCGACGATGTCACGCGGCAACATGCCCTTGACCGTGCCGTAGGTGCCCACCGGCATGAAGGCCGGGGTCTCGACGGTGCCACGAGGGAAGGTCAGACGACCACGACGAGCCTTGCCATCGGTGGCAAGCAACTCGAAAGACATACGACAGGTGCGACTCATACGGATTCCTCTGGGCCGCGGGGAGCGGGATTACGGGTGATGAACATCGCATCACCGTAGCTGAAAAAGCGGTATCCGTTATCGACCGCGGCTTTATAGGCAGCCATGGTTTCCGGATAACCGGCGAATGCCGAAACCAGCATCAACAGCGTGGATTCAGGCAAATGGAAATTGGTGACCAAGGCATCGACCACATGGAACGGCCGGCCCGGGAAGATAAAGATGTCGGTGTCGCCGCTGAACGGCTTGAGCACGCCATCGCGGGCGGCGCTTTCCAGCGAGCGCACGCTGGTGGTGCCGACAGCAATCACTCGACCGCCGCGTTCACGGCAAGCGGCGACTGCATCGACCACGTCCTGACTGACTTCCAGCCACTCGCTGTGCATGTGGTGATCTTCGATCTTCTCGACGCGCACCGGCTGGAACGTGCCGGCGCCGACGTGCAGTGTGACGAACGCAGTCTCGACGCCCTTGGCGGCGATCGCTTCCATCAGCGTCTGATCGAAATGCAGGCCCGCGGTCGGTGCCGCCACCGCGCCGAGTTTCTCGGCATACACGGTCTGATAGCGCTCGCGATCCGAACCTTCGTCCGGGCGGTCTATATAAGGAGGCAACGGCATGTGCCCGACGCGATCGAGCAGCAGCAGCACTTCTTCGGCAAACCCCAGCTCGAACAGCGCATCGTGACGCGCCAGCATCTCGGCTTCGCCGCCGCCGTCGATCAGGATCTTCGAACCCGGTTTCGGCGACTTGCTGGAACGCACATGGGCCAGCACGCGGTGGGAATCCAGCACGCGTTCGATGAGGATTTCCAGCTTGCCGCCGGACTCTTTCTGCCCGAACAGGCGCGCCGGAATCACCCGGGTATTGTTGAACACCATCAGATCGCCGGGGCGCAAATGCTCCAGCAGATCAGTGAATTGACGGTGTGCCAGGGCGCCGCTGACCCCATCCAGGGTCAACAGGCGACTACCGCGACGCTCGGCCAAAGGATGGCGGGCAATCAGCGAATCAGGAAGCTCGAAGGTAAAGTCAGCAACGCGCATGATGGGGTTCGTCTAGCAGGGCCGGAAAGTCTAGCGGAAATATCGAAAATTGACCATGAAACGTGATTGACCAACGGTAGGCACCTCTCTATACTTCGCCGCCATTGAGCCCTGATGGCGGAATTGGTAGACGCGGCGGATTCAAAATCCGTTTTCGAAAGGAGTGGGAGTTCGAGTCTCCCTCGGGGCACCAAAATTAAGAAAGGTCTTGCTTAGCAAGGCCTTTTTTTTCGTCTGCCGGAAAGTGCCGCTGGCTCTCCGGCGAGATCTCACACAGGTTCACTCCATGGAAACGTCACTGGAAACCGTTGCCCTGTTCTCCCTCAAACTCGCGTACGAGGAAGAAGGCCTGAGCCCGATTCTGCGGGATGACATGGTCATGGGCGACTATCAGAAAGACGTGTTCGAATTGCTGGTGCGCCGGGGTGATGTCGAGACGATCCAGTTCAAAATGAACGAATGCCTGGCGCTGGCGATGGATGCGTTGGGTGGCGTCGAGAAACCGTTGGGGCGGGAACTGCACAAGTTGTCGACAGACTTCAGTCAGGCGCAGTCGCTGGAGCAGCTGGATCAGCCGCTCCTCGCGCTCAAGGGTTACTTGAAGGACATTCTTTAAGCTACGCAGATGAAGCAAGTGGCGCGCAGCTTCTATTTTGATATCTTGCCGTCCACTCGCTAGAGGCCTGTCAACCGCCTCTGTTATCGCGCACTCGGGAATAAACCAAAATGGATGCTGTGTTGTGCTTGCTGGTGATGGCTGGAACCTGGTTATGGGTGGTGAAGCAACGAGGTGAGTGGAACCTGCTGCTTGCCAACCTTGCCGGCGCCGGAAGTGGCGTGGTTACCGGCATTGTGTTCACGCTGATTTACGACGCAGTCATTGGTACGTCGATGGCGACATCCAATCTGAATCGCAGTCTGGTGGTGTTCATCACGAGCGCGGGCGTTCTGGCGGGGGTATGGCTGTGGATTGCCAATCGCCGTCAACCCGAACATCCGGTTGCACGTCAGTTGCTCGGCGCGGTGTGTGGCTTGGCCGCTGGCATGGCGACCCTGCTGTTTCTGGCGGTGAATTATTTCCCCCACTCGTGACTGGACGGCGTGACTGTTTGGCAGTCAGCGCCGAGCCTTCAACACCCGAATATCCGTCGCGAACCCATCGGCACCGACAATCTTCTTCCAGCCCACATACTGAAACTCGCCCCGCTCATCGATGTAATCGCCCTTCTCCACCGACCTGCCGCCGACAATCGCCACGCGCTTTTCCTCACCACACCCGCCATCCGACGGCCGAACGGTGTAGATCACATACGGCTTCACATATTGCGTGGCGCGAAAGTGTTGGCCGCAGACTTCATCGACGGTAATCAACATGGTTTTCAGGCGTGCTTCGCCGTCCATGTCTTCGTGAAGTTTGAGGAAGGAGATTTCGCCGACATCGCTGTAGCCGAGTGAACGGGCGCGTTGGTATTCGGGGGAGTTCTGGTGGGCGATGCGGCCTTGTTCGGCGGCCTGGTTCATTCTGTCGGCGAACTCGGCTTTGCCACGGGCGATCATCGCATCGGCCTCGGCCGCCACGTTTTCGCATTGAGCGAATTCCCCGGAGGCGAGGTATTGGGGAGGCAGGTTTGGGCGGTGCTCATTCATGCTCCCCTGGCTGTTCTCCAGATCGCCCGTCACCTCAAAGGCGCCAGGCACGCGACCGCTTTGGACGTCGGCCATTTTTTCCTGCATTCGCTGACAGTTGGCGAGGTAATACCTCCAGCTGTTTTCCGGGTGCTCTTTCCAGGCGGCGAATGCCGGCGTCATGGCGCAGGCGAAAGTGATTGCGCACAGCAGGCGTAGAGCAGGGGCGACTTTTGACATGAGTAGTCCATTACAGGAATCAGGAAAGTGGCGCGAAGCTACTATTTTGCTATCTTGCCGTCCACTGTCGGCCCGGGAGCCATGGGCCTGACGAAACTGATTCAAAAGGAGGGGTGCGATGGATGCAGCGTTTTGTCTTTTAGCCTGGGTGGCCATGTGGGTGTGGGTGGTCAAACATCGTGGCACCTGGAACCTGTTCCTCGCCAACCTGCTGGGCGCTGCCAGCGGCATGCTGGTAGGTCTGGTGGTCTCGGAGTTCTACATCGGTCTGTTCGGGTCGAGCCGACCGCACGTAACCGGTCTGACGACCACATTGCTGGAAATGATGACGACCGCCGCGGCGCTGGTCGGCGTATGGATGCTGGTCGCCCGACGCTCGCAAGTCGAGCCCCTGATTGCGCGGCAGCTGCTGGCAGGCCTTTGCGGCACAGTGGCCGGCATTACCGCTCTGGCGTTTTTTGCGCTCAAGTGATCTGTATCGACACGGCGTGTGAAGGTTCTTGTGGCGCCAGAAATCTATTTTGATATCTTGCCGCCCATCTTTCAGTGCTCGTCATCGGAACGGCGCTGATATCCGGCTTCAGCAGGTTTAAGGAAAGGATCGAATGGAGTTTCTGCGTTTTCTGGCATTTGTCGCGGCCTGGGGTTTCATGTGGCGCTGGGTGGTGAAAAACCGCGGCAGCTGGAATCTGTTTTACGCCAACCTGGTCGGTGTCGCGGGCGGTTTCATTGTTTCAATGGTGGTGCTGGCGATCACTTTTTCACTGTTCCCGTCGGCGCATCGCTACGAAGCCGCGCAGACTGAAAACGTCGTGGCGCAGCAGGAAGCCGAGCCGACCTCGCTGCTGCCGGAAGCCGAAGCGGTTGCAAGCCCTGCTGCGCTGAAAGACGCGCCGGTGTTCGCCGCTATCGAGCCGGACAACAAACCCTCTCCGGCGGATTCCGCGCTGCTGCCGAACTACGCCAGTCGTGCGCCGAAGACGATGTCGGTGCAAACCGTGATTGACCAGAGTGACGATGAGGGGCGCAAGGCCCTGACGGCGCTGAGCAAAAAACTGCGCGCCGACGCCCAGGGCGACAAGTCGATGCTCGCGTATGTCATGTGCAGCCCGTTCGTGACCAGCACTTTGCGCTTCCCTGCGTCTGCCCGGTTTGCCGACAGCAAAAGCCTGACGCCGCAACGCTTCAAGGATCAGGTCTACACCTTCAGCAACACCGTCACCGCGCGGAACATGAATGGCGACGATGTGACGTACCGCTTCGACTGCTCCGTACAGGAACAGCCAAGAGTCGACGCGACACCTGCCGAATGGCGCCTGTTGGCACTGAAGCTGGAAAAAGCGGGCTCTTAAGCCTGGTTTAAGGGTTCGAGGCGCCGGCTGCGCTATCATCGCCGGCCTGTGCGCCTTGAGCTTTTCCCCCGATGCCTCCGACACCTGATGACCCGAGCCCCTTGCCTGCTGTTCTGGCCGGGCCACTGCTGCGCCGACTGGAACCGACGCGCGTAGTGCTTTGGCTGATCGGCAGCCGCGAGCTGTCGTTGACCTTGCGCCTGCAAGGCGTAGGAGACATTCCACTGGATGCCGGGAAATGCACGGTCATCCCTGTGGGTATCCGGGCGTTTGTTCACCTGATCGATGTTCCGCTGGAAACCGCCCTGCCCTGCGACACCCGCATCGACTACGACCTGTTGATCGATGGCCAGCAGCCGATCGCCGATTGGGCGCCACACCTGCTCTACGACAACGCGACCAGCCCGAACTTCGTCCTGCGTTCGCGCATCGACCAGTTGCTCCACGGTTCCTGTCGCAAGCCCCATCATCCGGCCGCCGACGGCCTGCTCTGCGTTGAACGGTTGCTGGCCGCCGAAACCGACCCGCAGCAACGCCCCGCCCTGCTGATGATGAGCGGCGATCAGGTTTACGCCGACGACGTTGCCGGCCCGATGTTGCGGGCGATTCATGCCTTGATCGAGCGCCTCGGCCTGTTCGGTGAGCACCTCGAAGGCGCGGTGGTCAACGACAGCGCCAAGCTCTACGAACATCCGGCCAGCTACTACCATCGTGCGGATTTGCTGCCGGCACTCGAGAGCAACGAGACCCTGCGCGAGCGTTTCTTCGGCGGCGCACGCAAGCCGATTTTCACCAGCAGCAGCGCCGACAATCACCTTGTGACATTCGCCGAAGTCATGGCCATGTATTTGCTGGTGTGGTCACCAACCCCTTGGGCACTGGTCAATCCGCAGCCGCCGACACTGACGCCGGAACGCCTCAAGCGCTATGCCCTTGAACAAACCCGCATCGACGGTTTCAAGGCCGGCCTCGGCCAGGTGGCCCGGGCATTGGCGCACTTACCGAGCCTGATGATTTTCGATGACCACGACATCACCGACGACTGGAACCTGTCCGCGCAATGGGAGGAAACGGCCTACGGCCACCCGTTCTCCAAACGCATCATCGGCAACGCGCTGATCGCCTACATGTTGTGTCAGGGCTGGGGCAACAATCCGGATGCATTCAGCGCAGTGCTGGAGAAAACCCGAGGACTGAGCGCCAGCGGTGACGACCGCTATCTCGACGCTCCCGTGCAGGACGGATTGATTGAGGAACTGCTGCGCTTTCAGCAGTGGCATTTCGTATTGCCGACCAGCCCGGCGCTGGTGGTGCTCGACACCCGCACCCGACGCTGGCGCAGCGAAATGGCGCTCAAGCAACCGTCGGGTTTGCTGGACTGGGAAGCCTTGAGCGAACTGCAGCAGGAACTGCTCGACCACCCTTCGGCGATCATCGTTTCGCCGGCACCGATCTTCGGTGTGAAGCTGATCGAAACCGTGCAGCGAGTGTTCAGCTGGTGCGGTTATCCACTGCTGGTGGACGCGGAAAACTGGATGGCTCATCGCGGCGCAGCTCAGGTGATCCTGAACATTTTCCGACACTCGCGTACACCGGGCAGTTACGTGGTGCTGTCAGGCGACGTGCATTATTCCTTCGTCTACGAAGTCCTGATCCGACACCGCAAGGCCGGCCCGCGCATCTGGCAAATCACCAGCAGCGGCATCAAGAACGAGTTCCCGCCTACCCTGCTGGAATGGTTCGACCGCCTCAACCGCTGGCTCTATTCACCGCGCTCGCCGCTCAACTGGCTGACCAAACGCCGTCGCATGCGCATCGTCCCGTACGTGCCGGAACACGCCGAAGCGGGTGAACGGCTGTGGAATTCGGCGGGGATCGGTCAGGTGTTTTTCAATCAACAGGGGCAACCGAAAGACATCATCCAGCACAACTCGAACGGCGCACCGAAGACCCGGATGCTGGCGCCGGATTTGTCGGATTATCCTGATTAGAAAAATCTCACGTAGAGAGTGAGAGGGATGGCAGGCTCGTCGGAATCAGCTTACAGAAGACCCAGAAACGTCTCGACGAGACTTCGGTGATACTCAGCACACCGCAGGCAGCCCGTCTGTGGCACAACCACTGATAGGTATCGCCTTGTCATCCTGTACTCATTTCTGTACGTTCCTTGCATCAAGCGAGGACTACAACATGGACACTATCAACTACACCACAGCCCGTGCGCACTTGGCTGAAACCATGGATCGCGTGAATGAAGACTGCGCCCCACTTCTGGTAACCCGCCAAAAAGGCGAGCCTGTAGTGATGATGTCTCTGGCCGAATACAACGCGCTGGAAGAAACGGCCTATCTGCTGCGTTCTCCGGCCAATGCCGAGCGCTTGATCAAATCGATTGGCGAAATGCGCGCTGGAAAAGCCAAAGTCAGGCAACTGATTGAAGAATGAAAATCCAGTTCACGCCAACGGGCTGGGAAGACTACTTATGGTTTCAACAAAACGATAAGGCCGGTCTCAAACGAATCAATCTTCTGATCAAAGCGATCCAGCGCCAACCCTTTGAAGGCTTGGGTAAACCGGAGCCGCTCAAGCACAACATGAGCGGCTTCTGGTCGCGGCGGGTAACTGCCGAGCACCGCCTGGTCTATGCAATCGTAGACGGCGAAATCTGCGTCATAACTTGCAGATTTCACTATTGACCGAGGGATTAGACATGGCTCAGGAAACGGCCAACCCCCCTGACAATCATCCCCACCTCCCGCTCATCAATCGTCAGCGGCGGCAGCAGCCGGATCGTCTTGCCGCGAGTGACGTTGATCAGCAGTCCATGATCCCGCGCGGCAATCAGTGTCAGGTCGCGGATCGGCTGTTTGAGTTCAATGCCGATCATCAGCCCTTGCCCACGAATCTCCAGCACATTCGGATTGTCCGCCAGCTCTGCGCGCAAGCGGGTCAGCAGGCGCTCGCCCTGGACCCTGGCATTTTCCAGCAGGCCCTGTTCCTCGATGATCTCGAGCACGGTGCAACCCACCCGGCACGCCAGAGGATTGCCGCAGAAGGTGCTGCCGTGGCTGCCCGGGGTGAACAGATCCGCCGCCCGGCCCCGTGCCAGGCAGGCGCCGATCGGCACGCCGTTGCCCAGGCCCTTGGCGAGGGTCATGACGTCGGGAACGATGCCTTCGTGCTGAAACGCGAACCAGCGGCCGGTGCGACCGATGCCGGTCTGGATTTCGTCGAGCATCAGCAGCCAGGCGTGGCGGTTGCACAACTCACGCAGGGCCTTGAGGTAGCCGGGCGGTGCCAGTTGCACGCCGCTTTCACCCTGGATCGGCTCGACCAGAATCGCCACGATCCGCTGGCCATGCTTGCGCTGCACCTGCTCCAGCGCTTGAAGATCGCCGAACGGCACTTTGACGAAATCCCCCGGCAAGTCATTGAAACCCAGGCGCACCGCCGGGCCATCGCTGACGGACAAGGTGCCGAGGGTACGGCCATGAAACGCGTTGGCCATCACCACCACCAGCGGCTGTTCGATGCCTTTGCGCCAGCCGTACAGACGCGCCAGTTTCAGCGCGGTTTCGTTGGCCTCGGCACCGGAGTTGTTGAAGAATGCCCGCTCCATCCCCGCCAGCCGCGTCAGCTTCTGCGCCAGCGACTGTTGCCAGTCGATGCTGTAGAGATTGGAGGTGTGCAGCAACAATCCCGCCTGCTCGCTGATCGCCGACACGATGCGTGGGTGCGAATGACCGACATTGGTCACCGCCACGCCCGCCACCGCATCCAGGTATTCGCGGCCCGCCTGATCCCAGAGTCGGGTGCCCAGGCCTTTGATGAAGCTCAAGTCCAGCGGTTGGTAGGTGTTCATCAGGGCGGCGGTCATGTCGGCAAACTCCAGCGAGGTGAGAGGTGCTGGCAGTATGGTTATCCACCTGAACTGGATAAACTCGGCAAAACTTCAATCATTTAAAAGCCGGGCTTGATAATGGATTTGTTCCAGTCGATGAGCGTGTACGTCAAGGTTGTGGAGTCCGGCAGCATGACGGCGGCCGCGCTGCAGTGCGAAATGTCCACGACCATGGTGGGCAATCACCTGCGGGCACTGGAGCAACGGCTCGGTGTGCAACTGTTGCAACGCACCACCCGCCGCCAGCGATTGACCGAGTTCGGCAGCGTTTACTACCAGCGTTGCCTGGAAGTGTTAGGTCTGGTCGCCGATTCGGAACGCCTCGCCGAGCAAACGCTTGATGAACCGCGCGGCATCCTGCGGGTTACTGCGCCGCTGACCTTTGGCGTTGAACGTCTGGCCCCGGCGCTCAGTGAGTTTTCCCTGCAATGTCCGCAGGTCAAACTCGACGTGATCCTGACCAACCGCCGTCCGGATCTGCTGGAAAGCGGTCTCGACGTGGCCTTCCGACTGGGCCACTTCGACCAGTCCAACCTGATCGCCCGCCCGCTGATCGACTACACCCTGACCGTCTGCGCCTCCCCGGAATACGTGGCCCGACGCGGCATGCCGCTCACGCCTGAAGAGCTGCGTCAGCACGACTGCCTATCCTTCGCCTACCCCGCCGGTGACGACTGGCAATCGGTCGAAAAACAATGGCGCCTCAGCGGCCCGGACGGTGACATCATGGTCGACGTCAAAGGCCCGATGCTGATCAACAGCTCCGCCGGCCTGCATCAGGCCGCGCGCACCGGCATGGGCATCGTGATGCTGCCCGATGCACTGGTGGAACAGGACCTGCGCGACGGCCGACTGGTCGTCGTAATGCCGGACTACCAGCCGCCGAATCGCCCGATGCACCTGCTCTACGCGCCGGATCGCTATCGGCTGCCTAAACTGCGTCGCTTTGTCGAGTTCGCCATGCAGATGTGGGGCAGACCGTAGGCAACACGACTACTGTTGGAAATACACCAGGGACGGGATCAACGAATGAACAAAGACATTTCAATACGCGACCTCATGCCCACGGAAGTGGAGGCGGCAAGGCAGTTTCTGGAGGCGATCGGTTGGGGACATCGCACCGGCACCGCCGAACATTTCGCACAACTCATCCAGAACTCCCAACGCACTGCCGTTGCATTGAGCGGCCAGCAGATTGTCGGTTTCGCCCGTGGCATCACCGATGGTTTGTCCAACGGTTACCTGTCGATGGTCGTGGTCGACGGGCAACATCGGCGCGCGGGCATCGGGCGGGCGCTGGTCGAACATGTAATGGGCGACAACACCGACATTACCTGGGTCCTGCGTGCCGGGCGCGAAGGCGCGGAAGCATTCTTTGCCAGCCTGGGATTTGAAACATCGGTGATCGCGATGGAGCGTTTGCGGCTGAAATAGCCGACGGTTACTGTGACCCCGGCTATGCTCCACCCTCCTCCTTTTCAGCATGGATGCTGCGCAATGCTCACGATTCTGCAAAACACTCCGATCCGGGTTTACCTGATTTTTCTGCTGCTGGTTTATTTCGGCATCAAGGCGTTCTCTCCCCGCCGCGAAAGCCGTGCCTCGATGCTGATTACACCGCCGGCGTTTTTGGCGTGGTCGCTGTACTCCCTGAACCTGACGATCAACCCGGCCTTGTTTTTCAGCACCTGGTTCGGCGCGCTGTTGCTGGGAGGTCTCTCGGCCTGGCTGGTGTTTTCCCGCCGAGGCGTGGCGCTCGACGACTCCGCGACAGGGCTGATCATGCCGGGCACCGTGAAAATCCTGATCATGTACCTGATGTTCTTTTTCGCGAACTACTACTTCGGCTACCAGAATGACGTGAATCCGGAGCGTTCCGCGTCCCCGGACATGTTGCTGCTCAAGTCCGGCATTTCGGGTTTCATGTGCGGCCTGATCAGTACCCGTTCGTTGAAGCTCTACTGGACACTGCGTGGCCTAGCGTCCCGGCGGTTGCCGGTAAATGCCGTCGCCAATGAATAACGCAGGGCGCACGCGGTGCCTGGTTGCCCATCACAAATCATCCGGATAAATAATCGGCACCGCCGGCCCCTTGCTCCGTGACAACGCCGTCTCGCTCCCCTAAATTAGTCGGCCTGAAAAAGCCCCCAGCGCTTTCTCGTCTCATCTCAAGTTAAAAAAGTAGTGAAATTTCAATGTCCGATTTCAACACCGCTGAATCCGTAGTCACTCTGTCGTCCAAAGCGGAATACGAAAACTCCATCAATCTTTCACAACACATCCCACAGGCGAAGATCATCAGCGAGATGGTGCTGGACGCGTTCCAGTCGAGCCGCGAGAGCGATCAGATCCGCGAACTGCGCGCCGCGATCCGTCAGGCCCACGACCGCTTCGATGACGACCAGGCCTATGAGCTGATGGGCGAACTCAAGCGCCTGAAGGACGCCGAAGCCGCCGACATTGCCGCCCTCGAAGACCTCAGCAGCAAATTCCCGATCAGCCGCATCCTTTCCAGCTTCAAGGACGATCCGGCGTTCCAGGAAATCGTCTACGGCCTGGCCCTCAAGGTTCTGAACCAGACTCACCAAGCGATCAGCAGCCCGAGCGGCGGCAAGAGCAAGGCCGCACGCGCCAAGAAAGACGTCGAAGTGTTCAGCATCAGCAAGGACGGCATCAGCGTGACCCTGCCGCTGCGCACACCGCGTTCGCGCCTGAGCGTGGATCGCGAGGCGCTGGAGTTCCTCGGCTTCACCTTCGTCGGTGAAGGCGAAGAGGCGGAAATCGAAGGCGAAACCTTCGTCGACAACGCCGGCACCGAGCACGCGATCAACCGCAAAAACATCATCACCGCGCTGCAACAGCAGACCGCGTTTGATGGCTACAGCATCGCCGCCCAGTAATACCGGCGCCGACGAAAAAGCCCCGCTCTGACATTCAGGCGGGGCTTTTTGTTGTCCGGTGATCGGCGGTTATGCCGATGGGTGCACGGCGGCAATCATGTCGACTTCGATGGCTGCATTTTTCGGCAACTGATAGACGCCAACGGTGGTGCGGGTGTGTCGCCCGACATCGCCCAACACATAACTGAACACATCCGAAGCGCCATTGGCGACTTCACTGAGGTCGACGAAATCCGGCGTGGATTTCACGTACACCGTGACCCGCAACAACGACCTGACCTTGTCCAGCGAACCGACTGCATCGACGATAAAGGCCAGACAACGCATCGCGCTGATGCTCGCCGCGGCCTGCGCATCCTTGAGCGTCAGCTCCTGCCCCACCCGCCCCGGATACTGAATCTTGCCCTCGGTGCGCGGCACCATGCCGCTGATGTAGATCTCATCGTGATGACGGATCAACGGCGCGTAATTGCCACCCACCGTGTTTTCGCCATTGATGTCGTAATTCAGCTCTTTTGCCAGGGCAATGAAGCGCTCGTCGCAGGTCATCCTCTCAGTCATTTCGCCCAGCCTCTTGATCGATGCATGTAGTTGGATCCGAATCTAGGGCTTTTGCCTACCGACCGCAACCTGTCGATTTCTAGCTAGTCGTTTCGGGGGAATGGCTGAATACCGCATCTTTTTGGGAGAGAGTCTGTTCGCGACAAAGGACGTCGTTTCTCCATCATTCGGGCAACAAAAAACCCCGCTCATCTCTCGATGAACGGGGTTTCTCGTACAACGTTCGAACCCTACGGCGCGTACGTCAGCAGCAGCTCGGTCGGCACCTTGAAGTCCAGGGACATCATGACGCTCAACGCGGTGATGGTGAAGATCGAGAACACGAACAGCTTGCGTGCCCAGACCGTGTCATCCACCGCCTTGTAGCCGGTCCAGGCCATGTACAGCCAGTACATGCCCATGGCCGCGGCGACGGCGAGGTAGCTCATGCCGGCGTAACCGCTGAAGGTCAGCATCAAGGTCGCCACGAGGAAGGCCAGGATGTAGATCAGGATGTGCTTCTTGGCCACCTGGATTCCGCGCTTCACTGGCAGTACCGGAATCGATGCGGCCAGGTAATCGTTGAAGCGGAAGATCGCGATGGCGTAGGAATGCGGCATCTGCCACAGGCTGAACATCACCAGCAGGGTCAGCGCGGCCATGTCGAAGCTGTTGGTCACGGCCACGTAACCGATCACCGGCGGCATGGCGCCCGACAGACTGCCCACCAGCGTGCCGTGAACCGACTTGCGCTTGAGGTACAGGCTGTAGAAGCCGACGTAGATGATGAAGCCGATCACGGCGAACAGGGCAGCCAACGGGTTGGCCACCTTGTACAGCAACGCAACGCCGGCGACACCCAGGACGGTCGCATAGACCAGGGCCAGTTTCAGGGAGATCAAGCCCTGGACCAGCACCCGGTTCTTGGTGCGTTCCATCTTCAGGTCGATGTCGCGGTCGATGCAGTTGTTGAACACGCAACCGGAGGCCACAACCAGGGAAGTGCCGATCATGGCTGCCAGAAACACGGCCAGATCGACATGCCCTTTCGAGGCCAGGAAGAACCCGCCTGCCACAGAAAGCACGTTACCGAAAATGATCCCCGGTTTGGTGATTTGGATAAAGTGCTTGAGCGACATCGGGTTTACCTCACTTCGCCATCATGTAGGTGTGGATGCTGAACATGATCCACAGCGACAGACCGACCAGCAGCACGATCACGATGGCCGTAAAGACGAACGCAATCACGTTGTTACGTTGAGCAATGGAACGGTCCAGATGCAGGAAGTAATACAGGTGAACGATCACCTGAATCACGGCGAACAGCAGGACGATTGCCAGCGTCGTCGACTTCGGCAGGGTCGGGAACATCACCAGGCCGAACGGGATGACGGTCAGGATTACCGACAGGATGAAGCCGATGGCGTACGACTTGACGCTGCCGTGGCCAGCATCATGGCTGTCATGGGAGTGTGCATTAGCCATTACAGGGTCCCCATCAGGTAAACAACGGTGAATACGCAGATCCACACCACGTCCAGGAAGTGCCAGAACAGGCTCAGGCAGCTCAGACGGGTCTTGTTGGTCGCCGTCAGGCCGTGCTTGTTGACCTGGTACATCATGATGCCCATCCAGATCAGACCGGCGGACACGTGCAGACCGTGGGTACCGACCAGCGTGAAGAACGCCGACAGGAAGCCCGAACGGCTAGGACCGAAGCCCTCGGAGATCAGCAGGTGGAACTCGTTGATCTCCATGGCGATGAAGCCTGCGCCGAGCAGGAAGGTCATGAACAACCAGCCCAGAACCTGCTGCTTCTTACCTTTGTACAACGCCAGCATGGCGAAGCCGTAGGTGATCGAACTGAACAACAGCAGAGCGGTTTCGCCCAGCACGTATGGCAGTTCGAAGATGTCGTGGCCCGACGGGCCACCGGCGACGTTGTTTACCAGTACCGCGTACACCGCGAAGATCGACGCAAACAGAATGCAGTCGGTCATCAGGTAGAGCCAGAAACCGTATACGGTCATCTCGCCCGAGTCGTGGTGATGGTCATCGTGCCCATGGTCATGACCATGGGCGTGTCCAGCATTGGTCACTAAGTTCGACATTGTTTAAGCCTGTTCCAACTTGGTTTCAACACGGGTTGCGGAAGCAGGGATCTTCCCGGCCGCTACCAGACGCTTGTGCTGCTCGGCTTCGATGCGCTCGATTGTTTCAACCGGCACCATGTAGCCCTGATCGTCACGTGCTGCGTGGATCACGAAGTAGATGACAGTGCCGGCCAGGCTGGCGATCGCCAACCACCAGATGTGCCAGATCATCGCGAAACCGAACACGGTCAGCAGTGCGCCCATCACCACGCCAGTGGCGGTGTTGTTCGGCATGTGGATCGGTTCGTACTTGGCCGGAGCCTTGTACGCAGTACCGTTTTCCTTGGCCTCGGTGAACGGATCGATGCAGTCTGCTTTTGGCAGTACAGCGAAGTTGTAGAACGGAGGTGGCGACGAGGTCGACCATTCCAGGGTATGGGCATTCCACGGGTCACCGTGTTCGCACATGTTTTCCGGCTTGTTGCGGTCACGCACCGACACGTACAGCTGGATCAGCTGGCAGGCGATACCGACAGCGATCATCACCGCACCGAACATGGCAACGTACAGGTACGGTACCCACTCAGGGTTGGTGGTGGCGTTCAGACGACGGGTCATGCCCATGAAGCCCAGAGCGTAGAGCGGCATGAACGCGACGAAGAAGCCCGAGATCCAGAACCAGAACGCTGCTTTACCCCAGCCTTCGTGCAGCTTGAAGCCGAACGCTTTCGGGAAGTAGAAGCCGAAACCTGCGATGTAGCCGAATACCGCGCCGCCGATGATCACGTTGTGGAAGTGAGCGATCACGAACAGGCTGTTGTGCAGAACGAAGTCAGCACCCGGGATGGCCAGCAGTACGCCGGTCATGCCGCCGATGGCGAAGGTCACCATGAAGCCCAGGGTCCACAGAACCTGGCTGGTGAAGCGCAGACGGCCCTGGTAGATGGTGAACAGCCAGTTGAACAGTTTCACACCCGTCGGGATGGAAATCAGCATCGTCGCCAGACCGAAGAAGGCGTTGACGCTGGCACCCGAACCCATGGTGAAGAAGTGGTGCAGCCAAACCATGAAGCCCAGTACCGAGATCGCGCCCGAGGCGTAGATCATCGAGTGGTGGCCGAACAGTTTCTTGCCGGTGAAGGCCGAGATGACTTCCGAGAAAATGCCGAATGCCGGCAGGATCAGGATGTAAACCTCAGGGTGGCCCCATGCCCAGAACAGGTTGACGTACATCATTGGATTGCCACCAAGTTCATTGGTGAAAATGTGGAAATCCATGTAGCGGTCAAGGGTCAGCAGTGCCAGGGTAGCGGTCAGGATCGGGAACGAAGCCACGATCAGAACGTTTGCCCAGGTGCAGGTCCAGGTGAAGATCGGCATGTCCATCAGTTTCATGCCAGGGGTACGCATTTTCAGCACGGTCGCGAGGAAGTTAACCCCGGTTAACGTTGTACCCAGACCCGATAGCTGTAGCGCCCAGATGTAGTAGTCCATCCCCACGCCAGGGCTGTATTGCAGACCCGACAGCGGTGGATAGGCAACCCAGCCGGTCTTGGCGAATTCGCCGACGCCCAGGGACAGGTTGATCAGCACGACGCCGGACACCAGCAGCCAGAAGCTCAGGGAGTTCAGGAACGGGAACGCAACGTCACGCGCGCCGATCTGCAGCGGCACTGCAAGGTTCATCAGGCCGGTGAAGAATGGCATCGCCATGAAGATGATCATGATCACACCGTGAGCGGTGAAGATCTGGTCATAGTGTTCAGGTGGCAGGTAGCCAGGCGAACCCTCGGTGGCCATGGCCAGCTGGGTACGCATCATGATGGCGTCGGCAAAACCGCGCAGCAGCATGACCATGGCGACGATGATGTACATCACGCCGATTTTCTTGTGGTCGACCGAAGTCAGCCACTCGGTCCACAGGTAAGTCCACTTCTTGAAGTAGGTGATTGCAGCGAACAACGCCAGACCACCGAGCGCGATCATCGAGATGGTGACCATCACGATCGGCTCGTGGAAAGGGATCGCTTCCCAACTTAATTTACCAAACATCGTTTACTCCTCTGCCCCGGCAGCTGAATGCGAATTCGAGTCCATATCCGTTGCCGCCACTTCTTTCTCTTTCTTCTCGTGCTTCAGCGGCTTGCCCGGTTTCATGCCTTCGTACTTGTCGACGATGGTCTGGAACAGGTTCGGCGTGACCGAGGAGTAGAGCTCGACTGGATTGTTCTGGCTTGGCTTGGCAAGGGCTGCGTATTCAGCTGGTTCAAGCTGTTTAGGTGCCTTTTTGACTTCACTTACCCAGGCGTCGAAATCTTCCTGAGAAGTTGCGATCGCTTTGAATTTCATACCGGTGAAACCAGCGCCGCTGTAGTTGGCGGAGATACCGTCCATTTCAGCGTTGCGGTCAGCGATCAGGTGCAGCTTGGTGGTCATGCCCGCCATCGCGTAGATCTGGCCGCCCAGGCCCGGGATGAAGAACGAGTTCATCACCGCGTCCGAAGTGATCCGGAAGTTAACTGGCGTGTGCGCCGGGAATACGATCTTGTTGACCGTGGCGATGCCTTGTTCCGGGTAGATGAACAGCCACTTCCAGTCCAGCGCGACCACTTCGATGGTCACAGGCTTGACGTCGGATTCGATCGGACGATACGGATCCAGCGAGTGGGTCGACTTGTAGGTGATGTAACCCAGGGCAATGATGATCAGGACCGGGATGGTCCAGACTGCCACTTCGATCTTGGTCGAGTGCGACCATTTCGGGGTGTAGACGGCGTTCTTGTTGGAGGCGCGGTACTTCCAGGCGAACAGGAAGGTCATGACGATGACCGGCACAACGACCAACAGCATCAGCAGCGTGGCGGTGATGATCAGGTTGCGCTGTTCCAGGCCGACCTGGCCCGTTGGATTGAGCAAGGTCATGTTGCAGCCTCCCAGCAACAACGTGCCGAGCAGCGGCACTAGGCCTAGTAATCTGGGGTACCTGTTTTTACTCATCTCACGACCTCTAAAGCAGCTTGCGCAATGCAGTTGGGTTTTGATCGCCAACACTTCACCCTGCCAAGGGTTGGCATTTTCTTTGGATTGAATAAGGGCCGCCCGTCGCGCGTCAGACGCTCGACAAAACCTGGGACAGCGGTCAGTTCTTATTCGAATTCGTGGTCAAAGGCCTTGTTACAGACCAATTCCATTTGGTGCGGAAAGTTGGAAGGCACCGACACCTGGGTGTCTCGCAAGCCTCTCGGCTGCTCGACACCCGACTTCCTGCTCGCCTCCTTAATAAAGGCTGAACAGTGCCGGGAATTCAGTGCGGGCGATTGTAGATAGGTAGCGCCCTATACACCATGTCTTATCCCGAAATAATTTTTATCGCTCTGAGCAACAATCCATCACCGTTTTTGCAAAAGTTCCGCATGTTATCGAAATCGATTCTCAACAAAAACACCAAAAAATGTAGGTCTATCGGCCTCAGTTCAGACAGCTCCGAGGGCTTTTTCCCACGGCGCGATCCGCGCAAAGCCCGATATGCCAAGGCTTTTGGCCATCTGCCGGAGTCTGTTAAAACTGCCTGATCCGGCACACGCGTGCAAAAACCGAAAAACGCTGAAACAGACCAATCCTTTTTTGTAACAGCACTCCAATCCGGATCTGTTAAACGCGCTGCGATAGGGCGTGTGTGACAACATGTCGCACACCTGTCGCACCCTTCCTTGCCATTCGTCACGGTGTTTTCACACAGACCCTGAAATGCAAAACGCCTCGATCTGCGTCACCGCAAATCGAGGCGTTTATTTTATCGGCGCAGCCGCCGAAAAGTTGATTCAGCGCAACGCTTTTCGGTTGCGCGAGGTCAGCAGCGGCACCAGGATCACCACCAGCACGAAGGCCACCAGCGCCCATTGCGCCAGCGACAGGCCGAGGATCGGCGGGTACGGCGTCGAGCAGAAACCGTCGACCTGAAAGCCCAGCGGGAAGATCTTCGCCAGCGGCAAATCGTCGACGATCGGCTGCAGCACATCGATGCCGCAGCTCACGGCCGGGTAGAACTGGGTGTACACGTGATGCCCGGCGACACCGGCCCCGGCAATCGCGCAGATCACCACCAGCACTTCGAACACGGTGATGCTACGGCGGGTGCGCATGGCCGCACCGATGAACGCGAACAGCGCGATCAACAGCAAGGCATAGCGCTGCAGGATGCACAGCGGGCATGGCGCCTCGCCCAGCACGATCTGCATGTACAGCGCGCCGCCGATCAGCGCCAGGCAGATGATGCCCAGCAGCACCAGAAAGCGCCGCTCACGTCCCAATCGAATCGTTTCCTCGCTCATCGCGTTTCCCTTTCATGTCCATGGTTCAGCTGGCCGGCGGCTGCGCTTGCAGTTGCGCCATCAGGCTGATGTTGTCTTCGATATGCCAATTGGCCGCGATGCGACCGTTGTCGATCTGATAGATATCGGTTGCCCGGAAGTCTACACGCTGCCCCTGCCCTTTGAGAGCCTTGAACGTACCGGTGAAATGCCCGCGAAAGTGCAGATGCACCACCACGCGATCACCGGCAACGATCATTTGTTGGATCTCGCAGCTCAAGTCCGGCACCGCCGTGCGAAAGAACTTCGACGCCAGCAGCGGTCCCGTCGGCCCTTGCACCCGGCCTTCCGGAGGGGTTTTGTCGACGAACTGCGGCGACAGGGCTGCAGTGGCCAACGCCTCTTCGCCCGTGTTCCAGAAACTGCCATAACGCCGCGCCGCCAACTCCATCGCATCACGCTGAACCTTGGGCAGGCTCTGATCGACGATCAGGGTCTGGGGTTCGATCAAGGCGGATTCGGCGAACGCGAACGGACTGGACAGCAAGGCAACCGACAGGCCCAACGTGGCCAGGCTGAAACGACGGGAAGAGGCGAAGTGCGACATGGGGGCGATCCTGATCATGTAAACGAACGAGCGCCTATCATCAGCATCGGGGAATAAACGATAAACCGGTTAAGAAACGATTAACCTTTAAACAGAATTTAAGAATCAGGACCGCGCCGCCGCCCTTTCGCGAGCAAGCTCGCTCCCACATTGGATCTGTGTCGCACACAAATCCTGTGGGAGCGAGCTTGCTCGCGATTGAAGGCGACTCGGTTACGGATTATTCCAGAGCAGCAGCCGGCCCGAAGAACTCGTAACGGCTCTGTTTCTCAGGCACACCCAGCGCCTTCAGGTGACGCTTGATCGCCCCCATGAAACCTTTCGGCCCCAGGAAGTAAGCGTCCACATCACGCTCCGCCGGCAGCCACTCGCCCAGTTGCTCCTCGCTCAGCAACCCGACCTTGTCCGCCGCCGGGCTCACGCCGTCATCTTCGGCGTAGCAATAGAAGCGCTTGAGCTGCGGATGACGCGCGGCCAGACCATCAATCCAGTCACGGAACGCGTGCACGCTGCCGTTGCGCGCACTGTGGATGAAGTACACCGGACGCTCGGTTTCCAGCGCTGCTTCCAGCATCGCCAGCGTCGGAGTGATGCCGACGCCGCCGCTGATCAGCACCAGCGGTTTGTCACTGGCAGTCAACGTGAATTCGCCCGATGGCGGGAACAGCTGGATGCTCGCACCGACGTGCAGCTGATCGTGCAGGTAATTGGAGGCACGGCCGCCCGGTTCGCGTTTGACGCTGATGCGGTACTGGCCTTTGTTTGCCAAGGCCGACAGCGAGTAGTTGCGGCGGATTTCTTCGCCGTCGAGGATCAGCTTCATGCCGATGTACTGGCCTGGCTCGGCTGCGAGAATCGGGCCCTTGTCCGCCGGTTCGAAGTAGAACGAAATGATTTCCGCGCTCTCCTCGACCTTGGCCGCGACGATGAATTCCCGCGCCCCGCGCCAGCCGCCGACGGCTTGTTCTTTCTGGTCATAGATGGCGGTTTCGGCGCCGATCAGGATATCGGCCAGTTGACCGTAGGCTGCACCCCAGGCGCTCATCACTTCCGGGGTGGCGATTTCTTCGCCGAGTACTTCGGAAATGGCGCGCAGCAGGCAGGTGCCGACGATCGGGTAGTGTTCCGGCAGGATCTGCAAGGCTACGTGCTTGTTGATGATCTTGGCCACCAGATCGCCCAGCTGGTCGAGTTGATCGATGTGACGGGCGTACATCAACACGCCGTTGGCCAGGGCGCGGGGCTGGTCACCGCTGGCCTGATGGGCCTGGTTGAACAGCGGGCGGACTTCCGGGTACTCGGAGAGCATCATGCGGTAGAAATGGGTGATCAGCGCTTCACCGCCGCTTTCCAGCAGAGGCACAGTGGATTTGACGATGGCACGATCCTGGACGCTAAGCATAAGGGTGACTCCTGAGCTTTCTCTAAAAGTGCCTTATGTATTCCAGTAATCGTGCCAACTATTTTTTCCATACAAATCAATGAGTTGAAATTTATGTAGTCAGATCGACACAAGCACCTTTATAGTCGCTTCGACTACAACGCGTCTCTTTGACTACAAGCCTATGTCCGCCAAATCCCTGCTGACCGCCCTGCTCCCACTGGTTTCCGACCTGTCCCGCGAATTGCCCGAAGGCGAGCGCTACCGACGGCTGCTCGAAGCCATGCGCGCCCTGCTGCCGTGCGATGCCGCTGCGCTGCTGCGCCTCGACGGCGAATGGCTGGTGCCGCTGGCCGTGGACGGCTTGAGCACCGACACCCTCGGCCGCCGCTTCAAGGTCAGCGAACACCCGCGTTTCGAAGTGCTGCTGGCCGGCGAAGGGCCGACCCGTTTCGCCGCTGACAGCGATTTGCCCGATCCGTATGACGGATTGGTCGACGGCCTCGACGATCACCTCGAAGTTCACGATTGCCTCGGTTGTCCGTTGTTCGTCGATGAAAAACTCTGGGGCCTGATCACCCTCGACGCCCTCGATCCGGAGCGTTTCGAGCCGATCGAACTCGACGCCTTGCAAGCCTTCGCCAGCCTCGCCTCGGCCACGGTGAACGCCGCAGAACGCATCGAACGCCTGGCGATTCGTGCCGAAGACGAACACCAGCGCGCCGAGGTTTATCGTCAGGCCAGCGGCCAGCAGAACCGCGAAATGATCGGTCAGAGCAAGGCGCATAAACGGTTGGTGGAAGAAATCAATCTGGTCGGCGGCAGCGACCTGACCGTGCTGATCACCGGGGAAACCGGGGTCGGCAAGGAACTGGTGGCCCAGGCCATCCACGCTGCCTCCAAGCGCGCCGACAAACCGATCATCAGCCTCAACTGCGCGGCCCTGCCGGACACCCTGGTGGAAAGCGAACTGTTCGGCCACGTGCGCGGCGCCTTCACCGGCGCCACCAGCGACCGGCGCGGCAAGTTCGAACTGGCCAACGGCGGCACGCTGTTTCTCGATGAAGTCGGCGAGTTGTCGCTGACCGTCCAGGCCAAGCTGTTACGGGTATTGCAGAGCGGTCAGTTGCAACGTCTGGGTTCGGACAAGGAACATCAGGTGGATGTGCGCCTGATCGCCGCGACCAACCGCGACCTGGCCGAAGAAGTACGCAGCGGCCGCTACCGCGCCGACTTTTACCATCGCCTCAGCGTCTACCCGTTGCGGGTGCCGGCGCTGCGTGACCGGGGGCGCGATGTGCTGCTGCTCAGCGGTTATTTCCTGGAACAGAACCGCTCGCGCATGGGCCTGAACAGCCTGCGCCTGAACAGCGATGCCCAGGAGGCGCTGCTGGCCTACACCTGGCCGGGCAACGTGCGGGAACTGGAGCATTTGATTGGACGCAGTGCCCTGAAGGCGCTGGGAAACTGTAAGGTGCGGCCGAAGATTCTCAGCCTGAGCGCCATGGATCTCGATCTGCCGCGTGAGGTTGTGGATAACTCGCCGGTGCCGTCCGAAGCGACTGCCGCCCTGCCATTGATCAGCGGTGACCTGCGTGCAGCCACCGAGCAGTATCAGCGGCATTTGATCAGCGCGGCGCTTGAGCGTAACCGGGACAACTGGGCCAGTGCCGCGCGTGAGCTGGGGCTGGACCGGGCGAATCTGGGGCGGATGGCGAAGCGGTTGGGGATGAAATAGAAGTCCCGCCGTCGGATTGGCGCCAGAATCCCTAAAGCCTGCCGGTTACAAGTCGATAACCCGGCATCGATACCTGCTGGCGATCCGTGCGGTCGCCGCTCACCTTTTTCCACAGAAGGTTTTTATGTCTTCCAACAAAGCCCGCGCAGATTCACTTTCGCTTCTGCTGTTTACCTTGCGCAGCGGCAAGCTGATGGCGATCAACCTGCTGAAGGTCAGTGAAATCATCCCCTGCCCGCCGCTGACCAAGCTGCCGGAGTCGCACCCGCACGTCAAAGGCATCGCCACCCTGCGCGGTGCTTCGCTGTCGGTGATAGACCTGAGCCGCGCCATCGGCGAGCGTCCGCTGGAAGACCCGAATGGCGGCTGCCTGATCGTCACCGACGTCAGCCGTTCGAAGCAGGGCCTGCACGTGCAGGCGGTGAGCAAGATCGTGCATTGTCTGACCACCGACATCAAACCGCCGCCGTTCGGCTCCGGCGGCTCCCGCGCCTACATCACTGGCGTGACCTCGGTCGACGGTACGCTGGTGCAGGTGCTGGACATCGAGAAAGTCATCCACGGCATCGCCCCGGCGCAGATCGAAATGGTCCCGACCGAGCTGAGCATGGAAGACGCCGAAGTGCTGGGCAGCGCGCGGATCCTGGTGGTCGACGACAGCCAGGTGGCGCTACAGCAATCGGTGCACACCCTGCGCAACCTCGGCCTGCAATGCCACACCGCGCGCAGCGCCAAGGAAGCCATCGACTGCCTGCTGGACCTGCAAGGCACGGCGCAGCAGATCAATCTGATCGTCTCCGACATCGAAATGTCCGAGATGGACGGCTACGCTTTCACCCGCACCCTGCGCGAGACCCCGGACTTCGCCCACCTCTACGTGCTGCTGCACACCTCGCTGGACAGCGCGATGAACAGCGAAAAGGCCCGCCTCGCCGGCGCCAACGGCGTGCTGACCAAGTTCTCCTCGCCCGAGCTGACCCACTGCCTGATCGAAGCGGCCAAACACGTCGCTGCCCAGGGTTACTGAGTCTTGAGCGATACGTTCTGCTTTCTGATGCGGCGCGACCTGAGCCAGGACGTGCCGGCCATCGAATGGCCGAACGGCATCGAACTCACGACCTACAGCGCCGAACACGCATCCGCCGTGCATGAACTGATGCAGATCGGCTACCGCGAAGGCGGTGGTCGGGTGCCGGCGCTGGACGTCTGGCAACAACAGTTCGAAAACGATCCGGAATACGACCCGGCACTGAGTTTCATCGCCAGCGATGCCGACGGCGTCATCGGCGTGGCGCAATGCTGGACCAGTTCCTACATCAAGAATCTTGTGGTGCATCCTCGGGCCCAAGGACGGGGATTGGGTCGGGCGTTGCTGCTTCATGCGTTCAAGGCGTTTCGGGATCGCCGCGAAGGGTTTGTCGACCTGAAGGTGCTGGAAGACAACCGGCGAGCGCAGCGTTTGTACGAAATGTCTGGAATGTATGTGGTTCGCCGGGAATTGGTGCCGGACTGACAAACTAAAATCCTGCGGCATACTCCAACCTTGGCGATCAACTTCCAGGGATGCCCGAACCATGAAACGCCTCGCCCTCTCCGTGCTTTGCCTCATCGCCCCGTTGGCCCACGCCTCCAGCCCCGATGCCTGGGCGGCCTACGACAAAGCCGTGCTCGCCAGTTGCACCAAGGCCAGCGGCCTGAAAAACGCCAAACCGGTCGGTAACGCCGCGCAATTCGATGACCGCGTCGGCTACACCGCGCTGTTGCTGCAAGGCCAGTACCCGCAAAAACACATGAAGGGCCAGCAAGGCACCGAGCTGTGCCTGTACAACAAAAAATCGAAAACCGCGTTCGTCACCGAATGGGACTCGATCCGCCCGACCGCCAAACCCTGAGCGCATGGCGCACAACTTGCTTCACTCCGGGCCTGTACGGCGGCTTTATGTCGCCGATTCACACCCTGATTGAAGATTGCCCGCTCAATGAATACGACCTTTTCCTGCGTAGGTTGCGGCAAATGCTGCACCGATCACCATGTGCCCCTGACCCTGGCCGAAGCCCGCATGTGGGCGGCTGACGGCGGTCAGGTGATCGTGCTGGTGGAGGCGTTTCTTGCCAACGGCTTGGGCCTGCCGGAACAGCAGCGCGAACATGCGCAACGGCGTTCGGCGGTGGTGCGCAGCGGAATGTCCGACGCCCATGTGGCAATCACCTTCGCCGCCTACAACGTCGGCCCCTGCCGGAATCTTGACGAAGACAAGCTGTGCCGCATCTACGAGCGCCGGCCGCTGGTGTGCCGTATCTATCCCGCCGAAATCAATCCGCACATCCCGCTCAACCCTGCGGCCAAGGACTGCCCGCCGGAGTCATGGGAACAGGGGCCAGACCTGATCGTCGGTAGCGAACTGGTGGATCAGGAACTGGTGACGCTGATCCAGCGCTCCCGTCAGGCGGATCGCGATGACATCCGGATCAAGGATGCGATCTGCGGATTGCTCGGCATCCGCACCACCGCGCTCAAGGGCGATGGGTTCACCGCGTACCTGCCGGACATGGGCGCGTTTGCCTCGGTGATCGATCAGGTCACGGCGCAGCCATTGAGCGAAGCTTCCAGCGAATGGCTGTTCCATGTCTCCGGCGACGACATCGCCGGGCAAGTACGGGCGGCCGGGGCACAAGTGGTGTCCGAACCGCCGCAGACCTACGCGTTCATCTCACTGCGAGCGGCCTAAGCGCCCTGCCGCCGCCCCCAGAACTCCCGCGCCAGCGAACGCAAATCCCCTGCCAGCCCCGCCACATCCTGTGAGTTGAGCTGGCTCTGGCGCCCTTCATCCACCGTCAGTTCACACGCCGTGCGAATACTGACGATGTTGCGGTTGATGTCCTCACTCACCGCGCTCTGCTCCTCAACCGCCGCCGCAATCTGCAGACTCATCTCGGTGATCTGCTCGACCCGCCCGCTGATCCCGTCCAGGGCCCGGGCCGCGCGCTGGGCCTGCTCGACGCTGTTATCCACATGCTCGCTGCTCTGCTGCATCACCAGCACCGCATCCCGCGCGCCGTTTTGCAGGGTGCTGATCATCCGCTGAATCTCATTGGTCGATTGCTGAGTGCGCTGAGCCAGCCCCCGCACCTCATCGGCCACCACCGCAAACCCGCGCCCGGCATCCCCGGCCCGTGCCGCTTCGATCGCGGCGTTGAGCGCCAGCAGATTGGTCTGCTCGGCGATGCTGCGAATCACCTCCAGCACCCCGGAAATCTCGCTGCTGTGCCCTTCGAGCTGATGAATCACCTCAGTCGCCCGCCCCAACTCCTCGGCCAGCCGCAACACCGCACTGCGACTCTCGCCGACCAACAGATGCCCCTCACGGGTTTCCGTCCCCGCCATATCCGCCGCCACCGACGCCTGCTGCGCATGGCTGGCGACCTCCGCGACACTGGCCGCCATCTGATGAATCGCCGCCGCCACCTGATCGGTTTCCGCCTGCTGCGCCAACGTGCTGGAATGACTGCTATGCAGATGATCCACCAGTTGCGCCGCATGCCCGGCCAGCCGTTGCGACGCATCGCCGATCCGCCCGACCACCGCGCCGACCTGCGCTTCAAGCATCTGCAATGCAAACTCGATCTGCCCGAACTGATCCCGCCGCCCGGTATAAATGCCCTGACTCAACGGGTTGTCGGCAATCACCCGCGCACGCTCGGTCAGACGTTCCAGCGGCCGCAATAACCAACCCACGCCCAGCGCACACGCACCACTGCCGGCCACCAGCGCAGCGGCCTCGATGCCCATGGACTCCGGCCGCAGCCAGGCTTCAATCCCCAGCACCACCGCCAGCACCGAACTGGTCAACGCCATGATCTTCGCCCGCAAACTCAGGCTCGGCAGCCGCTGCCAACGCGCCACCCGCCCCTCGCGCAACTGCGCATACGCCCGCTCCGCCGCCGCAATCTGCCGCGCATCCGGCCGCGTACGCACCGACTGATACTCCACCGCCGCACCGTTCTGCGTGACCGGCGTGACATAGGCACTGACCCAGTAGTGATCACCGTTTTTGCAACGATTCTTCACCAGCCCCATCCACGACCGCCCGCGCTTGAGCGTCTGCCACATATGGGCAAACGCCTGCACCGGCATGTCCGGATGACGCAGCAGATTGTGCGGCGCACCCAGCAGCTCGTCGCGGCTGTAACCGCTGATCTTGATGAAGTCGTCGTTGGCGTAGGTGATCGCGCTGGTCAGATCGGTGGTCGAGAGAATGTTCGCATCCGGCGCAACATCGACATTGCGCCCGGTCACCGGGAGATTGATCTTCATGGAAAGCGCGCTCGTTTTATTGGAAAGAGTCGGCAGGGCTGCTGACTCTAAGCGCACTAACTGGTTAAACGTTGATCTGGCTCAGGAACTGAGCAATTAGCCATCACTGTGACCGAAAATCACAGCGACGGCCGAGGCGGGAATGAATCAGCGCTTGCCCATCGAACGGCGAGTGCCCGAAGGCGCCACACCCGGAATCTTGGCGTGACGATCACCGTCCTTGCCCTTGAACTGCGGCTGCTTCGCCGCTTTGGCAGCCGCCAGCTCACCTGGTTTGAACGGAAACTTGAACGCAGGAATGGTCGGCTTGGATTCACCGGCCTCGGCCAGCTCAGCCGGGACATCGCTCACAGCGTTGTCGATTGGGGAAGTCATGAAAGCTCCGCGAAGCAAAAAGTCCGGCCCGGTGGACGAGCCGCGAAAGCGCGCAGTATACCTGCGTGTGTGGAGTTTAAAGAGTCCCAAAAAGGGTACGACCAGTGCCTTTTTGGAACAGGTCGACTAACGGATCACGTCTCCCACAACCCAAAAGCACTACAGCAACAAACGGTACACCCAACACATTTCCAAACATCCGAAAATGGAACGCGGAGCGTCCCGGGCTGCGTTCCCACGCGGAGCGTGGGAACGATCAATCAAAAGCAGTCCGCATTCGCTTCTCGCTTCTCGCTTCCCACCACTCAACACAATGAGCGTTAGCTCGAGTACCGCTCTTGACGTGCCGGCCCCGTCGGAAGGCTGAGTGGAGGGATTTATCCGGGGGTGGGAGCGCAGCGACCGTGCGGCGCAGCCGCATGCATCGAGAGGAGGTGCAGCGAAGCAAACCGTAGGCGATGCCCCCGGATGAATCCCGCAACGAAGGAACGCCGAGCCACAGCGAGGCGCCGAACGCAGGGGCCCAGACCTTTTGGTTACTTTTGGGGCGTTTGCCAAAAGTGACCCGCCGTAAGGGCGGAACCATAAGCGGCCGTTACCGCAGCAACGGATATACACCCAAGAAAACTGACAGCCGCGACAGCTAGCCGTCACCCTCCTGACCCCCAAACAAGTTTATAAAGAACCAACCTGCCCAAACCCCGTCCCCCTGGCGCCCCACAAGCATGCAAATCCAGAAGAAAAAGGCCCTGCTCGCCACCCTGCTGATCGCCCTCGCAGCCGCCGGCCTGTGGTATGCGATAAAACCCGCACCGGCCAAACTTGCCGCCCCGACTGCGATCCCGGTCAGGGTCGTCGCCGTCAGCGAAAAAGACGTCCCCCGCTACACCAGCGGCATCGGCTCGGTCCTCTCGCTGCACAGCGTCGTGGTGCGCCCACAGATCGACGGCATCCTCACCAAACTCCTGGTCAAGGAAGGTCAGTTAGTGAAACAAGGCGACCTGCTCGCCACCATCGACGACCGCTCGATCCGCGCCAGCCTCGATCAGGCCCGCGCGCAACTGGGCGAAAGCCAGGCACAACTGCAAGTCGCCCTGGTCAACCTCAAGCGCTACAAACTGCTCAGCGTCGACGACGGCGTATCGAAGCAGACCTACGACCAGCAACAGGCACTGGTCAACCAGCTCAAGGCCACCGCCCAAGGCAATCAGGCCTCGATTGACGCGGCACAGGTACAACTTTCCTACACCCAGATTCGCTCTCCGGTCACCGGCCGCGTCGGGATTCGCACGGTCGACGAAGGCAACTTCCTGCGCATGACCGACACCCAGGGTCTGTTCACCGTGACCCAGATCGACCCGATCGCCGTCGAGTTTTCCCTGCCCCAGCAAATGCTGCCGACCCTGCAAGGCCTGATCAGCGATCCGCAGCGCGCCCAGGTCAAGGCCTACATCGGCGCCGACACCGACGGCGAAACCGGCAACCTGCTCGGCGAAGGTCACCTGACCCTGATCGACAACCAGATCAACGCCAACACTGGCACCATCCGCGCCAAGGCCGAATTCGACAACCCGAACCAGAAACTCTGGCCGGGCCTGCTGGTAACGGTAAAGATTCAGACGGCAATGGATAAAGATGCGCTGGTGGTCCCGCCCACCGTCGTACAACGCGGTCTCGATCAGCACTTCGTGTACCGGGTCAACGGCGACAAGGTTGAAGCGGTGCAGGTGCAAATGGTTTATCAGGGCAGCGGTCAAGACATCATCAAGGGCGTGAAGCCCGGCGACGTTTTGGTCAGTGATGGCCAGTCGCGGCTCAAGCCCGGTTCGACCGTGCAGGTCATGAGCGAACCGCCGCAGGTGGTGCAAGCGGAGCCCAAACCATGAAGCAGCACAAAGGCGTTTCGACCTGGTGCATCGATCACCCGGTGGCGACGATTCTGCTGACCATCGCGCTGGTGCTGGTCGGGGTGATTGCCTTCCCGCGCCTGCCGATTGCCCCGCTGCCGGAAGCGGAATTTCCTACGATTCAAGTCTCAGCACAGTTACCCGGCGCCAGCCCCGACACCATGGCCTCGTCCGTGGCCACGCCGCTGGAGGTGCAATTCAGCGCCATCCCCGGCATGACCCAGATGACCTCCAGCAGTGCGCTGGGCTCCAGCCTGCTGACCCTGCAATTCACCCTCGACAAGAGCATCGACACCGCCGCCCAGGAAGTGCAGGCAGCGATCAACACCGCCGCCGGCAAACTGCCGAAAGACATGCCGACCCTGCCGACCTGGAAGAAGGTCAACCCGGCCGACAGCCCGGTGCTGATCCTCAGCGTCAGTTCGACGCAAATGCCCGGCACCGAGCTCAGCGACCTTGTGGAAACCCTGCTCGCGCGTCAGATCAGTCAGATTGACGGCGTAGGCCAGATCAACATCACCGGTCAGCAACGTCCGGCAATCCGCGTGCAAGCTTCGGCCGACAAACTGGCGGCCATCGGCCTGACCCTCGCCGACATTCGTGTGGCGATCCAGCAGACCAGCCTCAACCTCGCCAAAGGTGCGCTGTACGGCGATTCGAGCATTTCCACGCTGTCGACCAACGATCAGCTGTTCCACCCCGAGGAATACAGCCAGCTCATTGTTTCCTACAAGGACGGTGCCCCGGTTCACCTCAAGGATGTCGCCAAAGTCGTCAACGGTTCGGAAGATGCCTACGTGCAGGCCTGGGCCGGTGATCGACCGGGCGTGAACCTGGTGATCTCCCGCCAGCCCGGCGCCAACATCGTCGAAACCGTGGACCGGATTCAGGCCGCCCTGCCCGGTCTCGAAGCCATGCTGCCGGCCTCGGTGCAGGTCAAGACCCTGATCGACCGCACCCAGACCATCCGCGCCTCGCTGCATGAAGTGGAAATCACCCTGCTGATCGCGATCCTGCTGGTGGTGGCGGTGATGGCGCTGTTCCTGCGCCAGCTGTCGGCGACGATGATCGTCTCGGCGGTGCTAGGCGTGTCGCTGACCGCCAGTTTCGCCCTGATGTACCTGCTCGGTTTCAGCCTGAACAACCTGACCCTCGTTGCCATCGTGGTGGCGGTGGGTTTCGTGGTCGACGATGCGATCGTGGTGGTGGAAAACATTCACCGCCACCTCGAGGCCGGCGACAGCATGCGCGACGCCGCGATCAAGGGCGCCGGCGAGATCGGTTTCACCGTGGTGTCGATCAGTTTCTCGCTGGTGGCGGCGTTCATTCCGCTGCTGTTCATGGGCGGTGTGGTCGGGCGTCTGTTCAAGGAATTCGCCCTGACGGCCACCTCGACCATCATGATTTCCGTCGTGGTATCCCTGACGCTAGCGCCAACGCTGGCAGCGCTGTTCATGCGCAAACCGGTGCATCACGCCCATGACAAACCGGGCTTCAGCGAACGGCTGCTCGGCTGGTATGAAAAAGGCCTGCGCCGCGCCCTCGCCCACCAGAAACTGATGATCGGCGTGTTCGGCATTTCCGTCGCGCTGGCGATTGGCGGCTACGTGTTTATCCCCAAGGGTTTCTTCCCGGTGCAGGACACCGGTTTCGTCCTTGGCACCACCGAAGCCGCTGCAGACATTTCCTACAGCGACATGGTGAAAAAACACCTGGCAATGGCCGAAATCGTCGCCGCCGACCCGGCCGTCCAGGCGTTTTCCCACTCGGTGGGCGTGTCCGGCAGCAACCAGACCATCGCCAACGGCCGCTTCTGGATCGCTCTGAAAAAACGCGGTGACCGCGATGTTTCGGCTAGCCAGTTCATCGACCGCATCCGTCCGCAACTGATGAAAGTCCCCGGCATCGTCCTTTACCTGCGCGCCGGCCAGGACATCAACCTCAGCTCCGGCCCGAGCCGTGCGCAGTATCAATACGTGCTCAAGAGCAATGACGGGCCGACCCTCGCCACCTGGACCCAGAAACTCACCGAAAAGCTGCGCAGCATCCCGGCGTTCCGTGACATTTCCAACGACCTGCAACTGGGCGGCAGCATCACTCACATCAGCATCGACCGCAGCGCTGCTGCGCGTTTCGGCCTGACGGCGAGTGATGTCGACGAGGCGCTGTACGACGCCTTCGGGCAGCGGCAGATCAACGAGTTCCAGACCCAGGTCAACCAGTACAACGTGATTCTGGAACTGGACACCGCGCAGCGCGGCAAGGCCGAAAGCCTCAACTATTTCTACCTGCGCTCGCCGCTGAGCGGGGAAATGGTGCCACTGTCGGCGCTGGCCCGGTTCGATGCACCAACCATCGGCCCGCTGTCGATTGCCCACGACGGCATGTTCCCGGCCGCCAACCTGTCGTTCAACCTGGCGCCCGGCGTGGCGCTGGGTGATGCGGTGATCCTGCTCAACCAGGCCAAGGCCGAGATCGGCATGCCGACCGCGATCAGCGGCAACTTCCAGGGTGCGGCGCAGGCGTTCCAGAGTTCATTGAAAAGTCAGCCGTGGCTGATTCTGGCGGCACTGGTGGCCGTGTACATCATCCTTGGCGTGCTCTACGAGAGTTTCGTCCATCCGCTGACGATCATTTCGACCTTGCCGGCGGCGGGTCTCGGCGCGGTGATCATGCTGTGGATCTGCGGCCAGGACTTTTCGATCATGGCGCTGATCGGGCTGGTGCTGCTGATCGGTATCGTCAAGAAGAACGGCATCCTGATGATCGACTTCGCGCTTGAAGCGCAGCGTCATCGCGGGTTGTCGCCGCAGGATGCGATTTTCGAGGCGTGTATCACGCGGTTCCGGCCGATCATCATGACCACCCTCGCCGCCCTGCTCGGCGCACTGCCGCTGATGCTCGGCTACGGCACCGGTGCCGAACTGCGCCAGCCATTGGGGATCGCGGTTGTGGGCGGCCTGCTGGTCAGCCAGATGCTGACGCTGTTCACCACGCCGGTCATATACTTGTGGCTTGAGCGGCTGTTCCACAAGCCCAAACCTGCGCCCATCGCGGCGCTGGCAATGACAGACTGAGGCGGGTCATGCGCGTTCTGATTATCGAAGACGAAGAGAAAACCGCGGACTACCTGCACCGCGGCCTGACGGAACAGGGTTACACCGTGGATCTGGCCCGCGACGGCGTCGAGGGCCTGCATCTGGCGCTGGAAAGCGACTACGCGGTGATCGTCCTCGACGTGATGCTGCCGGGCCTCGACGGCTTCGGCGTGCTGCGCGCGTTGCGTGCGCGCAAGCAGACGCCGGTGATCATGCTCACCGCCCGCGAGCGTGTCGAAGACCGGATCCGCGGTCTGCGCGACGGCGCCGACGATTACCTCGGCAAACCGTTCTCCTTCCTCGAACTGGTGGCGCGCCTGCAAGCACTGACCCGGCGCAGTGGCGGCCATGAACCGGTGCAAGTGAGCATCGCCGACCTGTGGATTGACCTGATCAGCCGCAAGGCCACCCGCGCCGGCACCCGGCTGGATCTGACCGCGAAGGAGTTTTCGCTGCTCAGCGTGCTAGCCCGGCGTCAGGGCGAAATCCTCTCGAAAACCGCGATTGCCGAGATGGTCTGGGACATCAATTTCGACAGCGACGCCAACGTGGTCGAAGTCGCGATCAAGCGCCTGCGAGCCAAGCTCGACGGGCCGTTCGACGAGAAACTGCTGCACACGATCCGCGGCATGGGTTATGTGCTGGAGAGCCGTGGTGTCCAGTAATTCCATCGCCCTGCGCCTGAGCGGGATGTTCACGCTAGTGGCGCTGCTGGTGTTCCTGTTGATCGGCGGCGCGCTGTATCAACAAGTGGACAAAGGCCTCGGCCTGCTGCCGGAAGCGGAACTCGATGCGCGTTACAGCGTGCTGGAATCCGCGCTCAACCGCTATGGCACCCCCGAGCATTGGGTGAAGATCAACGCCAAGCTCAAGCTACTCGGCGAAGAAGACAAGCGCATCCGCTTCTGGGTGGTCAGCGGCAATCCAGGCTACGAATTCGGCGAGCCGGATGCCTTGATCCGCGCGTTTGCCCAAGGCCCGCTGGGCATGCGCGACCTGCAACTGCCCGACCATCCCTATCCGCTCAAAGTGCTGCTCACCGAACTGCCGGCCAAGGATCAGCGCCCGCCGCTGCGCTTCATGATCGGCATCGACACCGAGACCTTTCACCAGACCCAGCATCAGTTGCTGATTGCGCTGGTCAGTCTGGCGGTGATCGGCGTGCTGCTGGCCTCGGCCTTGGGTTACTGGGTGGCGCGGATCGGCCTCAAGCCGCTGATCAAACTGTCCCACGAAGCCCAGCGTCTGGCGCCGCCGTTGCGGGCCGGACGCCTGCGTCTGTCGCCGTTGCCGCCGGAATTGGAGCAGTTTGTCGACTCGTTCAACTCGACGCTGGAGCGGGTTGAACAGGCTTATTCGCGGCTGGAATCGTTCAACGCCGACGTTGCCCATGAGCTGCGCTCGCCGCTGACCAACCTGATCGGCCAGACCCAGGTCGCCCTCACTCGCGGACGCTCTGCCGAGCATTATTTCGAAGTGCTGCAATCCAACCTCGAAGAACTGGAACGCCTGCGCTCGATCATCAACGACATGCTGTTCCTGGCTAGCGCCGATCAGGGCAGCAAGGCCACCAAACTGACCTCGACCTCGCTGGCCGATGAAGTGGCGACCACCCTCGAATACCTCGATTTCATCCTCGAAGATGCGCAAGTCCAGGTTCGGGTAAGCGGCGACGCGCAGGTGCAGATCGAGATCGCCCATCTGCGCCGGGCCTTGATCAATCTGCTGAGCAACGCGGTGCAACACACCGCACCGGGACAGGTGATCGAAGTGCAGATCGCGGTCGAGGACCATCAGGTCAGCATCGGCGTGGCCAACCCCGGTTCGCCGATTGCCAGCGAGCATTTGCCGCGGTTGTTCGAGCGCTTCTACCGGGTCGATGCTTCGCGCAGCAACAGCGGCAACAACCATGGGTTGGGCCTGGCGATCGTCAAGGCGATTGCGCTGATGCACGGCGGCGATGTGTTTGTGCGCAGTGATCGCGGGATGAACACTTTCGGGATCCACCTCCCGGTCTGACCCCTCTCCCGATCGTTCCCACGTCGAGGCGTCGAACCGTCCGCGTGGGAATGCAGCCCGGGACGCTCCGCGTTCCATTCCAAAGTCGAACACAGAGCTTCCATCAAGGTGTTCCCACGCCGAGTCCGGGAATGATCACCTGTTGATCTTTGCTTCTGCTGTAACAGTCATTTATGAAAATCACGCTGTTTCCCAACGCCCGGCAACCTTATCTTTGCCCGCACCAAACAGCACTTGCCAAGCAAGAAGGTTTTCAAGATGTCCAACAGTATGGGTATTGCCAGCGCTTTCGTTTTGTCCTCATTGATCCTGTCGCCGATGGCGATGGCTGAAGAATCGCAGTCGTTCGTAGCGCAAAACGCCGCTCGCGCTCACGCATTCGAACAGCATCAGGCAGAAGTGATGGCCAAGGCTCAAGACGCCACGCAAGCCCCTCAGGCCGCAACTTCCCAGACTCAGGCTTCAGAGAAAGACAGCTGAGGCGCGCACCGCTCCGTTTCCCTCGACGCGGTTGTTTGGCTCTTCCCGTTCAACCGTCGTCCTTGCAGGCCGCTGATTTTCAGCGGCCTTTTTTCGTTGTGGTCTGTAAGCTGTCCGGTTCGTCTTTAACAATTAGAAACATCCCGCACCTCAAGACATTGAAGTGTCAGTTGACCCCAAGGAGCTTTACCGCACGTGCGTTACCCAGTTCGCTTCACCCCGCTGTTCATTGCAATTGCCGCAACGATTGCCCCCGCCGCCCACGCTGCCGAAGCCGAGCAACAAGGATTCGTCGAAGGCGCGAGCCTCAACCTCAACGCCCGCAACTACTACATGAACCGCAACCGTCTGCAGCAGACGGATGACAACATCGAGTGGGGCCAGGGTTTCCTCGGCAAATTCGAGTCGGGCTACACCGAAGGCACGATCGGCTTCGGCATCGATGCGCACGCCATGCTCGGTCTGAAACTCGACGGCGGTGGCGGCACCGACAACTCCAGCATCCTGCCGGTCAGTGACGGCAGCGGCAAAGCGCCGGGCTCGTTCTCCACGGCGGGCGGCACCTTGAAGATGCGTGCATTCGATACCGAGCTGAAGGCCGGCGACCTGTTCCTCGCCAACCCGGTGATCGCCGGTGGCGAGACGCGCATGCTGCCGCAGACCTTTCGCGGCCTCAGCCTGACCAACCACAGCTTCGACGGCTGGATGATCGAAGGCGGCCAGGCCAGTTTCACCAAGCCCTACAACCAGAGCGGCCACAAACGCATCGGCACCTCTTATGGCACCTTCGCCGACGGCGACAAGAGCCAGCACCTGAACTGGGCCGGCGTTGCCTTTAGTGGCGTCGAAGGCCTGACCAGCAGCCTGTATGCCTCCGAACTGAAGGACATCTGGAACCAGTACTACTACGACCTCGACTACACCTGGGCGCTGAACGATCTGGTGACCCTAAACCCGGGCCTGCACTTCTATCACACGCAGGACACCGGCGACGCGCTGCTGGGCAACATCGACAACAACACCTATAGCCTGCATTTCACCGTCGGCATCGGCAGCCACAGCGTTACCGCCGCGTATCAGCGGGTCAACGGCAACACACCGTTCGATTACATCAGCCAGGGTGACAGCGTTTACCTCGACAACTCGCAGCAGTACTCGGACTTCAACGGCCCGAACGAGCGCTCGTGGAAACTCAAGTACGCCTACGACTTCGCCGGCGTCGGCCTGCCGGGCCTGACCTCGTCGCTGTCCTATTCGCGCGGTACGCTGGACCTGACCAAGGTCGATCCGGACAGCAAGGGTTACGCCTCGTGGTACAGCGCCGAAGGCCGCAACGCCAAGCACTGGGAGCGCGACATCGACCTCAAGTACGTGGTGCAAAGCGGTCAGGCCAAGGACCTGGCGGTACGCCTGCAATGGGCGACCAACCGTGGCGGCAACGGTTACGGCGCGCTGGATACGGACACAGATGAATACCGTGTGATCATCGACTACCCGATCAACGTCTTCTAAGATCGGCGCTACAGTAAAAGGCCAGCCTGATGCGCTGGCCTTTTTCTTGCCTGTGGCAGCGAAGCGGGTACAACTACGCTTACAAGAATCCCTTACCGAAACCGAACCATGATCGCGAGCCGCACCCCTACCGTTCCCGGCACGACCGGACGCTCCGAGCTGCTGCTGATCCTCGGCAGCCTGCTGAGCGTGATCGCGATTGTGTGCATCGTCACGTTCCTGCTGATCCGCGAACACGCCAACGCTCAGGAATCGGCCACCCGCGGCGCCACCACCATCGCCCAGCTGATCGACGCCGACGTGCTGCGCACCGTCGAGCTGTATGACCTGACGCTGCAAGGGCTGATCGCCGCCGCCCAGCGTGACGACCTGAAAGACGTGTCGCCGCAGATCCGCCATCTGGCGCTGTTCGATCGCTCCACTACGGCGCGCTTCAAGGGCGACATCCTGTTGCTCGACAAGTATGGCGACGTGATTGCCGACTCCTCGCGGGTCGATCCACTGCCGGGCAATTTCGCCGACCGCGACTACTTCCTCGCCCACGCCTTCAAGCGCGACTCCGGCATGTTCATCAGCCGTCCGTTCAAACCCCGTTGCGACTGCGATGACGCGGATCAGTGGCGAATCAGTTTCAGCCGGCGCATCTCTTCGGACACCGGCGAGTTTCTGGGCGTGGCCGTGGCGTCGATGAAACTCGATTACTTCGATCAACTGTTCAACAGCCTCGACATCGGCGTCGACAGCACCCTCAACATCATCAACAACGATGGCATCCTGCTGGCACAGAAGCCTTATCTGCAGAGCGATTCGATCGGCAAGAGCTTTGCCGCCCGGCCCAATGTGGTGCGGATCCTGCGCGACAACAACGGCAATGGCAGTTTCAACAGCATTTCGAGCATGGATTATCAGCAACGGCTGTACACCTATTCGCGGGTCGGCAATCTCCCACTGACGGTGATCGTTGCCCTGTCCAGCGAAGAAGTGTTCGGCGCGTGGCGACGCACGGCGATCCTGATCAGCGGCGCCACCGGCGTGCTGTGTGCCGGCCTGCTGTGGCTGACCTGGCTGTTGGCCCGGGAGCTGCGCCTGCGCCAGCGGGCCGAACGCGAACTGGCGCAACTGGCGGCGACCGATGCCCTGACCGGGGTCGCCAACCGTCGGATGCTCGATCAGTCACTACGCCACGAGTGGTTTCGTGCCCAGCGCTCGGGCAAGCCACTGTCATTGCTGATGATCGACGCCGACCACTTCAAGGCCTTCAACGATCGCCACGGGCATCAAGGCGGGGATCAGGCGTTGCGTGAACTGGCGAGGGTAATCACCGCCAATGTGCGGCGTCCGGCGGATCTGGTGGCACGGTATGGCGGTGAGGAGTTTTCGGTGATTCTCGCGGAAACCGACAGCGTCGGGGCGCAGCAGATCGCCGAGCACATCCGTGCAGCGGTGGAACAACTGCCAAGCGTCAATGAAGACCAGTCACCGATGACCGTGAGCATCGGCATCAGCACCTGGACGGCGGCGAGCGAAATCAGCCTGGAACAGCTGTTGTTCGCGGCGGACAGGGCGTTGTATCAGGCCAAGGAAGGTGGGCGAAACCGGGTCGTCGTGGCCTGAGAACAGGCATAAAAAAAGGCCACCCAAAGGTGGCCTTCAAAAAACTAGAGAGGTTTTTTACTTACACCGCCGCAACCGGGCGCATGTAAGAGATTGGTGCAGTGCTGGCATCTTCGAACGTCACGACTTCCCAGGCATCTTTCTGCTCAATCAACTTGCGCAGCAGCTGGTTGTTCAGTGCGTGGCCGGACTTGAAGCCCTTGAACTCACCAATCAGGCTGTTGCCCAGCAGGTACAGGTCGCCAATCGCATCGAGGATCTTGTGCTTCACGAATTCGTCTTCATAGCGAAGGCCGTCTTCGTTCAGTACGCCATCGGCATCGACCACGATCGCGTTTTCCACGCTGCCGCCGAGTGCGAGGTTGTGCTTGCGCAGGTACTCGATGTCACTCATGAAACCGAAAGTACGGGCGCGGCTGACTTCTTTTACGAACGAAGTGCTGGAAAAATCCACGCTTGCACTTTGGGTGCGGTCCCGGAAAACCGGGTGATCGAAATCGATCTCGAAGCTCACCTTGAACCCTTCGAAAGGGACGAAAGTGGCGCGCTTGTCGCCGTCTTCCACTGTCACTTCACGCAGGATGCGGATGAATTTCTTGGCGGCGTCCTGTTCTTCCAGGCCAGCCGATTGAATCAGGAATACGAAAGGTCCTGCGCTGCCATCCATGATCGGGACTTCAGACGCGGAGAGCTCGACGTAGGCGTTATCGATGCCCAGGCCAGCCATGGCCGAGAGCAGGTGCTCCACCGTGTCTACCTTCACGTCACCGTTGACCAGCGTCGTCGACATGGTTGTCTCGCCGACGTTGGCCGCGCGAGCCGGTATCTCGACAACCGGATCGAGATCGGCACGACGAAAGACGATCCCGGTATCGACAGGTGCAGGCTTGAGGGTCAGGTAAACCTTCTCCCCGGAGTGCAGACCTACACCGGTGGCACGGATAATATTTTTCAGTGTGCGTTGTTTAATCATGGCATGGGCCGCTTCAGCGCAAATTGCGAACTGGTATCAACAAAGGCTGGCGATGATAGCAGACCGAGCCTTTGCTGAACACCAATCACCTGAATACCCCTGATACATTTCATCAATCGGCCTGACGACGCAGGAAAGCCGGGATGTCCAGGTAGTCCAGGTCATCTTGCGGATTCATCTTCGCGGCAGTCGCAGCACCGGCCTGAGCCTGGTTGCGCATGACGGTCGGACGGTCCAGGTCACGGTAGTTTACCGCTGGCTGTTCCTGACGAGCGGGTGCCGGTTGCTGCACTTGAGCAGCCGCCATCGAGGTGTGAACGGTGTTGTCGATGACCTTCACAGGCTTCTCGATTTTCGCGCCCAGACCGGTGGCAACCACGGTCACGTGCAGTTCGTCGCGCATGTCCGGATCGATAACGGTACCGACCTTGACCATCGCGTGCTCGGAAGCGAAGGCTTCGATGATCGAACCCACGTCGGAGTACTCACCCAGGGACAGGTCAGGACCGGCAGTGATGTTCACCAGGATGCCGCGTGCGCCTTGCAGGTTCACGTCTTCCAGCAGCGGGTTGCGGATGGCCGCTTCGGTCGCTTCACGTGCACGGTTCGGACCGCTGGCGCAGCCAGTGCCCATCATCGCCATGCCCATTTCGCTCATCACGGTGCGTACGTCGGCGAAGTCGACGTTGATCATGCCCGGACGCTTGATGATGTCGGAGATACCGCGAACGGCGCCGGCCAGTACATCGTCAGCCTTGGCGAAAGCCGACAGCAGGCTTGCGTCCTTGCCGAGGATGGTCAGCAGTTTTTCGTTCGGAATGGTGATCAGCGAGTCGACGCTTTCCGAGAGCATGCGGATGCCTTCGTCGGCGATCTGCATACGCTTGCGGCCTTCGAACGGGAACGGACGGGTCACGACCGCAACGGTCAGGATGCCCATTTCCTTGGCCACTTCGGCGATGATCGGCGCAGCACCGGTACCGGTACCGCCGCCCATGCCGGTGGTGATGAACACCATGTTGGTGCCGGCCAGCACTTCAGCAATGCGCTCGCGATCTTCCAGCGCAGCCTGACGACCGACTTCCGGGTTGGCGCCGGCGCCCAGGCCTTTGGTCACGCCGGTGCCCAGTTGCAGAATGGTGCGCGCGCCGATGTTTTTCAGCGCTTGAGCATCGGTGTTGGCGCAGATGAATTCCACGCCTTCGATGTTGCTCTTGACCATGTGGTTGACAGCGTTGCCGCCGCCACCGCCAACACCGATAACTTTGATTACCGGGCTTGCGGGGATGTTGTCTACGAGTTCGAACATTTTCCCTCTCCTTACATTCTCTAGTTTTTTCGCCTACTGCTGTTTGTTGCGGTGCTGCGGTAAAGCGTTAGAAGTTGCCTTGAACCCACTTCTTCAAACGGTCCAGCAACGGCGCCTGCGGCTCATCGTTGCTGTAGCTGTCGCGGCTGCCGATGCCCGAGAACGAGATCCCGTCGGACTGCTTCTGCAGGCCGTACATCAACAAGCCAACGCCAGTGGAATAAATCGGGTTGCGTACCACGTCATCCAGACCTTTCACGCCATGCGGCACGCCCAGGCGGACCGGCATATGGAAGATTTCTTCGGCCAGCTCGGTGGCGCCTTCCATCTTCGAGGTACCACCGGTCAGTACGATGCCGGCCGGGATCAGGTCTTCGTAGCCGCTGCGACGCAGCTCGGCCTGGATCAGGGTGAACAGTTCGTCGTAACGCGGCTCGACCACCTCGGCCAGTGCCTGACGGGACAGTTCGCGCGGCGGACGGTCGCCGACGCTCGGCACCTTGATGGTCTCGCCGGCACCGGCCAGTTTGGCCAGGGCGCAGGCGTAGCGGATCTTGATCTCTTCGGCGTACTGGGTCGGGGTGCGCAACGCCATGGCGATGTCGTTGGTCACCTGATCGCCTGCGATCGGGATCACGGCCGTGTGGCGGATCGCGCCTTCGGTGAAGATCGCGATGTCGGTGGTGCCGCCGCCGATGTCGACCAGGCACACGCCCAGCTCTTTTTCGTCGTCGGTCAGGACCGAGTAGGCCGAGGCCAGTTGCTCGAGAATGATGTCGTCGATTTCCAGACCGCAGCGGCGCACACATTTTTCAATGTTCTGTGCGGCATTGACGGCGCAGGTGACCACGTGAACCTTGGCTTCCAGACGCACGCCGGACATGCCCAGCGGCTCGCGCACGCCTTCCTGGTTATCGATCACGTAATCCTGCGGCAGGGTGTGCAGCACACGCTGGTCGGCCGGGATCGCCACGGCCTGGGCAGCGTCGAGTACGCGCTCCAGGTCCGCCGCGCTGACTTCGCGATCACGGATCGCGACGATGCCGTGGGAGTTCAGGCTGCGGATGTGATTGCCCGCCACGCCGACGAACGCCGAGTGAATGCGGCAACCCGCCATCAACTGGGCTTCCTCGATCGCGCGCTGGATCGACTGCACGGTGGACTCGATGTTGACCACCACGCCTTTTTTCAGGCCGCGGGACGGATGAGTGCCGATCCCGACGATATCGAGCGTGCCGTCGTCCGCAACCTCGCCGACCAGCGCCACCACTTTGGAGGTGCCGATATCGAGACCGACGATCATTTTGCCGCTTTGCACGTTTGCCATGGGTCCTGCCTCTTCTTAATTCTTTGCGACAGCGGGTTGGGCTGTCGTCGGCGCTACTGGTTCCCGCCAGCCAACAGCGAGGCCGTTGGCATAGCGCAGATCGATGCGCGCAATGTTCGTAATCTGTTCTTTGAGCGTCTTGTCATAGATGGCAATGAAGCGGCGCATCTTTTCCACCAGGTTGCCGCGTCCCAGCAGCAGCTCGATCCCGGGGCCGGAACTGCCGGCACCGGTGGTCAGGAACCAGCTGCCGCGTTCACGCAGCTCGAGCCGCGCAATCGAGAAGCCCAATGGCCGAAGCATCTGGCTCAGCACCTGGTATTGCTGCATCACTTGCTGCTGGGCCCGCTGCGGACCGAACAGCTGCGGCAGGTGTTCGTAGTTCGCCAGTTCCTTGGGCGTGAACGCCTGGCCCTGGTTGTTGAGCAACGACTCGTCGCCCCAGCGGGCCACCGGCAGTTGCTCTTCGAGGCGGATCACCACCTGGTCCGGCCACACCCGACGTACTTCGGCGTGGGCGATCCACGGCATCTGCTCAAGCTCCGTGCGCATGCTCGCCAGGTCGATGGTGAAGAAGCTCGACGCCACGTACGGGGCGATCCGCTGCTGCACCGCTTGCTGGCTGATGTAACTCAGGTCGCCCTGCACGGCGATCTTGGTGATCGGCCGGTCGGCGTACGGCAGCAAACGCTGTGCGCCTTCGTAAGTGCCGAAGCCCAGGGCCACCAGCAGAACCGGCCAGAACAGACCTTTCAAAAAGCCGAAGTTGGCTTTTGGCAGGCGCGCGGACATCGGCTCTTTGGCCACCATTCGGCTGGCACCCCGCGGCACCGGCTTGCGGCCGGGTGCAGGTGGCTGATGTCTGAGCTGTGCGCCTTGCATGGTCTTAACCTCGCGCCTCTTTATTGCCATCGGCATCGACACTGGCGGCCAGAATGGCCAGGACCAGCTGCTGGAAATCCAGACCGGCCGCTTTCGCCGCCATCGGTACCAGGCTGTGATCGGTCATGCCAGGAGCGGTGTTGACTTCCAGAAACCAGAATTTGCCGTCGGCGTCCTGCATCACGTCCGCCCTGCCCCAACCGGCGATCCCCAGCGCCTCGCAGGCTTGCGCCGTGAGGTCCATGAGCTCTTTTTCCTTGGCGGCATCGAGCCCGCACGGAATCCGATACTGGGTATCGTTGGCGATGTACTTGGCGTCGTAGTCGTAGAACGTGTGTGGCGTACCCAGGGCGATAGGAGGCAACACCTGGTCACGCAGGGTGGCGATGGTGAACTCCGGACCGTGGATCCATTGCTCGACCAACACTTGTGAATCGTAGGTACTGGCCGCTTTCCATGCGTCGATCAACTCGGACGCAGAACTCACTTTGGCCATCCCGATACTTGAACCTTCATGCGCCGGTTTGACGATCAAAGGGAAGCCCAGTTCCGTCGCTGCGGAAATACAATCGGCCTCGCTGCGCAGCACGGCGTGACGCGGCGTCGGAATCCCGAGCGTGTGCCAGACCTGCTTGGTGCGCAGTTTGTCCATCGCCAGTGCCGAAGCCAGGATGCCGCTGCCGGTGTATGGAATGCCGGCCACTTCGAGCAGGCCCTGCATGCTGCCGTCTTCACCGCCACGACCGTGGAGGATGATGAACGCGCGGTCGATCTTTTCACTCAGCAGGCGCTGCAGAATGTCGGCGCCGACGTCGATGCCGAACGCGTCCACACCGGCGCTTTGCAGCGCAGCGAGCACGGCGTTGCCGGACTTCAGCGAGACTTCACGCTCGGCACTCAGGCCACCGAACAGCACGGCCACACGGCCGAAATCCTTCGGGGCGATGGTGGAGAACAGATTGGCGTAGGCAGCAGTCATTTCAACTTCCCCTCGACCGAGGCCGCCACGGCACCGGCGAACAACTCGCTTTTCAACAGTTTCGGTGCGAGACCGCCGATATCACCGGCGCCCTGGCACAGCAGAATGTCGCCGGCACGCAGCAGCGGCTTGACCAGCGGCGCCAGATCGACACCGCGCTCGATGTAGATCGGGTCGAGCTGACCACGCTGGCGGATGCTGTTGCACAGCTTGCGGCTGTCGGCGCCCGGGATCGGCTCTTCGCCGGCCGGATAGACTTCCATCAGCAGCAGCACGTTGGCGTCGGCCAGTACATTGACAAAATCGTCGTACAGGTCGCGGGTGCGGCTGTAGCGGTGCGGCTGGTAAACCATCACCAAACGGCGCTCAGGCCAGCCACCTCGCACGGCCTTGATCACGGCCGCGACTTCGGTCGGGTGGTGACCGTAGTCATCGACCAGCATCACGTTGCCGCCGTCCACCGGCAGTTCGCCGTAGACCTGGAAGCGCCGGCCGACACCCTGGAACCCGGACAGGCCCTGGACGATGGCTTCGTCGCTGACGCCTTCGTCGGTGGAGATGCAGATGGTGGCCAGCGCGTTGAGCACGTTGTGGTTGCCCGGCATGTTCACGGACACATCCAGCGGCTCGCGATCAGGACGCAGCACGGTGAAGAAGGTCTGCATGCCCTGCTGGCGAACATTGATCGCACGCACGTCGGCTTCTTCGCTGAAGCCATAGGTAACGACCGGACGTTTGACCTGCGGCAGGATTTCACGCACCACCGGGTCGTCCAGGCACACCACTGCCAGACCGTAGAACGGCAGGTTGTGCAGGAACTCGACGAAGGTTTTCTTCAGTTTGTTGAAGTCGCCGTCGTAGGTCGCCATGTGGTCGGCGTCGATGTTGGTGACCACGGCGACCAGCGGTTGCAGGTGCAGGAAGCTTGCGTCGCTTTCATCGGCTTCAGCGATCAGGTAACGGCTGGTGCCGAGCTGGGCATTGGTGCCCGCGGCGTTCAGACGGCCACCGATGACGAAGGTCGGATCCAGGCCACCGGCCGCGAACACCGAAGCGATCAGACTGGTGGTGGTGGTCTTGCCGTGAGTACCGGCGACGGCGATGCCGTGGCGGTAGCGCATCAGTTCGGCAAGCATTTCGGCACGCGGCACCACCGGGATGCGGCGCTCAAGGGCAGTCGCCACTTCCGGGTTGGAAGTGTTGACGGCGCTCGACACCACCAGCACATCGGCGGCCGCGGCGTTCTCGGCACGGTGGCCGATGAAGATCTGTGCACCGAACGATTCCAGACGCTCGGTTACCGGCGAAGCCTTGAGGTCGGAACCGGATACGGCGTAACCCAGGTTCAGCAACACTTCGGCAATACCGCACATGCCCACGCCGCCGATCCCGACGAAGTGGATGCGACGGATGCGGCGCATTTCCGGTTGCGGCATGGCTTTCTGATTCTCAACCATGGGCCACCTCCAGACAGGTATCGACCACGCTACGGGTGGCTTCGGGTTTTGCCAGACGGCGGGCCGCTTGGGCCATTTCTTCGAGTCGTTGCGGTTGCATCAAGACCTCTGTCAGGCGCGCGGCAAGGTCCGCGGCACCAGTCGTTCTTTGTGGCATCAGGAAGGCAGCGCCTTCACGGGCCAAATAATCGGCGTTGCGGGTCTGGTGATCGTCGATCGCATGGGGCAACGGCACCAGCATCGAGGGCAGACCGGCGGCAGCCAGTTCGCTGATGGTCAATGCGCCGGCGCGGCACACCACCAGGTCAGCCCAGCCATAGGCCTGGGCCATGTCTTTGATGAACGGCTGCACCTGCGCATCCACGCCGGCGGCGCGGTAGCGCTCTGCAGTCACTTCATCGTGGTTTCTGCCAGCCTGATGGAACACTTCCGGACGCAAGTCGGCAGCGACGTGTGCCAGGGCTTCAGGCAGCAACTTGTTCAACGGCTCTGCGCCCAGGCTTCCGCCCAGGATCAGCAAACGCGCCTTGCGTCCGGCCAGGGCCGGGCGCGGTGTTTCGAGGAACAGCTCGCTGCGCACCGGGTTACCGGTGGTACGGCGGCTGTCCGACAGGGTAAAGGTGTCGGGGAAGGCTTCACACACCCGGGCGGCGAACGGCACCAGCAACCGATTGGCGGTGCCGGCCACGGCGTTCTGCTCATGAACGATCACCGGCACGCCGGCCAGTTTGGCGGCAAGACCACCGGGACCGGTCACGTAGCCGCCGAATCCGACCACGCACACCGGACGCAAGCGGCGAATGATCGCCCGCGCCTGCCACACCGATTTCAGCAACATGAACGGCGCCTTGAGCAGCGACAGCTTGCCCTTGCCACGCAGGCCAGTGGCGTTGATGCGGTGCAATTCAAGACCCGCCGCCGGCACCAGATCGTTCTCGATCCCGCGCGGCGTGCCGAGCCAGTGCACGGTGTAGCCGCGCGCCTGGAATTCGCGGGCACAGGCCAGTGCCGGGAACACGTGGCCACCGGTGCCGCCGGCCATGATCAATACGTTAGCGCCCATGGTTCGGCTCCTCGGCGAAGTCGCTCTCATGGAATTCCATCTCTTCACTGCCCAGGTGGGTCCGACTCTCCCACTCGATCCTCAGCAACAGGCCAAGGCAGGCGCAGCAGATCACCAGGGAACTGCCGCCATAACTGAGGAACGGCAAGGTCAGGCCCTTGGTCGGCAGCAGGCCGACGTTCACGCCGATGTTGATCAGGAACTGGCCGATCCACAGGAACGACAGCCCGTAGGCAACATAAGCGGCAAAAAACTGTTTGGCTTTCTCGGCCCACAGACCGATGTACATGCCGCGAATACACACGAACACGAACAGTGCCACGGTGCACAGCGAGCCCACCGCGCCGAGCTCCTCGGCCAGGACCGAGAACACGAAGTCGGTGTGGGCTTCCGGCAGGTAGAACTGTTTCTGCACGCTGTTGCCCAGGCCAACGCCCAGCCATTCACCGCGACCGAATGCGATCAAGGCTTGCGACAATTGATAACCGGCACCGAACTGGTCGGCCCATGGGTCGGCGAAGTTGGTCAGACGCGCCATCCGGTACGGCTGCATCTGAATCAGCAACACCACCGCACCGACGGCCAGCACCACCATCAGCGAGAAACGGAACAGCCCGACCCCGCCGAGGAACAGCATCGCCGCCGCAGCACCCATCATCACGACGGTGGCACCGAAGTCCGGCTCCATCAGCAACAGGCCCGCCATCGGCAGCAGCACGATGAACGGCTTGAAGAAGCCCATCCAGCTCTCGCGCACTTCTTTCTGACGACGCACCAGATAACCGGCGAGGTAGATCACCACGAACACCTTGGCGATCTCGGAGGGCTGAACGTTGAAGAAGCTGAAACCGATCCAGCGCATCGAACCGTTCACCTCACGACCGATCCCCGGGATGATCACCATTACCAGCAGGCCGAACGCGCCGATCAGCATCAGCCAGCCCAGCCGCTGCCAGGTGGCGATCGGAATCATCATGGTGACGACGCACGCGCCCAGGCCCAGCACCACGTAGATCAGGTGACGGGTCATGTAATAAAGAGCACTGCCCGACTGCGCCGCGCCGACTTCTGTCGATGCCGAAGCGATCATGATCAGGCCCAGACCGAGCAACGCCAGGCAACCGGCGAGCATCGGGAAGTCGAGGTCGATTCCGCGTCCGGTGATCAGCGGCGACGGGTATGGCTTGATGATGTTTCTCAAGCTCATGCCAGATCCTCCACGGCGCGGACGAACTGGTGACCACGGTCTTCGTAATTCTTGAACATGTCGAAACTGGCGCAGGCCGGCGACAGCAGCACCACGTCACCCGGCTGGGCGGCGGCACGGCATTGTTCGACCGCGTCGATCAACGAAGTGGCGCGAATCAGCGGCACGGCATCGCCGATGGCCTCGCCGATCTTGTCGGAGTCGCGGCCCATCAGGATCACGGCGCGGCAATGAGTTGCAACCGGATCGCGCAGGTCCTTGAATTCGGCACCCTTGCCGTCGCCACCGGCGATCAGCACGACCTTGCCGTCGATGTCCGCACCCAGGCCTTCGATGGCGGCCAGTGCAGCGCCGACGTTGGTGGCTTTGGAATCGTTGTAGTAACCGACGCCGTCCAGATCACGCACCCACTGGCAACGGTGTTCGAGACCCGCGAAGGTGCGCAGCGCTGCCAGCATGGCGTCGAACGGCAGTCCGACCGCGTGGCCGAGCGCCAGCGCCGCCAGGGCGTTGGACTGGTTGTGGGCGCCGCGAATCTTCAGTTCACGCACCGGCATCAGGTTCTGGAATTCGAAGGCCAGGTATTTCTCGCCATTCTCTTCGCGCAGGCCGAATGCCTTGAAATCGGGTTTGGTCAGGCCGAAGGTCCAGCACGGCTGGCCCTCGCCCATCAGCGGACGGGTCAATGCGTCCTGACGGTTGACCACGAACTGCTTGGCGCCACGGAAGATCCGGTGCTTGGCCAGGTGATAGGCCGGCAGACCGCTGTAGCGGTCCATGTGGTCTTCGCTGATGTTGAGCACGGTCGCCACTTCGGCGTTGAGCTGGTCGGTGGTTTCCAGCTGGAAGCTCGACAGCTCCATCACGTACAGCTCGACGTCATCGCTGAGCAGATCCAGCGCCGGCGTACCGAGGTTGCCGCCCACGGCCACACGTTTGCCGGCCGCAGCCGCCATCTCGCCGACCAGGGTGGTGACGGTGCTTTTTGCGTTGGAACCGCTGATGGCCACGATCGGCGCCTTCGCGTTACGCGCGAACAGCTCGATGTCGCCGGACAGCTTCACGCCACGGGCCGCGGCGGCTTGCAGGGCCGGGGTCGCCAGCGCCAGGCCGGGGCTCACGTAGAGCTCGTCGGCACGGCACAGGAATTCGACGTCCAGCTCGCCACAACGCACTTCCACGTGCGGATAGTCACGCTGGAGCGTGGCCAGTTCCGGTGGATTTTCCCGCGTGTCGGCCACAGCAAACGCCACGCCCCGGTTCGCCAGGAAGCGAACCAGGGACATGCCGCTCTTGCCGAGGCCGACAACGATGCGGAAGTGGTCAGAAGCGATCAGAGACACTCGTTCTACCTCAGCTTCAGGGTGGCAAGGCCGATCAGCACGAGAATCACGGTGATGATCCAGAAACGGACGATCACGCGCGGCTCGGGCCAGCCCTTGAGTTCAAAGTGGTGGTGAATCGGTGCCATGCGGAACACACGGCGACCGGTCAGCTTAAAGGACGCAACCTGAATGACGACTGACAGGGTTTCCATCACGAACACGCCGCCCATGATGAACAGGACGATTTCCTGACGGACGATCACCGCGATGGTGCCCAGGGCAGCGCCCAGCGCCAGTGCGCCGACGTCACCCATGAAAACTTGCGCAGGGTAAGTGTTGAACCACAGGAAGCCCAGGCCGGCACCGATCAGCGCGCCACAGAACACGATCAGCTCGCCTGCGCCCGGTACGTAAGGGATCAGCAGGTATTCAGCGAATTTCACGTTACCCGACAGGTAGCAGAAAATGCCCAGACCACCGCCGACCATCACTGTCGGCATGATCGCCAGACCGTCGAGGCCGTCGGTCAGGTTGACCGCGTTGCTCGAACCGACGATCACGAAATACGTCAGCACGATGAAACCCGCGCCCAGCGGAATGCTGTAGTCCTTGAGCATCGGCAGGATCAGGGTGGTTTCCACCGGAGTGCTGGCAGTCATATAAAGGAAGATCGCCGCGCCGAGGCCGAACACCGACTGCCAGAAATACTTCCAGCGACTCGGCAGACCACGGGAGTTCTTCTCGATCACCTTGCGATAGTCGTCGACCCAGCCGATGGCGCCGAACAGCAGGGTTACCAGCAACACGACCCACACATAACGATTGCTCAGGTCAGCCCACAGCAGGGTGCTGACACCGATCGAAGACAGAATCAGCGCGCCGCCCATGGTCGGCGTACCGGATTTGGACAGGTGCGATTGCGGGCCGTCGTTACGAACCGACTGACCGATCTGACGGTTCTGCAGGGTGCGGATCATCCACGGGCCGTAGCACAGCGACAGGACCAGCGCGGTCAGCACACCGAGGATCCCGCGCAGGGTCAGGTACTGGAAGACCGCGAAGCCTTTGTAGAACTGTTGCAGATACTCCGCTAGCAGCAGCAGCATTAATGTTTCTCCAGACTGGACCCGCACAGGGCCGCAACGATGTTTTCCATCGCTGCGCTGCGCGAACCCTTGATCAAAATGGTGGTGTTTGTGTCCTGCTCGGCGCCGAGGGCCTGGATCAGTTCGGCTTGTGTGCCGAAGTGATGCGCCTCTTCACCGAATGCGTTCACGGCGTGGACCATGTTCGGCCCGACGGCGTAAAGCGCGGAAACCTTGCCCCGGGCGTATTCGCCCACGTCGCGGTGCCCCTGCTCCGCCCAGTCGCCCAACTCGCCGATATCCCCGAGCACCAGGACGGTGCGGCCGGAAAAGCCGGCGAGTATATCAACGGCCGCGCACATCGAGGTGGGGTTCGCGTTGTAAGTGTCATCGATCACGCGCATGCCGTTTTTCGCCAGCTGCGCGACGGTGCGACCCTTGACCGGTTGTACCGCGCCAAGCCCGGTGGCGATGCCGAACAGCGACACGCCCAGTGCGTGAGCGGCAGCGGCGGCGGCCATGGCGTTGGCGACGTTGTGGGTGCCGAGCAGGTTCAGTTGAACCCGTTCCACACCTTCAGGACTGTGCAGGTTGAACGCCGGGCAGCCACGGGCATCGGTGGCCAGGTCGCTGGCGTAAAAATCCGCCTGAGTGTTGCTCAGGGCAAACGTCAGCACCTTGCGCGCGCCGGCGCGGGTCTTCCAGATGCCAAACGCCTTGTCATCGAGATTCAGCACCGCGACGCCGTCGGCCGCCAGCCCTTCGATGATTTCGCCCTTGGCTTCGACGATTTTCTCCGGCCCGCCGAACTCACCGACGTGGGCGGTCCCGGCGTTGTTGAGGATCGCGACGTGCGGCTTGGTCAGCCCTACGGTGTAAGCGATTTCACCCAGACGCGAGGCACCCAGTTCGATCACTGCCGCGCTGTGTTCCGGGGCGAGTTCGAGCAGGGTCAGCGGTACGCCGAGGTCGTTGTTCAGGTTGCCACGGGTCGCGTGCACCGAACCGCGCGTGCGCAGGATGCTCGCGAGCATTTCCTTGACCGTGGTCTTGCCGCTGGAACCGGTAACGGCCGCGACCGGTTTGGTGAACGCGGCACGGTTCAACGCACCCAACTGACCGAGGGCCTGGCGGGTGTCCTTGACCAGCAATTGCGGCAGCGTGCTATCGGCGACTTCGCGCTCGACCAATGCCGCAACGGCGCCTTTGGCGGCGACTTCATTCAGATAGTCATGACCGTCGAAACGCGGGCCGGTCAGGGCGATAAACAGTTGGCCAGCCTTGATCGCGCGGCTGTCGATGCTCACGCCGTCAAAACTGGCGTCGGCGCTGATCAGACGGGCGTCGAGCGCGTTGGTCAGTTGGCTGAGTTTCAGGGCCTTAAGCATGGGCCACCTCCCACGCGGTCAAGGCGTGATCCGCCTCGACCAGATCGGAAAATGCATGGCGCTCGCCGTTGATTTCCTGATAGTCCTCGTGACCTTTGCCGGCCAGGACAATCACGTCATCCGCTGAAGCGCCGGCGATCAGTTGCGCGATGGCCTGGCCACGGCCGGCCACGAACGTCACCTTGTCCACAGCCGTGAAACCGGCGCGGATGTCATCGAAAATTACCGCTGGATCTTCGGTGCGCGGATTGTCATCGGTGACCAGCACGCGGTCGGCCAGACGCTCAACCACTTCGGCCATCAGCGGACGCTTGCCGCGATCGCGATCACCGCCGCAGCCGAACAGGCACAGCAGTTGACCTTTGACGTGCGGGCGTAACGCGGTCAGTACTTTTTCCAGCGCGTCCGGGGTGTGGGCGTAATCGACCACCACCAGCGGCTGGGTGCCGCCGCCGAGACGCTGCATGCGTCCGGCCGGGCCTTCGAGTTTCGGCAACACCTTTAGAATTTCGTCGAGCGCGTAGTCGAGACCGAGCAAAGCGCCGACGGCGGCCAGTACGTTGCTCAGGTTGAAACGACCGAGCAGCGTGCTGCGCAGATGGTGCTCGCCCTGCGGCGTCACCAGCGTGGCGCGCACGCCATGATCGTCGAACTGCGCTTCACGCACATAGAGATAGGCGCTGCTGTCGAGCAGGCTGTAAGTGATCAGCCGCGACTCACGTTTTTCAGCGGCCAGTTGCCGGCCGAAATCGTCGTCGAGGTTGACCACGCGGCACTTCAGGTCATTCCAGGCGAACAGCCGGGCCTTCGCCTCGGCGTACGCTTCCATGGTGCCGTGGTAATCGAGGTGATCGCGGGACAGGTTGGTCATCACCGCCACGTCGAACGCCAGCGCGGTAACCCGGCCCTGATCAAGACCGTGGGACGAGACTTCCATGGCCACGGCTTTGGCGCCGGCCTTTTTCAGGTCGCCCAGGGTCGCCTGCATGGCAATCGGATTCGGTGTGGTGTGCAGGCCGCTTTGCAGCGAGCCGTGGAAACCGGAGCCGAGAGTGCCGACGATGCCGCAATGTTGACCAAGCAGGTCCAGCGCCTGCGCCACCAGTTGGGTCACGCTGGTCTTGCCGTTGGTGCCGGTCACGCCGATCAGGTTCAGGTGATGGCTTGGCTCACCGTAAAAACGCCCGGCGATGTCCGACAGCTGCGCTGCCAGGCCTTTGACCGGAATCAGCGGCACTTCGGTGATCGGCAGCACAGTAGCGCCTTCCACTTCATAAGCCACGGCAGCAGCACCGCGCTGCAAGGCGTCGGCAATGTGCGCACGCCCGTCGAACTTCCCGCCCGGCACCGCGAGGAACAGGTCACCCGCGCGTACGTTGCGACTGTCGAGCGCCAGTTCACGGATCAACAGATCGTGGCCGGCGTGGGGGAAAATCTTGTTCAGACTCAGAGACATCAGCCGCGCCCTCCATTGGCTTTCAGCGGAACGGCCGGGGTGGCGTTGGCCTGTTGTGTGGTCGGCAGGTTGTCCGGGGTGACGTTCATCAGGCGCAGGGTGCCCGACATCACGCGACTGAACACCGGCGCCGAGACCAGACCACCGAAGTAACCGGCCTTGGTCGGCTCATCGATCACCACGACGATTGCATAACGTGGATCGCTCATCGGGCCGAAACCGGCGAACAGCGAGCGGTAAGAGTTTTCGGCGTAGCCCTTGGTGCCGACCGACGTTTTACGCGCGGTACCGGATTTGCCACCCACGTGATACGCCGGCACCTGCGCACGGAACACGCCGCGCGGGGCTTCGATCACTTGTTGCAGCATACCTTGCATGGTTTTCGCAACGGCTTCCGGCAGCACCTGAGTGGTCTGCGGCGCCTTGTCGGTTTTGATCAGGGTCAGCGGTGCGAGGCGACCGTTGTTGGCCAGCGCCGAGAACGCGTGCACCAGCTGAATTGCAGTCACCGAAATACCGTAGCCGTACGACAGCGTCGCGGTCTCGGCCTTGCGCCACTCGCGGTAGTTCGGCAGGTTGCCGACACGTTCGCCCGGGAAGCCGAGGCCGGTGTCCTGGCCGAGGCCGACTTTCTGTGCGAGGCGGAAAATGGTTTCGCCGCCGATATCGAACGCGACCTTACTCATGCCGACGTTACTGGAATTGATCAGAATGCCGGTCAGGTCGAGTACCGGACCTTCGGTCTTCGATACGTCCTTGATCGTGTATTTGCCGATCTGCAGGGAGCCCGGATACACCTCGACGGTGTCGCTCGGTTTCCAGCGGCCGGTTTCGATCGCGGCGCTCATCGAGATCGCTTTCATGGTCGAACCGGGCTCGAACACGTCGATCATCGCGCGGTTACGCATCATCGCCGGTTGCAGGTTGCGACGGTTGTTCGGGTTGTAGGTCGGCTGGTTGACCATCGCGAGAATCTCGCCGGTCTTCACGTCCATGATCACCAGACTGCCGGCCTTGGCGCCGTTCTCGATGATCGCGTTGCGCAGCTCGCGGTTGGCCAGGTATTGCAGGCGCAGGTCAATCGACAACGCCAAGGGCTTGCCGGCCTTGGCGTTTTTGGTGACCTGGACATCCTTGATCAGCCGTCCGCGCCGATCCTTGATGACTTGCCGCTTGCCGGGCACGCCGGCCAGCCATTCATCGTAGGCCAGTTCGACGCCTTCACGACCGTGGTCATCGATGTCGGTGAACCCGACCATGTGCGCCGTCACTTCACCGGCCGGGTAGAACCGGCGGAATTCTTCGATACCGTAGACGCCCGGCACTTTCAGGTCGAGCACGGCCTGGCCCTGCTCGGGAGTCAATCCGCGCACCAGATAAATGAATTCTTTGTTGGCCTGGGCTTCGAGACGTTCGGCCAGGGCTTTCGGATCCTGCCCCAGCGCGGCGGCCAGTGCCGGCCACTTCTCTTTGGCGGTCTGCATTTCCTTGGCGTTCGCCCAGAGCGTGGTCACCGGGGTACTTACGGCCAGAGGCTCGCCGTTACGGTCGGTGATCAGGCCACGGTGAGCCGGAATCGGAATGTGCCGAAGACTGCGCGCGTCGCCCTGGCCTTTGAGGAAGTCGCGGTCAACCACTTGCAAGTCAATGATGCGCCAGCAAATGGCCGCGACCATCACGCCGAGCAGTGCCACCATCAGACGGAAACGCCACGGGAAGAGCGCGCCTTCGAGTTTCATCATGGCGCCACCATCTTCACGTCAGCCGCGCCGGGGATGTGCATCTTCAGTTGTTCGGTGGCCAGCACTTCGATCCGGCTGTGGGCGGTCCAGGTGCTTTGCTCCAGGATCAGGCGCCCCCACTCGGCCTGCGCCTTGTCGCGCACGCTCAGTTCGTTGTACAGGGTGTTGAGCAACTGCCGGTTCCAGTGGGCGCTGTAAGACACGCCGATGGCCGACACGAGCACGCCGATGAACAGCAGCAGCATGAAAAAGCTGCCGCCGGGCAGTGGCTTGGCGAAAAGCTTGCTCACCGCAGCTTCTCCGCGACGCGCATGACGGCGCTACGGGAACGTGGGTTGGCTTTGAGTTCGGCGTCGGAGGCCGTCTGCGCTTTGCCATGGACTTTGATTTTCGGTTCGAACGCAACGTGGCGAACCGGCAGGTTGCGCGGCAGGTTGTCGGCTTCGCCTTTCACCAGCTTGCGCATGAACAGTTTGACGATACGGTCTTCCAGCGAGTGGAAGCTGATCACGACCAGACGACCGCCCACTTCCAGGCATTCGAGCGCGGCTTCAAGACCCGTTTCCAGATCGCCCAGTTCATTGTTGACGTGAATGCGCAGGCCCTGGAAAGCGCGGGTTGCCGGGTTTTTGCCCTTTTCCCACGCCGGGTTGGCGACTTTCAGGACTTCGGCCAGATCGGCGGTGCGTTCGAACGGCGTGATGTCACGGCGTTCGGCCACGGCACGGGCCATGCGACCGGAGAAACGTTCTTCGCCGTATTCCTTGAACACACGGGCGATTTCTTCCACCGGCGCGGTGTTGACGAACTCGGCGGCGCTGATGCCACGGGACGGATCCATGCGCATGTCCAGCGGGCCATCGTTGAGGAAACTGAAGCCGCGCTCGGCATCATCGAGCTGCGGCGAAGACACGCCCAGATCCAGCAGAATGCCGCTGACCTTGCCGGCCAGACCCTGTTCGGCAACCACCGAGCCAAGCTCGGCAAAGCTGCGCTGCACAACGACAAAGCGGCCGTCTTCGGCCGCTAGCGTTTGCCCGGTGGCAATCGCTTGAGGATCCTTGTCGAATCCGATGAGCCGACCATCCGACCCGAGCTTGCTCAGGATCAACCGGCTGTGCCCGCCGCGCCCGAACGTGCCGTCCAGATAGCAGCCATCAGGACGTACGGCGAGAGCCTCGACGGCTTCGTCAAGCAGTACGGTGATGTGGTTAAAGCCGCTATCAATAGTCACAGGATCAGATCACGCAGTTCGTCAGGCATGGCGCCCGGTTGTTGTATGGCAGCCAGGTCGGCGGCAGAAACCGCGTTCCAGGCATCTTCGTCCCACAGTTGGAACTTGTTCAGTTGGCCCACCAGCATCGCGCGCTTGTCGAGCTTCGCGTATTCGCGCAGGCGCGGAGGCACCAGGAAACGACCACTGCCGTCGAGTTCGAGGTCAACGGCATTACCAATCAATAAACGTTGCAGACGACGGTTCTCTTCGCGAAGCGAAGGAAGCGCGCGCAACTTGGTTTCAATAATTTCCCACTCATCGAGCGGGTAGACACACAAACATGGATCAACGGCATCAATGGTCACGATCAACTGGCCGGAACTGCGCGAATCGAGCTCGTCACGGTACCGGCTCGGCATGGCGAGACGGCCCTTTGCGTCGAGACTGATAGCGTTAGCTCCGCGAAACACGTCTGCGTTTCTCCAATTTTTATCGTTTTGAGCTCAAAAAACCCACTTCATGCCACTTTCCGCCACTTGCGCACACTATAGGAATGCGCCCACCACACCGTCAAGGCGCGGATTAAAGGAAAACCCTTACAGAACGGAGATTTAGGAGCATAAAAGGAGGAGCAACGAGAATCTGGCGGATGCTTTTATCCAATAACTTGAAGCAGCACTGAAAGCTGCGCTCGAAAGTTAAAGTAATTTGTTAAGAGTAAGATTTTTTCGGTATTACAAAAGCGCTTCTGCTGTTGATTGAAGCAAGGTGGGAAATGGCTATTACTGCGTTTGCCGCTGCCGGATTTCCAGCGCAGGCCTGCTGATAATAAACAGCCCTGTCGCCTTTAATTCAAGCAGGGAAAAGAAAAAGGTGGAGAGTCGATCTGTAAGCCGGGTTCTGTCTTGAACAGTCATTCGTCTACGATGGCCATCACTGGACATCTTTAGCAACCTACCCGGTCCCAGCGCGGGCCACGCCTTGGGACCCTATTTGGTCTTGCTCCAAGTGGGGTTTACCTAGCCACGAACTGTTGCCAGACGTGCGGTGCGCTCTTACCGCACCTTTTCACCCTTACCGGCGCCGAAGCGCTTAGGCGGTTATTTTCTGTGGCACTTTCCGTAGGCTCACGCCTCCCAGGCATTACCTGGCACTTCGCCCTATGGAGCCCGGACTTTCCTCCCCCCCCTAATTTTCATAGAGGGCAGCGACTGTCCGATCGACTCTCCGCCGCGCAGGTTAACGGCAGAGCGGCCGAAGAACAAGCGCTAATAGCCCGCAAACCGGTCTGCGCGACGGGTTACGCGTCTTTTTGCTGATCCAGCGCCACCTGATACAGCACGTTTTTGCGCTCACCGGTAATTTGCGCCGCCAGAGCCGCCGCACGCTTGAGCGGCATCTCTTCCAGCAACAGGTTAAGGATACGCATCGCCTCGCTGCTGACGGCATCTTCAGACTCCGGCGCGGTCCAGCCCGCCACCACCACGACGCATTCGCCGCGCTGCTGATTGCTGTCGGCCTCGACGAATGCCCGCAACTCGCTCAGCGGCAATCCCTTGAGCGTTTCAAAGGTCTTGGTGATTTCACGGGCGAGCAATGCAGGACGATCAGCGCCGAACACCGCCTCCATATCCTGCAGGCATTCCAGAATACGGTGCGGCGCCTCGTAGAAAATCAGCGTGCGCGGCTCTTCCTTGATCGCTTCCAGGCGCGCCTTGCGACCCACGGCCTTGGCCGGCAGAAAGCCTTCGAAGATAAAACGGTCGGACGGCAGACCGGCAGCCGACAACGCTGCGATCAATGCGCACGCACCTGGCACCGGCACCACATTGATCCCGGCGGCACGGGCCTGACGCACGAGGTGATAACCCGGATCGGAAATCAGCGGCGTACCGGCATCGGAAATCAGTGCCACGTTGTCGCCCGCCAACAGACGGGTAATGAAGCGACTGCCCTCATCCCGCTCGTTGTGTTCATGACACGCCGCCAGCGGCGTGGAGATGCCAAAGTGCTGCATCAGGCGCTGGGAGTGGCGCGTATCTTCGGCGGCGATCAGCGCCACCTCGCGCAGGATCTTCAACGCCCGGGCGCTGATGTCATCCAGGTTGCCGATGGGCGTCGCCACCACATAAAGCGAGCCCGCAGCGGAATTCAAAGGACCTGGAGCAGTCAAAGCGCACACCTCATGATCGGTAAAAGCCGCCATTGTAGCGCGTCGTGCGCCGGTCGACGCGTCCGGGTCGGACACGGTTTGTCGCACCATTGTGAGGCTGCGCACTCTTTGTATCAGCTAAATTGACGGTTTCACGCCAGTAACATCGCGCCCCGGCCAGTGCTTGGGTACAATTCGACGCTAATTTGATCGAGTATCAGGAACACTTACATGATCGCTTGCCTGCGGCTGTTCACTGCCCTCTGCCTCGCTGCCTTGCTGGCGGCTTGCGCCAGCTCCCCTTCCTCCAGCCTTGGCGAACTTCCACGGACCCCGGATGCCACCATTGAGCAACTGCTCGAACAGGCTGCCCAGGCCAAATCGCCGGACAAGGCCGCACTGCTGCGCCTGAGCGCAGCAGACATGGCGTACCGCCAGGGCAATGCCGGACAGTCCGCACAGATCCTGCAGCAAGTGCCGATGGAGCAACTTCAGCCAGGCCAGCAGGCATTCGCCAGCACACTGTCGGCCGAACTGGCCATGGCCCGCAATCAGCCGAAAGCCGCGCTGACTGCGTTGAGCCATCCAAGTCTGCAACGCCTGAGCGAAATGTCGGTACCGCTGCAAGTTCGCGCCGGCACCGTTCACGCCCGCGCCCTTGAAGCCGACGGCCAGACCCTGGCGGCCGCCCGCGAGCGCATCTTCATCGCGCCGATGCTGGAAGGAGAAGCCGCCAGCAAGAACCATGAAGCGATCTGGACCCTGATTGCGTCGCTACCGGCCGATCAACTGCAAGCGAACACCACCGATGACCTCGGCGGCTGGATGAGCCTGGCCCTGGCAGTGAAAACCGCCGGCACTCTGGAACAACAGCAAGCCGCCATCGACAACTGGCGCAACCAGCATCCGAAACACCCAGCCGCAATCAACCTGCCGCTACCCCTGACCAAACTCAAGGAGCTGGCCAGCCAGCCCCTGAGCAAGATCGCCCTGCTGTTGCCACAGGACGGCCAACTGGCCTCGGTCGGCAAGGCCCTGCGTGACGGCTTCATGGCCGCGCACTACCAGGCTCAGCAAGCCGGCCAGAAACCACCGGCCATCGAGTTCTACGACAGCTCGAAACTGACCAACCTCGACGAGTTCTACCGCAAGGCCCAGGCCGATGGCGTGCAACTGGTCGTCGGCCCGTTGGAGAAGCCACTGGTCAAACAGCTGAGCACTCGCCCGCAACTGCCAATCACCACCCTCGCCCTGAACTACAGCGAAGGCGACCAAGGCCCGGCGCAGCTGTTCCAGTTCGGTCTGGCCGCTGAAGACGAAGCCCGCGAAGTCTCCCGCCGCGCCCGTGCCGACGGCCTGCATCGCGCCGCCATCATGGTGCCGAAAGGCGAATGGGGCGACCGCGTCCTGCGCGCGTTCAGCCAGGACTGGCAAGCCAACGGCGGCAGCATTGTCGCAACCGAACGCGTCGACCAGCCGGTGCAACTGGCCCAGCAGATCGCCGACATGTTCCAGCTGCGTCAGAGCGAAGCTCGCGCCAAGAGCCTGCAGAATGCTGCCGGCACCAACGTTGCCGCTCAGCCTTCGCGTCGCCAGGACATCGAATTCATCTTCCTTGCCGCCACCCCGCAGCAGGCGCAACAGATCAAGCCGACCCTGAACTTCCAGTACGCCGGCGACGTGCCGGTCTATGCGACCTCCCACGTGTTCAGCGCCAGCGGCGACGTCAATCAGTACAACGACATGAACGGCGTGCGCTTCTGCGAAACCCCGTGGCTGCTGGAGACCAGCGATCCGCTGCGCCAGCAGGTCACCGCGCAATGGCCACAAGCCGCCGGCAGCCTCGGCCGCCTGTACGCAATGGGCGTCGATGCTTATCGCCTGGCGCCACGCCTGGATCAGCTCAAGGCATTGCCGGACAGCCGCATCGAAGGTCAGTCGGGCAGCCTGGGCATGACTCAGTCCCAGCGCGTGGTGCGTCAGTTGCCATGGGCGCAGTTCGTCAGCGGCCAGATCCAGCGCCTGCCGGACACTCCACGCTGATGCCCGACAGGTCACACCTGCAAAGCGGCAAGGATGCCGAGCGCCATGCGCTCGAGCATCTGCAACACCAGGGTCTGCGCCTGCTGGCGCAGAACTGGTTATGCAAACGCGGTGAGCTTGATCTGGTCATGCTTGATGGCGATACAGTAGTATTCGTCGAAGTCCGTTACCGAAAGAACACTCAATGGGGTGGCGCACTCGACAGCATCGATGGGCGCAAACGGCAGAAACTGATTTTCGCCGCACAGTATTTTCTTCAGCGCGAGTCGCGTTGGGCCAATTCCCCCTGCCGCTTCGACGTGGTGGCCATCGACAGCCACCAGGGTCAGCTGAACTGGTTGCAGAATGCGTTCGACAGTTGACCGCCTGCTCCGACCCGGACACTTTCACTCAACACTTTTGCTCTTTGCTTTGCGGGCTGCACATTCACGTGCCGGACAGCCGCGCTAATTAAGGTCACACAGATGGACATGCAATCCCGAATTCGCCAGCTTTTCCAGGCCAGCATCGACACCAAGCAACAGGCGATGGACGTACTTGCACCGCACATCGAGCAAGCCAGCCAGGTAATGGTCAACGCCCTGCTCAACGAGGGCAAAATGCTCTCGTGCGGTAACGGCGGCTCGGCCGGCGATGCCCAGCACTTCTCCTCGGAACTGCTCAACCGTTTCGAGCGTGAGCGCCCTAGCCTGCCGGCGATCGCGCTGACCACCGACAGCTCGACCATCACCTCGATCGCCAACGACTACAGCTACAACGAAGTGTTCTCCAAGCAGATCCGCGCACTCGGCCAGCCGGGTGACGTATTGCTGGCCATTTCGACCAGCGGCAACTCGGCGAACATTATTCAGGCGATCCAGGCCGCACATGATCGCGAAATGATTGTCGTAGCATTGACCGGACGCGATGGCGGCGGCATGGCTTCGCTGCTGCTGCCCGAAGACGTCGAGATTCGCGTACCGGCCAACGTCACCGCACGTATTCAGGAAGTCCACTTGCTGGCGATCCATTGCCTTTGCGATCTGATCGACAGCCAACTGTTCGGGAGTGAAGAATGACCCCTAATCGCCTTGGCCTTCTGGCCTTGACCCTGTGCCTCGGCATCAGCGGCTGCACCTCGGTGGTGAATGCCAGCCGTGAAGCGCCGATCGAAGACGATCGTGGCACCCGCACTTTCGGCAGCAAGATCGATGACTCGCTGATCGAAACCAAAGTCGGCGTCAACGTGGCCAAGGCCGATCCGGCCCTGGACAACGACTCGCACATCGTCGTCACCAGCTTCAACGGCGTCGTACTGCTGGCCGGCCAGACCCCGCGCGCAGACCTCAAGGAGAAGGCCGAACAGGCCGCTGCCAACGTGCAGCGCGTGAAAAAGGTCCATAACGAACTGCAAGTGATTGCGCCTTCAGGCTTCGTTGCCCGCCAGAACGATGCCTGGCTGACCACCAAGATCAAGACCCAGATGCTCGCCGATGCCAGCATTCCCGGCTCGCGCATCAAGGTCGTGACCGAGAACGGCATCGTTTACCTGCTGGGCCTGCTGACCAAACAGGAAGCCGCCCAGGCGACCAACCTGGTTCAGGGCGTCTCCGGCGTGCAGAAGATTGTGAAGCTGTTCGAATACATCGACTGACCCGCAAAACGCAGGCACAAAAAAGGCGATCCAACCGGATCGCCTTTTTTATTACTTCACCACTTTCAGGCTTGGCCGGCCGCTTGGGCGCGGCGGCTCGCTGTCCGGTGGCGGAACATCGTCATCCTGCTCGATCTCGTCTTCGTCATCCATCGGCGACTCCAGATCGAACACCATGCCCTGACCGTTTTCCCGGGCGTAGATCCCCAGGATTGCAGCAATCGGCACGTACAGACTGTGCGGGACACCACCGAAGCGACCTTCGAAGGTCACAACGTCGTTGTCCATGTGCAAGTGCCGCACGGCACTTGGCGAAATGTTCAGGACAATCTGCCCGTCACTGGCAAATCCCTGTGGCACCTGCACCGCCGGGTACTCGGAATTGACCAGCATGTGCGGGGTGCAATCGTTATCCACAATCCACTCGTAGAGCGCGCGGACCAGATAAGGTCGACTGGAGTTCATAGCGGCTCCTTAAGCCTTAGCGCATGTCGCGTTCGACACCAGACAGACTCGCCTGGAAAGCCTCACGCGCAAACTGACGCTCCATATAATCAAGCAGCGGCTTGGCGGGCCGCGGCAGTTCTATACCCAGAATCGGCAAACGCCAGAGTATTGGCAATAGGCAGCAATCCACCAGACTTTGTTCCTCACTGAGGAAAAACGGCTTGTCGGCAAACAGCGGCGACACGCCCGTCAGGCTTTCGCGCAATTCCTTGCGCGCCACGGCCCGGGCCGCTTCCTTGGTGCGCGAATCCAGAATCAGATCCACCAGACCACACCAGTCGCGCTGAATGCGGTGAATCAGCAGACGGCTGTTGGCACGCGCCACCGGGTACACGGGCATCAATGGCGGATGCGGGTAACGCTCATCCAGGTATTCCATCACCACGGTCGACTCCCACAACGCCAGGTCACGATCGACCAGCGTGGGCAGACTGCCGTAAGGGTTCACTTCAATCAGTTTAGGCGGCTGACGACCAGCCTCCACAAAAATGATTTCGGCGCTGACACCCTTCTCTGCAAGCACGATGCGCACTCGGTGGGAATAGTGGTCGGCGGGGTCGGAGTAACAGGCCAACCGATTGGTCACGCCCATGGCGATCCTCCTCGCTTGTTGAAATAGTCGGAGCCGGAAAAACGCGCGCGCCCAGAGGGCGCCTCCCGCACCGCTGGCGAACCAGGCGTTGCGTTTTCAGAGGCGCCCTTGGGCGCGCGCGATTAACAGCAATTGCTTGAAGCGTATCAGTGCACGTCTTTCCAGTATTCACGCTTGAGCAGGTAGGCGAACACAAAGAAGAACGCCAGGTACAGCAAGACGTAAGTACCGATGCGCTGATGTTGCAGCTTAACCGGGTTAGCCGAGTAAGCCAGGAAGGTTACCAGATTCTTGACCTTCTCATCGAACTGCTCTTCGTTGAGGGTTCCGGTTTTCGGCACGATGGTCAACTGATCGCACGCTTCATGAGTCAGAGGCGTACCGGTCAGCGGGTCATATTGCTTCTTGCCGTCTTCGACGATCTGTACCTGTTTGCAACCTACGACCTGACGACCTTGCAGGCCGACCAGCACGTTAGGCATGCCGACGTTCGGGAAGACCTTGTTGTTCACGCCCCATGGACGTGCAGGATCTTCGTAAAACGACTTGAGGTAACCGTAAAGCCAGTCGGTGCCGCGAACACGAGCCACCAGCGTCAGGTCCGGCGGCGCTGCGCCGAACCAGGTCTTGGCGTCGGCCGGCTGCATGCCGATGTTCATGTGATCGCCGATCTTGGCGCCGGTGAACACCAGTTTTTCCAGCATCAGTTCGTGCGGAACCCCGAGGTCATCGGCCACACGCTCGTAACGCTGAAACTTGGCACTGTGGCAACCCATGCAATAGTTGGCGAAAGTACGCGCACCATCCTGCAAGGCAGCCTTGTCGGAAACGTCGATGTCGACCTTTTCCAGTTCCGGACCACCGTGTTCGGCCGCGAAAGACAGCACTGGCAGAGCAGCAAAAATCAGAGCAAAAAATAACTTTTTCATCAGCCAGTCACCCTTTCCGGAACCGGTTTGGTCTTCTCGAGCCTGGTGTAGAACGGCATCAGAATGAAGTAGGCGAAGTACAGGAAGGTGCAGACCTGCGACAGCAGCGTACGACCTGGCGTCGGGGCCAGAACGCCCAGAATGCCGAGGATCACGAACGAAATGCAGAACACCACCAGCCAGATTTTGCTCATCCAGCCTTTGTAGCGCATCGACTTGACCGGGCTGCGGTCGAGCCACGGCAGGACGAACAGCACCGCAATCGCCGCACCCATGGCGATAACGCCCATGAGCTTGTCAGGGACCGCACGCAAGATTGCGTAGAACGGTGTGAAGTACCAGACCGGTGCAATGTGCTCTGGGGTCTTGAACGGGTTGGCTTGCTCGAAGTTAGGCTTTTCGAGGAAGTAACCGCCCATTTCCGGGAAGAAGAACACAATGAAGCAGAAGATGAACAGGAACACCACGACGCCGACGATATCTTTCACGGTGTAGTACGGGTGGAAGGCGATGCCGTCCAGCGGGATACCGTTTTCGTCTTTGTGCTTCTTGATGTCCACGCCGTCCGGGTTGTTCGAACCGACTTCGTGCAGCGCCAGGATGTGCAGCACCACCAGACCGAGAATCACGATCGGCAGCGCAACCACGTGCAGGGCGAAGAAGCGGTTCAGGGTGATCCCGGAAATCAGGTAGTCACCACGGATCCACTGGGTCAGGTCGTTGCCGATGACCGGAATCGCACCGAACAGCGAGATGATCACCTGGGCGCCCCAGTAAGACATCTGACCCCACGGCAGCAGGTAACCCATGAAGGCTTCGGCCATCAGCGCCAGGTAGATCAGCATGCCGAAGACCCACACAAGCTCGCGCGGTTTCTGGTACGAACCGTAGAGCAGGCCACGGAACATGTGCAGATACACCACGATGAAGAACGCCGAAGCCCCGGTGGAGTGCAGCAGACGCAGGATCGAACCGTACTCGACGTCGCGCATGATGTATTCGACGGAAGCGAACGCTTCTTCCGCCGACGGGGTGTAGCTCATGGTCAGCCAGACACCGGTGACGATCTGGTTGACCAGAACGAGCAGCGCCAGCGAGCCGAAGAAGTAGAAGAAGTTGAAGTTTTTTGGAGCGTAATACTTGCTGAGATGGTCTTCCCACATTTTGGTGGCGGGAAAGCGTGCATCAACCCAATCCATGAACTTGCTCATCACGCTTTCTCCGTATCGACGCCAATGACAATCAGGTCATCGGTCTCATAGGAATGCGGGGGTACTGGCAGGTTCAAAGGCGCAGGTTGCGACTTGTAGACGCGGCCAGCCAGATCGTAGTGGGAACCGTGGCAAGGGCAGAAATAGCCGCCTACCCAGTCTTTGCCCAGATCCGCGGGTGCCACTTCGGGACGGAAGGTCGGTGAGCAACCCAGGTGAGTGCAGATCCCGATCAGCAGGAGGATTTCCGGCTTGATCGAACGCACTTCAGGGTCGACATAAGTGGGTTGCGTGGAGTTTTTGGAGGTCGGATCGGAGAGCTGGCCCTCGATCTTCTTGAGATTCCCCAGGATTTCCTCGGTACGGCGGACAATGAACACCGGCTGGCCGCGCCATTCAGCAATCATCTGCTGCCCTGGCTCGATTTTGCTGACATTCACTTTCACCGGTGCTCCGGCAGCCTTCGCCTTGGCACTGGGAAACCATGACCCCACGAACGGGACCGCAGCCCCCACCGCTCCTGCAGCACCCACCACGGATGTGGCTGCTACCAAGAAGCGACGCCGGCCTGCATTCACGCCGTCATTGCTCATTCAGTCCTCTCCCATCAGCTTTGTGGCCTGTTAAATCAGGCGTCTACTAAATTGAAACTATGTACTTATAAAAATTTTGCCGAATGGTAATGAAAACCCCCAATTCTGACAAGGTAATTACCCGGAGGGCTGGCCCTCAAGCCTTGTAGTATAGGGGGTCTACGAATGTGGCAAGTTGTCACAGCGCAATTATTCAAGAAATCGCACGCATAAAAAAACGCCCGGTTCCGTGAGGAATCGGGCGTTCTTTTTGAACGTGGAAGCGAAATTAACGCTTCGAGTACTGCGGACGCTTACGCGCTTTACGCAGACCAACTTTCTTACGTTCAACTTCACGGGCGTCGCGAGTAACGAAGCCAGCTTTGCGCAGAGCGCTACGCAGGGTTTCGTCGTAGTCCATCAGAGCGCGAGTGATGCCGTGGCGGATTGCGCCAGCTTGACCACTTACACCACCACCGATGACGGTGACGTAGATGTCGAACTTCTCGACAGTCTCAGTCAGTTCCAGCGGCTGACGAACTACCATGCGGGCAGTTTCGCGACCGAAGAACGTGTCCAGGGAGCGGTTGTTGATGGAGATGTTACCAGTACCCGGACGCAGGAAAACGCGTGCGGTTGCGGTCTTGCGACGGCCAGTGCCGTAATTTTGAGTCGCCGACATAATGAACTATTCCGTTAAATCTTCAGTTCTTGGGGCTGCTGAGCAGTATGAGGGTGTGCAGCGCCCGCATAGACTTTCAGCTTACGGTACATGTCGCGACCCAGTGGGTTTTTAGGCAGCATGCCTTTAACCGCGGTCTCGATCACGCGCTCAGGGGCCTTGGCGATCAGCTTTTCAAAGTTGATCGACTTGATGCCGCCCGGGAAACCGGAGTGGGAGTAGTACATTTTGTCAGTGGTTTTAGCACCGGTAACACGGATCTGCTCAGCGTTGATTACGACGATGTAGTCGCCGGTGTCAACGTGAGGAGTGTACTCAGGCTTGTGCTTGCCACGCAGACGGCTCGCGATTTCGGTGGCCAGACGACCCAGGGTCTGACCAGCAGCGTCGACGACAAACCAGTCGCGCTTTACTGTTTCCGGTTTAGCAGTAAAAGTTTTCATTCTTTATAGCCTCAGGGGCCGCCTGTAAATAAGACGGCGGATCTTACTGAATAGTGCGTACTTTGACAAGTCAAAGGCAGCCGGATACAGACGCTTTCGGGGGCTCGGGTCGGCGCGTCCGTTCAACGGCAAGATTCTTCGGCGGCGGCGCATCACTTCCACTGCAGAAAGAGGTCGGCAATTATGCAGATTGCGAAAAAAATTTCAACCTGCTTTTATGCTTGTTTTGCCCAAGGAGCACCCGATGGACTATCGCCAGCTAGGCCGTACCGACCTGAATGTGAGTGCAATCTGCCTCGGCACCATGACCTGGGGCGAGCAAAACACTGAAGCTGAAGCCTTCGCCCAGATCGAACGGGCAAGAGAGGCCGGGATCAATTTCCTCGACACCGCCGAGATGTACCCGGTGCCACCGAAAGCCGAAACCTACGCCACCACCGAGCGCTACATCGGCAATTACTTCAAGAGCCGCGGCGACCGCGCCGACTGGATCCTCGCCAGCAAGATCGCCGGCCCCGGCAACACCATCGACTACATCCGCGACAAGAATCTGCGCCACAACCGTCAGCACATCACCGAAGCCGTGGACGCCAGCCTCAAGCGCCTGCAGACCGACTACATCGATCTGTATCAATTGCACTGGCCGGAGCGCAGCACCAACTTTTTCGGACAACTGGGCTACAAGCACCAGACCGAAGCCAACCTGACGCCGCTCGAAGACACTCTCGAAGCCCTCGATGAGCAAGTGAAGGCCGGCAAGATCCGCCACATCGGTCTGTCCAACGAAACGCCGTGGGGCACCATGCGTTTTCTCGCCCTGGCCGAAGCCCGTGGCTGGCCGCGCGCCGTGTCGATCCAGAACCCGTACAACCTGCTCAACCGCAGTTTCGAGATCGGCCTGGCGGAAATCGCCATCCGCGAGCAATGCGGCCTGCTCGCTTATTCGCCGCTGGCGTTCGGTTTCCTGTCGGGCAAGTACGAAGGTGGGGCGCGTCCGCCGAAAGGCCGCCTGAGCCTCTACAGCCGCTTCAGCCGCTATTTCAACCCGCAATCGGAAGCGGCATGCAGCCGTTACGTCGCACTGGCCCGTGAACACGGTCTGGATCCGGCGCAAATGGCCCTGGCGTTTGTGAATCAGCAACCGTTCGTCACCAGCAACATCATCGGGGCGACGACGCTGGAGCAACTGGACAGCAACATCGCCAGCTACGAGTTGAAACTGTCGAAGGAAGTGCTGGAAGGGATCGAAGCGATTCACAAGGATCATCCAAACCCAGCGCCGTAACCCAGGACGATGATCGTTCCCGCGCTCTGTGGACTGCACCCCAAAGCGGACGCAGAGCGTCCATGGCGGCATTCCCACGCAGAGCGTGGGTACGATCACACGCTCGGATCAAAGCGACCGCGCAATGATCTCCTTCATGATTTCATTGGTGCCGGCATAGATCCGCTGCACCCGCGCATCCGCCCAGGCTCGCGCCACCGGGTATTCCCACATGAAACCGTAGCCACCATGCAGTTGCACGCACTCGTCGAGCACCTTACATTGCAGGTCGGTGCCCCAGTACTTGGCCATCGCCGCCGTCGGCACATCAAGCTTGCCTTGCAGATGCAACTCCAGGCAGCGGTCGACGAACACCCGGCCGATTTGAATCTCGGTGGCCATTTCAGCCAGTTTGAAGCGGGTATTCTGGAAGTCGGCAATCGACTTGCCGAACGCCTTGCGCTCGCGGGTGTAATCCAGCGTCCATTGCAGCGCCGCCTCGGCTGAAGCCAGACCGCCAATCGCCACGGTCAGACGCTCCTGCGGCAGTTCCTGCATCAGATAGGCAAATCCCGCCCCGGCCTGACCCAGCAGGTTTTCTTTCGGTACTCGCACGTCCTGGAAGAACAATTCCGACGTGTCCTGAGCCTTCATTCCGACCTTCTCCAGGCGCTTGCCCTTGTCGAAGCCCGGCGTGTTCGCCTCCACCAGAAACAGGCTGGTGCCCTTGGCGCCGGCCTTGGGATCGGTCTTGGCGACGACGATCACCAGATCCGCCAGGAAGCCATTGGTGATAAAGGTTTTCGAGCCGTTGATCACATACTCATCGCCATCCAGCACCGCCGTGGTCTTGACCCCTTGCAGGTCGGAACCGGCGCCCGGCTCGGTCATGGCGATCGCGGTGACCATCTCGCCGGACACCAGTTTCGGCAGGTACTTCTGCTTCAGCGCCTCGCTGCCGTAATGCAGGATGTACGGCGCGACGATGTCCGAATGCAGCGAGAAACCGATGCCGGTCAGACCCAGCCGCCCTACTTCTTCGATCACGACCGCACTGTAAAGAAAGTCCGCCCCCAACCCGCCGTACTCCTCCGGCAGATGCGAGCAAAGCATCCCCGCCTCCCCCGCCTTGTTCCACAGTTTGCGGTCGATGTAGCCTTGTTTTTCCCATTGCCCATGGAACGGCACGGCCTCTTTTTCGAGGAATGTTCGTACGCTGTCGCGGAACAATTCGTGCTCGGAGCTGAACAGGGTTCTGGGAATCATGCGTCACCTTTTCTTTATTGTTGGAGGGATCAGACCTTCAGAGACTAAGCCTCGCTTCCGATACAGGACACTGGACACATCCGACAAAAAATAAGACGATCCAGCCGTCTGGTGACCACTTTCCCTTATAAAAACAAAAGTTGAATTATGTCCAAGCAAGTCTCCACGCCCTTGCGGCGCGTCAGCATCCTGGCGATCGACCGGGTTTTCGCTTCCACCCTCATGCAAGCCAAGGATTTCTTCCATCTGGCCAGCCTGCGTTACGGCAAACAACTGGGCCACGGCCTGACTCCGGCGTTCGAAACCCGCCTGGTCAGCCCCGACGGCAAACCGGTGAACAGCTTCAGTGACGTGGTCATGCCGGTGGACGGCGGCCTGGAAAACGCCGACGTCATCATCCTCCCGGCGTTCTGGGACGATTTCGATACGCTGTGCCAACGTTATCCACAAATCCTGCCATGGCTGCGTGAACAGCACGCCCGGGGCGCCGTGCTCTGCGGCGAAGCCACCGGGGTGTTCTGGCTGGCCGAGGCCGGATTGCTCAACGGCAAGGAGGCGACCACCTACTGGCGCTTCTTCAATGCCTTCGCCGAGCGCTTTCCGCAGGTCTATCTGAATCAGGACAAGCACCTGACCGACGCCGACAACCTGTATTGCGCCGGCGGCACCACCTCGGCCTGCGATCTCTACATTTACCTGATCGAGCGCTTCTGCGGCGCCAATGTGGCCCAGGCGGTGGCCCGCGACATTCTCTATGAAGTGCAACGCAGCTATGCACCGGGCCGCATCGGTTTCGGCGGCCAGAAGCTGCATCAGGACGTGATCATCCTGCAGATCCAGCACTGGCTCGAAGAGCATTTCGCCGACAAGTTCCGCTTCGAGGACGTGGCCCGCGAGCACGGCATGAGCATCCGCAACTTCATGCGCCGCTTCCAGACCGCCACCGGCGACAAGCCGCTGCACTATCTGCAACGGCTGCGCATCGAGACCGCCAAAGGCTTGCTTTCCGGCAGCCGCAAGAGCATCAAGACCATCAGCTACGAAGTCGGCTACGACGATGCGAGCTTCTTCGCACGGCTGTTCCGCCAGCACACCGAACTGTCGCCGAACCAGTACCGGCAGCAGTTCCAGCAAGCTGCCTGACGATTCGACCAGACACAAAAAAGGGCCTGCATCTGCAGGCCCTTTTTGTTTGCCGAATCCGCTTAAGGCTTGTGTGCCCGGGACAGGAATTCGTGGGATTGCATCTCCAGCAGACGGCTGAGGGTACGCTGGAACTCGAACGTCAGGCGTCCGCCGGTGTACAGGTCTTTCAACTCGACTTCGGCAGAAATGATCAGTTTGACGTTACGGTCGTAGAACTCGTCGACCATGTTGATGAAGCGGCGGGCGATGTCGTCGGTGGTGACGCTCATCTGCTCCACGCCACTGAGCAGCACGGCGTGGAAGATCTTGCCCAGTTCGATGTAGTCGTTCTGGCTGCGCGGGCCGTCGCACAGTTCGCGGAAATCGAACCAGGCCACGTCATCGCAAGTACGCAGGGCGCGGATTTCGCGGTTCTCGATGATCAGCACATCGTTTTCCACCGCCGCCGTGCATTCCGGCGTCAGTGCGCGGAAGCTCTTGCGCAGGCTTTCGTGAGCGGCTTCGTCGAGCGGGAAGTGGAACAGCTCCGCTTGTTCGAGGTGGCGCAGACGGTAATCGACACCGCTGTCGACGTTGACGATCTCGGTGTTCTGCTTGATCAGCGCGATGGCCGGCAGGAAGCGCGCTCGTTGCAGGCCGTCCTTGTAAAGGCCGTCCGGCACGATGTTCGAAGTGGCGACCAGGGTCACGCCGTTCTTGAACAGTTCTTCCATCAGCGTGCCGAGGATCATGGCGTCGGTGATGTCGGAGACGAAGAATTCATCGAAGCAGATGACTCGCGATTCAGTCGCGAAGCGCTTGGCGATGATGGTCAGCGGGTTTTTCTCGCCGCCGAGGGTTTTCATCTCTTCGTGCACACGCTTCATGAAGCGGTGGAAGTGAGTGCGGGTCTTTTCCTTGAATGGCAGAGCTTCGAAGAAGGTGTCCACCAGGTAAGTCTTGCCGCGACCCACGCCGCCCCAGAAATACAGACCCTTGACCGGCGTCTGATCCTTTTTGCCAAACAGCTTGCCCAGCAAACCCGGCTTGTTCTGCTCGGCCGCGATCAGATCGTCGTACAGGCGTTGCAGATGACGCACGGCAGTTTCCTGCGCCGCATCATGGAAGAAGTCCGGGCGTTTCAGATCAGCTTGATATCGTTCTAGGGGCGTCATAATTCGTTAGCAAGGCAACAAAAACGGGCCGTCACTGTAGCGATGGCCCGTGGGAATGGCAATCGGCCCTTGGTCGGGCCGGCCCGTTGATTATTCCTGAACCGGTGTCAGAGCGATCCGCAAGGCCTCGATAGCCGCATCTCGCGCAGCCACGTCGGCGAACGCCGGGCTGTCGCCGACACACTCGCCTTCCAGCCAGACGCTGAAGCTCAGGTCTTCGCTGCGCACATCCAGCGCCTGACCCGATTGCAGCTGCTTGGTCACCTGACCGGCGGTTTTACCGTCGGCGAAGTTGCGCGACAGCAGCAGTTGCTCGCCGTCGGCCGCCAGCAGACGGAAACGGAAGCTGCCGTCGTCTTCACGGAAGCTGACGAAACGTGCAGCCTTCGCGGCTTTCTTCTTGGTGGTCGCGGCCACCTGAACCTGATTGACGAAGGAGCGCAAGCCGACCGCTTCACGCAGCTCGTTGAGGAACGGCGTCGCCACCGCACGGGCCTTCTTGGCGCCGTGTTGCAGGATGTCTTCCAGATCTGCCGGGCGTTCGATCAACTGGTGATAACGCTCGCGGGATTCGCCCAGCTCGTTGTCGAGCAGCTGGAACAGACGGTTCTTCGCCTCGCCCCAACCCAGACCGCCCAGCAGTTCGCTGCGGAATTCGTCAGCCTGCGCCGGCGTGGAGAAAGCCTGGAACAGGGTGAACAGGTGCGAGTTGTCTGGATCTTTCGCTTCGCCCGGCGCGCGGGAGTCGGTAACGATGCGCGAAATCGCGTCCTTCATTTCCTTGGCGCTGGAGAACAGCGGAATGGTGTTGTCGTAGCTCTTGGACATCTTGCGACCGTCCAGGCCCGGCAACGTGGCCACGCTTTCCTCGATCAGCGCTTCGGGCATGGTGAAGAATTCCTTGCCCTGGCCGAACAGGTGGTTGAAGCGCTGGCCGATATCACGGGCCATTTCCACGTGCTGGATCTGGTCGCGACCGACCGGCACCTTGTGCGCGTTGAACATCAGAATGTCCGCCGCCATCAGCACCGGATAGCTGTACAAGCCCATGGTGATACCGGCATCCGGGTCTTCGCCGGTCTCGACGTTCTTGTCCACCGAAGCCTTGTAGGCGTGGGCGCGGTTGAGCAGGCCCTTGGCGGCGACGCAGGTCAGCAGCCAGGTCAGCTCGGGGATTTCCGGGATGTCGGACTGACGGTAGAAGGTCACACGATCCACATCCAGACCACCGGCCAGCCAGGTCGCGGCGATTTCCAGACGCGAGCGCTGGATGCGCAGCGGGTCATCGCACTTGATCAGGGCGTGATAGTCAGCCAGGAAGTAGAACGAATCGGCATTGCTGTCGCGGCTGGCGAGAATCGCCGGGCGGATGGCGCCGGCGTAGTTGCCCAGGTGCGGGGTGCCGGTGGTGGTGATGCCGGTGAGGATGCGGGTACGGTTCGTCATGGGTAATCGCTTGTCAGACTGCAATCAATTCGAGAGACGCGGCAGGATCAGATCCTTGAGATCGGTCAGCTTGCCATGAAAAAAGTGTCCGCATTCTGCCACTTTCAGCAGCTCATGGGGGCGCTGGAGTTTTTCAGACCAGTCGTAGACCAGCTGCGGCTCGATCACTTCGTCGGTTTCCGGCTGGATCACAGTCGACTCGCCCTGCTGCGGCAGTTGATCCTGATCGCCCAGACGCATCACCGCCGGCGCGACCATGAACAGGTGCTTGAGCGTGATGCCTTGGGCTTCGAGTCGACCGCCGAGACTTGCGGCAACAAATCCACCGAAGGAGAAACCGAACAGGGTCAGCGGCAGATCCGGGTGTTTTTCCAGCAGCCATGCGGCGGCGGCCTGGGCGTCGTCGACTTCACCAGTGCCCATGTCATGGGAGCCTTCGCTGGCACCGACGCCGCGATAGTTGAAGCGCAAGGTGATCAGGCCCGCGTCGCGCGCGGTGCGCTGCAGGGTCGAGACGACCTTGTTGAGCATGGTGCCGCCCTGCACCGGGTTCGGGTGGCAGATCAGCGCGATGCCGCGGGGCTGCTCGTTGTCCAGATACAAAGACTCAAGTTGCCCCACCGGGCCATCAATCACTACAGGGGTTTCACGCATCAGCAAGGAAGGAACTCCGTGACCTCGAATCGGGTCGACTCGTCTAGCAAATTGTCTGTGCCAGTCTATTGCGAGTGAATCGCGGTATACAGCGCAGGTTCGAGCCGTTAACGTAAAGCAAAGCCGTTTATAGAGGAAGGACTCGTGGAACACTCGCTCTTAGTTTGGTTGTTACCGACTCTTGCCCTGGTTGTGGGTGTCGCCATTGGTTTCCTGATCGCTCGCGTTGCGCCGAACGCCGCGCCTAGCCGCACGCAGCGTCAACTGGATGATATTCAGGAACGTTTCGACAGTTATCAGAACGAAGTGGTGACCCACTTCAACAGCACCGCCAATCTGGTCAAGAAACTGACCCAGAGCTATCAGGAAGTGCAGGACCACCTCGCCGAGGGCGCCAACCGCCTGGCCCTGGACGAGCAGACCCGTCAACGCTTGCTCGCCTCGCTGCACGCCGACGCGGCACAGGCCCCACGGGAACGCCTGACGCCACCACGGGATCAGGAACCGCCGCGTGACTACGCGCCGAAGACCCCGAACTCGCCGGGCATGCTCGACGAGCATTACGGCCTGAAGAAGTAATCAGCCTTCGCGCCAACAAAAAGCCCCCGGACAATCACTTGTCCGGGGGCTTTTTTGTACCTGACGGTTACGGGTACTGCTGAACAGTGCCCGGCTGCTGCTGACCACCGTACTGCTGGCCCGGGATCGCCTTGAGGTTGACCTCAACGCGGCGGTTCTGCGCCCGGCCGTTGACGTCACCGTTGCTGGCGATCGGATTATCCGGGCCGGCACCGCGGGCGCTCAGGTTGGCACCGCTGACACCTTGCGAGGTCAGGTAGGTGGCCACGCTCTGCGCACGACGCTGGGACAGGTCCATGTTGTGCTGACGGCTGCCGGTGCTGTCGGTGTAGCCGACGATTTCGATCTGATTCTGGTTGAACTCTTTGAGCGAGTTGGCCAGGTTGTTCAGCGGCTGATAGAAGCTGGAAGCGATGTTCGCCGAATCGGTGGCGAAAGTGATGTTGCCAGGCATGATCAGCTTGATCTGGTCGCCCTGACGCTGCACTTCAACCCCGGTGTTGGCCATGCTGGCGCGCAGTTTTTTCTCCTGCTGGTCGGCGTAGTAGCCGTAACCGGCGGCCGAGGCACCGACGACGGCTGCGCCGATCAGCGCACCCTTGCCGCGGTTGTTGTGGTCGATGGCGGCACCGGCCAGCGCGCCGGCCAGCGCACCGAGGCCACCGTACTTGGCGGTTTTGCTCATGCCCTGGGAGCCACCGTCGGCCTGACCCTGATTGTCATACGGGTTGGGCGAGGCGCAGCCGGACAAAACGGCCACGGCAGTAGCGACAATAATCAAACGACGCGTGGTGAACATGGAGTGCTCCTACATTTTGCATTCTGTGGTGCAGCGGCCATTGGCAACTGGCCCGTGCGGGCGTTGGATCATGACAATGCACAAAAATTCCGCCGGACACCCGTGACAAAATGTTTAGGCACGCACAAACGGGTTCTCGCGCATCTCATCCCCCAGACGCGTATCCGGACCATGCCCGGCCACAACGGTTGCGTCTTCATCCAGGGTGTACAGCCGCTGCTTGATCGATCGCACGATGGTCGCCTGATCGCCGCCCCACAAATCCGTGCGCCCTACTCCGCGACGAAACAACGTGTCGCCGGCAATCAACAGCTTAGCCTCGGAAAACCAGAAGCTCATGGAACCTGGCGTATGCCCCGGCGTGTGCAGCGCCACGCCACAGCCGCAGGCCAGTTCTTCATCGTCGCTCAACCAGCGATCGGGAGACGGCACCGGGGTGTAAGGCACGCCGAACATCTGGCATTGCATCTCGAGGTTGTCCCACAAAAACTGGTCTTCCTTGTGCAAATGCAAGGTGGCGCCGGTCTTTTCCTTCATTTGCCCGGAAGCCAGGAAGTGATCGAGGTGCGCGTGAGTGTGAATGATGCTGACCACTTTCAGACCGAGGGCATCGAGCCGGGCCATGATCAGGTCAGGGTTGCCGCCCGGATCGACGACGATGGCTTTCTTGGTGATCGGGTCGCCGATGATCGTGCAATTGCACTGGAGCGGGCCGACGGGGAAGGTTTCGCGGATGAGCGCGGGATTTGCAGCGGTCATGGGAGATCCTGAACAGACATTGAAGACAATGCGCAGAGGCTTTTTTCCGCCATTTTACGTTGTTGGCTTGCCGGATGCCGAACCCGCGCGAAACAGGAGACTCAGCTCAATACCCCCAACTCCTTCGCCCGCGCCACCGCCTGTGTGCGCCGCTCCACACCCAGCTTGCTGTTGATGTGACTGGCATGGGTTTTCACGGTGTGCAGCGAGATGAACAGTTGATCGCTGATTTCCTGGTTGGAGCAACCCTGGGCGATCAGACGCAGTACCGCCAGTTCGCGGCTGCTGAGCTGTTCGGTAGCAGCAGATTCCACAGTGGGGCGAGCCTGGGCCTGAGGGAATTGCTCAAGCAATTGCTGACCGACGACTGTCGGTGCAGTCAGTGACAGTTGTCCGCGCAACCAGTCCGCATGTTCCTTGACCAGCACATCGAAGGGTTGCAGGACGCCGCCGGCCGCGGCTTCCAGCGCCTGATTCAACGCCTTGCGCGCTTCAGGCTCGCGCCCACCCGCCAACAGCAGCGCCACTTTTTGCGTCAGTGCCATCACGCTGAGCAGTTGTCGCCCGGTTTGCTGGCCGTTCTCCAGCAACACGTTCAGCCGCCCTTCGGCGAGCATCGGTTGTCCCTGGATGACGTCCAGCAACGCCTGTTGCAGTTCGACGTGCAACGGCAACTGCGGATGAAACTCCGGTGGGGCTGCCGCGCGTTCACCGGTGTAGGTCTGGCCCAGTCGTGCCAGCCAGGCTTCGGCCAGATCGATACGCCCCTGAGACAGCCACAGCTCACATTTGACCAGGGTGATCATCGCCAGATAGTAGATCGGCGGGACGTCCCAGATGTGCATCAGGCGTTCGGCTTCGGCCAGCTCGGCGAAGGCCTTGGCAAAGTCACCGCTGCTGCCGTCAAGCCGGGCGATCACGCAGTGGCCGATCAATACGCTGATATCGCGACAAGCCCTTGCTTCAGCCAGGCCTGCCTGCAATCGCGCCCTTGCCGCCTGCGGCTGCAATCGCATGGCCAACAGAAAGCCCTCATACAGCGTCAGTCGCGCACGCACGGCGTACAAACGCTGCGCGGACAATCCGCGCAAGCGCTCCAGCCCTTGGCGCACTTCATCGAGCGCACGCAGGATTTCGCCGCGCGCCTGCAGGACGCGCGCACGATCGTAATGTGCCAGCGCCTCGAACAAGGGATTGCCGACCCGCTGCGCCAGTTCAAGCGATTCACGGTTCAAGCCCCGCGCACGCCACAGATCGCCGTCGGCAATTGCCAGGTTGGACAAGGTCGACAGGCACATCAGGCGCTGGCCGTAACGCTTGGCCGGCAGGCTCTCCAGTGCCTCGCTGCAATACTCGATGGTCTGCTCGCGATGGCCTCGCCCACGGGCGATGATGCCCTTGAGCGCCAGCCATTGGGCCAGCATGGATTTCTGTGCGGTGGCCGAAGGTGCCGGCAGAAACCGGCTCAGATGACTGGCGAGCTCTTCGGCCGCATCGAGCTGACAAGCCAGCCCCAACGCCCAGCTGTACAACACGATCAGGCGCGGGGTGCTGATCAGCAGGCTGTCGGGCAAGTCCATTTTCCAGCGCAGCAGCATGCCGACGTTCTGCTCGGCGAGCAGTTGTTCCTCGGACAGGTTCTGTACCAGATTGGCCGCGACGTCCAGATGCCCTGCGCGCAGTGCCTGCTCGACAGCTTCATCCAGCAGGCCCTGGGCATTGAACCAGCGACAGGCGCGCAGATGCAGCGTGGCGGCGGGGACCAGTGCCTTGGTGATAGGCCGGCTGCGCAACAGATCGGAAAACAGGTGGTGATAACGATACCAGTGCCCGTGCTCGTCCAGCGGCACCAGGAACACCTGATGCGCCAGCAGGAAACGCAGGATTTCAGCGCTGTCATGGGCTTCGCGCACCGCGTCGCACAGTTCGCTGCAAAAGCGTTCCTGCGGTGCGGTGTCATAAAGAAACGCCTGGACCTCGGCGGGCAGGCAATCGATGACTTCTTCCAGCAGATATTCGCGGATCAGCCCTTCCCCGCCGTTCAACGCTTGCGGCAGGGCCGATTCAGTGCCGGCTTCAGCAATCGCCAGCAGCCAGAAACGCAGCCCGGCCACCCAGCCTTCGCTACGCTGGATCAGGTTTTCCAGCGCCTCTCCACGCAGGGAACTGCTGTGACGATCGAGCAGTGCCAGGGCTTCGTCGTGGGTCAGGCGCAGATCCTGTTCGTGCAGTTCCAGCAACTGGCGCGACAGGCGCAGACGGGCCAGATGCCAGTCCGGCCGCTGCCGGCTGGTGACCATGACCACCAGGCCGTCCGGTAAGTGATTGAGGAAAAATTGCAGGCAGCGGTCGAGCACCGGCCCCTGGGCAAGATGGTAATCATCCAGTACCAACAGCAGTGGTGCCGTCGGTTGCAGATGCAGCGCCAGTTCATCCAAAAGGCCATCAAGCCATTCTTCGAAAGCAAACGGCTGATGGCGTTGACGCATTTTCAACAGCCCCAGTGCCCGGCTGCCCAGTTGTGGAAAGTAATCCTGCAGGCCTTCGAGCAGGCGCTCAAGAAACCGCCCCGGATCGTTGTCTCTCGGGCTCAGGCCCAGCCACAGACTTTGCCAGTGCGCCGGCAGACTCTGGCAGAACTCCACCGCCAGCGAGCTTTTGCCGAACCCGGCCGGAGCGCTGACCAGCAACAGGCGCCCTCCGAGTCCGGCGCTCAGACGCTCGCACAAACGGGGTCGCAGCACGTAGCCGTCGGGTAGCGGCGGACGGAAAAAACGTCCGTCCAGTGCCGCGACGGCAACGCTTGCAGGGCCCGGAAGTGGGGACAGATCAGTCATGGCCGGCTCTTGTTTGTAGGGCTGTTGGCGGCGTAGCAGATGCCCGCAGACTAGCCTTAAACGGAGCGGTTATGAAGGTCGTTGCTACAAATGGCTACAAAAAGTCTACGGAAAAAGCGACAGGCAAAAAAACGCCCCGAACCGGTCGGGGCGTTTTCACGAGGATGCGGCCTCGGTTTACAGCAGCTTAGCGAATACCGTCCTGGCGCAGGGCGGCCGGCGAGAAGTCGCTGATGGTGGCGGTGAAACCAAAGTCGTAAGCCCGGCTTTCTTCGTTCTTCATGCCCAGTGCCAGATAACGACCGGACTGCAGATCGTAGAGCGTTTCCAGGGTGTACCACGGCACCTGAACGTTGTAGTAGTCCTGGGCGTGAGCTTCCGCCACGCGCCACAGCTGGTTGCGACCGTCGTAGTGATCGATCACGGCCGCTTGCCAGGTGTCTTCGTCGATGAAGAAGTCACGCTTGGCGTAGATGTGACGCTGACCTTCCTTCAGGGTCGCAGTCACGTGCCAGACGCGACGCAGTTCATAACGCGCCAGATCCTGGTTGATGTGCCCGGCCTTGATGATGTCGGCGTACTTGAGCTTCGGATCGTCGAGCTTGTAGCTGTCGGAGGCGATGTACATCTCTTGTTTGCCGACCAGTTTCCAGTCGTAACGATCCGGAGCACCGTTGAACATGTCCAGGTTGTCGGAAGTACGCAGGCCGTCCGCCGCGGTACCCGGGCCGTCATACGACACTTGCGGTGCGCGACGTACACGACGCTGACCGGCGTTGTAGACCCACGCCGAACGCGGTTCCTTCACCTGATCGAGGGTCTCGTGTACCAGCAGTACACCACCGGCCAGACGTGCCGGCGCGGTCACTTTCTGCTTGAAGTAGAACAGGATATTGCCCGGGTTCGCCGGATCGTAATCCTTCATCCGGTCACGGAACACGAACTGATCCTGGAAGTACACCAGGCTGAACGAGCCGTTCGGTTGCGGCGTGGCCTGGGTCACCAGACGGGTCACGCTGCCGCCGCGATAACGGGTGATGTGGTTCCAGATCACTTCCACGCCGGTTTTCGGAATCGGGAACGGCACGGCGGTATCGAAGTTTTCCAGACCGTTGCCGCCTTGCACCAGATTCGTAGTGGTGGCGTTTTTCTTGATGGCGGCAAATACCGAATCCGGCACGGTTGCACCGCGGTGGGATGGGTAGACCGGCATCTTGAAGGTGTCAGGGTAACGTTGGAACATCGCGTACTGACCCGGTGCAAGCTTGGCCTTGTACTGGTCGACGTTCTGCTTGGTGATGGTGAACAGCGGTTTTTCACTGGCGTACGGATCAGACAGGAAACCCTTGCTGTCGACGGTTCCGGCATTCTTCGGCATCGGTTTCCAGGCCGGGATCGAGCCGTCGGCGTTACCGGCCATCTCGGCGCCCATCGGGGTCAGGCTCTTGCCCAGCTTGTCCGCTTCGGCGGCAGGCACCGCCGCCATGACGCCGGTCGCCAGCAGCGACAGGCCCAGAACACCGGCGTGGAACAGACTCTTTGTTATTTTCATAAATTCGTTCGTCCTGAATGCAGTGCTTAGAAGTTCACGCCAAGGCTGAGCGCCACGAAGTCGCGGTCATCCACAGTGGTGTACTTGCCGTCGAAGAAGTTGGTGTAGGCCAGGCTCGCGGTGTAGGTGTTCTGGTACTCGGCATCGACGCCCAGGCTCACCGCCTTGCGACCTTCCTCGAAGTTGCCGCCAGGGCCTGGCGAGTAGCCGCTGACGTCGTGGGACCAGGCCACGTTCGGCTTGAGGTTCACGCCGGCGAACACGTCGTTGTATTCCCAGATGGCGCGACCGCGATAACCCCAGGACACTGACGTGGTGAAACCGTCATTGTTGCAGTTGCGGCTACGGTTGTTCTGCGGGGAACCGGGCCCGGCGCCATTGATGGTGCCGTTGTTGAGGATGTTGACGCAGGTGTTGGTACCGCCGGTGGCTGGTAATTCGCCCGGGCCGAAGACCGGATCGCGGCCATAGCGTTTGTCGGATCGGCTCTCCAGACCGCCCACGTAAGTCGCGCCCACTTCACCCACCAGTGTCAGACGGCTCGCGCCCATGACCTGATCGAAGAAGTGCGTGAAGGTGGTCTGCAGTTGGGTGATTTCCTTGCGCTCGTAACCGTGCAGATCCTGGCCTGGCACGCCGTCGAGCAGCGATGCGTTCGCAAACGTGCCGCCCAAGGGACGCACACCGGCGAACAGGATGTCGGTGGAGTTCAGTTGTACCGGCGCATTCGGACGGTAGCTGATTTCACCGCTCCAGGCCGTGCCGGTAGGCAGGGTGGTGGAGAAGCTCAGACCGTACAGGCGGATGTCTTCAGGATACTCGACGAAGTAGTTCGAGTTGCCTGCAACCAGCAGCGGCCCCAGGGCCCGGAATGCTGCCGGCAATGCCGCCACGCCGTTGTAGACCGATTGCGGTGCACCCGTGGCGCTGAAGATCGGCGCACGGCTGTGATAGTTCATGAAGTAGGCACCGAACTCGGTGTCCAGTGGTTCGAACATGTATTTGAGGGACGCGCCCCACTGGCCGCTGTCCCGGGCATCCCGATCAGGCCCGCGACGTACCAGCACGCCTTCCTCGTTGACGTCGACGCCGTTGGCAGCCAATGGCCCCAGGGCAATGGCCGGAATCTGCGAACGCTTGTTCAGCACGCGCAGGTTGTCGGTGCAGCCGTCGGCGATGATGTCCGGCTGGGAGAAGAAGGTGCCGCAGTTGTCGACGACGGTCTGGTCCCACTCAAGCTGGTAAAAGGCTTCGGCGGACAGGTTTTCGGTCAGGCTCTGGGACACGTAGAACATGTTGACCGGGATCAGGCCTTCCTTGATCTCGGCACCCGGACGACGGAACGCGGACACGTCGATCGGGTTGATCGAGTTGATGCCGCCGCCGATGAAGGTACTTTCACCCCAGCTCACCACCTGTTTGCCCAGGCGCACGGAGCCCGGCTGATCGGCGATCGAATAGTTGTGGTAGACGAAGGCATCGAGGATCTGACCGCCGGCGGACTTGGCGCCTTCCTTGCGGTTGCTGTCGCTGATGTCCTTGAACGGACGACTTTCGTCCTTGAGTTCGAAGTCGTACCAGTATTTGCCACGGACGAACACACCGGTGTCGCCGTATTTCAGTTCGAGGTCATGGATGCCCTTGAAGATCTTCGAGAAGGTTTCACCGCTCTTGAAGTTCAGGTGGCCATCATCGGAGGTCTGGGACAGACCGTGACCGCCGTTGTTGACGCCGATGAGATTCTTGTTCGGGCTCTGGGTGGACCAGCTGGCACCGATCGACAGGGAGGAGTCGAACTGGCCTTCGATTTCACCGACGTTGAAACTGACGCCGAATGCGGGCCCGGCGAGCGAAGAAGCAAGACTGACGGCCAGAGGCAGCTTTGCCCGGCGCCAGAACTGGTTTACTGAGGTCATCGACGCTACTCCATGTGCATTATTGTTATGGCAGTGAGTACTTTTAAAAACGCCTGAGGGACCGGGCGCCAGAGGCTTCCCGAAATCGCTTCAATGTTGCATCGCCCCGTTTGTGCGTGTGCCCCGTTCTTAAAAATCCTTGAGCGGACTATAGCCAGCAGGTGGTACTGCTTGATCCCTCTAAAGTGTGATTTGCAGCTGCCGGCCACTCTGGAACAGTCCTTTCGCCAGTCCGACGCATGTCGGCACGGCAAGGATGGCTGAAAATTTCGATTTCACAAGCCAAGCGCTTGCTTGGTGGGTCTGGCGCGCCGTTTTCGGCGCGCCAGGGGATGCTCAGAGCGTCGAGAGGAAGGTGCTGTTGTTGGCCTGCCATTCAGTGATGTCGAGGCGGATGCGCTTCTTGTCGAGCTTGCCGACACTGGTCTTGGGAATTTCAGTAACAAGCGCGATCTGGCTCGGGATCGCCCACTTGCTCAAGTGCCCCAGTTCAACGAATGGCTTGAGGTGTTCCTTGAGCTCGCGCGCCCCGATGGCGTGCCCTTCACGGACCACCAGCAAGGCAAACGGGCGCTCGCCCCACTGCGGATCGGCGATGCCCACCACTGCTACTTCACGTACCGCGACGTGACGACTGATCAGGTCTTCGAGGTCCAACGAGGAGATCCACTCGCCGCCGGTCTTGATCACGTCCTTGATGCGGTCGCGGATGTCGATCACGCCCATGCTGTCCAGCGTGGCGACGTCGCCGGTGTGCAGCCAGCCGCCAGCCCACAGCTCGGCGCCCTTTTGCGGTTCGTTGAAATAACCCTCAGTCAGCCATGGTGCGCGTAGCACCAGTTCGCCCTGGGTCTCGCCGTCCGCCGGGAGGAAATTGCCCTCGGTGTCGACAATCGCGGCTTCGACCAATGGCCCCGGCACGCCGGCCTTGATCCGGTAGGTGGTGCGCTCGTCTTCGGTGCCTGCCATCAATTCATCGTTGAGGTGCGCGCACGAGACCAGCGGCCCGGTTTCCGACATCCCGTAAGCGGCCGTCAGTTGAATGCCCTTGCTCTTGGCCGTTTCGTACAGCGTGCGATTGAGCGCACTGCCGCCGATGACGATTTTCCAGCCGCCAAAATCGGTGCCTTGCGCGCCCTTGGCGTTGAGCACCATCTGCAGGATGGTCGGCACGCAATGGGAGAACGTGACCTTCTCCTTGCGCCACAGCTCGACCAGGAATTCCGGGTCGTAACGCCCCGGATAAACCTGCTTGAGCCCGAGCATGGTCGCCACATACGGCAGGCCCCACGCATGCACGTGGAACATCGGCGTGATCGGCATGTACACGTCGTTGGTGCCCAGCAGCCGCACGCTGTCGATGGCGCCCATGATGGTCGACACGCCCATGGTGTGCAGCACCAGTTGCCGATGGGTGAAGTACACACCTTTCGGATTGCCGGTGGTGCCCGTGGTGTAGAACGTGGTGGCGACCGAGTTTTCGTCGAAATCCTGGAAGTCGTACTGCGGACTCGCGGCCGCCAGCAGTTGCTCGTACTCGCCCACCAGGTTCGGCAGATCGGCGGTTTTTTCCGGCAGATCGGTCAGCAGCAGGGTTTTCTCCACCGTGGTCAGGTGCGGCGCGATGGCCTGGTACAGCCCGACAAACTCGCTGTTGACCAGCACGAAGCGGTCCTCGGCGTGGTTCATGGTGTAGAGGATCTGCTCCGGCGACAGACGCACGTTGATGGTGTGAATCACCGCGCCGATCATCGGGATCGCAAACATGCACTCCAGGTAGCGATGGCTGTCCCAGTCCATCACCGCCACGGTGTCACCGGCCTTCACGCCGGCCGCCGTCAGTACGTTGGCCAGTCGCGCGACCCGCTCGATCAGGGTCGGGTAGCTGTAGCGCAGCTGGTCACGGTAGATGATCTCGCGGGTTTTCTCGTAACGGGCGCCCGACATCAGCAGCCGTTTAATCAGCAGTGGATACTGGTACGCCCCTTCGGCGGGCGGAATAACGCGAGTCTGCAACATAAGAATCCCTTTTCTGACTGCACGGTGTTGGCTTTGGAGTTTCGTACTCTAAAACCCTTATACGTCAGCCAAATCAGCCAAAGGAATGATTTGCAGAGCCGTACAAATGCTAGCTTTGCGCCAGCATTTGCCGGGATTCGTCACCGCTCAGGCCGTTTGCCCTACAGCCGCTTCAGAAGGTGTGCGTGGGAAAACCACCGCAGCGAGGAAAGTCAAAGCGCCAAAACCCGCCAGAATCAGGTAGAGCCCTACAAAACCATGGCGCGGTTCGAGATAGGAAATCAGCGGAATCGCCGTCGCACTGGCACCGAACGATAAACAGTAACGCAAGGCAAACACCCGGGACTGCCATTGCGGCGCGACGAAGTTGGCGACCATCGAATCGTTCACCGTCACTTGGCCGAACACCACGAACATGAACGCCGCCCCGACCGCGATCACCGCCCAGCCATCGACATAAGCCAGCGCGAACAGCAACGGCGCCTGGCACAAGGTCAGCGCGATAAACGGCCATTTCAGGCTGACGCGGTGCAACACCCGACCGATGCTCAGCTGGGCAATCGCACCGAACGCATACGCCAGGCTGACCACCACACCGAGGGTTTGCGGCGACGCGAACAGGTCATGCAAGCGATCCTGAAACAGTTTTGGATAAGTCATGGTGGTGGCGTTGAACACCACCCCGCCGGTGGCCGTGGCCAGCGCCAGCACGCCGAACACCATGACCATCGAAATGCGCTGGCCGCCGGCACCCTTGAGCGCGGTGTGCGGGCGCTTGGGAATCGGCTCCTCGCGCACCTGCAAGGCAAAACCGATCCCCAGCACGATCGCCACGACACCCGGGATCAGGAACGCCGAGCGCCAGCCAAACTGCGCCACCAGCAGCCCGGTAATCAGCGCGGAGAACGCCACGCCGAGGTTGCCCCACATGCCGTTGATACCGATCTCGCGCCCGCGATTCTGCGCATAGGCCACCAGCATCGCCGTGCCGACCGGGTGATAGATCGCGGCAAAAATGCCGATCAGGGTCAGGCCGATGACCAGCATCGTCGGGCTGTTACTGAAGCCGGTGAAGATCGCCGAGGCACCGATGCCGAAGAAAAACACCAGCATCATCTGCCGCCGGCTCCAGTGATCCCCCAGCCAACCGGCCGGTAGCGAACACGCACCGAACGCGATGAAGCCACCCAGCGACAGGCCGATCAGCGCGGCGTAGTCGAGGGCGAAGGCCTGGGTCATGCCAAGCACGGCGGCGGGAAAAATCAGCATGAACATGTGATCGATCACATGGGCGGCGTTGATGTAGCGAATGACGTTTCTGGACTGGTTCATGACGGCACGCTTTACGTTGTAGTGAGCGCTCATGCTAAGTTGGCCGGAAAGCGCATTCCTGCCAACCAAGTCATCGAATCCGACATGTTGATCAGCCATTTCGAACACGGACCGGTCAGTGCCTATCCCCGGGACTATCTGGACGGCTCGCACCAGCCGCAGCACCTGCATCGCGAGGCGCAATTGCTCTATGCCGTGAGCGGGGTGATGCGGGTGGTCACAGCGCAAGGTGCCTGGGTGCTTCCGCCCAGTCGCGCGGTGTGGATTCCACCCGAGGTCGCCCACGAGATTTTCATGTCCGGCGATGTGCAGATGCGTTCACTGTTCATCGCCCCCGAGCTGGCGCCGGCCAGCCTGCGCAACTGCTGTGTGCTGGCGGTGACGCCATTGCTGCGCGAACTGATCCTGCGTGCGGTGCAGGGCCCGCCGCATGCCGACAATCCGCTGATCCAGCAACTGATGCTGGAAGAACTCGCCAGTCTCGAAAACCTGCCACTGCATATTCCGATGCCCACTGACCGGCGCCTGCAAGGCATTTGCCTGGCGCTGTTGCGCACGCCGGATCATCCCAACACCCTGGAAGACTGGGCGCAGCAAGTCGGCGCCAGCTCACGCACGTTGGCGCGGCTGTTCCAGCAACAACTGAAGATGAATTTCAATGCCTGGCGCCAGCAATTGCGCCTGATGGAAGCCCTGCCCCGCCTGCTCGCCGGGGACAGCGTGCAGAGCGTGGCGCGGGATCTGGGTTACGGCAGTGCGCGGGCGTTCAGCGCGATGTTTCGCCGTTTGCTCGGGGACAATCCCCGGGAATACCTCAACGCCCTGAATCAGCTCCGCTCGATCAATGCATCTCGGTGAACGCGAGTTTCACGCCGATGGCGATCAGCACCGCGCCCATGGTGCGGTCGAACCAGTGGCCCATGCGAGCGAAACCGGCACGCACGCGCTGCTGGCTGAACAACATGGCGACCAGGCAGAACCAGGTGGCGGTCGCAACGGCGAGATAAATGCCGTAACCGGCCTGGACTGTCAGCGGGGTGTGCGGGTTGATCACCACGGTAAACAGCGACAGGAAGAACAGCGTGGCTTTCGGGTTCAGGCCGTTGGTCACGAAACCCGAAGTGAACGCGCCACGGGCAGTGCGTTCGCCGGCCTCTTTGTGCAGATCATCGGTCACGGTTTTCGCCGGTTGCGCGCGCAGGGCCTTGTAGCCGATGTACAGCAGGTACGCGGCCGCCGCCCATTTCAAGGCGTTGAACAGCACGATCGATTGGGAAACGATCAGGCCGATCCCCAGCAGCGAATAACCGACGTGCAGGAAAATCGCCGTGCCCACGCCCAGCGCGGTCCAGGTCCCGGCACGTCGACCATGGGTCACGCTTTCGCGTACCACCACGGCGAAATCAGGACCGGGGCTGGCGACGGCCAGCAGGTGGATCAGGGCAACGGTCAAGAATTCGGTCCAGTACATGGGGGCTCCTTTCGGCCAAGCGTAACGTTTTGTTTCATCTGGTAGGCTCGGCAGATTACGCCTTCCCTTCAAAGCACAACAGGTACAGTTGATGACGAACGCCCACCGCGCCGTATTCCTCGATCACCCGTCGCTGGATCTTGGCGATCTCGATCTGAGCCCTTTGCGTGACTGCTTCGGCGATCTGCAACTGTTCGCCCAGACGCTGCCTGCGCAAGTGAGCGAGCGCCTGCAAGGGGCGACCGTGGCGATCAGCAACAAGATCCTGATCGACGCCGCCACCATGGCCGCCAACCCACAGTTGAAGCTGATCCTGATCACCGCCACCGGGACCAACAACGTCGATCTGGCCGCCGCCCGCGCCCACGGCATCACCGTGTGCAACTGTCAGGGTTACGGCACGCCGTCGGTGGCGCAGCACACGATCATGCTGTTGCTCAACCTCGCCACGCGTCTGGCCGATTATCAAAAAGCCGTCGGTGAAGGTCGCTGGCAGCAGGCGAAACAGTTCTGCCTGCTGGATTACCCGATCGTCGAACTGGAAGGCAAAACCCTCGGCTTGCTTGGACACGGCGAACTCGGCGGCGCGGTCGCGCGTCTGGCCGAAGCCTTCGGCATGCGCGTGCTGCTGGGGCAGATTCCGGGGCGCCCGGCCCGTCCGGATCGATTGCCGCTGGAAGAACTGTTGCCACAGATCGACGCCCTCACCCTGCACTGCCCGCTCAACGAACACACCCGGCATTTCATCGGTGCTCGCGAACTCGCCTCGATGAAACCCGGCGCTTTCGTGGTCAACACCGCCCGTGGCGGACTGATTGACGAACAGGCCCTGGCCGACGCCTTGCGCAGCGGTCATCTGGGCGGCGCGGCCACCGATGTGCTGAGCGTCGAGCCGCCGACCAACGGCAACCCGCTGCTGGCTGCCGACATCCCGCGCCTGATCGTCACCCCGCATAACGCCTGGGGCAGCCGCGAAGCGCGGCAGAGGATCGTTGGCCAACTGGTCGAAAACACCCAGGCGTTCTACAGCGGTAAGGCGCTGCGGGTCGTCAGTTGATAAACTGCGGCACTTTTTTTCACAGGAGCAGTTATGGATCCGCGCAGTGAAGTACTGCTTCGTCAGGCCGAGTTATTCCAGGGTTCGGTGTTGCTGGCCGGTTTGCCTGCCGATGATCTGCTGGGGCGGCTGCCCGATGCGTTTGGCTGGTGCTGGCACGCCGGCGATCAGGCCGCGCTCGATGCGCGTTTCGAAGGGCGCAGCCATTTTGGCGTGAACGTGCCGGAGCGCGAATTCACCAACGCCGTGGTATTCCTGCCCAAGGCCAAGGACCTGACCGATTACATCCTCAACGCCGTGGCTTCGCGCCTGGCCGGACGTGAAGTCTATCTGGTCGGGGAAAAACGCAGCGGTATCGAAGGCGCTTCCAAACAGCTCAACCCGTTCGGCAAGCCGCGCAAGCTCGACAGCGCGCGCCATTGCCAGCTGTGGCAAGTGACCGTGGCCAACGCCCCGGAAGCCAAACCGCTGGAAAGCCTGGCGCAGACCTACGAACTGCCGCTGGCCGAAGGCCCGTTGAAGGTCATCAGCCTGCCGGGCGTGTTCAGCCACGGCCGACTGGATCGCGGCAGCGCCCTGCTGCTGGAGCACCTGGACAAACTGCCGAGCGGTCATCTGCTGGACTTCGGTTGCGGCGCCGGCGTACTCGGTGCGGCGGTCAAGCGTCGTTACCCGCACAATCAGGTCACGTTGCTCGACGTTGATGCCTTCGCTGCTGCCAGCAGCCGGTTGACCCTGGCGGCCAACGGTCTGGAAGCCGAGGTGCTGACCGGTGACGGAATCGATGCGGCACCGATGGGTTTGAACGCGATTCTGAGCAACCCGCCGTTCCATGTCGGCGTGCACACCGATTATTTTGCCACCGAGAACTTGCTGCGAAAAGCGGCCAAACATCTGAAAAATGGCGGCGAACTTCGCCTGGTCGCCAACAGCTTCCTGAAGTACCAACCGTTGATCGAAGAGCATCTCGGGATCTGCGCGATCAAGGCCGAAGGCAATGGTTTCCGGATTTACCGGGCCAAGCGCGGCTGAAAATTAGCACTTGCCGAATGGATTCTGCCTAGGCAGAATCCGCTCCGTCCTAGGGGAGTAGTCTCCCACGAGCGCCAAGCTCGTCCGGCATACGTCAACATACTTGATCCTCAGATCATGGCGTATGCGACCCAAGCGTCCGCACCAGACGGATCGCAGGGTTTGACAAGACCTATGACACGCACACCTTACCCGGGGCGGGAAGGCTGTACGTGTCATAGCCGTGTCGACCCGCCCCTTAGGAAATCCTGATGCTGGACTCGTTACTCGTTCCCACCGCAATCGTTGCCTTGGCCGAAATCGGCGACAAGACGCAACTGCTCGCGCTGATTCTCGCCGCTCGCTTCCGCAAACCCTGGCCGATCATTGCCGGCATCGTCGCTGCGACCCTGGCCAACCACGCGGCAGCCGGTGCGGTCGGCGCCTGGTTCGGCAGTTTCTTCTCCGATTCGGTCCTGCACTGGATTCTTGCCGCGAGCTTCGCCGCCACCGCCCTGTGGACGCTGGTGCCGGACAAGATGGACGACGATGAAGCCAGCACTGCCCGCAAGTTCGGGCCATTCCTGACCACGCTGATTGCGTTCTTCCTCGCGGAGATCGGTGACAAGACCCAGATCGCTACGGTGATGCTGGCAGCGCAGTACCCGGAGCTGTGGCTGGTGATCATCGGTACAACGGCGGGCATGCTGATCGCCAACGTGCCGGTGGTATTGGCGGGTAATTTTGCAGCAGAAAAACTGCCGCTGACCCTGATCCGTCGACTGGCGGCCTCGGCGTTCCTGATCCTGGCTATCGTCGCGGTGTACAAGGCGATGCAGAGCAGCGGCTGGGTTTGATCCGGCAGATCGCTCCCGCACCGAGTGCGGGAGCGATCATGGTTTCAGGACTTGGGCGCTTTCTCGTAAAGCGGCATGACTTTCGGAATGGCCGCTTCCAGCGAAGCGATCCGGCTGGCCGAAGCCGGGTGAGTACTCATGAACTCAGGCGGGCCCCCTTCGGACGCCTTGCTCATTTTGTTCCACAAGGTGATGGCGGCATTCGGGTTGTAGCCGGCACGAGCTGCCAGTTCCAGACCGATCAGGTCAGCCTCGTTTTCGTTGGCGCGGCTGTTGGGCAGCGTCATGCCGTAGTTGGCCACGGTGTCGGCCAGCGCCAGGCTGTCCTGACCCAGGCCGAGCAACGCACCGGCGCCCTGCTTGGCCATTTCGATGCCGTAGGCCTTGGACATTGCTTCACGACCGTGCTCGCGCAGGGCGTGGGCGATTTCATGGCCCATGACCGCGGCGATTTCATCGTCAGTAAGTTTCAGGCTGTCGATCAGCCCGGTGTAGAAAATGATCTTGCCGCCAGGACCGCAGTTGGCGTTGAGCTCGTCGCTCTTGATCAGGTTCACTTCCCATTTCCACTGCGCCGAATCCGGCCGGAAATTCGGTGCCTGGGCGATCAGCCGGTTGGCGATGGCCTGAATGCGTTTGGCATCGTTGCTGGTCTTGTCCAGCACGCCTTTGCTGGACGCCTCGCCCACGGTCTTCTGATAGGACTGGGCATACATCTGGTCGACCTCTTGCGAGGACAGCATGCTGAACATGTACTGCTTGCGCTCCACGCCCACGGCACCGCCGCTGGTGGTGTTGACCGACTGACAACCGGCCAGCAACAGCGCTGCGCTCAGTGCACTTACAACCAATGTCTTGTTCATTCAAAAGCTCCCTGAAAACCTGCCGCGTATCCTAGGCGGGTAATTGTATCGACGCCAGATACAACGGACGTGTTGCACCTGTTTTCAGAACACTCCCGTCAGCCCTGTAGGAAAAAATTCACATCCAGCGCCAAGCCCTCTGCAACTGCGTCGTGCACTGATCCATTTGCGACATTCGGCTTCAATTGCACGCACTTTGCCTCATGGCGCAATAGTGGCTGCCGATACAGCAGCGCAGACGTCCTCTCGCGTGCGGAGCTCCCATGAAGTTCAAGTCGATCCAGTTTTCCGTGGCCGCCCTGGCTGGCGCCATCGTACTCAGCGTGGTCGCCGCGCTGGTGCTGTACGCGCTATTCTCCGGTGCCCGCACCCAGGAAATGGTCCAGCAAAGGACCCAGGCCCAGTTCGAACAAGTGATCGAACAGCGCCTGACATCGCTGGCGCAGACCCAGGTCAGCCAGATCCAGCGTGAACTGGAAGCGCCGCTGCTGATCGCCGGCGGACTGGTACGCGTCAACGCCCTGCTCGGCACGCCGGGCGCCGATGGCCAGCCGCGACTGACCGTCAGCCGTGAGCAGTTGATCAGCCTGATCAAGGAAAACGTCGAGAAAAATCCGAAGATTCTTGGCACCTACATCGGTTGGGAAAAGAACGCACTGGATCACAACGATGCAACCTACGTCGGCACCAGCGTGGTCGGCATCGACGCCGCCAACGGGCGATTCCTGCCGTGGTGGTTCCGCAACGACGACGGCACCCTCGGCCTGGACAAACTGGTGGACGTCGACGACCAGAAAGTCCTGTCCACCGGCGTGCGCGCCAGCGAGTACTACCTGTGCTCGAAGGAAACCAAAAAATCCTGCGTGATCGATCCCGCCCCGTACAAGGTCGGCGACAAGATCGTCATGCTCGCCTCCTTTATTGAACCGATCATGCTCAACGGCGCCTTCCAGGGCATCGTCGGCGCCGACCTGTCGGTGAACTTCATCCAGGAAATGCTCCTGGGCGCCAACCAGAAACTGTACAGCGGCGCCGGACAGATGGCCCTGATCGGCGGCAACGGCCGGATCGTCGCCTACACCAAGGATCCGAGCAAATTCGGCGAGAAAGTCAGCGACATTCTCGACGCCCAGCAGATTGCCAACATGGCCAAGCTCAAGCGCGGCGAAGTGACTTACACCGTCAATAAAGAGCAAGGCCGGATCGAGTTGTACCTGCCGTTCGGCATCGGCCAGACCGACGCGCGCTGGACACTGATGCTGCAACTGCCGCTCGACGCGGTAATGGCCGACCTGCAAAAGCTGCAAGGCGACCTCGACGCCCAGCGCAAATCCGACACCTTCGGCATGGCCATGGTCGGCCTGATCATCGCCGGTCTCGGCTTGCTGGTGATCTGGCTGGTGGGCCACGGCATCGCTCGCCCACTGAAGCAAATGGTGACCATGCTCGACGACATTGCCCAGGGCGAAGGCGACCTGACCCGTCGCTTGACCAGTGATCGCAATGACGAACTCGGCTCCATCGCCAAAGGCTTCAATACCTTCCTCGCCAAGTTGCAGGGGATGATCACGCAGGTAGTGTCGTCGGTACAGAGCGTCAGCGATTCCTCGGAGCACACGGCGGACATCGCGATCCGGACCAATATCGGCATTCAGAAGCAGATGGCCGAGATCGATCAGGTGGCCACCGCCGTGCAGGAAATGACCGCCACCGCGCAAGACGTGGCACGCAACGCGACCCAGGCCGCGCAAGCCGCCAGCCACGCCGATCAGGCCGCCAGTCAGGGCATGCAGATCGTGCGCGACACCTCCAACTCGATCGGCGTACTGGCCGTGGAAATCGGCAAGGCCGTGGACGTTGTTCAGACCCTGGCCAAGGACAGCGAAAACATCAACGCGATCCTTATCGCCATTCGCGGAATCGCCGAGCAGACCAACCTGCTGGCCCTCAACGCGGCGATCGAAGCGGCCCGCGCCGGTGAACAAGGACGTGGTTTTGCGGTGGTGGCCGACGAGGTGCGCAACCTGGCGCAGAAAACCCAGAAGGCCACCGAAGAAATCCAGAGCATGATCCAGCAACTGCAACAGGGCACCCGCGATGTGGTGCGGGTCATGGAGGACAGCCAGAATCGTACCGACGAAAGCGTGCAGCACGCGGCCAAGGCAGCGGAGGCGCTGGAGACCATTACTCAGGCGGTATCGGTGATCAACGACATGAACACCCAGATCGCCAGCGCCGCCGAGGAGCAGAGCGCGGTGGCCGACGACATCAACCGCAACGTGATCAATATCGGTCAGGTGGCAAACGAAGTGGCGGGGGGTGCGGATGAGTCGAGTTCGGCGAGTGCGGATCTGACCAAACTGGCGGAGCAGCAACGGCGGTTGATCAATCAGTTCAAGGTCTGACCGATCAGGCCGGGGTCAGGCACTCCGGCCCGTTGAGCTTCGGATCATTGACCAGGTTCGCCAGCACCCGCTCGCGCAAGGCGGCGGGTTCGCTGGCGAGCAAACCCTGCAGAACATGCAACGGCGTTTCAGGATCAAGCCACGCCGCCTGCCCCGCCTCATCAAGAATCAACGGCCGGCGCTGACTGGCCGCAGGCTGCGTGATCACCGCCGTGCTCAGCCAGACCTGCTCCTGCACCGGATACGCTTCCCAGATCGCCGCAAAAAACAACGAAGCACCTTCACCCGGCGTCAGCCAGTACGGGCGCTTGCGCGTAGTGCCGCGCCATTCGTAGAAACCGTTGGCCGGCAGCAGGCAACGACGCAGGCGCAGGGCTTCGCGGAACATCGGCTGTTCGGCAACGGTTTCGGCCCGGGCGTGGGCCGGCGTGCGCGACATGTCGGTCAGCCATGGCGGTGTCAGCCCCCAACGGGCACGGGCCAGCGTGCGCTGGCCATCGGGTTCGGCGCGCAGCATCAACACCGAATCGTTGGGGGAAATGTTCCACTGCGCCTGCTGATCGGCAGGAAAACCTGGCAGGTTCGCGAAATCGCGGTTCCAGCGAAACAGGGCATAACGTCCACACATGGGGCAGCACGACTCACAAATAAAACGAACGCCAGCCTAACAGACCAGCGTCCCGGGATAGCTGTCCGGTTCATCGCCGGGCAGCGGCAGCGCGGCATTGTACGCACTGATCAGCTCGCGGGCGTATTCGGCCTGGTCGTTATCGACCGACAGGCCCAACAGGCCGAAGATCGGCAACTCCCCCGTGCCGCCCAGCAGATCGCGCCCGACCAGATGCGCCTCGATGCCTTCGCTGGCGAGCATGCCCTTGAGCATCTCGCCTTCCATCAGGTTTTCCGGCTCGTAGATTCGCTGCATGGGCGCGCCTCACTCGTTTTCGCTGAAGACTTCCAGAAACCAGTCCTCTCCATGGACCTGCAACACAAAGGTGATCGGCCGACAACACACCTGACAGTCTTCAATATAGGTCTGGTCGCCACCGGAGAGATCCACGGTCGTCTCGACCTCTTCACCACAATACGGACATTCATATACTGCGCTTTCCAGCATCGCGGTCTCCCGGGTGACTTGTGCGTATAATCGCCGGTCTATTTGCAGGGCTATTTTTGTCTGGCTACTTTTTCAGACCGTGCCCCGTTGGTTTTCGATCAAAACCTTTACTTACCCTAGCCGTTTCCAACAAGAGAGCATGATGGGCGAATTCGATGCCATCCGACCTTACGACGACAGCGAAGTACCTGCGGTACTGGCGCGACTGCTCGGCGACAAGGCGTTTCTAGATATCCTCACCCACTTCCGCTTCCCGCGTTTTGCCGGTGCCTTCGGCTGGATGCTCAAACCACTTATAGCCCATCGGCTGCGTCGTGAGTTTGCCGACGTGACCTCCGTGGCCACTTTGCAGGACAAGGTCGAGTTCTACGTCGACCACACCATCGAGCGTGCCACCGACGGCGTGACCTACACCGGTGTCGAGCAATTCAAGTCCGGCAGCGCTTATCTGTTCATCGCCAACCACCGCGACATCGTGATGGACCCGGCCTTCGTCAACTACGCCGTGTACCACGCCGGCCTGCCGACGCCGCGCATCGCGATTGGCGACAACCTGCTGCAAAAGCCGTTCGTCAGCGACCTGATGCGTTTGAACAAGAGCTTCATCGTTCATCGCTCGATCACCGGGCGCCGCGAGAAAATGGCCGCCTATCAACTGCTGTCGGCGTACATCAACCACTCGATCCGCAACGACTGCGCCTCGATCTGGATCGCCCAGGCCGAAGGCCGCGCGAAGGACGGTGACGACCGTACCGAGTCGGCGATCCTCAAGATGTTCCACATGAGCCGCAAGGACGAGCCGTTCGGCGAAGTCATTCAGTCGCTGAACCTGACTCCGGTGTCGATCAGCTACGAATACGACCCGTGCGACCAGGCCAAGGCCCGCGAGCTGTACATCCGCGCCACCACCGGCACCTACAGCAAGGCGCCGGGCGAGGATGACGTGAGCATCGCCAAGGGAATCACCGGCTACAAGGGCCGGGTGCACGTGAACTTCGCCGCACCGATCACCGAGCTGTTCGAAGACACCAAGCAATTGGCGGTCGAGATGGACAAGCAGATTCTCGGCGGCTACCGGTTGTTCCCGGTGCATTACCTGGCGTACGCGCAGTGGGCCGATGCCGATCCTCAACTGAACGTGCCGAAAGCTGCCAAAGTGTTCGGTGCCGAGGAACTGGCCAAGGCCCAGGAAGAATGGCAGAACCGTCTGGACGCCTGCCCGCAAGAGCATCGTCCGTATCTGGTGCTGCAATATGCGACGCCGGTGCGCAATCAGTACCGGGTCAAGGCTGGTTTACCGCTGTAAGCGGTGTCGGCCAGATACAAGAACGGCGCCTTCGGGCGCCGTTTTTCGTTCAGAAGCGGGTACTGATCCAGGACACCAGCAACGCCAGACCCAGGCAGGCAAAACCGAAGCGGTAGAAAAAGCGATTCATGCGCAAGGTCGCCCAATCGAGCACCGGCTCCTGATCCGGCTGGTGCTGACGCTGGGCCGCGATACTGGCCATCGCCCGTTGTTCACGGCGGCGGGTCGCATGCAGCAGCCAACTGCCGGGGAAGGCCAACAGCAGGGCCAGCAGGTTGATCAGTTTGGCGGGATGGGCGGTAAACAGCGTCATCAAGTGCAGCGACATCACAGACCTCAATCTAAACCAGGTATGGCGAACGCCAGACCGACGACCGCGACGCGGATTCTACCGAAACCCTCCCCCACTGCCCTAGCCTTTGCGACAAATAACCCATCAATCGACCGATGGCTGTCCTGTGTCACGGCATCGTCATTTGTTTCAGTCACCCTGCGCGCCTCGAAACCGACACGGAACGCGACATGCTTCACGCTGAAAACCAGGATCGCCTGTACCTCATCTCCCCGTCCGACGAACAGCAAACCCTCGTCGGCAGCCTGGCCTTCAATGTTCAGGACCGCCACTGGCTGGTGTATTGCGCCCTCGGCGGGCACCAGCATGCGGACTTGCCCGAGACCGACCTGCTGACCGGCGTCAGCGTCCTCGACTTCTATTCACAAGCCGCCTGAACGAAAAAAGCCCGGGGCCATCACTGGCCCCGGGCTTTTTCACATCAACCGAACACTTACTCGGCGAGGACCTGACCCACGGTCGGATCCTTGAACAGACGGGTCAGCGCATCGCTCAGCACATCGCTGACCAGTTTGGTGTTGGTTTCCTGGTTCGGCGCCATGCCGAAACGCTGGTCCAGCGAAGCGCCGTAACGACCGCTGTAGCGACGGTTGCCGCTCTGCACGTCGGAACGGAAGGTCGCGCCGATGGTGGCCTCGGTCACGTACATGCCTTCTTTCGGCGACTGGTATTTCAGTTCAGTCAGGGTCACGGTCAGCTGTGGAGCATTCATCGCGCCGTTGGACGGGGTGAAGCCCAGCAGACGCACGGCCGCTTCGGCCTGGGCCTGCAACTTCGGCAGAATCTGCTCGCGCTGCACGGTAATGGCGCTGGTTTCCGGGTACAGGCCGCCACGGGTGCCGAGGGTTGGCGACGGACGACCGTCAACTACGCGGACGACGACAGGCTGGCCATGGCCGACCGGTGCCAGCTGAGTGGTCAGCTTCGGTTCCGGGCTCAGTTGTTGCGGGCTGTGGGCGCAGCCAACCAGGGTCAAACTGGTCACAGTGATCAAACCGAACAACAGGCGTTGCAACATGCTCTTCTCTCCAGAATCAGGCACAGACAGGCCGGCAGTATAGCGGTGGGCCACTGCGGGTCACCAGCACTGAAATCTCTGACAAATCCGGCACAAAGCGGTTCCTGTCACACATTCGTCACCCCCCATACACGTTCGTTTCACGTTCCTTTGACAATCTTCGCCACAGATCCCCAGAAGGAACACTGCCATGCGCTATCTGATCTCGTTGTTCGCACCACGTCCGCTGCACCGCAGCTTCGCCCTGCTCGATCGCAACGGCCATTGCCAGGCTTTCAAACAGTGCAGCCTGCAACCGATGGGTGACGGCTGGGTGGAAATCGAGGAAATCCGCCTCAACTGGCTGCACCAGCCACTGCCTGCCAGCGCCCGGGTCGAACAGCAGCGCCCACGCGCACGTGCTCAGGCGATGTTGAGCATCTGACCGGATGCCTAATAAAAGTCATTAAACTCGACCAACTCCCCGCATTTCTTCGATACAATCTCCCCCCGATTATAAGGACGTCTCCTGATCGGGCCCCGCAATAGCGTCAATGCGCTTGCATTGGCATCCAAATCGCCCACAGAGAGCCGCCCACACAGATCGAGTGAAGCTGGCGTGCTTGCTGTTTCCCTGGCAAATCCCGCTTTTCGCGAATCTGCAGAGCTGTCATGACGCTCGGCCACTGAGTTGTTTGCCCCTTCGGGCACGGTGCCAGCCCCGGACAGCCCTTTTTGAGGTTCACGTCTTCAAAAGAGCGTGAAAAAAACGGGTTTTCACAACTTCACAAGAGTGTGGCGAGCAAATGAATAGTTTTGCGTCTGAACATGCACCATTAGCGTCTGAAACAGCCCAACGACACAGGAACGGGAACGCCTCGAATACCGGAGCCTGAAGCCTGTCCGCTACGGATTTGGTTGCACAAACGGATGTCTCGACCATAAGTCGAATTGCCAGCCCCGTGCCGAAATGAGTTCATATGACTCTTGAAAGCCAGGCCGCACGCATCCGTCGAAGTTGCGAAAAATTGCGAAGATTCGGACATGGCACACCTGACCAAGGATACCCGGGGCTCCACTGACCTGCCCTGGACGCCTGGCAGCCATGCCGACAATTTGGTGCTGCAGATTTTGGAGACGCGTTAAATGGCGCATAACGAAGCAGTCGACGTAGTTCTGGTTGGGGCCGGCATCATGAGTGCCACCCTCGCAGTACTGCTCAAAGAGCTCGACCCGGCGATCAAGCTGGAAGTCGTCGAGCTGATGGATTCCGGTGCCGCGGAGAGTTCCAACCCATGGAACAACGCCGGTACCGGCCACGCCGGCCTGTGCGAGCTGAACTATACGCCGCAGGCTGCCGACGGCACCGTCGACATCAAAAAAGCCGTGCACATCAACACCCAGTTCGAGGTGTCGAAGCAGTTCTGGTCGTACCTGACCAAGAAAGGCACGTTCGGCTCGTGCAAATCCTTCATCAGCCCGGTGCCGCACCTGAGCTACGTCGAAGGCGAAAAAGGCGTTTCATTCCTCAAGGAACGCTTCAACGTGCTGCACAAGCACCACGCCTTCGCCGATATGGAATACACCGAAGACAAGGCGAAGATGGCCGAGTGGATGCCGCTGATGATGCCGGGTCGTCCGAAAGACCAGGTGCTCGCCGCCACCCGCGTGATCAACGGCACCGACGTCAACTTCGGCGCCCTGACCAATCAGTTGCTCAAGCACCTGACCAGTGCACCCGATGCCCAGGTCAAGTACTGCAAGCGCGTGACCGGCCTCAAGCGTAATGCCAACGGCTGGACCGTCAGCATCAAGGACGTCAACAGCGGCAGCAGCCGTGAAGTCGACGCCAAATTCGTGTTCCTCGGCGCCGGTGGCGCGGCCCTGCCGCTGCTGCAAGCTTCGGGCATCGAAGAAAGCAAAGGCTTCGGCGGCTTCCCGATCAGCGGCCAGTGGCTGCGTTGCGACAACCCGGAAGTGGTCAAGCATCACCAGGCCAAGGTTTACAGCCAGGCCGCCGTGGGTTCGCCACCGATGTCCGTGCCGCACCTGGACACCCGCGTGGTCGACGGCAAGAAATCCCTGCTGTTCGGGCCATACGCCGGTTTCACCACCAAGTTCCTCAAGCACGGCTCCTTCATGGACCTGCCGATGTCGGTTCGCGCCGGCAACATCGGGCCGATGCTGGCCGTGGCGAAAAACAACATGGACCTGACCAAGTACCTGGTCAGCGAAGTGATGCAGTCGATGGAACAGCGCCTGGAATCCCTGCGCCGTTTCTACCCGGAGGCGAAAGCCGAAGACTGGCGCCTGGAAGTGGCCGGCCAACGGGTACAGATCATCAAGAAAGACCCGAAAAAAGGCGGCATCCTGCAGTTCGGTACCGAACTGGTGGCTGCGAAGGACGGCTCCCTCGCCGCCCTGCTCGGCGCTTCGCCAGGCGCTTCGGTGACCGTCTCGATCATGCTGGAACTGATCGAGAAGTGCTTCCCGGCCAAGGCCAAGGGTGAGTGGGCTGCCAAACTGGCGGAAATCTTCCCGGCCCGTGAAAAGGTCCTGGAAACCGACGCTGCGCTGTATCGCAAGATCAACACGCAGAACAACGTCGCGCTGGAACTGGTTGAAGCCAGCAACGAGACCGAAAGCTACGCTTGATTCGGCTCCATGAAAAACGCCCCGCACTCGGTGAGTGCGGGGCGTTTTTTTATGCCTGTGGAAAACTTCGGGCGATCAGCCGCGTGCTTTCTCGATCAGCTCGATGTATTCCGGGGCGTTGCGCTGATCGCAGATCTGGTCGACGAAGGTCTTGCCGTGCTCGTCCTTGCCGTCCACGTCATAGCCGGCTGCAACGAAGAACGTCAGGAAACGCTCGAAATCGTCGATGCGCAGGCCACGGTAAGCCTTGACCAGTTTGTGCAGCGACGGCGAGGTGGCGTCGACCGGCTCAAAATCGAGGAACAGCTTGATCTGCTCATCGCCGATCTCGTCACCAATCACTTGCTTCTTATCTTTACGCATTGCCGACTCCAGCTCGCAGACATTTCACGGGGCGGGCAGTTTACCCCTGCGCAGGCACAAGGCTCAACGCGAGCGCGTGCTGCCGGTGTGCAAATCGGCCCAGATATGGCCATTGGCGTAGGTCAGGAACTGGCAATACACGGTGTCGTTGCGCAACAGATCGATCACCACCCGGTACTGCGCCAGCGGGTAGAAGAGCGTCAGGGTCTTGCTCTTGTCGTCATACACCGGTTTTTTCAGGCTTTTGCTTTCGCCATCGAAGTTGACCAGCACCTGATTGATCGTCGCGCCCTTGTTCAGGGATTTGCCCTTGAGGCGGATCATCAGCGGCGAGGTGACCGGAATCGGCTGCTGACTGGACTGGCGCTGGGCGCCGACTACCACGGAATAGTCGGTGACCTGCAACAGTTGCTGCTGCTCGGGTTCGGCATCGCGCAGGGTCAGGTCGTCCGGTGGCAGGAATTGACTGTGCATCGGGGCAGCGGCCAGGGGCAGGCTGAGGGTCAGCAACAGGGCGGCGCAGCTGCGGATCAAGAGACTCATGACAGGCTCCGGAGGGGGCGGGGCCGAGCACTCTAGCACGGGTTTTACAGGGTTCTGTAAAGCAAAAGGCGCAAGCTTCGCCTACGGGCGCTTGCGCCTTTTCATTGCGGATTCGCTCAGTCGAACTGCGCGTGCATCCAGGCCTGATACTCCGCAACCCCGGCTTCGCCTTCGCGTGGCGCCCAGTGCGCAAGCTCGCCCTCTCCAACCGGGCGATAGGGTCCGGCCTTGCACTCGAACATCAGGCTGTCGGCTTCCAGAACGACCAGGCCGTGGAATACCCCGATCGGCAGATCCACCCCAAGGCACTCGCCACCGGCCTGCAAGACCTGCTTTTTCACCACCGCACCGGTTTCGTCAAAGATCAGCAAACCGAGCTTGCCTTTGAGTACCAGCAAGGTTTCCGCCTTGTTGTCACCCAAATGACGGTGAGGCGGAATGTAGGTGTCCGGTTGCAGCCCTACCGCCATGCGGTGGCAGGCTTCCTCCATCTGATGGAAGTTGTGGTGCTGACGCCCGCGAGGACTGGCCGCGGCTTTCTCGGCCAACTCGGCAAACAGCGTTTGATCAAGAAAGCCCGGCTTGTTCATTGATTACATTCCTTTGACGGCGAAAATTCCGTTGGCGTTGCGCCAGTAGCCTTTGTAGTCCATACCGTAACCGAAGATGTAACGGTCGATGCACGGCAGACCGACGAAGTCGGCTTTGAGGTCAGGACGTGCCTTGCGGTCGTGGTCCTTGTCGATCAGTACGGCGGTGTGCACTTTGCGCGCGCCGGCGTGACGGCAGAAGTCGATGATCGCGCCCAGGGTGTGACCTTCGTCGAGGATGTCGTCGATGATCAGCACGTCACGGTCGATGAACGAGACTTCCGGCTTGGCTTTCCAGAACAGGTCGCCGCCGCTGGTTTCGTTGCGATAGCGGGTGGCGTGCAGGTAGGACGCTTCCAGCGGGAACTGCAGATGAGTCAGCAGTTTGCCGGAGAAAATCAGACCACCGTTCATCACGCAGAACACCACCGGGTTGCTGTCGGCCAGTTGTTCGTTGATTTGTGCACCGACGCGGGCAATGGCAGCCTCGACTTCAGCTTCGGTGTACAGGCAGTCAGCCTCTCGCATGATTTGACGGATATGCTCGAGATCAGCGGACATGGCGCTCTCCAAGGGGGGTCTGTTTCGGAAAAGCGGGCAAAGGTACGCATCCCGCACGGCCGAATCAAGCATTTGTGGACTAACGTACTGTATGTCCTATAGGACATCACCCTCGGATAGATTAATCTAGGCCGGTTTTTTTGCCCGCCGCCGGAGCCTTTCCCCATGTCCATCCAAGAGATCCGCCATCCGCTGATCCGTCACAAACTTGGCCTTATGCGCCGTGCAGACATCAGCACCAAGAATTTCCGTGAGCTCGCTCAGGAAGTCGGTGCCCTGTTGACCTATGAAGCTACAAAAGACCTGCCGCTGGAAACCTACGATATCGAAGGTTGGTGCGGCACTGTGTCGGTCGAGAAAATCGCCGGCAAGAAGATTACCGTCGTACCGATCCTGCGTGCCGGCATCGGCATGCTCGAAGGCGTGCTCAGCCTGATCCCGGGCGCCAAGGTCAGCGCCGTCGGCGTCGCCCGTAACGAAGAAACCCTGCAGGCCCACACCTATCTGGAAAAACTGGTTCCGGAAATCGACGAACGCCTGGCGATGATCATCGACCCGATGCTCGCCACCGGCAGCTCCATGGTTGCGACCATCGACCTGCTGAAGAAGGCCGGTTGCAAGGACATCCGCGCGATGGTGCTGGTTGCCGCGCCGGAAGGCATTGCCGCTGTCGAGAAAGCTCACCCGGACGTGATCATCTACACCGCGTCCATCGATCAGAAACTCAACGAGCACGGTTACATCATTCCTGGGCTTGGCGACGCCGGTGACAAGATCTTCGGCACCAAGCAGAAGGACGCGTAAGCATGCAGCAAGAGTTCAACGATCCGCTCTGGCGCACGGTGCTGTCCGGCGCACAGATGCTGTTCGTGGCTTTCGGCGCCCTGGTGCTGATGCCACTGATCACGGGCCTGGACCCGAACGTGGCACTGTTTACCGCAGGTCTGGGCACGATTCTGTTCCAGATCGTCACCGGACGTCAGGTGCCGGTGTTCCTGGCATCGAGCTTCGCCTTCATCACCCCGATCATTCTCGCCAAGGGCCAGTTCGGCCTCGCCGCGACCATGGGCGGCGTGATGGCGGCCGGTTTCGTCTACACCTTCCTCGGCCTGGCCGTGAAGATCAAAGGCACCGGTTTCATTGACCGACTGCTGCCGCCAGTCGTAATTGGCCCGGTGATCATCTCCATCGGCCTGGCCATGGCGCCGATTGCCGCGAACATGGCGATGGGCAAGGCCGGCGACGGTTCCGAGCTGATCCACTACCAGACCGCAATGATGATCTCGATGCCGGCGCTGCTGACCACGCTGATCGTGGCGGTGTTCGGCAAAGGCATTTTCCGTCTGGTGCCGATCATTTCCGGCGTGTTGGTGGGTTTCGCCATGTCCTTTTATTTCGGTGTCGTCGACACCGCGAAGATTGCGGCGGCCCCATGGTTTGCACTTCCTCATTTCACCGCGCCGGAGTTCAACTGGCAGGCGATCCTGTTCATCGTCCCGGTAGCTTTGGCCCCGGCCATCGAACACATCGGCGGCGTGATTGCAGTCGGCAGCGTGACCGGTCGTGACTACCTGAAGAAGCCTGGCCTGCATCGCACTCTGCTGGGTGACGGCATCGCCACCACGGCAGCCGGCCTGTTCGGCGGCCCGCCCAACACGACCTACGCGGAAGTGACTGGCGCGGTGATGCTGACCAAGAACTACAACCCGAAAATCATGACCTGGGCGGCGATCTTCGCCATCACCCTGGCGTTCATCGGCAAGTTCGGCGCCCTGCTGCAAAGCATTCCGGTGCCGGTGATGGGCGGGATTCTGTGCCTGCTGTTCGGTTCGATCGCGGCGGTGGGGATGAACACCCTGATCCGTCACAAGATCGACCTGGGCGAGGCGCGCAATCTGGTGATTGTTTCGGTGACGCTGGTGTTCGGTATCGGCGGAGTGCTGGTCGGCACCGGCACAGGCCCGGATGACTTCGGCCTCAAAGGCATCGCGCTGTGCGCGGTGGTGGCGATTGCGCTGAACCTGATCCTGCCGGGCAACGACAGCTGGAAACACAAGAAGGCGGATGAGCCGCTGATCTAAGCCTTGGCTTCAAGATCGTTCTCACGCGGATCACCCCACACTGATCGTTCCCACGCTCTGCGTGGGAATGCCTCTGGGGACGCTCCGCGTCCAGTGACGCGGAGCGTCACGGTTGCATTCCCACGCGGAGCGTGGGAACGATCAATCATCGACGATCATCAAAGGGCCAGTGGCGCCCGTTCACACAATGTTGCCAACGCCTTCGCCCATTGCGGGTCGTCATTCAGGCACGGCACCAGCACCAGCTCCTCTCCCCCCGCCTCGCGGAACTGTTCCTTGCCGCGATCGCCGATCTCTTCCAGGGTCTCGATGCAATCGGCAACAAACGCCGGGCACATCACCAGAATCTTCTTCACGCCGCTCTTGGCCAATTCATCCAGCCGCGCTTCGGTGTAGGGCTCGATCCACTTCGCCCGGCCCAGCCGCGACTGAAACGACACCGACCATTTGCCGTCAGGAATGCCCATGCGTTTGGCAAACTCGGCTGCCGTGCGCAGGCACTGGCCGCGATAACACGTAGCAACCACCTCCGGCGGTGCACCGGCGCAGCAATCGCCGCCACCCTCGAAACTGTGCCCCGGGTTGAGTTTTTTCAGATGCCGCTCCGGCAAGCCGTGGAAGCTCAGCAACAAGTGATCGTAATCCTGTTGCAAATGCGGTTTGGCGCTCGCCACCAGGGCGTCGAGGTATTCCGGCTGATCGTAGAACGGTTGCAACACCGACAGCTGCACATCGAGCGTCTTCTCGCGCACCACCCGCCTGGCTTCTTCAATCACCGTAGTGGTGGTGCTGTCGGCGAACTGTGGATAAAGCGGCGCGAGGGTGATGCGCTTATGCCCCGCCGCGACCAGCTTCAACAGGCTGGTCTCGATCGACGGCTCGCCGTAACGCATGGCCAGCTCAACCGGGCCGTGAGTCCACTGCGCCTTCATCTGCTGTTGCAGGCGACGACTGAGCACCACCAGCGGCGAACCTTCGTCCCACCAGATCGAGGCGTAGGCATGGGCCGACTGCTCCGGGCGCTTGATCAGGATCAGCGACACCAGCAAACGCCGCACCGGCCACGGCAGGTCGATCACGTACGGGTCCATCAGGAATTGATTGAGGTAGCTGCGCACGTCGGCCACCGAAGTGGAGGCCGGCGAACCCAGATTGACCAGAAGCAAGGCGTGATCGGTCATGCAACGTCCTATTTCAGAGGCGGCCGGAAAGATCGTCCAGGGCCGCGCGTAAATCCGTGAACCGGAAAGTGAATCCCGCTTCCAGCAAGCGTTTCGGCGTGGCCTTTTGGCCACCCAGCAACAGCAATGACATCTCGCCGAGCCCCACCTTCAACGCGAGGGCCGGCATCGGCATGAACGCCGGGCGGTGCAGCAAGCTGCCCAGCGTCTTGGCGAATTCGCGATTGCGCACAGGTTTCGGCGCGCACGCATTATAAGGACCGCTCGCCTGATTGCGGTGCAGAAGAAAATCAATCAGGGCGATTTGGTCGTCGATATGAATCCACGGCATCCACTGCCGACCGTTGCCCAAAGGCCCGCCCAGCCCGAGCTTGAACGGCAGCAGCAGGCGCGACAAAAAACCACCCTCGGCCGACAGCACCAGGCCGGTGCGCACCAGTACCACCCGAATATCCATCGCTTCGGCGCGTTGCGCGGTTTCCTCCCAGGCGATGCACAACTGGCTGGCGAAATCGTCGATCACCGGCGGCGAGTCTTCGGTCAACTCGCGCTCGCCGCCGTCACCGTACCAACCCACGGCCGAACCCGAGATCAGCAGCGACGGTTTCTGCCCGCGTTTCTCCAGCCACGCCAGCAACGATTCGGTCAGCGTGATCCGGCTGCTCCACAACAACGCCTTGCGCCGATGGGTCCACGGCCGGTCGGCAATCGGCGCGCCGGCGAGGTTGACGATCACGTCGACCGGCTCGTCGCCCAGGTCCTCCAGACGCGCGATTCCACGCACCTGGGCGCCACAGATGTTCGCGACTTTTTCCGGACGACGACTCCAGACCGTCAGGCGATGCCCCTGCCCGGACCAGTGCCGGCAAAGCTGACGTCCGATCAATCCAGTACCGCCGGTCAGCAATATGTGCATGACTTCTACCTCGCGTGGCGTTTTACCCCGATCACTAGTCTATTTTTATAAACAGGGATCTTTTCAATCGGGCAGGCTCTATTGTTTAACCATAGGCCAAGCTGTCAGAACGAGAACGCTGGAAGTTATACCAAAAAACAAAATTGTACAGGTTTCATCCACGGCGTAGTCTGTACAGAAAGGTAAACGAGGCCCCTATGACTGTACCTATCGCAATCATTGGCACCGGCATCGCCGGACTCTCCGCCGCCCAGGCCCTGACGGATGCCGGGCATACCGTTCAGTTGTTCGATAAAAGCCGCGGCAGCGGCGGGCGCATGTCGAGCAAGCGCAGCGACGCCGGCTCGCTGGACATGGGCGCGCAATACTTTACCGCCCGTGACCGACGCTTCGTCACCGAAGTCCAGCGCTGGCAAAGCAAAGGCTGGGTCGCCGAATGGGCACCGCAGCTCTACACCTTTCATGGCGGACAATTGAACCTGTCGCCGGACGAACAGACCCGCTGGGTCGGCACGCCGCGCATGAGCGCCATCACCCGGGGCCTGCTCGATGGACTGGAAGTGCATTTCGCCTGCCGGATCACCGAGGTCTATCGCGGTGAAGAACACTGGCACCTGCAGGACGCCGAAGGCTTCACCCACGGGCCGTTCAGCCATGTCGTCATCGCCACGCCAGCGCCTCAGGCCACCGCCCTGCTGGCCGCCGCGCCGAAACTTGCCGGCGCCGCCGCCGGGGTGAAAATGGACCCGACCTGGGCCGTCGCCCTCGCCTTCGACACCCCGCTGGATACGCCGATCGAAGGCTGCTTCGTCCAGGACAGCGCCCTCGACTGGCTGGCCCGCAACCGCAGCAAACCGGGACGCGACACCACGTGCGACACCTGGGTCCTGCACGCCACCAGTGCCTGGAGCCGGCAGCACATCGACCTGCCCAAGGAAGCGGTGATCGAACAATTGCACGGCGCCTTCGCCGAATTGCTGCACAGCGCCATGCCAGCCCCGACCTTCAGCCTCGCCCACCGCTGGCTCTATGCCCGTCCGGCCAGCAGCCATGAATGGGGCACCCTGGCCGACGCCGATCTGGGCCTGTACGCCTGTGGCGACTGGTGCCTGTCGGGTCGGGTCGAAGGCGCGTGGCTCAGTGGTCAGGAGGCTGCAAGACGCTTGCACGAACACCTGCAGTGAACCGCATCAATCCGCGCAAATTGCTGCTGTCGAAATGGACAGCAGCCCACCCGCAAAACCGTGAAAAGCATTTTCTGGTGACCGAACTCTTCCGCGACGAGGACGGCACGGTGCTGGAAATCGAGTTGCAGGCAGTGCTGACCCGGCGTACCGAGCAATGCGACTGGCAAACCCTGCAAGATGATTCACGCTGGAAAATGGGCTGGCTCTGAAAACCTTAAAAACTTGTACAAACAATTTGACTTGTACACCTTTGAATCTATGCTGAAAGAATGTTGTACAGATCTATTCCTCTGTACAGGTTCAGATTCGAGGTTGCTGCATGTCCGACTCATCGACGTCCCCGCCGAAAATCGCCATCAGCGCCTGCCTGATGGGCGCCGAAGTGCGCTACAACGGTGGGCACAAGGAGTCGCGGCTGTGTACCCGCACCCTCAGCGAGCATTTCGAATTCGTCCCGGTGTGCCCGGAAGTCGCGATCGGCCTCGGCATCCCCCGCGAGCCGATCCGTCTGGTCGGTGACCCGGAACAACCCGAAGCCCTCGGCACCGTCGACCGGGAGATCAATGTCACCGGGCCGCTGGCGGAATACGGTCAGAAAATGGCCGCCGAGCTGAACGACATCTGCGGCTACATCTTCATGCAGCAATCGCCGTCGTGCGGGCTGGAGCGGGTCAAGGTCTATCACCCCAACGGCGCGCCACTGGGTAACGGTCGCGGGATCTACGCCCAGGCGTTCTGTGCGGCGCACCCTGAATTGCCGGTGGAAGAAGCCGGGCGCCTGAACGATCCGGTGCTGCGGGAAAACTTCATCACCCGGGTGTTCGCCTACAGCGACTGGCAGCACGTTCTGCGCAAAGGCCTGAGCCGCCGCGCGCTCACCGACTTCCACTCGCGCTACAAATACCTGCTGATGGCCCACAACCCGGTGCAATACAAGGCGCTGGGCAATCTGCTGGGCAACATGGGCCGGCTCGATCCCGAAGAACTCGGCCCGCGCTATTTCAGTGAATTGATGGCGGCGCTGAAAAAATGCGCCACCCGCCGCACGCACAGCAATGTCCTGCAGCACATCAGTGGTTACCTGAAACAGGTCATCACCCCCGAAGACAAACAGGAAGTGCAGCACATCATCGGCCAGTACCGACACGGCATCGTGCCGTTGGTAGTGCCGCTGACGCTGCTCAAACATCACTTTCGCCTCCACCCGGATCCCTACATTGCGCAGCAGGTGTACCTGCAACCGCATCCGGAAAACCTCAGCCTGCGAAACGCCATTTGATGAACGACTCACCCGACACCAGCGCCCGTGAAGACCTCGGCGCCGACTTCAAGAAAGCCCTCGACGAAGGCTGGCTGCCGATCCGCGAAGTCGCGCGCCAGACCGGCGTGAATGCCGTCACCCTGCGCGCCTGGGAAAGACGCTACGGGCTGATCGTTCCGCAGCGCACGCCCAAGGGCCATCGTCTGTACAGCGCCGAGCATGTGCAACGCATTCAGAACATCCTCACCTGGCTCAACCGCGGCGTTGCGGTCAGCCAGGTCAAACCGCTGCTCGACACGGCGCAAGCTTTAAACGAACCGGTGGAAGACGAATGGCATCCGCTGCGCCAGGCCGCCCTGCTGGCGGTCACGCACCTGAACGAGCGCAGCCTCGACGACAGCATCAACCAGGCGATGGCGCTGTACCCGCCGCGCACACTTTGCGAGCAATTGTTGCTGCCGCTGCTGAGCGATCTCGAACAGCGCTGGCAGGGCCAGTTCGGCGCGCAGATGGAGCGTGTGTTCTTTTTTGCCTGGTTACGCAGCAAATTCGGCGCACGCATCTACCATAACAATCGTCAGTTGCGCACCGCGCCGCTGCTGCTGATCAATCAGTCGGATTTGCCGCTGGAACCGCATCTGTGGCTCTGCGCCTGGCTGATCAGCAGCGCCGATTGCCCGGTGCAGGTGTTCGACTGGCCGCTGCCGGCCGGAGAGCTGGCGCTGGCAACCGATACCCTGCAAGCCCGTGGCGTACTGCTGTATTCCAGCAAAGCCCTGAGCCTTGCACAGCTACCGAAACTGTTGAATGGCGTCAGCTGCCCAAAACTGATTGCCGGACCCACGGTGTGCATTCACCACGCCGAGTTGTCCGCAAAGACTTCCGATTTCGCTGATCTGCTCCTGGCCGAAGACCCTCTTTCGGCGCATCGGGTGCTCATTGAGCGTGGATTGATTTAATGATTCAGACAGAGACCGACATGCAATTGATCTGGCTGCGCAGCGACCTGCGCCAACACGACAACACCGCCCTCGCGGCCGCCGCCGAGCGTGGCCCGACCGTGGCTGTGTACCTGTTGAGCCCGCTGCAATGGCAGGAACATGACGACGCGCCGTGCAAGATCGATTTCTGGCTGCGCAATTTGCGCGAGTTGAGCAAAAGCCTGGGTGCCCTGAACATCCCGCTCCTGATCCGCACCGCGCCTCACTGGGATCAGGCACCCGCCGTGCTGCTCGAACTGTGCCGGCAACTGAAGATCAAGGCCGTACACGTCAACGAGGAATACGGCATCAACGAAAGCCGTCGCGACGAGGCAGTTGCCGAGGCGTTGCAAGCCGAAGGCATATCCTTCCACAGCTACCTCGATCAATTGCTGTTCAAACCCGGCAGCGTACTGACCAAAACCGGCACTTACTTTCAGGTGTTCAGCCAGTTTCGCAAGGTCTGCTACGAACGCCTGCACCGCTCGATGCCGTCGCTGAAACAGGCGCCGGGCAAACAGTCAGCGCTGAACATCGCCAGCGACACCGTTCCAGCAGCTATCAAAGGATTCCCGACACCCGGCGACTCACTGCGTGCTCTGTGGCCCGCCGGTGAAGCCGAGGCCCGGCGGCGCCTCGACACGTTCGCCGATGCGCAGATCGACTACTACAAGAGCGAACGCGACTTCCCGGCCAAACCCGGCACCAGCCAGCTCTCGGCCTATCTGGCCGCCGGTGTGATCTCGCCACGCCAATGCCTGCACGCCGCCCTGCAAAGCAATCAGGGCGAATTCGAAAGCGGCAAGGTCGGGGCTGTCACCTGGATCAACGAGTTGCTGTGGCGCGAATTCTACAAACACATCCTCGTCGGTTACCCACGGGTTTCACGCCATCGCGCATTCCGCCCGGAAACCGAAGCCCTGGCTTGGCGCGACGCCCCGCAGGATCTGGCCGCCTGGCAAGAGGCCCGCACCGGCTTGCCGATCATCGACGCGGCCATGCGCCAACTGCTGGAAACCGGCTGGATGCACAACCGTCTGCGGATGGTGGTGGCGATGTTTCTGACCAAGAACCTGCTGATCGACTGGCGCGAAGGCGAGCGCTTTTTCATGCGCCACCTGATCGACGGCGACCTGGCGGCGAACAACGGCGGCTGGCAGTGGAGTTCCTCGACCGGCACCGATTCGGCGCCGTACTTCCGCATTTTCAACCCGGTCAGTCAGTCGGAAAAGTTCGACAGCGAAGGCCTGTTCATCAAGCACTGGCTGCCGGAACTGGCCGGCCTGAACAAGAAAGAACTCCACAACCCGGCCAGTGCTGGCGGGCTGTTCGGCGTGGCGGACTATCCGGCGCCGATCGTCAATCTGAGCGCATCACGGGAACGGGCGCTGACAGCGTTCAAGAACCTGCCGTCACGCGCCTCTCAAGGAGTGAGCGATGAGTGAATTTCTGCGCAGTTTCGCCCAGCGGTTCGCACAGTTGAACAAAGACAACTTGCGAAATCTGGACGAACTGTACAGCGAAGACATTCATTTCACCGATCCACTACACGAAGTGCAGGGGCTGACGAACCTGCGCGCTTACTTCAGTGAGTTATACGCCAACGTCAACGAACTGCGCTTCGATTTCCACGGCTTCGACCAGATCAGCGACGGCGAAGGCTATCTGCGTTGGGTCATGAGCTACCGCCACCCGCGTCTGAGCGGTGGGCAACTGATCCGCGTCGCGGGCTGCTCGCACCTGCTCTGGAGCGACAAGGTTTACCGCCACCGGGATTACTTCGATGCCGGAGCGCTGCTTTATGAACATTTACCCGTATTGGGCCGAGTGATTGCCTGGCTGAAAAGGAGATTGGGATGAGTCGTACAGCTCCACGGCGTTATTGGCTGACCGGTGCCAGCAGTGGCATCGGTGCGGCATTGGCAGAAGAGATCCTCAAGACCGGTGCGCACCTGGCGGTCAGTTCCCGTCAGGTCGCACCGCTCAAAGTGCTGTCGCAACGTTATCCGGGACAGGTGCTGGTGGTACCCGGCGATCTGACCAACAGTCAGACCGTGCGTGAGATCGGCGAACAGATCGCTGCGGACTGGGGATCGCTCGATACGGTAATCCTCAACGCGGGCACCTGCGAATACGTCGATGCCCGTCAGTTTGACGCCTCGATCATCGAATACGTGGTGCGCACCAACCTGCTCGCCAGCAGCTATTGCATCGAAGCCGCCCTGCCCTTGTTGCGCAAAGGCACGGCACCGCATCTGGTGGGCATGGCCAGCTCGGTGACCTATGTGCCGTTGCCTCGCGCCGAAGCCTATGGTGCGTCGAAGGCCGGGCTGCGTTATCTGTTCGAATCCTTGCGCATCGACCTGGCGGACGAAGGCATTGAAGTCACGGTGATCAGCCCCGGTTTCGTCGACACGCCGCTGACCGCCAAAAATGATTTTCCGATGCCGCTCGCCTGGCCTGTGGATAAAGCCGCGCGGCATATCTTCGCCAAGCTGAAGGATCGACCGCTCGAAATCGCTTTCCCGGCGTTGTTCATGGCGGTCCTGTGGCCCCTGTCGAAAATGCCCGCGCGCGTACAACTGGCGATTGGCAAACGCATGGTGCGCAGCAATCCGCCGCTCAGGGATGCAACATGAAAATCGCCATCGTCGGCAGCGGCATCGCCGGTTTGACCTGTGCGTATCTGCTCGCTCGCCGACATGACATCACCGTGTTCGAAGCCGACGCCCGGGTCGGCGGTCATACGCACACGGTGCCGGTGACCGTGGACGGGCGCGAGTACGCGGTGGACACCGGGTTCATCGTGTTCAACGACTGGACGTATCCGAACTTCATTCGTTTGCTCGGCCAGTTGGGTGTGGCGTTCAAGCCAACCGAGATGAGTTTTTCGGTCAACGATCCGGACACCGGTCTGGAATACAACGGCAATAATCTGAACAGCCTGTTCGCCCAGCGCAGCAATCTGTTGTCCCCCGGATTCTGGGGCATGTTGCGCGACATCCTGCGGTTCAATAAAGAGACCCGGCGCGACCTTGCCGAACAGCGAATAGCCACCGACACCACCCTCGACGATTACCTCAAGGCCGGCGGTTACGGCGAGCGTTTCATCCTGCATTACATCGTGCCGATGGGCGCGGCGATCTGGTCGATGCCGATGGCCGAGATGCTCAATTTTCCCTTGCAGTTCTTCGTGCGTTTTTTCGAGAACCACGGGTTGCTCTCGATCAGCAATCGGCCGCAGTGGCAGGTGCTCGAGGATGGCTCCAGCGCCTACATCGCGCCGCTGACGGAGTCGTTCAAGGAGCGCATCCGCCTGAACTGCCCGGTGGGCCGGATCGATCGCGACGCACACGGCGTGGTTATCCACAGCCCGGCCGGCATCGAACGTTTCGACAAAGTGGTGCTGGCCTGCCATAGCGACCAGGCGCTGCGATTGCTGGGCAATCCAGGTCATGCCGAACGGGAAATCCTCGGTGCCCTGCCCTACGCCGACAACGAAGTGGTGCTGCACACCGACACCCGCCTGCTGCCCGCACGCAAACGGGCCTGGGCCAGCTGGAATTATCGCCTCGGCGGCGCCGGTCATACCCAGGCCGCCGTGACCTACGACATGAACATCCTGCAAGGCATCCAGAGCGACACCACATTCTGCGTCAGCCTCAACCAGAGCGCCGGGATCAGCCCGTCCAAAGTGCTCGCGCGCTTCAGCTACGCCCACCCGCAATTCAGCCTTGCAGCGGTGGCGGCACAACAGCGCTGGGCCGAAATCGACGGCGTGCAACACACGCATTATTGCGGCGCCTATTGGGCCAACGGTTTCCATGAGGACGGCGTGGTCAGCGCTTTGCGCGTGGCCGCATCCTTCGGGGAAAGCCTGTGAACAGCGCGCTCTATAGTGGCTGGATCGCCCATCGGCGATTTGCCCCGCGCCGTCATGAATTCCGTTACCGGATCGGCATGCTGTACCTCGATCTGGCCGAACAGGAGGCGGTGCTGGGCCTGTCCCGATTGGCGGGTTCCAGTCGCTTTGCGCCGTTTTCATTTCGCGAAACCGACTACCTGAAAACCTTCACCGGCCGCGGCGTGCGCCTGAGCGATGCGGTGTGCCAGTTGGTGGGCGAAGCCCTGGGCCATGAGCCGCAAGGTTCGATCTGCCTGCTGACCCAGCCGCGCAGCTGGGGCCTGTCGTTCAACCCGGTGAGTTTTTTCTATTGCCACGAGGCCGACGGCCAACTGGCGGCGATTCTCTGCGAAGTCAGCAACACCCCGTGGCGCGAGCGTTTTCACTACGTGCTGCCGGCCCGAGCACCGACCAACCTGCAGGACTTTCACCAGCACTTTGCCGTGGCCAAGGCGTTTCATGTCTCGCCGTTCCTGCCGCCGGATCTGGAATACCGCATGAGTTTCAGCCCTGCCGCGCAGATCCTGGGCGTACACATGGCCGACTGGCAAGGCGAGCAAAAACTGTTCGACGCCACCCTCGACCTGCGACGCGAACCCCTTGATCGGCGCCACTTGCATCGACACCTGTGGCGTTTTCCCTGGATGACCGCCAAGACCGCGCTGGCGATCTATTGGCAGGCGCTGCGCCTGTTGCTCAAGCGCACGCCGGTGTTTGCCCACCAGCGCGCCGACGACCGCTTTCGAACCGCCACCGCACCTCCCGAGGAACGCCACCATGAAATCCACTAGCGTTTCCGCCAAGGCCAGCCTGCTCAGCCCCCACGGCCTGAGCGGCTCGCTGCTGCGCCGGGGAGTACTGCGCCAGCTGGAGCAGCTCAAACAGGGCCAACTGATCGTCATCGAGGACGGCGAACGCCACGTCTTCGGCACGCCGGGCAGCGCGTTGGTGGGGGAAATTCAGGTCATGGATCCGGCTGCCTGGGGCCTGGTCGCCGGCAATGGCTCGATCGGCGCCGGTGAGGCTTTCATTCATGGCTACTGGCGCTCGCCGGATCTCACGGCCGTGGTGCGGGTCTTCGTCAGCAACCTTGAAGTGCTCGACGGAATGGAAGGTGGCCTGGCCAGGCTCGGTCGCCCGCTGGTGCGCGGGCTGCACTGGCTCAACCGCAATACGCGCAAGGGTTCGCAGAAAAACATCGCCGCCCACTACGACCTCGGCAATGACCTGTTCGAGCAGTTTCTCGACCCGACCATGATGTATTCGGCCGCCCAGTTTCTCAGCCCCGATGACAGCCTGGAGCAAGCGCAACTGAACAAACTGGAGCGGATCTGCCAGAAACTCGCGCTCAAGCCCGGCGACCATCTGCTGGAAATCGGCACCGGCTGGGGCAGCATGGCGCTTTACGCGGCGCAGCATTACGGCTGCAAAGTCACCACCACCACGCTGTCGAAGGAGCAGTTCGCCTTCACCGCCGCCCGCATCGAACGCCTCGGCTTGCAGGATCAGGTGACGCTGTTGCTGAAGGACTACCGCGACCTCACCGGCCAGTACGACAAGCTGGTGTCGATCGAGATGATCGAAGCGGTCGGCCACCGTTTCTTGCCGACCTACTTCAAACAGTGCGCGCACTTGCTCAAGAGCAACGGCCTGATGCTGCTGCAAGCGATCACCATCCGCGAACAACGTTACGAGCAGGCGCGTCGTGGCGTGGACTTCATCCAGCGTTACATTTTCCCCGGCGGCGCCCTGCCCTGCGTGCAGAAAATGCTCGAGATCGTCAGCCGCGACACCGACATGAACCTGTTGCACATGGAGGATTTCGGCCTGCACTACGCTCGCACCCTGCGTCTGTGGCACGAGAACTTTCGGCATGCTCAGGGGCGCCTGACCGAGCTGGGCTATGACGATTACTTCCTCAGGTTGTGGGAGTTTTACCTGTGTTATTGCGAGGGCGGATTCCTCGAACGCACCATCGGCACCGCGCAACTGTTGCTGGCCAAACCGGCGGCGATGACCGCGCCTTTGCTGGGCCGGTTCGATGCTTGAGCGGTTGGCCAACGCGGTGCTGTTCCAGATCGGCTGGCTGGCCTGTGTGCTCGGCGGCAACAGTTTGTGGTTGCTGATGGCGCTGGCGGTGCTGGTGATTCATCTGCGCTGGATCAGCAGTTGGGCGCAGGAAGGCCGGTTGATCCTCAGTGTGGTGATCATCGGCACGGCGGTGGACAGCGTGATGCGCGGCCTCGGGGTTTTCGAGTTCAAGGACCTGTCGCCGCTGATTCCGCTGTGGCTGATGTTGCTCTGGGCGTTGTTTGCCACGACGTTGCGCCATTGCCTGCAATGGAGCGCGAGGCCGTGGTGGCTGGCCAGCCTGCTTGGCGCGGCGGGTGGCGCGCTGTCCTATGGCGCTGGCGGACGACTGGCCGGCGTGCAATTTCCCTTCGGAGAGCTTGCGACCCTGATCGGCATCGCACTGCTGTGGGCGTTGCTGTTTCCGCTGCTGCACCAATTGTCCCGACGGCTGGCGAGCTAAACGCCTGTCAGGCCTTTCACACGGTCACCGACCACTGCCGTACACTGGCGCCATGAAAACCATTCCCCATCGGCAAATCGCCGAGCCCGAGGTCACGTGCTCGACCTGTGCAGCCTGCTGCTGCCAGCTTGAAGTGATGCTGATCACCGACACCGGCGTACCCGAGCGTTTTATCGATACCGACGATTGGGGTGGTGAGGTGATGCAGCGTCTGGACGACGGCTGGTGTGCGGCGCTGGATCGCGACACGATGATGTGCACGATCTACGAGAAGCGTCCGCTGATCTGCCGCGAATTTGAAATGGGCGCACCGGAATGCATCGACGAACGCCAGGGGATTTCCACGGCGTATCGCTGAATACAAAAAAGGAGCGCCAGGCGCTCCTTTTTCATAGGGGTTACAACGGCATCGTGTAATGCAGCGAGTAGCTTTCGACCCCGTCGTTGTCGCTGCTCAGGCCGGCGTTGGAATAGTGCGTCGCACGGATCCCGACCTCATGCCCGCCATTGAAGCGCAGGCCGAAACCGAAACGGTCTTCAAACTGGAAGGCGCCACCCAGCTTGTTGTCTTCGTACTCGGTGTTGGAGAACAGCGCCACGCCGATCCCCGCTTCGACATACGGTTTGACCGACTGACCGGCAAACTCGTAAACAAACACCGGCGAGAACGACAGACTGTCGTTGCTGGAGGTCTTGTCGCCTTCCCAGTAAGTGTATGCACCGCTCCAGTAACCGGTCAGGCGACCGACATCACTTTGCAGCCAACTCTTGTCCCAGTCGAAATTCATGCCCAAGCGATAAGTCATCGTCGAATCGCTGGTAGCACCCACTGCAAACTCGACGCCAGCAGCTTGTGCAGTAAAACTTTGCCCCATCAGTGCAGCCGCAATCGCGGCCAAGCAGAATAGTCGCTTCACGTTGAAACTTCCTTTTCCGGAACGATCGTTTGGTTTTCTAGGTCACTCTGCGCTATAGAAATCTGCGCTTGGTCAGAAGTTCAGCTGACTTTTTAGATATTTCACATTTTTTTTACAAGGTGAATTTTTCGACGTCGCCATCGGCTTGGCCCAGCAGGACCAGGGTCTTGCGCAAAGACGCAGGATCGGCGCTGGTCCAGAATCTGACCGGGCGGTTCGGACCTTCGGCGAGCAGATCACGCTCGGCCAGCAGCCGCTGCAATTGGCGTGCTACCGCCGCGCCCGTATCGATCAGGCTGATGCTCTCGGGGATCATCGACTTGAGCATCGGCTTGAGAAACGGGTAGTGGGTGCAGCCCAGAATGATCGTGTCGCAACCGTTGGCCAGAAGCGGATCGACGTAGTGCTTGAGCAATGCACGCAGCTCGGCGCTGTGCAGATCGCCGATTTCAATCCGCTCGACCAGTCCGGGGCACGGTTGAGTGATGACCCGCACATCCGTGGCAAAACGATCGAGCAGCGCTGCAAACTTCGCACTTTGCAAGGTGCCGGTGGTGGCGAGTACGCCCACCACGCCGCTGCGGGTGGCGGCGGCGGCCGGTTTGACCGCCGGCTCCATGCCGACAATCGGCCACTCGGGAAAGTCCCGGCGAAGATCGGCGACGCCGGCCACGGTCGCGGTGTTGCACGCGATCACCAGCGCCTTGGCACCCTGCTCGCGGAAAAAACCGGCCATCACGCTGCAACGCTGGCGGATGAATTCCGGGGTTTTCTCGCCATAAGGAATGTGGCCGCAATCGCCGAGGTACAGCAGCGATTCATTCGGTAGCAGTTGCTGGATTTCCGCCAGCACCGACAGACCGCCGACGCCGGAATCGAAGACGGCAATCGGCGCTTCACGCATGCTGCAAACCACAGACGCTGCAACCCGGGTCGCGCTTGACCCGCAGCTCACGGAAACGCGAGCCCAGTGCATCGATCAACAGCAGACGCCCCACCAGTGGCTCGCCAAAACCCGCCAATAACTTCAGGGCTTCCAGCGCTTGCAGGCTGCCGACCAGACCGACCAGCGGCCCGACCACGCCGGCTTCGCTGCAAGTCAGTTCAGCTTCGCTGCCGTGACCGTACAGGCAGTGGTAGCACGGGCTCTCGGCGCGACGTGGGTCGAACACCGAGAGTTGCCCTTCGAGGCGGATCGCGGCGCCGCTGACCAAGGGCTTGCGCGCCGCCACGCACGCGGCGTTGACCGCTTCGCGGGTGGAGAAATTGTCCGAGCAGTCGAGCACCAGATCCACCACCGCCACGGCTGCGGCGAGGGAATCCTCGTCCAGCGCCTGACGATGGGGCACCAGTCGGATTTCAGGGTTGATCGCGCTCAGGCGCTTGAGCGCCGAATCGACTTTGGTCATGCCGACGCTGTCGGTGTCGTGGATGATCTGGCGTTGCAGGTTGGTCAGGTCGACCGTGTCGAAATCCGCCAGGTGCAATTCACCGACACCCGCCGCCGCCAGGTACAACGCCACCGGCGCACCGAGACCGCCGAGGCCGACGATCAATACCCGGCTGTCCTTGAGCTTCAACTGGCCATCGATGTCGATGTGTTGCAGCAGGATCTGCCGACTGTAGCGCAACAATTCCTGATCATTCAGCACGGCAGGCGCCCCAGGCTGATCCGTTGATGGCCGCCCAGGTCGGTGCGGCTGTGGACTTCTTCGAAACCTTGCGTCAGCAGCAGATCGCGCACGGCTTCGGCTTGATCATAGCCGTGTTCGAGCATCAGCCAGCCACCGGCTTCCAGATGGGCCGGCGCCTGGGCGATGATCAGACGAAGATCGTCGAGCCCGTCGATGCCGGCCACCAAGGCGCTTTCCGGCTCGAAGCGCACATCACCTTCCACCAGATGCGGATCGGCCGCGCGGATATACGGCGGGTTGCTGATGATCAGCTCAAAACGCTTGCCTTCGAGGGCGCTGAACCAGTGGCTGCTCAGCACCGTGGCGTTGTTCAGATGCAGGCGCTGGCGATTGCGCTCGGCCAGGGCCACGGCTTCCAGCACACGATCCACGGCGGTGACTTTCCACGCCGGGCGCTCGCTGGCCAGGGCCAGGGCAATCGCCCCGCTGCCGGTGCCGAGGTCGAGCACTTTGGCCGGGGTCGCCGGCAACGCTTCCAGCGCGGCTTCCACCAGCAGTTCGGTGTCCGGACGCGGGATCAGCGTGTGCGGCGCGACTTCCAGATCCAGCTTCCAGAAACCCTGCTGACCCAGAATGTAGGCCACCGGCTCGCCGCTGCGACGACGTTGCAGGTACTCGGCAAAAACCAGAGCGGCTTCGCTGGGCACGATGCGCTCGGGCCAGGTATGGAGAAAACTGCGCGACTTGCCCAGCGCGGCGGCCAGGAGCAATTCGGCATCCAGACGCGCGGTGGGCGAGTCCGGCAGTTCGGCGGCGCGCAACAGGCTGGCGATGATGGTCATTTACTCACCTATCGCTGCGAGTTGGTCGGCCTGGTATTCGGCCAGCAACGGCTCGATTACCGCTTCGACGCCACCGGCGAGGATTTCATCGAGGGAATACAGGGTCAGGTTGACGCGGTGGTCGGTGACCCGGCCCTGGGCAAAGTTGTAGGTGCGGATACGCTCGGAGCGGTCACCGGAACCCACCAGCAATTTACGTTCGCTGGCGATGGCGTTGGCCGCCGCAGCCGTCTGCTGGTCGTTGAGCTTGGCCGCCAACCAGGCCATCGCACGGGCACGGTTCTTGTGCTGGGAACGTTCTTCCTGGCACTCGACAACGGTCCCGGTCGGGATGTGGGTGATGCGGATCGCCGAATCGGTGGTGTTGACGTGCTGACCACCGGCCCCGGAGGAGCGGTAAGTGTCGACGCGCAAATCCGCCGGGTTGATCTCGATGGCTTCACGCTCGTCCGGCTCGGGCAATACCGCCACGGTGCAGGCCGAGGTGTGGATACGGCCCTGGGATTCGGTGGCGGGTACACGCTGTACGCGGTGCGCGCCGGATTCGAATTTCAGCTTGCCGTAAACATTGTCGCCTTCGATGCGGGCGATGACTTCTTTATAGCCGCCGTGTTCGCCTTCGTTTTCCGAGAGGATCTCCACGCGCCAGCCACGGCGTTCGGCGTAACGCGAGTACATGCGGAACAGGTCGCCGGAAAAGATCGCCGCCTCGTCGCCACCGGTGCCGGCGCGGATTTCGAGAAAGACGTTGCGCCCGTCGTTGGGATCCTTGGGCAGCAACATGCGTTGCAGGTCGGATTCCAGCGTGATCAGCAGTTCCTTTGCTTCGCGGACTTCTTCCACGGCCATTTCACGCATGTCCGGGTCGCTGTCCTTGAGCAGCGCCTGCGCGCCTTCAAGATCGCTTTGTACGCCGAGCAGCTTTTTATAGCCTTGTACCACCGGCTCAAGTTCGGCGTATTCCTTGGAATAGGCGCGGAATTTGGTCTGGTCGGAAATGACTTCGCCGTCGCCGAGCAGCGCGGTCAGTTCCTCGAAACGGTCCTGGAGAATGTCCAGCTTATTGAGCAGTGACGCTTTCATTGCGGTTTTTTATCCGAAAAGCTATCCGGTGAGCCCTCGAGGGCAAAGAGTTCCTGAGCCATGGCCAGCGCATCGAGGCGGCCTTCGGCAGAAAGCTTTTTCAACTGCACGCTCGGGGCGTGCAGGAGTTTGTTGGTCAGGCCACGGGCCAGTTGGCCGAGCACGTCTTCGGCGTTGCCGCCGTTGGCCAGCAGGCGCAGGGCCTTTTGCAGTTCTTCGTCGCGCAGGCGTTCGCTCTGTTGACGATAGGCCTTGAGCACATCGACCGCCGCCAGCTCGCGCAGGCGCACCATGAAATCGTCGGCGCCGACCGAAACCATCTCTTCTGCAGCCTGCGCTGCGCCCTGACGGCTCTTGAGGTTTTCGGCGACCACTTCGTGCAGATCGTCGACGCTATAGAGGTAAACGTCGTCGAGTTCGCCGACTTCTGGCTCGATGTCACGGGGAACGGCGATGTCGACCATGAAGATCGGCTTGTGCTTACGCAGCTTCAGGGCGCTTTCCACCGCGCCCTTGCCGAGGATCGGCAACTGACTGGCGGTAGAACTGATGACGATGTCGCTGCGCACCAGTTCGGCCGGAATATCCGAGAGCAACACCGCGTGGGCACCGAACTGCTCGGCCAGCAGGCTGGCGCGCTCCAGGGTCCGGTTGGCGACCACGATGCGCTTGACCCCGAGCTCATGCAGATGGCGGGCGACCAGAGTGATGGTCTCACCGGCGCCGATCAGCAAGGCCTGGCTGCGTTGCAAATCACTGAAAATCTGTTTGGCCAGGCTGACGGCGGCAAACGCCACGGACACCGGGTTTTCACCGATGGCGGTGTCGGTACGGACTTGCTTGGCGGCGTTGAAGGTCGCCTGGAACAGTCGCCCGAGCAGCGGCCCGATGGTGCCGGCCTCGCGGGCCACGGCGTAGGCCGATTTCATCTGGCCGAGAATCTGCGGCTCACCCAGCACCAGCGAGTCGAGCCCGGAGGCGACGCGCATCATGTGACGAACTGCCGCATCATCTTCATGCACATAAGCACTCGCGCGCAGCTCATCGAGGCTTAAATGGTGATAGTCGGCCAGCCAGCGCAGCACGATATCGGCCGAAAGCTGATCCTGTTCTATATACAGCTCACTGCGATTGCAGGTGGAGAGGATCGCAGCTTCGCGGCTGTCGGTGAGTCGGCAGAGCTGCTGCAAGGCCTCCACCAGCTGCTCAGGGGTAAAGGCCACGCGCTCGCGGACGTCTACTGAAGCAGTCTTGTGGTTGATACCGAGTGCAAGGAAGGCCATTCAAGGTCGCTGATGGTGACGTGAAGCCGGCAATTGTCCTACTTCGTCAGATTCAGAACAACTACCGCTGACTATTGTCCCAATTGTCGGCCCCTATAATGGCCACAATCGAGACTCGGTTATGTTTGGCCGAAGGCTTGTGTCATGATGATCCGACCGCAGGTTAGTCGTCCTCTTCCTATATGAATAGATCTTCCGCGTTGCTCCTCGCTTTTGTCTTCCTCAGCGGCTGCCAGGCCTTGGCCCCCGTTTCGCAGGACGGTGCCTCACCGGTCGAAGACACCACGCCGGCCCCTGAAAAGCCCAAGGTTTACAGCTCGTTCAGCCAGGAAACGGTGTTCAGCCTGCTGAGCGCCGAGCTCGCTGGCCAGCGCAATCGTTTCGACATTGCCCTGGACAACTACGTGACCCAGGCCATCAACACCCAGGATCCGGGCGTTTCCGAGCGGGCCTTCCGCATCGCCGAGTATCTGGGCGCCGATCAGCCGGCCCTCGATACCGCGCTGATCTGGGCAAAAAACGCCCCGGACGACCTCGAAGCGCAACGCGCCGCCGCCGTGCAACTGGCTCGTGCCGGGCGTTATGACGACTCGATGGTCTACATGGAGAAAGTCCTGCAGGGCAAAGGCGACACCCATTTCGACTTCCTCGCGCTGTCGGCCGCCGACACCGATCAGGAAACCCGCAACGGCCTGATGAAAAGCTTCGACCGCCTGTTGCAGCGTCACCCGAACAACAATCAGCTGATTTTCGGCAAGGCCCTGCTGATGCAGCAGGATGGCGACACCCAAGGTGCGCTGACCCTGCTCGAAGACAATCCGCCGGAAGACGGCGAGATCGCCCCGATCCTGCTGCGTGCACGCCTGCTGCAAGGGCTGAACCGTGGCGACGAAGCGCTGCCGCTGCTGCAAAAAAGCATCAAAAAGTATCCGGACGACAAGCGCCTGCGCCTGACTTACGCGCGGATGCTGGTAGAACAGGACCGGATGGACGACGCCAAGGTCGAGTTCTCCACCCTGGTTCAGCAATACCCGGAAGACGACGAACTGCGTTACTCCCTCGCGCTGGTCTGTCTGGAAGCCAAAGCCTGGGACGAGGCCAAAGGTTATCTGGAAGACCTGATCGCCCGGGAAAGCCATGTCGACTCGGCGCACCTGAACCTGGGCCGCATCGCTGAAGAACGCAATGACCCGCAAGGCGCGCTCATCGAGTACGCCCAGGTCGGCCCGGGCAACGACTATCTGCCGGCGCAACTGCGTCAGGCCGATATTCTGATGAACAACGGCAAGACCGCCGAAGCCCAGAGCAAACTGGCCGCCGAGCGTGACGAGCAGCCGGATTACGCGATCCAGCTGTACCTGATCGAAGCCGAAACCCTGTCCGCCAACAACCAGGGCGACAAAGCCTGGAAAGTCCTGCAACAAGCGTTGCAGCAATATCCGGACGATCTGAACCTGCTTTACACCCGCGCGATGCAGGCGGAAAAACGCAATGACCTGGCGCAGATGGAAAAAGACCTGCGCCTGATCATCAAGCGCGATCCGGACAACGCCATGGCCCTCAACGCCCTCGGCTACACCCTGTCCGACCGCACCACCCGCTACGCTGAAGCCAAGGCGCTGATCGAGCAGGCTCACCAGATCAACCCGGAAGACCCGGCGGTGCTCGACAGCCTCGGCTGGGTGAACTTCCGCATGGGCAATCTGGAAGACGCCGAGAAATACCTGCGTCAGGCCCTCGAGCGCTTCCCCGATCACGAAGTCGCCGCGCACCTGGGCGAAGTGCTGTGGGCCAAGGGCAAGCAGCGCGAAGCGAAACAAATCTGGGGCAAGTTCCTCAAGGACCAGCCTGACAGCACCATCCTGCGCAGCACCATCAAGCGCCTGACCGGATCCGAGACTCTTTAACTCATGTTTTTGCGCCACGTCATAGTTTTCAGCTTCATCGCCCTGCTCGCCGGTTGCGCGGGCTTCGGCGCCCGTGAATCGGTCGAAGGCCACGGCAATCCGGCACAGTGGGCCGCGAACAAACAACACCTGACCGGCCTCGACGGCTGGCAGATCGACGGCAAGATCGGCATCCGCGCCCCGAAAGACTCGGGCAGCGGCACGCTGTTCTGGCTGCAACGTCAGGATTACTACGACATCCGCCTGTCCGGCCCGCTGGGTCGTGGCGCGGCGCGACTGACCGGCCGCCCGGGCGCGGTGTCGCTGGAAGTGGCGAATCAGGGCCGTTATGAAGCGCCGACTCCGGAAGCATTGGTCGAAGAGCAACTGGGCTGGAAATTGCCGGTCTCACATCTGGCCTGGTGGGTTCGCGGCCTCCCGGCGCCGGACAGCAAAAGCCGTCTGACCCTGGACGGCAACAGCCGCCTGGCCAATCTGGATCAGGATGGCTGGCAGGTCGAATACCTCAGCTATGCCGAACAGAACGGTTACTGGCTGCCCGAGCGGATCAAGCTGCACGGCACCGATCTGGACGTGACGCTGGTGATCAAGACCTGGCAACCGCGCAAATTGGGGCAATAACGCATGACCGCTCCACGCCTCACTTTGCCTTCGCCGGCCAAACTCAATTTGATGCTGCATATTCTCGGTCGTCGTGAAGACGGTTATCACGAGTTGCAGACGCTTTTTCAGTTCCTCGACTACGGCGACGAAATCACTTTCGCCGTGCGTGACGATGGCGTGATCCGCCTGCACACCGAATTCGACGGCGTGCCCCACGAAAGCAACCTGATCGTGCGCGCGGCGAAGAAACTGCAGGAACAATCCGGCTGCTCGCTCGGCATCGATATCTGGATCGACAAGATCCTGCCGATGGGCGGCGGCATCGGTGGCGGCAGTTCGAACGCGGCCACCACCCTGCTCGGCCTCAATCATTTGTGGCAACTGGGTTGGGATGAAGATCGCCTGGCTGCACTGGGCCTGACACTGGGTGCCGACGTGCCGGTGTTCGTGCGTGGCCATGCGGCTTTCGCCGAAGGTGTCGGCGAGAAACTGACCCCGGTCGAGCCCGCCGAACCGTGGTATGTCGTGCTCGTCCCGCAAGTCTCTGTTAGTACGGCAGAAATTTTTTCAGATCCATTGTTGACACGTAACACGCCGCCCATTAAAGTGCGCCCCGTTCCCGAGGGAAACAGTCGAAATGACTGCTTGCCGGTGGTATCGAGGCGTTATCCAGAAGTACGTAACGCATTGAATTTGTTAGGTAATTTTACCGAAGCAAAACTCACCGGAACTGGAAGTTGTGTGTTTGGGGGCTTCCCAAGCAAAGCTGAAGCTGATAAAGTCTCGGCCCTTCTGACAGAGTCCCTTACAGGGTTTGTAGCGAAAGGAAGCAACGTTTCGATGTTGCATCGCAAGCTGCAAAGTCTGCTCTAAAGGAACCAAGTGCCCGGCACTTGCAAGCAACAGATACAGGGGCGTCGCCAAGCGGTAAGGCAGCAGGTTTTGATCCTGCCATGCGTTGGTTCGAATCCAGCCGCCCCTGCCATTTTCCTATACTCATCCAGGTATACCCTCAGCCTTCAGGTACTGCGCGTGTCCAAGATGATGGTCTTTACGGGGAACGCTAACCCCGATCTGGCTCGGCGTGTCGTACGTCAGCTGCATATCCCTCTCGGTGACATCTCTGTCGGTAAATTCTCCGACGGCGAAATTACAGCCGAGATCAATGAAAACGTTCGTGGTAAAGACGTCTTCATTATTCAGCCGACTTGCGCTCCGACCAACGATAACCTGATGGAACTGGTAGTGATGGCTGATGCCTTCCGCCGCTCCTCGGCTACTCGTATCACTGCTGTTATTCCTTATTTTGGTTATGCCCGTCAGGATCGCCGTCCGCGTTCCGCACGTGTGGCTATCAGCGCGAAAGTCGTTGCTGACATGCTCACCGTAGTCGGCATCGACCGTGTTCTCACGGTTGATCTGCATGCTGACCAGATTCAGGGTTTCTTCGATATTCCGGTAGATAACATCTACGGCTCCCCGGTTCTGGTGGATGACATCGAAGATCAGCGCTTCGAGAACCTGATGATCGTGTCCCCGGACATTGGTGGCGTCGTGCGTGCACGTGCCGTTGCCAAATCCTTGGGCGTGGATCTCGGGATCATCGACAAACGCCGTGAGAAAGCCAATCACTCTGAAGTGATGCATATCATCGGTGATGTCGAAGGGCGTACCTGCATTCTGGTCGATGACATGGTCGATACCGCCGGCACTCTGTGCCACGCGGCCAAGGCCCTGAAAGAGCATGGCGCAGCCAAGGTCTTTGCCTACTGCACACACCCTGTGCTGTCGGGTCGGGCCATCGAGAATATCGAAAATTCCGTGCTGGACGAGCTGGTGGTCACTAACACCATCCCGCTGTCCGCTGCAGCACAAGCCTGTGCACGTATCCGTCAACTGGATATCGCACCGGTTGTTGCCGAAGCGGTTCGCCGCATCAGCAATGAAGAATCGATCAGCGCGATGTTCCGTTAAGGGCCCTGCCCTTCTCGAAATGTCTCGTTGACGAAAAGCGCCCCGCCCCGGCATTCCTGCCGGGGCGGGGCTTTTTTGCCCATACCGTGTTCGGCGCTGGTCGCAAACGCCACTCGGTCATGGCTATTTTGGAGATACAAAATGAACGATTTTACTCTGAATGCTGAAGCGCGTTCCGACCTGGGGAAAGGTGCGAGCCGCCGCCTGCGTCGTCTCGCCGCCCTGGTTCCAGCTGTTGTTTACGGTGGCGACAAAGCCCCTGAATCCATCAGCATGCTGGCCAAAGAAGTTGCCAAACTGCTCGAAAACGAAGCTGCCTACAGCCACGTTATCGAACTGAACGTTGGTGGCACCAAGCAAAACGTGATCATCAAGGCTCTGCAGCGTCACCCGGCCAAAGGCCACGTGATGCACGCTGACTTCGTACGCGTTGTAGCTGGCCAGAAACTGACCGCTATCGTTCCTGTGCACTTCATCAACGAAGCTGCTCCAGTGAAGAAAGGCGGCGAAATCTCGCACGTTGTTGCCGAGATCGAAGTTTCCTGCCTGCCAAAAGATCTGCCTGAGTTCATCGAAGTCGACCTGGCTAACGCTGAAATCGGCACCATCGTTCACCTGTCGGACCTCAAAGCTCCTAAAGGTGTCGAGTTCGTTGCTCTGGCACACGGCGATGACAAGGCTGTTGCCAACGTCCACGCTCCACGTGTTGCTCCAGAAGCTACCGAAGAAGGCGCAGCAGAGTAATTCACTCTGTCATGCCTGAGTGAGCAGGTAACATCGCGGACTGGAACGTAGCGAGAAAGCGGGCGGGAACGCGGAGTTTACATCCATGGTAAATGAGCATTTTTCGTCCACTTTCGCCGCCTTCCAGGATCGCGGCGATGTTATCCACCACTCAAAGGAAGGGCCCCTATCGTGACTGCCATCAAACTGATCGTTGGCCTGGGAAATCCAGGCGCTGAATACGAGCAGACCCGGCATAACGCAGGGGCCCTTTTTGTTGAGCGCATCGCCCACGCACAGAACGTGAGTCTCGTGGCCGATCGCAAGTATTTCGGCCTGACCGGGCGTTTTTCGCATCAGGGTCAGGATGTTCGTCTGCTGATTCCCACCACCTACATGAACCGCAGCGGCCAGGCCGTGGCGGCACTCGCCGGTTTCTTCCGCATCAAGCCTGAAGAGATCCTGGTGGCGCACGACGAACTCGATCTGCCTCCGGGCGTCGCCAAACTCAAAGTCGGCGGCGGCCATGGCGGTCACAACGGGTTGCGCGACATCATTGCGCAATTGGGCAATCAGAATACGTTCCACCGCCTGCGGCTTGGCATCGGCCACCCGGGCGTCGCCAGTATGGTTTCAAATTTCGTCCTGGGTCGTGCGCCACGCGCCGAACAGGAAAAACTCGATGCCAGCATCGACTTTGCCCTCGGCGTGCTGCCGGATATCCTCGCCGGTGAATGGAACCGCGCGATGAAAAACCTGCACAGCCAGAAGGCCTGACTCTAATCCGAGGGGAAACACCATGGGATTCAATTGCGGCATCGTCGGCCTGCCTAACGTCGGCAAGTCCACCCTGTTTAACGCCCTGACCAAATCCGGGATCGCGGCCGAGAACTTCCCCTTCTGCACCATCGAGCCGAACAGCGGCATCGTGCCGATGCCGGATCCGCGTCTGGACGCTCTGGCGGCCATCGTCAATCCGAAGCGCATCCTGCCGACCACCATGGAATTCGTCGACATCGCAGGCCTGGTTGCCGGCGCGTCGAAAGGTGAAGGCCTGGGCAACAAGTTCCTGGCCAACATCCGCGAAACCGACGCGATCGCTCACGTCGTGCGCTGCTTCGAAGACGAGAACGTGATCCACGTTTCCAACAGCGTCGACCCGAAGCGCGACATCGAAATCATCGACCTGGAACTGATCTTCGCCGACCTCGACAGCTGCGAGAAGCAACTGCAGAAAGTCGCGCGCAACGCCAAGGGTGGTGACAAGGACGCAGTGGCCCAGAAGGCCCTGCTGGAGCAGTTGATCCCGCACTTCAGCGAAGGCAAGCCTGCACGCAGCCTGATGAAGAACATGAGCGCAGACGAAAAAGCGATCATCAAGGGCTTCCACCTGCTGACCACCAAGCCGGTCATGTACATCGCCAACGTCGCTGAAGACGGTTTCGAGAACAACCCGCACCTGGACGTGGTCAAGGCCATTGCCGAAGAAGAAGGCGCCATGGTCGTTCCGGTCTGCAACAAGATCGAAGCAGAAATCGCCGAGCTGGATGACGGCGAAGAGAAGGACATGTTCCTCGAGGCCCTGGGCCTGGAAGAGCCTGGCCTGAACCGCGTGATCCGCGCCGGCTACGAAATGCTACACCTGCAGACCTACTTCACCGCCGGTGTCGAAGAAGTCCGCGCCTGGACCGTCCGCGTCGGTGCCACCGCACCGCAAGCCGCTGGCGTGATCCACACCGACTTCGAGAAAGGCTTCATCCGCGCCGAAGTGATCGCCTACAACGACTTCATCCAGTACAAGGGCGAAGCAGGCACCAAGGAAGCCGGTAAATGGCGTCTGGAAGGCAAGGACTACATCGTCAAAGATGGCGACGTGATGCACTTCCGCTTCAACGTGTAAAAGCTGCACCCATGAAAAAGCCGCGTTTGATACGCGGCTTTTTTGTGCCTGAAATTCAGACCGTCAGGCCTTTTTGGTTCTCGGCAGGAAGATCGCCAGCACCCCGAACAGCGGCAGGAACGAGCACAGGAAGTACACGTACTCGATGCCGTGAATATCCGCCAAATGCCCGAGCAACGCAGCACCAATCCCGCCAAAGCCGAACATCAGACCGAAGAACACCCCGGCAATCATCCCGACATTGCCCGGCACCAATTCCTGTGCGTAGACCACGATCGCCGAGAACGCCGAAGCGAGGATGAAGCCGATCACTACGCTCAGGACGCTGGTCCAGAACAGGTCGACATGCGGCATCAGCAGGGTGAACGGTGCCACGCCGAGGATCGAAAACCAGATCACCGCCTTGCGCCCGATCTTGTCGCCAATCGGCCCGCCGAAGAACGTACCCGCCGCCACCGCGCCGAGGAACAGGAACAGATGCAGCTGGGAACTGGCCACCGACAGGTCGAACTTCTCGATCAGGTAGAACGTGAAGTAACTGGTCAGGCTGGCCATGTAGAAATACTTGGAGAACACCAGCAACCCGAGCACCACCAACGCGCTGATCACCCTGCCCTTCGACAGTCCATGAGTGGCGGCCTGGCCGGCCTTGAGCTTGAACAGGTTCAGGTGATGGGCATACCAGCGGCTGATGCGATAGAGCACGAACAGCGCAAACACCGCGAACAGTCCGAACCAGGCCACGTTGCCCTGGCCGAAAGGAATGATGATCGCCGCTGCCAGCAACGGGCCGAATGCCGAACCGGCGTTACCACCGACCTGGAACGTCGATTGCGCCAGACCGAAACGTCCGCCCGACGCCAGACGCGCGATACGAGAAGCTTCAGGGTGGAAGGTCGAAGAGCCGATACCGATCAACGCCGCTGCCAGCAGAATCAATGGGAAACTGCCAACCATCGACATCATCACGATACCGATCAGCGTGCACACGGAACCGGCCGGCAGCAGCCACGGTTTCGGATGCCGGTCGGTGTGATAACCGACCCACGGCTGCAACAGCGAAGCGGTCAACTGAAAGGTCAGGGTAATCAGGCCGACTTGGGTGAAGCTCAGGCCATAGTTGGCCTTGAGCATCGGATAGATCGACGGCAGCACTGACTGGATCAGGTCGTTGATCAAATGCGCCAGCGCCACCGCGCCGATGATGCGCATCACCAAAGGGCTGCTTTGTGGAGGAGCGGACGCCGAGGCAGCGGCGGTCTGAACGTTGCTGATAGCCATGGGAGTTTCCGGACTGCAGATGGGTGCACGCGGGCAGGTGCGTCAATGTGCCATTTTTCGGTGAGCCAGCGCCATCCCCTTAGCCAGCTAACGAACTATTCAGTCGTCGCGCCACAAGTGATAGCGCAACGCCATGGTCTGAATCTTGCCTTGCTTATCCGCTTGAACGCGGCGCCCTTACAAAGGGCATCGAGAATGGGAAGTTTCGCTACAGAGCCGGCCTACAGAGCGGGCAAGGGTGAACTTTCGAGGCCTTTTAGCAGGGCACCAATCCCGGTCGCAACGACCGCGATGCACGCCGATGGTGCGTGGTGTCCAGAGGAGTCATGGGGCATGCAGGCTTTTTTATCACCGGGGATCGGATTGCTGGGGCGGTTTGGCTTCGCGCGTAAATTCCAGTTGTTGTTTCTGCTGTTTATCCTGCCATTGGCCGGTAGCCTGTTGATGATCGGCCAGGACTATCGCGACAAACTCAACCTGATCGCTGGCGAACGTGCCGGTGTGCGGCAGTTGCTCGCCCTCGATGCACTGGACAACCTGCTCGCCGCCCAGCGCGATCGCGCCGCCCGCTGGCGCGCCACGGAAACCAACCGCCAGCCGACGCCCGCCACCCTTGCGGCCATGGCCGCCTTCGATGGCGTACAACCTGCCGTCGCCCAAGCCACGCTGGAGTTGGGCAATGCCTTGCAAGCCGAAGGCGCGGAAGGTGAAACCCTGACCCGCTATCAGGCCCTGCAAGCCGCGCTCAATGGCTTGGACTCGAAAAGCCTTTCCGGTGTCGGTTGGTGGCCGGACGGTTACGACCGCTTCACCAACGCTCTCAGCGCGCTGCAAGCCTTGCGCGAGCAGATCGCGATGGACAACCGTCTGATCCTTGCACCGTGGCTGGAAACCTATCTGCTGACGCAGATTTCCACCCAGCACGCACCGGACCTGATCGAACGCGTCGGTCGGCTGGCAGCCGTCGGCCAGGCGTCTGTGGTTTCCGGTCAGTTCACCCTGCAAAGCCGTCTGCAGCTGCGCGATCTGCGCAGTCGCATCGGCGATGCCCGCGAGCAGTTGGTGAAAACCGCGAGCCTGCTCGAAGCGCGTCTGCCGCCGGCCCTGCAAGGCTGGGCCGGGCAATATCACGACAGCCTTAAACAGCTGGACGCCGGGTTGAAAGTGCTGGATGACGGCGTGTTCGGCGGCAGCATCAATCTCAAGCCTGAAGAGTTCGAGCGCACTCTCGATGCCCTGCTCGGCAATCTCGCCACGCTGCGCCAGCAATCGCTGGTGTCGCTGGATCAGCGGCTGGATGACTACCACGGATCGGCGATTCGTCAGTTCATCATTGTCGCGGCGGTGTTCGGTTTCCTGTTACTGGCGGCGCTGTATCTGTTCGTCTGCCTGCAAGCCTCGATCCGCCGCAGCGCCAGCGGCATCACGCTGCTGGCCGAGGCGCTGCGCGACGGCAATCTGAGCCTGCAGGTGCCGGTCGTGGGTCGCGATGAACTGGCCTCGATCAGCACCGCACTCAACGTGGCCGTGGTGCAATTGCGCACCAGCCTGCTGGGTGTCGATCACGAGACTTCGCAACTGAGCAACGCCGTGCGCAGCCTCAACGATCACTCCAGCGGCGCTCTCAGCGAGGTCGAAGCGCAGCAATTGCAGATCAGCCAGATCGCCGCAGCGGCCACGCAACTGGCGGCGACGTCTCAAGGTGTGGCGCAGAGTTGCGAACAGGCTTCCGGCAGCGCCCAGCACACCCGGCGTATCGCTGCCGACAGCAGCCGTGACAGTCAACGGACCACGGCGAGCATTCAGCAGCTCAATCAGCGCCTGAACGAAACTGCCGCAGCGCTCGGCCGGGTCAGCGAGCAAGGGCAGCAGATTCAACTGGTGGTCGACACCATTCGCGGCGTCGCCGAGCAGACCAACCTGCTCGCACTCAATGCCGCTATCGAGGCCGCTCGGGCCGGGGAACAAGGTCGCGGTTTTGCCGTGGTGGCCGACGAGGTGCGCAGCCTGTCGCAACGTACGCAATCGTCCACGGCGCAGATTGCCGGAACGGTCGACAGCCTGCGCAATACGGTCAATGAAGCCGTGAGCCTGATGGAGGCTGCGTGCGGCCAGGCGCAATCGGACGCGGAAGCGGTCACGGGGCTTGGCGAACGCCTGGGGGAAATCGCCAGCGCCGTGCAGAGCGTCACCGACACCCTCGCACAGATCGCCACGGCAGTCGAAGAACAGGCGAGCACCGCCGATGAGGTCAGCGGCAATATCCAGCAGGTGGATCAGGCGGCGGTTCGCCTGCTCGAAGGCGCGCGGGCTGTGAATCTCGCAGCGGATACCTTGAGCCAGGGCAGCCATGCCTTGAGTGCCAACACCGGAAGATTTCAGCTGCGTTGAAAGCCCCTCCCGCCCCGATTTTCGGCGCGGGAGGATAAGCGGTTGAAAATAAGAAGAAATATTTTGAATTTACGCTTGACGCTTTTCCATTTCAGGGGAATAATGCGCGCCACTTGGCTACATAGCTCAGTTGGTTAGAGCATAGCATTCATAATGCTGGGGTCCGGGGTTCAAGTCCCTGTGTAGCCACCAAGTACTAAAAACGGCTTACCGAAAGGTAGGCCGTTTTTTTATGCCTCGAGAAAAGTGGCCTCCTCTGCAGACCAGCCAGATTCCGTAGGAACAGGGTGCGAAAAGCGTAAGAAGAGGATTTTTCGTTCGTTCAGGCACCTGCATCCCTACCAGTCGATTTGATCGCCATCCCCACAGACCCACAAGCTCCCCTGTCTCGATCCAACGACAGACAGGGAGTTGTCATGGACCTGGACCAAGACCTTTTCGATGATATCTGGCGCCGGAAGCTTCCGAACGGCGGAGCCTCATGGGCCGCCTGGAATCCGCCCCGAGAGCCCGAACCCGTCTACGTCCCGACAGACGAATGGCCATCCCCAAAACCTCGCGACGATCTGGTTTTTGCCAAGTCCTGCACGCCGGGCAACTGGTGCCGGACGGATGCGGGCACTACACCTGAGCCCGTCTCTCACTTCGGCAAAGTCATGGTGGCAGGCGCCATGCGCATTCCCGCTGCCAGTTACGCCGCAGCGAAGGCAATCGGCGCCGATCTGGCGTTGGGGCGCATGGCCGGTGGTGGAATCCTGCAGCAGCGCCTCAATTGGGCAATCCGTGGTGCGGGAGGCCCGGCCAGCGTGTTCATCCTCGGGATGCTCCCGACCCGAATGGGCGACGGCACGCTTCATACCGACGAACAGCTACGCAGCATGAGCCGCGCCACCACTCGCGTGCGCTTCCAGTTCCGGCGTGATGTCGAAGGGGTCATGCAGGTCTACGGCATCCACACCGGCGTCTCGGGCGACGACTCCGTGCGTACCGTAAAAGTCGAGTGGAACAACGACAAGACCGCCATGGAGGCGAAGCTCAACGGCATCACGATTTTGTGGACGCCGCAACGCGGGCCGCTGGGATCGATGCCGCCGCTGGTTCATCCGGAGCACGGCGAAGCACTGAGCACGATCCTCGTGCATCCGATTCCCGAGAACACCGACAGCCAGATAGAGGGCTTGCCCGGCGAAGACATCACCGCCGAGGATTGTATTCTGGTGTTTCCGGCGGAGACCGGGCTGAAGTCGTTGTATGTGGTGTTTTCGAAACCGGCGAGATTGACGCCGGGGACAGTGACAGGGGTTGGTGAGGATGTTTCCGGTGTATGGCTTGACCATGCCCGGGGGGGATCTGGTGCGCCAATCCCAACCAGCATTGCCGATTCGCTAAGAGGGCGTGAATATTCCAGCTTTGATTCATTCAGGCGCGCCTTCTGGGCCGAAGCATCAAAAGATACCAGGCTAGCCGGGCAACTCAGCGAAGATAGCCTGGAGCGTATGCGCAACGGAAAGGCGCCTCGCGCCCGATTAGCTGATGCGGCTGGTAAGAGAATCTCTCACGAAATTCATCATGTGGAACTGATATCTCAAGGCGGCGAGGTCTATAACGTTGACAACCTGAGGGTCCACACTCCTAAAAATCACGTCGAAATACACCAGGATTGAGGCAACTGCATGAGCGACCCCTTCATCAAAAGCAATTTCTCTGATTACACCGAACAAGACTTCGTTGAGTTCATTGACGAGATCAGAAAGGAAGACAAGGCACCTACAGATGACCGTGCAGATATTCTATTGCTGCACTTCAACAAGATCGTTGGGCATCCGAGCAAGATAGATCTTATCTACTACCCAGAGCCAGGTGCTGACACGTCGTCCTCTGGCATAGCCCGTACAATCGCGACATGGCATGAAGCAAACGGACTTCCTGGCTTCAAGAAGTGAAGATCTATGAAAAAAACATTTCTGACTACACAGAAGCCGAGTTCATTGAGTTTCTGAACTCCGTGCTGGCGGCCAATACAAGTCCTGATGAAATACTTGATCCTTTACTTTTTGAGTTTGAACGTCTCAGTGAGCACCCGGCAGGATCTGACTTGATCTACTGGCTAGAGGATGGCGCGCAATGCACTCCCGAAGGCATCACAGAAATTGTGAAAAAGTGGCGTGCTGCCAACGGGCTGCCAGGCTTCAAGCAGTAAACATCAGCCCCCCCCGCAGTCCAACCACTGCACATCTCCAGGCAGTCAAAACGGCTTACCGAAAGGCGAACCGTTTGTTTATGCCTCGCCCTCTAACGCCCTGAGCCCTTTCGCCCAGATCTGCCGCGTGCGCAAACCGACCATCGCCCGCCAGTCCGGGTCGGCGGGATAGAACTGCTCCAGCAGATTCAGTTTGATCTCGCGCCCCGTCGCATCCAGCGGATCGCCATGCAGATGCAGCCAGTGATCGTCGCGCAGGTAACGATGCACGTCCGGCCCCGGATAAGTCCCGCACTCGATCACGAACGGCATCAGCTGTACTTTCGGTAAAGCGTTGAGCAGTGCCTGCGAGGTGTACCCGGTGGCAGTCGCGGCAACTCCGGTTTCACTCAAGGTTTCGGCACCGGTGTGTAGCGTGTAGAGCCACGGGCCGTAAATCGATTGCGCCTTTGCCAGCGCCGGATAAGGCGCCTGGGTAATCGTCAGCAGCATCGGATGCCCGTACTCGCCGGCGCCGGTGTGCAGGTCGAAACACATCACGGTTTCAGCACCGGCCAGATGATTCTCGATGATTGAATGCAACGTGCGATTCGACCAACCCGGCGCGAGTCCGCCAAAGAACAATCCGTCGGGATGAGTGTGCTGACCGCCCTCGACAATCGACATGACAGCCGGCCAGCCGTGCTCGGCAATTTGCGCATCCAGCAACGCATCAGCTTTTTGTCGCTCGGGGCCATTCAAATCGGTGCAGGCGTAAATTTCATGGAGCGCCGCGTAAGCGCGGTTGTCCGGAAGCAGTCGGTTGAAATCCAGGTGATTGCGGTTGAGGTCGATGTTGTCTTCGTTGACTCGTCGCAGCCACGCCGTGCCCCACGGGTTGATCAGGTGAATCACCACCACCGCGACATCCTTCGGCAGCGAGTCCGGCGTGAAATGCTTCAGCCAGTCGATCTGGCACTCCGAACCGTAATAGCCCTCAACCCCGTGGGTGCCGCTGAGCGCCACCAGGCGCCGTTTGGCCGATGGATCCCCCAGCACCGCCACATCGGTACTCAAAGACTCGCCAAACGGCCCATTGAGCGGATGCGCGTACGAGGAGAGCGTTGCACCCGCAACCTTCGCGGCGGCAAGAAAGCGCTCGTGTTGTTCGCGATAGCTGGGCTGGGTCGGAAACTCGTTGTGCATGGCGGCCTCTTGTTGATTGTTCTGGCTTCACGTTTGCCCATGACCCTACAGAAAATCCGCCAAGGCATGAAGGACAAAGAGACCTCCGGTTTGCGTCGTACACGGTCGGTCGATACAGTCCGTCAGACTTTTATCCCACGGACGGAGAGCCCCGCGTGTTTCCAGCCCTGCCCCTGAACCGTTTTCGCCTGCCCGCCCTGACGCTGATCGTCAGCGCCATCGCCCTCACGGCCTGCAACGCACCGCCCTCCTCGACCTTGCCGCTGGCACCGGAAGCCGCCTCCGGTTACCGCACCGGCCTGCAAGCCAGCCACGCCGAAAAACACATGGCCGCCGCTGCCAATCCGCTGGCCACCGAGGCCGGTCGCGAGATGTTGCGTCAGGGTGGTTCAGCCATCGATGCCGCCATCGCAATGCAAGCCGTGTTGACCCTGGTCGAACCGCAATCCTCCGGGATCGGTGGCGGCGCGATGATCGTGCTGTGGGACGGTAAACAGGTGCGCACCTACGACGGGCGCGAAACCGCACCGGCCGGCGCAACCGAGAAGCTGTTTCTCCAGGCCGACGGCAAACCGATGCCGTTCCCGCAGGCGCAGATCGGTGGACGCTCCGTCGGTACGCCGGGTGTGATGCGTGCATTGGAGCTGGCGCACAAAAAGCACGGCCGCTTGCCGTGGGCAACATTGTTCGAGCCGGCGATCAAACTGGCCGAGCAGGGTTTTGCGATCTCCCCGCGCCTGCATTCGCTGCTGGAATCCGACCCGGTGATTCGCCGCTCGCCGGACATGGCCAAGTACTTTCTGAACAGCGATGGCAGCGTCAAAGCCGTCGGCACTCGCTTGCAGAATCCGGCGCTGGCCGCCGTGCTCAAACGCATCGCCAACGAAGGTGCGGACGCACTCTACAAAGGCCCGATCGCCGAAGAGATCGTGGCCAAGGTTCAGGGCCACGCCAACCCCGGCAGCCTGTCGCTGAACGACCTTCAGCACTATCAGGCCAAGGAGCGCGCGCCACTGTGCACCGACTACAAGCGCTGGCAGGTTTGCGGAATGCCGCCGCCATCATCGGGCGGGATTGCGATAGCGCAGATTCTCGGCACCTTGCAGGCGATGGAAACCCGCGATCCGCGTCTGGCCCTGACGCCGCTCAAACCTGTGAAGACCGATGAGCCCGCCGGAATCGAACCTGCGCCGCAAGCCGTGCACCTGATCGCCGAAGCCGAGCGCCTGGCCTACGCCGACCGCGCGCAATACGTAGCCGATACCGACTTCGTGCCGGTGCCGGTCAAGGGCCTGGTCGATCCGGGTTACCTGGCCAGCCGCGCCAGCCTGATCGGCGAACGCAGCATGGGCACCGCCAAACCCGGCACACCGCCGGGCGTGCAGGTCGCCTACGCGCCGGATCGCTCGCCGCTGCGCATTTCCACCTCGCAAGTGGTGGCCGTGGATGACTTCGGTGGCGCCGTGTCGATGACCACCACCATCGAAGCCGCGTTCGGCTCGCACCTGATGGTTCAGGGCTTCCTCCTCAACAATCAGATGACCGATTTCTCGTTCATCCCCGAAGAGAACGGACAGAAAGTCGCCAACCGCGTGGAGCCCGGCAAACGCCCGCGCTCATCGATGGCGCCGACCCTGATCTTCGACCGCAACAGTGGCGAGTTCGTCGCCACCGTCGGCTCTCCGGGCGGCTCGCAGATCATCGAATACGTGGCCAAAACCACCGTCGGCCTGCTCGACTGGAACCTCGACCCGCAAAGCGCCATCAGCCTGCCCAACTTCGGCAGCCGCAACGGCCCGACGGAGCTGGAACAAGGCCAGTTCAGCCCGGCGCTGATCCAGGCACTCAAGGACAAGGGCCACACCGTCAACGAAATCGACATGACCAGCGGTACCCAGGCCATCGTGCGGGTCAAGGATGCTCAGGGGAAGGCAACGCTGTCAGGTGGGGCGGATCCTCGGCGTGAAGGGGTAGCGTTGGGGGATTGAATCAGCACTGCCAACTGAAAAAGGCTTACCGAGAGGTAAGCCTTTTTTGTATGTCCGTGAATCCGATTCCAGCGACAACCGAACCCCTCAGGCGTCACCCTCCTCCTCCACCACCCGAACCAGCAGATCCCCGGGCTGACAGTTGAGGTACTCGCAGATGGCATCCAGGGTCGCCAGTCGCAGCCCTTTGACCTTGCCCTGTTTGAGCAGCGACAGGTTGGCCTCGGTGATGCCGATGGCGGCTGCAAGGTCTTTGGATTTGACCTTGCGCAGCGCGAGCATCACATCCAGTTGAATCACGATAGGCATGAGGACCTCAAATAAACGTACGGTTTTCCCGATCCACTTCGCTGGCCTGCGCCAGAATCCGCGCGATGATCGAAATGCACGCGGCCAGAAACAACGCGACGAACGAGGCAGCCGTGATGCTCAGGGTAAACAGCCGCTCACCAATTGGTGCGTTCTGGGTGACCCACAGGCTGAGCATCGGCTCACAGAGGAAATCCAGCAGCACCCAGATCGCCACCACTCGCCCGACCTTGCCCAGATGCTCCGCTGTTTCCCGGGCGAAATACTCACCTCGTGCATAGCTCTGAAACAACCGGCGCAAATGGTTCAGGCCCGACGCCAGCGCCAGCAGGGGAATGCTCGACAGCACGATCCCGCCCAGCTTCTGCCACCACGGAAACAGCGTGGCGGTGTCGGCCATGTGTGACAGCTGGCGCTCGGTCAGCGCAAATCCCAGCCCCCAGCCTTCCTTTTCCGCCAACGGTGGGTAAGCCCATATGACAGCATTGAGCAGCAGCATCACGACGATCAGGATCAACGTTATCGTCGCCATGCGCCGACTGAATTGCACGAGCCCGTGGGTGGTCATGGGAAAGCCTCACAAGAATGAATGAGAGCGCCACCCTAACGATTAAAATTATCGAATAACAATAATTAATTGCTGCAAAACATTAACAATCCGTCAGGCATCCAGACTTTTACCGACCACCGGATCACCGATCTTCAGAAAGTTGCCACCGGCCACGTGATGCAGCGTGCGCAGCTCATCGTGCCCTTCAAAATGCCAGCGTCCATCGCTGAACACCCGCGAATCAGCCTGCGCCGCGATCACCTCGGCCAGGAACAGATCGTACTGTTCGTGATTGCGCGGCTCCGGCAACAACCGGCATTCGAGCCAGGCCACGCAACCGTCCAGCATCGGTGCCTCGACCTGCTCGCCTGCGAAGCTCTGCAAGCCGTACGCCTGGAACTTGTCCTGACCTTGATCGCGATTGATTTCCAGGCCTGACGTCGAGCCGACGGTCTGCACGATGTCAGCCTGATTCACACAAGGAACGTTGAGCACGAAGGTGCCCGAGGCTTCGAGCAGTTGCCGGGTCCAGGTGGATTTGTCGAGGACCACCGCGACTTTTGGCGGTTCGAAATCCAGCGGCATGGCCCACGCAGCGGCCATGATGTTGCGCTGCCCGTCATGGGCGGCGCTGACCAGCACGGTCGGCCCGTGATTGAGCAGGCGGTAGGCTTTGTTCAGGGGAACCGGGCGACGGAAGGACTCGCTCATGGGATCTGCTCCGGGAAAAAGAGCCGATTGTAGCGGGATAAAAACAACGAAGGGATGGCCGTGAACCATCCCTTCGCCTGGCAGGCATCAGTTGGATAACTGGTTGGCGAACTGGCCGACTGCATCCACCACTTTTTGCGCGCCGTCCTGGATCTCGACGATCACCGTACCGGCCTCCGCCGCCAGCGCCAGCCCTTGTTCGGCCTGTTGCTTGCCGTCGGTCATCAGGGCCACGGCGTTGCGCGCCATGTCCTGGTTCTGGCGCACCACGCCGACGATTTCTTCGGTCGCCTGGCTGGTGCGCGAAGCCAGTTGCCGTACTTCGTCGGCCACCACCGCAAAGCCTCGGCCCTGCTCACCGGCACGAGCGGCTTCGATGGCCGCGTTGAGCGCCAGCAGGTTGGTCTGTTCGGCAATGCCGCTGATGGTCTTGACGATGGTGCCGATCACCTGGGATTGCTCGTTCAGCGCCTCGATGCCTTCGCCGGCGGTCTGCATGTGCTTCGACAGATCGCGCATCACGTTGACCGCTTCAGTCACCACACGAGTGCCACGCTGGGCGGTGCTGTCGGTTTGCAGGGACGTGCTGTAGGCGATGTTGGCGGCGTCGGCGACGGCCTGTTCCTGATTGACCTGATCGGTAATCACGGTGGCGAACTTCACCACTTTGTAGAGCTTTTCGTTGGCGTCGAGCACCGGGTTGTAGGACGCCTCCAGCCAGACGGTCCGACCATGGCTGTCGACCCGCTTGAAACGGCCGGCGACAAATTCGCCGTTGTTCAGGCGGCGCCAGAAGTTCTGGTACTCAGCACTGTTGTACTCCTCCGGCTCGCAGAACTGGCGGTGATGTTTGCCCTTGATCTGCGCCAGGCTGTAACCCATGCCTTGCAGGAAGCGTTCGTTGGCGCTCAGCACGTTTCCGCTGAGGTCGAACTCGATCACGGCAGTCGAACGCACCAGCGCGCCGATCAGGTTTTCGTGTTCGCGGGAGGCCTCGATGGTGCGGGTCAGGTCGCTGGAGAAAATCGAGAAATGCTTGATCCGGCCATCCGACGACCGCACCGGCTGCACGATCGAACGCAACCACGCCTCTTCGCCGTTACCGCGGGAAAGACGCACAGCACCGGCGAAATGCTCGCCACGGGTCAAGGCGGCCTTGAAACGGTGGTGAAACTCGTCGGATTTCACATGGGCCGGCACAATGTCTTCGATAGCGCGGCCGATCAGGTCGTGGCTTTTGTAGAGCATTTCGCTGAGGAAATTCTGGTTGACCGACTGAATCCGTCCGTCGGGCTCAAGGGTGAGCACCAGCATCTCGCTTTCCAGGCTCTCCTTCACTTGCAGAAGGCTGGAGAGTTCTTCACGAAGAGCCGCCAGCTCTTGCTTCAGGCGTTTGTTGAACATGGGAAAGCACCGATGGACTGGATGGATAGCGGGTATGCAGCCTAACCATCGGCCTTGGAAATCTTTTCTGAAGAGCGCTTGAGGCTTGTCCTACAAAAATAGTTACGCCTCGACAACTCAGGCGGTGCCGGCCACCGGACACTGTTCTGCGCGCGGCATCCGCGAGCCGAAATACGCCGCACTGACGACACCCACCACGCCCATCACCGCGCAGAACATCACGCAGATCCACGGACTCCACGGCATCAGACCGATCAACAGCAACGGTGTGACACTGGCCCAGGCGGCGTAGGCAATGTTGTAGGTGAAGGAGATCCCGGAAACGCGGATGCGCGCCGGGAACAGGCTGACCATCACCGACGGCACCGCACCGACCACGCCACAGCACAACCCGGCGATGGCGTAGGCCAGACCGACCCAATCCCCGCCGCTGATCAGGCAGGTGTAAAGCAGGCCGATGCCCAGCGGCAGCAGCAGGCTGTAGAGCATGACCGTGCGCCAGGCGCCGATACGATCGACCAGCCGGCCGGCGATCACGCAGCCGATGTTCAGGAAAACAATGCCCAGCGCGCTCAGCGCGAAGGTGTGGCCGGCGGTCATGCCGAAGGTTTTTTGCATCATGGTCGGGGTGATGACCACGAACACCACCACCGCCGAGGTCAGCACGCAGGTCAGGAGCATCGCCGGCAACATGGCCAGGCGATGATCTCGCAGCACGGTGCGCAGCGGCAGCTCGACCCGCGCCTCGCGCTGCGCTTCCATGGCCATGAACACCGGGGTTTCGCTCAGCCAGCGGCGCAACCAGACGCCGATCACGCCGAACACACCGCCGAGCAGGAACGGATAACGCCACGCGTAATCCAGCACTTCGGCCGGGGTGAACACTTGCGCCAGAAAAGTCGCGGTCAATGCGCCGATCAGATAACCGAAGGTCAGCCCGGCCTGCAGAAAACCCAACGCATACCCGCGATGGCCGGCCGGCGCGTGCTCGGCCACGAACACCCAGGCACTCGGCACTTCACCGCCCACCGCCGCGCCTTGCAGGATGCGCAGCGCCAGCAGCAGCAACGGTGCGAAATAACCGATCTGTGCATAAGTCGGCATGATCCCGATCAGCAGGCATGGCAGCGCCATCATCAGGATGCTCAGGCTGAAAACCTTCTTGCGCCCCAGCCGGTCGGCGAAATGCGCCATCAGGATTCCGCCCAGCGGGCGCGCCAGATAGCCGGTGACGAAGATCCCGAAGCTTTGCAGCAGGCGCAGCCACTCGGGCATTTCCGGCGGGAAGAACAGCTGGCTGAGGGTCAGGGCGAAGAACACGAAAATGATGAAATCGTAGATCTCCAGCGCCCCGCCCAGGGCCGCAAGGCCGAGGGTCTTGTAGTCGGAACGGCTGAACGGCGCCGGTCGGGCAGTGGAATGGGCAGTCATGGCAAAGAACTCTGGCAGGCAAAAAACCAAGGCGCCCATGGTCTACGCAAACGGGCCGCCGGACAACCCGTTAGACCATAGTCTGATTCGGCAAAACACGGTCACAAAAATCCGCCGGTTGATTTACTGTTGGCACCTGTCCAGACGGGCCGGCCAAGCCCCGAAGACCACAATAAACATAAAAATCCGAGGTACTCCCGTGGCCGTTGATATCGAAGATAGCCGCTCTGCGCGCTTTGCCTTGCGCTGTTCAAGTTTCGCCGAACGCTGGTTTCCCGACTCCTGGGTATTCGCCGCGCTGGCGGTGATCATCGTCGCGCTGGCGACCCTGGCCATGGGTGCCAAACCCACCGACGCCGCCATGGCCTTCGGGGACGGATTCTGGAGCCTGATCCCGTTCACCATGCAGATGGCCTTCGTGGTGATCGGCGGTTATGTCGTGGCCAGTTCACCGCCCGCCGTAAAGCTGATCGATCGCCTGGCGCGGATCCCGAAAAACGGTCGCTCTGCAGTGGCGTGGGTCGCGCTGATCTCGATGGTCGCGTCCTTGTTGAACTGGGGCCTGTCGCTGGTATTCGGCGGTCTGCTGGTGCGCGCCCTCGCCCGCCGCACCGACCTGAAAATGGACTATCGCGCCGCCGGCGCCGCCGCCTACCTTGGCCTCGGCGCCGTGTGGGCGCTGGGCCTGTCGTCGTCTGCCGCGCAGTTGCAGGCCAACCCGGCCAGCCTACCGCCGTCGATTCTGTCGATCACCGGGGTGATTCCGTTCACCCAGACGATTTTCCTCTGGCAGTCGGGAGTGATGCTGCTGGCGCTGATCGTGATTTCGATCATCATCGCCTATGCCACCGCACCCGGCCCGAACTCGGCGCGTGACGCCAAGGCCTGCGGCATCGACCCGGCCTTCAACCTGCCGCCGCTGCAACCGCGCACCCGCCCTGGCGAATGGCTGGAACACAGCCCGCTGCTGATCATCCTGCTGGTGCTGCTGGCGGCCGGATGGCTGTTCCACGAGTTCTCGACCAAACCGGCGATCACCGCCATTTCAGGGCTCAACACCTACAACTTCCTGTTCATCATGCTCGGCGCGTTGCTGCACTGGCGCCCGCGCAGTTTCCTCGATGCGGTGTCCCGCGCCGTGCCGACCACCACCGGGGTGCTGATCCAGTTCCCGCTGTACGGCTCGATCGCCGCGCTGATGACCACGGTCAAGGGCACTGACGCCCAGACCCTGGCCCATCACATCTCGACGTTCTTCGTCAGCATCGCGTCCCACGACACCTATGCGCTGCTGATGGGCGTGTACTCGGCGATTCTCGGTTTCTTCATTCCGTCCGGCGGCGGCAAGTGGATCATCGAGGCGCCGTACGTGATGCAGGTGGCCAACGATCTCAACTATCACCTCGGCTGGGCGGTGCAGATCTACAACGCCGCCGAAGCCCTGCCGAACTTGATCAATCCGTTCTACATGCTGCCACTGCTGGGCGTGCTGGGGCTGAAGGCGCGGGATCTGATCGGTTTCTCGTTCGTGCAATTACTGGTGCACACGCCGTTGGTATTGGTGCTGCTGTGGGCGCTGGGCACGACGCTTTCGTACTTGCCGCCGGCCATGCCTTAAACGATGACCACAGGGCGCCGGCTCCGGCGCCCTGTCTTTCCCTTCGACCCCTTCGACAAAAAGCGACCCGAACGATCCCTCCTGCGGTTGCCTGTCGCAAATAATGGCTCAGAGCCATCATCTTTCTTTACCGCGCCACTGCCTCGGTAATATTCTTGCGCGCCCAATATCTGTTTCATTTTTTGTCTGAGCGCAAAGGGAGTTCGTTGCAATGATCGTCGGGATTGACCTGGGAACCACCAACAGCCTTGTTGCCGTATGGCGCGGCGATGCCACTGAGTTGGTGCCTAACGCCCTGGGGCAGTTCCTGACACCCAGCGTGGTGGGCCTGGACGATCAGGGCCGGATTCTGGTCGGTCAAGCTGCGCGTGAGCGTCTGCACACCCATCCGCGCCTGACCGCGTCGCTGTTCAAGCGCCATATGGGCAGTGCGACGGAGGTCTACCTCGGGGATAAAAAATTCCGTCCGGAAGAGCTGTCGGCGCTGGTGCTCAAGAGCCTGAAAGAAGACGTCGAGCGCACCTACGGGCAGACCGTCACGGAAGCCGTGATCAGTGTTCCAGCCTATTTCAGCGACGCCCAGCGCAAGGCCACGCGCATTGCCGGTGAACTGGCGGGACTCAAAGTCGAAAAGCTGATCAACGAACCCACCGCCGCCGCACTCGCCTACGGCCTGCACCAACGGGACAAGGAAACTTCGTTCCTGGTGTTCGATCTGGGCGGCGGTACGTTCGACGTGTCGATTCTCGAACTCTTCGAGGGGGTCATGGAGGTGCGCGCCAGCGCCGGTGACAACTTCCTCGGCGGCGAGGATTTCGACAACGTGCTGCTCGAGCACTTTATCGATCAGCATCGCAACGTGTCGGACTTCCCCGAGCGCTCTACCATCCTCCAGCCGCTGCGCCGCGAGGCAGAACGTGTGCGCCGTGCATTGGGCCAGGACGCCAGCGCCGAATTCAGATTGCAGGTCGGCGAAAAGCAATGGACCCAGACCATCACCCAGACGCAGATGGCGACGCTGTACATGCCGCTGCTCGAACGCCTGCGCGCGCCGATCGAACGAGCCCTGCGCGATGCTCGCATCCGCGTCAGCGACCTCGATGAAATTCTGCTGGTCGGCGGCACCACCCGCATGCCGCTGGTGCGCAAACTGGCTGCCGGGCTGTTCGGCCGCTTCCCGTCGATCAGCCTCGATCCGGATCAGGTGGTTGCTCAAGGCGCCGCCATTCAGGCAGCGCTCAAGGCCCGTTCGGCCGCGCTGGAAGAAGTGGTGCTCACCGATGTCTGCTCCTACACGCTGGGGATCGAGACCTCCACGCAGGTCGGTCGCCAGTATGAAAGCGGGCATTACCTGCCGATCATCGAGCGCAACAGCATCGTCCCGGTCAGCCGGGTGAAAACCGTGCAGACCCTTCACGACAATCAGGAACAGGTGGTCGTGAAAATCTTTCAGGGCGAAAGCCGCTTGGTCAAAGACAACGTCGCGCTCGGCCAACTGGACATCAAGGTGCCCAAGCGCAAGGCCGGCGAAGTCGAGCTGGATGTGCGCTTCACCTACGACAACAACGGCTTGCTCGAAGCCCAGGTCAGCATTCCCCTGACCGGTCAGCAACATTCGCTGGTCATCGAAAACAACCCCGGCGTGTTGACGCCCGAGGAAATCCAGCAACGTCTGCAAGCCTTGGCGCAACTGAAGATCCATCCGCGCGAGCAACAGGTGAACACCCTGCTCAGTGCTCGGCTGGAACGTCTGTATCAGGAAAGCCTGGGCGACCTGCGCGATCAGATCGGCTACTGGGCCAAGCAATTCCAGCAGGCGCTGGATTCCCAGGACGAGCGGCAGATCCGTGAAACCCGTACCGAACTGAGCAAGCAGTTGAGTGCCCTCGACCGTAACCCCTGGCAGTAAGGAAGCACGACATGGAATGCTGGTCTGTCCTGCAACTGCCCGAAGACGCCGGGCTGCGTGATATCAAGCGCAGTTACGCGCGGCTGCTGAAAGTCTTTCGGCCCGATGAAGATGCAGCAGGCTTTCAGCGCCTGCGCGAGGCCTATGAGCGTGCACTGTCGATTGCCCAGTGGCGCCTTGAAAACGAGGAGAGCGAGGAGCACGGCGACGTCATGCTCGCTCCGGGGATCGCCGCGCTGGCGGTACAAGAGCAGTCCATGGTTCAGCCACTGCAGAAGACCGGGACCGATGCGTGGGATTACCCTGCGGCGCTATTCGAACCGGTGACCCCGGCCGCACCCGAAGCACCGATCGAGTCGCAGACTTTGCGGGTACAGCCCCTGAATCCGGAGCCTCTTAACCTGGAGCCCGAGCAGCCGACTGCCGACCCAGCCATTGAAGCCGCATCGCAATTGCTGAACGGCCTCTCGGACACCAATCTGGACGAGCGCTGGGAGCAAGCGCGCCAACAGAATTGTGCGCAAGCGTTCCAGACACTGTTGCTGACGTTGTGCTTCGATCAGCCCGCGCTGCGCCTTTCGATTGCCCGATGGGCGGTGCAGCACCTCGGCTGGCTGGGCCCGTGGCAGGAGATCGTCATCGGCGACGGGCAGCGCAGCATTCTCGCCAACGAGTTGCTGACGGATTACCGGCAATCGCTGGAAACGCTCCTCGCCTCGCAAAACGAGCGCGAATTTCTCGCGCTGCTCAAGTCTTACACGGCCCAACCCTGGCTCCAGGTGTTCGACCGCCGGGAACACTGGCAGCAGATCATTCTGCAATTGCTGCAGGACACAGAGTGGAGCGTGCCGCTGTTCGACCGCGTCTCCCAATTGTTTGGCTGGGACGACACCAAGGGCATTCATCCGCAACCGGACTGGCTCTGGCAGGCGCTGATCGAACGCTGCAACCAGGAAAGCCTCTACGACACCCTGTGCGCCCGGGCCGAAGATCAGCGCAACGGGTCGCCCGACGCTCTGGCCGCGCGGATGCTGATCAGCCCGATGAAGCCGCGGCAACAGAAAGACATGACCGACCGGTTCATTCCGGCTGACTGGCAGGCCTGTCAGCAGTTGTCGGAAACCCTCAAGTGGCGCTTCCCCGACCTGCTCGCCCGCCTGCCGTACGCCGATGTTTTCTACTGGCGACGGTTTCTGCCGCGCTACATCGCCGCCGAAACCTGGTTGCGGTCATGGGCCGCGATTGCGCTGGCGCTGTGGCTGTTTTATCTGCCTGCCGAGCACAAGACCACGGCGATGAGCATCGTCATTCCCCTGGCCTTCGCCTGCGTTCCTGTCTGGTTTTTCCGGATCGGCTTGAGTTATTGGTTTCTGATCAGCGCCCATTTGATCGTTCAGGATCTGTGGTTGACCGAAAGAATCATTCCACGCCGATGGAACCCTGATACCCGCTGGCTCGTGCTGCGCCATGGCGTACCGCAAGCCGTCATGATCCTGCTGTTCTCGGTCATGCTCGGTGGGCTGGGAGCCTTCACCTATATCGGGGTGATCCTGATCGGGCTCTGGCACAAGCGGCGCATCGGTACGCTCGACCCGGAGTTCAGCGACAAGCACCCGTGGCTGACCGCGCTGCACTGGGCGCATTTCAGCCCGCTGCAACTGTTGTTTCTGCTGGTCATGACCGGGGTGATTCTCGCCAGTCAGCTTGGTTATTCGCTGAAACACCTGTTCCCCGGCTAGGCTAGACGCGGGCCGGATTGCCCTCCTCCAAGGTTTTACCCTCGCTGAAAAGGATCTGAGCATGTTGAAACTCGCAGGCCTCACCCTCGCGGCGCTCACGTTGAGCGCCGCGGCCCACGCCGATGTCGACCTGAAACTGGGCAGCACCGAGCGCGTCACCCGCCTCTTCGCCTACCCCAACAATTGCAGCGTGATCTGCTTTCGCAACTGGACGCTGGAGCAGACCGTCGCCCATTACCTGAGCCAGAGCGTGCAGCGCGACGGCTACACCAACGCCAAAGTGCTGGTAAAAAACGACAACGATCAGCTCTATGCCGAAATCAGCGGCGTACCGAAGGGCTATGACAAACCTCTGACCGCCTTGCTGGACGCCGGCGACCTGGCCTACAACGGCGCCAGCAAACTCAATGCCGACGGCAAATGGGCGTACAGCTGGTACCTGTTCCTGCCACTTGGCATGGCCCTGGAAAACCGCAAGAGTGTCGAGCTGCTGCACTTCCCGCCGGACTACTCGCTGACCCAGGCCCAGGATTACCTGCGCTCGAACACCACCGACCGCTGGGCCGCGCTGCTGACCGACAATGGCATCCCCGCCGACCAGACGCCGGCCTACCAGACCATCATCGACATCGCCCCGATCGCCGCGCCCGCCAGCGCCGGCAAGGATCTGGAGGGCGTGTACGACTACTTCAAGGATTACCAGACCACCATGGTCAAGCAGGTCAGCCAGAACGCCAGCGGCGCCGTGCTGCCGATGGTTGCCTTTGGTGCGCCGGTGCGTAACTGGATCAAGCAGCAATACGGTGCGACCGTGAATGTACTGGGCCTGGCGACCATCAGCCCGAGCGCGGGCGTGAATGTGCCGGTGCTGGGTTCCAACCACCCGAGCTACATCTGGTACGCCGCCGACCCGAGCAACTACACCGGCGACGATGCCCAGGCCAAGGCCGATGCGGCGGGTCTGAAGGTGATGGGACAAGACTTGAGCGCTGCCTGCTGGCAGGCCGGGATGGGCAGCAAACCAGGCACCGATCCGAAGACACTGCTCAACAGCTGCACCCAGACCTGGCAAGTGACGCAGAAAGCCAAGACCTGCGAGCTGTTCTACACCACGATCCGCAACGAGACCGTGGCGCAGGCGGACAAGACTTGCTCGACCACACCGGTCAAATCCCAGCTGCAACAGCTGAAAAGCCCATTGCCGGACATGGCCGCGCCCGCTGCCCACCTCTGAGCAATCGGACGTTCTTCCCGTGTCAGCCTTGGCTGACCCGGGAAAGCGTCTATTTCGCCTGTCAGATCTGACAGTAGACCGTTAGTGTGATTTGCGGGATCTTGGATCCAATCATCGTGTTGCATGACTGGCAGGACGTCAGTCGATGGAAATTGCGACAACGAGCCAACAGGGACCGTTATGAACACTTACGCACTACCGGGTAAACCGGCACGCGATACCGAGGGCATTTATCCTTTTGCCGGGCTCCCCGTGCGCATGGGATTTCCGTCAAAACGTGATTTCGAGATTGTTCACGATCCCGAAGGTGTGGCTACCGCTGTCATAGCGTGCCGGGCATTCCTGCGTATCACCCGAATGTGCCGGGTTTCAGGCCAGTTGCTGCCCTATCGCTGTCGGCAGACCCGGCAATTGCTGGCCGGCATCCACCTCTACGATCCGCGCTTTTGCGGCGCGTTCGAGCATTGCTGCGACCCGAATACCTTTCTCGACATGAGCGAGTTATGGGTGTGGGCCCTGCGCGATATTCTGGAGGGTGAAAGGCTGACCATCGATTACACCGCCACCGAAGACAAACTGCTGCGGCAGTTCGCCTGCGGTTGCGGGTCCTCGCGCTGCCGAGGGTGGATCACCGGTTACGATGAATCACCCAATCTCGAAGGTCAGCGCTATTTGCTGAGCTGGCGGCGCCGGCAAGGTTTACGCTGAACGATCGATCAAGGCGCGCCAACCGGACGCAAACGGTATTGCGGCGGCAATTGCTCGAAACCGCTGATCGTGGTGTTCAGGCTCTTCCAGCGACCATCCTTGATGCCGTAGATGCAGCCGTGGATCGACAGGCTCTGCCCGCGATGCCAGGCGTTCTGGATGATGCTGGTGTGGGCGACGTTGGCCACTTGCTGGATCACGTTGAGCTCGCACAGACGGTCGACCTGCTCTTCTTCGGTCGGCAGCTTGGCCAGTTCTTCGCGCTTTTCGTAGTACAGGTCACGGATCGAACGCAGCCAGCCATCGATCAGGCCGAACTGGCGATCCTGCATCGACGCCCGCACACCGCCGCAACCGTAGTGCCCGGTCACCAGAATATGTTTGACCTTGAGCACGTCCACCGCGTACTGGATCACCGACAGGCAGTTGAGGTCAGTGTGCAGCACCACGTTGGCAACGTTGCGGTGAACGAACAGATCGCCCGGCAGCATGCCGACGATTTCGTTGGCCGGCACCCGTGCGTCGGAGCAGCCGATCCACAGATATTCCGGCGTCTGCTGACGGGCCAGCTTGGCGAAGAAATCCGGGTCTTCCTTGGTAATCGCGTCAGCCCAACGCTCGTTGTTATCAATCAGGTCTTGTAAGTCGTGCATGCTGTAAGGCCTCAAGAAAGATGCGCTGGTATGACTGTCGACCGCCCGTCGGGGTCACGCCGGGATCGTGGGTGATTTGCTTTGAATTTCTCGGGGCCCCGGTGAGTCCACCTCAGTAAGGCCCACAGTATGAGGAATTGCCATGACTGATTCACGACGTCCCTACGATGCGGTGCAACCGGAGCCCATCGATGATAACGAAGACCGCATGGGTTCGGTGCATGAGCTGGATTTCGACGACGAACAGCCCAGCGCGAAGATCGGCGACGAACTGCCCGAGCGCGAACGCGAGCAACTGATGCCCCGTGACCGCGTACGCGAAGCCGGTTTTACCGGGGCATCAACCGCCGATCACGAGCCTACCGATGATGACCTGAGCCCGGAAACCCTGATTCATGAAGATGGCGCCCGGGATGCTCATGAGGTCGGCGAAGGCAATCAGGCTGATTGGGATCTGAGCGTGGTCGACGAGGACGATATCGGCGGCGGCAACGGGCTGGATGAAGCGGAACTGGCGCGCCGCGATCCGCTGGATCGCAAGCGCTGAGGGCACCTGCCGCGATCAGTCGACGAGCGTGCAGGCCATGACCACGGCATCTTCACGCCCGCCGACCGCCGGGTAGTAATCCCGGCGCCGACCGATCTCGTTGAAGCCATAGCGCTCGTAGAGGCGAAAGGCCGACGTGTTGCTGTCGCGCACTTCCAGGAAACATTCCCGGGCATCGGCGGCGTAGGCGCGGGACATCAGGTATTCGAGCAGGGTCAGCCCCAGCCCGCGACCCTGGTTTTCCGGCTTGACCGTGATGTTGAGCAGGTGCGCCTCATCGAGAATGATCTGCACCACCCCGTGGCCCACCTGCTGCTCACCTTCGAACATCAGCCAGATCTGGTACTTGCCCAGGCCGTCGAGAAAAATCCCGCGGGTCCACGGATGGCTGTACGCGGCGAATTCAATCTTCAGCACAGCGTCCAGATCCGCCTCGGTCATCGGGCGAAACGATACAGCGTCACTCATTCGATTCTTTCCAGCGCGCCATCAGCCGACGCATGGCTTGCCACACGGCGGCCTTGCGCTGTGGCTCTTCCATCAACAATTCCAGCCCCGGCACGGCCCACGCCAGGCCAAGACCCTCGATTTGCAATTCACTGTTGAACGCTTCGGCATCCGCCTCACCGGCAAAGCGCACCGCCGGCAGGCCGATCAGCCACAGACAGGCGCACGGCGCCGCCTCCATCTGCACCGACAGGAAACCCTGGACGAAATCCCGGGCCGCTTCAGGGCCCTGATCCATCGTGCCGCGGTTCAGCCAAGGCCAGCGCACCGGCTCACCGACAATCTGCGGCGCGTCCGGCAGACCGGCGGCACGCAGCATGTCCTTGAGCAACAGATAAGCAGGATCGCGCGACTGGAAGGCTTCGCCTGTGGGTAACTCCACCAGCAGCAGGCAACGGCCGGCGCGCAGCAATTGCAGGGCAAAGCGCGGTGGCGGCACCGGCGCCGGCTTGGCAACCACAGGTGTTTCGTCGACTTCTTCGACCGGTTTGGCGCCCGTGCGGGTACTGGCCAGCGAAGGTCGCGGAACCTCGATCTTCGGCCGTTCGACCGCACGCGCGGCCGGCTGCACCGGCGCTTCGGCGGGAGCCGTCGGCATTACCGGTGCGGCAATCTCGGGCTCGGGCATGTCCAGCAACTCGGGCCGCGACGGCGCGGCAAAGGGCAATTCGGTGCGCGGCAGCCAGTTGACCACCTGCATGGCGTTCAAATAGGCGCGGCGGCGGGACTCGATTAGCAAGGGTCGGCCACTTGTGGATAACTGAAGTGCGCTGATTCTACCGCCCTTCGCTCAAGATCGCGCGCTGTTGATCGATAGTCTTGACCGATACCTTGACGCAAAGAAAAGCGACAGCCCGTCCCGAGAGTGAATCGCATCCTTCGTGATGCAGTACAATCGCGGCTTTTAATCGCCAACCAGCCGGCCATTCCGATGATCGAACCCAAGCGCGTCTTGCGCGCCCTCGCTGAACACTGGGCACTTCTGGAGCCACTGTGCGAGCACTTCGACCAGGGCACCCTGAGCCTCAACGAACTGCGCACGCAACTGGCCGCCCAGCAACTGGATAGCACGCCGCAGGACATCACCAGCCTGCTCGACGTGTGGATCCGCCTCGACATTCTGGTTCCCGTGGCGAAAAGCCCGAACCGTTTCGAGCTGAACGCGCAGATTCACGATTTCCTCGCCTACCTGCGCCGCGAGCACCGTCTGGGCCTGTGCCTGGAGATCGAAGCCTATCTGCGTCACCTTGAGCGTCTGGCCGGTTACATTCAGGATGCATTCGACGTCCGCGACGGCAATGATCTTGCCCGTCAGCTGCGCCTGCTCGACATGCGCGTGCGAGACGTTCTGAAAAAACTCGATAACGACGAACAGGCGCTGGTGGCCGTGGCCGAACGGGCCAAGACCAGCGACCGGCAGATTCCGCTGCGTCAGCGTTACGCCGAAGTACTGGCGACCTGGGACGAATACGTCGAGCCGATGATCGATCTGGTGAACGCCGACGGCGCCTTCGAGCAAGGCGTGCGCAAGGTCGAAACCGTGCTGCTGAAGATGCTCAGCGAACAGCAGCGCCTCGGCCATCTGGTCGATGACGACATGCTGCTGCGCACCCACGCGCGCATCCTCGAAATGCAGACCAGCGCCCAGTTGACCCTGCGTCACGCCCGTGAACTGCTGCTGCCGCTGCGTGAAGAAGCCCGTCGGCACAACGCCGTGACCCGTGGTGCCGCGCTGGCGCTGGCCGCGATCCGCCGCAAAGGCATCGACGCCGTACCGCAAGCCGCGATGCCGTTGTTCACCCGGCCGCAAAGCACCTTTCTCGGCAGCGCCAGTCAGGTTGAGGCCTACGTCTACGCCCTGGCCCGTTTCGAGCCGAAACCGGCGCGTTTCCCCAAGGCGCACAAATCGCAGAAGACTGGCGATGCCCCGCGTGCACCGCGCACCGTGCGCGAAATGGTCGACCGTTGCGAAGAATCCCTGCCGATGCCGGACCTGATGACCTGGCTGCTGGAGCAGGAGCCGGACGGCGCTACCGACGAATTGCTTTACTGGTTCTCGCGCCTGTCGCGGGAAAAACGCTTCAAGCGCGAGCGTCTGGAACGCCGCGAATACCACACTCACGAGCACCAGGTCAGCCTGCGCTCCTTCGCCCTGCTCTCGGCCGGCGACGCCGCCGCCGAGGATTCTGCGAGCATCCCCAATGCATCTTGATCTTTCCGAACTGTCGCAACTCGCGCCGATCTTCCGCGAGCTGTTCAAGGGCTACCACGTCAGCCGCCGCGACCCGGAGCTGTACGCGCAACTGTCGAACTTCCAGGACCAGTACCGCACGCTGTTCAAGGCGCTGGGGTTCGAACTGGTCTGCGACACCCGTGGTTTCTACTACTTCGTGCCAGACATGGCCGCAGCGGCGGTGAACAAGACCGCTCAGCGCCTGGCGCTGTTCACCTTCATCCTCGTCGAGCATCTGGCCGATCAGGGCCGCGACCCGATCGCCGTGCTCGACGGCGGCAGCCTCGGCCGCGAAGAACTGCCGTCGCTGCTGGAAAAGTACCGCGACCTGTTCATCCAGGCCGAAGTGCAGACCGTTGAAGAGCTCGAAGAAAAAATCATGCGCCGCATGACCCAGCTCGGTTTCGCCAGCGAAGAAAACGGCGTGTATCGTTTCCTGCCGCCGATGCACCGTTTCCTCGACGTCTGCCTGTCGGTTCAGCAAGACCGCGATCTGGCAGCCAGCGTGCACAGCGTTCTGCCGCTGCCGGCACCGGTGCTGATCGACGAAGCCGCCGAGGCCAAATTCCTCGCCACCGACGATCCACTCGATCTCTCCGAGTTTGAAGAAGAGAGCGAAGAAGACGCACTGGCCAGAGCCATTGCCGAAGAACAGGAGTCCGACGCATGAGCCAGGAACGCTACGGCATCCGCCGCTTTGCTCTTTTGAACACCGCCGGTTACAGCCTCGGCCTGTTCCCGCTGGAAGAACCGCTGTCGGTCTACGGCGCGAACAACCTTGGTAAGTCGGCGTCGATCAACGCCTTGCAGTTCCCGATCCTGGCGCGCATGTCGGACATGAGCTTCGGCAAGTACAGCCTGGAACAATCCCGGCGCTTCTACTTTGCCTCCGACACCAGCTACATCCTCGTCGAAGTGAACCTGCCCCACGGTCCGCACGTGATCGGCGTGGTCGGTCGCGGCCCGGGCGGTGGTTTCGGTCACCAGTTCTTTGCCTATGCCGGCAAGCTCGATCTGGCGCATTACCAGAAAAACGACACCTGCCTGCGGCAGAAAGAACTGTTCAGCAACCTTGAGAAAGAAGGTCTGAAAGCCTACGAACTCAAGCCCGATGAGCTGCGTCGCTTGCTGGTTGGCGGTCACACGTCGATCCCGCTGGATCTGACGCTGATCCCGCTGCGCTCCACCAGCGAGCAGAGCCTGAAGACTTTCCGCGCGCTGTTCATCAACCTGCTGCACATGCGCGAAATCACCGCAGCCAAGCTCAAGCAGCTGTTCCTCGATGCCTTCGAACACAGCCTGCGTTCCGGCAGCGTTGATTACATCGCCGCGTGCGAAGAAGCCTTCCGCGACGTGCGTCGCATGGAACAGGACTACAACTCGCTGGTAGCTGCCGGTCCGCTGGTCGAAGCCTTGGCCAACGGCGTGAAACAGCGCGATGTGCTGCGCGGCAAACTGCATCGCCTGTCGCCGTTGCTCGACTCGTTGCTCGGCACCTGGTCGGACTACGCCACAGCGCGCAAGGAAGAACTGACGATTCAGGCCGAACACTACCGTCGCGAGCAGGACGATCTGCAAAACGATCAGCGTGGCGGCACCCAGGAGCTGATGCGTCTGGAACGGGAAATCTCCGGCATCCAGCGCTGGCTCGGCGAATTGTCCGTTCTGAAGAACCGCTTCGCGCTGGTCGATGACGTCAAGGTTCTGGAGCAACAACTGCTGGCGGCCAAGGACGCTCACGACGAACTGGCCGGTGCGCTGGCGCAGTCTCGTCAGTTCAGTGCCGAGGATCTCGAAGAACGTCTTCGCGATCTGGAAAAACGCCTGAAGTCGGTGAAGCAGCAACTCGATCACGCCGACAACAATAGCTACGCCCGTCTGCGTGAAGAATTCTCGCAGCAGGACGTCGAGCGCCTGATGCGCCTGTTCAACAGCGCGCTGTTCAGCCTGCCGCTGGGCGAACACGGCATCACCCTCGACGAGAACGGCGAGTGGGTGAAGTCCGTGGAGCTGATTCTCGACGGCTTCAAGGGCGAGCGTTTCGAAGTGCCTGGCCTGTCGATCGACATCTCGCACATCGAGCCGCCGGCTCTGCAAGCGCTGGCTGACCGTGCCGCGTTGCGCGATCAGAAAGAGCGTCTGGAAAAAGAGCTCAAGCAACTCAAGACCCAGCAAGCCGTGGCCGCCGACCGCGCTGCGAGCAAGACCCAGACCGAAGCGCTGTACCAGCAGGTGCTGGATGCGCAGAAAGCTTTGGAAGATTTCCGTCGCACTCAGACCCTGAGCGCCGAAGAAGGCGACAAGCTCGAGCAACTGGCGCAAATGGAAGCCGCGCAGGACGAACTCAAGCGCTCCAGCGATGCGTTCACCGAGCGCGTCCAGCAACTGTCGGCCAAGCTGCAACTGGTCGGCCGGCAGATTGCCGACATGGAAGCCAAGCAGCGCACCCTCGACGATGCCCTGCGTCGCCGTCAGCTGTTGCCGGCAGACCTGCCGTTCGGCACGCCGTTCATGGATCCGGTCGACGATTCGATGGACAACCTGCTGCCGCTGCTCAACGACTATCAGGACAGCTGGCAAGGCCTGCTGCGTGCCGATGGCCAGATCGAGGCGCTGTATGCACAGGTGCGCCTGAAAGGCGTGGCCAAGTTCGACAGCGAAGACGACATGGAGCGTCGTCTGTCGTTGCTGATCAACGCTTACGCGCACCGCACCGACGAAGCCCTGACCCTGGGCAAGGCCCGTCGCGCAGCCGTGACCGATATCGCGCGGACCCTGCGCAACATCCGCAGCGACTACGACAGCCTCGAGCACCAACTGGCGTTGTTCAACCGCGAGATCAACAAGCGTCAGGTGTCCAACCTGCAGAGCTTCCGTATCGTGCTTGCGCCGAACAAGGAAGCGCTCAAGCACATCGACCAGATCATCCACAGCGCCGGTCAGTACGAAGAAGGCGAAACCCTCTCGGTGTTCGACCTGAGCCAAAGCGCGGAACAGGACAACAAGAACGAAGAGGCCAAGGAATATCTGGCGCGGCTGGTGGCGGCGAACCACAACCAGCTCGGCCTCAAGGACTTGTTCGAACTGGCGTTCGAGATCACCAAGGTCAACGGCCAGCCGGTTATCCACACCGACATCGACGGCGCGGCGTCCAACGGCACCACGATGACCATCAAGGCGCTGACCAACATGTACTTGTTGCTGCACTTGATGGACCGCGACCTGGCCGGTCGCGTACGTCTGCCGTACTACCTCGATGAGGCGGCGGACATCGACGAGAAGAACCAGGCTGCGCTGCTGGAAACCAGCCTGCAACTGGGCTTCGTGCCGATTCTGGCGAGTGTGAAGCCGCAGGTCTGCGCCAGTGTAGCCATCGACCTGGAAGGCGGCAGCGGCCCGGCCGGCATCTACATCGACGAGGCGGACTGGAAGTACATCCGTCGCCACGATGTGGTGAAGGCCACCGTCAATGTCGAAGCGGACGAGCCGGAGCTGGATGCGGTTTGATGCGTAACTGACGGGCACAAAAAAGGGCCGCGATCCATTGGATCGCGGCCCTTTTTCATGGGCTCTCGATTATTTACCGAGGGGGATTTTCGGTGCCCAGTTCAGCCATTCTTCTTCGAACTTGTCGAACAGTGGGAAGGTTTGTTCGGCGCGGGCTGGATTACCCATCTTCTCGCCGTCCGGTGTGGCGAAAGCGATGCCGCCCTGAATCACTGTCTCAAGCGACTCTGTGCGTACAGTCACGCCTTTGAACAGGCCGATGTCGAAGCCGACGCCGCTGGTGTTCCAGAAACGGCTGCCGCTGCGCACCAGTGGCGCGTACTTCGGTTCGATCAGGATGTGCACCAACACGCGATCCGCTGTCTGGCCCAGTTCGTAACCGGTGACTTTGCCCACGGTAATCTCGCGGTAAGTGACCGGCACACCCGGTTTAAGCGAGCCACGACGGGCAGCGCTCAGTACCAGACTCAAGCCAGCCTCTTGCTTGGTCACCTCTGGCGCATTGGCCAGGGCCACGAAGCTCTTCTGCGGGCCGAGGTTCTTGGCCGCCGGTTGCACTTCGATGTACTGGCCGGTAACCAGGGTCTCCAGGTTCGAAGTCTTGATCAGCCCCAATTCCGGTTTGACCACCCAGAACTGACTGCCGACTCGAGCAATCTTTTCCGGCACTTCAGTGATGCGCGCGGTGAGGATCACCGATTGCAGATCATCGGTCAGGTCGACACTTTCGATCTTGCCGACGTCCAGGCCTTTGAAGCGAACCGGGGTACCGCTGCGCAGACCGTCCGCGCGATCGACCTTGATGGTAACGACGGCACCTTTTTGATTCGCTTCATCGTGGTTGGCGAACAGACGGAAACGTGGAATGCGTTTTTGCAGCGGTGCCTTGGCTTGCGGCGTTTCGAAGGCGATGCCGCCGGCCATCAGGGTCTGCAACGATTCACTCTTGACCTGAATACCGCCAGTCAACCCGCCGGTCAGCGTGACGCCGCTGACGTTCCAGAACCGGGTCGAGGCGTTGACCAGGTTTTCATATTCCTTCTCGATGTGGACGCCGATCACCAGTTGTTTGCGGGTCTTGGAGAACTGATAGCTCTGCACCGAACCGACCTTGACCTGCTTGTAGAGGATCGGACTGCCGACATCGATCGAGCCGAGGGTATCGGTGAACAACACCAGGTGCAGGCCGGGAGCGCGCAGATCCAGCGGCGGCGCTTTTGGCCGGGCTTCGAATTCACGCTGCGGAGCGCCGCCCTTGTCGCCCGGGCGTACGGCGATGTAGTTACCTTTTACCAACGCTTCCAGACCAGTGATGCCGGCCAGGGAGATCGATGGTTTGACCACCCAGAATTGCGTGCCGGTCACCAGATAGTCTTCGGCGAGCGGATCAAGGGTCAGTTCGGCGGTCGCGCTGGACAGATCCGGATCGATCTTCAGCGCTTTCAGGTTACCCACCTGAATGCCCTTGTACATCACCGGAGTACGCCCAGCCTGCAGACCTTCGAAATCGCTGAGTTTGACCTTCACCCGGATGCCGGCGGCGGCCGCATCGAAGTCTTCGTAGAGACGGAACGGCAGACTTGGATCGGTGGGTGGGCTGTCCTTGCGGTTCTCCGGGGTGGCGAAGGCAATACCGCCGGCGACGATACTGGCCAGGGATTCGCTGCGCACTTTCACGCCGGACAGGTTGGCGTCGATGCTGATGCCGCTGGCGTTCCAGAAACGGGTGTGTTTGCGCACCAGTTTGGCGTAGGTCGGTTCGATGAACACCTTGAGCTCGACCGTGCTCTGGTCTTCCGACAGCACGTAACTTTTGATCTGACCGACTTTGATCTGCTTGTAGAACACGGGGCTGCCGCGATTCAGCGAACCGAGGCGATCGGCCTTGATCGTCAGGTGCAGACCAGGTTGCGAATCCGATAGCGGAGGTTCTTCGGCCAAGGCCTTGAACTTGCGGGTCGGCTCGCCTTCACCGGGACTGATTGCCACGTAGTTACCCGATACCAGGGTTTCCAGGCCGGTGATCCCGGCCAAGGTCACGCTCGGCTTGACCAGCCAGAAACGGGTGCTGGTCTTCAGATACTGATCGACATCCTTGTTCATTTCGATGGTCGCGATGACACCTTTGGAGTTGCCTTCATCATCGAGCTTGAGGGCTTTCACCTTTCCGACCGGCATGCCTTTGTAGACCACTTCGGTCTTGTTGGCCTGAATACCTTCACCGCTTTCAAACCGCACCTGAATCTCGATGCCGGTTTCGGTGTAGGCACGCCAGCCGAGCCAGCCGCCGATAATCAGGGCAATCAGGGGCAACACCCAGATGGCAGACCAGTTCGAAGCCGGTCGGGTTTTCGCTACAGGCAAATCAGTCATGGTCGGCGTCCGACTCCGTGTTATCCCAAATCAGTCGGGGATCGAAAGTGACAGCGGCGAGCATCGTCAGAATCACCACACTGGCGAAGGCGATGGCGCCAAGATTGGCTTCGACACTGGCAAGCCGGCCGAAGTTGACGACCGCCACCAGAATGGCGATCACGAAAATATCGAGCATCGACCAGCGGCCGATGAACTCGATGAAGCGGTACATCCAGATCCGTTGACGGGCGGACAACGGCTGGCGGCGTTGTACAGAAAACAGCAACAGCGCGATGCCCACCAGTTTGAAGGTCGGCACCAGGATGCTGGCGATGAACACCACGGCGGCGATTGGAATCATGCCGTGCTGCATCAGCTGGATGACGCCGGACATGATCGTGCTCGGATCACCCTGGCCCAGAGAGCTGACGGTCATGATCGGCAGCACGTTGGCCGGGATGTAGATAATCGCGGCCGTGATCAGCAGCGCCCAGGTTCGCGCGAGGCTATTGGGTCGCCGGGCGTGAACCAGCGCACCGCATCGGGTGCAGGTCTGCACATCGCTGTCGGCATCCTGCCTGTTCAGTTCGTGGCATTCGGTACAGATCAGAATGCCTGCATCAATCGCCCGCATGGACATCTTCTCCTGATAACGCCTGCCAGATCTGGTGCGGCGACATCACCACTTCGAGCCAGACCTGAACCAGTAACAAGCCGATGAAACACGCCAGACCAAGGCCCACGGTGATAGCCGCCATGTCCGCCAGTTTGACGATCGCGACCAGGACGCCCATGAGGTAGACCTCGAGCATGCCCCAGTCTTTGAGGTGGTGATAAATGCGGTAGAGCAGCAAGCCATTACTGCGTCCGATGTTGAAACGGATCGTCAGTAACACGATCAGCTGACACAGCAGTTTCAACAGTGGAATCGCCATGCTGCAAAGGAATACGACAACCGAAACACCGCACATATCGGTGTTGAACAGACCGATCACACCGCTCCAGACCGTGTCCTGCGACGATTGTCCGAGAACATTGAGCTGCATGATGGGTAAAAAGTTCGCCGGCACGTAGAGCAGCAGTGCGGCAATGACCAGGGCGAGACTGCGCTGCACCACGTTATGACGGTGAGCGTAGAGTTCGTAACCGCAGCGTGGGCAGAGGGCTTTTTCGCCGTGAGCAAGCTTAGGCTTGCGCATCAGCAGATCGCACTCATGGCAGGCCACCAAGTCATCCAGCGGTAAATCTGACAGCCCGGGGGCGTCAACCGAATCTGACATAAGGGCTCTGGCTCCGAAAAAGTTGGGATCTATTCTAGTGTTCTGATTCGAAAATAACTGTGCAAATTTGTTCGCTGACGCGAGCAAAAACTTTCCTGCGGGCAAAACAAAACCCCAACTGCTTTCGCAATTGGGGTTTCGGAATTTAATC
>NZ_JBXAIV010000004.1:0-485287 GCF_058796615.1 Pseudomonas sp. GW823-FHT04A03
TACACGCTGCTGTCAACACCTCTTTTTCTCCGCTTTCGACCGAGAAGATCGAACCGTTGAAAGCGCCAAGTAAACCGGCATTTCCAACTCCTTCCAGGCCTCGATGAACTGAAGCGACCCGCCTTCGAAACCTACTTAACTCATTGAATCTCAAGGAGTTTTCCGTTTCGACTGCGCCGGAAGTGGGGCGAATTATAGAGACTCAGAATCTGCCGTCAACCCTTATTTTCATAAAACTGTCATATCGGTCAAAAAAGCCCCGAAACGCGAAGGCCGACCTTAAAAGGTCGGCCTTCTTTGCACTGCCCTTCTACTTACAAGCTAGGGAAAGCGAATTGCGAAGCCTCATGGCTCGCACGCTGCGGCCAGCGCTGGGTGATCGCCTTGCGACGGGTATAGAAGCGCACACCATCCGGACCATAGGCATGCAAGTCGCCGAACAACGAACGCTTCCAGCCACCGAAGCTGTGGTAAGCCACTGGCACCGGCAATGGAACGTTGACGCCGACCATGCCGACTTCGATCTCGTCGCAGAACAGACGCGCCGCTTCACCGTCACGGGTGAAGATGCAGGTGCCGTTGCCGTATTCGTGATCGTTGATCAGCTGCATCGCCTCTTCCAGGCTGTTCACCCGGACGACGCACAGTACCGGCCCGAAGATCTCTTCTTTATAGATGCGCATCTCAGGAGTGACGTTGTCGAACAGGCAGCCACCCAGGAAGAAGCCTTCTTCGTGACCGGCAACGCTCAGACCACGACCGTCGACCACCAGGGTCGCGCCCGCCGCCACGCCGTCTTCGACATAGCCGCTGACCTTGTCGCGCGCCTGACCGGTTACCAGCGGCCCCATGTCCAGACCGCAAGAAGTACCGGCACCGATTTTCAGCGCCTTGATCTGTGGAACCAGTTTGGCCACCAATGCGTCGGCCACCTGATCACCCACACACACGGCCACCGAAATCGCCATGCAGCGTTCGCCGCAGGAACCGTAAGCCGCGCCCATCAGTGCGCTGACCGCATTGTCCAGATCCGCATCCGGCATCAGCACCGCGTGGTTCTTCGCGCCGCCCAGTGCCTGCACGCGTTTACCGCGCTTGGTGCCTTCGGAATAGATGTATTCGGCAATCGGCGTCGAACCCACGAAGCTCAGCGCTTTGACTTCCGGCGCTTCGATCAGAGCGTCCACCGCAGTCTTGTCACCGTGCACCACGCTCAGCACGCCTTTCGGCAGGCCGGCTTCCAGCAGCAGTTGCGCGATCAGCAGGGTCGAGCTCGGATCACGCTCGGACGGCTTGAGGATGAAGCAGTTGCCGCAGACGATCGCCAGCGGATACATCCACAGCGGCACCATCGCCGGGAAGTTGAACGGGGTGATGCCGGCCACCACGCCCAGCGGCTGGAAGTCCGACCACGCATCGATGTTCGGGCCGACGTTGCGGCTGTACTCGCCCTTGAGGATTTCCGGCGCTGCGCAGGCGAACTCGACGTTCTCGATACCGCGCTTCAGTTCACCGGCGGCGTCTTCCAGGGTCTTGCCGTGTTCTTCGCTGATCAATTGCGAGATGCGCGCTTCGTTCTGCTCCAGCAGTTGCTTGAAACGGAACATCACCTGGGCACGTTTGGCCGGTGGCGTGTTGCGCCAGGCCGGGAACGCAGCCTTGGCGGCATCGATGGCGTGCTGGATGGTTTCGCGGCTGGCCAGCGGCAGCTTGTGGATAGCCTGACCGGTGGACGGGTTGAACACATCGACCGCGCGACCGTTCTCGGTCACCAGTTCGCCATTGATCAAATGCGGGATAACGCTCATCGGGGAACTCCTGAATTCTTGTGCGCAGACGCCCGCAAGGACGCCTGCTATTGGCGTATCTATATAGAAGGAAAAATCAGTCGAGCTTGTTCAGCACTTCGCCGACCGCGTCGAACAGACGATCAAGGTCTTGCGGCTTGCTGTTGAAGGTTGGGCCGAACTGCAGGGTGTCGCCGCCGAAGCGCACGTAGAACCCGGCTTTCCACAACGCCATACCGGCTTCGAACGGACGCACGATGGCGTCGCCGTCACGGCCCGCGATCTGGATCGCACCGGCCAGACCGTAGTTACGAATGTCGATGACGTTCTTCGCGCCTTTCAGGCCATGCAGGGCATTTTCGAAATGCGGTGCGACTTCAGCCACGCTCTGCACCAGGTTTTCCTTTTGCAGCAGATCGAGTGCCGCCAGGCCCGCGGCGCAAGCCACCGGATGCGCGGAATAGGTGTAGCCGTGCGGGAATTCCACGGCGTATTCCGGGGTCGGCTGGTTCATGAAGGTCTGATAAATCTCGGAGCTGGCAATCACCGCGCCCATCGGGATCGCGCCGTTGGTGACTTGCTTGGCGATGCACATCAGGTCCGGGGTCACGCCGAAGGTGGTGGCGCCGAACATGGTGCCGGTACGGCCGAAGCCGGTGATCACTTCGTCGAACACCAGCAGGATGTTGTGCTGATCGCAGATTTCACGCAGACGCTTCAGGTACCCCTGTGGCGGAACCAGTACGCCAGCGGAACCGGCCAGAGGCTCAACGAACACCGCAGCGATATTCGAAGCGTCGTGCAGTTCGATCAGCTTCAGCAGCTCATCGGCCAGTGCGATACCGCCCTGCTCCGGCATGCCACGGGAGAACGCATTGCTCGCCAGCAGAGTGTGCGGCAGGTGATCAACATCCATCATCGCCTGACCGAACAGCTTGCGGTTGCCGTTGACGCCGCCGAGGCTGGTGCCGGCGATGTTCACGCCGTGATAGCCACGGGCGCGGCCGATCATTTTGGTCTTGGTCGACTGGCCTTTCAGGCGCCAGTAAGCGCGGACCATTTTCACTGCGGTATCGGCGCACTCGGAACCGGAGTCCGTGAAGAACACGTGGTTAAGGTTGCCCGGCGTCAGGTCGGTGATTTTCTCCGCCAGCTGGAACGACAGCGGATGGCCGTACTGGAAGCCCGGCGAGTAATCGAGAGTGCCCAACTGCTTGGCCACTGCTTCCTGGATTTCCTTGCGGGTATGCCCGGCGCCGCAGGTCCACAGACCGGACAGCGAGTCGTACACCTTGCGGCCCTTGTCGTCGATCAGCCAGCTGCCTTCGGCGCCGACGATCAGGCGCGGGTCGCGCTGGAAGTTGCGGTTGGCGGTGTACGGCATCCAGTGCGCGTCCAGCTTCAGTTGGCTGGCCAGTGGCGACGACGCGTTTTCAGGCATGTTCATCGGGCAAAACCTCACAGGGCAATAAGCTTCAGAGAGATAGAAAGCGTTGTTGCAGCTAAATTGCCACGCGGATAAAGTCGGTGAAATTCAACTCTTCTAACCTTCAGTTAGAACTCTGCTAAACAATGAGAACAACAGCATGAGCAGCCGTCGCCCCGATCCACTGGCCCAGGTCAGTGACTTTGATATTCGCCTGCTGCGAATTTTTCGCAGCGTGGTGGAGTGCGGCGGCTTCTCGGCGGCGGAAACCGTGCTCGGCATCGGTCGCTCGGCGATCAGCCAACAGATGAGCGATCTCGAACAACGCCTCGGTCTGCGCCTGTGCCAACGCGGGCGCGCCGGTTTCTCCCTGACCGAAGAAGGCCGCGAGGTCTATCAATCGGCGTTGCAGCTTTTAAGTGCACTGGAAAGTTTCCGCACCGAGGTCAACGGCCTGCACCAGCACCTGCGCGGCGAATTGATCATTGGCCTGACCGATAACCTCGTCACCCTGCCCCACATGCGCATCACCCACGCGCTCGCGCAATTGAAGGAACGCGGGCCGGACGTGCAGATCCAGATCCGCATGATCGCCCCCAACGAAGTCGAACAAGGCGTACTCGACGGACGCTTGCATGTCGGCGTAGTGCCGCAGGCCAGCGCGTTGTCGGGGCTGGAATACCAACCGCTGTACAGCGAACGTTCGCTGCTCTACTGCGCAGTTGGTCATCCGTTGTTTTACGTCGACGATAAACAGCTGGATGACCAACGCCTCAACAGTCAGGACGCCATCGCCCCGACCTTCCGTTTGCCGGCAGAGATTCAGGCGCACTATCAAGCCCTCAATTGCACCGCCAGCGCTTCCGACCGTGAGGGCATGGCGTTCCTGATTCTGACCGGGCGCTACATCGGCTACCTGCCGGATCACTACGCCAGTCTCTGGGTACAGCAAGGTCGCTTGCGCGCACTCAAGGCCAGTACCCGCTTCTATGATTTGAGCCTGGCCTCGGTCACCCGCAAGGGCCGCCGCCCTCATCTGGTACTGGAAAGCTTTCTCGAAAGCCTCGCCGCCACCCGCTGACGACCGGGGTTTTATTCGCCCGGGGCTTGTCCCGCGCCGGTGGTTGCGCTATCAACGCAACTGGTTGCACCCCACAGACAAACCCGGAAGTGCCTATGACCTTTGAAGTCCCCGCTCACGGCGGCAAACCTGCCAGCCGCATTCGTCAGAAGAACGAAGAGACCATCATCAAAGCCGCCGAAGACGAGTTCGCCCGTCACGGGTACAAAGGCACGAGCATGAACACCATCGCCACCAAGGCCGGACTGCCCAAGGCGAACCTGCATTACTACTTCACGAACAAACTGGGTCTGTACGTGGCGGTGCTGAGCAACATCCTTCAATTGTGGGACAGCACCTTCAACACCCTGACGGCCGAAGACGATCCGGCCGAAGCGCTGACCCGCTACATCCGCGCGAAAATGGAATTCTCCCGTCGCCAGCCGCAAGCATCGCGAATCTTTGCGATGGAAGTGATCAGCGGCGGCGAATGCCTGACCGAATATTTCAACCAGGATTACCGCGCCTGGTTCCAGGGCCGCGCCGGCGTGTTCCAGGCCTGGATCGACGCGGGCAAAATGGACCCGGTCGACCCGGTGCACCTGATCTTCCTGTTGTGGGGCAGCACTCAACATTACGCCGACTTCGCCACCCAGATCTGCCGGGTGACCGGTCGCAGCAAGTTGACCAAACAGGACATGGAAGACGCCGGCAACAATCTGATCCGCATCATCCTCAAGGGCTGCGGCCTCACTTCTTCTATATAAGTCGTTTTATGCCATTCACCCTCAGCGACTTTTGCGAATTCCGCGAAGAGATTCGCAAAAGCCGCTTCATCACCTTCGCCGCGCCGATCGGCAGCGCCGCTGAGGCGCAAGCCTTCATCGAGCAGCACAGCGACTTGAACGCTTCGCACAATTGCTGGGCGTGGAAGCTCGGCGATCAATACCGCAGCAACGACGACGGCGAACCCGGCGGCACTGCCGGTCGGCCGATTCTCGCGGCCATCGAAGCGCAGGACTGCGATCAGGTCGCGGTGCTGGTGATCCGCTGGTACGGCGGCGTTCAACTGGGCACCGGAGGTCTGGCCCGGGCCTATGGCGGCGGCGCCAACAAATGCCTGCAAGCAGCGCAGAAGATCGAGTTGATCAGTCGCGTGCCCGTGCGTTGCGCCTGCGCCTTTGGTGAACTGGCGCTGGTGAAGCTGCGGGTCGCGGATCTGGGCGGATTGGTGGTCGAGGAAAACTTCACCGCCAACGGCGTCGAATTGCAACTGGCCGTAGGCGAAGCGCACATCGAGCTGTTGCAGAATCAGTTGGCCGATCTGAGCCGTGGACGAATCCTGCTGCAACGTTGAAGCCCCGCCATTTTTTGGGGCACCAGCCCGTTTGCTTATGCCCGAGACTTGCCCACATCCGCTGTGCACCCGGCTGTGGATAACCTGAGCACAGGATGCTGTAACCCTTCTGTCACGTGGCTTTGCGGGATTTGCTCACTTTTCGTCCAATCGCCCATCACAACGAACAATTTCACGTAAAAACAATCGCTTAGCGTTGTTTATCGCCTTTAGAAGAAAGCCCGGCAGTGCTTATGCCCGGGATTCTGTCTTGCGCACAAATACTGTGGAGCAACCTGTGGATAAGCCGTTCATGGCTGGCGCAGTCGCAGGTTCTGCATGGCTTCGGCGGGGTTGCTCGTTTTTTGATCAGTCAGGTGCGGGCAAAACTGGAGCCTGATCAAAGGCTTTGCCCTCAAGTGGTGCTGCGCAAGACGTCGAATTCATTCCACAGGCTCTACGCCACAGGCTGGCAAACAGCGGTCGCACAGGTTCCTGACTCAATGGCCAGGAAATTGCTTTATCCACAGGCACAACTCCAAGCGACCCGAGCCTGTCATGCCAAACCCCACGTCCACACCGCGCCTGCAACTGCGCCACATCAGCAAACGTTATCCCGGTTGCCTCGCCAATGACGCCATCGACCTGAGCATCGCCCCCGGTGAAATCCACGCGCTGCTCGGTGAAAACGGTGCAGGTAAAAGCACATTGATGAAGATCATCTACGGCGTCACCCAGGCCGATTCGGGGGAGATGCTGTGGCAGGGTCAACCGGTGAGCATGCGTAACCCGGCCCAGGCGCGGCAATTGGGCATAGGCATGGTGTTCCAGCATTTCTCGCTGTTCGAGACCCTGAGCGTGGCGCAGAACATTGCATTGGCGATGGGTGCAGCGGCCGGTTCGCCGAAACAACTGGAGGCGAAAATCCGTGAAGTGTCGCGCCGATATGGCATGGCGCTGGAGCCCCAGCGACTTGTCCACAGCCTGTCGATCGGCGAGCGGCAACGGGTCGAGATCGTTCGCTGCCTGATGCAGGACATTCGCCTGCTGATTCTCGATGAGCCGACCTCGGTGCTCACGCCGCAGGAAGCCGACGAGTTGTTCATCACCCTGCGCCGGCTCGCGGCCGAGGGCTGCAGCATTCTGTTCATCAGCCACAAACTTGGTGAGGTGCGCGCCTTGTGTCACAGCGCCACGGTATTGCGTGGTGGTCGAGTGGCCGGACATTGCTTACCGGCCGACTGCACCGACCGGCAACTGGCGCAATTGATGGTGGGCGACGCCGCGACATTGATCGGCGAGTTCAAGAAGGTCACCGGTGGCGCGGCGTTCCTGCAGGTCAGTGGATTGAACTGGTACAACCCGGATCCCTTCGGCTGCTCCCTGAGCGACATCGATCTGCAGGTGCGCAGCGGTGAAATCGTCGGTATCGCCGGCGTGGCGGGCAACGGTCAGGATGAGTTACTGGCCTTGCTCAGCGGCGAGCAGACACTGCCGCGCGAATCAGCGACAACCATCCGTTTCGGAGAACACGCCGTCTCCGATCAGCACCCGGATGCGCGACGCAAACTCGGCCTGGCGTTCGTCCCCGCCGAACGCCTCGGGCATGGCGCGGTGCCGGACATGAGCCTGGCGGACAACGCCCTGCTCACCGCCTTTCAACAAGGCCTGGTCAGCCACGGCTTGATCGAGCGCGGCAAGGTCGAAACCCTCGCTCAAACGATCATCCAGCGCTTCGGCGTGAAAACCCCGGACACTCAGACCGCCGCCCGCACCCTGTCCGGCGGCAACCTGCAGAAATTCATCCTCGGCCGGGAAATCCTCCAGCAACCGAAACTGCTGATCGCCGCGCACCCGACCTGGGGCGTGGATGTCGGCGCGGCGACCACCATCCACCGCGCGCTGATTGCCCTGCGCGATGCCGGGGCGGCGATTCTGGTGATCTCTGAAGACCTCGACGAACTGTTCCAGATCAGCGACCGCCTCGGCGCGCTGTGCGGCGGGCGCCTGTCGGCGTTGCAGGACACGGCGCAAACCCGCCTCAGCGACGTCGGCGGCTGGATGGCCGGCCAGTTCGACACCCCTCAATCACAACCGGCCACGATTTAACGGAGTTTCCCCATGTTGCTTTCTCTCGAACCCCGTGGCCGGCAATCGCGCCTGATGCTGTGGTGCTCGCCGGTGCTGGCGGCGACGCTGACGCTGGTGTGCGGATCTTTGCTGTTCATCGCCCTTGGCCACGATCCGCTGAAGACTTTGCACACGTTGTTGATCGCCCCTGTCAGCGACCTGTACGGCGTCTCCGAACTGCTGGTCAAAACCCTGCCGATCCTGTTGTGTGCGCTGGGCCTGGCAGTGGCCTATCAGGCGCGGATCTGGAACATCGGCGCCGAAGGCCAGTTGCTGCTCGGTGCATTGGCCGGTAGTGCGCTGGCGGTGAACATCATCGATATGCAGAGCCGCTGGGCGCTGGTGCTGATCCTGCTCACCGGCACCCTCGCCGGCGCTGCGTGGGCCGGGCTCACCGCCTGGTTGCGCACACGCTTCAATGCCAACGAAATCCTCACCAGCATCATGCTCAATTACATCGCCCTGAACCTGTTGCTGTTTTGCGTACACGGGCCGCTGAAAGATCCGGCCGGATTCAATTTTCCCGAGTCGGCGATGTTCAGTGATGCCAGCCGCCTGCCGCTGTTGATGGAGGATGGTCGGGCGCACATAGGCGTGTATTTCGCCTTGCTCGCGCTGGTCGCGGTGTGGGTGTTGCTGCAGAAAAGCTTCGTCGGTTTCCAGATCAAGGTGCTGGGGCTGGACAAGCGTGCGGCAGGATTCGTCGGGTTTCGCGAGAAGCGTCTGATCTGGCTCGCACTGCTGATCAGTGGTGGATTGGCCGGGCTCGCCGGTGTCTGCGAAGTCACCGGGCCGATCGGCCAACTGGTGCCGCAGGTCTCGCCGGGCTACGGCTATGCGGCGATCACCGTGGCGTTTCTCGGGCGGCTGAATCCGATCGGGATTCTGTTTTCCAGCCTGTTGATGGCGCTGCTGTACATCGGTGGCGAGAGCGCGCAGATGACGTTGAATCTGCCGCAGGCGATCACCCAATTGTTCCAGGGAATGATGCTGTTTTTCCTGCTGGCCTGTGACGTGCTGATCCTCTATCGGCCACGCCTGAACCTGCGCTGGGTGCGGCGCACTTCTACCACCGCCGTAACCGCCGGAGCGCTGTGATGGATATCGATCTGCTGAGCAATATTTTCTACGCCATGGTGCGTTGCGGTACGCCCCTGCTGCTGGTGGCGTTGGGTGAATTGATCTGCGAGAAGAGCGGCGTACTCAACCTCGGTCAGGAAGGCATGATGCTGTTCGGTGCGGTGATCGGTTTCATCGTCGCGTTCAACAGCGGCAACCTTTGGTTGGGCGTGGTATTGGCGATGCTCGCCGGGATGCTGTTGTCGTCGCTGTTTGCCCTGGTGGCGCTGGTGTTCAACGCCAATCAGGTGGCGACCGGGCTGGCGCTGACGATTTTTGGCGTGGGCCTGTCGACCTTTGTCGGCGCGGCGTGGGTTGGCAAACCGCTGGCGGGATTCGAGCCGCTGGCGATTCCTTACTTGAGCGAAATCCCGCTGATCGGCCGCATGCTGTTTGCCCAGGATCTGCTGGTGTACCTGTCGTTCGCGCTGTTTGCGCTGGTGGCGTGGGTGATCGTCAAAAGCCGTGTCGGGCTGATCATTCAAGCAGTCGGCGAGAATCCTGATGCGGCCAGTGCCATGGGCTTGCCGGTGCTGACCGTGCGCACCCTGGCGGTGTTGTTCGGCGGCGCGATGGCCGGACTGGCCGGGGCTTATCTGTCGCTGGCGTACACGCCGATGTGGGCCGAGAACATGACCGCCGGACGCGGCTGGATCGCGCTGGCGCTGGTGGTGTTCGCCAGTTGGCGGGTGTGGCGGTTGTTGCTCGGCGCGTATCTGTTCGGACTCGCCAGCATCCTGCACCTGGTGGCGCAGGGGTTGGGGCTGGCGATTCCTTCGAGTCTGCTGGCGATGCTGCCGTATGTCGCGACGATTCTGGTGCTGGTGTTGTTGTCGCGGGATGCTGTGCGTACGCGGTTGTATGCACCGGTATCACTGGGACAGCCGTGGCAGGCCGGACACTAAGCCGTGACGGCTCGCGACAGCGGCCGAACCGGCAACACCTGAGCAATGCCCCACGCCAGTTCGAAGACCAGAAACCCCATCAGCAACGAACTGGCGCCGTGGGCCAGGGCATACGCCTGCCACGCGGCGAACAGAAACCGCGCCACCGCGTCATAGCGCCCATAAACCGGCTGCGGATCACGAATCCGCAGCACGGCCCAAACACAAACCACCGAACCCAACAGATTCGCCATCAACATGTGCACTGGTTCGAACGCCGGCAGCTCACCGGGCAGATCCAGCGCCTGACTCAACGCCGTCAACAAACCATGCAACGCGGCAAAGCTCCACGGCGTGACAAACGCTGCCGTCACGATCAAGTCATACCAGGCGCTGCCGCGCACCAACCGCCGATACTGTGTTGAAGTCCACATCATCCTTGCTCCGAAAATTCAGGGAGCAACCACGGTAAAGCCTGGAGTATGCTCCAGGGTCAAACACTTTCGAGATCTCCGGAATGCGCATTGGTGAGTTGGCCCAAGCCTGCGATGTCAGCCGTGACACGCTGCGTTTCTACGAGGAACGCGGATTGATCGCGGCGCAACGCAGCGCCAACGGTTATCGCGACTATCCACCGGAGATGGCGCAACTGGTGCTCTACATCAAGACTGCGCAGCGTCTGGGTTTTACCCTCGGCGAGATTGGCAGCAGCGTGGGCGCGTTGTGGCAATCGCCCAACCCCGACTCAGCCGTCACGCAATTGCTGCAAGACAAACTCAAACTGATCGAAACCCGCATGGCCGAACTCGGCGAGCTGCGCCACGAATTGCAGCAACGGCTCGGTCAACGCTGTCCATTGAACCCGTGATCTTTCAACTTTCAAGGAAAGCCAATCATGTCCGCACTGAATCCTGCCAAGCACGCACTGATCATCGGCGCCTCCCGGGGCCTGGGCCTGGGTCTGGTGAAAACCCTGCTGGCCGACGGCTGGCGAGTCACCGCCACGGTTCGCAACCCGTCGAACGCCGAGGCGCTGAAAGCACTGGGCAACGTGCAAGTCGAAAAGCTCGACATGGACGACCAGCAAGCGGTAATCGCCTTGAGCCAGCAGCTCAAGGGCGAGACCTTCGACCTGTTGTTCGTCAACGCCGGGGTCAAAGGCCCTGAAGTGCAGACGCCGGGCGGCGCGACGCTGGCGGAAGTCGGCCAACTGTTCTTCACCAACGCGGTGGCGCCGATCAATCTGGCCCAACGTTTCGTCGGGCAGATCCGCGACGGCAGCGGCGTACTGGCGTTCATGAGCTCGGTGCTCGGCAGCGTGACCATGCCCGACGCGCCGGAACTGGCGCTGTACAAGGCCAGCAAGGCGGCGCTGAACTCGATGACCAACAGCTTCGTCACGCAGCTGGGCGAGCAGAAACTCACCGTGCTGTCGCTGCATCCGGGCTGGGTGAAAACCGACATGGGCGGCGAAGGTGCCGACATCGACGTGGAGACCAGCACCCGTGGCCTGGTGGATCAGGTCGATGCGTTTGCCGGCAAGGGCGGCCATCACTTCGTGAACTACAAGGGTGAAACCATTCCCTGGTGATCGCTGGACCCTGTGGGGGCTTACTCCCACAGGGTTATCCCGGTGTCTGGTCGGGTTGGGCTTGCCCGTCGCAACATTTTGTTCGAAACTCCGCACCTCGTCCTTCGCGGCGACCCTGGATCAGCAGACAGGGCAACACTGAGCTGGCAACCCTGAACCCAACTTTCAGAGGAGCCGGCCACAATGCCTGCGACCCGTATCTGGTTAAAAAATCCCCTCGCCATTTTCACGGCCAACGGTCTCGATGCCCGTGGTGGTCTGGTGCTGCAAGACGGTGTAATCACCGAAGTGCTCGGCGCCGGCCAGCAACCTTCCGCCCCATGCAATGAAGTGTTCGACGCCCGTGAGCACGTGATCCTGCCGGGTCTGATCAACACCCATCACCACTTCTATCAGACCCTGACCCGCGCCTGGGCGCCGGTGGTCAACCAGCCGTTGTTCCCGTGGCTGAAAACCCTGTACCCGGTCTGGGCGCGCCTGACGCCTGAAAAACTCGCCCTCGCCACCAAAGTCGCGCTGGCCGAGTTGCTGTTGTCGGGTTGCACCACCGCTGCCGACCACCATTACCTGTTCCCGGACGGTCTGGAAAACGCCATCGACGTGCAAGTCGAAACCGTGCGCGAACTGGGCATGCGCGCCATGCTCACCCGCGGCTCGATGAGCCTCGGCGAGAAGGACGGCGGCCTGCCTCCGCAGCAGACCGTGCAGGAAGGCCAGGTGATTCTCGACGACAGCCAGCGGCTGATTCACGAGTACCACGAACGTGGTGACGGCGCACAAATCCAGATCGCTCTGGCGCCGTGCTCGCCGTTCTCGGTGACCCCGGAAATCATGTCCGCCAGCGCCGAACTGGCGAACAAACTCGATGTGCGTCTGCACACTCACCTCGCCGAAACCCTCGACGAAGAAGATTTCTGCCTGCAACGCTTCGGCCTGCGCACTGTGGATTATCTGGACAGCGTCGGCTGGCTCGGCCCGCGTACGTGGCTGGCCCACGGCATCCATTTCAACCCCGACGAGATTGCCCGCCTCGGCGCGGCCGGCACCGGCATCTGCCATTGCCCGAGCTCGAACATGCGTCTGGCGTCCGGCATCTGCCCGAGCATCGACCTGACTGATGCCGGCGCATTGTTCGGTCTCGGTGTGGATGGTTCGGCGTCCAACGATGCCTCGAACATGATCCTCGAAGCGCGTCAGGCTCTGTACATCCAGCGCTTGCGTTATGGCGCCGAGAAGATCACCCCGGAACGCGTGCTGGGCTGGGCGACCAAGGGCTCGGCGAGCCTGTTGGGCCGCACCGATATCGGTGAACTGGCGGTGGGCAAGCAGGCGGATCTGGCGTTGTTCAAGCTCGATGAGCTGCGCTTCTCAGGCAGCCATGACCCGATCTCGGCGTTGCTGTTGTGCGGCGCGGATCGCGCGGATCGGGTGATGGTCGGCGGCAAGTGGCGTGTGGTTGACGGGCAGGTTGAAGGGCTGGATCTCAAAGGCCTGATTGCCGATCACAGCCAGGCGGCTCGGCAGTTGATCGCCGGCACCTGATCTCCCCCCCTGATCGTTCCCACGCTCCGCGTGGGAATGCATACCGGGACGCTCTGCGTCCCAGCGTAGGACGCGGAGCGTCTTTTGCGGCATTCCCACGCAGACGGTTAGACGCCTCGACGTGGGAACGATCTGTCGGTGCTGGTCGCTCTCAGAGGCCCAGCAGCGACAACATGATGAACGTCGCAAACAGCACAAAATGGGTCATGCCCTCAATCGCATTGGTCTCCCCGTCATTGAGGTTGATCGCGCTGACAATCAGCGTGATGAAGATCATCACCGTCTGCACCGGCGTCATCGCCATCTGAAACGGCTGCCCCGTATAGAGCGCCATCGCCTCCATCACCGGCACCGTCAAAATTACCGTCGATAACGAAGCGCCCATCGCAATGTTGACCACCGACTGCATCCGGTTGGCCAACGCCGCACGCAACGCGGTCAGAATCTCCGGCGCTGCCGAAATCGCTGCCACCAGAATCGCCGTGATCACCGGCGGTGCGCCCGTCCCTTCCAGGCCCAGATCGAGGGTCTTGGACATCACCTCGGCCAGTGCACCGATCACCACCACACCGAACACCAGAATGCCGATCGACAGCGCCAGGCTGACCGGTTTCGGCTCTTCTTCCACGGGCTCTTTCTTGCGGCGTTTGTCCGGGTAGCTGTAGCTGAAAAAATAGCTGTGCGGCCCGACCTGCATGCGCAGGAACAACGTATAAAGCACCACCATCGCGCCGATGGTGAACGCCGAATAGATTTTCCAGTTGGCCTCGGGAATGAACTCCGGCACCACCATCGACACGCCCATGGCGGTGAGGATCATCACGCTGTAACTGCGGGCCGAATCGTCGTTGTAGGACTGCTCGCCATGCTTGATCCCGCCCATCAGCGCGGCGAGGCCGAGGATGCCGTTGATGTCGAGCATCACCGCCGAATAGATCGTGTCGCGTACCAGTGTCGGCGAGGCTTCGTTGCTCATCATGATCGCCAGGATCACCACTTCCACCAGCACCGCGGCGAGGGTCAGGATCATCGTGCCGTACGGGTCGCCGACTTTTTCCGCGAGCAGTTCGGCCTGATGGGCGACCCGCATCGAGGCGGCGACGATGAAGGCGATCAGCACTAGCCCGGCCGTCAGCGCTACGATCTGGCCGCTGTGCAACAACCAGTGCTCCAGCGGATATGCGACAAGAGCGGCGATCAGGGCCAGCAGCAGAAAGCTTTCTTGCTTGAGGATCGTGAGCATGGCGGGCCTTTTGGCGCAGGGGTTCGAATGAGCTACTGACTGCGGGGCGGCGCTAATGGTTCGTTACACCTTAGCGCACCAGTGGATGGCGTCGGTGTACGGGCATGCACTTTTTTCGGCCCGGCCGGCCTCATCGCGAGCAGGCTCGCTCCCACAGGGATCGCGGTGCTTTTGTGGGAGCGAGCTTGCTCGCGAAGGCCTCGCCGCGATTTCGACTCGATTTGTTGTCCGCTTGGTCAGCCTTTTGCATTGCCCTCCCCACACACAACAAAAGGGAGTTCGCGTTCATGCAAAAACGTCCACTGCAAACACTGCTGTGCATCGCCATGGGCCTTGGCCTCAGCCTGAGCGCCAGTGCCGCCGATCCACTGAAAGTCGGCTTCGTCTACATCGGCCCCATCGGCGACCACGGCTGGACGTATCAGCATGAACAGGGGCGCAAGGCGCTGGCGGAAAAACTCGGTTCGCAGATCACCACCAACTACGTGGAAAACGTCGCCGAAGGTGCCGACGCCGAGCGGGTGATCCGCAACATGGCCAAGGACAACTACGACCTGATCTTCACCACCTCTTTCGGCTACATGAACCCGACGGTGAAAGTCGCCAAACAGTTTCCCAAGGTGACCTTCGAACACGCCACCGGCTACAAGCAGGACAAGAACCTCGGCACCTATCTCGCACGCACCTACGAGGGTCGTTACGTCGGCGGTTTCCTCGCGGCGAAGATGACCAAAACCAAAAAGATCGGCTACGTCGCCTCGTTCCCGATCCCCGAAGTAATCCGCGATATCAACGCCATCCAGCTGGCCCTGAACAAGTACAACCCCGGCACCGAGATCAAAGTGGTGTGGGTCAACTCGTGGTTCGACCCGGGCAAAGAGGCTGACGCCGCCAACGCGCTGATCGATCAGGGCGTGGACGTGGTGTTCCAGCACACCGACAGCCCGGCGCCGATTCAGGCTGCCGAGCGGCGTGGTGTGTATGCCGTGGGCTACGCTTCGGACATGGCGCACTTCGGGCCGAAAGCGGTGCTGACCTCGATCGTCAACGACTGGGCGCCGCACTACATTCAGGCGACCCAGAGCGTGATCGACCACAACTGGAAATCCCAGGACTACTGGGGCGGGCTGAAGGAAGGCACAGTCGAACTGCCGATCAGCGATCTGGTGCCGGCACCGGTGAAGGCCGAAGCCGAGCAGATCATTGCGGACATCAAGAGCGGCGCCCTGCAACCGTTCACCGGGCCGATCAAGGATCAGGCCGGCGTCGAGAAAATCCCGGCGGGGGTGAGCGCCACCAACGCCGAACTGGCGTCGATGAATTACTACGTCGAAGGCATGAAGGCCGAGATGCCGAAGTAATCACCTCCAGCCACAAACCTGTCCTGATCGTTCCCACGCTCTGCGTGGGAACGCCTCAATGGACGCTCTGCGTCCTCTTTCGGAAGGGACGCGGAGCGTCCCGGGCTGCATTCCCACGCGGAGCGTGGGAACGATCATTAAAGAGCATTCGAAATGAACCAACTTCCGATCATCGACATCTCGCCGCTCTACTCCGACGACCAGAACGCCTGGCTCGCCGTCGCCGAACAGATCGACCACGCCTGCCGCGAATGGGGCTTTTTCTACATCAAGGGCCACCCGATTTCTGCGCAGCGCATCGAATCCCTGCTCGATCACGCCCAGCGCTTCTTTGCGCAACCGACAGAAGAAAAACTCAAGATCGACATCACCCAGACCGTCCATCATCGCGGCTACGGCGCCATCGCCACCGAACAGCTCGACCCGGACAAACCCAGCGACCTCAAGGAAACCTTCGACATGGGCCTGCACCTGCCGGCCGATCACCCCGAGGTGCTGGCGGAAAAACCCTTGCGTGGCCCCAACCGTCATCCGGCCATTCCCGGCTGGGAAGCGCTGATGGAGCAGCATTACCTCGACATGCAGGCGCTCGCGCAAACCCTGCTGCGGGCAATGACTCTGGCGCTGGGCATCGAGCGCGACTTCTTCGACACACGCTTCAACGAGCCGGTCAGCGTGCTGCGGATGATCCATTACCCGCCGCGCCACACCGCCAGTTCTGCCGAGCAGCAAGGTGCCGGCGCGCACACCGATTACGGCTGCATCACGCTGCTGTATCAGGACGCGGCCGGCGGCTTGCAGGTGAAAAACGTCAAAGGCCAGTGGATCGACGCACCACCCATCGACGGCACCTTCGTGGTCAACCTCGGCGACATGATGGCGCGCTGGAGCAACGACCGTTATCGCTCGACCCCGCACCGGGTCATCAGCCCGCTCGGCGTGGATCGCTACTCGATGCCGTTCTTCGCCGAACCGCACCCGGACACGCGCATCGAGTGCCTGCCCGGTTGCCAGGACGCACAGCATCCGGCGAAATATCCGACCACCACCTGCGCCGAATTCCTGCTGTCACGCTTCGCCGATACCTACGCCTATCGACGGGAGCAGGAAGCGGTGTGATGGATCGGTTGGTCAGGTTTTGCCAATTGTTTCGGCGGGCATCTGTAGAATGCCGTCATTGCACCTGATGAGAAAAGAATATGTACGACTGGCTCAACGCCCTGCCCAAGGCCGAACTGCACCTGCACCTCGAAGGCTCGCTGGAGCCCGAGCTGCTGTTCGCCCTGGCCGAACGCAACAAGATCGCCCTGCCGTGGAGCGACGTCGAAACCCTGCGCAAGGCTTACGCCTTCAACAACCTGCAGGAATTCCTCGACCTGTATTACCAGGGCGCCGACGTGCTGCGCACCTCCCAGGATTTCTACGACCTGACCTGGGCCTACCTACTGCGCTGCAAAGAACAGAACGTAATCCACACCGAACCGTTCTTCGATCCGCAGACCCACACCGACCGTGGCATTCCGTTCGAAGTGGTGCTCAACGGCATCGCTGCCGCGCTGAAGGATGGCGAGCAGCAACTGGGCATCACCAGCGGTCTGATCCTGAGCTTCCTGCGCCACCTGAGCGAAGACGAAGCGCAGAAAACCCTCGACCAGGCGCTGCCGTTCCGTGATGCATTCGTCGCGGTGGGTCTGGACAGTTCCGAGATGGGTCACCCGCCGAGCAAGTTCCAGCGTGTGTTCGATCGTGCCCGTCACGAAGGCTTCCTGACCGTCGCCCATGCTGGCGAAGAAGGCCCGCCGGAATACATCTGGGAAGCCATAGACCTGCTGAAAATCCAGCGTATCGACCATGGTGTTCGCGCCATCGAAGACGAGCGCCTGATGCAGCGGATCATCGATGAGCAGATCCCGCTGACGGTATGCCCGCTGTCCAACACCAAGCTCTGCGTGTTCGATCACATGTCGCAGCACAACATCCTCGACATGCTCGAGCGTGGCGTGAAGGTCACGGTGAATTCCGATGACCCGGCGTACTTCGGTGGTTACGTGACCGAGAACTTCCACGCGCTGCACACTCACCTGGGCATGACCCAGGATCAGGCCAAACGCCTGGCGCAGAACAGCCTGGATGCGCGGTTGGTAAAACCATAAGCAGCAGCGCATAACCAATGTGGGAGCGAGCTTGCTCGCGAATAGAGTCTGTCATTCAACGAAGATGTTGTTTGATACACCACTTTCGCGAGCAAGCTCGCTCCCACAGTTGGTTCAGGGTTCAGCCAATCACTTCTGCTTCGGTCAATTCCTCCAAGGTTTTACCCCGGGTCTCCATCCCGAACAGCCACACCACCCCCGCCGCAATCGCAAAGCACAGCGCCCCCAGCGCAAACACCCCGCCCTGCCCGGTGATCGGGAACACCAGCCCAGTGACCAACGGACCGAGCAACGACCCCACGCGCCCGATGGCCGAGGCGAACCCCGAGCCCGTCGCCCGCGCCGAGGTCGGATACAGTTCCGGCGTATAGGTGTAGAGCACCGCCCACATGCCGAACAGGAAAAACTGCATCAACAGCCCCGTACCGATCAGCAGCGCCACGTTGCCGCCAAACACTGCGCTTTGTCCGTACAGAAACGCCATCACCCCGCCGCCAAGCAACGTGACGATGCACACCGGCTTGCGTCCCCAACGCTCCACCAGCCAGGCCGCCATCAGGAAGCCGGGAATCCCGCCGAGGGAAATCAGCACCGTGTAATACACCGACTGAGTTACGGCGAAACCCGACTGTTGCAACAGTGCACTGAGCCACGAGGTCAGGCCGTAGAAACCGAGCAGCGCGAAGAACCACAGGCTCCAGATCATCGTCGTGCGCTGGCGATACAGCGGTGACCAGATCTGTTTAAGCGCCGAAAGGAAATGACCCGGCGGGGTCACGCTGCGTGGCAGACGAACCGGCTCCGGCAATGCAGCACCGCCGAGTGAGGCCTGTACCCGCGCCTCGATCCCGCACAAAACCTTGTCCGCCGCATCATGCTTGCCGGCCTGTTCCAGCCAGCGCGGCGACTCGGGAATGAAAAAGCGGATCGCCAGCACGAACACCGCCGGCACCGCCAACACCAGAAAGATGTCGCGCCAGCCAATCAATGGCAGCAGGAAATACGACAGCACCCCGGCAGCCACGAAACCCAGCGGCCAGAAACCGTCCATCAACGCGATATAACGACCCCGACGCTGCGCGGGTATCAACTCCGACAGCATCGACTGGGCAATCGGAAACTCCATGCCCATGCCGATTCCCAGCAGGATGCGAAACAGCGTCAGGCTCTCGACCGTCTGCGCCGTGGAGCACAGGTAACTGGCCAGCCCCCACAGGACGATGCTCCACTGGAACACCGGTTTGCGACCGAACCGATCCGCCAGCAATCCGGACAGCGACGCCCCCAGCACCATGCCGAAAAAACTCGAACTGGCCAGTAGACCAGCCTGCGCACTGCTCAGGCCGAACTCGGCTTTGATCGAGCCGAGCAGGAAGGTCATCATCGCCAGATCCATGGAGTCGAAAAAAAACGCCAGGGCGATGATGATGAAGATGATCCGGTGATAACCGCTGACTGGCAGGCGCTCCAGTCGATCTGCCGCGCTGAAGTTTCCCGTGTCCATGCCACCTCCTCAATCCGAAAAGTCCCCGGATCGAGTGTGCGCGATAGCGGTTGCGCGCCTGTGCCAGATGCGACGTGTTCGCAACCGTTGGCGACGTTCAGTCGCTAACCGGTGGAAGAAAGCGCTCTACAACGCCATTTCCAGCTCGGTTTCACAGGCGAAACGATGAATTTCCCGCTGGCCCGCCGCCGTCAGTTGCAGGGCGCGGGAATCGTTGGGCAGCACCAGCCAGCCCGACTGCATGAACAGCTGCAGCAACGCCGCCCCCAACGAGCCTCCCATGTGCGGGCGACGCTCGCTCCAGTCCGGACAGGCGCAGGCCACCTGGGCGTTACGGTGGGCCAGCGCCTGGATGTACACCCCGCGCCCGGCCAGTTGTGTCGAGCCTTTATGCGTGACCACCACTCTATGCTCAAGCTGCTCGATCCAGCCGGCATCGAGCAGCCGCTGATACAGGTCGGCGGCCAGCGTTCCACCCAGATGGTCGTCGCAAAACCGCGCGCGCAACAGTGACGAAGGCGCGGCCTGGGGTCTGACGACCGGCGAGGCACGCTTGAACACGTCGGGAATTTCTCGCGGAGCGCTGGCCAACGTGGCGCTGGCCAGCGCTTCGATGGCCGCGCCGATTTCGGGAGCCGCCAGGCGGAAGAAGCGTTTGCGACCGCGCGCCTCGACCTTCAACAGACCGCCAGCGGACAAGCGCCCCAGATGCGCACTGGCCGATGACGGCGAAAGCCCCGCCAGCAACGCCAGTTCCTCGGTCTGCCGCGCCGAGCCATCCATGAGCGCCCACATCATTGCGCTGCGTTTGGGATCGGCCAGCAACGTGGCGATCTGGCTGATGCAAGGTGCATGTTCCATCTATTCACTCCCTGTTGAATCGTATCGTCTACAGCTCATAGACATCTTGACCAGTAATCAGTCGTCGGCCAAGGCGCGCAAAATACCTTGAGCCCAAGCGAGGCAGCGCGCCGCAGCAAGGAAACCGCAGCACTGTCGCGACCCTCGTCCCTACCCGGCCGGTTGCGGTCTGATCGTTCTCGCATCGGCCTTTTGGTGCGGGCATCAGGCGGTCGCTAGTATAAGCGGGTTGCTCGCGGCGTCCTGCGCCGGAGCGGCCGTGGTTGGTGATTGTTCCTGAGAGAAATTTCGCTATTTACCTGCGACTAATGGTCAGACTTCTGGAAAACGGGAAAACGGCTACTCAATTCGGCGCAACGGCTGGCGAGCATCTCCCTCAGAAGGTTCACCGGCTTACTCAATTGTGCGCGATGGGCGCACAGCAGATTCAGCGGAGCGCGTTCGCAGAGCAGCTCCGGCAACAGCACTTTCAGCCGCCCCGCCAGCACATCACCGGCCACATCGAGCCAGGACTTGTAAGCGATGCCGGCTCCCGCCACAGCCCAAAGACGCACCACATCGGCGTCGTCACTGAAGCGGTCGCCACTGACGGTCAGGCCGACCTCGCGCTTGCCGTCATGAAAACTCCAATGCTCGTGCACCCGGCCGCCGAGCATATAAAGCAGGCAGTTGTGCTGGGCAAGCTGTTCCAGATGCAGCGGTTCACCGTGCCGGGCCAGGTAGGCGGGCGATGCGCACAGCACCCGTCGGTTGTGCGGAGCAATCGGCAACGCCACCAGACTCGAATCTTCCGGCTCGCCATAGCGCAAGGCTATGTCTACTGGCTGGCGAAACAGGTCGGCGATGCGGTCACCCAGCAGCAGGCGCACCGTCAGTTTCGGGTGTTCGCGCTGAAAATCATCAAGCCAGGGCAGCAGCAGGTTGCGCCCGAAGTCCGAAGGCGCCGACAGCTGCAGAATCCCGCTGACCTGATCCTGCCCGCTGGCCAGCAGACGACGGCCCTCATCGAGGTTGCTCAGCGCCGCCCGGGCGTACTCAAGAAACCCTTCACCTTCGGCCGTCAGCCGCAGGCTGCGAGTGGAGCGCGCCAACAACCGCGCGCCCAGTTGCTGCTCGATCCGTTTGAGCGCGGCACTGGCCACGGCGGCGGACATATCCATCACCCGCGCCGCCGCCGACAGACTGCCCAGATCCGCCGCCCGGACAAACAACTGCAAGTCATCGAAACGCAGCATCGTCAGCCCCGATTATCAAAAAAATATTGAAAGAGACTGCTCTTTTAGCCGGTTTTATCTCCGGCAGAAATAGCCAATCATGCCATCCATCGAATTCATCCCGTCCCGGAGTCGAACATGTCCCAGCCTTTCACCGCCATCGCCACCCTGATCGCCCGACCTGGCCAGCAGGACGCTCTCGAACAGCACCTGCGCGCCCTGATCGAACCGACCCACGCCGAAGCCGGTTGCGGTCAGTACGAACTGCACCAGGATCTGGCCAACCCGCTGGCCTTCTACATGATCGAACAGTGGGCCAGCGACGAAGCCCTGCAAGCCCACGATGCCAGCGCCCATGTCCAGCATTTCCGCAGTCAGGCCGAGGCGTTCCTCGAACACTTTGAACTCAAGCGCCTGCGCGTCATCGCCTGAAGCTTTCCTTTATTCACTTTCGGAGTTCTCCATGAAAGCCATCGCCTATTACGCCTCGCTCCCGATCAGCGACGAAAAATCCCTGCAAGACATCGAACTGCCGGAGCCGGTAGCCGGCCCGCGCGACCTGCTGGTGGAAGTCAAAGCGATTTCGGTCAACCCGGTCGACACCAAGGTTCGCCAGAACGTCGCGCCGGAAGGCGGCGCCGCCAAGGTGCTGGGCTGGGACGTGGCGGGTGTGGTCAAGTCGGTCGGCAGTGAAGTGACCTTGTTCAAGGCCGGCGACAAGGTGTTCTACGCCGGCTCCATCGCCCGGGCCGGTGGCAACAGCGAACTGCACGTGGTGGATGAGCGGATCGTCGGCCATATGCCGAAAACCCTCGGTTTCGCCGAAGCCGCTGCCCTGCCGCTGACCGCCATTACCGCTTGGGAATTGCTGTTCGAACGCCTGCAGATTCGCGAAGGCAACACCGATGAAGGCCAGAGCCTGCTGATCGTAGGCGCGGCCGGCGGCGTCGGTTCGATCCTCACCCAACTGGCCAGCCAGTTGACCGGCCTCAAGGTGATTGGCACCGCCTCCCGCCCGGAAACCCGCGACTGGGTGACCGAACTGGGCGCTGATCTGGTGATCGATCACAGCCAGCCGTTGAGCGAAGAACTGAAACGCGCCGGTGTCACCCACGTGACCCACGTTGCCAGCCTGACCCAGACCGACCAGCACCTGGACCAACTGGTCGAAGCCCTGGCGCCGCAAGGCAAGCTGGCGCTGATCGACGATCCGAAGACCCTTGACGTGACCAAGCTCAAGCGCAAGAGCCTGTCGCTGCACTGGGAGTTCATGTACACCCGCTCGCTGTTCGAAACGCCGGACATGATCGAGCAGCACAAACTGCTCAACCGGGTGGCCGGGCTGATCGACAGCGGCACCTTGAAAACCACGGTGGGCGAGCACTTCGGCACGATCAACGCGAGCAACCTGCGCCGCGCCCATGAACTGCTGGAAAGCGGCAAGGCCAAGGGGAAAATTGTTTTAGAAGGTTTCTAAAACTTGCAGGACCGCAGCCTTCTCCAGCCTCCGATGTGGCTGGCTCGGGGGCTGCGGTGTTTTTTTGCCGTCAGTCAGATGCTTGACCCTTGTCACAATTGCGATCGTATTCAGGACTACAATCGAGTCCTCTGCGATGCAATCTTTTACGTACGGGAGGTCAGCAATGAAGATCCTGATAAAAGAAGTGGCAAAGTCCCAGTGGCAAGTTCGTCTCGACCAGCACGCCGTGACCTTCCGCAGTGAGGCCGAAGCTCGCGCCTTCACTCGCACCCTCGAAGCGCGTATCTACGCGCCCCATCAGATTCCCGACCTCGGCCAGCAACGCGCTGTCGGCTGAGTTATTCCGTTCAGACTTCGGCCTGCGCCTTTGCCAGCGCCCGGGCATTCTGGATGCGCCGGGTAAGCATTGCTGCGCACACCACCAGCAAACCACACAGGCTGATGACGATGGCCATCGGCACGGCGGTGCCATCGTGCAGGATCCCCACCAGCGCCGAAGCCCCGGCGGCGACGCTGAACTGCATGCTGCCGAGCAACGCTGAAGCACTGCCGGCGCGACCGCCCTGCCCGTTCATCGCACACGCTGCCGCATTGGGGCTGATGCAGCCGAGGCTGGCCACGCAGATGAACAATGGAATCAGCAGTGGCCACAGGGCCTCGGTGTGCAAGGCGCTGACCGCGAGCAGCGTCAGCCCGGCACACAGGTAAACCCAGACCGCCCGCGACAGCAGGAAGGCCGGACCACGTTTGGCCAACAGTCGCGCATTGACCTGCGCCACCAGAATGAACCCGGCCGCGTTGGTGCCGAACAGCCAGCCGAAGTGCTCGGCCGGTACGCCGTACAACTTGATGAAAATGAACGGCGACCCAGCGATGTAGGCAAACATCCCGGCGATGGCGATGCCGCCGGTCAGGGCATGGCCCATGTAGACCGGGTCCGCCAGCAACCGACCGTACTGGCGCAAAGCGCCGGACAACGGCTGACGCGGAACATGCGCCGGCAGACTTTCCGGCAGACCGAGGGCCACCGCCAGTCCGGCCAAGGCACTGAATCCGGTCAGCACCAGGAAGATCGACTGCCATCCCGACGTGTTGACCAGCAGACCGCCGAGCATCGGCGCCAGAATCGGGGCCAGCCCCATCACCAGCATCAACTGCGAGAAGACTTTCGCCGAACCCACCGCGTCGCATTTGTCGCTGACCACCGCCCGGGCAATCACCATCCCCGCACAACCGCCCAGCGCCTGCACGAGCCGCGCGCCGATCAGCCATTCCAGATTCGGCGCATAGGCGCAGGCTACTGACGCCAGCGTGAACAGCGTCAGACCAATGAGCAGCGGAATCCGCCGGCCGAAGCGATCCGCCACCGGCCCATAAGCCAGTTGACCGATGGCCAGGCCGAAGAAGTAAGCCGACAGCGTCAGCTGGACGTGTTTCTCGTCGGTGCCGAACGCCAGCGCCATGGTGGGAAACGCGGGCAGATAAAAGTCGATCGCCAGCGGACCGAAAGCGGTCAGGGCACCGAGAATCAGAAGGGTACGGAAGTTCATCAGGCGTCCACGTTCGACAGGCAGTTGGGCGGGCACTTTAGTAGAGAGTGCAGCCCGACAGTCTAGCCGCGCGAGGACGCCTTGAACATTCCGGTAGCTCGCTAACTATTAAAAAGATCAGGCGAGTTTGATCCCGTAACCTTCCTCGCTGATCGCTTCGATCACCTGCTCGGCGCTCAGCGCACTTTCGACGCCGACTTCCTTCGCCGCCAGATCGACCCGCACGCTGGCGGCCGGATCCTTGCTCTGCACCGCCTGGGTGACGGCTTTGACACAGTGACCGCAGGACATGCCTTCAACAGTGAACACTTGCATGGAAAGACTCCTTTGAGTGAGGTTGCCGGCAGTTTCGGGCTTGCCACGATGGCAAGGTCAAGTTCTGCAAAAAACTGCCGGGCTGGCAATCGTCGCCGCGCTCGGCCAAGCTGCATGCATCAATGACATGAATTCAGGAGATTCAGCCATGCGCTGGTCAGCTTTCAGCCTGTTTGGCTTTCTCAGCCTCTTTGCCGCGATCCCTTCGGTGCATGCCGCCGGGGAAGATTACGGGGTGCTGATCATTTCCCGCGAGCGCCTGGAAGTCGCGACCTCGTGCGAAATCGGCGTGTACATCCAGGACCAACTGTCGGCGCGCCTGTTCCAGGAGCAAAGCACGTCGTTCAACCTGCCGCCGGGCAATGTCTCGCTGCGCCTGAAACTGCTGCCGGGACAAATGCCGGGTTGCAACCCGGGCATGCTTGCGCCGGGTTCGCAGGAGATCAGACTGCATGCCGGCGACATCCTGAAATTCCGCATCGCGATGAACCAGGAAGGCATGTACCTCAAGCCGACCGGCCTCGGTTACTGACGCTTTCGGATTGGCGCTTGACCTTGCCAGCATGGCAAGGTTGATCCTGTAGGCATCTACTACAGGGAGTACGACCGATGTCCGATTCCATCACGTTCGATCTGCCCATCAGCGGCATGACCTGCGCCAGTTGCGCCGGCCGTGTCGAGCGGGCGTTGAGCAAAGTCAGCGGCGCCCGTGCCGTCAGCGTCAACCTCGCCACCGAACAGGCCCGGGTGCAGGCCCCCGGCGACAGCCTGCCAGCGCTGATGGAAGCGGTCGAACGCGCCGGTTACAGCGTGCCGCAGCACACCGTGGAATTGAACATCGACGGCATGACCTGCGCCTCCTGCGTCGGTCGCGTCGAACGCGCCCTGAACAAAGTACCGGGGGTGAAGAGCGTCAGCGTCAACCTCGCCAATGAACGCGCCCACCTCGAATTGCTCGGCGCGGTCGACCCGCAAACCCTGATCGCCGCCGTGAGCAAGGCCGGTTATTCGGCCAGCCTCTTCGAACTCGAACATCCACAATCCGACAATCGCCAGCAACGCCTGAACCATGAACGCTGGGCGCTGATCTGCGCCATCGCCCTCGCCTTGCCGCTGGTGCTGCCGATGTTGCTGCAACCGTTCGGCATTCACTGGATGCTGCCGGCCTGGGCGCAATTCGCCCTCGCCACTCCGGTGCAATTCATCTTCGGCGCGCGGTTTTATGTGGCCGCGTGGAAAGCCGTGCGCGCCGGCGCCGGCAACATGGACTTGCTGGTAGCGCTGGGCACCAGCGCCGGTTATGGCTTGAGTCTCTATGAATGGGCGACCGCTGCCGGGCGCATGCCGCATCTGTATTTCGAAGCCTCGGCGGTGGTCATCGCTTTGGTGCTGCTTGGCAAATACCTGGAAAGCCGTGCCAAACGCCAGACCGCCAGCGCCATCCGCGCACTGGAAGCGCTGCGCCCGGAGCGGGCAATTCAAGTCATCGATGGCCGCGAACAGGACGTCGCCATCAGCGCCCTGCGCCTTGGCGATCAGGTATTGGTCAAACCCGGTGAACGTTTCCCGGTGGACGGCGAAGTGCTGGAAGGCCAGAGCCATGCCGACGAAGCATTGATCAGCGGCGAAAGCCTGCCGGTACCCAAACAACCGGGCGACAAAGTCACCGGCGGTGCGATCAACGGCGAAGGCCGCTTGCTGGTGAGCACCACGGCGCTCGGCGCGGAAAGCGTGCTGGCACGGATCATCCGTCTGGTGGAGGACGCGCAGGCGGCGAAAGCGCCGATCCAGAAACTGGTGGATAAAGTCAGCCAGGTGTTTGTGCCGACGGTTCTACTGCTGGCCCTGGCCACGCTGATCGGCTGGTGGCTGTACGGCGCGCCGCTGGAAACCGCGTTGATCAACGCCGTCGCGGTGCTGGTGATCGCCTGCCCGTGTGCCCTCGGTCTGGCGACACCGACCGCGATCATGGCCGGCACCGGCGTCGCCGCCCGTCACGGGATTTTGATCAAGGACGCCGAAGCACTGGAACGTGCCCATGAAGTCAGCGCCGTGGTGTTCGACAAGACCGGCACGCTGACTTCCGGCACGCCGCGCATTGCGCATTTTTTAAGCGCGATCGACGGCGACGAAAACACCCTGCTGACAGCTGCCGGCGCGCTGCAACGCGGCAGCGAACATCCACTGGCCAAAGCGGTGCTGGATGCCTGTGCCGAACGCAGTCTGAACGTACCGGATGTCAGCGACAGCCAGTCCCTGACCGGGCGCGGCATCGCCGGCAGCCTCGACGGTCGGCGCCTGGCGCTGGGCAACCGGCGCTTGCTGGAAGAAAGCGGTCTGAACGCCGGAAACCTGAGCGAATCCGCCAAGGCCTGGGAAACCGAAGGTCGCACGCTGTCGTGGTTGATCGAGCAAAGTCCGGAGCCCCGCGTACTCGGTCTGTTCGCCTTCGGCGACACCCTCAAGCCCGGCGCGCTGCACGCGGTGCAACAACTGGCCGCCCAGCACATCCACAGCCACCTGCTGACCGGCGACAACCGCGGCAGCGCCCGGGTGGTCGCCGAAGCGCTGGGCATCGAAAACGTCCATGCCGAAGTGCTGCCGGCGGAAAAAGCCGCCACTGTCGCCGAGCTGAAAAAGACCGGCGTCGTGGCCATGGTCGGCGACGGCATCAACGACGCCCCGGCACTGGCCGCCGCCGACATCGGCATCGCCATGGGCGGCGGCACCGACGTGGCCATGCACGCCGCCGGCATCACCCTCATGCGCGGTGATCCACGGCTGGTGCCGGCCGCGCTGGAGATCAGCCGCAAGACCTACGCGAAGATCCGCCAGAACCTGTTCTGGGCCTTCGTCTACAACCTGATCGGCATTCCGCTGGCAGCGTTCGGCTTCCTCAATCCGGTGCTGGCCGGTGCGGCGATGGCCCTGTCGAGCGTCAGCGTGGTGAGCAATGCGCTACTGTTGAAAACCTGGAAACCCGAGGATCTGGAGGACAACCGATGAACATCGGCCAAGCGGCCCGCCACAGTGGCCTGAGCGCGAAGATGATCCGTTATTACGAGTCGATCGGTCTGCTCAAGGCGGCCCATCGCACCGACAGCGGCTATCGCGTCTACGGCGACGATGACCTGCACACGCTGGCGTTCATCAAGCGCTCGCGGGACCTGGGCTTTTCGCTGGAGGAAGTCGGAAAGCTGCTGACCCTCTGGCAGGATCGCCAGCGCGCCAGCGCCGATGTGAAGGCCCTGGCCCGCCAGCACATCGACGAGCTGAATCAGAAGATCCGCGAACTCGGCGAACTGCGCGACACCCTGCAGGATCTGGTCGAGCACTGCCACGGCGACCATCGTCCGGACTGCCCGATCCTCAAGGAACTGGCGTCGGGCTGCTGCGCGCAACCCGCTCGCGCCTGAGCAGCAGGATTTTCATCGACAGCACTGTGGCGAGGGGAATGCCGTGGAACAGCAACACCACGGCACCCGGCGCCCACCACTCATAGAACGGTGCGGCGATCAGCATGCCGACGCCGAACCCGGTCATCTGCAACAGCGTCAGAAAACTGAAGATCGGCAGGCGCAGGGGCTCCGGCTCCCGTTGCAACCGTGACATCAGGCCAACTTCCGAGAACCCGTCGCCCAGTCCGGCCGGCAGCGAAAACAGCAACAGACCAACGACGCTGTGCTGCTGGAACATCAGGATGAATCCGCAGGACATCAGCAGCACGCCACCGAAATAGCGGCGCTCCAGATGGACGTTTTCCGAGCCGTTCAGGCGACTGGCGATCCGTGCGCCGAGCAGTTTGCCGGCGGCCCACACCGCGAGCATCAGGCCCAGCGTGGTGCTGGCCGAATCCGGCGTCAGCAGTCTGGAAATGATCGGGAAGCCGACGTTGTGCGCAGCGCTGCCAAGGGTGTCGGCCATCGTGACAGCCAGCATCGCCGCCACCACTGGAGCACTGCGCAGGCCTTGCAGCAACGCCGACCATTCCCCCTGTTTAGCGCCGGATTCGGCCACCGGCTCCGGTGCACTGAACCGCAGCGGCGCAATCAACACTGCCGCCAACAGATAGGTCAGCGCATTCAGCGCGAACACCGTTTCAAAACCAAACCCCGCGACCAGCAACCCGGACACCAGACTGCCGCCGACCATCGCCATCGAAGAGGCGGAGGTGATCCACGCATTGGTCTTGAGCAACTGCGCCGGCTCGATCAATCGCGGCAACTGGCTGTTGAGGCCGATGGCAAACATCGAATTGCCGAAGCCCAGACCGAACGCGATCAGCGGCAGCAACAACGCCTGCTGACTGACCGGCACGATCAGCAACAAACCGAGCACTGTGGCGCGCAATAGATCGAAGGCAATCAACGGCAAGCGGCCACTGCATCGACGATAAAACGCGGTACCGATCAGGCTGGCGAAAATCCCGCCGCCCACCCGACTGGCGAGAAAAATCCCCACGCTCATCGCGCTGTTGCTCAGCAGGTAGACATAAGTGGCCAGCGCAACCATGTTCAGGAAAGCGCCGAAATCGGAAATCAGCCGGGCCGTGATGATCAGCCGGGCATTGCGGGAGGTGGTGGTCACAATCAATCCTTGAATGTGTAAAACCCGGCCGAAGCCGGGTTTTCTTTTTCAGATGCTCACTGCATCCACGGTGGCGGAGGCGGCTCGTCAGACTTGCCCTTGGGCTCGTCGTCCGCCGCGCGGATGGCTTGCTTGCGCTCCTCATCCAGACGCGCCGCTTCGATCTCGCGCAGTACCCCGCCGACATCGGCCAGGTCCTCGGGATCGTCGAACTCGCCGGTCAGCACGCTGGCCGGGTGCAACGTACCCGCTTCGTACAACGCCCACATTTCCTTGGCGTATTTGGTCTTCTTCAACTCCGGGGCAAAGCGACCGAAGTACGAAGCCATGTTGCCGACGTCACGTTCGAGCATGCTGAACGCGTGGTTGTTGCCGGCGGCGTCCACCGCTTGCGGCAGGTCGATGATGACCGGGCCGGTCGGCGTCAGCAGCACGTTGAACTCCGAGAGGTCACCGTGCACCAGACCGGTACACAACATCAGCACGATCTGCGAGATCAGGAACGCGTGATACTCGCGGGCCTGATCCGGCTCCAGCACCACATCGTTGAGACGCGGCGCGGCATCACCGTATTCGTCGGCCACCAGTTCCATCAGCAGCACGCCTTCGAGGAAGTCGTACGGCTTGGGCACCCGCACCCCGGCGTTGGCCAGGCGGAACAGCGCCGCGACTTCGGCGTTCTGCCAGGCATCTTCGGCTTCCTTGCGCCCGAACTTGGACCCCTTGGCCATCGCTCGGGCCTGTCGGCTGTTACGAACCTTGCGGCCTTCCTGATACTCGGCCGCCTGGCGGAAACTGCGTTTGTTCGCCTCCTTGTAGACCTTTGCGCAACGTAACTGATTGCCGCAGCGCACCACATAAACAGCTGCTTCTTTGCCACTCATGAGTGGACGCAGCACTTCGTCGACCAGACCGTCCTCGATCAGGGGTTCAATGCGTTTTGGAGTCTTCATCAGCTTTTATTGTGGGTCCTTTATTACCAAACACGCGAATGTCATTCGTTATACGGCAATCCTCGCATCACGGGGAGGGGTTGCCGACCTGTGAACCTGTGGATGCACACACTGTGCCGGATAAACCGGGCCGATCCGCCTCTTTATCGGCCGCTGCGAATCATAGCCGAGGCTGTCGAAGTTGTTGGCGACAGCACTTGAGGGCATTTGCGACAGAATCTGACATCCCGCTGCACGCAGCTCGTAAGAATTTTCTCTTCCGGCCTCAATTTCCCCCTCCGGCAGCCGAATTCCTCAGAGACAGAGGAATTTGTCCGACAATCGTTCCAAAAAAAATCTTCGATGTCGCACTCAAGGAAACGGGTGGAAAACAACGTTTTTCGGCTGCCAATAACCGCGAGTCATCTGCACTGCGTGGGCCTACAAGAAAATCTGGAGCGCGGATGAACATCAAACAGAAGTTGACCTGGGCGTTTGCAATCATCGCCTGCTTGCCCGTGGTGCTGGTCGCCACGCTGGTGGTACTCAACCTGCGCAGCGATGCCCGGGACGATTTTGTCGACAGCAGCGGGCGCGAGATCCGTCAGGTCAGCAACGCCATGCAGCTTTTCTTTGACGGCATCAGCCAGAACGTCGATTACCTGGCGACGCAACCGCTGATCAAGAACACCGACGACAGCCTCAAGACCTACATGAGCGCCAACGCCGAAAGCATTCCGCAGGGCGAGATGGACAAGAAGGTCTTCGCCTTCCTGCAGGATCTGGGCAACAGTCACCCGGCTTACGCCTACGCAATCGTCGGCACCGCTGCCGGCGGCTACGTGTCCTGGCCCGACGATCCCAAGCTGAGCAACTACGACCCGCGTCAGCGCCCGTGGTACAAGGCCGCACAGGCCAAACCCGGCAAGCCGTTCCGCACTGCCGCCTATTACTGGGCGCAGGACGATGCGACCTACGTCAGCACCGTGCGCACCATCGACAACAAGCTCGGCAGCAACGGCGGCGTGGTCAGTATCGACGTGACGCTCAAGCAGCTCACCGAGATCGTCAAACAGATCAAACTCGGCGAAAGCGGTTACCTGATGCTGCTGGAAAACAGCGGCACGGTGCTGGTCGATCCCAAGCAGCCGGAGCACAACTTCAAGCCGCTCGACAGCCTCGGCGAGGGCTACGCGCAACTGGCCAAGGCCGGCAAAGGACTGGTGGAAGTCGAGCTCAACGGCGAGCGCTACATGGCCAACGTCTGGCCGTCGGAGCAACTGGGCTGGACCTTCATCGGCCTGATCAAACAGAACGACGTGATGAGCTCGGCCACTAAACTCACCTGGCTGATCGCAATCATCGCTGCCGTGCTGGCGGTGATCTTCGCGGTGGTCGGCGCCAGTTTCGCCAGCCTCATCGTGCGGCCGATCCGCAGCGTGGCCAGCGGTCTGGAAGGCATCGCCCAGGGCGAAGGCGACCTGACCAAGAACCTCGACATCCGTGGCAGCGACGAAACCGCGCAACTGGCCAACTGGTTCAACCAGTTCCTCACCGCGATCCGCAGCCTGATCCAGCACATCGGCGGCGCGGCCGGGAAAATCCTCGCCACTTCGCAGAGTTCGACCCGGGTCTCCGGCGACATGGCCGAAGCCGCCGGGCGCCAGCGCGAAGCGGTGGACATGGTCTCGACCGCGTTTCACGAAATGGTCGCCACCGCCAACGAAGTCGCCCGCTCGTGCAGCCAGGCCGCCGAGTCGGCCGACAGCGGCCAGCGCCAGGCCCGCGAAGGTCAGCAGCAGATCGATGCGGCGGTGCACAGCGTCGATCAACTGAGCCAGGAACTGGAGCAATCGGCGCAGTCGATGCAACAACTGGAGCGCGACAGCAACGATATCCAGTCGATCCTCGGCACCATTCGTTCCATCGCCGAACAGACCAACTTGCTGGCGCTCAACGCGGCCATCGAAGCAGCGCGAGCCGGTGAGCAAGGTCGTGGTTTTGCGGTGGTGGCCGATGAGGTTCGCGCACTGGCCAAACGCACGGCGGACTCGACGGCGGAAATCGACGGGCTGCTGGGCAACCTCGCCAAGCGCACCAGCGCAGTGACCCAGCAGATGCGCGCCAGCCTCGATGTGTCGCAGCAATCGGTGGCACGGATTGGTGAGGCGCGGGAAAGCTTTGGGCAGATTCGTGAGTCGGTGGATGTGATTTGCGACATGAACACGCAGATTGCGACGGCGGCTGAAGAGCAGCATCAGGTGGCTGAGGACATCAATCGGCATATCAGCCAGATTCATGGTGATGCGCAACTGGTGGCGGAACTGGCCAATTCGGCGCGGCTGGATTCGCAGAGTCTGGCGGGGTTGTCGAATGAGCTGGATGGGTTGGTGCGCAGGTTCCGCACCTGAGTAACCTTTGGAATCCCCTCTCCCTTTGGGAGAGGGGATTCTTGTTCTTTCAGCGCTCGATGATCGCCGTCACCCCTTGTCCGCCAGCCGCACAAATCGAAATCAACCCCCGCCCCTGCCCCGCCGCGTCCAGCAACTTCGCCAGGTTCGCCACGATCCGCCCGCCCGTCGCGGCAAACGGATGCCCCGCCGCCAGCGAGCTGCCCTTGACGTTCAAGCGGCTGCGATCAATCGAGCCCAGTGGCGCGTCGAGCCCGAGCCGGGTCTTGCAGTACTCCGGATCTTCCCAGGCCTTCAACGTGCACAACACTTGCGCGGCAAATGCTTCGTGGATTTCGTAGTAGTCGAAGTCCTGCAAGGTCAAACCATTGCGCGCCAGCAAGCGCGGCACCGCGTACACCGGCGCCATCAAAAGCCCTTCGGCACCGTTGACGAAATCCACCGCCGCCGCTTCGCCGTCGCGCAGATACGCGAGGATCGGAAGACCACGTTCCTTCGCCCACTCCTCACTTCCCAACAGCACCACCGAGGCGCCATCGGTCAGTGGGGTGGAGTTGCCGGCGGTCAGGGTGCCCTTGGCGCTTTTCTCGAAGGCCGGTTTTAGGGTCGCGAGTTTTTCCAGAGTCAGGTCCGGGCGCAGGTTGTTGTCGCGGGTCAGGCCGAGGAACGGGGTCATCAGGTCGTTGTGCCAGCCTTCGCTGTAGGACGCCGCCAGTTTGTGGTGGCTTTCGAAGGCCAGTTGATCCTGTTCCTCGCGGGGGATGTTCCAGGTCTGCGCCATCAATTCGCAGTGCTCGCCCATCGACAGGCCGGTGCGCGGTTCGCCGTTGCGCGGGAATTCGGGGATCAGGTGTTTCGGGCGCAATTGCAGAAAGGTCTTGAGCTTGTCGCCGGTGGTCTTGGCGCGGTTGGCTTGCAGGAGGATCTTGCGCAGGCCTTCGCTGACGCTGATCGGCGCGTCCGACGTGGTGTCGACGCCGCCGGCAATGCCGCAATCGATCTGGCCGAGGGCGATCTTGTTCGCCACCAGCAACGCGGCCTCCAGACCAGTGCCGCACGCCTGCTGAATGTCATAGGCCGGGGTGGCCGGTGACAGGCGCGAGCCGAGCACGCATTCGCGGGTCAGGTTCATATCCCGTGACAATTTCAGCACCGCCCCCGCGACCACTTCGCCGATGCGCTGGCCGTGCAGGTTGTAGCGTTCGATAAGGCCTTCGAGGGCGGCGGTGAGCATCACCTGATTGCTCGCGGTGGCATACGGCCCGTTGGAACGGGCGAACGGAATGCGGTTGCCACCAATGATCGCGACGCGGCGCAGCTGACTCATGAAATGCTCCTTGTGAAATATCCGGTCTGAAAATCGAGCGCTGAAAACCCGGTCGGGCCACAAAAGCGCCGAGGGCAAACTACTCTGCTGTTCTAGCGTAGGCCTTATTGCGTGGATCGAACGATTGATTGCCCTTCGCAGTCCACACTTTGAACCCCATCTTCTGGAGAGCGTTCCATGTCTGACCGCTATATCGACTTCGCCAACTCGTCCATCGGCCACCGTCTGGTCGGGGCCCTGGGCCTGCCGTCGCCGGTGCGGCTGGAACGCTGGCAGGCCGGGCGCCTGCGGCCGGTGGACGGTGCGCTGCTGATCGGCGGCGGGCCCCTGGCCGAGCGGATCAGCACCTTCGCCAATCGCCTGACCGACGCGATCTACCGTTACGGCGACCAGCCGGCGACCGCCACCCAATGGATTCCCGGCCACGGCCCGAAACTCAAGGCCGTAGTGTTCGACGCCAGCGATTTGCAGCACACCGATCAGCTCAAACAGCTGCGCGAATTCTTCCAGCCGCTGATGAAGAACCTCGACAGCAGCGCGCATCTGGTGATCCTCGGTCGCGCCCCGGAAACCCTGCGTGAACCATTCGCCGCCAGTGCGCAGCGCGCGCTCGAAGGTTTCTCCCGTTCGCTGGCCAAGGAGCTGCGCAGCGGCGGCACGCTGCAACTGATCTACGTCGGCGAAGGCGCCGAGGATCAACTGGAAGGACCGCTGCGGTTTTTCCTCTCGCCGAAAAGCGCGTTCGTCTCCGGGCAAGTGATCCGTCTGACGGCCTGCGCCACTCAAGTTACCGACTGGACGCGCCCATTGGCCGGGCGCAAGGCGCTGGTCACCGGCGCGGCGCGCGGCATCGGCGCCTCCATCGCCGAAACCCTGGCCCGTGACGGCGCCGAGGTGATCCTGCTCGACGTGCCGCCAGCAAAAAACGATCTGGAAGCGCTGGCCGCTCGCCTCGGCGGTCGCGCCATCACCCTCGACATCTGCGCCGAAGATGCCGCTGCGCAACTGATCGAACAGTTGCCGGACGGCCTCGATATTCTGGTGCACAACGCCGGCATCACCCGCGACAAGACCCTGGCCAACATGACGCCCGAGTTCTGGGACGCGGTGCTGGCGGTCAATCTCAACGCACCGCAAGTGTTGACCAAGGCCCTGCTCGACAGCGGCACCTTACGCGATAACGCCCGGGTGATTCTGCTGGCCTCGATCAGTGGCATCGCCGGCAATCGCGGGCAGACCAATTACGCGGCGAGCAAGGCCGGGCTGATCGGATTGGCCCAGGCCTGGGCGCCGACGCTGCTGGAACGCGGCATCAGCATCAACGCCGTGGCGCCGGGGTTCATCGAGACCCAGATGACCGCGCACATCCCGTTTGGCCTGCGTGAAGCCGGGCGGCGCATGAGTTCGCTGGGCCAGGGCGGCCTGCCGCAAGACGTCGCCGAAGCCGTGGCCTGGCTGGCACAACCGGGCACCGGCGCGTTCACCGGGCAAGCGTTGCGGGTGTGCGGCCAAAGCGTTCTGGGGGCCTGAACATGACCATCGAATGGCAAACCCTGCACCACGAGCCGAGCCTGCCGGGGCTGTATGCCCGGGCGGCGACCCGACGCAAAATCACCGGCACCACCCTGCCCGACAGCGGGTTGCGTTGCGCCGTCGAGGTGGATGGCAAACGGTTGGCGGCGTATCGCAAGGTCTGCGGTTTCGCCGATGACGGCCTGCTGCCGCCGACCTATCCGCATATCCTGGCGTTTGCCCTGCAGATGCAATTGCTGACCGCCAAAGACTTTCCGTTCCCGCTGCTGGGGCTGATTCATCTGAGCAACCGCATCCGCGTATTGCGGCCGATGGGCGGGATCAGTCGCGCGCAAGTCAGCGTCCGGGTGCATAACCTGCAACCGCATCCGAAAGGCGCGACCTTCGATCTGCTGACCACCCTCGACGATCAACTCGGCCCGTTGTGGGAAGCCGAAAGCCGGATGCTCTGTCGCGGCGTGAAGCTCGAAGGCGAACCGGTCGAGCAGACCTGGGAGCCGACGCTGCCCCTCGCACAAGTGGCGCAATGGAAGGCGCCGGCGGACATCGGCCGGCAGTACGCGAAAGTCTCCGGCGACTACAACCCGATTCACTTGAGTGCGGCCAGCGCCAAGTTGTTCGGTTTCCCAACCGCTATTGCCCACGGTTTGTGGAACAAGGCCCGGACGCTGGCGGCACTGGCAGATCATCTGCCGAAAGCCAACCTGGAAATCGCCGTGCATTTTCGCAAACCGGTGCGCCTGCCAAGTGACGTTTCGCTGTTCGCCAGCGCGGCGGGGTCCAGCGGTGAATTGCGCCTGATCGGCGCCGGGGATCTGGAACACATGGTCGGAAACTGGCAGCCGGTTGCCTGAAGCGATCAACAGATCCGGGCGCGATCCCCACCTGCGGAACATGATCAATTGTGTGTATATAACTTAAGTTTCTGCGCCAGCCACCCGCCCCCAAGCCAAATATCGAGCCTTGATTCTCAAGGCTTTTTTTTGCGCGTTTATATCCTCGGCATTAGTCGTTAAGCAGCACGTTCACCGATTTATATAAAGGCGTTAATACCAACTCGAGAATGGCGTGGATCCAGCCTTGCGATTGATATGAACACAACGGACGAAGGCATTGCCGGCAACAGAATCGGCGAGCTATCGAAGTCAACGAACGTTGTGACAGGTGCAAGGAATACCCATCATGAAAACTCAAGTGTGGTGCAAATCGGCAACAGCACTGGCATTGATCCTCTCGCTTGGCCTGGCCGGGTGCAGCAGCGGCGGTGGCGGTCATCACAGCTCGTCCGGCAGCTCTTCTGACGAGAGTGCCGCGGCGGGGACTGGTGGTACGGGCGCAACCGGCGGCACCGGTGATACGGCCGGGACCGGCGGCACCGGCGGGACGGCAGGGACTGGCGGCACAGGCAGCACCGGCGGTACGGGCGGTACGGGCGGAACCGATGGTACGGCTGGCACTGGCGGGACCGGCGGGACTGGTGGAACAGGAGGAACCGGTGGCACCAACCCCACCAATCCGACCAACCCGACAGATCCAACCAACCCGACTAACCCGACTGATCCAACGAACCCGACCAACCCCACAACCCCTACGCTGGTGACGACCACGCTGGTACAGGATGTCGGCAATACCGTCAGTGGCGTGGGCGATGGTGTAGGCCAGGTGGGTGACTCCCTCGGCACCGTCCCGGTGGTTGGAGGGGTGGTGCAGAGCGTCGCCAAAACCGCCGGCAATGTCGTCAGCACGCTGGGTGATGGTGTGTCCAACGGCATCGGCAAACTGGCCAGCACCCCGAATGGCGTGGGTGTGACCGCCTCGGCGGTCGGCGGAGTGGTGCAGGATGTCGGCAACGGTGTGTCGGATGTCAGCGGCAAGCTGGCGACTGCCACCGGCAGCATTCCGGTGGTCGGCGGAGTGGTGACCAGAGTGGCGCCAGTCCTCGGCGGCGTCGGCGAGAAAGTCACCATGCTTGGCGACACCCTGAGTACCGCTACCACCACCGGCCCCCTCGGCGGGGTTACCACGCAGGTCAGTCAGAAACTGGTGCCGGTCATTGCGATGGTTGAAAGCACCACCGACAGACTCGGGAGCGTCACCGGTCTCGGCGCTCCCCTCAACGGCGTTCTGCAGAAAGTCGGCGGTACCGTGGACGGCCTCGGCGACAACGTAACGGCGGCGGGCAAGGGCAATGCCCTGACCAACACCCTCGGCGGTGCGCTGAGCAACGTCGGCACCACGGTCGGCAAGACCGGTGGGCTGGTGGCCAACGGTACAGGCGGGGATTCGGGCGGTGTAGGTGGCGGCCTGGGTAGCACAGGTCTGCTGCAGACCGTCGGCGGCGCGGTGGCCAATGTCGGTACAGGTCTGGGGGCCGGCAACAGTACGCTGAGCGCACCTGGCAATGTGCTGGTGTCGACGGGCAACACCGTGGCTTCGCTCAACACCGTCGTGGGTGGCCCTGGTACAACAATCACGGCCCCCACCACGGCGCTGGCCAGTGTCGGCAATGTCGTCGGCACCGGCCTGAGCCCTGTGACCAGTGCAGTGACCAGCCTCACGCAAAACGTCGGCAACTCCACCGGGCTCGGCGGGCCGGTTGCGGGCCTCACGGCGCAAGTGGGTGGCGCCGTCAACAGTCTGGGTGGCACCCTCGCTGGCAGCACGACCAATCCGGTGGTCGCGGCAGTCGGTGGCACCGTCGGCACGGTGGGCAGCACAGTAACCGCCGTTGGTGGCCTGCTCAACGGCGGCGCCGGCACCCCGGCCGCCAACCCCGTCACCAACACGGTCACTACCGTCGTCAGCAACACCGTCAATGCCGTCGGCGGAGCACTCGGTGGCGCCACCACGGGTGGTAGCGGCGCAGGTCTGGGCGGCGTTCTCGGTGGACTGACCGGCGCCTTGGGCGGCAACAAACGCTGAATTGCACCTGGCCGATTCGACGGCCTAACCTACAGCGCCTACGCTTGGTTGAGGGCGGAAGATTCCCATGAGTCTTCCGCTTTTTTCTTAGGAGAAACCCTGCCCTGTGCTGCGGTTTGAACATGGAGTGTCCTATGCGCGTCATGGCATCCCTGCTGTTCCTCAGTCTCAGTTCCACTGCCCTCGCCGACACCCTGCCCAGCTTTCTCAACAGCAACGAAACCATCCGCAACCTGCCGGTGCCGAACCTGCCCGCCGACGCCTACCGACCGAACGCCGCGCCGCTGCAAGTGCCGGATCCCGGCGCCACCGCCGCCCAGCCGTTGCTGATGAGTACCAGGATCAACCTCAGGACCGTGCAGATCGAGGGCGGCACGCTCTACCCGCTGAACGAACTGGCCGAAATCTACAAACCCCTGATCGGCCGCGAAAGCAGCCTCGCCGACCTGATCGAAGCCACCCGCACGATCACCCGTCGTTATCAACAGGACGGTTATCTGCTGTCCTACGCGTTCCTGCCGCAGCAGACCTTTGACGACGGCGTGGCACGCGTGGTGCTGGTGGAAGGCTACGTCCGCGACGTGCAGATCGCGGGTGACGTCGGACGGGTCAAAGGCCTGCTCGACCGATTGGCCGCCAAGCTCCAGGCTGAACGCCCGCTGACGCGCAAGACGTTCGAGCGCTACACCACGCTGATGACCCGTATTCCCGGCGTGACGATCCAGGCCCAGGTACCGCCGCCCGGCACAACCGACGGTGCAACGACACTGGTTGCCCAGGCCAGCCGCAAACCGTTCACCAGCACGTTGAGTACCACTGAAGACAACCGCAACGGCACACAGGCCTTGCTCGGTGTGAGCAGCAATTCACAAACGTCGATGGGCGAACAGCTGAGCCTCAGCGGGCTGTTTCCACCGGGGGACGATCACGAACATTACTACCGGCTGGACTACAACCAGTTCATCAACGACGAAGGTGCGCAACTGAGCCTGTCGGCCTCACGCTACCGGGCCGACCCCGGCACCAACGTGCAGTTGAGCAACGGGCTGGAGCTCAAGCCGCACCGCGAAAACGATCGTTATTCGCTCGGTTTCACACTGCCGCTGATTGCCGCCTCGGATGAACTGCTGACCGCCGGATCGCGCCTGTACGCGGTCAACGACAAGACCCGCTACAACGTGATCGGGTACCCGCTGAGTGTCGAAGAACGCACCGACATCCGTGCCCTCGCCTTCGAAAGCGACTGGCGCAAGGCCGATGCCCGGCAACTGCGCATCCTCAGTGGCGGCGTGTATCAAGGCTTCGACAGTCTGGGCGCGCATACCAACAACAGTGCCATCGACCTCGACTTTTTTCGGGTGCGTCTGTCGGGGGTGCAGAGCGACAAGTTTTTCGACAACTGGCAAGGGGTGCTGTCGGCTGCGTTGTACTGGAGCAGTGATACCCTGCCCGACAGCGAGCGCGCGGTGTTCGGCGGCCAGAACTTCGGTCGCGGTTATCCCGACGATCAGGCGTCCGGCGACAAGGGCTGGGGCGTGGCTTACGAGATCAACTACAGCTTCAACCGAGACGGCAACTGGGTGCGCATCCTGCAACCGTACTTCGTGCTCGACCGCTCGCGCAGCTGGTTCAATGAGTTGCCGGTGCAGGCCAACAACCTGTCATCGGCGGCCTTCGGCCTGAGGTTTGGCGATGCGAAGTATTACAACATTGCCCTGGAAGCCGCCAAGGCGATGTCCGATGAAGCGTTCGATACCTTCAATCGCCGGCCGCGCTACAGCATCAGTTTCAGCTATCAGCTGTAGCACGACCGACCACAGACTCAGAAGGCGTAACGCACTTTCGCCGTGAATCCGTCAGCGTCAAAACCGCTGGCGGTCACGTAGTTGTACGACCCGCCGACACTCCACGCGCCCATCCGGTAGTTGGCGCCCAGACCCAGTTCATAACTGTCACGCACCGGGGTGGTACCACGGCTGGTGAACGAATCGCCACCCAGCACGAACGAGGATGTGGTGCCGGTCTTGTCGCCAATGACGTCATGCCAGGCCATCAACTTCGCCTCAGGTTCGAGGCTGCCGGTGCCCACATCGAATGCCGCCGCCAGACGCGCGCCGACACCCATTTCGCCCACTTCATAACGCTGGCTGCCGACATTCAGCGAGGCCGAACTGCCCTTCTCGCGATAGCTGTCCATGCCCACGTTGGCGTAACGCGCCCCGACCTGCGGCTCAAGCACCACATCCGGCATCAGGCGCACGGTATAACCGGCCAGCGCACTGACACCGAACACGTTGCTGTCGTAATCACCCTTGGCCCGCGTGCCGGCGATATAGCGCTTGGACTCGTTGTCGTTCCAGCCATACATCAGCGACGAATCGACGAACCAGTTGTCATGGGTCCAGTTGCCGTACAGGGTCAATGCGTGCCCGGTGACCTGGGTCTTGTTGCCGCGACCGGATTTCACATCGGTGTCGAGGTAGCTGTACGCCAGACCGACCGCCAGATCGGCATTCAGCTGACCATCGGCGCCTACGGCGATACCGTGGCTGTCGGCATCGTAACCACTCACACCACGGCGCTCATCCTGGTTGGCATCGCTGCTCAAGGCTTGCAACCAGACACCTTTGTCCGTGGCTATGCCAGCGGTACGGGCGCGGCTGGAGCGATCATTGATGACACCCGACACCAGCGTCTGACTGTTGGTGGCGGCGTGGATCACCCCACGGCTGACATCCGGGCTGAGGCTTTCGGACAACCTCGCCAGTTGCGCATCGGTGCTGGCGTTGGCGAATGCCTGGAACACCGGGTCAGTTTCGTCGAGCCGGGACATCAGCCCACTGGAGAGACGACCCACGGCTTTTGCTCCGTTGCTCGAACCACCGGCATCCAGCGTATTCTCGACCACCACCTCGTCCGACTTGGTGCTGACCAACGCCTTCACATCATTGCCTTCGACCCCGTAGCTTTTCACCTCCAGCAATGCCGAGGTCGACTCCACCGCCAGATTCTGGCCACCGATCAATGTGCCGGAGCTGATCAGGGTGTAACGGTTGCCACCGGCAGCCGTGCGGAAATCGCTCGAGCGAGCCTGCAGCTGCAAATGGCCGCCCGGTTCGATTTCGGTCGTGCCGGTGACGGTGAGGACTGGACGGTTGATATCGGTGTCGTTGCCGACCGACATCGCGATCACCGAATCCGCTTCCTCCATGTCCAGATCACCGATGATCGTGGTGTGAGGTTGCAGGAGGGTCAACGCACCCTCTTGCACGGTGACGTAACCGGACTTGATCGTCGAACCGGAAAAAGCCGCTTCACCGTCAATCGTTACCCCGGACAGGCCCAGCAGATCGCCTTTGATGTCGCCGCTTCCCCAGTGGAAATAAGCCTGGCCGTCATCGACCTGAATGGCGGCTTTTCCACCTTCGATCACACCCCCGAATTGCCGGATGCTGAACATCGCGCCGCCGACCGGCTGATTGCTCACGTGCACGCCGATGCTTTCACCCGACAGGGTGCCCGAGTTGACGACGCTGTTGGTATTGACGCCCGGCCTGGGAACAACGCTCGCCCCGTTCAGGGTCAAGCCCTCGGCTCCGCTGCCGGTAGCCTTGATGGTGCCTTCGTTGTAGACCGGCATGGACTGCGTGGTGTTTTCCAGATAGATGCCACGAGCGCCGCTACCACTGGCCGTGATCGAACCATAGTTGGTCACGCCGTAGGTCAGTTTCACGCCGGTGAGTGAAACCCCTGTGGCCCGATTGCCGCTGACGTTGATCCGGGCGCCGCGCTCGTTACTGAAGTTGCCCCCGATCTGCACGCCGTCTACGAGGAAACCGGTCGAGTCGCCGCTGTCGGCCAGACCGTTGACGTCGATCGTGCCACGGTTGAACAGGTTGTAATTGATCTTTGACCAGGACACACCACCGGGATACAGGCCAATGCCGACCCCGTGGGTGGCGCCGTTGATGGTGATCTGCGCCTTGTTCGACACATCGTGATTGGCCAATGGCCGGGTGATCTGTACAGCGCTGGTCACAGCCGACGGCGACGTCTGTACCACGTTGGCCGTGCCGACGAAATTCAGGAAGTCATAGTACCGATCGACACTGATCAACGGCCCGCTGCTCAGATCGTAATCGAGCGTGTCGGCATGACCGAGAGGCATATGAGTGATGGCGGCAACAACAGAAAGCGCCAGGAGCGAGTGGCGCAAGCGAGCGGTTTTCAAACGAGATTCCCTTCCAAAACATGAAAAACAGTTTCAGCAGGGTCATCAAATTCAATCAGGCATCCCTACCGACCCCTCCGGGTCGTCCGGTTTGGGCGCGGCGAATGTACACGAGCCATCATTTCGACACCATCAAAAAGTCAAAGAGATGGCGTCAATTTTCAATGCTGCGTATTCGAAATCGAGCCTGTCCGGGCATTCAGGAGACATTGACCTTGGGTTTGGGAAACAGATTGTCCAGCGTCTCCAGCAGCCGCACGTGATAGATCGGCTTGCGAAACAGGTCCAGCACCTGCAACCGCAGCATGTCGCTCACGTCCTCCATGTCCGCATGCCCCGACGTCACGATCACCGGCAGATGCTGGCGCGAGGTGTGTTCGCGCAGGCGCTTGATCAGCGACATGCCGCTTTCCTCCGGCATGCGCAGATCGGTGATCACCAGGGCGATATCGGGATGGCGGGTCAGGTGATGCAGGGCGAGCTTCACTGAAGTCGCGGTATGACAGACGAAGCCTTCGCCTTCCAGCAATTCCGCCAGCTCCAGCAACGCGTCCTCTTCGTCGTCAACCAGAAGCAACTGTTGGCGTGGAGAAGAAGACACGTTCATGGGCAGTACCTGAAAGCTGAATGGAAGATCGAGTGTAGCCCGACATCAGCAAGGTGCTGGCGGAACCGTGCTGTCGATTACGGAACTGTTGGCCGGGCCTGCGTAGCGCCGCCCAGCGACACCAGAATGTTGTTGAAGATCGCCAGCATACGATCACCCAGCGGAGTGACAAAGGTCACGACCACCACGGCAACCATGGCCACGACGATGGCGTATTCGATTGCCGAAGCACCGTCTTCATGTTTGTAGAACAGCAGGGCTCTGGCCATTAAATAATCAACGATCATTCGAAACATATGCCCACTCCTTTGCGCTCCTGGCGCCGATGTCACAGCAGCGGCAAAGCGTTCGCCGTGCCATTTGAGCATTGTCAACAAAGCCCCTCCCAACAACTGTAAGAACGGATTAATCACAAAGAATTAATGGCTTGGTCATTCCCGACATTTCGACTGCTAATTGGCCAACACCCGTACTTTCACAGGTTATTTGCCCGCACTAATGGCGTTTTGGCTTGTTTCAGCTAGCGTGGAAATAGCGAAATAGTTGGATGTTCATAGCTGCCTGATTGCGATGTTCCCTTGGTAGGAAGTGCGGGCTGGTAGTGCAGCAGGAAAGGGAGAGCCGTCATGAACAGTCGTGTGACCATGGGCCTTGCAGCGGTGCTTTTACTGGGGGCCATCGTTGTCGGATATTGGGGCCTGGTGCTCAGCCGGCAACCCGCGCCGGTTGCCGAGGCTCCCGCGCCTGCGGTGATCACTGTCGAAAAGACCGTCGCGGCCGCCGAAGACCAGACCCGCCAGCCCGTCGTGGTGCTGGTGCGTGACGTCCCGCCATTCACCCCTCTCACTGCCGCCGACCTGGCCGTTGAAAAACTGCTCAGCGCCCCGGCCGGCAGCCTCGGCACAATCGAACAGGCCGTGGGTCGCACACCGTGGCGCCATCTGAGCGCCGGAACCTGGCTCAACGAAGAGAGCTTCGAGGCCGGCGGCACACTGGCGCGCATGATCCACAAAGATGAGCGCGCGCTGGCCGTGTCGGTCGATGAAGTGATCGGTGCGGCCGGGCAGTTGATCCCCGGGGATTATGTCGACGTGCTGTTGTTCCTGCGTCAGGACGCCAGCAACCCGCAACAGTCGGCACAGATTGTGGTGCCGGCCATGCGCGTGCTCGGTGTCGGCGAACAGTACGGCCTGACCAACGACGGCCAGCCGTCCGCTCCCGCCATGAGCGCCGACGACAAGATCAAACAGGACCAGCGTCGGCTCACCGCGCGCACCGTGGTGTTGGCGGTGCCTGAACAATTGTTGAGTCGAATGATGCTCGCCACCCAGGTCGGGACGTTGCGCCTGGCCGTGCGCAGCAGTGAAGAACAGCGCCTGGCCAAGTATTGGGCCGGCGAAAGTCAGGCACCGGACAAACTGGTTGCCGCCAACAGCCAGCTTTTCCAGTTCACTCAGCTGGCGCTGGGAACGGCGCCGAAAGCGTCGTCGAGCGGCGACCAGGCTGTTGCGGCACGGCCCGCAGTGGAAGTGATTCGCGGCAATCAGACCAGCCAACAAAAACCATGACTGAGCAAGGATCCAAGTGCATGCAGAGTCGTTCCTGGCCGACCTTCAATCCCGTGCTCCGGGCCTTGCTGCTGATGGGACTGTCAATCAATGCCGCGCAAGCGGCCACCGGCAACTGCGCGGCCCTCGGCCGCTTGCCGCCGGTGATCGAAATCAACGAAGGCTGGCAGCAGGACATGCAGTCACCGGTGGCGATCACACGCCTGGCCATCGGCGATCCGAAAATCGCCGACGTGCATGCCAATGGCAATTCGTCATTCCTGCTCACCGCCGTGGCGCCGGGCGCTACCAGTCTCATGGTCTGGACCGGCTGCTCCAGCGAGCCGCGCCAGAGCATGGTGTTCGTCAAGGGCGCCGCCACCTCGGCCCTCACCAACACCAGTGCGCTGCCGTCGGATGATGCGCTGTTGCCCTCGCAGGTACAGACCGACATTCGCTTCGTCGAAGTCAGCCGCACCAAGCTCAAGCAGGCGTCGGCCAAGTTGATCGGCACCCGCGGCAATTTCCTGTTCGGCTCTCCCGGAACCCTGCCGCCCATCGACGGCGTACCGCAACCGCGACTGCCGGTGGACAACTCGCTGTTCAACTTCTCGTGGATCGGCGGCAAGACCATGGCGATTATCAATGCCCTCGAGGGCAGCGGCTTCGCCTACACCCTGGCGCGGCCAAGTCTGGTGGCCCTCAACGGACAGAGCGCAAGCTTCCTTGCGGGCGGGCAGATTCCGATTCCGGTGCCCAGCTCCGGCAGCGACAACGTGTCGATCGAATACAAGGAATTCGGCATCCGCCTGACGCTGACGCCCACCATCGTCAGCCAGGATCGCATCGCCCTGAAGGTGGCACCGGAAGTCAGCGAACTGGATTTCAGCAACTCGGTGAACATCGCCGGCACCACGGTGCCGGCCCTGACCATCCGCCGCACCGACACCAGCATTTCCCTCGCCGATGGCGAGAGTTTTGTCATCAGCGGTCTGATCAGTACCTCCAACAGCTCCCAGGTCGACAAGTTTCCGGGGCTGGGCGATATCCCGGTGCTCGGGGCTTTTTTCAAAAGCTCGCAGATCAAGCGCGAAGAGCGTGAGCTGCTGATGATCGTCACCCCGCACCTGGTGCGTCCGCTTTCGGCGGAGGCGCAACTGCCGTCGTTGCCGGGTGAAAAACTGCGCAACTACGACCCGAATTTCTACCGCATGTTCTTCCTGGAAAACGGCAACTTCGACAAGCGCAGCGGGTTGTCCCAATGAGCCAGAGCCTGAGTCAGACCTTTCTCGCCATCACCCGCAACAGCACCGATCTGGAGTGGCTGCAAAGCGCGCTTGCACCGCTGGGCCAGGTGGTCAGTGCCGGTGGCGGTAGCCTCGACGAATTGCTCGCGCTGGTGGATGTCACCTTCGCCAGCCTGGTGTTCGTCGGCCTCGACCGTGAGCACGTGGTGGCCCAGAGCGCGCTGATCGAAGGCGCGCTGGAGGCCAAGCCGATGCTGGCAATCGTCGCCCTCGGCGACGGCATGGACAATCAGCTTGTACTGAATGCGATGCGCGCCGGGGCACGGGATTTCGTTGCTTATGGATCGCGCTCCAGCGAAGTGGCCGGGCTGGTGCGTCGCTTGAGCAAGCGTCTGCCGCCAGTGCCCCACAACACGCAACTGGGTGGCCTGACGGTTTTGTACGGTGTGCAGAGCAGCTCCGACGGCGCGTTGCTGGCCAACCATATGGCGCTGGTGGTGCAAAAGAGCGGGCAGCAGACACTGCTGCTGGACCTCGGTCTGCCTCGCGGCGATAGCCTGGCGTTGCTGGGGCTGGAGAGTTCGTTCCACTTCGGCGATGCCCTGCGCCACCTGCGCAGGCTCGACGCGACGCTGATCGACAGTGCATTTACCAGCACCGAAGCGGGGCTGCGGATTCTGGCATACGCCGATAATGACGAACCGCTGGAGAGCACCAGTGCAGCGGAGCTGTTCATGTTGCTCAGCGCCTTGCGCCAACACTTCCAGCACATTGTCGTGAACCTCACCGGCCAGCCCGACAGCGAAGCCCTGCGCACCTTTGTCAGCCATTGCGACAAGCTGATCTGGTACACCGACCAGAATGTTCTCGATTGCCGGCGCAACCTGGCGGTGTTCAATCTGTGGCGGGAAAAAGGCATGAAGCTCGATCACGGGCGGCTGCTGGTCGACCGCTATCTGAGCAACGTCGCGCCGGATGCGGACACCCTCGGCAAGACCTTCAACCTGGAAGTGATCGCCGTGCTGGCCTTGAGTCCGGAGCTGCGGATGAACGCCAAGAATCAGGGTGTCAGCCTGTTTGAACTGGCCCCCCGGGAGAAACTCACCCAGAGCCTGCGGGCGCTCGGCGAACGGCTGGCCAAACGCTCAGAAGGCCTGGCCAAACCCAAGGTCACCTGGTTCGATCGGTTGCGAGGCACCTCATGAGCCCGGAAAAACTCTTCGGCGCACCGGCGCGGGGCCAGTCGGGCAACACCGACCACGAAGGCCTGAAACTGGTCCTGCATCGGTACATCATCGATGCCATCGAGGAGTCCGGGAAAAACCTGCTGGAAGGTTCGCGGCAGTTGCTGGCGCAATTTGTCACCGACAAGGTCGCCGAATACATCGCCCGTTTGCACCTGGCGATTTCACGTTACGAGATGGAGCGGCTGGCGGAAGAAATCGTCGATGAGCTGACCGGATTCGGTCCGCTGGAAGTGTTGCTGCGAGACACCGCCGTGACCGAAATTCTGGTCAACGGACCGCATCGGGTGTTCGTCGAGCGCGACGGTGTACTGCATCAGAGTGACCTGCGTTTTATCGATGCGCACCACGTCGAACGAGTCATGCAGCGCATTCTTGCGCCGCTCGGACGACGGCTGGACGAGTCTTCGCCGATGGTCGATGCACGCCTGCCGGACGGCAGCCGGGTCAACGCGATCATCCCGCCGATCGCCCTCGACGGCCCCTGTCTGTCGATTCGAAAATTCCGCAAGGACATGCTCAAGAGCAGCGACCTGATCGCGATGCAGACCATCGACCTGCCGATTTTCGAGTGCTTCCAGGAGGCCGTGGGCAAGCGCTGCAACATCCTGATCAGCGGCGGCACGGGCACCGGCAAGACCACACTGCTGAACATCCTCAGCCAATTGATTAACCCCCACGAACGACTGGTGACCATCGAAGACGTCGCCGAACTGCAACTCGGCCACCCTCACGTGGTGCGCCTGGAAACCCGGCCGCCGAATGCCGAGGGCCATGGCGAGGTCAAGGCCAGCGACCTGATCCGCAACGCACTGCGGATGCGTCCGGACCGGATCATTCTCGGCGAAATCCGGGGCGTCGAAGTGCTCGATGTGCTCACGGCGATGAACACCGGTCACGACGGCTCGATGAGCACGGTCCACGCCAACAATGCCCAGGATGCGTTGCTGCGTCTGGAAACCCTGGTCGGCCTGACCGGGCGCACGGTGGCCGAACGCACCCTGCGGCAGATGATCTGCGCGGCACTCGACGTGATCATTCAGTTGACCCGCATGCCCGACGGCCGCCGTTGTGTCAGTGAAGTGGTGGAGGTGGTCGGCGTCCGTGAAGACGTGTACGTCACCAACACCTTGTTTCGTCTGGATCGACGCACCGGTTTCGGCTTTCTGCGCGAAGCGGTCAACCCGGCCGGCGACAAGTTGCGGCACGAGTCGAGTCTGGGCTGAGCGCATGGAGCCTTCGTCATGATCGGACCGGTGATCCTGATCGTCCTCTGCCTGCTGTTGCTGGGGCTGTCGATTCGCCTGTTCCTGCAGGGCGTGCGCAAGACCGCCAACGAGCGGGTGCTTTCTCGCCTCGCCGCCGGGCAACAGCAAGCAGTAGCAGAAAAATCCTCGTGGGCCGGGCTGGAGCGGATGTTTCTGCGGGCCGGCCTCGGTCGGCCCAGCGAGCACTTCGGGCTTTGGCTGTCGTTGTGGGTCGTGGCCATGATGCTGGGTTATCTGCTGGCCGACTGGATCGGTCTGTTGGTGCTGATACTGGCGCCGCCGCTGATTTTGCGGTTGTACATCGCCTGGCTTTATCGGCGCCGGCTCAATCGGATGATCGAACAACTGCCGCAGTTGCTCGATCACACCGTGCGCAGCCTCAAGTCCGGCCGGACCCTGACCGATGCGGTGATGGGCGGCATCGAAACCAGTGAGGATCCGTTGAAAACCGCGATGGGTCGGGTGCAGCGCAACGTGCAGCTGGGGGTGAACCTGCCGGACGCGGTCAGCGATTTCGCCGAACTCTACGAGCAGGACGAACTGCGCATGTTCGCCCTGGGCCTGAAGGTCAACCACCGCTACGGCGGCAACGCCAGCGAGTTGCTGGAGAACCTGATCAAACTGATTCGCGAGCGCGACCAGGGTGCCCGGCAACTGCGCGCGCTGACCGGCGAAACCCGGATGACCGCGTGGGTACTCGGGTCGCTGCCGGTGATCCTGGTCAGCTACTTCATGCTGACCAACCCCGGCTACATGCTCGGCATGTGGAACGACCCGGGCGGTCGGACCATGCTGATTATCGCGGTGGTGTTGCAGGTCTCCGGTTGCCTGGCGCTTTGGCGCATGTTGAGGAGTGTCTGACATGCTGATGCTGGCCAGTCTCATGCTGTTGCTCGGGGCGCTGTTGCTGGTCGGCAATCACCTGCTGACCGAGCGGCGCCGGGTGCGTCAGGTCAACCAGCGTCTGCAGGGGCAGCTGGTGCGCGAGAACCGTTTCGGCAGCTGGTTGCGGGCACTGGGCAGCAGCCGGTTCGGCCAGCGTTCGGTGAGCATCGACAGTGAAACCCAGACTCTGCTCAGCCGCCTCGGCTGGCGTCGGGCCAGCGAGCGCTCGCTGTTTGCCGCCTGCCAGATCGGCACGCCGCTGCTGACACTCGGGCTGGGCCTGTTTCTCAAAGAAGTGTTTTTCCCCCTCGCCCCCAATGGCTGGCTGGTGCCGATGATCGCCACAGGCGTTGGCTATCTGCTGCCCAAACGCCTGCTGGCGTATGCGGCTGCCCGGCGGCAGAAAATCATTGCGGTGGAAGTGTCGACGTTCATTCCGCTGCTGCGGATCCTGTTCGAGTCCGGCATGGCCGTCGAGCAGGCGCTGCGTGTGCTCAGCATCGAAGGGCAGAAACTGCTGCCGGAGCTGACCAGCGAACTGCGCCTGATTCTGGCCCGCGTCGACTCGGGCCTGGAGCTCGGACAGGAGCTGAACAAGGCGGCCGCGATGCTGGCGGTGGATGAGTTCACTGACACCTGCGTGATCCTGCAGCAACTGATTCAACAGGGTGGCGGCGCGATGAAATCGCTGCTGACGCTCAAGCAGCTGCTGGATGACCGACGCCTGACACGCTTGCAGGAATACATCTCGAAGATGTCGGCGAAGATGTCGGTGGTCATGATGCTGCTGCTTTTTCCGGCCTTGCTGATCGTTTTGGCGGGCCCCGGTTTTACGGCAATCACCCGGGCGTTTGCGTCCTGACAATGAAAATGACTATGGCGATGGAGAGCGATGGATGAAAGCACTGATGGTTGTGGCAAGTCTGTTGCTGCTCAGCGGTTGCGCAACGGACGGTCAGGCGCCGTGGACGACGATGCTGGCGCCGGCCAGTTGCAGCAAGTTGAGTTCCGAACAGGAACTGTCGCTGAATCTGGCCGATGACCTCGTCAACGACGGCAAGCTGCACGCCAGCCTGGCCAACCTGCAAGGTCTGCCCGACAACCTGGTCGAGGTGCGGCTGCGCAAGGCCAAGGTCTATCGCCTGCTGGGTCGCAGCGAGGCCGAGCCGTTGTATCGCAGTCTGTTGGGCTCGTGCCTGAACGCCGACGCCGAACATGGCCTTGGCCAGTTGTACGCCGCCCGTGGCGACAACGGTCAGGCGCAGGCCCACCTGCAACGGGCGGCGCGGCTGGCGCCGACCAATGAAAACATCCGCAATGATCTGGGCGTGGTGTACCTCAATCAGCTGCGGCTCGAAGACGCTCGCTTCGAGTTTCTGACGGCCATCGAGTTGAAGCAGAACAATCAGTTGGCGACGCTGAATCTGGTCACCCTGCTGCTCTATCAGAACAACTGGCAGCAAGCCGCGGAAGTGGTCAGCCGCGCGCACCTGACCCCGGAACAGTTCACCGATGCCCAGGAACGCGCGGAGAAACTCAAGTCGCCGGTCAAGGCCAGACCCGTCGCTGGCAATCAGGTTGCAGTGGCGGTTGATGCGCAACCGGCGACGATCAAGTGAGCCTCAAGGAGGTGCCATGAACACGTTCAAGACGCTGTGCTGCCTGAGCCTGCTGAGTCTGCCGCTCGCTGCGCTGGCCATCGACGCCGGCCCGGCCTCGGCCCAACAGCAGGAAACCGAAGGCTGGCTGTTGCTGCAAAGCCGCAACAAGGCCGCGTCCCCCGACCCGCAGGCGGCCACGGCCACCGAGCGAGAGCTGGCGATGCAGCGCTGGCTGAAGAAGTACAAATATGAAATCCCCGACCTCTACGATCCGGATGCCGGGGGCAAGATCGAAACGGGTAACTGATTCGAGCGTGGTGCAGCGGGTGCCATCGCGACTGTCCCGGTCGGCCCATGGGCCGCCGGGGACAACCATCAGTGCGACGTAACCCGCTGCCGCAAGACCGCCGCGCTCGGCGACAAGGCCAGCGCCAGTTGGGTACGGTTGTGCATGTGAGTCAGGCGCAATACCTGCGAAACGTAAAGCTTCACGGTGTTTTCGGTAATGCCCAGCTCACAGGCAATCTGATAATTGGTCTGCCCCTTGCCCACCAGGCGCGCCACGTCCAGTTGTCGTGGCGACAGCTGATGGAAGATTGCCGGTATCTCCAGTTCACCGGCCTCACGGGTGGCTTCGTCACTGACGGGCGCCGGACCGCGACGCACCTTGTCCAGATCCTGATAGAGATCATCGATGGACGACGACAGGTCCTGAAGCTTTTGATTCAGATGGCCAAGTTGCAGGGTTTTCTGCCGTTCCTGCAGCACCGCTTCCTGGCGTTGCAGGCCTTCGAGCAGTTCATCCAGATTGACCGGTTTCTGGTAGTAGTCGGCAATCCCCGCGCGCAGGGCCTTGATCACGTCCTGCTTGTCCGCCCGACCGGTGAGCATGATGGCTTCGAACGCCCGGTGTTTGCCGGCCAGCCGTTGCAGTTCCTGTACCAGTTGAATGCCGTCCATGTCCGGCATGTGCAGATCGCACAGCACCAGCCCGATCGCGGTGTCACCGGCAAAACGCTCGATCGCCTCCTTGCTGGACTCGCACGGAACACAGCGGTAGCCGCTGCTCTCGAGAAATTCACACAGCTCTTCGACGATCAGTGCCTGATCATCGACAACGAGGACTTTTATCGCAGATGTAAGCTTGTTCACATGCCACTCCATGCCCCGGCCAAAACTGACCATTCCTGTACTTTCAGCGCTTGGCTGTATAACCAGTTACCTTGAAAGTAGACCCACTTTCCGACTATGTACATAAGACTAGTGGCGCTTGGCGACTAATGGATCCAAGGTAGCGCAACCAAGAACCCAATCAGCACGAACGGCGCAAATGGCAGCTTTTTTGACATGGATGGCGCCATATATCGAAGGCGATGCCTAAGCCCTTGACTCATATGCAGCCAGATTCTTGGCGCGAGCAGAATCCAGACCAGGCTTGCCGCACCGGCCCCGATGAATATCCACAACAGCGACAAGCCGTCCGTCGAAAGCCCAAGAGCTGTCATTAATTTCACATCGCCGGCGCCCATCCGGCCCATCAGATACCCCGGCAGCGTGAACGCCAGCGCCATGACACAGGCCCACCCGCCCTGCCCGGCTTCGGCGCCCATCCAGGTGGTGCCGAAAGACAACAGGTAGACCAGCGCGAGAGCGGCGGCACCCAGCGTCAGGACGTTGGCAATCCTTCGTTGCCGGGCATCCTGGGCCGCGCAGGCCGTCAACCAGATCAGAAGGACAAGGCTTTGCATGCAGTAAAAACCGTCCGTTTTTGCTGAATGATTCTATGCTGATACTACGCATTGACTGTCAGGGTAGACGCACGGATGAAAACCGGCTCTCGGAAGGCGCAAAAAGGTGCGGTGGCGATCGAGTTCGCCCTGGTGTTCGTGATCTTTTTCGCGGTGTTTTATGGCCTGGTCAGCTACAGCCTTCCGTTCGTGCTGATGCAGACGTTCAATCAGGTGACCGCTGAAGCCATACGCCGTGCCGTAGCGGTCGACCCCACGATTCCCAACTATCCGACGGTGCTGGTCAGCACCGCCAACGCCGCGTTGAGCCAGCAATTTTTACTGATGCCCTCGTCACTGAACCTGGTCGTTGGCACCGATACGTCCACGGTCTATGACCCGACCCAGGGCACCCTCACCGTCAGCGTCAATTACCCGGTGAGCAAACTCAATCGGGTCATCCCGTTTCTGGTGTTGCCGGGCATCGGCGCTGTTCCCAGCCTGCCCACCAATCTGACCGCCATTTCGAGCCTGAAATTTTGACCCCGGGTGACAACCTGCTCGGCCGCCTGCTCAAGCGGAGCATGGTCGCCAGCGATTTGCCGGACGTGCTCGGCACCCCGCTGACCGGTCTGCACATTCACCTCGACAGCGAAGGCGGCGTGTTGCAAATGGCCGGCCCGCTGCGCCTGCTGCTGGCGCAACAGACGCCTCGTGATAAACCGTTGCCGTTGCACGACTACCTACTGGCGCACAGCACGCTGGCCATCGAGGGCCGGCCGCAGGATTGGCAAGGCCAACTGCTGGACCTGGACTTCCCCGGCCTCGGCGAGCAGACCTTGCACCTGCGCGGCTGGGTCCAGCCGCTGGGCAACGGCTGGCTGCTGCAACTGATCGACATCGCCGACCTGCTTTCCGAACGCCAGCAAGCGCATCAGCGCGAGGCGTGCCACATGATCGCCGAGCAGATCAGCAAACAGTTGCGCAGCTGCAGCCTGGGACGACTGCCGATGCTCGTCAGCGAACAATTGCAGGTGATCGCCCAGCGCTGGCAGATCCCGTGCCTGGCACTCGCCCTGCTCGATGAACAGGAACAGGGCTGGCAGATCCATCAACAATTCCACGCCCATGACGCACCAGCGCTGTGGCACGACGGCCAGCGTCTGGGCACGCCGCTCGACAGTCTCAATGGCACCGGCCCGCAGCGCCTGGGTGAGCATTACGGCCAGTACGAACACTCGCGGGTCCAGGGCCTGTTCGGCAATGCCGAAGGTTTCGCCGTGCCTTACAGCGATGATCGTGGCGTGATGGCGTGGCTGCTCTGCGGTTTTTACGCGGTGGACAAGACTGCGCCGTATCTGACCGACCGCGACTGGCTGATGCTGGCGGGCGCACTGGCCGGGCCTCTGCTCGGTCGCTTGCGCGAACAACAGCATCAACTGCAACTGGAACGGCTGGAGTCGTTGCAGACGCTGCTCGGCACAGGCTGGTGGGAAATCAGCACCAGCGAGCAGATTCAACTGGCCCCGACGCTGGCCGCCACGCTGCAACAGGACAGCTCGACACTGACGCTCGATGCCTGGTTGACGCTGATCCATCCCGCCGATCGCGAAGAAGTCCGCAGTCGCCTGCAAGCCTTGCAACTGCACTGGGAAATTCTCGACCTGTGCGTGCGACTGCATCCTCGCGATGCCAGCCAGACGCCGGCGTGGTATCGCCTTAAGGGGCAGGTCACAGGCACCGGCGAGCATCGGCGGCTGGTGGGTTTCATGCTCGACATCAGCGACATCAAGAACCAGCAGCAACTGGCCGCCGCCGCCCATGCGCGGCTGGACAACCTGATCGCCAGTTCACCGGCGGTGATTTACGTCCAGCACTACGTCGAAGGTGCCTTGCTGCCGGCGTTTTTCAGCGCCAGCCTGCAACCGCTGCTGGGCTGGAGCCTGGAGGATTGCGATGCCAGTGCGCTGGCGGAGCGGATTCACCCGGATGACCGTGCCCTGTATTTCGAACGCACCCGGCAACTGCTGCGCGAAGGCTCGGTGCGCGCCCGCTATCGCATGCGCGACAATCGCGGCGATTACCACTGGCTGCTCGACGAAGCCCGGCTGCTGCGCAATGACCTCGGCCTGCCGGTGGAGGCCGTCGGTTTGTGGCTGGACGTCACCGAAGCGACGCTGGCCGCCGAGCAGGTCAGACAGAGTGAGGAGCGCTACCGGATTCTGGTGGAGGACTCGCCGGCGATGATCTGCCGCTATCGTCCGGACCTGATCCTGACGTTCGGCAACCGGCCGCTGGCGACCTATCTGGAATGCGCCCCCGAAGCCCTGGCCGGGGTCGATCTGGGCAGCTGGATGTCCGACGTTCAGCGCGCGGCCTTCGTTGAGCGCCTGGCGCAGTTGACCCCGCAATCCCCCGTCAGCACCGCCGAAATCAACCTGCAATTGCCGGGGCGCGAACATGCGTGGTGGGTGTGGTCGGATCGCGGCGTGTTCGATGAGCACGGGACACTGATCGAAGTCCAAGCCGTTGGCCGCGACAACACCGAAGTGCGCCGCTCCCAACAGCAACTCACGCAAAGCGCAAAAATGGCCACCCTCGGCGAAATGGCCACCGGCCTGGCCCACGAAATCAATCAGCCGCTGAACGTCATGCGCATGGCCATCGTCAACGTGCAGAAGCGCCTGAGCAACGGCGATGTGCAGATCGATTACCTGACGGACAAACTCAATCGCATCGACGCACAGGTGCAGCGTGCCGCGAAAGTGGTGGACCACATGCGGGTGTTCGGTCGCCGCTCCGAGATCGAGCAGCAGTTGTTCAACCCGGCCAGCGCCATCGAAGGCACGCTGTCGCTGCTGGCCGAAGGCATGCGCGGCAAAGGCGTGGATTTGCGCATCAGTGAAACCGCTTTCGAGGTTCAGGTGCGCGGGTACGTCGATCAGCTTGAACAGGTGTTGATCAACCTGATGGTCAACGCCCGGGATGCGCTGCTGGGCAAACGCGAGTCCGACTCGGCGTTCAAGCCGTGGATATCGATCTACGCCGAGCGCGACGAGCAGAAGGTGCGGCTGTGGGTCGAGGACAACGGCGGCGGTATCGACCCGCGTCTGCTGGAGCGGATTTTCGAACCGTTCTTCACCACCAAACCGATAGGCGTCGGCACCGGTCTGGGGTTGTCGGTGAGTTACGGGATCATCGAGAACATGGGCGGTCACTTGAGCGTGCGCAACTCGGCGGACGGCGCACGGTTCTGCATCGAACTGCCGATCGCTCCCGACGACTAGATCACCAGATAGGCCTTGCCGGTCTGGCCGCAGGTCATGTTGGCGCCGACGTCGACATCCATCAGATTGATCCCCAGCCCTTTGAGCAAATTGTTCAGCAGCGGATCCAGCAGCGGGCTCACCAGGTTGGTGATGACCGGTTGCAGGATCGTCGTGACATCGCTGATCAGGCTGGCGACGCCGGTGACGATCGCCCCCAGCGGGTTGCTGCCCTGGGGTTTGTAGACGATCAGATTGATCCCGGCGAGGGTGCTCGCCAGGCTGTTGACGATGTTGCTTGAGGGCGCGGCGGCAATCACGCTCGGCGGCAGTTTCAGGTTGGGTGGTGTGGCGAACGGATTGCCGCTGGAAAACACCAGATTCTGGGTGTTCTGCGCCACGCTGGTGTTGACCATGATCGCGATGCCGCCGGCGCCGTATGGCACGTGAGTGCTCGGGTCACAGCTGCCGATCCCCAGAATCTTGTGGCAGGTCACCGTGCCCAGATCCACCAGCGGCAATGGCGTGACGGTGGGTTCGGCGGCAGATGAAAAGGCGTTGGTCGGGTCGATCTTGCCCAGCTTGAGATCGGCAACCGAGGTTATCGTGCGGGCCGTGAGACTTTTGGTGCCGGTGTTGTCAGTCGGGCAACTGTAATCGGTGACATAACTGATGGCGCCGCCGGCATCCAGGCTGATGTCGATCTGCGGCGAGGGCAGCAGCTTGGGGTCCAGTTGTTCACAACCGGCACCGAGCAGGCAGCCGACCGAATTCAGTGTGGCGACCAGATTGAGGCTCAACAGCGCATTGAGCGTTGGTGTCAGCGTGCCAACCAGCCCAAGTACCGCATTGGCCAACCCGGTCACCCCGGACAGCACCGGCAGATTCACCGAAAGCAGCGTGCGAATCTGCGCAGTGCGCACATAAATCCGGTTCGGCCCGGTCGGGTTCGCCCTGGCCAGCGCCGGATCGCCGATCGCAGAGAATTGCGGCGGCTCGATGACCTTGACCCGCACCGTGACATTCGCCAGCCCCAGTACGCTGATCGGCAGGGTCGCGGCCACTGCACTCTTGCTGTTGGCCAGCTGAATCACGCCCTGGACCAGTTGCAGCAACTGCAGATTGGCATCCAGCCCGGCGGCCGTGGTGCCGGTCTGCAATTGCAGGATGTCACCGAGTTTTACCGGCGCGGCATTGATCGCCGCCACTTGCAGCTGGCCCAGCGCGGTAATCACTTCAGCGGTGGCGCCGTTGAGCTGGACCGCCGTGATCGCGGCCTGAATCAGTTGGGTCACCGTGGCCTGGGTATTGAGCAGCTGGGTGTAATTGCCGGCGGCGACGTTGAGGTTGATCGCCAGTTGGTTCAGGTAGCTGAGCAGGTTGATATCGGTGTTGAGCAAACCATTCCAGCCCACGGCCGTCAGATTGACGTTACCGCCAAGCAGCCCGGAAAACAGCGGATTGAGGATGTTCGATTGCGCGGTGTTGATGCTGGCCAGGTTACTGCGGATGTTCAATTGAGCGACGGTCGGCTTGGGTTTGGCCGCTACCGCCGCAGCATAAAGCACGGTGTTGAGACGAACCGGTGTACCGCTGAACAGCGCCTGCACACCGCCGGCAAAACTGGTGGTAACGGTACGGTTGGCCGCGACCTTGACCGCCTCCGATTGCGTCGCGTCCACCGTGAACGTGCGCAGGCCGGTAGCGGCTGTCGCCAACTTTCCGCAATCGATCACAAGGACGTTGGTGGCATCGGCGACAAACCCGTTGCGCGTCGCGCTTTGCCCCGCGTAACTGGCGGCGGTGAGGCCCGGCAGGCAATTGCCGCCACGGCTGACGGCTTCGAGAGCGGCGGTGTCCACCAGACGCTGCAGTTTGCGTTGTTCCATGTACAGGCGGCCGCTGTCCACGACCAGCAGCATCAACACCAGCGCCAGGCTGAGGGTGGCGGCCGCCATCAGGCCGATGGCCCCCCGCTGCCGGGCTGGCCCGCCGCACTGCGGATGACGCGACATGGCGCACTCCTTTGCCGGCGCACTGCCGGGCGCAACCTCCATTGGTGGATCTGAGTGTAGACGCGCTGCACTGACACTGCTGGCAAGACGCCAGTTTCACCCGCCCATAAAAAACGGGAGCCATGGGCTCCCGTCTTTTTTCAAACAAACTCAACGCGGTGGATAGTTGGACAGGATCCGCGCCACGGTCTCGCGGATGGCATTGCTGCGATCCGCCGGGTTCGGCGTGCGGCTGAGCATTTGCTCGTCGCTGCCGCGCCACACCAGTTTGCCGTCCTTGCCGTCGAGCAGATCGACCTGAATGGTCGCCACCTTGTACGTGATGTTGCGGGTTTCGTTGTACATCGGTGCGCCCCAGTAACCGTTCCACGGGCCACCCCAACCGCCGCCGTAGTTGGTGGTCACCTGTTGCTGCCGGTCCTCGACGATCAGGTAAGTCTGCACATTCAGATCACCTCGGGCGCCCGGGGCGGCCGGGCGCAGGCCGCGCTGATCCAGTTGGTCGGCGACGGCCTGACGGATGCGTTGTTCGGTCAGGTCGCTCTTGATCCGTGGATCGTCTGGGCGGTATTGCAGGGCGGGGTCTTTCCAGCTCCAGCTGCGGTACGCGGCAAAGTCGCGGCTGGCATCGAAGTCATGATTGACCTGGTTGGCGGCGCAGGCACTGAGCAGTGCGGCCACGGCCAGTAAAGCGAGACGGCGGAACATGGTTTTTCTCCGGTGGAAGACATGAACCTGAGGGAGCTTCTCAATTGCAGGAAGCTAACTGGGAGGATACGCCGACATGGCCTTTTCGACAGCCTCCCGAATCGCATCGGTGCGATCACTTTGCTTGCCCTGGGTGCCGGTTTCGGCGCTGGCGCTCCAGACCGGCTGACCACTGCCGGCGTCGAACAGATCGACCCGCACCACCACGACCTGCTCCTGATAGGTACGAACGATCGGCACCGTGTTGTACATCCCGTAACCGCGGCCGTAACGGTCATAACCGCCGTATCCGCCGCCGTAGTAGCCGTAATCGTCCTGCACCTGACGCAGGCGGGTTTCCAGGCTCAGGTTGGCACTGACCAGCAGATCGGCCGGGCGATTGTCATGCAGCGGGCGCAAGCCGCGCTGATCCAGCGCACTGCTGACGGCCTCGGCCACTTGTGCCGAGTCAGCCCAGGCCGTGCCCGGCGGCAACTGACCGTTGAGCCACGCCCAACTGCGATAGCGCCCGTAGTCACGAGGGGGCGCGGGATAAGCGCTGCGGTCGAAGGTGGTTGCCGCTTGCGGTGGCGCCGGCGGCAACGGTCGCGACTGCGCCACGTAAGGGTTGCTGCCCTGGCAGGCGGCCAACCCCAGACAGATCAGCAGTAACCCTGAATGACCTTTCATATCTCGCTCCGATCAGATCGGCCGGCAGATCCAGTGCAAGTAGCGCCCAAGCCCGGCGAAGCTTGGGTGACGACGGTGGGCGAGCTCCATCTCGAGCAAATCAATCAATTCGGCGCGGGCCTGGAATTCCACCGGCATGTAATCGTGGAAAACCCGCACCCCGCTCTGGGTTTCGACCTGCCACAACCCGGCGAGTTGCGTTGCCAGTTCCCGTGGATCGAGTGGCTGCTGAGGCGTCAGGCTCTGCTTCTCGCCGGCCATGTCGTTCTTGCGCATTTTCTTGAAATGGCCTTTGAGCAGGTTCCGGTAAATCAGCGCATCGCGGTTGTAGAACGCCAGCGACAACCAGCCGCCGGGCTTGGTCAACTGATGCAGCACCGGCAGGATCGCGTGGGGTTCGGCCAGCCACTCCAGCACCGCATGGCACAGCACCAGATCGTAGGGCTCGGTGAGCTGGCCGAGCAGTTCCTGCCAGGGCGCCTGAATGAACGTCGCGGTTTGCCCGGCATCGGCAAAGCGCTGGCGTGCGCCTTCGAGCATCGGCTCGGCCGGCTCGGTGAAGGTCACCTCGTGACCGCGCTCGGCCAGCCACAGCGACATGTGGCCCAGGCCGCCACCGATGTCCAGCACCCGCAGCGGACGATCCGGCAGAGCTTCGGCGAGGTCGGCCTGCAGCACCGCCAGGCGGATCGCGCCTTTGGCACCGCCGTAGATTTTTTCGGCGAAACGGGTCGCCAACTGATCGAAATGACGGTCGCTCATCAGCTGAACCGCCGTTCGCTGTCGGCGAGTTTGCTGCGCACCACTTCATTCATGTCCAGCCCCAGTTCACTGCACAGCAGCAACAGATAGAGAACGATGTCGCCGACTTCCTGCCCGGCGTGGGCGAGTTTGTCCGCCGGCAATTGGCGGGACTGGTCTTCGGTCAGCCACTGGAAGATTTCCACCAGTTCGGACATTTCCACGCTGGCGGCCATGGCCAGGTTTTTCGGGCTGTGAAATTGCCGCCAGTCATTACGGTCGCGAATGGCGTGCAGGCGTTCGGTCAGTTCAACAAGGTTCATCGGGCTCTCCTGAAGGCGTATAGCTTCGGGGGGATGCCGAGCGAAGGCAAGCGCCAGTCGCCCGTTAAAACCCTCTATGCTTGCAGGGAACTCGACCGCACCCGCTGCGGCCCAAGGCTCAGCTCTTTCATCAGGAAACAGACATGCAGGTAGAAAGCTTTTTCGAATGGCTGGGCCAGGCGCTCGGCTCGATCATCCGTTTCATCGTCGACGGCCTCAGCGGCCTGTTCAATCTGCTGGGCAATGCCGGCGGCAATTTTGTCGACGGGCTGTCGAAGGCGCTGGGCATGGACACGTCGATCATCAGCATCATCGCGCTGATCGTCGGCCTGATGCTGTTGTGGTCGGCGATCCGCGCGTTCATGAATGCCTCGATCATTGCCGGGATTATCTGGTTGCTGCTGGGATTGTGGCTGCTGAGCTGGATCATTCACTGACACCTCCCGCTACAATGCCGCTCCCCAAGGAGCCCGCATGTCCAACCTGATCACCGACTGGCGCGACCGCCCGACCCATCGCCGGGTCTGGGCCCTCGCCGCCCCCATGATCCTCTCCAATATTTCCGTGCCGCTGGTGGCGCTGGTCGACAGCACCGTCATCGGTCACCTGCCCCACGCCCATCAACTGGGCGCGGTGGCGGTAGGCGCCAGCCTGTACACCTTTCTGGCCTGGGCCATGGGTTTTCTGCGCATGGGCACCACCGGCTTCGCCGCACAGGCGGCCGGTCGCAGCGACGGTGCGGCCTTGCGGCAGATTCTGCTTCAAGGCCTGTTGTTGGCGATGGGGCTGGCGCTGCTGCTCGGAACCCTGGGCGTACCGCTGAGCGGGGTCGCGCTGCACTTCATGCAACCGTCGGCGGAACTGGATCAACTCACCCGTGACTTCTTCCATACCCGACTGTTCGGGCTGCCGGCGGCGCTGGCCAGTTATGCGCTGGTCGGCTGGTTCCTCGGCACTCAGAACGCTCGCGCACCGCTGGCCATTCTGTTGAGCACCAACCTGATCAACATCGTGCTCAACCTGTGGTTCGTGATTGGTCTGGACTGGGGCGTGGTCGGTTCGGCGCGCGCATCGGTGATCGCCGAATGGAGCGGTGCCCTGCTCGGCCTGTGGATGACTCGCAAGGCACTGCGCGCCTATCCCGGGCACATCGCCTGGGCCGCCCTGAAAGTCTGGCAGAGCTGGCGCCCGCTGCTGGCGGTCAATCGCGACATTTTCATTCGCAGCCTGGCCCTGCAATCGGTGTTTTTCCTGATCACTGTGCAGGGCGCGCGACTCGGTGATGCCACGGTCGCGGCCAACGCGCTGCTGCTCAACGGTCTGCTGCTGACCGCCCACGCGCTGGACGGTCTGGCCCATGCCGTCGAAGCCCTGTGCGGCCACGCCATCGGCGCCCGTGATCGTCTGGCCCTGCGCCGTTCGCTGGTGGTTGCCGGTGGCTGGTCGTTGCTGGCCAGCCTGGGCTTTGCGGCACTGTTTCTGTTGGCCGGCCACTTGTTCATCGAAATGCAGACCGACATTCAAAGCGTGCGCGAGACCGCGTTCATCTACCTGCCCTACCTGGCCGTCCTGCCATTGATCGCGGTCTGGAGCTACTTGCTCGACGGCCTGTTCATCGGTGCCACCCGCGCCCGGGAAATGCGCAACGGCATGCTGGCGACCGTGATCCTGCTGCTGCCGGTCGCCTGGGCGCTGCAAGGTCTGGGCAATCACGGCCTGTGGATTTCATTCCTGCTGTTCATGGTACTGCGCAGCCTGACGCTCGGCGGACTGGCGTGGTGGCTGCGGCGCACCGATGGCTGGTTCAACGGTGCTGCTCACTGAAGCGGCGCGTCACGACGGGTCGTCCAGCCAACGCCGACGCAACAGCTCAAGCCGTTCCCGTGGGGTCAATCCTTGCGGCAGCGGCGTCAGTTCGGCACGCGGATGCTGCAAACGCAGCCACAACCAGTCGTCCAGCAACGCCTGCTCACTGAACCCCAGTTCCAGGCCTTGCTCCTGAAAGGAAGACATCAGCCGATAGTCGTTACCTGTCGCCTGACTCCAGCGCCAGACATGCTGATCCAGCAGGCAGCGGTGCAGGCGTTCGCGCTGCTGACGGGTCAGGCTTTGCTCGATCCGCAGCGGCTCCACGGCCAGCCCCGGATTGCGCAATTGCTGCCAGCCCTGACTGCCGCCGGCCAGATCGGCCCAGGTCCCGCCGAACCAGCGCAGCCACCCGATCGGCCCGAGCCAGCAGCTCAATTGCCGGGCATCACAGGCATCGAAAAAGTAGCTGGCGGTCTGGCGATTGTAGAAGTTGAGCAGCGCTCGGTGATTCAGGCCGATGGTCACGGTCAGCATCCGCTGCAAGTGTTCGCGCAGTACCTGCGCCGAGGCCTCGCTGCCCAGCAGCAGCCCTTGCCAGGTCAGCGGATCGGCGTGGCAGAGCGCCGACAATGCCGGGCTGTCACGCAGGTCGATCAGCCACGGGCCTTGTTCACTGACCGGCTGGAATTCCGTACCGTCAAACAGCTTCAGGCTTTGCAAACCGGCAAATCCCTGGCGTAACGTCTTCACGGCCTGCGGCGCCTGTGCGATGTCCAGCAACAACCATTGAGCGCGTTGTCCGGGGGGCGCGACGCTCATCTTCCGTCGCTCGTCTTGAGCCCGGCGACCAATCGACAGCTGCATAGTGACGCCGCGCAATGGCGATAACTGCCACCGCCCGGTATCAGACACAACAACAATAACGGCTCGGCCGCTTTCAGCCATTGAGCCAGGCCCGCGCTCGCCAGACGCTCGGGAAATGGTGACGGTGCATCATCCTCGATGGCTTCGGTGAGTGCCGGGACCTGCAAGACGCCGCTGATCACGGGCTGCTCGGGGTCACCTTCCAGAAAGCTCACCACCACCTCCACTCCGTCCTTCAATGATGCCATCGGCGTATCGGCCAACGCCGGAGCCAGCGGCAGCCAGCAGTGGCTGGGGCGGGCCCCTTCGCCCTGATAGAGCCAGTCGAACTGAACGGCCACCGGCCGCACGGCATCCGGTTGCGCCTCCTCGACCGAGACCACCCACGCACGTTGCGGACTGCACATGCGCGCCCCGCGGTATTCAACGGATGATCGGGGCATCGGCAACTGGTCAGCGGCAAAAATCCGGTTGCTGTAGGGCGGCTCGAGGGACTGATCGGCCCGATGTTCGATTCGGCTCACCAGCCAGTGCGCATTCGCGTCTGCCAAGGGCTGGCCGGAAATCGTCAGCCAGTGACCACTGCGCAGGGTTGGCGAATTGGAATGCCCCTGCGCCGTGCGTGTCCGCCGCGAGCCTACTGCGTGCAGGCGGGCATGCTCGCCCAGTTGCCAGCGGCTCACTGTCGGCGGCGACTCCCCATCCTCGCCCTCGCATCGCAGGTTTTCGGCGCGTGGCAGTCGGGCCGGATCATCGCCGAATACCAGACAATGCCCCCTGACCCGATGTTCGAAGTGATAGTGAATGCGTGCCTGCCCGCACAACCGCTGCACCAGTTGCAGATCCGACTCGCCGTACTGGGTGCAGAACGTGCGGGGCGGATAGGCGTCCTGCAAATCAAACCGGCGCCCGTTGCCACTGATGCCGTGCTCCCTGAGCACCTGATCAAGTATCTGCGGTATCGAAAGATCACTGAAGATGCGCTGGCTGTAACGCATGCCCAGGCAGCTCAGCCGAGGCCCGAGCCGCGCCCGGAACAACCGGGCACCGCGCCCCTGTTCATGCTGGACAAGACTGTGCAACTGCCCGTGAACACCATTGCCGCAAGGCCCGAAACACAGGCGCGCCGAACGGTACATCAGGCCGGCAAGGTCCAGGTGCGGATCATCGACCAGTACGTCGATCTCGAATGAAAAAGGCTCGCTGATGGCTTCGCAACCCGTGAATGCCAGGACTTCAAGCGAGTCGGACAGGCCCGCTACATCGAGACGAAACGACGGCTCGTCGGCTGGATCGAACATGGGGGAATTCTCTACAGGGGGGCGGGCGGGGATTCTCGCCGAGACCCATGGCCGAGTAGAGGGCCGAACTACAAATTCGGAAATGACCTACGCGAAAAGCAGACGACGTCACTTTGCTCGCCTGGAAGCAAGCCGTTTCGCGAAGAGAAAAAGAAGCGTCTCACCTGGTTGTCTGAAACGTCCGCGGTGAGCGGAACAATTTCAGACAACCCGATGAAAGCGGAACCTGGCCTCAGGAAGACAGGTAGGAGGAGCGGGTCAGACCCAGGCGCAATGCATCGAGGAACTGGGTGCGCTCGCTGGCGCTGATGCGGGCACTGGCGCACTTGTCACGGTAGTGAGTCATCAACTCTTCCGGCGACAGGTGCACATAGCGCAGCATGTCTTCGATGGTGTCGTGGGTTTCAATCCCGGCGTGGTACACGCTGCCATCGGCGTTCTGATAGATGTTCACCGAGTCGGTGTCACCGAACAGGTTGTGCATGTCGCCGAGGATTTCCTGGTAGGCGCCGACCAGGAACACGCCCAGCAGGTAGTCTTCACCTTCGTTCAGCGCGTGCACCGGCAGGCTGGTTTCGATGCTCTGCTCGTCGACGTACTGGTTGATCTTGCCGTCGGAGTCGCAGGTCAGGTCTTGCAGAACGGCACGACGCAGCGGCTCTTCGTCAAGACGGTGCAGCGGGATGATCGGCAGCACCTGATCGATCGCCCAGGTGTCCGGCAGGCTCTGGAATACCGAGAAGTTGCAGATGTACTTGTCGGCCAGCTTGTCGTTGAGTTCGTCCAGCACCTGACGGTGCGAACGCTGACGCGCTTTCAGCGAGTTGTGCAGGCGACGGCACACGGCGAAGTAGCACTGCTCGGCCAGGGCTTTCTCGGCCAGGGTCAGTTTGCCGTCGGCGTACTGGGCAGCCACGTCGCTCATGTAGTGGGTGGCGCGCCAGTAGGTTTCGGTGACCATTTCGATGTCGGTCGGGCCGAGCAGGTCAACCAGCCACTGCACGGTTTCCGGCAGCGCTTCCTTGTTCTCGATCTGCGGCACGTCGTCGTTGTGTTTCTCGACGTCGGTCACCTGCACCACCAGCATGGCGTGGTGCGCGGTCAGCGAACGACCGCTTTCGGAGAAGATGTGCGGATGCGGCAGGGCCTGCGCGTCGCAGAACTCTTTGAGCATGCCGACCACGACACCGGCGTAGTCATCCATGTCGTAGTTGATCGAGCTGGCGTTGCGCGAGTGAGTACCGTCGTAGTCCACACCCAGACCGCCACCGACGTCGATGTGATCGACCGGCAGACCGAGGTTGCGCAGCTCGCCGTAGTAACGGATCGCTTCCTTGAAGCCGTGCTGGTAGTCAGCGAGGTTGGCGATCTGCGAACCCATGTGGAAGTGCAGCAGGCGGATGCCCTGATCCAGACCGGCGGCGCGGAAGCGCTCGACCACCGATAGCAGTTGCGCTGCCGACAGACCGAACTTGGATTTCTCGCCACCGGTGTCCGCCCACTTCGACGACGCCAGCGACGACAGACGCACGCGCAGGCCGACCTGCGGCTTGACCTTCAGCGAGGCGGCTTCTTCGATCACCAGACCGACTTCGGACTCTTTCTCGATCACGATGAACACGTTGTGACCGAGCTTCTGCCCCATCAGCGCCAGACGGATGAACTCGCGGTCCTTGTAACCGTTGCAGACGATGGTGCCGCCCTTCGGCGCCAGTGCCAGCACCGCCAGCAGCTCAGGCTTGGAACCGGCTTCCAGACCGATGGAAACGTTCTGGGTGGCGATGATGTTCTCGATCACCGCTTCCTGCTGGTTGACCTTGATCGGGTACAGCGCGGTGTATTTGCTCTGGTATTCCAGACGCTCGATGTTCGCATCGAAAGCGCCGGTCAGCTGACGGACGCGGTCTTGCAGGATGTCGGGAAAACGCACCAGCAGCGGCAGGGACAGGCCACTCTTGCGCAACTGGTCGACTTGTTCGAACAGATCGATAGGCGAGCTGCTCGGGCCGTTCGGACGAACTTCGACGCGACCGGCGTCATTGATCGCGAAATACCCGGCCCCCCAATGGCGAATCCCGTAAACACTGCGGCTGTCCGCAACTGTCCATTGGCTGCCATCGTCTTTGCGTGTGCGTCGTACGGACATCGAAGTCCCCTATAAAGAAGTCATAGTGCGTCGCCTGATCTCAGGCCGGCGCAGTCTAAAGAATGAAAATGACGGTTCGTCAGCGGGGCGGTAGACCGCGCTGACAGCGTTGAGTTTAGAAACCGGTCATGAACAGGCTCTGTGAAAACCATGGAAACGACGTCAGAACCAGGGACTCTGGAGCTGAATCAAGCCGCCGGTGGGTTTCACAGAGGCTGCTAGCCGCCGGACTTCTTCGCCTTGAAACCGTGCTTGACCAACTCGGCCAGGAGCAGCTCGACATGGTCGCCCTGGATCTCGATGATCCCGTCTTTCAACGCACCGCCGGTGCCGCAACGCTTCTTCAACGTTGTCGCCAGCTCCTTGAGTGCGTCTTCGGCCAGGGGCACGCCGGTGATGGTGGTCACCGTCTTGCCGCCACGGCCCTTGCTCTCGCGGCGCACGCGGGCAATGCCGTCGCCGGCCGGGATCACGGTTTGTTTGCAGATACAGGCGTCCACCGGCTTGCTGCATTCCGGGCAATGACGACCTGCGTCGGTGGAAAATACCAGGCCGCCCAGGGCGGCGAAGGATGCGGCTTTTTTGGCCACCGGCAATCCTCTCGGGAGGACAAAGACTGATCGCAGCCTTGGGCAAGGCTATCGACCGCGAAGCCCCACTCAGGCAGGGGCAGCGCTACTGTGCCATGAGCTCCTGAAAGCGGGCCGGCACAGCTTGAAAAGGTCGCGCAGTGTAACGGCAAAAACGCCGATTGCTAAGTGCCAATCGGCGCCAATTTATGTGTTCTTTGCGACGTCGCTTTGCTGAGCCTTCAGATAGCGTTTTAACGCGGCCAGAGAGTCCGGGCAATAAGGCTTTTGCTGGATTTCCAGCATGACCTGTTCGACCGGAATGAAGCGCGCTTCGAGCACCTCTTCAGGCTGCAGGATCAGCGGCCCGTCCCACACCGCCGAAAACGCCGAACACCAGAGGCGATTGCCGGTGTCCTCGAAGTAGAAATGGTCGTGGGCCGTCAGCTCGACGCCGCTCACTCCTAATTCTTCTTCCAGTTCACGGGCCGCCGACTCGGCGTAGGTCTCGTTCGCCTGCACCATGCCGCCCGCCGCCACGTCCCAGTAACCGGGATAGATGGCTTTGCTCAACGTACGCCGATGCACGCAGAGTTCACCGGCGGAGTTAAACAGCATGATGTAGGTGCCACGGCCGATCAGACCACGCTCGCGCAGGTCGGCGCGTACCAGGGAACCGAGCAGGTTGTCCTGCTCGTCGACCCAGGCAATCTGTTCGGCATCCGAGGCGGCGCGATGGGCCGCCTCTTTGGCGCTCTCGTCCATGACTCAGCCCTGATTGAGCAGTTGACGCAAATCGATCACGGCAGCGTTGGCCCGGGAAATGTAGTTGGCCATGACCAGCGAGTGGTTGGCCAGCACACCGAAGCCGCTGCCATTGAGGATCATCGGGCTCCAGACCGGCTCCTGAGACGCCTCCAGCTCACGAATGATCTGACGCACGCTGACGGTCGCGTTCTTCTTCGCCAGGACGTCGGCGAAATCGACCTCGATCGCGCGCAGCAGGTGCGACAGCGCCCAGGCCTGACCGCGGGCTTCGTAGAACACGTTGTCGATCTGCATCCACGGAGTCTCGACGACTTCCTCGTCGACCTGCGGCACTTCACCCACCGCCGGCACTTCGGTTTTCAGCGCGGTGTTGAGTTTGACCCGACCGACACTGGCCGACAGGCGTTGCGACAGCGAACCGAGACGGGTGCCGACATCGCCCAGCCAGTTGTTCAGGTTGTCGGCGCGGGCGTAGAACAGTGCGTTTTTCTGGGTCGGGTCGGACAGGCGCGCCTGATAACGGCTCAAGGAGTTGATGCCTTCCTGATATTCCGACTCGCTCGACGGCAGGATCCAGCTCTTGTTGTCGAAGTTGAAGCGCGGCTCGGCCTTGGCCAAGTCGGCGTCTTCAGCCGATTGCGACTGCGAGCGGGCGAAATCCTTGCGCAAGGCACGAGTCAGGTCGCGGACCTGCACCAGCACGCCGTATTCCCAGCTCGGCATGTTATCCATCCACAGGCCCGGCGGGAAACGGTCGTTGGAAATATAGCCGCCCGGCTTGTCGAGCAACGTGCCGGCAACGGTTTTCAGGGTTTCGACGGTGGTGTAGCCGACCACCATCTGCTTGCCTTCCTTCTCGGCGGCAACCTGAGCGTTCTGCGCCACGGGAAACAGCGCCGGCTCCTGACTCCAGTACCAGCCCAGGCCGATGGTCACCAACAGGTAAATGGCGACCAGCGTGGCCAGCGCCCGGCTGAACAACAGCCCGCCGACATAGCTGCGGGTGGCCGACTTGGGCTCGGCGGCACGTTCAGGCGCGCTGCCCGCGCGGTTCTTCCAGTCCAGCATGGCGATATCCTTTCAATCTTGGGTTCAACGGTTCGACCACAACCATACAACAACGTGCCTCGACCCGGCACCCGTCAATATTGACAGGCGCTGCCTCGGGCCCCGACACGAGGCCAGTGCAGACCGCCCTAAGGGATTCCCCGATAGCGGATTCATCGCCATTTCGCCGCTGATACCCGCAACAGGACAGCACAAACACCCTGCACCACCTTTCTCATCCTCCGATAAATTCACCGGCATTCAGATCGGCAAATGCCCGGTAGATGGGGACTTCCCCGACGATCAGGTTCAAATTGAAACCCGGCAGTCAGAAACTGAATGATGTCGTACCGCAGATTATTGACGTACGACACTCATGTAAGGGAAAAGAGGTGCTAGCATAGAGCCACCAGTCGATCTCAGCATGCACCCTAACTAGTAGTCAGGATATGACCGAGCCAGAAGACCCCAGCCGTGAGCGCCTCAAGCACCACTTTGCCCAGCGGGTAATTCATCAGGCACGTCAGATTCTTGAGATATGGCAGCGCCTGCAACGCAGTGAGTGGTCCACTGCCGATCTCGCCGAACTGAGCGAGGCCAATCTGCGCCTGCTGCGTTTTGCCGAGCGTTTCGAACAGCCCGAACACACGCAGCTGGCCCGCCACATCAGCCAGTCGCTGGAAGCGGTGGACGCCAATCGCGGACGCCTGAGCAGCGGCCTGATCACCGATCTCAACCGTTTGATGCAGCGCTTGTCGCGCACCGGCCTGCGCCATGGCGATCAGCTCGATCAGACCTTCCTGCCGCCCCTGCGCAAACCGATCTACGTGATGCTGCAGGATCACGACCGTGCCGAGCGGCTGGCCAAGCAGCTGGAGTTTTTCGGTCTGAGCGCCCAGGCGCTGGACAGCGTGTCGGCGTTTCGCTCGTCGATGGTCGAGCGCCTGCCGGCCGCGATCGTCATGGACGTGGATTTCAGCGGCGCCGGCGTCGGCCTGAAACTCGCCGCCGAAGCCCAGCAAGGTCTGGAAGAACCGCTGCCGCTGCTGTTCTTCAGCCTGCACGAAACCGACACTCCGACCCGCCTCGCGGCAGTGCGCGCCGGTGGCCAGGAATTCCTCACCGGCACCCTCGAAGCCTCGAGCCTGCTGGAGAAGATCGAAGTCCTGACCTGCGTCGCCCAGTACGAACCCTATAAAGTGCTGATCATCGACGACTCCCGCGCCCAGGCCCTGCACACCGAACGCCTGCTCAACAGCGCCGGGATCGTCACTCGCACCCTGATCGAACCGATCCAGGCGATGGCCGAGCTGGCGGACTTCCAGCCGGACCTGATCATCCTCGACATGTACATGCCGGCCTGCACCGGCACCGAGCTGGCCAAGGTTATCCGCCACAACGACCGTTACGTCAGCGTGCCGATCATTTACCTGTCGGCCGAGGACGATCTGGACAAGCAACTCGACGCCATGAGCGAAGGTGGCGACGACTTCCTGACCAAGCCGATCAAGCCGCGCCACCTGATCACCACCGTGCGCAACCGCGCCGCCCGCGCGCGCAACTTAAAGGCACGAATGGTCCGCGACAGCCTCACCGGTCTGTACAACCACACGCACATTCTGCAATTGCTCGAAGACTGCTCGTTCCGCGCCCGCCGCGAGAACAAGCCGCTGAGCTTTGCCATGCTCGACATCGACCACTTCAAACGGGTCAACGACAGCCACGGCCACCCCATGGGCGACCGGGTGATCAAGAGCCTGGCGCTGTTTCTCAAGCAGCGTCTGCGCAAGACCGACTTCATCGGCCGTTACGGCGGCGAAGAATTCGCCATCGTCATGCCCGACACCGATATAGAAGCGGCGCACAAAGTGCTCGACGAAATCCGCCAGCGCTTTGCCGAGATCCACTATCCGGCCCAGCCGCAGGATCTGTGGTGCACCTTCAGCGCCGGCGTGGTGGAGATGCACGACGACTCCGACAGCCTGATGATGGCCAGCCAGGCCGACGAGGCGCTGTACCGCGCCAAGGGCGAAGGACGCAATCGGGTGCAGACCGCGCGCGACTCAAAGCAAAGTGCCACTTTTTCATCGCAATCCACTGATTCGGTCATAACCCTGTAACAGAACCGCAATAAATTCAGGCGCTTACCATTCTGCCGTTGGTAGCCGTCATGCGCCTGAAGTTGCTCACCAATCTCAATACTCTGTTGCTGGTCGCCGTCTGCGTGGCCCTCGGCGCCACGCTGTGGTGGTCGCAGAAAGCCCTGGAACGCCCGTATCTGTTGATGGAGCGTTACCTGGGGCTGTCGCAGCAATTTCAGAATGACGTGGCACGCAACGTCGAGGATTACCTCGCCAGCGGCGACGCCCTGCGCCTGAGCAGCGCCAGCCAGGCCATCGATCAGTTGCAGAAAGAACTTGGCGAGCTACCGCCGGCGCTGGCCGACACCTTGCGCCCGAGCCTCACCGGCCTCGATGAATTCAGCAAGACTGACTTGCTGGCCGCCGGCAAACTGGCCGGTGATCCGCAGGCCCTGCTGTTGCAGGCCGAACGTGAGTTGAGCGCCAGCCTTGATCAGCTCAGCACCTACGCCGGCGGCAACGCGACTTACCTGACGCCTCTGCTGGTCGCCTCTCAACATCTGGGCAAACTGTCGCTGGCCCGGGACAAACTGGTCAGCAGCGGCCGCAGTGAACTGGCCGCCGATGTCGAACGCGAAGTCAGCAACATTCGCGCCCAGGCCCAGGCGATCGACGCCCTGCCCTTGCTCGGCGTGGTCGCCAGCAGTGAATCCGGCAGCGATGATTTCGCCGCGATGATGGGCATCGAGAGTACAGAAAAAGCTGCCGCCGAAGATGCCGGCGTCGGCCTCAAACGCGAACTCAACAGCTTGCTCGGTCGTTACCCGGCGGAGCTGGCGCGTACTCGCGATCAGATCCAGAAACGCACCGACCTCAGCACCGCGACCCACCAGAAAATCGCCGCCGTGCAGCAAGCCATCGCCGGCCTCGAACCGGTGGTGCGCGCCCAGCACGGGCAGATCCAGGGCGAAGTACGGCTGATGCAAGGCGTGATGATCGGCCTGATTCTGCTGATCGCGCTGCTGATCGACACCCTGCAGCGACGCCTCGCCCGCACCCTGACCAACCTCGCGCCGGCGCTGTCGACCTGGGCCGAAGGCGACTTCAGCCGCGACATTCATCTGGGCAAGACCAACCGCGAACTCCACGACATCGAAGCCTCGCTCAATCGCCTGCGCGCCTATCTGGTGGATCTGGTCGGGACCATTCGCGGCAATGCCGAGCAAGTGGCCGGCAGCAGTCGCACCCTCGCCGAACTGAGCAATGACTTGCACAGCGGCGCCGAACATCAGGCCGGTGACACCGCGCTGATCCGTGATTCCCTCGGCGAACTGGAAGCGACCATTCAACAAGTGGCCGGCGATGCGCGCCAGGCCGCCGACGCCAGTCGCCATGCCGGGCTGGCCGTCGAACACGGGCAACAGGTGATCGGCCAGAGCCTCACCGGCCTGCACGCGCTGGTCGGCGAAGTGCAAGGCAATGCGCAAATGATCGAACACCTGGCCGAGGAGTCCGCCACCATCGGCGGCGTGCTGACGGTGATCCGCTCGATTGCCGACCAGACCAACCTGCTGGCGCTCAACGCGGCGATCGAAGCCGCCCGCGCCGGGGAAATGGGCCGTGGTTTTGCCGTGGTGGCCGAAGAAGTGCGCTCACTGGCGCAGCGCACCGCCGGCGCCACCGCCGAGATCCAGACCCTGATCGCCGGCCTGCAAACCGCCGCAAGGCAATCGGTCGAGGGCATGCGCGCCCAGGTCGAACACGCCGAGGCCACGGCCAATCAGGCGCAATCGGCGGACGGGGCGCTGGACAAGATTGTCGGCGCAATCCAGACCATCTCCGACACCGCGATCCGCATCGCCGACATCACCGCACAACAGAGCGGCGCGGTCAGCGAGATTCGCGATCACAGCGAACGGATTCACCAGTTGGGCGGGGACAATCTGCTGCGCATCGGTCAGGGCCGCGAGCAAGGCGAGAACCTGCTGTTGCTGGGCGGCCAGCTGCACACCGCCGTGCAGGCGTTCCGCGTGTGACACACAGCGCAGGGCCAAGTCCGCTATCATTCCCGCACCTTTGATTCGCGAGATTGTCATGCGCCGTCTGCTCTGCCTGCTGTTTTTCGTCTTCGCCCTGCCGGCCGGCGCCGCCGGTCTGTTCGACAGCAAACCCAGCGCCACGCTGGGCTCGGTCAACAACAGCGCCGATTTCCTGCCGGTGCGCGAAGCCTTTCAACTGAGCCTGGTCGAGAGCACGCCGCAATCGGTCAAACTGCGCTTCGTCGCCACCGAAGGCTATTACCTCTACCGCCATCGCTTCCAGTTTCGTGCCGAGCCTGCCGAGGTAAAACTTGGCGCCGCACAACTGCCCCAAGGCGAACAGAAACACGACGAGTATTTCGGCGACGTCGAGGTCTACCACGGCATTCTCGATGTAGAACTGCCGCGCAATGATTCCCGGGCGTTCACGCTGGCCGTCACCTATCAGGGCTGTGCCGACAAGGGTTTGTGCTATCCACCGGAAACCGAACGCCTGAGCATTGAGGGCAACGCAGCGGCAAGTGGCGCGTCCGCTCCGGTGACGGGTTGGGACTGGCGTGATCTGGCGTTGTTCTTCCTGGCGGGCCTGGGCCTGACCTTCACGCCTTGTGTGTTGCCGATGCTGCCGATCCTGTCCGGCGTGGTGTTGCGCGGGCAGGTCGGTGGATTGCGCGGCTTCAACCTGTCGCTGGCTTATGTGTTGCCGATGGCTGCGTGCTTTGCGCTGCTCGGGGCTTTGATGGGGCTGTTCGGCGCGCAACTGAATTTGCAGGCACGGCTGCAATCGGCGTGGGTGCTGGTGCCGTTCGCGATGTTTTTTGCGGTGTTCGCGCTGGCGATGTTCGGCGTGTTCGAGCTGAAACTGCCGCACTTCATCAGCAGCCGCCTCGACCGGATTGCCGGGCGCACCGAAGGCGGCTCGTTGTGGGGCGCGGCGGTGTTGGGCGTGGTGTCGAGTTTGCTGGTATCGCCGTGCGTTTCCGCACCGCTGGCCGGCGCGCTGCTTTATATAAGTGCCAGCGGCGATGCGCTGGGCGGCGGTCTGAAACTGTTCATGCTCGGGCTGGGCATGGGCGCGCCGCTGTTGCTGGTCGCCACAGGCGGCGCGGCGTGGCTGCCGAAAAGCGGGCCGTGGATGATGTACGTGAAAAACGGCATCGGCGTGTTGCTGCTCGGACTGGCGATCGGTTTGCTCAGCCGGGTATTGCCGGGGCAGATCACGCTGCTGCTGATCGGCTTGCTGGCCGGAGGCGTCGGCCTGTTCCTCGGCGCTCTGGAATTCGTCTACAAACCGCCGCGCAAACGCCTCGGCCAGTTGCTCGGGATGTTCCTGCTGTTTTATGCGCTGGCCTGCTGGTACGGCGCGTTCAGCGGGCAGACCGACCCGTTGAATCCGATAGCCCCGGCACGCCTCGCCGACAGCGGCTCGCCCGCACAAAACAGCGGTTCGTGGCAGACCGTCAGCACCCCGGCGGAACTGGATCGGGTGCTGCTCGAAGCGAAAACCGCCGGCACCCCGCTGCTGCTCGACTGGTACGCCGACTGGTGCATCAGCTGCAAAGTCATCGAACACGAAGTACTCAATGACGCCACGGTCGTGGATCGGCTCAAGGGCTATCGGCTGATCCGCTTCGATATCACCGCAAGCAATGCCGAACAGCGCACCCTGCTCGACCGCTACAGCCTGTTTGGCCCACCGGCGCTGATGTTCTTCGGCAAGGACGGGGTGGAACGTCGCGATGTGCGGGTGATCGGCGAGATCAACGCCAGCGACTTCGCCGAACGTGTCGCCAAAGCGAATGACCGGATTTAATCAGTCAGTCACATATTTTGCGCAAACATCGGTCATCGTGCTGGCTATTGCAGAGAACTGGACAGTCACAAAGTCTTTGCGGCATAGTCGCCGGGTTCTGACGAAGGCTCACCCATAACAAGGAACACGCAGATGGCAACGCTACTGGTGCTGCACGGCCCCAACCTGAACCTGCTCGGCACCCGGGAACCCGGGACCTACGGGTCGACCACCCTGGCGCAGATCAATCAGGATCTGGAACGCCGCGCCCGTGAAGCCGGCCATCATCTGCTGTATCTGCAAAGCAACGCCGAGTACGAATTGATCGACCGCATCCACGCCGCACGCGGCGAGGGCGTGGACTTCATTCTGATCAACCCGGCAGCATTTACACACACAAGTGTCGCATTACGTGACGCGCTGCTGGGAGTGAGCATCCCATTCATCGAAGTGCATTTGTCCAACGTGCACAAACGCGAACCTTTCCGCCATCACTCTTACTTCTCCGACGTAGCGGTAGGAGTGATCTGCGGCCTTGGCGCCAGCGGTTATCGACTGGCCCTGGAGGCTGCACTAGAGCAGCTTGAACAACAAGCTATACGCCCCTGACCGACCCTTGGGAGTTGATGATTCATGGATATCCGTAAAGTTAAGAAACTGATCGAATTGCTGGAAGAGTCCGGCATCGACGAGCTCGAGATCAAGGAAGGCGAAGAGTCCGTACGCATCAGCCGTCACAGCAAGACCCCGGCGCAGCAGTACTACGCTCCGGCTCCGATGCAGGCTCCGGCCGCTGCACCTGCTGCCGCTGCCGCTCCGGTTGCTGCAGCCGCTGCTCCAGCTGCCGCTGCTGCTCCAGCGCTGAACGGCACCGTTGCCCGTTCGCCGATGGTCGGCACCTTCTATCGCAAATCTTCGCCAACCTCGCCGTCCTTCGTTGAAGTCGGCCAGACCGTGAAGAAAGGCGACACCCTGTGCATCGTCGAAGCCATGAAGATGATGAACCACATCGAAGCTGAAACCAGCGGTGTGATCGAGTCCATCCTCGTCGAAGACGGCCAGCCGGTTGAGTACGACCAACCGCTGTTCACCATCGTTTGAACTGCGGAGAGCCTTTGATGACTGCGAAGTTGGAAAAAGTTCTGATCGCTAACCGCGGTGAGATCGCCCTGCGGATTCTGCGTGCCTGCAAAGAGATGGGCATCAAGACCGTCGCCGTTTACTCCAAGGCCGACAAAGAGCTGATGCACCTGGGTCTGGCAGACGAATCCGTCTGCATCGGCCCCGCTTCTGCCGCTCAGTCCTACCTGCACATCCCGGCCATCATCGCTGCTGCTGAAGTGACTGGCGCTACCGCCATTCACCCAGGCTACGGTTTCCTCGCGGAAAACGCTGATTTCGCCGAGCAGGTCGAGAACTCCGGCTTCGCTTTCATCGGCCCGAAAGCCGACACCATTCGCCTGATGGGCGACAAGGTATCGGCCAAGCACGCGATGATCGAAGCGGGCGTGCCAACCGTTCCAGGTTCCGACGGCCCGCTGCCGGAAGACGAGGAAACGGCACTGCGCATCGGTCGCGAAGTCGGCTACCCGGTGATCATCAAGGCCGCCGGCGGCGGTGGTGGTCGCGGCATGCGTGTGGTGCACAAGGAAGAAGACCTGATCGCCTCGGCGAAACTGACCCGCTCCGAAGCTGGCGCGGCGTTCGGCAACCCGATGGTCTATCTGGAAAAATTCCTGACCAACCCGCGTCACGTCGAAGTGCAGGTTCTGTCCGACGGCCAGGGCAACGCCATCCATCTGGGTGACCGCGATTGCTCGCTGCAACGCCGTCACCAGAAGGTTCTCGAAGAAGCGCCGGCACCGGGCATCGACGAGAACGCGCGCAAGGAAGTCCTGGCTCGCTGCGTCAAGGCGTGCATCGACATCGGCTACCGTGGCGCCGGCACCTTCGAGTTCCTGTACGAGAACGGTCGTTTCTACTTCATCGAAATGAACACCCGTGTTCAGGTGGAGCACCCGGTTTCGGAAATGGTCACCGGCATCGACATCGTCAAGGAGATGCTCAGCATCGCCGCTGGCAACAAGCTGTCGTATACCCAGGATGATGTGGTCATCCGCGGTCACTCGCTGGAATGCCGGATCAACGCCGAAGACCCGAAAACCTTCATGCCGAGCCCGGGTACGGTCAAGCATTTCCACGCGCCAGGCGGCAACGGCGTTCGCGTCGATTCGCACCTGTACAGCGGTTATGCCGTTCCGCCGAACTACGACTCGCTGATCGGCAAGCTGATCACTTACGGCGCGACCCGCGACGAAGCCATGGCCCGCATGCGCAATGCCCTGGACGAAATCGTGGTCGACGGGATCAAGACCAACATCCCGCTGCACCGTGATCTGACCCGCGACGAAGGCTTCTGCAAAGGGGGCGTGAACATTCACTACCTCGAGCACAAGCTGGCTGGCGAGAAGCACTAAGCTTCAGCCCGCACCTGACAAAGCCGCCTTCGGGCGGCTTTGTTGTTTCCGAAGGTTTCATCTGCTCACACATTCCCCGCTCCCACAAAACCGTCGCGCTCGCGTAAACTTGCGCGCTTCTCGCAGGCCGCTAGGCTGCAATCAATCTTTTTCACAGGTGCCCGCCATGCCTTGGCTGCAAGTAAGACTCGCCATCAGCCCGGAACAAGCCGAAACCTACGAAGACGCTTTCCTTGAAGTGGGCGCCGTTTCGGTGACCTTCATGGACGCCGAAGATCAGCCGATCTTCGAACCGGAACTCAATACCACCCCGCTGTGGGCGCACACCCACCTGCTGGCCCTGTTCGAGGGCGGCACCGAAGCTGCCCCGGTACTGGCCCACCTGGAACTGCTGACCGGCAGCCCGCTGCCCGAGCACCACAGCGAAGTGATCGAAGACAAGGACTGGGAACGCAGCTGGATGGACGGTTTCCAGCCGATGCGTTTCGGTCAGCGCCTGTGGATCGTGCCGAGCTGGCACGCCGCACCGGAGCCGGACGCGGTCAACCTGCTGCTGGACCCGGGCCTGGCGTTCGGCACCGGCACTCACCCGACCACCGCCCTGTGCCTGGAATGGCTGGACGGCCAGGACCTGAAAGGCTGCAACGTGCTGGATTTCGGCTGCGGCTCGGGGATTCTGGCGATTGCCGCCCTGCTGCTCGGTGCGAAAGAAGCCGTGGGCACCGACATCGACGTGCAAGCACTCGAAGCTTCGCGTGACAACGCCGGGCGCAACAACATCGCTGACGAATTGTTCCCGCTGTACCTGCCGGAAGACCTGCCGCAGGTCAAAGCCGACGTGCTGGTGGCCAACATTCTGGCCGGCCCGCTGGTTTCCCTGGCGCCGCAACTGTCCGGCCTGGTGAAGTCCGGCGGGCGTCTGGCGCTGTCCGGGATTCTTGCCGAACAAGGTGACGAAGTCGCTGCCGCCTACGCGCAGGACTTCGATCTCGACCCGATCGCCAATCGTGATGGCTGGGTGCGCATCACCGGCCGTCGGCGCTAAAATGACCGCCTGCTCAATCCGGATCGCCGCATGACCGACAGCTTCGTCACCCAGTGCCCGCATTGCCAAACCAGTTTCCGCGTCAGTCACGCTCAGTTGAGTGTGGCCCGCGGGGTGGTTCGTTGCGGCTCCTGCCTGCAAGTGTTCAATGCCGCCAAGCAATTGCTGGAGCAACACGCAGGCAAGGAAGCGGTCACGCCGGTGGCACCGTTAATCAGCGAGCCGCCGATCAGCGAGACTGCGCCTGTCGAGCCACCGGCCATCGTCGAAAAGCCCGAACCGCGCGCCATCAGCCAAAAGCAATGGAGCGCCGCCGAGCTGGATCTGGACAGTCTGGACCTGGACGAAGAACTGGCCCGCCTTGAACAGCGGGAAATCCAGCCAACCACCGAGTTCGGCCGCCCACGCGAAGACGCCTTGAGCGCTCGCCGCGACAGCCACGAACCGGAAGACACGACATGGCCGGACAGCCTGTTCAGCGAACCGGCGGATGAGCGCGCACCCGAAGTCGAAGACGAACCCGACGCCGTCGAGCCCGAGCCCGAGCCGATTCGACCGGAGCGCACCGAGCCTTCGCTGTCGCTGGAGCCGGTGGATCTCGATGACGAACCGCCGATCCCGCAACTGCGCCTGCACGATCCGATCGACCCGAATGCCCGCCGCGAACGCCTGTCGGCCAGCGAAGACGTCGATGACGAACTGCCACTGATCGAAGCACCGCGCAAAAAACGCGAACGGGTCGAATCCAGTGTTCGCGCCGAAGCGTTGCAGGATCTGACCGACGATCCGCTGCAACTGGACTGGCAGAAACGCCGCTCGCCCTGGGGCCGTCGCCTGCTCTGGCTGATGCTGATCGTGCTGGCCGCTGCCGGTCTGGGCGGACAGTACATCGCCTATCACTTCGATGAACTGGCGCGCCAGGATCAATACCGGCCGTGGTTCCAGCAACTGTGCCCGCAAGTCGGCTGCACAGTGCCGTCCAAGGTGGACATCGCCAAGATCAAAAGCAGCAACCTGGTGGTGCGCAGCCACCCGGAATTCAGCGGTGCGCTGGTGGTGGACGCGATCATCTATAACCGCGCGCCGTTCTCGCAGCCGTTTCCGCTGCTGGAGCTGCGCTTCGCCGACCTTAACGGTCACTTGATCGCCAGTCGTCGCTTCAAACCCGGCGAATACCTCAACGGCGACCTCGAAGGCATGGCGGAAATGCCGCCGCAGACGCCGATCCACATCGCCCTGGACATCCTCGATCCAGGCCCGAAAGCCGTGAACTACAGCCTGAGTTTCCACTCGCCCGAGTGAAACGCTTCACCGCTCCCGGATTGACGGCAGTTTTCTGACTGCGCAGCGCACGACCAAACCGGCGGTAATAACAGAATAACTGTTCAGATTTTGTTCAATTCAGCCTTTATCCAGTCATCGAGAGCGGGTATCATGCCAACCCTTTTTCGAACTCTCATGATCCGGCCCCACTTCAGGGAAGTCCTATGTCGGCGGTACGCATCGGCCCATATACATTGCAGAACGGCTTGATCCTCGCCCCGATGGCGGGCGTCACCGACCAGCCCTTTCGTCAGCTGTGCAAGCGTTTGGGCGCAGGGCTTGTAGTCTCGGAAATGGTCACCAGTGACATGAGCCTGTGGAACACCCGCAAGTCGCGCATGCGCATGATCCACGAAGGCGATCCCGAGCCACGCTCGGTGCAGATTGCCGGTGGCGATGCGCAGATGCTGGCGGATGCGGCCCGGGCCAACGTCGAACTGGGCGCACAGATTATTGATATCAACATGGGTTGCCCGGCAAAGAAGGTCTGCAACAAGGCCGCCGGCTCCGCGTTGTTGAAGGATGAGGCACTGGTTACCGAGATCCTGCATGCCGTCGTGGCGGCAGTTGATGTGCCGGTGACCCTGAAGATCCGCACCGGATGGGATCGCGACAACAAGAACGGCCTGACCGTGGCGAAGATCGCCGAGCAGGCCGGGATCACGGCGCTGGCGGTGCATGGCCGCACCCGCGCCGACCTGTACACCGGTGAAGCCGAGTACGACACCATTGCCGCGATCAAGCAGGCGGTGTCGATTCCGGTCTTTGCCAACGGCGACATCGTATCGCCGGAAAAGGCCCGCTACGTGCTTGACGCGACCGGTGCCGATGGCCTGTTGATCGGCCGGGCTGCCCAGGGGCGGCCATGGATTTTTCGCGAGATCGAACACTTCCTGCGTACCGGCGAAAAGCTGCCGGCGCCGGAGCTGATCGAGGTGGAACGCATTCTGCTTGAGCATCTGGCCGCCCTTCACGCCTTCTATGGGGACGTGATGGGTGTGCGAATTGCCCGCAAGCATGTGGGCTGGTATCTCGCAACCTTGCCGGGCGCCAAGGAATTTCGCGCCCACTTCAATCGTTTGGATGGTACGGAAACACAATGCGCCAACGTTCGGGAGTTCTTCGCCGAACGTTACAAGAGCCTGACAGGGGACGGAGAAGGGGTGGCCGCATGACGATGATGACCGAGACTTTAGTGAGTGGAACAACACCCGTGAGCGACAACGTGAATTTGAAACAGCACCTCAATACCCCGAGCGAAGAAGGCCAGACCCTTCGCGGGAGTGTCGAGAAGGCGCTGCACAATTATTTCGCCCACCTTGAGGGCGCGTCCGTCACGGACGTGTACAACCTGGTGCTCTCCGAAGTCGAGGCTCCCCTGCTCGAAAGCGTGATGAACTACGTCAAGGGCAACCAGACCAAGGCCAGCGAGCTGCTCGGACTGAACCGCGGCACGCTGCGCAAGAAACTCAAGCAGTACGATCTGCTGTAAGCATTCAATCAAACCAGAAAGGCGCCCGCGTAAAACCGGTCGCCTTTTTTGCTGACTTCCCTTGCTTTTGATGGAAATTGAGATGACCGACCAGACTACCCGCCTGCCGATCCGCCGCGCCTTGATCAGTGTTTCCGACAAGACCGGGATCCTCGAATTCGCCAGGGAGCTGGAAGCCCTGGGCGTGGAAATCCTTTCCACCGGCGGGACCTTCAAACTGCTGCAGGACAACGGCGTGGCCGCAGTGGAAGTCGCGGATTACACCGGTTTCGCAGAGATGATGGACGGTCGGGTGAAAACCCTGCACCCGAAAATCCACGGTGGGATCCTCGGTCGTCGCGGTATCGATGACGCGATCATGAACGAGCACGGCATCAAGCCGATCGACCTGGTAGCCGTCAACCTGTATCCGTTTGAAGCCACCATCAGCAAGCCAGGCTGCGACCTGCCGACCGCCATCGAGAACATCGACATCGGCGGCCCGACCATGGTCCGTTCGGCCGCGAAAAACCATAAAGACGTGGCCATCGTGGTGAATGCCAGCGATTACGCCAACGTCCTGGAAAACCTCAAGGCCGGCGGCCTGACCTACGCTCAGCGTTTCGACCTGATGCTCAAGGCGTTCGAACACACCGCCGCCTACGACGGCATGATCGCCAACTACATGGGCACCGTGAACCAGGCTGCCGAAACCCTGAGCACCGAAGGCCGCAGCGAATTCCCGCGCACCTTCAACAGCCAGTTCATCAAGGCCCAGGAAATGCGCTACGGCGAGAACCCGCACCAGAGCGCGGCATTCTACGTTGAAGCCAAGCCTGCCGAAGTCGGCATCGCCACCGCCACCCAGCTGCAAGGCAAGGAACTGTCGTACAACAACGTGGCCGACACCGACGCCGCGCTGGAATGCGTGAAGAGCTTCGTCAAACCGGCCTGCGTGATCGTCAAGCACGCCAACCCGTGCGGCGTGGCCGTGAGCCCGGACGCCGAAGGCGGCATCCGTCAGGCCTACGAACTGGCCTACGCCACTGACACCGAATCCGCGTTCGGCGGCATCATCGCCTTCAACCGTGAACTGGATGCCGAGACCGCCAAGGCGATCGTCGAGCGTCAGTTCGTTGAAGTGATCATCGCCCCAAGCGTCAGCGAAGAAGCCCGCGCCATCGTTGCAGCCAAGGCCAATGTGCGCCTGCTGGCCTGCGGCGAGTGGTCGGCAGATCGCGTTCCGGCCTGGGACTACAAGCGTGTCAACGGCGGCCTGCTGGTACAGAGCCGCGATATCGGCATGATCGGTGCCGACGACCTGAAAGTGGTGACCAAGCGCGCCCCGACCGAACAGGAAGTCCACGACCTGATCTTCGCCTGGAAAGTGGCCAAGTTCGTCAAATCCAACGCCATCGTCTACGCCAAGAACCGTCAGACCATCGGTGTCGGCGCCGGCCAGATGAGCCGTGTGAACTCGGCGCGTATCGCTGCGATCAAGGCTGAGCACGCCGGTCTGCAAGTGGCTGGTTCGGTGATGGCGTCGGACGCGTTCTTCCCGTTCCGCGACGGTCTGGACAATGCGGCCAAGGTCGGTATCACGGCGGTGATCCAGCCAGGTGGCTCGATGCGTGATGCTGAAGTGATTGCTGCTGCCGACGAAGCCGGCATCGCGATGGTGTTCACCGGTATGCGTCATTTCCGCCACTAAGTACACGATCCACTGTGGGAGCGAGCTTGCTCGCGAAGACGGCGGCACATTCAATTCAGATGTGACTGAAAATCCGCTTTCGCGAGCAAGCTCGCTCCCACAGAAAAGCGCCCCTGCGGCGCTCAACAGAATTAGCGTCATCCGAGGTTTTTGAAATGAATGTTTTGATCATTGGCAGCGGTGGCCGCGAACACGCCCTGGCCTGGAAAGTGGCTCAGGATCCGCGTGTGCAGAAGGTTTTCGTCGCACCGGGCAACGCCGGCACCGCGATTGAAGCCAAGTGCGAAAACGTCGCCATCGACGTGCTGGCCCTCGAGCAGCTCGCTGATTTCGCCGAGAAAAACGTTTCCCTGACCATCGTCGGTCCGGAAGTGCCATTGGTGGCCGGCGTGGTCGACCTGTTCCGCTCCCGTGGCCTGGATTGTTTCGGTCCGACCGCCGGCGCCGCGCAGCTGGAAGGCTCGAAAGCCTTCACCAAGGATTTTCTGGCACGCCACAAGATCCCGACTGCCGACTACCAGAACTTCACCGAGATCGAGCCGGCCCTGGCTTATCTGCGTGAAAAAGGCGCACCGATCGTGATCAAGGCCGATGGCCTGGCCGCCGGTAAAGGCGTGATCGTCGCCATGACCCTGGCCGAAGCCGAAGACGCCGTGCGCGACATGCTCGCCGGCAATTCCTTTGGCGACGCCGGTTCGCGCGTTGTCATCGAAGAATTCCTCGATGGCGAAGAAGCCAGCTTCATCGTCATGGTCGACGGCAAGAACGTTCTGCCGATGGCCACCAGCCAGGACCACAAACGCGTCGGCGACGGCGACAGCGGCCCGAACACTGGCGGCATGGGTGCTTACTCCCCCGCTCCGGTTGTCACCGCCGACGTGCACCAGCGCGTGATGGACCAGGTGATCTGGCCGACCGTGCGCGGCATGGCCGACGAAGGCAACGTCTACACCGGTTTCCTGTACGCCGGTCTGATGATCGACAAAGCCGGCAATCCGAAGGTCATCGAGTTCAACTGCCGCTTCGGCGACCCGGAAACCCAACCGGTGATGCTGCGTCTGCAATCGAGCCTGGTACTGCTGGTCGAAGCCGCTCTGGCTCAGGCGCTGGACAAGGTTGAAGCACAGTGGGATCCACGTCCGAGCGTCGGTATCGTGCTGGCCGCCGGCGGTTACCCGGGCGACTACGCCAAGGGCGCGCCGATCAACGGTCTGGACGCAGCCGCCGCACTGGAAGGCAAGGTCTTCCACGCCGGTACTGCGCTCAAGGACGGCAACGTCGTGACGGCCGGTGGTCGGGTGCTGTGCGCCACCGCCATGGGCGCCAGCGTCGGCGCCGCCCAGGAGCAGGCCTACAAACTGGCCAAGGCCATCGACTGGGAAGGCTGCTTCTACCGCACCGACATTGGCTACCGCGCCATTGCCCGTGAACGCGGTGAGTCTCAGTAATAAGCTACGCTGTGTTTCCGGCAGGGGCTCATCGCCCTTGCCGGACTGTTCCGACGCTGCGCATCGTTATATTCTGGCATCAACCTACGAAGGGATTTCGCCGTGCGCTGGCTCAGGATTGCCATAGGCTTCACCGTCACGCTGTTGACCTTGCTCTGCATGCTCCCGGCCCAGGCCGCGCAAGGCAGTGGCTGGTCGGTATTGCTTGACGATCAGGGCAACCTCCAGCTGAGCGACATCCGCTCCGCCCGCTACACCAATCAATTCAGCCCTATCGAGCTTGACCGCCTCACCGCGGCCGAACCCGATGGTGCCTTGTGGCTGCGCTTCAGGCTGGCGCCAGGCACGCACGAACAAGTGCTGCGGATCTTCGCCCCCGACCTGTCGCACCTCAATCTGTATGTCCTCGACGGCGATCGCCTGATCGAACAACGCGACACCGGCACCACCCAGCCCCAGGTGGAACGACCGCTGCCCAGCAGCGACTTCATGCTGCCGTTGCCGCAGAGTGACAAGCCCCTCGACGTTTACCTGCGACTGGTCTCCGATCACCAGTTGCGCCCGTACATCACCCTGCAATCGGCGGTGATGGCCGCGGCCAATCACAACCAGACGCTGATCTACGGCCTGCTGTTCGGCTGTCTGGCGATGCTGATCCTGCACAACCTGATCCGCTACGCCTACACCCGCTCACGCAGCAGCCTGTGGCTCGCGGTGTGTGAAGGCCTGTTGAGCCTGAGCCTGTTGCTGTTGCTCAACCTCGCCGGTCCGTGGCTGCCGAACTGGCATGCGATCCAGACCCCGGGCGCCTATCTGGCCCTGCTGCTGACTGCACCGGCCGGCCTGATGTTCGCTTACCGCTTCTTCGCTCCGCTCGGCCCGCATCCGCTGAACAAGCTGCTGATCGGCGACATCCTGTTCATCGTGATCTGCAGCCTGCTGCTGTTGTTCGTCAACACCCTGCCGCTGAACATCATCACCTACGCGCTGGTGGCCCTCGCCGGGCTGAGCATGTTGCTGGTGGGCTTCTATCACTGGCAGAAAGGCTACCGCCCTGCCCGGCTGTTCGTTGCCGCGATGGTGGTGTTCAACATCGGCACGCTGATCATCCTCCCGGCCCTGCTGGGGCTGACCCTGGTCGCGCCGCAAGGCCTGATCATGACCCTGATGGGGTTCATCTGTATCAGTGGCCTGCTGATGAGCATCGCCTTGGGCGAGCGTCAGCGCAGCATCACCGAAAGCCGTTTCAGCATCAGTCGCGACCTCGCTGCGAGCAATGCCGAGATCAACGCCAAGGCCGAGTTCCTGGCCAAGATCAGCCACGAGATCCGCACGCCGATGAACGGCGTACTGGGCATGACCGAACTGCTGCTCGGCACGCCACTGTCGGTCAAGCAACGCGATTACGTGCAAACCATCCACAGCGCCGGCAACGAACTGCTGACCCTGATCAACGAGATCCTCGACATCTCGCGGCTCGAGTCCGGGCAGATCGAACTGGACGACGTGCAGTTCGACCTCAACGCGCTGATCGACGATTGTCTGAGTATCTATCGCGCCAAGGCCGAACAGCAGAACGTCGAGCTGATCAGCTTTATCCAGCCGCAAGTGCCACGGGTCATCAGTGGCGACCCGACGCGCCTGCGCCAGACGTTGCTGAGCCTGCTGGAAAACGCCCTGAAGAAAACCGAAGAAGGCGAAGTGCTGGTAGTCGTCGCCCTCGACGAACGCAGCACCGGGCCACGCCTGCGCATTGCCGTGCAGGACAGCGGCCAGCCGATGGATCAGGAAGAGCGCGACGCGCTGATGCACGCCGAGTTGCACAGCAAACACTTCCTGTCGGCCAACCGTCTGGGCGGCAACCTCGGGCTGGTGATCGCCCGGCAATTGATCCGTTTGATGCAGGGCGAGTTCGGCATCAAGAGCGGCGCCAGCCAGGGCAGCACGCTGTGGCTGACTCTGCCCCTGGACCCTGATCGCCTGGAGCATCCGACCTCGGACCTCGACAGCCCGCTGCAAGGCGCACGCGTGCTGGTGGTCGACGACAACGACACCTGCCGCAAGGTGCTGGTGCAGCAATGCAGCGCCTGGGGCCTGAACGTCAGCGCCGTGCCATCGGGCAAGGAAGCGCTGGCGCTGCTGCGCACCAAGGCGCATTTGCGTGATTACTTCGACGTGGTCCTGCTGGACCAGAACATGCCCGGCATGACCGGCATGCAACTGGCGGCCAAGATCAAGGAAGACCCGAGCCTGAACCACGACATCCTGCTGATCATGCTCACCGGCATCAGCAATGCGCCGAGCAAGATCATCGCGCGCAACTCGGGGATCAAGCGGATCCTGGCCAAACCGGTGGCCGGCTACACCCTCAAGACCACGCTGGCTGACGAACTGAACCAGCGCAACCGTGGCCAGGTGGTGTTCCAGCCACAGGTCGCGAGCCCCGCTGCGCCGGTCAAGGTGCCGAGCGATTTCCGCATTCTGGTGGCCGAAGACAACACGATTTCCACCAAGGTGATTCGGGGCATGCTCGGCAAGCTCAACTTGCAGCCGGACACCGCCAGCAACGGCGAAGAAGCGTTGCAGGCGATGAAAGCCCAGCGCTACGACCTGGTGCTGATGGACTGCGAAATGCCGATCCTCGACGGCTTCTCCGCCACCCAGCAACTGCGGGCGTGGGAAGTCGGCAATCAGCGCATCCGCACGCCGATCGTGGCACTGACCGCGCACATCCTCGCCGAGCACAAGGAGCGCGCGCGCCAGGCCGGGATGGACGGGCACATGGCCAAACCGGTGGAGCTGTCGCAACTGCGTGAGCTGATCGAGCACTGGGTGGCCCAGCGTGATCAGCAGAACCGTGCGACGACGCAACCGTCGTGAGCCGACAGACACGATAGCGCCTGTTAGACTCCCCCCGACTTTCCCCGCCAGCGAGCCCGCGCCATGCTCCACGTGTTATTCAGTGTTTACCTGAAGATGCTGGTGCTCTACAGCCCGTTCTTCGTGTTGTCCTGCTTCATCAGCCTAACCCGCGGTTATTCGCGCAAGGAGCAACGCCGCCTGGCCTGGAAAGTGGCGATCGCCACCCTGGTCTCGAGTGTGTTGCTCTATTTGTTCGGGCGGGTGATTTTCGATGTGTTCGGCATCACGGTGGATGCCTTCCGCATCGGTGCCGGCAGCGTGCTGTTCATTTCGGCGCTGGGCATGGCGCAGGGCAAGTCGGCCGTGCAGACCGACAACGTGCAGCAGGATGTGACGATCGTTCCGCTGACCATTCCGCTGACCGTCGGCCCCGGCACCATCGGTGCTTTGCTGGTGATGGGCGTCAGCCAGCCGCACTGGGATGACAAGCTGATCGCGATCATGAGTATTGCCCTCGCCAGCTTCACGGTTGGCGTGGTGTTGTACCTGTCGAACCGCATCGAGCGGATTCTGGGCGATCAGGGTTTGCAGATCGTCAGCCGCCTGATGGGGCTGTTCGTATGTGCGCTGGCAGCGCAGATCATCTTTACCGGGGTCAAAGGTTATCTGGTGCCTTGAGCCCTGAAACAAAAAGACCGCCGACGGTAACGTCGGCGGTCTTTTTTCGTCAGTGACCGCGGACCGTCAACCCGCAGACTCGACGGTTTTCTTCGCATCCGCCTGATCGATCAACGCTTTGAGCGTCACGCCCTCGGCGCCTTCCTTGCGCGCCTTCAGCCAGCGCACCAGCGTCGACACCTGGCACGGACGCAGGCCATTGACCTCAAGCATCGCATCGCCCCGCAGCGAGGGATCTGATGCATCCGCATTGCGTACCAGCACACAGTGCTCACTGTCAGGATCGATCACCACCAGGTGATCGTCGACCATTCCTATCTCGAGTTTTTGCGGATCGCTCAGCGTCAGGATCAAACGGCTCATGACCAGCGGGCGCGCCCCCAGCGGATAACGACAGTCAACCACCAACGAATCGAGCTTGCGCATCAGCGCCTCGGACAGGTGCCACTTCATCCAACCGCGCCCTACCCGCAGAACCAGCGTGCGCACATCGTCCGGGATCACCGGCAGAAGATCGTAGGCATCCACCCGTCCCTCGAGCACCAGTACATCACCCGTGCGCTGGACGTAATCCAGCGGCTTGATCTGGCGCATGCTCGGATAACCCTGAACGACCCGTTCCCGCGGTTCATGCAACAAGACGTCAGCGTACTTTCGGGTTCCAAGTAGCTCGTAATCCTCCGGCAGGTCGACTGCGGGAATCTGGATCAACCGCGCGCTGTCAGCGATGTACCACTGCACACTGGCGTCGTGAGAAGCGATAGAAATGAATGGACGATGTGCTGCATTTGCCAGCAAAGCCTGCAAGTCACCAATCAGATGCTCGCCATGGGTCGCCAGCCAATCGTGCTGCACACCGATGATCTGCGGTTGCTCCTGATGCTCCAGTTGCAGCACCACACCTTCGCCCGTCGTGCCCACAAGACCGGCACCGTCGATCCGCACATCGGTAAAGCGCCACGCCGTCCAAAGTCGTTCCGGTCTGGTCAGCACTCGGGTCTGCAACAACTGCGTGCCTTCTCCGAATGCTGATTCAAGTTGTTGCGGATCGATTAACGTCTGGCGCCAGATCTCACCGCTCTCGGGTTCGAACAGCCACGCCGACTGATTGTCCGGTGTCATGCCAAGCAACCGCAGCTGCGTTGGTTGCGCGTCACACAACAACAAGCGGTTGTCCACGTACCAGGCGTGCAAGCGCGCATCCCCGGCAGCATTGGCGATGCCGACAATCGGGAATTGCTCGACTGCGTATTGCCGAGCGATGGCGTCGAGCGCCAGCCACCATTGTTTGCGCCCCTTGAGCCAGGCCTCGGTCAGCCCCGCAAAGCGCACTTCACCATCGGAGCCGATCCCGAATGCCAATCCATCCTCGGTCCGGGCCTGATAGTCATCGTGCTCAACCGTCACCTGTGTCAGATGCTCGGGCTGCACCCAGCGGTGCGACCACTGAATCTGTCCCAGCGTCACGGTGCGCTGCACCCGGCACAGGCTCTGGAACTGCCGGTCGTAAATGACAAACACGTCGCCGTCATCACCGGGCGTCAGCAGCATCAGCTCGCTCAGGTTCTGGATCGAGTCGGGCCAGGCGCGGGCATGATGGCGGCGCGGTACCGGGCGCACGATCAGGTTGTCACGGGTACGAACCCAGGCCATGTCCCGGGCGTTCTCTTCGATCTTCCAGCAGATCGAAACGTAAGCAGCGAACTGCCAGTCGACGGTGGCGTAGCCTTTGTCCGCATCGACCGGTTTGAGCGATACCCAATCGCCCAGTACCGATGTCCAGGCCGGCAACGGCGTGCCGTCATCGAGCAACGCCTGGAAACCCGGCTCAAGTCCACGGGTAACCGAGCTCAACCACAGTTCACCTTCATGAATCAGGTAGTTGAGGCGCTCAAGCGTACCGTCCTCATACGCGTATTCCTGCACCACATGAACGACACCCTGCCCATCGGCTTCAACGCTGCGAATCGTGCTGACACCGGTGCGTCGGAACATCAAACGAAAGCGATAGCTGAGCAGCCCCGTGCCGGCGTCGACCTGGCAGATATCGTAGCCACTCGGTTCATGGAAAAACGCCGAGCCGCCGACCACAACCGATAGCAGCCCTTCATCGTCGAACACCTCGTCGTTGCGGATGTAGAGGATCCGGTCCTCCACGGCGTCATACCAGCCATTGGTGTAACGCGGCGCCTTGGTGTTCTCGAATGGAATCAGGTAGTCGTGGATCGGCGTATAACGCAGGACCAATCGATGAGCCCGTGCCAGCGCTTGCAGATGGTCTTGCAGCACCTGGTCGTCCAGCCCTTTGGGCGCCTGCTCCTGCAGCAGGTTCAGCTCATGCCGTTTGTCGCCGGCAATCTGAAAGAGCCGGCCATTTTCGATCAGCAGGGAAATCTGCGGAGCAACGTCCGCCGTCACCTTGAATTCGCAGCCTTTGACACTGAACTGCCCGTCCTTGCCGAACACGATGTCCTTCTCGATAGCCCACGGCGCGACAATGATCCAGCGGTCCTTCTGTTTGCCCACCGACGTCAGTCCGACATTGACACCGCGGTTGAGCACGAGTGTGCATGTACCTCCACCACCCTGAATCCGATAGCTGATCTGCTCGCGCCAAGGCTCGGGGATCACCGGCACAACCAGTTTGCGCGCCTGCGCATCCAGCGTGACGCGGATCTCGGTCGGGCGATAATCGGGGTACATCCGATGGACAATGTAATGGCTGGGGAACGAGTAGAACGAAAACAGGAACAGCCACTGACCGTCCGCTTTTTTCTTCTCCAGACGCCGGGCGATGTCGAAACCCTTGTCGTGGCGCTGTGATGCGAACGGCAGGATCTGGTACTCGTAGCGATAGCAGGTAAGCGGCGTGCACGGCAGGACAATGGCCTGCTCGGCGGAGGGTGAGAACTTCATCTCGGCTGGATAGCCCAGTTCTTTGCTGAGGTGGATCGCTCGCGGATAATCGACCTCGAACTCCGGCACGCCGAAATGATCGTGCAGCGGGTAAAGACGGGAGCTGTCGAGCAGCAGTTTGCCGGTGCTCAGGTCAAGACCGTTGATGATCAGCGACGGTCGTGGCAACCAGGCACCTTGCTCGCCGCTGTAGTGAAATCCATCCCCGTGATGCGCCTGCTCCAGTTCCGCAAAAAACAGCCCGACCGCCTTCGCTTCTTCAGCGATGGTGGCAAAGCTCTGCGCCAGCGCAGTTACGCCAACCGCAAGGCCACCCAGAATCACCCCGGCGCCTCCCAGCACCGCTGCTGCCGTACCCGCACCGGCAAACGCTGCGCCAAGTCCCGCCCCGGTGAGGGCCAGACTGCTGGCATCGAAGGTCAGCTGAGTGGCGTAGGTGGCGATCTCCACATCATTACGTGCTGTCGCCAACTGATAGATATCGAAACCGACATTGGCCAGACCCAATACCGCGCCGACGCCTTCGTTGCCCAAATGCCCGGCCACAGTGCCGAGGGATCTGCCGGTCAACGGCTCGAGCGCTTCGCCGACCACCTTCGCAGTGGTGCGGGCGATCAGTTTTTCATCGCGCAGCGCGGCCTGCACCAGACCGATCAGTCCCGCCACATCGACCACATTGCCATGCACCAGTTGTGCGTAATTGACGTAGGCATGCCACTGCACCGCCGTTGTCAGTGTGCGGTCTTCGCCTTCACGCCCACGCAACGCATTCATCAAGGCCTGCACCGCGAAACCGGCATTGAGCGTATGCACCGCCGCGGCCTCGGCCGGATCCACAGCATCACCGACCGGACGCTTGCGCCCCAGGCTCGAGAACAGCTCAGTCAGGTAGTTTTTGATTCGCAGCAGGCGATCATCCCGGCTGACGACCGTGGCGACCAACTCGCCGGTCTGTGGATCGATCATGCCCACCCGATAACTGCCCTCGGGCGTCACTTGCAGCGAGTCGAACAACGGCACAAGAGGCGTCACCGAGTCATGGCCCTCCTGCAACCGCGCGGTCATGTCGGCAATCTCCTCGCCCCACCAGTCATTGTCTGAAGACAACAGTGCACTGCCCAGCCGCGAGTTCTCCATCAGCGTTCGTCCGTGGGCACTGTTCATCCTCTGGCGAACCGACCTGAACGGTCTGTCCGGCAGCGGGTCGTCCCTGAGCAATTGACTTACCTTGCTGCCGTTCGACAGGTTCAGATCAGCGACTTTTTCCCCATGCACATCGATCAGATCGAACTGTGGCCGGCCAGGTTTGCCGTACACGGCGTAATGACGGGCGATCCGTGGCTGCTTGAAAAATTGCCCAAGGGCCATTCTGAAGGTTACCGGGCTGTCGAACTGGAACAGGCCGAAGTTCGGATCGTAGAAGTGATAAACGACCGTACTCCCGTGTACAGTCCGAGCCACCAGCATCGAGTGGTTATCCGAGTTGAGCATCAGGGTTCGCGGCCCCACAGATTCCTCGAGGGTCGCGACCATCCTGTCCAGATCGCCCCGCCCCAGCGCCGTGCCCACATCGGCTGCGTTCACGCCGCGCATCTCCTCCAGCGCAGCTAGAAACACCTTCGAATCCGGGTGCTCCGGCTCAAGCACCGCCAGAAAGAATCGCTCGCGCAATTGCCGGGTCGCTCCCTCACCCTGTGTGAGGGCGGCCCCCATTGCCAGCGCCAGCGGAAAACAGCGGCCGGCCGCCGTGTCACCCGGCCCGTGCATCAACAAATCCTGAGGCACCATTTTGACAGTGCCGGCCTCGAACTGACTGAGCACCTGTTCCAGCCGCTCCTGAACCTGTTCGCGGTGTTCCTGAGTGGCGAGCCGCTGGATCTGTGCCACCTGACGCCCCCAGTCAAACAGGGTCGCAGTGTTGGCCAAGGCGTTCTTTTTCAGGCTAAGTGCGGTGGCCGGATGCGCGGGCAATTCATCAGCCACACTGGACATGCCTGCCATGAACTCAGGCGCCCGGCGCTGGTAGAGATGCTGCTCAATCACCGCGTAACGCCCGGACGTCCCGCGCTCACTGACGCTGTTGATCAGATTCTCCAGCGCCCCGTTCTGGGCGGCAAAGCTCTGGGCATCCAGTGAATCTGTGCCCAGCAATGCTCCGATCTTCAAACGCTGCAACGGGGTAAGCTGCGCGAGTTGCCAGGAACCGGTGCCCAGCCCGATCAGCAGTTCATCCAGCGCGATGCTCTGGGCGACCGGATTTTTCGGGAATGCCGGTGATCGCAGGCGAGGGTCCTGATTGCGGATGGCCTGACGATCATCGAAGCTCAGTGGCAACCTTTCGGCGAACACGACCGGTCCGTCGTAGCCATTCATCATCGCCTTGGTAAACGGTTCCCCAAGATGATCGGCCATACGCTGCAACAGCTCGATATTCAGAACATGACGCCCCTCGATCAATGGCCAGCCGAGTTCGAACTCGACGGTCGAGTGCTTTAGCAGTTCATCGATGTTGCCGGCGTAGCGGGTTTTGTATTGGCCGTCATGCCAGTTCCGTTTCTCGGTTTCCACCCACTTGCCAAAGTCGGTTTCGTTGTCTTTCCAGGAGTGGTCCTGTTCTTCTTCGGTTGTGCGATTGACTGTTGCCAGGGGATTTATTGCCATCTCCGCACGGGAGGCTTCTGCGCCGCGAGACGTTAACCGAGCCTTTTCGAAATCACTCGTTCCGTCCTTGATGCCAACCGGGCCGGTCAGATAGATCGTTCCCTCACCTTGCGGGCGAATGCCGTCGTTGTAGTAATTGGCGGCAGCGTCTGCAAGATAGGCAGCGAAAATCGACTCCTCCCCTGGCAGGTCAATGAGGGGTCCATAGGCTTTTTCCAGAACCTCGTTCGCCAGTGAAGACATCGCCTCTGAGTCTTCAAGTCTGACACCTCTAAGGGTAGCCAGCCGGGCGGTGTCTTCCACCAACCGGTAATTGAACCGGAACCGATCAAGCACGGACGCTATGACCGTCGAACCGGGATGGGCCAACATGAAGGCATTACTGATCGTGGAGCCTTCTGCCACGGCCCTCAGGGAGTAAGGCCGGGCGAGAAGATCCTGGGGAGGCTGGAACACTTGCGTGAGGCTTGGCTGGCTATCGGCGAACGCTTGCAATGCTGAACGATGCTGTTCAGGAATTCGTACTGTGTGATCGGTATATCGACTGCGCAGCGCTTCACGGCCAGGCATCCAGTGGGGATTTTGATTCAGCAGCAACTGCAACACGCCCAGTCGCGCGCCGCTGTCGAAGCCGTTGATGTCGACACCACCAATCTCTTGCCGTAACGGCGGCAAGTTATCGACATCGGAATAACTACCGCCTTCCGGATACAACGCTTCCACTCTGACGATGTCCGACGCTGCGGCGAAGTTGCCACGCAGACGCATTTCGCGTTCGTAGATATCTCGCAACTGCAAAGGTGTTTCCGTGCTCGCCAGGTCGCGCACTCGCAGGGCACCATCAAGCATGGAGATTACGCTTTCACGATTTCGGTTTTTCAGCTCTCGTAGATCCCCCGGACTTTCCCCGTAAGCACGAGCCAGTAACTGAATTCTCGCGTCATCGGCCGATTCGCCTCGCGTGGTTGCATTATTGATGTAGTCGTACATCTGCTGTTTCAGAACAATGGCGCGGGCCACATACGATTCGCCCAATACCCTCTCGGACGCACTGTCGGCTCCCCCCTGCAACATTGCATCCGCTTTGGCGGCTTCGACAATCAAACGATTGGTTTGATGGGCCAGTAACGCATCGCTGTCGTACCAGAGATTGATTGTGTAATCGTGTCCAGCCAGCACCTGCTTCCATATATTGATGTAATCACGTCGTATATCTCCGATGCCACCTCCGAGCCAGACGAAGTGCAGTATCTTCGGCACCTGCGTCGCGGATACTTTCATCAGCTCGACGCCGTATTGCAGTCGCGCGTCGAAGTCATCCACTCTTCCAAGGATTTTCGCCAGACCGGGCGCCGCCTCTTTATCGGGGCTCGACGCAGGACTCTGCTCCACATTGCGGCGTACACGACGTTGCTCCAACTCCCCCAGTGCCTGCCTGAACAGCGCCAGCGGGTGCTGCAACCGGGGGGAGTCGAGCAAACCGATGCAGGCAAAGTAATAACGGATAACCGCGTCATATTGACGAGTATTTTTGTAAGGCAGGAGTGCCTGCTCCAGTTCCGCCAACTTAAACAGATTGACAAAATTAAAATGTTTCCCATCAACCGCTTTTGTCTTCATATCTTGCATAAATCACCTTCCTTGAAACACTCGATGACATACGCACAACAATGTGCGCACAGATGCACCCAGCCGAAAAAGCAACGCTTTCCCGGCAAACCGAAACAGTGGAAAAATCGAGAGATAAAAACTTCCAAGCAAACTAGTACAACGCATTCACAAAGACAAAAGCGAAGCCATTCAAACAATTTCAATCGAAACATCCGAGAACATCAACTCAACTTTTCTTACCTCAATCAAATACAATCCGTAGAACTTACAAGTAAAAAAGGCCGCAAACTTCCGTTCGCGGCCTTGATTAATAAGTGGTTGCAAAAATGGGAATTACATCGTGATCAACTGATCGGTTTTTCTCCATACCAACGCGGCGTATACACCCACTCCCCACCTTGCGTGCGAGGGAAAGTGCAGGTGGTGGAAGAACCGATCAGCACCATCGTGCGCATGTCGACCTGATCCGGGGTCAGCGCACCCAACGTCGTCACACGCAAAGTCTGACCCGGCCGGCCGATATCTCGGCCCAGCACCACCGGCGTTTGCGATGTGCGGTGCTGCGCGACGATTTCCAGCGCTCGCCCCAGTTGCCACGGACGGGCGCGGGAGATCGGGTTGTAGAAGGCCAATGCCAGATCCGCCTCGGCGGCCAGATCCAGACGTTTTTCGATGATCGACCACGGCTTGAGGTTGTCCGACAGCGACATCACGCAGAAGTCGTGGCCCAGCGGTGCACCGGCCTGAGCGGCGGTGGCGAGCGAGGCAGACACACCCGGCAGGATTGCCAGATCGACGCTGTGCCACGCCGGATCCGTCGACTCGTGCAACGCTTCGAGTACTGCCGCCGCCATGGCGAACACGCCCGGATCGCCGGACGAAACCACGATCACCGAACGACCCTCAGCGGCCAACCGGAAGGCGTGACGGGCACGCTGCATTTCTTCGCGGTTGTCGGTGCAATGCTGCACCTGATCGTCGCGGAACGGGCCGGCCATGCGCACATAGGTTTCGTAACCCAGCACGTCAGTGGCCCGGGCCAGTTCGGCTTTCACCGCCGGCACCATCAGTTCTGCCGCGCCCGGACCGAGGCCGATGACGGCCAGACGTCCGCGCGGACGACCGATCTGCGAAACATCCAGCGGCTGTTCGGCCACGGCGATGGAAATGTCGTGGGATGTTGTGATGATCCGGGCACCGGGGACTGCATCGCGAGCCAGCTCACCGATGTCACCCGCTGGCGCGACAAAGCGAAGCGGCACTGCCAGTTCAAGAGCGGCTTCCCGCAATGCCGGGCTGGCCATCTGAACGTCAGCCGCCACCAGACAGGCCAGCGATTGAATCGCCACACCGGCCTGCTGCAACGCATCGCGAATCGCATCCGGCAAGTCGGCCACATCGGCACCGACCGCCGCCGCCACGCTACGCGGATAAATCAGCAACTCACTGGCGCTCGCCGCGCGGGCATCGCTGCCCACATGAATCGAGCGCTGTGCCTGTGGATCTTCTGGCAGTTGCGCTTGCTCAAGCCACGGCGCAGCGCCGTCGATGCGCACGCTGTGGCCGGCGAGCAGATCGGACACGAAGCGCTTGCCCTGTTCGAGATCGCCGAGGGCATAACCGCCGGGCGGGTTGAGCAGGCAGGTGCCGAAGCGCAACTCGCCGCTGGTGGTGATCGCCGCTGCGACTTCAAGTGCTGCTGCGATCTCGCGGGCCATGACGTTCACCCCGCCGAGGCCGCCGAGCAGCGGCACCACGGCGCTGCCGTCTTCAGCCACGGCGAGCACCGGGGGCTCGACGCCTTTCTCCAGCAACAGCGGCGCCAGCGTGCGAATGACAATGCCGGCCGCGCACAAGGCAATGATCGGCGTGTCCTGTTGATACAGCTCGCGCAGGGTCGCGCCAAAGTCGCTGTAAGTCAGATCAGCCCCTTCGACACGTCCGGAGAGGCCGTGTATCTGCGCGGCCGGATAGACCTGCTGAAGGCGACGGGCCGTGGCCAGCGCGCCCTGGCCGAGAATGACGATGGCCGGTGTGGAATGGGTCATCAGCCTTGCCACCGTTCGCCGGGAACAATGATCAGCGAGAAGTACGGCGATGACATCGGCTCGACCTCATCCAGCGGCACGATCTTCTGGTTGGCCATGGTCGCGCGCTCGACGTACAGCGCACGTTCGGCCAGACCCAGCTCTGCCAACACGTCGCGCACTTTCGGGAAGTTGCGCCCCAGCTTCATGATCACCGCCGCGTCGGCATCGGCCAGACGGCGCTTGAGTTCATCATGAGGCAGCACACCGGACAGCACCGACAGGCTCTGATTGCGATACACCAGCGGCGCGCCCAGCACCGAAGCGCCGCCGAGCATCGAGCAGACGCCCGGGACCACTTCGGCTTCGTAACGGCTGGCGAGGCGATCATGCAGGTACATGTAGGAGCCGTAGAAGAACGGATCACCCTCGCAGATCACCGCCACGTCGCGGCCGGCATCCAGATGCGCGGCCACTTCCTCTGCCGCGTCATCGTAGAAATCGCTGATCACCTGTTCGTAGGACAGCGGCGCCGGCAACACTTCGGTGGTCACCGGGTACACCAGCGGCAGCAGGTTCTGCGCGCCCTGCAGGTGCGCTTCGATGATGCCGAACGCGTTGCCCTTCTTGCCCTTGGCCACGAAATACGCCACCACTGGCGACTCGCGCAGCAGGCGCAGGGCCTTGACGGTAATCAGTTCCGGATCACCGGGGCCGACGCCCAGGCCAATCAAACGTCCTTTAGCCTGCATCATTCGATCTCCGTGGCGAGGGCATTGACCGCAGCGGCGGCCATGGCGCTGCCGCCGAGGCGGCCCTGCATGATCACGAACGGCACACCACGGCTGTTGGCGGCCAACTCGGCCTTGGATTCGGCAGCGCCGACGAAGCCCACCGGGAAGCCGAGGATCAGCGCCGGTTTCGGGGCGCCGGCGTCGAGCATTTCCAGCAGATAGAACAGCGCGGTCGGCGCGTTGCCGATCACCACCACGCTGCCTTCCAGATGCGGACGCCACAGTTCCAGAGCCGCTGCCGAACGAGTGTTGCCCAGTTCGCGCGCCAGCTCCGGCACGCTGTCATCGCGCAGGGTACAGATCACTTGGTTGTTGGCCGGCAGGCGCGCACGGGTCACGCCCTCGGAAACCATCCGCGCATCGCACAGGATCGGCGCGCCGGCGGCCAGCGCATCGCGCCCGGCCTTGCCGGCGCCTTCGGAGAATTGCAGCCCGTCGATGGCCTCGACCATGCCGCAGGCATGGATCACCCGCACGGCGAGTTTTTCCAGGTCGGCCGGGATGCGCGCGAGGTTGGCCTCGCTGCGAATGATCGCGAAGGAGTTGCGATAGATCTCCTGACCGTCGCGGATGTAATCAAGCATCAAGGGGGCTCCGTGAGCGGGCGGCGAGCAGGGTCGCGGCCGCTTCGATAGTAAGGTTGTGAGCGTGCAGCGCACCGAAACCCGGCAGCGCTGCATCGCGAAAATAGAGATCGTAGTGACCGGGGCCGACCGCCAGCAAAGTCACCGCAGCCCGATGTGCGGCGGCGCAGGAACGCGGGCAGCCGGACAGGTGCACATCAACGGCATGTGGCAACAGCGTAGCCAGCAGGCGGGCATCGTGTTTCGTGTCGGCCAGGCCTTTGCCGCAACCGTTGGCGCCGGTGCAGGCGATCAGGTGCGCCAAAGGATCTTCGATGCGGGTCAGCAAGTTCAGCTTGCCCAATTCGTCGAGCAATTGAACCGCATCGGTTTCACGCACATTGGGCAGCAACAGACTCTGCCAAGGGGTGAAGCGCAGGCTGCCATCGCCGAAGGTTCTGGCCAGTTGTGCGGCGCCACGCAGCATGTCCGGATCGAGGCGGCCGAGCGTCGGTGCGGCACCGACATAGACCTGACCGGACGATTGCTGAGGGTGGATGCCGAGGTGCAAACCTTGCGGTCCGGCTTCGCGCTGCCAATCAGCGGCGGCTTTCAGGTTGATTCGCTGAGCGAGTTTTTCCAGAAACACCGGCGCCGGGTATTCATCCAGCAGATGGCGCATCCGCGCCTGCTCCGGACGGGCCAGTTCGAGGAACAACTCCAGCACCGCCACCACCAGCGCATGTCCGCCCGCAAGCGCCACGGCAGCCAGCGGTCGATCCGTCGGGCAACCCGCCAGGCCGAATGCCAACAGCGTATCGCCGCGATCTTCGAATGCCGACAACCACAGGTCATGAGGATGTTCGAGCATCGTCAGCGCTTCACCGCCATCCAATTGCACGGCGAACTTGGCGCTCAGCTCGTGGAAGCGCGGATGGCTTTGCAGGGTTTCGAGGATCTGCCCGGCCAGTGGCCGAGTATCGAAACGCATCTGCGGGTCGATGCCGGCGGCCGGGCTGAGCATCAGGTTGCGCACATCGTCGCCCGCTGCGGTTTGCGGCCCGAGACCGGCAGCCAGCAGGCTGTCGATCAGCGCGGCGGACTGCTCGCCGATCCCGCGAATCTGCAGATTGCCCCGGTTGGTCGCCTCGATCGCCCCGCCGGCAAACCGCTCGGCGGCGTTGGCCACCGCATCGGCCTGATCAGCCGTGATCGAACCGCCATCGAGCTTGATCCGGCAGATCCCGCCATCCAGCGCCTGGACGATACGCAGCAACCCCGGACAGGCCGAGGGGCGTATGGCATTGGACATCGGACGTTCGTTCAAGGGCTGGCAGCTCTGTGGGAAAGGCGCTTCGCGGGCGAAGGCGCGGTATTATGCCTGCTTTGTCCGACGGCATGAAAAGTCTGCCCGTCGGAACGGCGCGTTTGCGGACACTTTTTTGAGGGGCTACAGATGTCACCCTGGCTGACAGTAGTAGGAATCGGTGAAGACGGCTTCAAGGGCCTGGGCAAGAATGCCCGGCGCGCCTTGATGGGCGCTTCACGGATCATCGGCGGTCAGCGTCAGCTGGATCTGTTGCCGGTGTGCATCCGTGGCGAACGCCAGCTGTGGCCGAGCCCGTTTTCCCTGGCTCCGGTGCTCGAGCGTCGCGGTGAAGCCGTGTGCGTGCTGGCCAGCGGTGATCCGATGTTCTACGGCGTTGGCGCGAGTCTGGCGCGGCAGGTGCCGGGGGCCGAGATGCTGGTTTTGCCGGCGCCGTCTTCGTGCTCGCTGGCGGCGGCCCGACTGGGCTGGCCGCTGCAGGATGTCAGTGTGTTGTCGCTGATGGCTCGCCCGCTTGCGGCCCTCAACGCACAACTGTTTAGCGGCGTGCGCCTGTTGTTGCTGAGCAATGACGGACAAAGCCCGGCCGCCGTTGCGGCATTGCTGCGCGAGCGTGGATTCGGCGCCAGTCGCCTGAGTGTTCTGGAACATCTGGGCGGCGACGCTGAACGCCGGATCGACGGCATCGCCAACGACTGGAATGACCCGCTCATTGCCGACCTCAACGTGATCGCCATCGAGTGCCTGGCCGATCCGCAGACACCGCGCCTGTCGCGTCTCGCCGGCCTGCCGGACTCGGCCTTCCAGCATGACGGCCAGCTGACCAAGCGCGACGTGCGCGCGATCACCCTCGCCCGCCTCGCCCCGACACCGGGCGAATTGCTGTGGGACGTCGGCGCCGGCAGCGGCTCGATCGGCATCGAGTGGATGCGCGCGCACCCGAGCTGTCGCGCACTGGCTATCGAAGCCGATGACGGTCGGCAACAGTTGATCGAACACAACCGCGACGCCTTGGGCGTTCCCGGTCTGCAACTGGTTCGCGGCAGTGCCCCGCAGGCGCTCGCCGGGCTGGAGCGTCCGGATGCGATTTTCATCGGCGGCGGCGTGACCCGCGAAGGCGTGCTCGACACCTGCTGGGAACAACTCAAACCCGGCGGCCGACTGGTCGCCAACGCCGTGACCCTGCAAAGCGAAATGACCTTGATGAGCTGGCGCGAACGCCACGGCGGTGAGCTGACCCGCATCCACATCGCTCAAGCCCAGCCGCTGGGCGAGTTCGACACTTGGCGCCAGGCCCTGCCGATCACTCTGCTCGATCTGGTCAAACCCCTCGATGCGTGACGAAACCGCCGAACAACCCGCGCCCCTGCGCAGCGGCCTGACCACCGGCAGCTGCGCCACGGCAACCAGCCTTGCCGCCGCGCGCCTGCTGCTCGGCGGAGTGGTGGCGGACGCCGTGCAGATCGTCTTGCCCAAGGGCAAGCAGGTGCAGATGCGCCTGGAGTTCTGCCGACTGACTGATGACGGCGCTGAAGCCGGGACGATCAAAGATGCGGGCGATGATCCGGACGTGACTCACGGCGCCCTGCTCTACTCCCGCGTGCACCTGATGGCCGAGCCGGGTATCCGCTTCATTGCCGGTAAAGGTGTCGGCACCGTCACTCGCCCAGGGCTGGTGCTGGGCGTCGGCGAGCCGGCGATCAATCCGGTGCCGCGCAAGATGATCAGCGATCACCTGACGCTGCTCGCCGAAGAAACCGGCTATCGTGGCGGCTTCGAGGTGACGGTCAATGTCGAGGGTGGCGAAGCCCTGGCGCTGAAAACCATGAACCCGCGTCTGGGCATTCTCGGCGGGCTGTCGATCCTCGGCACCAGCGGCATCGTCCGGCCGTTTTCCTGCGCGGCCTATATCGCTTCGATCCATCAAGGCATCGACGTGGCGAAAACCAACGGCTACCTGCACATCGCCGCCTGCACCGGTAACGCCAGCGAAGACACCATGCGCCGGGTCTACGACCTGCCGGAAATCGCCCTGATCGAAATGGGCGACTTCGTCGGCGCCGTGCTCAAGCATCTGCGCAAAGTGCCTGTGGATAAACTCAGCCTGTGCGGCGGCTTCGGCAAGATCAGCAAACTGGCGGCCGGGCACATGGACCTGCACTCGCGCCATTCGAGCATCGACCTGCCGCAACTGGCCGAATGGGCGACGGCGATTGGCGCCGACGACACCTTGCAGCAAGCCATTCGCGGAGCGAACACCAGTCAGCAGGCGTTGGCGATGGCCAGTGCGGCGGGTGTTGCCCTCGGTGATGAGGTTTGCCGCCATGCTCTGGAATTCGCCCGTAGCGTGGTGCCGGCTCAGGTGCAGGTCGAAGTGTTTGCGATTGATCGTCAGGGCGGCATCGTTGGTCATGCGGGAGCCTTTGTATGAAGCGGATCTTGTTGCTCGGCGGCGTGACTGAAGCGCTGGCCATCGCGCGCACTTTGGGACCGGAACACATTTACAGCCTGGCCGGCGTCGGCCGGGTGCCGACCGATCTTACGTGTCAGGTGCGCGTCGGCGGCTACGGTGGCGCCGAAGGTCTGGCGCAGTTCATTCGCGACGAAGGCATCGATCTGCTGCTCGACGCGACCCATCCCTACGCCGCACAGATCAGCCAGAACGCCGCCACCGCTGCGCAACTCACCGGCATCCGCTGCTGGGCCCTGCGCCGCCCCGCGTGGCAACCACAGCCGGGCGATGACTGGCGCGAAGTCGCCGACTGGGCCGAACTGATCAACGCCCTCGAACCCTTCCGCCGCCCCCTGTTCACCCTTGGCCGCGAACCGCTGCAACATCTCGACGAAATCCCTGCGCACCAGTTCTGGACCCTGCGCGCCCTCGACGTCTACCCCGGCAACGAACGCTGCGAAGTCATCGGCGCCCGTGGGCCGTTTCTGCTGGAAGATGAGCGGGCCCTGTTCGAACGCCGGCAGATCGACGTGCTGATCAGCAAGAACAGCGGCAGCACCGCAACCGAGCCGAAACTGGAAGTGGCACGGGAGCTTGGGGTGCCGGTGATGGTGTTGAATCGACCGGAGTTGGCGGGGGTTGATCGGGAGTTTTGGACGGTTGATGACGTCATCTCGGCTCTTGAAAAACCTTGATCGGGACGGAGCTTTTTCCTCTCGCGATAGCTTCAGTTGTTGATGCAAGTCCCATGCAATGCAAATTCGAGCCGCTACACTCTCTTGAAAGAGCGCTGCGACACCAAACCGCACGACGCTTTTTTACTTATCGGCCCTGATCAGGCTAAATAGCCGCGCCTGATCGCCCACCCTACGGATCTGTCCCATGAACCGACACCGGCTCGCATTTGCCTGGATCGCCTGCTTTGCAGTGCTGTTCAACATGCTCGCCATGCCGTTGACGGGAGCGATGGCGCAGGCGGCGCAAACGCCGGCCGAGCAGTTGCTGTGGAGCAGTTTCTGCACCGGCAGCGGGACGAAGATGGTGGCGATCGACATCGGCAGCCTCGATCAGAAAGCGCCGCAGAGCGGTGACAATCATTCGACCATGCAGCATTGCTGGTGCTGTTCCGGATCGGCGCCGGTGGTGGCGTTGCCGGGGCATTCGCCGCAGCTGTATTTCGCCCGATACGAAAGCAATCGCAGCGTGGCGCCCGCCGTGCTGCAGACTCCGACACCTCGCCAGCAATGGCCGAGCCTCAATCCCCGCGCCTCTCCTCTGGTTTGATTTGTTCCCGCATTTGACCTGCGTTTCAAATCGTTCTGGAGAACTGCCATGTTGAACAAATTCATCGTCATCGCTGCGCTGTTGCTGCCTGCGTGCTTCGCCCATGCCCACGAATACAAGGCCGGCGAGCTGGAAATCGCCCACCCGTGGTCGCAGGAACTGCCACCGAACGCGCCGACCGTTGCCGCGTATTTCATCATTCAAAACGGTGGCAAGACGGCTGACCGCCTGCTCAGCGTCGACTCGCCCATCGCCCCGACAGCGGAACTGCACGAGCACGTGATGCAGGGCGATCTGATGAAGATGCAACAGGTGCCGAACGTGGCCATCCCGGCTGGCGGAAACGTGACCTTTGCGCCGATGGCCTATCACGTGATGCTGATGAATCCGACTGACCGCAGTCTGCTGACCGACGGCAAGCGCTTCCCGCTGACCCTGCACTTCGAAAAGGCCGGTGACGTGACCGTCGAAGTCGCCGTGCAGAAGAAGCCGCCGGAAGCCACGCAAGCCCACGCGCACGCCCAGTAACCGTTCCGGCAGACTCCGCCCATGCGCCCCCTGAGCGCCAGGCCCTCCCTGCAACGCCGTCAGACTGAACACCTGACCCGCGGCAGCTGGATCGCCCTGTTCGCCATGTTGATGATCTTCATCGGCCCGCTGATTTCCCAGTCGATGCCGATGGATCAGCACGCCTCGACCTCCATGCCGATGAGCATGGATATGTCGATGGACATGGCGGGGATGGATCACTCCGGGCACACCGCGCAGCCCACCACCGAACACTGCCCGCCGCAATCCTCGCACCATGTGCTGTGGGAAAAATGCGGTTATTGCAGCCTGCTGTTCAATTGCCCGGCGCTGACCGGCGGCGGCAGCTTCGCCACTTTCAGCATTCCGCTCGTCAACACCTTCACCCCACCTTCCCCGCGTCTGGGCCATGCCCGGCAGACTTTCTTCCCCGGCGCCCGCACCCGCGCCCCGCCCGTCGCAGCGTAAACACCCACCTCTGATTGCACACGGTTGAGAAGACAGCCTCAGGCTGCCGGCCGTGTCGTTTACGACTGTTTGATGGAAATTGTCATGTCCAGGTTTTCTGCTGTCCCACGCCCGGCTTCTGCCCCGGCGTCCTTTGCCCTGAACGAATCCCGCGTTCGTTTCAGGCACGCTACCGCCGTCCTTTGCGGCGTCCTGCTGTCCCCGCTGGTCCACGCCGACGAACACGCCGGCCACACTGACGAACTGAGCCCGACGGTGATCACCGCCATCGCCCCGAGCTCGCCGCTGACCATCGTCACCAACCCGAAAGACCCGCGCCAACCGGTGCCGGCCAGCGACGGCGGCGACTATTTGAAGACCATTCCCGGCTTCGCCCTGGTGCGCAACGGCGGCACCAACGGTGATCCGGTGCTGCGTGGCATGTTCGGTTCGCGCCTGAACATCCTCACCAACGGCAGCATGATGCTCGGCGCCTGCCCCGGCCGGATGGACGCGCCGACCTCGTACATCTCGCCCGAGACCTACGACAAACTCACCGTGATCAAAGGCCCGCAAACCGTGCTCTACGGACCGGGCGCGTCGGCCGGCACGATCCTGTTCGACCGCGAGCCGGAAAGCTTCGGCGAGCTCGGCACCCGGGTAAACGCCAGCGTGCTGGCCGGCTCCCACGGACGCTTCGACAAGGTCGTCGATGCGGCGGCCGGCGGCTCGCTGGGCTACGTGCGGGTGATCGGCAACACCGCGCACTCCGACGACTACCGCGACGGCAACAACGACATCGTTGCCTCGCGCTATGACAAGTGGAACGGCGACGTGGCGCTGGGCTGGACCCCGGACGCCGACACGCTGATCGAACTCACCGCCGGCAAGGGCGACGGCGAAGCACGCTACGCCGGACGCGGCATGGACGGCTCGCAATTCCTGCGCGAAAGCCTCGGTCTGCGCGTCGAGAAATCCAACATCACCGATGTGCTAGAGAAGCTCGAAGCGCAGGTCTACTACAACTACGCCGACCACGTGATGGACAACTACACCCTGCGCACGCCATCCGGCACCGGGATGATGGCAGGTCCCATGGCGTCCAACGTCGACCGTCGCACCCTCGGCGCGCGGATCAAGGCGACCTGGCGCTGGGCCGATATCCAGCTGATCACCGGCCTCGATGCGCAGACCAACGAACACCGTCAGCGCAGCGGCATGGGTATCGATACCTACAAGGATCAGCCGTTCACCAAGGACGCCGACTTCCATAACTATGGGGTGTTCAGCGAAATGACCTGGTACGCCGCCGACCGCGACCGGCTGATCACCGGTGCCCGGGTCGACCGCGCCTCGGCCAGGGATTTCCGCCAGACCACCGGCTCGGGAATGATGTCCCGGCCAAACCCGACTGCCGGCGATACCCGTGCCGACACCCTGCCGAGCGGCTTCGTCCGTTACGAGCATGATCTGGCCGACAGCCCGACCACGCTCTACGCCGGCCTCGGCCACGCTCAGCGCTTTCCGGATTACTGGGAGCTGTTTTCGCCCAAGTCCGGCCCGGCGGGTTCGGTCAATGCGTTCGATTCGATCAAACCGGAAAAAACCACTCAGCTCGACTTCGGCGTGAACTACAAGGACGCCGACCTCGAAGCCTGGGCCTCGGGCTACATCGGCGTGGTGCGCGATTACATCCTGTTCGATTACACCCCGGGGATGATGGGCATGAGCACTTCCCGCGCCGAGAACATCGACGCGCGGATCATGGGCGGTGAACTCGGTGCCGCTTACAAACTCACCGACAACTGGAAAGCCGATGCGACCCTGGCCTACGCCTGGGGCAAGAACAGCAGCGACGGCAAGGCTCTGCCGCAGATGCCGCCGCTGGATGCGCGCTTCGGCCTGACCTATACCGAAGACAACTGGAGCGCCGGCGCACTGTGGAGAGTGGTCGCCGCGCAAAACCGTATCGACCAGAACAAGGGCAACGTGGTCGGCAAGGATTACGACAAGAGTTCAGGCTTCGGCGTGTTCTCGCTCAACGGTGCCTACCGGATCAACAAAAACTGGAAGGTCAGTACCGGCGTCGACAACCTGTTCGGCAAGGCTTACGCCGAACACCTGAACCTGGCGGGCAACGCCGGGTTCGGCTACCCGGCGAACGACCCGCAAGCGATCAATGAACCGGGGCGCACGCTCTGGACCAAGGTGGACATGAGTTTCTAACCCTGAAGGGCGCTCGCTCCCTTCAGGGAGCGGGCGGCAACAGACAACTAGAAGATCCAAGCCAAGCGGAGCACACGTGATGAAACAGCCCAAACCGAATTTCTACAACCTGGCCTGGCGTTGGCATTTTTATGCCGGATTGTTCGTCGCGCCATTCATGGTGATGCTGGCCCTGACCGGCATCATTTACCTGTTCAAGCCGCAGCTCGATTCGCTGATGTACAGCAGCCTGCTGAACGTCCCCGCCGGGCATCACACCGTGCCGGCCGATGACTTGCTGCAAAAGGTCAAAAGCGCTTATCCACAGGGCCAGGTTACTCAGTACCTGCCACCGGTGAATGCCGAGCGCAGCGCGCAGTTTGTCGTGGCCAATGCCGGCCATGAGCTGAACGTGTTCGTCGATCCCTACCACGGCGACATCCTCGGCGAGCAGGATGCCAAGCAGAACCTGCAAGCCATCGCCCGGGCGATTCACGGCGAACTGATGATCGGCACCGTCGGTGACCGATTGATCGAAATGGCCGCCGGCTGGGGCGTGGTGCTGGTGGTGTCCGGGGTTTTCCTGTGGTGGCCGCGAGGTCAGGCAGCGGGGATTCTGTGGCCACGCCTGAGCAGTCGCGGCCGCGTGCTGTGGCGTGACTTGCATGCGGTCACCGGCTTCTGGGGCGCCGCATTGCTGCTGGTGATGCTGCTCAGCGGCATGACCTGGACCGGCTTCTGGGGCAAGCAATATGCCCAGGTGTGGAACGTGTTCCCGGCGGCGATGTGGGACAACGTGCCGACCTCCGACGTCGAGGCCGGCAGCCTCAACAACGCCGCGCGCCAGACCGTACCGTGGGCGATGGAAAACACCCCAATGCCGATGTCCGGCGACCACGCCGAACACATGGCCCACGGCGGCATGCAACACGGCCCCGCTGCACCGACCATCCGCCTGCAGGACGTGCAGAACATTGCCGTTGAGCGCAAGGTCGAGCCGGGCTACAGCATCACCCTGCCGACTACTGCGACCGGCGTGTTCACCATCGCCGTATTCGCCGACGACCCACGTAACGACGCGACCCTGCACGTCGATCAGTACACCGGCAAAGTTTTGGCCGATGTGCGCTTCGAGCAATACGGCGCTGTTGCCCGGGCTACCGAAATCGGCGTGATGCTCCACGAAGGCAAGATGTTCGGCACCTTCAACCAGATCATTGTGTTGTTGATCTGCCTGATGATCCTGCTCAGCGCCGTCAGCGGCGTGGTGATCTGGTGGAAGCGCCGACCACAGGGCAAGTTCGGCGTGCCGCCTCTGCGTCACGATCTGCCGAAGTGGAAAACCGGGGTGGCGATCATGCTGGTGCTGGCGGTGGTGTTTCCGCTGGTGGGGGCTTCGCTGGTGGTGGTGTGGTTGCTGGATCGACTGCTGTTGTCGCGTCTGGGCCGACAAGCTGAATCTGCCTCAACTTCATCATGAAACAGGCGAGATGCGCGAGCTAGACAGATCTTTAAACTGCCGGGGCTTAAACTCCGGCATTTTTTAGTGTTACTGTATAACGCAAATTTGCTGCTCTGCCCGCAGCCATGCACCGTCATGAGCCTGCGGGCTTTTCTTTTGAAGAAGTGATTCACCGCCCCGATGAACAAGTACCTCTTGTCCAGCCTCTGTCTGTTCGCCCTGAACAACAGCGCCCACGCCGACAACGCCCCGCTGACGCTGCCCACCGGCACCATCACCGCCCCGGCCAATGACGACCCGACCGTCAGCCTGACCACGCCGACCAGCGCCGGCTCGCGTCTGAACCTCACGGCCATGGAAACCCCGGCCAGCGTCGAAAGCCTGAGCGGCGAGCAAGTCCGCGCACGTGGCGATCGCAGCGTGCAGGACGCGGTGTCGCGCAGCACCGGCATCAGCCGCACCGGCACGCCGGGCGATGGCGGCACTTCATTACAGGCCCGGGGTTTTACCGGGCAGAGTTCGGTGATGCAGTTGTATGACGGCAACCGCATGTACACCGGCATGGGCACCGTGACGTTTCCGGTCGACACCTGGTCGGTGGAGCGCGTCGACGTGCTGCGCGGCCCGGCCTCGGTGCTGTACGGCGAAGGCGCGACCGGCGCGGTGGTCAACGTGATCCCGAAGAAGCCGTTCGAAGGCGAAATCGAAAACCACGTGCGGGTCGGTTACGGCTCGTTCGACCGCCAGCAGCAGGCGTTCGACAGCGGCGGTTCGCTGACCGACACCCTGAGCTATCGCCTCAACCTCAACCGTCTGCGCAGCAACGGCTGGGTCGATCGCGGCGATTCATCCAGCGACTTCATCAGCGCCGCCCTGCGCTGGCAGCCCACCGACGATCTGACCTTCACACTCGCCCACGATTACGGCGATCAGCGCCCGCAGAACTATTTCGGCACGCCACTGATCAACGGCCAGTTGAAAGACAGCCTGCGCAACAAGAACTACAACGTGCGCGACGACAAGCAGCACTACAACGATCAGTGGACGCGCCTGACCACGGACTGGCAGATCAACGACGCGGTCAGCGCCAGCAACGAGCTGTACTACCTCAAGGCCCAACGCCGCTGGCAGAACGCCGAGAACTACAACTTCGACGCCGACAGCCAACAACTCAGCCGCAGCGGCTACTTCGGTATTGGGCACAAACAGGAACAGGTCGGCGACCGTCAGACTTTTACCTTCAAGCACTCGCTGTTCGGCCTCGACAGCCAGACCGTAACCGGCGTCGATTACAACCGCATCCGCTTCCAGCTCGACAGCAACTCGCCATTCAACGACGTATTGCCGAACGGCCAGCCGCTGGATCTGTATCACCCACAAACCGGTTATTTCGAGAGCGCCAACCCGTATCGCGATCAGTTCGACAGCACCACCAGACAGATGTCGGTGTTCGCCGAAAACCGCACGCAACTGAGCGAGCGCTGGTCGCTGGTGACCGGTGTGCGCCGCGACTACGTACATGTGGATCGCAACAACCTGGTCGACGGTAGCCAGAGCGACAAGACCCTGACCGGCAACAACTGGAAGGCCGGGCTGGTGTTCGCGCTGACGCAGGACACCTCGTTCTACGGCCAGGTCGCCACCAGCACCGATGGCATCGGCGGTCTGATTTCCCTGAGCCCGAGCCAGCAGCAATATGACCTGTCGACCGCCCGGCAAACCGAGATCGGCATGAAGCAACTGTTCTGGGATCAGCGTGGCGAGTTCACGCTGGCGGCGTATCGCATCGTGAAGAAGAAGTTGCTGACCGACGATCCGGGCAACCCGACGCTCAAGCAGCAGGTCGGCCAGCAATCGTCGAACGGGCTGGAAGCCAGCCTCGATCTGCAACTGCCACACGCCTGGCAACTGCAAGCCAACGCGGCGATCGTCAAAGCCAAGTACGACGATTTCGAAGAAGTGGTCGGCGGCGTGCCGGTGTCACGCAATGGCAATCGCCCGGTGGACGTGCCGCGGCGCACCGCCAATCTGTGGCTGAGCAAGGCGCTGACCGATGACCTGAAGGCCGGCGCTGGTGTGCGTTACGTCGATGCGCGCTACGCCGACATGGCCAACCGCAACGAGCTGCCGAGTTACACCGTGGTCGATGCAACGCTGTCGTGGCAAGCCCTGCGCAACACCACGCTGGGGTTGCAGGTGAACAATCTGTTTGACCGGACGTACGCGCAAAGCCAATACAATGAGGGCCAGCAGTGGATTCTGGGTGAGCCTCGTTCGTTCTTTGTCACCGCTGACTACACCTTTTGATTCAAGGCCCCATTCGCGAGCAAGCTCGCTCCCACAGGGATTGTGCAGATCCTGTGGGAGCGAGCTTGCTCGCGAAAGCGGTATCCGCCGCACCATAGTTTTCAAGAGAGATGCATGACTTCACTGACCCTCACCAACCTGAAATGGTCCCCTTTGGGCCACGGCCACTGCCATCACCAGTTCCAGCTGCGTGACGCCTCGTTGCAAGTGGCCGCCGGTGAGTTCGTCGGGCTGATCGGGCCCAATGGCAGCGGCAAGACCAGCCTGTTGCGCTGCGCCTACCGTTTCAGCCAGCCGGAACACGGTGAGGTCAGACTCGAGCACCACAACGTCTGGAAGCAATCCTCACGCTGGTGCGCACAACGCATCGCCGTGGTGCTGCAGGAATTTCCCGACGCCTTCGGCCTGACCGTCGAAGAAGTGGTCGCCATGGGCCGCACGCCGCACAAAGGCCTGTTCGATGGCGACACGCTGGAAGACCGCAATCTCGCCACCCAGGCCCTCAAATCCGTGGGCCTCGACGGCTTCGAAGACCACGCGTTCGCTACCCTGTCCGGCGGTGAAAAACAGCGAGTGATCCTCGCCCGCGCCCTGACCCAGCAACCGCAACTGCTGATCCTCGACGAGCCGACCAACCACCTCGACCCGCGCTATCAGCTGGAACTGCTGCAACTGGTCAAGCGTTTGCAGATCGGCACGCTGGCCAGCATCCACGACCTGAACCTGGCCGCCGCGTTCTGCGACCGTTTGTATGTGATCAACCACGGTCGCATCGTCGCCAGCGGCACGCCGCAACAAGTGCTCACTGTTGAACTGCTGCGCGACGTGTTCGGCGTCGAAGCATTGATCGATCCACACCCCCTCCACGGCTACCCGCGAATCACCTGGATAACCCGACCATGACTGTGCGCTCCCTGCTTTGCCTCGCTCTGTTGCTGGGCACCACCCAAGCCTTCGCCGAGGCCACCAAGTACCCGCTGACGATCCAGAGCTGCAACCGTGAAGTCACCTTCAAGGAAGCGCCGAAGCACGCGGTCAGTCACGACATCAACATGACCCAGATGATGCTCGCCCTCGGCCTCAAGTCGAAGATGGCCGGCTACAGCGGCGTCAGTGGCTGGAAGTCGGTAACGCCTGAAATGCAGAGCCTGCTCGACGGTCTGCCGGAACTGGCGGCCAAGTACCCGTCGGTGGAAACCCTGCTCAACGCCAACGTCGATTTCTTCTTCGCCGGCTGGGACTACGGCATGCGCGTCGGTGGCGATCTCACGCCGCAGACCCTGCAACCTCTGGGCATCAACGTCTATGAGCTGACCGAATCCTGCGCCTTCGTGATGAAGCGCCCGGCCGCCACGCTGGACGACACTTACAACGACCTGCGCAACCTCGGAAAGATCTTCGACGTGCAGGATCGCGCCAACGCGCTGATCGCCGACATGCAAAGTCAGGTCGCCGAAGTCCGCAAAGACCTGCCCGCCGAGAAACCACGGGTGTTCCTGTACGACAGCGGCGAAGACCGCGCCATGACCTCCGGCCGCCTCGGCATGCCGCAAGCGCTGATCGACGCCGCCGGCGGGCGCAACGTTCTCGATGACGTCGAAGCGAGTTGGACCCGGGTCAACTGGGAGACCGTGGTCGAGCGCAATCCGCAGGTGATCGTGATCGTCGACTACAGCGAAATCACCGCCGAGCAGAAGATTGAATTCCTGCTGAAGAACAAGGCGCTGCAATCGGTGGACGCGATCAAGAACCAGCGCTTCATCGTCATCCCTTACGTGCAGGCCACGCCGGGGATCGACAACGTGCTGGCGGTTGAAACCCTGGCCAAAGGTTTCCACGGCGAATGATCAATCGTCGTTACGGCTGGCTGCTGATTGCCCTCGGCGCGGTGCTGCTGGTGTCGTGCGTGGTGTCGCTCGGTTTCGGCCCGGCGCGGGTGCCGGTGGACGTGGTGTGGCGGATTCTGCTGCACAAACTGTTCGGCCTCGGCGTGCCGGACTGGAGCGCCGGCCAGGAACACATCGTCTGGCTGATCCGTGTGCCGCGCATGTTGCTCGGCGCGCTGGTCGGGGCCGGACTGGCGTTGATCGGTGCGGTGCTGCAAGCGGTGACGCGCAACCCTCTGGCCGACCCGCACCTGCTCGGCGTCACCTCCGGCGCGACCCTCGGCGCAGTGATCGTGGTGCTGCATGTTGGTGAAATCGTCGGCCTGCTGACCTTGCCGATTGCCGCGTTCATCGGCGCATTGCTGAGCATGTTTCTGGTGCTGGGCATCGCCAACCGCCAGGGTCGGCTGGACAGTGATCGCCTGCTGCTGTGTGGCGTGGCAGTGTCGTTCGTGATGATGGCGATCGCTAATCTGCTGCTGTTCATGGGCGATCACCGGGCCAGTTCGGCGGTGATGTTCTGGATGCTCGGCGGCCTCGGTCTGGCGCGTTGGGAGTTGTTGGCGGTGCCGGCGCTCAGCGTGTTGCTCGGACTGATTCTGCTGATCGGCATGGCCCGTCCGCTGAACGCCTTGATGGCCGGCGAACAGACTGCCGTCACCCTCGGCCTGAATGCCCGGGCGGTGCGTCTGCGGGTATTTGTAATCGCCTCGCTGATGACCGGGGTGCTGGTGTCGATCAGCGGCTCCATCGGGTTTGTCGGGCTGATGGTGCCGCACATTGCCCGGCGCCTGATCGGTGCCGAGCATCGGCGCTTGCTGCCGGTGTGCGTGTTGCTCGGCAGCGTTTTCCTTGTCTGGGTGGATGTCGCCGCACGCACACTGATCGCCCCTGAAGACCTGCCCATCGGCGTCGCCACCGCAGCCCTCGGCGGCCTGTTCTTCATCGGCCTGATGCGCCGCCGCTGAATCCTCCGGGTGCGCCCCAATCTGGCGCACCCCGCTGCACCTTTGCATGCAACACGTCCCCTCGTGGTGCGCCGACGCGGCGCGCAACCGCTCTAAACCGACATTTCCCTGCCCGAACCCGACCGGGCACAGCCCTTGCAAAACACCCTTCAGTCGTTCGCATCTGCCAACCTAAAAAACTTTAACGTTCATGGAGATCGCACAATGAAGCGTCGCAGTTTGATCAAGGCTTTCACACTCACGGCATCCATTGCCGCGATGGGCATGACCTGGACCGTACAGGCCGCCGAGACCATCAAGGTCGGGATTCTGCATTCGTTGTCCGGCACCATGGCGATCTCCGAAACGTCGCTCAAGGACATGGCGTTGATGACCATCGACGAGATCAACGCCAAGGGCGGGGTGAACGGCAAGATGCTCGAACCGGTGGTGGTCGACCCGGCGTCGAACTGGCCGCTGTTCGCGGAAAAGGGCCGGCAGTTGCTGACCCAGGACAAGGTCGCGGTGGTGTTCGGTTGCTGGACCTCGGTGTCACGCAAATCGGTGCTGCCGGTGTTCGAAGAACTCAACGGCCTGCTGTTCTACCCGGTGCAATACGAAGGTGAAGAGATGTCGCCGAACGTGTTCTACACCGGCGCCGCACCAAACCAGCAAGCGATCCCGGCGGTTGAGTACCTGATGAGCGAAGAAGGCGGCAGCGCCAAGCGTTACTTCCTGCTCGGCACCGACTATGTGTACCCGCGCACCACCAACAAGATCCTGCGTTCGTTCCTGCACTCCAAAGGCGTCGCGGATAAAGACATCGAAGAGGTCTACACCCCGTTCGGTCATAGCGACTATCAAACCATCGTCGCCAACATCAAAAAGTTCTCGGCCGGCGGCAAGACCGCTGTGATCTCGACCGTGAATGGCGACTCCAACGTGCCGTTCTACAAAGAGCTGGCCAACCAGGGCCTGAAGGCTACCGATGTCCCGGTGGTGGCGTTCTCGGTGGGTGAAGAAGAACTGCGCGGCATCGACACCAAGCCGCTGGTGGGCAACCTCGCGGCGTGGAACTACTTCGAGTCGGTGGATAACCCGGCGAACAAGAAATTCGTCGCCGACTGGAAGGCCTACGCGAAGAAACACAACCTGCCGGGCGCCGACAAAGCGGTGACCAACGACCCGATGGAGGCCACTTACGTCGGCATCCACATGTGGGCGCAAGCGGCGGAGAAAGCCAAGTCGACCGACGTCGACAAAGTCCGCGAAGCCCTCGGCGGCCAGACCTTCGCCGCGCCGTCCGGCTACACCCTGACCATGGACAAGACCAACCACCACCTGCACAAACCGGTGATGATCGGCGAGATCCAGAGCGACGGTCAGTTCAACGTGGTGTGGCAGACCGAGGGGCCGATTCGGGCGCAGCCTTGGAGCCCGTTCATTCCGGGTAACGACAAGAAGCCGGAGTATGCGGTGAAGAGCAACTGAGCCATTGGATGCCCGCCTCGATACTTGAGGCGGGTACAAATCCCTGTGGGGGCGAGCTTGCTCGCGAAAGGGCCCTGACAGTCGACATCGATGGTGAATGTCAGACCGTTTTCGCGAGCAAGCTCGCTCCCACAATGTCCGCGTCAAGGCGACTGACTATGCCCACTGCCCTATACCGCTTCCTCTTGGCCCTCGCACTTTTGCTGCCGATGGCCGCCTATGCCAGCGACGCCGAAGACTTCGTCGCCGCCACCCCCACGCAACAAGCCAAATTGCTGGAAGCCTGGGCCGCGCAGCCCGATCCGGCCCGTGTCGAACTGATCAACGCCCTGCAACAAGGCGAACTGACCGTCGACGGCCAACCCAAGACCCTGCGCCTGAACAACCGCCTGCGGGGTCTGATCGACACCGCACTGGCCAGCCACCAATTGCTCGCCGCCGACGCCAAAACCCGTCTGACCGCCGCGCAGCAATTGCAGAAAAGCGCCAAACCGGCGCAGCTGAAATTTCTCGACCAGCAACTGGCTGGCGAACAAGACGAAAGCGTCCACGCCGCCTTGAGCCTGGCGCTGGCCAATCTGCAACTGGTCGACACCGACCCGGCAGTGCGCCTCGCGGCCGTGCGTCTACTTGGTGAAACCGGCGACCCGCTGGCCCGCACTCGTCTCGAAGGCCTGCTCGAATCCGGCGTCGAAACCGATGCCAACGTGCGCACCGCCGCCGAAACCAGCCTCGCCCAGGTCAAGCGCAAACTGCTGGTCGGCGAACTGCTCGGCCAGGCCTTCAGCGGCATGTCCCTCGGCTCGATTCTGTTGCTCGCGGCGCTGGGGCTGGCGATCACTTTCGGCCTGCTCGGCGTGATCAACATGGCCCACGGCGAGATGCTGATGCTCGGCGCCTACTCGACCTACGTCGTGCAGCTGATGTTCCAGCGCTACGCGCCGAATGCCATCGAGTTCTATCCACTGATCGCGCTGCCGGTGGCGTTCTTCGTCACCGCCGCCATCGGCATGGCCCTGGAGCGCACGGTGATCCGTCACCTCTACGGTCGCCCACTGGAAACCCTGCTCGCCACCTGGGGCATCAGCCTGATGCTGATTCAGCTGGTGCGTCTGGTGTTCGGTGCGCAGAACGTTGAAGTGGCGAACCCGGCGTGGCTGTCCGGCGGGATTCAGGTGTTGCCGAATCTGGTGCTGCCGTACAACCGCATCGTGATCATCGCCTTCGCGCTGTTTGTGGTGGTGCTGACCTGGCTGCTGCTGAACAAGACCCGCCTCGGTCTGAACGTGCGCGCCGTCACCCAGAACCGCAACATGGCCGCCTGCTGCGGCGTACCCACCGGGCGCGTCGACATGCTCGCCTTCGGCCTCGGCTCGGGAATCGCCGGACTCGGCGGCGTGGCGCTGAGCCAGATTGGTAACGTCGGCCCTGACCTCGGCCAGAGCTACATCATCGACTCATTCCTGGTGGTGGTGCTCGGCGGCGTCGGCCAACTGGCCGGCAGCGTGTTCGCCGCATTCGGCCTGGGCATCGCCAACAAGATTCTCGAACCGCAGATCGGTGCGGTGCTCGGCAAGATCCTGATCCTCGCGCTGATCATTCTGTTCATCCAGAAACGTCCGCAAGGCCTCTTCGCACTGAAAGGACGGGTGATCGACTGATGAACCAGCCTCTACTAGTCACGGCCACACAAAAGGCCGGCCCCAAAGTCACGCTCGCCGTCGGCGCGGTCGTCCTCGCCTTGCTGATCGCCCTGCCGCTGCTGTCGCTGTTGCCGGCGGACAGTGCGCTGCACGTTTCGGCCTACACCCTGACGCTGGTCGGCAAGATTCTCTGCTACGCCATCGTCGCCCTGGCGCTGGATCTGGTCTGGGGTTACGCCGGTCTGCTGTCGCTGGGCCACGGTCTGTTCTTCGCCCTCGGCGGTTATGCGATGGGCATGTATTTGATGCGTCAGGCCGCCGGTGATGGCTTGCCGGCGTTCATGACCTTCCTGTCGTGGACCGAATTGCCGTGGTACTGGAGCGGCACCGGCAACTTCCTCTGGGCCATGTGCCTGGTGGTGTTGGCCCCGGGATTGCTGGCGCTGGTGTTCGGTTTCTTCGCCTTCCGTTCGCGGATCAAAGGCGTGTATTTCTCGATCATGACCCAGGCCCTGACCTTCGCCGGGATGCTGCTGTTTTTCCGCAACGAAACCGGCTTCGGCGGCAACAACGGCTTCACCAATTTCCGCACGATCCTCGGTTTCGGCATCACCGAACCCGGCACTCGCGCGGTGCTGTTTCTGGCGACGGTACTGTTGCTGGTGGCGAGCCTGTTCATCGGCTGGCGCCTGGCCCGCAGCAAGTTCGGCCGGGTGCTGACTGCCCTGCGCGATGCGGAGAATCGCCTGATGTTCTGCGGCTACGATCCGCGCGGTTTCAAGCTGTTCGTCTGGGTATTGAGCGCGGTGTTGTGTGGTCTGGCCGGCGCGCTGTACGTGCCGCAGGTGGGGATCATCAACCCGAGCGAAATGTCGCCGACCAACTCGATCGAGGCCGCCGTGTGGGTGGCCCTTGGCGGGCGCGGCACGCTGATCGGCCCGCTGCTCGGCGCCGGTGTGGTCAACGGCATGAAGAGCTGGTTCACCGTGGCGTTCCCCGAATACTGGCTGTTCTTCCTCGGCGCGCTGTTCATCGTCGTGACGTTGTACCTGCCCAAAGGCGTGATCGGTCTGCTGAAGAAACGAGGTGAATCATGAGAGTCACGGCGAGCGCAGAATTCATGCTGGAACCGGCCTTTTTCCCGGTGGAGCCCAACAAGGACGAAGGCACCAGCCGCGACTCGATCGGCCTCGGGCAACGCGTCGGGCCAGGCCTCGACACCCGTCACGGCACGATCCTGACCCTGGAAGACATCAGCGTCAGCTTCGACGGCTTCCGGGCGCTGAACAACCTGAACCTGTACATCGGCGTCGGCGAACTGCGTTGCATCATCGGCCCCAACGGCGCGGGCAAGACCACACTGATGGACGTGATCACCGGCAAGACTCGCCCGAGCCACGGCAAGGCGTGGTTCGGCGAAACCCTCGACCTGACGCAGATGAGCGAAGTGCAGATCGCCCAGGCCGGCATCGGTCGCAAGTTCCAGAAGCCGACGGTGTTCGAAGCACTGAGCGTGTTCGAGAACCTGGAGTTGGCGCAGAAAACCGACAAGTCGGTGTGGGCCAGCCTGCGGGCAAAGTTGAGCGGCGAACAGAAAGACCGGATCAGCGAAGTGCTCGACACCATTCGCCTGACCACTTCGGTCAATCGCCCGGCGGGGCTGCTGTCCCACGGGCAGAAACAGTTTCTGGAAATCGGCATGTTGCTGATGCAGGACCCGCAATTGCTGCTGCTCGATGAGCCAGTGGCAGGCATGACCGACGCCGAAACCGAGTTCACCGCCGAGCTGTTCAAGTCGCTCGCGGGCAAGCATTCGCTGATGGTGGTGGAACACGACATGGGCTTCGTCGGCTCGATTGCCGACCACGTCACGGTGTTGCATCAGGGCAGCGTGCTGGCCGAAGGATCACTGGAACAGGTGCAGGACAACGAGCGCGTGATCGAAGTCTATCTCGGCCGCTGAAGAGGAATTGAACATGCTGCAAGTCGACAAGCTGCACCAGTACTACGGCGGTAGCCACATCCTGCGCGGTCTGAGCTTTGACGTGAAGGTCGGCGAAGTGACCTGCCTGCTCGGGCGTAACGGCGTGGGCAAGACCACGTTGCTCAAATGCCTGATGGGCCTGTTGCCGGCCAAGGAAGGCGCGGTGAACTGGGAAGGCAAACCGATCACCACGTTCAAGCCGCATCAACGGGTGCACGCAGGGATCGCCTACGTGCCGCAGGGCCGGGAGATTTTCGGCCGGCTGACCGTGGAAGAAAACCTGCTGATGGGTCTGTCGCGATTCCCCGGCAGCGAAGCCAAGGAAGTTCCCGCGTTCATCTACGAGCTGTTCCCGGTGCTGCTGCAAATGAAGCAACGACGCGGCGGCGATCTGTCCGGCGGTCAGCAACAGCAACTCGCGATTGGCCGCGCACTGGCCAGCCGCCCGCGGCTGCTGATCCTCGACGAGCCCACCGAAGGCATCCAGCCGTCGGTGATCAAGGAAATCGGAGCAGTGATCAAGAAGCTCGCGGCCCGTGGCGACATGGCGATTCTGCTGGTGGAGCAGTTCTACGATTTCGCCGCCGAACTGGCCGATCAGTACCTGGTGATGTCCCGGGGCGAGATCGTGCAGCAGGGCCGGGGCGAAAATATGGAAGCCGAAGGTGTACGCGGGCTGGTGACTATTTGAGGTTACGGTCTAATCTGTAGCGTCCTAACGATAATCAGAAAACATGAACTTACCTTTAGCGACTGCCCTGTTTATCCCGAGTTGGCATGCCGAGCTCGAGCTTGCCTACGCCCGCTTCGGCGACTGCACGCGGCCGACCCGACGCCGGCACCTCGGCCCGTTGCGGGTGCAAAAGCATCTTTACGCCGAAGGGCCCGAGGTCTGCCAGCACATCATCGTCCACCCGCCGGGCGGGATCGCCGGCGGCGACCGGCTGGACATCAGCGCCCGCGTCGAACAAGGCGCCTGGGCACAGATCACCAGCCCCGGCGCGGCCAAGTGGTATCGCGCGGCGGGGCCCGCTTATCAGTCGCTGAACCTGCATGTCGCCGATGGCGCGACACTGGAATGGCTACCTCAGGAGACCATCGTCTACAGCGCCGCCCTGGCTGAACTCACGACCTCGATTGAGCTTGAGGGCGATGCGCGACTGTTCTACTGGGACGTGGTGGCGTTAGGTCGTCCGGCCAGTGGCGAGCGCTTCGACCTTGGGCATTTCCAGGCGCATCTGGATATTCGCCGTGATGGGCGGTTGTTGTGGCATGAGCGCCAGCGCATCGTCGGCGATGACGGCTTGCTCGATTCACCGATCGGGCTGGATGGCAATCCGGTGTTTGCGACGTTGCTGGTCACCGGTGAAGTCGATGCTGAATTGCTGGAGCGCTGCCGCTCGCTGGGCCACGACGTGCGCGGGGATCTGACGCAATTGCCCGGTCTTTTGATCGCGCGCTGCCTGGCCAGTGAAGCGTTGCTGGCGCGAGCGTGGCTTATTGAATTGTGGCGATTGCTCAGGCCTGTGTTGCTCGGCCGCGAAGCCCTGCCCCCCCGAATCTGGAATACCTGATTTTCTTCAACTGCCGACAATGGATTTCAAACGATGGACCTGACCCCACGCGAAAAAGACAAGCTGCTGATCTTCACCGCCGGCCTCGTTGCCGAGCGGCGACTGGCCCGTGGCGTGAAGCTCAATTACCCGGAAGCCATGGCCTATATCTCGGCGGCGCTGCTCGAAGGCGCCCGTGACGGCCAGACCGTGGCCGAGCTGATGCACTACGGCACCACCCTGCTGACCCGCGATCAGGTGATGGAAGGCATCCCGGAAATGATCCCGGAGATCCAGGTCGAAGCGACGTTCCCCGACGGCACCAAACTGGTCACCGTCCACCAACCGATCGTCTGAGGCCGCGCCATGACTTACACCATCCGCGATGCACTGCACGCCGACCTGCCGGCGATCCGCGACATCTACAACGACGCCGTGCTCAACACCACGGCGATCTGGAATGAATCCGCCGTCGACCTCGGTAACCGTCAGGCGTGGTTCAGCGCCCGTCAGGCCCAGGGTTATCCGATCCTGGTGATCGTCGACGCCGACAACACCACCCTTGGCTACGCTTCGTTCGGTGACTGGCGACCGTTCGAAGGTTTCCGCCACACAGTCGAACACTCGGTCTACGTGCGCAGCGACCAGCGCGGCAACGGGCTCGGCCCGCAACTGATGACCGCGCTGATCGAACGCGCGAAAACCTGCGGCAAGCACGTCATGGTCGCCGCCATCGAGAGCGGCAACGCCGCGTCGATTCGTCTGCACGAGCGCGCCGGTTTCATCACCACCGGGCAGATGCCGCAAGTCGGCACCAAGTTCGGCCGCTGGCTCGACCTGACCTTCATGCAACTGACCCTCAATCCTGGCGCGGAGCCGCCGCCCGCCCACAAGGAGTGACACCGATGAACCCCGCCCAACTGCGACGCGTCAATGCTGAAAGTTTTGCGCACTATCGTCAGGGCCTGATCGACCTGCTGCTCGACGCCGTGGGTTATGGCGCCAGCGTCGGCTTCATGGCCGATCTCGATGCCACACAGGCCCGCGCTTATTTCGACGATGTGCAGGACAACCTGAACAAGGGCAACGTCTTGCTGTGGGTGGTGGTCAAGGACGAACAGGTGCAGGCCAGCGTCCAGTTGAGCCTGTGCCAGAAGGCCAACGGCCTGAACCGCGCCGAGGTGCAGAAACTGCTGGTGCGCGAACACGCCCGGCGGCGCGGCCTCGGCCAGCAGTTGATGGAAGCGCTTGAGCTGGCGGCCCGCCAATACAAGCGCGGCATGCTTTACCTCGACACCGAGGCCGGCTCCCCCGCCGAAGATTTCTACAAGGCCCTGGGTTACACCCGCGCCGGGGAAATCCCCGACTACGCCTGCGACCCGAACGGCACCTATCGCCCGACGGCCCTCTATTACAAAGTCCTGCAAGGAGCGAACTGATGATTCCCGGCGAATACCGGATCCAGCCCGGCGACATCGAACTCAACGTCGGTCGTCGCACTGTCAGCCTGAAAGTGGCGAACAGCGGCGACCGGCCGATCCAGGTCGGCTCGCACTACCACTTTTTCGAAACCAACGACGCCCTGACCTTCGACCGCGCCGCCAGCCGTGGCATGCGCCTGAACATTCCGGCGGGCACGGCCGTGCGCTTCGAACCGGGCCAGAGCCGCGAGGTGGAACTGGTGGATTACGCCGGGCACCGGCGGGTGTTCGGGTTTGCCGGGCGGGTCATGGGTGACCTCGACTGACTGATCGTTCCCACGCTCTGCGTGGGAATGCATCCCGTGACGCTCCGCGTCACATAACGGCGGACGCAGAGCGTCCATGGCGGCATTCCCACGCAGAGCGTGGGAACGATCAATACCAAGGCGAACGAATGAAGATTTCCAGACAAGCCTACGCCGACATGTTCGGCCCCACCGTCGGCGACAAGGTACGCCTGGCCGACACCGAGCTGTGGATCGAGGTCGAACAGGACTTCACCACCTACGGCGAAGAAGTGAAATTCGGCGGCGGCAAAGTGATCCGTGACGGCCAGGGCCAGAGCCAGTTGCTGGCGGCCGAAGTGGTCGACACCGTCATCACCAACGCGTTGATCATCGATCACTGGGGCATCGTCAAAGCCGACGTCGGCCTCAAGGACGGACGCATCGCCGCGATCGGCAAGGCCGGAAACCCGGACGTGCAGCCCGGCGTGACCATCGCCATCGGCGCCAGCAGCGAAGTGATCGCCGGCGAAGGCATGATCCTCACCGCCGGCGGCATCGATACCCACATCCACTTCATTTGCCCGCAGCAGATCGAAGAGGCGCTGATGAGCGGCGTCACCACCATGATCGGCGGCGGCACCGGCCCGGCCACAGGCACCAACGCCACCACCTGCACTTCGGGGCCGTGGCACCTGGCGCGGATGCTCCAGGCGGCGGATGCGTTCCCGATGAACATCGGCCTCACCGGCAAGGGCAACGCCAGCCTGCCGGAGCCGCTGATCGAACAGGTCAAGGCCGGCGCCATCGGCCTCAAGCTGCACGAAGACTGGGGCACCACCCCGGCGAGCATCGACAACTGCCTGAGCGTCGCCGACCAGTACGACGTGCAGGTGGCAATTCACACCGACACCCTCAACGAGTCCGGCTTCGTCGAAACCACCCTCGGCGCGTTCAAGGGCCGGACCATCCACACCTATCACACCGAAGGTGCAGGTGGCGGCCATGCGCCGGACATCATCAAGGCCTGCGGTTTCGCCAACGTGCTGCCAAGCTCGACCAACCCGACCCGGCCGTTCACCCGCAATACCATCGACGAACACCTCGACATGTTGATGGTCTGCCACCACCTCGACCCGAGCATCGCCGAAGACGTGGCGTTCGCCGAAAGCCGCATCCGCCGCGAAACGATTGCCGCCGAAGACATCCTCCACGACCTCGGCGCGTTCTCGATGATCAGCTCCGACAGCCAGGCCATGGGCCGCGTCGGCGAAGTCATCACGCGCACCTGGCAGACCGCCGACAAGATGAAAAAGCAGCGAGGCCCGTTACCCCTGGACGGCGAAGGCAACGACAACTTCCGCGCCAAACGCTACATCGCCAAGTACACGATCAACCCGGCGATCACCCATGGCATCAGCCATGAAGTGGGTTCGGTGGAAGTCGGTAAATGGGCCGACTTGGTGCTGTGGCGCCCGGCGTTCTTCGGCGTGAAACCGACGCTGATCCTCAAGGGCGGCGCCATCGCCGCGAGTCTGATGGGCGACGCCAACGCGTCGATCCCGACACCGCAACCGGTGCACTACCGCCCGATGTTCGCCAGTTACGGCGGCTCGCTGCATGCCACCAGCCTGACCTTCATCAGTCAGGCGGCGCAGGCGTCGGGACTGCCCGAAGCGTTGGGTCTGAAGAAGAAAATCGCGGTGGTCAAAGGCTGCCGCGACGTGCAGAAAACCGACCTGATCCACAATGATTACCTGCCGAACATCGACGTCGACCCGCAGACCTATCAGGTCAAGGCCGACGGCGTATTGCTCTGGTGTGAACCGGCCGAAACCCTGCCGATGGCGCAGCGTTACTTTCTGTTCTGAGTCAGTGCCCCGGTCGTCGAGGCTTCCGACGACCGGGACTGCCGACACTTCAGCGGGTTGAGGTGTCCATCAGATAACCTGAAGTGCCAGGCTGCTCATCGTCGAGCCCGACCGTCACCGGCTCGCCGGTTTCCAGGTGCGACAGGGCAATCAGTTGCTGATTGCGCTCGATACCACGCTCGATCTCGAGCGCCTGTACCGCCTCCTGGTACGCCGTGCTGGTCACGTCCTCATATTCGTCCTCAAGTCGTTGCAGCTTTTCATCCGCGCTGCGCTTGAGTGCGCCGAGTTCATCCGGGTACTTCTCGGTCAGGTACTGCACCCAGTAATCGCGGCTGATCAGTTCTTCATAGAACCGCTCGCCTTTTTCCGCCTTCACGACGGCGTCACGCGCGGTCGCCAGCTCCTCGCCCCTGATCGGCCGGGCAAATCGCATGTGGCTGGGTTGCCCCGGCAGTTGCAGACCGTCCTCCCAGCCTGAAGTCAGACCGATCCGGTATTGCAGTCGCACTTCCGCCGGATCGGCGTGACGGCCCATGCTGCGAGCGGCCAGTTTTTCCACCTCGCCCAGGCGGAACAGCTGCCGCGACAAGTCGAGCAAGGCGCGCCCCTTCGCCGCGAGGCCGGGCTGCAAATGTCGCAAGGCGTTGTACTCGAACACCTTGACCTCAATTTCACTGAGCGCCAGGGTGCGGCCATCGACGCATGTCGTGTGCGTGGTCGCCATGGAAAACAGCGTGTCGCGCAGCTCCTGACTGCCATCAGCCGCCTCGACAACTTCCCACACGCGCCGGGTCAGGTCGGCGCGAAACACCCGGAACTCTTCGGTGTCCGGCATCCGTGAGAGCAGATGGAAGAACGCCCCGTTGTCAGACTCGGCGGCCAACCGCTGCCACATGGCCCGATAACGTGCGGCGTCCTCTTGCGGGATGTTTTCGATCCAGGGCGCGGCTTGTTGTTCGAGGACGCTTTCAGCGAGCGTCGGAACCACTTCATCCGGTTCTGCATCACTCTCTGTACCCGCGCCTTCGTCATCGCTTTCGGTCGTACTCTCCATGTCATCGATCATCCGGTCGATATCGGCATACGTCAGGCCCAACACATCGCGACGCCCATGGGCATCGGCATACTCACGCAGGCGCATCAGACTTTGCTGCGATATCTCGTAGTTCTCCGACAGATTGCTGCCGGCAAGCAACAACGCATGGTCGCGGTCGTACAACTCGACGGGAATCGACGAGATTTCGTTGTTGCTTAGATCGATCACTCGCAGACGGGGCGCTTGCAGAACGCCTTCCGGCCATGCCGTGAGCAGGTTGTCACGCAGGTCCAGCCGTTCCAGTCGCCCGAGACGAGTGACGCTGAATGTGCGCAGGCCGTTATGGCTCAGGTCCAGCCACTGCAACTGCTGCAGCCCCTCAAGCGCTTGATCCAGCGCTGCGGAATCGGCGAGGCCGGTGAGTGACAGTTCCAGTCGTTCCAACTGACGCATTTGCCCGACAGGCTCAGGGATTGCCGGCAAATGGTTGCCGCTGAGGTTGAGCCTTCGCACCTGCGTGAATGCCTTGATGAAAGCACTGGAGCCATCGGTGGAAAGCTTGACCCCCGCCAGATTCAGGGTGCTCACCGCAGGAAACGCTTCAGTCAGCTCGGGCAGATTGCCGACTTGCAGACCGTCGAGGTTCAGCTCTCGATCAGTCACGCCATTCCAGTCAATCGTACCTTCACGCCAGCATTCGATGATCCGCTGTGCGGCGAGCTGACGAGTGCGCGATGACACGACCCAATCCATGCCCCGGGTTTCATGGGTGAACAGCCAATCGTTCAGACGCCGCGTGAGCGACTCGAATGTCTGTTCCCATGCGTCGATTCGCGCACCGATCTGCACCTCGGTCAGCCCGGTGCCCCGCATCCTTGCAATTGCCCGCTGCGCCTGCGCGCCGTCGTACTTCGGACGCAAACGCCGGACGCGAGCAGCCCACCCGGCCGCCCCCTCGCCGATTGCCGTGAGCGGCGGCAGCGGCAGCAACCGCCGGGCGATCACCGAGCCGCTTTCTGCAGGCGGCGTGCGATGGCGCGGTTCTTCCAGGGCAAAACGCTGAAGCGATCCCGGCATCAGACCTCTGGCCTCTTCGATGCGCTGCCGTGCGGTGGCCAGTGACACTTTGGCCCGCTCGGTCAGCGGCGTGCCGACCAGGCTGGTATCGAGCAACAACGCGTCACGCGTCAGCAACGCATCCGGCAGCGAGGTCAACTGGCTGTTGCTGAGATCCAGCCAGGTCAGCTCCGGCAGATACTCCGCCCCGACCGGCCATTCGCGCAGTGCCGTCGCGCTAAGATCCAGTGCCTTCAGGCGATTCATCCCGCGCACATCGATGCTGTTCAGCGGGTTGTCATGCAGGTTCAGGGTTTCGAGTGCCGGCAGATCGCTTGAGTCCAGCGGCAGTTCGGTCAAGCCGCAATGGCTCAGGTCGAGGTTATCGACCCCGCGAAACGTGCGGATGAAACCGCGCAACTGTTCGACCGGGGCCTGCAACCCGACCAGATTCAGACTTCTGACATGAGTGAAGCCCTCAGCCGACAGGGTCGGCAGACTGTCCACCGGCGAGCCGAGAATATCCAGCACCGAGGCATCATTGGGCAGGCTGACATACAAGTTGTAAAACAGGCTCTCGGTGCGCGCGCCATAGCGCTGGAACAACCCGCTGCGCCAACTGGTCTTCAGCGCCTCGGCCACTGCCGAACGTACAGCGCCACCGTTGAAAGCCGTCGGCTCGGAACCCACCCACTGCTCAAGCCGGTTGAGTTCGCTGAACTGCTCACTCAGGGTTTCGATCGCAGCGAAGCGGCTGCCGATGTCTGGCCATTGAGCCTTGAATCCCGTACTCAGGACATCGAACAGACTCGGTTCCATGCCGACAAAACGCTTGAGTTCACCGCGGCAGTAATCCGCGACCATCTCGTCCAGATCGATCAAATGCCGAGGCTGGCTGCGGACGAATTCGTAGATCGGTTTGAACACCTGACGCGGGAACTTCGACCAATCCAGCGACAGGCCGGACAACAGCCTTTGATGACCCTCATAGATTTCCATCGGCAGGGTGTTGATCGCGGTCGATCGCAGGTTCAGACGCTCCAGTCGTGGCAAGTCCAGAACACCGCGCGGCCATTGATGCATTTGCGGACTGCCGACTTCGAACCTGCGCAATTGGCGCATGCCGCCGACGTCGAGCGTCATGGGCACCACCGGGTTCATGCCTCCAGAGGAACAGTGCAGCTCCAGCTCTTCGAGCCGGGTCAGCTCCCGAAGCCGTGTCGCCACTTGCCCGGTAATCGGTGTGGAGAGCCTCAGGCGGGTCATGTGTCGCAGCGTCCTCAACGTCGCGAGCACTTTGTCGAACTCCGCCACACTCGCGGTCAGTGCCAGTTTCTCGACATTGGGAAATGCCGCAAGCGTGTCGCCCACCACCGGAACGCGCAACGTCAGCTCGCGAACATGGGAGAAGTCCGCAACCAATGACGGCAGCGGCGCGTCACTGACCAACGTCAGGCGGACCGCTTGCGGATCGTGCTCGGCCAACGGTGCGTTGCGCCAACAGTCCTTGATGTTTTGCACCACACCACCGAGTTCCTCACGGGCAGTGCGCAGACGCAGATTCTGCGACATCAGCCATTGATCGAGTGTTGTTTCCAGCTCCCGCCACTCGCTCAACCGGTTGTTGAGCAGATGAAAGATCTGTTGGTCGGTCTTGCCCAGCCGCCATTGCTCGAGAATGAAGCCGCGGGCCTGAACATCGGTCAGACCCGGGTAGACGCTCTGGACATGGCCGGTCAACGCCGGGTTCGGCCCAGGCCCGTCGCCACTGGCGGGATAACCGAGCAACCTGGGGGTTACACGCTGCGGTGGCTTGAACCATGGTTTTTCTGCGGCGCCTGCACCCAGAAGCAGGGCCGACTGACCGCGCTCGGCAAGCGCTCGTTCGGCGATCGCACCCTGCAGCTCGACGCTCTGTCCGACATGCGGCAGCCCCAGCGCCTGCCGTGCCGGATCGGGCAAGGCATGCATCAACGAGGCGAAAAAGTTGTCGCCCTTGACCGGCATACTGTTGAGCGGTTCGCCACGCTCATTGGCGGCCTGAAAAGCGTCCCCGTACTTGACCAGATACTTGTGTGCAGAGGCCGATTCGCTGCCGATGGCGTCCAGCATCGGGCCGCTGATACTGCCCTCGCGGATTTCCAGGCGCACGTCATTGGACCAGCCCGGCAGCCGACCCAATGTCTGCAACGCGAGATGACGACTGTCGGGCGAGGCCATGTTTTCACTGCGCAACCCGGCCAGCGCCCGGGTCAGGCGTCCCTGCTGGCGATACCAGCGACCGAGTTCCTGCAAATGCGACGGGACCTTCGCGGCGCTGTCCAGTCGTGCCAGCTCTTCGGCATCGGCATGCCCCAATGCAGCCGTTGCCTCCCGCCCGGTCAACCCGGGGACGACTCGTTGCAGCTTCGCCGCCCGAGGGTCGACTGGATCGTTTGCCTTGAGAAGACTGTCGAACAATGCGGGCTGGTGCGCGCTGGCGTAGTCGGCAATCTGTCCGGAGAATTCCTGCGCCCTCGATGCGCGAACCCGTGCAGGCTCGCCACCCAGCAGACGCACCGTCTCTGCCTCATCAAGTACCGCGAGTATCCGGGTCGGCAGCTCACCGTTCAGCATCTCGGCCCGGCTGATCCGGATCGGCACCTTGCCGCCGCGTTTCGTCCCGTAACCGATTGCCCGCCCCGAGAAATCCGGGCTGTCGAAGATCTGCAGCCTGCGCCCGAACGGCCAGCGCGGCATGTCGGGAAGCAGCGGCAACAGATGCATGAATCGACTGTCGACTGCCTGAGTGCCGGCTGCCTGTTCGACGATCGATCCGGCATCGCGCTCGGCGTTGAACAGTTGCATGACATCCGCCAGTTCCGGCGGCGGCAAGGCGTTGTCCAGGTGCATCTTGCGCAAGACGTTGTCGCTGACATCGGCGACATCGGCCATCGTCAATAATTGCTCGTCAGAAAACGGGTCAGTGCTGTGGCCGATACGCCGCAACAGCGTCAATCGGTCCCAGTCCTGCGGGCGTTCCAGGGTATGCCGCCATGCGCCGGCAGCGTTGTGCGTCAGGGGCGGCTGATAGGCCTGCGAATCGCTCGGATGCTGGATGCGCCAGGCTTTGAGCGACTCGTCGTAAGTCTGCTGATACGTCTTGCCGTCGAGGCGGATGCAGGTTTTTTCTCCCGACTCGTACTGCCCCAGCGCATTCGGCGCAGCATTCTCTTCCAGTGTGACCGGACTCTCGTAGCCACTCAGATCAGGCTTCCACAAGCGGGTCGCGCCGTCGGGGATTTCCACCTGGTGCAGGTTCTCGATGACCGGTGTCGATCGGGCGGCGGTCAGCCGGGCGAGCCCTTTGCCGGCACCCGCCATCAAGGCAATCAACGCCAGGTTCTGCGCGACATCGATCAGATGCGCCTTGGCGGCCTTGCGATCACCCTCGCTCCACTCGATGGCGCCTTCAAGGGTTTCTTCGAGCAGTTGCCCGGCCATCACCACCATCATCACTTCACCCAAAACCGGCACGAACATCGAGACGCCCATCAGCACCAGCATGCCGATGTTCAACAATGTTGCGAGCTTCTCCGAGCGCACTTTGGCGTCGACATCCGCCGTGGGCACCGCGTGGCTGCGAGCATCGGCGATCAGCCGATCACGATGCTGCTCGAACTGGTAACCCCACAGATCGATGTTGTCCGACCAGATCCCGCCGCCCTTGCGCGACAGGTCAACCGGGTTCAAATACGGATCCGCGTTCGGCACCTGCTCGACCGGCGGCGCAGGCGGCAACTCGTGAATACCGGTCAGCGCGGCGTTGAGTGGATTGGCCGCCTTGTAAAACTCATTGAGCAGCGGTTCATAGGGCGCCAGCCTTTGGGTGAGCGTACGGTTCGGCGTGTCGTCGGTGAACTGGCCGAAGTAGCGCGGTCGGTCGGCATACGCGACAAACTGGCTGAAAAACCGCTGGTAGCTATTGGGGTCTGCAGGATGAGCCTGAGTCGCATCGGGTGCTGTGAACCGCTGCTTGAACATCGTTGCGATTTCCCGCCCCTTGTAGCGTTTGAGCGGGTGGTAGGGATCACCCGGGATGTACAGCATCGCGTCGTCGCTGTAGCGATACTTCTCGCAGATCGTGAACATCACGCAGCCGGTCATGCGACGGCCCATCAGGCCCAAATCGCGGAACCAGATCTGCCGCCGGCCCTGACGCGGTGCCAGCTCACCGTTGAGGATCGAACGAATCGAGGCGAAGTCCTCACGGCCGATATCACCCTTGACCAAGGCCAGCTCCGCAGCCGCACGCAATGCGGTTTTATGGGCGTCGATGAATTTATCGCGCAGCACGTGCTCGGCCACCCCGTCCCTGGGGCGCAGGAAATCCTTGAGGTAGGCCTGGTATTTCGCCCCGATGTCCAGCGAACGACACAGGCCGGTGAATTGCTCGACGGTCAGGTGCGTGTTCAACGGTGCAAGCGTGCCGGGTTTCGAGGTTTCAGTGCGAAATCCCGAAGTTTCATGAAAGGCCCCGTCTTCACATTCGCGGGCTTCAAAGTTGTGCAGCGCCGCTTGCAGCAAGGGCAGCTTCAGGACTTCAAAGAAATCGATGTCGATGGCAAAAATCCCCATCTCCACCGGTTTGTTCAGCACCAGCCAGGTCTTGCTGACGTCCAGCGTCACGTTGAAGCGGTCCTTGAGGGCCTTGGTCAGCAACGGCGCGGCGAAGCTGTCGATGTCCTGAAAGGTCGACATGGCCTTGTCCAGACGGGTCTGGGCGGCGAGGCTGGCGGTCACGGCATCGCCCACGGCTTTGCGTTGTTCGCGCGATGCGCGCCTGTACCAATCCGGTGTGGCGGCATTGGCATTTTTCAACCCGTCCCGCTGCTGAACCGGTGCGGTGACCAGCCAGTCCGGGCTGGCCTTCTGCAGGAAATCAGCGTGCAGACTTTGCGTTGCGCGCGGAACAGGCGGGAGGGGAACGTTATCGGGTGAAGATCGGGTGACAGGGATTTCGGGCATGGTTTCACTCCTTGAAATGGAGCGAAAGCAGACCATTACGCGCCCCGGCGGCGGCGGTATATAGGTATCGCCCAGCGGCGTCTTGTCAGCGGAAATTTCAGGCCCGAGCGGCGCTTTCATTCCCGCGCAAAGGGGCTAATATTCGAACGCCCCGCCTTGAATTTCCAGGAACCCGGACATGCGTTTATCCGAATTCATCCGGCAACACGCGGATCACATCGTCGAGGAGTGGGAACAGTTCGCCAGGACCATCACCCCGGCGGCCGACACCATGGATCGGGTAGCGCTGCGCGATCATGCCCGGGCGATTCTGCTGGCCGCCGCGCGCGACATGGACACCGCACAGACCGCCCGCGAGCAAATCGCCAAAGCCAAGGGCGAAGGCCCGGAGAAAACCCCAAGCCTGGACGAGGCCGGTGCCAGCCATGGCGAGTTGCGGCATACCGTCGGGTTTGATCTGGTGCAGATGACTTCGGAATTCCGCCACCTGCGTGCCTGCGTGATTCGCCTGTGGGTCGGCAGTCTGGAGTCTCCGGACATGGCGTACTTTCAGGACATGATCCGCTTCAATGAAGCCATTGATGAAGCCCTCGCCGAATCGACGGCTGCCTACGCCGAGCAGGTCAACCGCTCGCGGGACATTTTCCTCGCCATTCTCGGCCATGACCTGCGCGCCCCGTTGCAAGCGGTCAGCATGTCCACCGAATTGCTGATGCGCAAAACAGCTCTGGAAGGTGATGCGCTGACCTGCGCGCTGAACATCAAGCACGGCGCGCGGCACATGGCGTCGATGGTCAGCGACCTGCTGGAACTGGTGCGCAGCCGCCTGGGCAGAAGCCTGCCGATCGAACCGGCACCGATGGACCTGGCCGACGCGGCGCGAGCAGCCATCGCCGAAGCCTGCGCCGGCAATCCGGAATGTGATCCGACATTGAAAACCGAGGGCGACACCCGCGGCGTCTGGGATGCCGGACGGATCGATCAATTGCTGCAAAATCTGATCGGCAATGCCTTGCAGCATGGTTCAAACCCGCGGGAAGTTCTTGTGGCGCTGCGGGGCGATTCGGGAAGCGTTCACCTGAGCGTGCAAAACTACGGCAACCCCATCCCCGAAGAGGCCATCGGCACGATTTTCGATCCATTGGTGCGCAGTGCCGACGAAGAACTCGGCCAGCCGTCGACCAGCCTCGGTCTGGGCCTGTTCATCGTCAAGGAAGTGGTGACCGCCCACGGCGGGGCGATCGAAGTCAGTTCAAGCGAAGCCGACGGAACGCTGTTCAGCGTGACGCTGCCCAGACAGGTTTGAAGCGCTACTCGACCACCAGCCGCGCCAGACGCTGACGGAGCATGCGGTTCTCGGCCCGCAGCTCCTGCACTTCTTCCAGCAGGTCCAGCGCCAGGGCGACGCCTTCCCATTCCAGGTCAAGATCGCGCCGCAGCTTCGCGGCGCGTTTGGCCAGGGCCAGTTCGTAGTCGGTGAAGCGCCATTCCCTGGGCTGCGCGCCCTGAGGTTCGAGGATGCCGTGTTCGACGATTTCGATCACGTAGACGTCCGACAGGTCGGCCGCCTCACAGAATTCTGCCATGTCCAGTTGAACGATCAGGGGGCTGCTCATGATGGGCTACTCCGTCGTCAGTATCAGAAGTTCTCTCGCGGATTGAAGGCGGCCTTCTTCGCCAGTTCCTGCCACAGCGCCTTGACGTCATCGCCGTTGGCTTTCGGCATCACGGCCTTCAGCTGGACGAACAGATAACCGCGCTCGCCGGCCTTGTTCTGCAAGCCATGGCCCTTGGCGCGCATGCGCTGGCCGTTCTGGCTGCCGGCCGGGACCTTGAGGTTGATCTTGCCGGTCAGGGTCGGCACGGCCACTTCGGCGCCCAGCGCCAGCTCCCAGGGAGCGAGCGGCAAGGTGATGATCAGGTTTTCGCCTTCAACGTCGAATTTCGGGTGCGGCGCGAAACGGATGGTCAGGTACAGATCGCCATTGGCGCCGCCACCGATGCCCGGTGCGCCCTGGCCCTTGAGGCGAATGCGCTCGCCGTCGGTCACGCCCGCCGGGATCTTCACGTTCAGGCTCTTGCTGGTGTTACTGACGTGCTGGCCCGAACCGTTGTATTGCGGCACCTGGAAGCTGATCTTTTTCGATTCGTTCGAAAGCGTCTCTTCCAGAAAGATCGGCAGTTCCAGTTCCACGTCTTGCCCTCGCCGTCCGGCGCTGCGGGATTGCCGGCCGGCGCCGCCACCGAAACCGGGGCCGCGATTGCCGAAGATCGAACTGAAGAAGTCCGAGAAGTCACCGGTGTCGCCACCGCCGCCGCCAAAACCGCCACGACTCTGCCAGCCCGGTGGGCCCTGGAACGGCTGACCGTGCTGGCCGTAACGGCGCAGGTCGTCGTATTCGGCGCGTTTGTCGGCGCTTTTCAACGCTTCATAGGCTTCCGAGGCGTCCTTGAACTTGGCCTCGGCGTCCTTTTCCTTGCTGACATCGGGGTGGTATTTGCGCGCCAGCTTGCGATAGGCAGCCTTGATTGCCTTGTCGTCAGCCGTCGGCTCCACGCCGAGTATCTTGTAATAGTCTTTGAAGTCCATCGAAGGAATCACCATCCGTTATCGATTTCGCGCCGTTGCCAGCATGCGCCGATTCGCGCAAGGCTGGTTGACCGATCTCAAGGTTGTGACCGGGTGGCGCAGCAGAAGTTTATCGGCAGTGGACGGCGGTTCTTGCGACCGCCGGTATGTCTGCCGGCCCATGCCAGCAAGTTTGGGGCAAAGCGGCGAGTTTCAAGCAAGCTTAGTCGCGAAATAGCAGATGACCGGCCTTCGAATCTGTCGCGCACTGACATACACTGCGCGGCCGTTTTTTTGACCGGAACCGAAAGACCATGAAAGACGCCTCTCCAGCCCGTGCCTGCGGCATCGACTTCGGCACGTCCAACTCCACCGTCGGCTGGCTGCGCCCCGGCGTGGAAACGATGATCGCGCTGGAAGACGACAAGATCACCCTGCCGTCGGTGGTCTTCTTCAACATCGAGGAGCGCCGCCCGGTTTACGGTCGCCTGGCGCTGCACGAATACCTGGAAGGCTACGAAGGCCGGCTGATGCGCTCGCTCAAGAGCCTGCTCGGTTCCAAGCTGATCAAGCACGACACCAGCGTCCTCGGCACCGCGATGCCGTTCAAGGACTTGCTCGGTCTGTTCATCGGTCAGCTCAAGAGCCGCGCCGAAGCCGCCGCTGGTCGTGAATTCGAGCAAGTGGTGCTGGGCCGTCCGGTGTTCTTCGTCGACGACGATCCGCTGGCCGACCAGGAAGCCGAAGACACCCTGGTGGAAGTGGCGCGCAAGCTCGGCTTCAAGGACGTGTCGTTCCAGTACGAGCCGATTGCCGCGGCCTTCGACTACGAGTCGACCATCGAAAAGGAAGAGCTGGTACTGATCGTCGACATCGGCGGTGGTACGTCGGACTTCTCGCTGGTGCGCCTGTCGCCCGAGCGTCGCGGTGTGGATAACCGTCACGATGACATTCTCGCCACCGGCGGCGTGCACATCGGCGGGACCGACTTCGACAAACAGTTGAGCCTGCAGGGCCTGATGCCGCTGTTCGGTTACGGCAGCCGCATGAAAAGCGGTGCGTTCATGCCGACCAGCCACCACATGAACCTGGCGACCTGGCACACCATCAACTCGGTGTACTCGCAGAAATCGACCCTGGCCCTGGGCAGCATGCGTTACGACATCGAAGACACCGGCGGCATCGACCGGCTGTTCAAGCTGATCGAACAGCGCGCCGGACACTGGCTGGCGATGGAAGTGGAAGAAACCAAGATCCAGCTGACCCACAACGACAGCCGCCATGTGCCGCTGGACCGCATCGAGTCGGGCCTGAGCGTGGAACTGACCCGGGCATTGTTCGAGTCGGCGATCGAGTCGCAACTCGAGCGCGTGCGCGGCAGCGTTACCCAGTTGCTGGCCGACGCCAACGTGGCGGTGGGTCAGGTCGATACGGTGTTCTTCACCGGTGGTTCGAGCGGTATTCCGGCACTGCGCAACAGCGTCTCGGCGATGCTGCCGAACGCGCGGCATGTGGAAGGGAACATCTTTGGCAGCATTGGTAGCGGTCTGGCGATTGAAGCCATGAAACGATACGGCTCAGTAGACTGATCCAGTTGATCGTTCCCACGCTCCGCGTGGGAATGCATCCCGTGACGCTCCGCGTCACAGCCTCAACAGCGGACGCAGAGCGTCCATGGCGGCATTCCCACGCAGAGCGTGGGAACGATCATTGCGGCTTTTAAACCATCCCGCCCAGCTTCAGCTCACTCTTCAGATACGCGTAATAGATCGGCCCCGCCACCACTCCCGGCAGGCCGAACGCGGCCTCGAACACCAGCATGGCCAGCAGCAACTCCCAGGACTTGGCACTGATCTGTCCACCGACGATGCGTGCGTTGAGGAAGTATTCGAGCTTGTGGATAAAGATCAGGTAACCCAGCGCCGCAATCGCCACCCAGATCGACAGCGACAGGCCGACGATGGTGATCAGCGTGTTCGACATCAGGTTGCCGATCACCGGCAGCAGACCGAGCAGGAAGGTCAGCACGATCAGGGTCTTGGTCAGCGGCAGCTTGATCCCGAACATCGGCAGGATCACCGCCAGGAAAATCCCGGTGAAGAAGGTGTTGAGCAGGGAAATCTTGATCTGCGCGAAGACGATGTTGCGAAACGCCTGAACCAGCAGGTGCAGACGGTCGAACAACGCAGCCGCCAGGGGTTTGCGCTTGGTGACATCCGGCACGCGCTGCAAGGCGATGATCGCGCCCAGCACCATGCCGATCAGCAGCGTCACGAACATGTGCGCCGCGTCCTTGCCCACCAGTTGCAGGTCGGACAGGTGTTTGCTCGCCCATTCACCGATGGCCACACGGAACTCGGCGGCACTGGCCGGCAGGTAGCTGTCGAGAAACGGCGGCAGCTGCCCACGCGCGCGGTCGACCACGCCCATGAATTTATCGAGGGAAGCCCCGGGGTTTTCCGCCTCGTGCAGCAGGAAACTGATGGCCCCGGCAAAGATCAGCGCCAGCACACTCACCACCAGCGTGCCGAGCAGCGCCACCGCCAGCCAGCGCGCACGTCGGCCTTCGATCAGCCGTTGCAGTTGCGGGGTGAGCATGTTGACCAGTTCGAACACCAGCAAGCCGGCCAGCAGACTGGGCAGCAAACGCAATGGCAACACCAGCAACAGACCGCCGAAAATGATGATGCAACTGACCCAGAACACTACATGACGCTCAGAAAACGTTGGCATACAGCCTCAAAACGAACGGCGTAAAAGGATTGGCAGTCTGCCAGCGATCCGGCGCCGAAGCGAGCGGATGCCCTGCCGCTCGCTGCGATCTGTCTATCTTATTTTTTCTTCAGACAATCACTCATAAAAGTCTTGCGCGCATCACCCGTCAGCGCCTTGGTCTTGGCATCGGCATTACAGGTTTTCATCTTTTCCTGCTGCGGGGTCAGCGCCTTGGCGTCGTTGGCCGCCGGAGCTGCCTTGAGGCAGGTGCTCATGAAGGCTTTGCGCTCGTCGCCCTTGAGGCTCTTGGCCGTGGCGTCGGCGTTGCAGGTGGTCATCTTGTTCTGTTGCGCCGTGGCGGCGAAACCCTGGGAGCACAGCAGCAGACCGATCATCAACAAAGGGACACGCAGCATCTTCATGGAGTTTTCTCCTTGGCGCCGCCTCGATGGAGGCGGCCTCCGGCTGAGTGTAGTCAAAGCTTGTTACACCTTCCTGCCTTCAAGATGGCTGCGCCGGTATTGTTCGGGTGTACATCCGGCCTGCCGGGCGAACATGGCGATGAAGGCCGAGCCGCTGCTGTAACCGAGATCGAAAGCGATTTCCTGCACGCTGCGCGCAGACTCCAGCGCCTCGATCGCCGCGAGATAACGCAGCCGCTGACGCCACTCGCCGAAACTCATCCCCAGCTCCCGCACGAATTGCCGGGCCAGGGTGCGCTCGCTGACATGCACCTGCGCCGCCCAGTGCGCCAGCGGCTCATTGTTGCCGGGCTCGGCCTGCAGGGTTTCGAGGATGGTCAGCAATCCGGGGCTGCTGGCGTAGGGCAAATAGCATTGGTGAACCGGCGCCTGGCGCAATTGATCCACCAGCACCTGGGCCAGGCGCTGGTCGGCTTCGAACGCGGGGATCTTCACATCGCGAGCGGCGAAGTCCTTGAGGATCGCCTTGAGAATGTCGCTGATCGCCAGGGTGCAGGCCTGCGCCGGCAAGTCGGAACAGACATCCGGCGCCAGGCACACCGCCCGATAGTTGACCGGCTGATGACTGTAGAAACTGTGCTCGACCTGCGGCGGCACCCACACCGCGTATTGCGGCGGCGACATGAAACGACTGCCGTCGACATCCATGTGCAACACGCCGTGGGCCGCGTATTCCAGCGTGCCCCACGGATGGCGGTGCGGCGCGGCGTATTCATGGGCGTTGAAGTCGGCATAGCGGAAATACACCGCCGACGGCAGTTCGCTGAAATCCAGCAGATCGATGTGTTTACTGTTCATGCTGTCCGGAATCAGAGGTAGGTTGTCCGGTTCGCAGTATAGGCCTGCATCCAGACAGGGGATAATCACCGTTCATCAACGTACTGGTTTCTCCTCCCATGCAATACGCGTTTCCCCTGCTGGCGATTTTTATCTGGGCCGGCAACACCGTGATCAACAAGCTGGCCGTTGGCGCGATCTTCCCCGCCGAGATCGGCTTCTACCGCTGGCTGCTCGCCGGCCTGCTGTTCACCCCGTTCATGCTCAAAAAGGTGATTGCGCACTGGCCGCAGATCCGCCCGAACCTGGGCAAGATTTTCATCCTCGGCGTGCTCGGCATGGCGGTCTATCAGAGCCTGGCCTACTTCGCCGCGACCATGACCAGCGCCACCAACATGGGCATCATCCTGTCGCTGATGCCGTTGATGTCGCTGGCCATGGCGATCATCAGCCTCGGCCAGCGCCTGACCGCCGGTGCGCTGGTCGGTGCGGTGCTGTCGTTCGCCGGTGTGCTGGTGGTGGTGTCGTCCGGCAGCCTCGGCGCGTTGCTGCAACACGGCGTGAACCTGGGTGACGCGATGATGCTGATCGCCACCCTCGCCTACGCGATCTACAGCACCCTGCTGAAAAAATGGCAGCTGCGCCTGCCGCCATTGGTGTTGCTGTACTTGCAGGTGCTGGTGGCGGTGGTGGTGCTGTGTCCGCTGTACGCCGTGTCGCCGAAGACCGGCCTGACCCTGCAGAACATTCCGCTGGTGCTGTACGCGTGCCTGCTGGCCTCGATGCTCGCGCCACTGGCGTGGATGCAGGCCGTGCAGCGTCTGGGCCCGAGCCGGACCACGCTGTTCTTCAACCTGCTGCCGTTGATCACCGCGCTGATTGCAGCGGTGGTATTGAAGGAACAACTGGCGATGTATCACCTGGTCGGTGGCTTGCTGACGCTGGGCGGGGTGATTCTTTCCGAGCGCTGGACCACCGTCCTCGGTCGCTCCCGCACCCCGAGCGCCGCCTAGACCCCGGCGGCTTTCAACCGCGCGGCATGCTCGACGAACAGCCGCACCGGGTCCGCGCCTTTGCCAACCAGACCCAGCGACTGGTTGACGATATCGAAGTGATCCATCGGGTAGTCATCGCCGATGACCGTGCCCAGGTGCGAGCTGTAGCGTCCGACCATGCCGTCGCACTGCCCCGGCTCACGCACGAAGGTTTTGGCGAACAACCGGCAACTGCGGTTGGTGCCGTCAAACAGGTTGCCACCGCGATCAGTCTTACCCGGCTGCAACGTGCCGGACCAAGAGTAATAACGCACCCCGTTGACCTCTTCCGGCCCATTCCCGCCCCAGATCTCCGGCAATCCCTGTGGATAACGCTGGTTGAACAGCGCCACGCCTTCAGTGGTCAGGGAATGGTGCGAGGCGTGGATATCCACCGGCAGTTTCGGCCCGTGGTAGCCGGTTTCCAGCAGCGCCATCAGCCAGCCGACAAAGCGTAACAGCGCTTCCAGAATGCGGCCCTTGGCGCTGTCCGCCGGATAGTGTTTCGCCAGATAGTCAGCCAGTTCCGAACCGTGATTGGGCCCGGCCACCGACGTCACCGACGCCACCAGATCCGGCCGCTTGGCCGCCGCATAACGCGCCGTCAGCGACCCCTGGCTATGGCCGAACAGATTGACCTTGGCCGCACCGGTCTCGCGCAGGATTTCATCGATGCGCGCCAGCAACTGCTCGCCGCGCACTTCGGTGGAATTGAGCGGCGACACCTGCACCGCAATCACCGTCGCACCACCCCGGCGCAACGCTTTGATGATCCCGTACCAGTACGGGTACAGCACCAGACGGATGAAACCGAGCATTCCCGGCACCAGCACCAGTGGATAACGTGTGGCCGAATCTTGCGACATGGGCAAACATCCTTGTGGTCGGTGAGTGGATGCAGGGCGTGCAAAACGCCCGCCAAGCATCCTCCTCGATGATGACAACTCCACGACCAGCCTACTTCAGCCCCACCACCCCCGCCACAATCAGCCCCACCGACAACAACTTCACCAGCGTCAGGCTCTCGCCCAGCAGCACGAAACCGAGAAACACCGTTCCGAGCGAGCCGATGGCGGTCCAGATCGGATAGGCGGTGCTCACCGGCAACTCGCGCATCGCCAGAGTCAGGAAGTACACCCCGCCCACCGCCGCAACCACGGTGATCAGCGACGGCCAGAGCCGGGTGAAACCTTCGGCGTACTTCATGCCCATGGCGAAGGTGACCTCGAACCCGGCGGCGATCAGCAGAAACAGCCAGGCCACTTAGAACTCCCGGGCCAGGTCGAGCAAGCGCTGCTCGGCCTCGGCCACCGACACCGCGAAGGTGCGCTCGGCGGATTCCTCGCCCTCGGCGGCGACCACCGTGACGTCGTTGATGCCGATGAAGCCCAGCGCGGTGCGCAACCATGGGTCAGCGTGGTTCAACGCCTCCAGCTCACCACCCGGGCCGAATCCGAAACCTCCGCGACTAGTGACGATCAGCGCCTTCTTGCCGTGCAACAGCGGCGTGTACTGGGCAATGCCGTTGTCCAGGGTATGGTCGAACGTCAGGCCCAACCGCACGATCTGATCGACCCAGGCCTTGAGGCCGCTGGGCACGTTGAAGTTGTACATCGGCGTGGAAATCAGCAGCAGGTCGTGATCGAACAGCTCGCCCACCAGTTGATCGCTGAGCGCCAGATCCGCCTGCATTGTCAGCGGTCGAGCCTCGAGCTCCGGGTAAAACGCCGCTGCGACAAACGCTTCATTCACTGCCGGAATCAACGCCCGGCCGACTTCACGGCGGGTAACCTGAGCCTGTGGATGACGGACTTGCCAGGCGCTGAGAAAACTTTCCGCCAGACGCCGCGAATGGGAGCGTTCACCGCGTGGGCTGGCATGGATCGCAAGAATCTTGCTCATCTGAATCTCCTTGGGACTAGACTTGAGTAACTGTGTGGCGCCAGATTGCTGCCATTCAGTCGTCGCCTCAAATGAGCAAAAATCAGTCGGGATGAATTGATTTCATCTGTGGAGTTTTCATGTTCGCTGCCTTGCCCCTGACCGCCCTGCGCGCGTTCGAATCCGCCTCACGCCTGTTGAGTTTCAAGGCGGCCGCCGAAGAACTGGCGGTGACGCCAACGGCGATTTCCCATCAGATCCGCTCGCTGGAGGACTGGCTCGGCGTGGCGCTGTTCGAACGCCTGCCGCGTCAGGTGCGCCTGACCGAGGGTGGGGAGCGGCTGTTCCGCAGCCTGCACGGCGCCTTTCTGGAGGTGGCGCAAAGCGTCGACACCCTGCGCCCGCAACGCAGTGGCAGCAGCCTGACGCTGTCGACCACCGCCGCGTTTGCTGCGCTGTGGCTGGTGCCGCGACTGGGGCGGTTTTATGCGAAGCATCCGAACATCAATGTGCGGCTGGACACTCATTGCGAAGTGATCGACCTGCATCAGGACGCCAGCGTCGATCTGGTGCTGCGCTACAGCCTCGATGATTACCCGAACCTCTATGGGCTGTGCCTGTTCGATGAGTCGTTCGGTGTGTACGGCTCGCCGGAGCAGGTGGCGCTGGCCGCCCGTCGTACCCCGGCGCTGATCAGCGTGCGCTGGCACAACTCGAAACTGTACGCCCACGGCTGGGAGGCGTGGTGCGCGCATTCAGGCGAGAACTGGTTGAATCAGCACCCGGCCGTCCGCGAATACGACGAAGAGCATTACGCCCTGCAAGCGGCCATTGCCGGGCAGGGGCTGGTGCTGGCGAGCAACATCCTCGTCTCGGAGAGCGTCGCCAGCGGTCTGCTGTTGCCGTACAAGGGCGAAGTGCAGGTCGACGGCGCCGGTTACAGCGCGCTTTGCGTACCGGGCCGCGAGCGCCATCCGCCGGTGAAAGCCTTTTTTGCCTGGCTGCGCGAAGAGGCGCAGCTTTCCGGGCATGTGCCGCGCTGAATCCGACAAAACTTTTTGCAGCGTTCATCACTCACAACCTGGTAACGATCACGTCAGCAGAACGTGACGCCAATCGGATTAGCCTCCAGGAGACTGAAATGAGTGACCTGCATTTGTCTGATGTTCAAACCCTGCGCGAGCGCGCACGCCAGCACGTGGAAAATGGCGCGGTGACCGAAAGCTACAGCGCCAACCGTGAAGAAGTGCTGCGCCTGCTCAACGAGTCGCTGGCCACGGAACTGGTCTGCGTCTTGCGCTACAAGCGCCACTACTTCATGGCCAACGGCCTGAAAGCCAACGTCGCCGCCGACGAGTTCCTCGAGCACGCCACTCAGGAAGCCGAACACGCCGACCGTCTCGCCGAGCGCATCGTGCAACTGGGCGGCGAACCCGAGTTCAACCCTGACCTGCTGTCGAAGATGTCCCACGCGCAATACGTGGCCGGCAACACCTTGAAGGAAATGGTCTACGAAGACCTGGTGGCCGAGCGGATCGCCATCGACAGCTACCGCGAGATCATCCAGTACATCGGCGAAAAGGATCCGACCACCCGCCGGATCTTCGAAGACATCCTGGCTCAGGAAGAAGAGCATGCGGATGACATGGCCGATATCCTGAAAGACCTCTAATCCCCGCTGACTGATCGTTCCCACGCTCTGCGTGGGAATGCCGCCATGGACGCTCTGCGTCCGCTCTTAGGACGCGGAGCGTCCCGGGATGCATTCCCACGCGGAGCGTGGGAACGATCTGACGATCGGGTTGCAGCGATTACTTGGTGGGTTTGACAGTCACCGGCGCCTTACCCGCCTTCATCTGCTCCAGCAACGGCGCGCACTGGTTCGGCTCGCCACCACTCGGCGCCACCAGCGCCAGCAGTCCCGCCGCCGGTGCAGCGATCACGCCCAACGCCACCATCCCCGCCCCGCGCAGAATCAGCGGCACCGCTTTCACCCCGGCATCCGGCTTGATGAACTTGCCACGCACGTACAGCGGCGAACGCAGCGAGATCAGGCGCCAGCCCTTGGATTCCGGCGTCACCGTCAGATCCAGTTGCTCGGTGGCCATGTTCGCCGTGCCGTCGATGTAGATGATTGCGTTCTCGGTGTCGAACACAAACAGCCGCGTGCTCGCCAGGCCGGTCTTGATGTCGAAGTCCGCCGCTGCGCAGTTGATCTTCACTTCCTTGTCGCCAAAGATCTTGCCGACCACGTAGTTGCCGACATTGAGCCCTGCCAGCTCCATCAACTCGCGACTGATCGCGCCGTCGTTGATCAGCATTTTCAGATTGCCGTTGGCGCCGCCCAGCAGTTTGGCCACCGAGTTGCCGCGACCGGCGATATCGGCATCACCGTTGAGCTCGCCGAAACTGGTCTTCATCGGTTCGAAGGTCGGGAACAGCTGTTTGAGCTTGAACTTGCGCGCGGTCAATTTGGCCCGGCCTTCCAGCGGTTCGGTGCGACCGTTGAGGCGAATCTGCGCGTCGAGGTTGCCACCGGCCACGCCGAAGCGCAGCGGCTCCAGACTCAGTTCGCCGTCGTTGAGTTTCAAGTGGGTATAGAGGTCGGTGAACGGCAGCTCTTCGCTGTGGACGATGCGTTTGCCGGTGAATTCGACGTCAGCATCCATGTCGCGCCAGCGCTCGGTCTTGAACTCTTCCACCGGCAACACCTTGTCCGCCGGCTGCTTGCTCTCGCCGCCACGGGCCTTCTGCTTGTCATTGGAGTCGGCACCAATCAGCGGCGCGAGGTCGGCGAACAGCAGTTGATTGGACAGCAGCGCGCCACTCAGCTTGGGCCGTGGCTGACTGGCGACGTAGGCCAGATCGCCATGAATGTCGCTGCTGCCGATCTTGCCGTTGAACTGTTCATAGCGGAACTGCGCGCCGCCCGGCTCATGCAGCTTGGCGATCAAATGGCCGTCGGTGGCATAAGGCGGGGTGTCCGGCAGGGTCACGCCGGTCAGCGGATACAGATTGCCGAGGCTGGCGCCCGCCAGTTTCAAGCGCAGATCGAGGGCGCCGAGATTCAGCGGATCGGTCAGCGTGCCGGCGAGTTCGATGCTGGTGTCGCCGATTTTCGCCTGGGCCTGCAACGGGAAGGGTTTGGCCGCATCCTGCAGGGCCAGCAGGCCGCCGATCTTGCCCTGGCCAGCGAGTTTCTGGCCGTGGTACTGGCCGGTGACTTTCAATGCGAAAGCATAATCCTGCGGTGCGCCGCCCTTGTCTTGTGCGGTTTTCGCGGCTTTGTCGCCGACGATTTCGCTGAAGGGAATCGGCTTGCCGAGCGGGTCGATCAACAGGTCGAGGTTGGTCTTGAGGGTCTGGTCATCCAGGGTGACGTGGCCTTTGTCGAAGCCGATGGCGCCGATGTCGACCACCCAGTTCGAAGGCTCGGCGTTTGGGTCCTTGGGATCAAACTTGAAGGTCCAGTTGGCCCGGCCATCGGCTAAACGCTGCAATTGTGCGTTGGGTTCGGTCAGGTCGATCCGAGGGATCGTCACCCGTTGCGCCAGCAAGGCCAGTGGCGAAATGCGCAGCTCGACCCGTTTGAGGGTGACCATCTGCGGCTGTTTCGACCAGTCCGGATTGCCCAGCGTCAGGTCTTCGGCCACCACGTGCGGCCACGGCACCCAGGCACGCCAGCCGCCCTCGTCGAGCTCACGCCGCCAGACCACCGACAGGTTGCCGTTGATGGCGAACGGTCGATGCAATTCTTCCGCGACTTTGGCGTTGAGCGGCGGTTTGATCCGGTTCCAGTCGAAGAACACGATGATCAGCACCAGCACTGCCAGAAGCAGCACGAGGGTAGCGAAGGTCCAGGCGAAGATTTTACGCGTGCGCGTCATTGCACAAAGCTCCTGAAGACGACTGCATCCATTGGCACGACGCAGCTGAAACGACGGGCCGTGATGGCCCTCATGAAATCTGTGACTGACAAACAGCCCGCAGGTTTAATCCAAAGCCCCATCGAGGGGAAAAAACGGTCGCCATTCTGACCGATCGGTCGAGTTGGCGTTACCGGACCCGCACTTTTGCGGGGCGCGAGTGGGTGGAAAATACCCACCGCAGTGCAAAACCGCCCGCCTGAAACGCCCGAGCTAGAGCCTCCCAAGCGAACAATCAATTCTGTTGATTATTACCATTGTGTTTATGAACTTTTATATCGACTTATCGAGAGTAGCATTGCCCTCGTACCCACTTTATCGCCCTCCCAAGGAGCAACCCATCATGAAACGCCAACTTCTGTTCAGTCTTACCCTCTCGATGCTGGCCAGCACCGCTTTCGCCCTGCCAGCTGCCGAACAGGCTACCCCGCAAGTGAAATCCAGCCACTCGGTGTTCAGCCAGACTGTTGCCGCTGATGGCTCGGACCGCACTCCACAAGGCCAGACCCTGGCTGAAAACGGTCGTAACCGTCTGGAAGAAAAAGGTCTGGTTCAAGATGGCTATGACAAAACCCCACAAGGCCAAACCGTAGCTGAAGGCGGCCGTGATCGTCTGGAAGAGAAAGGTCTGGTTCAAGACGGTTCGGATCGCACTCCACAAGGTCAAACCCTGGCATCTGACGGTGGCGACCGTACCCCACAAGGCCAGACTCTGGCTTCTGACGGCGGCGACCGTACCCCACAAGGTCAAACCCTGGCGGCTGACGGCTATGACAAAACCCCACAAGGTCAAACCCTGGCCGAAGGTGGTGGTGACCGTGTGATCGAACGCAACAGCGCTTTGAGCTAAGCCCATGGCGGCCTGGAAAAAAAGCCCAATCCCCGGATTGGGCTTTTGACTTTTCAGCAGCCTGTATAAAGAAGTCGCGATTTCCCTGCTCCATCTCCCCCGCTGCCGTTCGACGCCGACAAAGCCGATTTGCTAGAGTGCGGCGCTTGTCTTGCCTAAGAACACACCCTTGCGATGCTGCCCCGCGCCGAACAGAAACAACAGACCCGCAACGCCCTGATGGACGCTGCCCGCCACTTGATGGAAAGCGGCCGAGGATTCGGCAGCCTGAGCCTGCGTGAAGTGACGAAAACCGCCGGCATCGTGCCCACCGGTTTCTACCGGCATTTCGCCGACATGGACGAACTCGGCCTGGTACTGGTCAGCGAAGTCGGCCAGACCTTCCGCGAAACCATCCGCCTGGTACGCCACAACGAATTCGTCATGGGCGGTATCATCGATGCGTCTGTGCGGATCTTCCTCGACGTGGTCAGCGCCAACCGTTCGCAATTCCTGTTTCTGGCCCGCGAGCAGTACGGCGGATCGTTGCCGGTGCGTCAGGCCATTGGCCGTTTGCGTGAGGACATCAGCTCCGACCTGGCGGCGGATCTGGCCTTGATGCCCAAGCTCCAGCACCTCAATCGCGAGGGCCTGAGCGTGATGGCCGACCTGATCGTCAAATCGGTGTTCGCCACCCTGCCGGACATCATCGACCCGCCCGCCGAAGCCCTGCCCGAGCATCTGACGCCACAGGCGAAGATCACCCAGCAGTTGCGCTTCATCTTTATCGGGTTGAAGCACTGGCAAGGGCTCGGCAGTACCGAGTAGTTCCTCTCCCGCCCCTATCCCTTGTGGGAGCGAGCTTGCTCGCGATAGCGGTGTGTCAGTCAACTCAATATGACTGGGCGGACGCCATCGCGAGCAAGCTCGCTCCCACACTGGCTCCTGTTTGGTGCATGTAAAAAACTTCATGCACCAAAACACCCCACAATCCTGCAACATCTTGAAACATCCACTAGTCTCCGACAGGGTTTTCCTACGCTTCGTCCGATTGGCAAGCCCCTTGCTCTAGCCTGAGCATTGTTCTTAGCAGGAAGCTTTCTGATGCTGGTGATTCATCGCAGAATCGACCCCCAACCCGTCTGGGCCGCCGAGTTGCACCTGACCTTCGAAGCCAGGAGCAAAAGCCGCCTGCGCTGTTTCAGTGCCGAAGGCGAAGACGTCGGACTGTTTCTGGAGCGTGGTCAACCGCCGCTATATGACGGCGAATGCCTGCAAGCCGAAGATGGCCGGATCGTCCGGGTCTGCGCCCGTCCCGAACAACTGCTGCACGTCACCTGCGCCAATGCCTTTGAACTGACCCGCGCGGCCTATCACCTGGGCAATCGCCACGTCGCACTGCAAGTCGGTGACGGCTGGCTGCGGCTGCTCGACGACTACGTGCTCAAGGCGATGCTTGAACAGCTCGGCGCCGCCGTGGAATCGATCGAAGCGCCGTTCCAGCCAGAACACGGCGCCTACGGTGGCGGCCATCATCATTCGCGACACGGTGACGAAGACTTCAACTACGCGCCGAAACTCCACCAGTTCGGCGTCCGTTTGTGAACCCGGCCTGGGCGCTGCTGCGCCTGGCCAGTCCGCAATTGCCGATTGGCGGCTACAGCTATTCCCAAGGCCTGGAAATGGCGGTGGATAACGGCCGTGTCAACAGCCCGGACAGCGCCCGCCGCTGGATCAGCGATCAACTGCTGCTCAACCTCGCGCGGTTCGAGGCGCCCATGCTGCTTGCCCATTGCCAGGCCGCCGCGGACGAACACTGGGATGAATTGCGCAAGCTCTGCGAAAGCCATCGCGCCAGCCGCGAAACCCGCGAACTGCATTCGGAGAGCCGGCAAATGGGCTACTCGTTGCAGCAATTGCTCAACGGCCTGCCCGAGCTCGATCAGCCCGCGCGGGATTTTCTCGAACACTGCGCCGAACCGCACCTGGCCCTGTGCTGGGCACTGGCCGCGCGCGCCTGGCAGATCAGCCCGCAGGACGCCCTCGCCGCGTGGCTGTGGAGTTGGCTGGAAAACCAGCTCGCCGTATTGATGAAAACCCTGCCGCTGGGCCAGCAAGCCGCCCAGCGCCTGACCAGCGAACTGCTGCCACTGCTGCAACAGGCGCAGCAGGACGCCACCCGAATCAACCCCGAACACCTCGGCAGCGCCGCGTTCGGTCTGTCCCTGGCGTGCATGGCACATGAGCGCCAGTACAGCCGCCTGTTCCGTTCCTAGGGCCTTTTATCTGGAGAATCACATGAACACACAACCCCTGCGCGTCGGCATTGGCGGCCCGGTCGGTTCCGGCAAGACCGCATTGACCCTTGCCCTGTGCCTGGCCCTGCGCGAGCGCTACAACCTGGCCGTGGTCACCAACGACATCTACACCCGCGAAGACGCCGATTTTCTGGTGCGCAACGAAGCGCTGGCGCCGGAACGCATCATCGGCGTGGAAACCGGTGGCTGCCCGCACACGGCGATCCGCGAGGACGCCTCGATCAACCTCGAAGCGGTGGATCAACTGAACCGGCGTTTTCCGGGGCTGGACTTGATTCTGGTGGAGTCCGGTGGCGACAACCTGTCAGCAACCTTCAGCCCGGAACTGTCCGACCTGACCATCTACGTGATCGACGTTTCGGCCGGCGACAAGCTGCCGCGCAAGGGCGGGCCCGGCATTTGCAAATCCGACCTGCTGGTGATCAACAAGATCGACCTCGCACCGCTGGTCGGCGCCTCGCTGGAGATGATGAACAGCGACACCCAACGCATGCGCAACGGCAAGCCGTTCGTGTTCAGCAACCAGAAAACCGGTCAGGGCCTGGAAGAAATCATTGCCTTCATCGAACGCCAGGGCCTGCTGACCGCAGCCTGATTCACTGATCAACAAGGAAGCTTCTCCATGACACTCAAACGCATTCTCGGCGCCGTCGCGCTGCTGCTGACCCCGGCACTGGCCTTCGCCCACCCCGGCCATGGCGACTCTGGCCTGGTGGCCGGCATCAGCCACCCGATCGGTGGCCTCGACCATTTGCTGGCGATGGTGGCCGTCGGCCTGTGGGCGGCGCAGCAGCAAGGCGCAGCGCGCTGGGCGCTGCCGTGTACGTTCGTCGGCACCATGCTGATCGGCGGCCTGCTCGGCTTTGAAGGGCTGGAGCTGCCGGCGCTGGAAAGCGGGATTGCCGCCTCGGTGCTGGCGCTGGGTCTGGCGGTGGCGCTGGCGGTGCGTCCGCCACTGGTGATGGCGGTGGCGGCAACGGCGCTGTTTGCGCTGTTTCATGGCGTGGCCCATGGCCTGGAGCTGCCGGACATGTCGAGCCCTTGGGCGTATGCCGCCGGTTTCGTGGTCGCAACGGCTGCGCTGCATGCGGCGGGTTATGCCATCGTGCGTTTTCTGCCTCAGGCTGCCGCGCCGCTGGTTCGACTGGCCGGAGCGGCTTCGGCGGTGACGGGCGCGTGGTTGCTGGCCGGTTGAACTGCACCTCTGATCGTTCCCGCGCATGGCGCGGGAACGATCGATCGCCACTCTCTGCTACCATGTCGCGCAATCGCCCCTGCCGTGACGACGTCCGCCCATGCCCCACGCTTCCCGCTCCACCTCCCTGCCTGAACTGACCGCCCTGTTCGGTGAAGTGCAACAGCACTTTCTGAACGTGATCGTGCCCCTCTGGCAAGGACCGGGCTGGAACGCCGACATGGCGCTGCCTTACGAGGCGCTGGACGCCGCACATCAGCCGCTGCCACCGCAGCGCTACCGGGCCATGGCCTGCGCACGGCAGCTGTACCTGTTTTCCAGCCTGATCGGGGTTGTGGATAACGCCGAAGCCCGCGCGGCTGCTTTGTTCCGTTCCCTGCAACGGCACTTTCATGATGCCGAGCACGGCGGCTGGTTCTACAGCATCGATCCGCAGGGCAAACCGCTGGATCAGCGCAAGGATCTCTACACCCATGCCTTCATCCTGTTCGCCTGCGCCCACTATTGGGACAAGTCTCGCGAACCGTTGGTGGAATCAACCCTGAACGCCGCGCTGGAAGTTATCGGCCGACGATTCGCAACGGGCGACGGCCTCTACGAAGCCTGCCTCGACCGCGACTGGATCACGCTGGAAACCGGCCCGCTGCAAAACCCGCTGATGCACTTGGCCGAAGCCTTCCTGGCCACGTTGGCCGTGCGCGAAGATCCCCAGACGCAGCAGGCGCTGAGCGAGTTATGCACAGCCATGCACAAGCGTTTCGTCGATCCGAAGGCCGGCGTGTTGATGGAAAAGCCGCTGGGGTCTGTGGATAACTGGTTTGAACCGGGGCATCAGTTCGAATGGTATTTCCTGCTCGAGTCCTCACCGCTGCTGCGCGGGTCGAAGCTGCACGCGGCACTGGATCGTGCGTTTGCCTTCACCGAACAGCAGGGCATCGAGACCGACACCGGTGCGGTGCTGGCCATGCTTGATCCGCAAGGACACGGGAAGGATTCGACCCAGCGCATCTGGGCCCAGGCCGAATACCTGCGTGCCTTGACCTTGCGTCCGGGCAGTGAAAGCGCGGTGCTGCGCCAGTTGCAGGCGCTGCAACAGCGCTTCCTGCATGCCGGCGGCTGGCACGAATGCCGTGACGATCAGGGCGAGGTCAGCCGCAAGGACATGCCGTCGACCACGCCGTATCACCTGGCGACCTGCTATCGCGGCCTCGCCGACTATCTGAGCTGACGTCGTGGCGAGCCCGCGCGCTCGCCCAAGTCAGGCAATCCACTTCCTGTCGCCAGTGAAGCTGATGGTCAGCCAGCGCGCCGCGTCCGGTTTGCCCAGCTTCGCGGAAATCTCCTCACGCAGCACATCCAGCTGACCGACGCTCTGCAGCCGGTAATCCGCCGGCAACACCACATGAATCTCGATGAATCGCGCCCGCCCGTGCTTCTGCACGTAGGACACGTAGTCGTCGAAACCATGCTCGACCTTCGCGGCATCCATCACCTGGCGCACCTGATCGTCCAGCGTGTCCGGCGCAATGCCGAGCACGTCACGCAGCGCCGGGCCGAGGATCTTGAAGGCCGGCGGCAGCATGGTCAGGGCCAGCACGATGAGGATCAGCGGGTCGACGAACTTCGCCCACTCGCCATAGCCCTGGGACTTGAGCAGCAGCGCCGCGAGGAAACTGATCAACAGGCCCACCGACAGCATCGCGTCCACCAGCCAGCTGATGTTGTCGAACTGGATCAGGCTCGACTTGAGCTTGCGATTACGGTGGCGAACGTAGAAGAAGTAGGCGAACTCGACAACGGTGAACACCGCTGCGTAGATGATCACCAGGCCCAGCTCGATCTCACGACCGCCGTTGATGATGCCGAACACACCATTGAGAAACGCGTAGATGGCGATCAGCAGCAGGAAACTGCCCTCGATCAGCAGCACCATCGGCTCCAGGTGCCAGAAGCCGAACTGGAAGCGCTGGTTGCTTTGCTTGGCGATCAGCTTCGCGGTGATCAGCATCAGGACTTTGATGAACGTGGCAATCAGCGAAAAAAAGCCATCGAACAGGATGGACTGGGAACCCGAAACAAAACCGGTGGCGATCCCGGCGACCGACACGGCCAACATCAGGATGGTCGATTGTTTGAGCAGCGCCTGCTCACCTCGGTTACTCACTTTGACTCCTCGAAAACCTTGAAAACCGCTGGGTGCGGTGGGGTTGTTGAGGAGTGAGTCTACCTTACTGCCAGAATTTGGCCGATTTGCCCTCTTCGCCAGCCCGCTGGCGAAGAGGGCAAAACCGTATCAAGCCTTGTTACGCTCGATGGCAAAACCGGCCCAGGTCTGGCTCACCGGCATCAGCTCCAGGCTGTTGATGTTGATGTGCGCCGGCGCATTCAGCACCCAGAAGATGGTCTCGGCGATGTCCTGCGGCTGGATCGGCTCGGCACCGGCGTAAGTGGCGTCGTAACGCGCCTGGTCACCGGCGAAACGCACCAGCGAGAACTCGCTCTCGCACAGGCCCGGCTCGATGTTGCTGACACGCACGCCGGTGCCCTGAAGGTCGCAACGCAGGTTCAGCGAGAACTGTTTGACGAACGCCTTGGTAGCGCCATAAACGTGGCTGCCCGGGTACGGATAGTTACCGGCGATGGAGCCAAGGTTGACGATGCCGGCGCCACGACCGTGGGCGATCAGGCGTGGCAGCAGCAGACGAGTGCTGTACATCAGGCCTTTGACGTTGGTGTCGACCATGGTGTCCCAATCGTCGAGGTCGCACTTCGGTGCAGGGTCCACGCCCAGCGCCAGCCCGGCGTTGTTGATCAGGCCGCGCAGCTTGGCGAACGATGGCGGCAGGTTGGCAATCGCCTCCTCCATCGCCTTGCGATCACGCACGTCCAGCACCAGGCCATGCACTTCGGTCTGCTTCGACAGTTCGGCGCACAGCGCATTGAGGCGTTCTTCACGACGACCGGTCAGCACCAGTTTCCAGCCGGCCTCGGCAAAACGACGGGCACAGGCTTCACCAAAACCGGAGGTCGCGCCGGTGATAAACAGGGTGTTGGACATCGTGTTCTCCTTGCTTCGGCCGCCGGGGCAGCCATTGGAATAGAAAATCAGCGGGCAGCATGCCCGGCCCTGCTTTAACCGGCAACCACCGAATCCTGCTCATTAATTGATCAACGGCCGCTACGCCATACGCGCCGTGGCCTGTAGCCATGTGCACGCACGTTATCCACAAGCCCTTACACAGTTTCCGGGGGCAAGTGGAAAAGCGCAAAGCCGCGCCACACAAGGCTTTGCGGGCGATCTGGAAAGTTTTTTGCTTGACCCTGAACAACCTGTTGTGCCGGGCAGGGCATTTTGCACGACCGGCCGGTCATGGCCATGATTGCGCGAGGCCAGCAATTACGGCCCTTAGCCGAGTCTTTCCAGAGTTTAATCACAGACTTATCCACAGGATTGACCACAGCCATCAGCGCTGTTTTGCGCCCCCATAAAAAGGTTGACAAACAGGCCTTCCCCTCAGCAAAAACACACTGATCAAAAAACAACCACAGCGCTACGAGCCACGGATTCAAAGGCTTTCAGCCAGCTACACCCACGTTATTCACAGCCAGCTCCACAGCAAACGGGGACAAGTCAAAACTGTGGAAAAACAGCCATTTGCAGCGGCTTTATGTCGCGCTTTGGCAGGTTGGCGATTTTGTTTTCCACAATTTCCCGAAAGTCCTGGTTTTCAGTGAACGAGCAGACGCAAAAAAGCCCCGACACTCACGCATCGGGGCTTGTGGACAACTTCAAACGATCAGTGACCGCCGAGGTAAGCGTTACGCACCTCCTCGTTCACCAGCAGCTCCTTGCCGGTGCCCGTCAGGCGGATCTCGCCGTTGACCATCACGTACGCCCGGTCGGACAGTTTCAACGCATGGTTGGCGTTCTGCTCGACGAGGAAAATGGTCATGCCGGTTTTCGCCAGTTCCCGCAGGGTGGCGAAGATCTGTTTCACCACGATCGGCGCCAGGCCCAGGCTCGGCTCATCCAGCAGCAACAGCTTGGGCCGGCTCATCAGCGCCCGGGCGATGGCGAGCATCTGTTGCTCGCCGCCAGACATGGTCATCGCGCGCTGCGTGCGGCGCTCTTCGAGCCGCGGGAACAGCTCGAACATGCGCTGCATGTCTTCCTTGGCGTACTTGTCGCCGATCGGAATGGTGCCCATCAGCAGGTTTTCCTCGACGGTCATGTCGGGAAATACCCGCCGCCCTTCCGGCGACTGCGCGATGCCGTTGGAGGCGATGTAGTGCGATGACTTGTGGGTAATGTCCACGCCTTGATAGAGGATCTGCCCGCCCGCCGCCCGTGGCTGACCAAAGATCGACATCAGCAGGGTGGATTTGCCGGCACCGTTGGAGCCGATCAGGCTGACGGTTTCTCCTTCGTTGATCTGCAGCGAAACGCCTTTGAGGGCCTGGATCGGGCCGTAGAACACGTCCAGATCCTTGAGTTCGAGGATGGGTTGCGTCATACGACTTCCTCTTCGTCGGCGCCCAGGTAGGCAGCGATCACTTTCGGATCGTTACGAATGGCATCCGGCCCGCCCTCGGCGATGACGATGCCGTGGTCCAGCACCACGATGTGATCGGAAATGCTCATTACCATGCCCATGTCGTGTTCGATCAGCACCACGGTCAGATCGTGCTCGTCGCGCAGCAGCCGGATCATCGCGCTCAGCGCTTCGGTTTCCTGAGGGTTGAGGCCGGCGGCCGGTTCGTCGAGGCAGATGATCTGCGGCCGCGTGCACATGGCCCGGGCGATTTCCAGACGGCGTTGCTGGCCGTAGGAAAGCTCACCGGCCAGACGGTTGGCGCAGTCCACCAGATCCACCACTTCCAGCCAGTAGAACGCGCAGTCCAGCGCATCGCTTTCGGCCTTGCGATAGCCCTTGGTGTTGAGGATGCCGGCCAGCATGTTGCGGTTGACCCACATGTGCTGGGCCACCAGCAGGTTTTCCAGCACCGACATTTCCTTGAACAGGCGAATGTTCTGGAACGTCCGGGCCAGGCCCGCGCGATTCACCAGGTGGGTGCCGCCGAACATCTTGTAGTACAGGCGACTGGCAAAGTTTTTCGGCGAGACGAAGTCGGTCGGCTTGAACGATTCGCCCAGCAGCTGGATGACGTTGGTCTGCCGGCCGCGCACGTTGAGTTCGATCTTGCCGCCGGAGGCCTTGTAGAACCCGGTCAGGCAGTTGAACACCGTGGTCTTGCCGGCGCCGTTGGGGCCGATCAGGGCGAAGATCGAGTTGCGTTTGACCTTCAGGCTGACATCGCTCAAGGCCTTGATGCCACCGAAGTGCATCATCAGTTTTTCAACAGAGAGTACGACTTCACTCATGGCGCAGTCCTCTCATAGTGAATGGCACCTTTGCGTGGAGTGACCCCGGTACGGCTGATGCGGATCAGCCCGCGAGGTCGCCAGATCATCATCAACACCATCAGGATCCCGAACAGCAGCACGCGGTACTCGGCGAAGCCGCGCAGCAGCTCCGGGGCTACCGTCAGCACGAATGCTGCGATCACCACACCGATGGTCGAGCCCATGCCGCCGAGCACCACGATGGCGAGGATCAGCGCCGACTCGAAGAAGGTGAACGAGGTCGGGTTGACGAAGCCTTGGTAGGTGGCGAAGAACACACCCGCCAGACCCGCCGTGGACGCACCGATGGTGAACGCCGAGAGTTTGACCAGCACGTGGTTGAGGCCCATCGAGCGGCAGGCGATCTCGTCTTCACGCAGGGCTTCCCAGGCGCGGCCGACCGGCATCTTCACCAGACGATGTTTGATGTACAACACGGCCAGCACCACCAGGAACAGCACCGCATAGATGAAGTAGTACTTCACGTCCGGGTTGTAGGCGATGCCGAAGAACTCGTGAAACGGTACCCCGCCATCCTTCGCCCGCTTGCCGAATTCCAGACCGAAGAAGGTCGGCAGTGGCGCCGGCATGCCGTTCGGGCCGCCGGTCAGGGACAGCCAGTTGTTGAGCACCAGACGAATGATTTCACCGAAGCCCAGGGTCACGATCGCCAGGTAGTCGCCGTGCAGGCGCAATACCGGGAAACCGAGGATGCAACCGGCAAGGCCAGCGGTGATCGCCGCCAGCGGCAGCACCGTCCAGAAGCCCAGCCCGAGGTACTGATAACCGAGCGCCAGACCGTAGGCACCAATGGCGTAGAACGCCACGTAACCGAGGTCGAGCAGGCCGGCCAGACCGACCACAATGTTCAGTCCCAGCCCCAGCAACACGTAGATCAAACCGAGGATGACCACGCCCAGCAGGTAGGAGTTGGACACGAACGGCACGGCCACGGCCAGCACGATCAGCAGCGGGATGATCCAGCGCAGGCGGGATTTGTGATCGGCGGGCAACACATGCACGCCGGAACCGGTGCTCTCGAATCCTTCGAGGATGCGCAGGCCCTTGGGGGTTTGCAGGAACAGGCTGAGGGCAAAACGGCCGGCCATGACGATGGCGATGATCCACGCCACGCGGGTCGGTTCGAGGTTGAAGCTATAGCCGTCGAGTACCACGCCGACAATCGGCCCGAATACGATCAGGGCGATCAGACCGGCGAGAATCGCCTCAACCAGGCTTTTTTTGACATCAATGGATTTTGTAGTGGTTGAAGACATCGCTTACACCTTCGACACAAGAGGACGGCCCAGCAGGCCCTGAGGCCGGAAGACCAGAACAAGTACGAGCAGCGAGAAGCTGAACACGTCTTTGTAGTCGGAGTTGACCAGGCCCGAGAACAGCGACTCGGAGATCCCGAGGATGATCCCGCCCAACATGGCGCCAGGCAGCGAGCCGATCCCGCCGAGCACCGCAGCGGTAAATGCCTTGATGCCGATAACGAAGCCTGCGTAGAAGTCGAACGTGCCGTAGTTCATGGTGATCAGCACGCCGGCCAGAGCCGCCATCGCTGCACCAATGATGAACACATAGGAAATCACGCGGTCGGTGTTGATCCCCAGGATCGAGGCCATCTTGCGGTCTTGCTGGGTGGCGCGGCACATGCGGCCGAGCTTGGTGTACTTGATCACGTAGGTCAGCAGGCCCATCCCGACGAACGCCGCGACGAGAATGAAGATCTTGGTGTAGGTCAGCTGGACGAAGCCCGAGCCGACGTCGATGCGCCAGGCGCCGGTGAGCAGTGTCGGAACACCCTGTTGACGGGCGCCCTGGCTGATCTGGGCATAGTTTTGCAGGATCAGGGAGATACCGATGGCGCTGATCAGCGGTGCCAGTCGGGTGGAGTTGCGCAGTGGTTTGTAGGCGATGCGTTCGATGACCCAGCCATACACCCCCGTGACAACGATGGTGAAGACCAGTGTGCCGAGCATCAGCAGCGGGAAGGATTCGATACCGAAGTAAGCCAGCAGAGCCAGACTGATTGCCGCGAGGTAAGCGGAAATCATGTAAACCTCGCCGTGGGCGAAGTTGATCATGCCGATGATGCCGTAGACCATTGTGTAGCCGATGGCGATCAGGCCATAGACCGACCCGAGGGTCAGGCCGTTGACCAGTTGCTGCAGGAAAATACCATCCATAACGCAATCTCACGCAGTGAGAACCTGCACACCCGGGGGCGCGCGGTTCTTCTAGGAAAAATACAGATTTACGTCGGAGCAATGTCAGAGCGCATTCAGCCCGACCACCACAGGATCCTGTGGGAGCGAGCTTGCTCGCGAAAGCGGTTAAACATTCAACACGGATGTTGCCTGTGATTCCGTCTTCGCGAGCAAGCTCGCTCCCACATGGGTGGGATCAACTGATCGCGTCAGCCCTTACTTCTGTTTTTCCAGCTGGTGATATTTGCCGGTCGCGTCCCACTGGTAAACCACGTAGTCGGAGACTTTCAGGTCGCCCTTGGCGTCCCAGGTCTTCTCGCCCATCACGGTTTTCACAGGGTTGGCTTTCAGCCATTTGGCAGCGTCTTCGCCCTTGTTGGACTTGGCGCCGTTGAAGCCGGCGGCCAGGGCCTGAACCGAAGCGTAGGCGTACAGGGTGTAGCCTTCAGGCTCGGTGCCGGCCTTGCGGAAGGCATCCACGACAGTCTTGCTTTCCGGCAGCAGGCGCGGGTCGGCGCCGAAGGTCATCAGCACGCCGTCGACGTATTGCGGGCCGCCAGCGGTGGTCACCAGTTCGTCGGTCACGATGCCGTCGTCAGACATGAACTTCACGTCTTTCAGGCCTTCGGTACGCAGTTGCTTGACCAGTGGACCGGCTTCCGGGTGCAGGCCGCCGAAGTAGACCACGTCGGCACCGGCCGCACGGATCTTGGTGACCACGGCGCTGAAGTCTTTCTCGCCACGGGTCAGGCCTTCGTACAGCACCGGCTTCACGCCGCGTTTTTCCAGCTGAGCCTTGGTCGCATCGGCCAGGCCCTGACCGTAGGTGTCCTTGTCGTGCAGCACGGCCACTTTCTTGCCCTTGAGCACGTCGACGATGTAGTCGCCGGCCACGATGCCTTGCTGGTCGTCACGGCCGCACATACGGAACATGGCGCTCAGGCCGCGCTCGGTCACTTGCGGGTTGGTGGAACCCGGGGTGATCGCGATGATGCCGGCTTCGTCGTAGATCTCGGACGCAGGAATGGTGGAGGACGAGCAGAAGTGGCCGACCACACCGGCGACTTTCTGGTTGGTGAGGTCCTTGGCGACCGTCACCGCCTGTTTCGGCTCGCAGGCGTCATCGCCCTTGACCAGGACGATCTTCTCCCCGTTGACGCCGCCCGCCGCGTTGACCGCGTCGGCCGCCGCTTGTGCCCCTTTCATGTACTGTTCGCCAAATGCCGCGTTGGCGCCCGTCATCGGACCCGCCACACCGATTTTCACATCAGCTTGTGCAAACGCAGAAACACCCAGCGCAGTAGCCACTGCGAGGGCCAGAAAGCCTTTCTTGTAAAACGTCTGGGACATGAGGTGGTGCTCCAAGGTTTTTTTTAGTTGGCACTGCGACTTCACTTGAATGCTCAGAGCAAGGGCCGTGCCATCGGTTTTTTATTCTTCAAAAAGTCGCTGCTTTCTTGTTATTTCGACTGTTTCGTTCCCATTTTCATTGGGCGTGCAACCGTCTAAACCGCGGAAGGTGAAACCAATTATTTTTTCAGGCGCAACCCGCGCGCGCCATCATTGCAACCGCGGTGCCAAACGACGTGCAACCAGCCTGTAACAGCCCGCGTCACCGAACTGCACACTGCTGGTGCGGGACTGCTACAACCCGCACCATTACAGGCTAGTCGCTACATCGAAAAGCGCCGCTTCCGGCAACATATTTCAACACTCAAATGACGATCCGCAGGCACTGGCCCGCGTGATACAGCGAGAACCCGGCCTCGTACAGACAACTGCGCAAGCCCACACCCGCCAGGGGCTGCATCGGTGCGAAGGGAATCGGCAACGCCTGAGGATTTCCGTTACACAGGTAATCGGCGAAGGCCTTGCCGACCACGGTGCCGGTGGTCACGCCGCGACCGTTGTAACCGGTGACGGCCACCAGTCCGGGGGCCGGCTCGAACAGGCGCATCAGGTGATCGGGAGTGAAAGCGATGCGCCCGGTCCAAGTGCATTCCCACTCCACGGGTTTGAGGTTGGGGAAGTAATGCTGCTGCACCCGGTCGGCCCAGGCCTTGAGAAACCAGGTCGGTTTCTGATTGCCGTTGCCGAGACTGCCCAGCAGCAGACGACCATCCTTGTCACGGCGGATGCTGCTCAGCACCTGACGGGTATCCCACGAGCCCTGCCCGCCCGGGAGGATTTCATGGGCGGCGTCTTCGGTGAGCGGCACCGAAGCGACCTGATAGTAGTAACCGGGGAAGAAGTTGCGCTTGAGTTCGGTCCAGTCGCCTTCGGTGTAGGCGTTGGAGGCGATCACCACTTGTTCGGCGAGCACCGAACCCTGCTCGGTCTGCACCGACCATTGCTGACCCTGGCGTTCAAGACGTGCAACCGGAGAATGATCGAACATTTGCCCGCCAAGATTCATTACAGCGTTGGCCAGCCCGGTGACGTATGCCATCGGATTGAGCGTACCGGCGCGCCGGTCGAGCAATGCGGCGGCGATCTTCTGTGTACCGGTCGCCTGTTCACAAGCCTTGCCGGTCAACAGTTCGACCGGCGCACCCCGGCGTTTCCACTGTTCTTCGCGACTGCGCAGATCCGCCTCGCCCTTGGCGTTGTGCGCCATGTGCAGGGTGCCTTCGCGGCGCAACTGGCAATCAATGTTGTACTTATCCACAAGGCTGAACACCAGCGCCGGCGCCGCACCGAGCATGCGGTTGAGCTGACTGCCGACCGCCTCGCCGAAGCCGGCCTCGATCTCGTCCGGCGGAATCCACATCCCGGCGTTGACCAGTCCGACGTTGCGCCCGGAGCCGCCATGCCCGGCACGATGGGCTTCGAGCACGCAGACGCTTTTGCCCTTCTCCAACAGATGCAGCGCCGCCGACAGCCCGGTAAACCCGGCGCCGATCACGCAGACATCGACTTTGACCTCGCCACTGAGCGCCGTGTTATCCGGTCGTTGCGGCGTGAGTTTTTCCCACAGACATTCTTCGCGTAACGGCATTGCCAGACTCCAACAGAAACCTAACAAACACACAGTTCAACAATGTGGGAGCGAGCCTGCTCCGGGCGGCGCTCCGACGAAAGCGGCGTTTCAGCCAACTTTGATGTCGACTGAACCACCGCATTCGCGAGCAAGCTCGCTCCCACAGGGGGAATATCCAACTGTCAGTCGAACGTAATGCCCTGCGCCAGCGGCAACTCCAGCGAATAGTTCACGGTGTTGGTCTGGCGGCGCATGTAAGCGCGCCATGCATCCGAGCCCGACTCACGACCACCACCGGTTTCTTTTTCACCGCCAAACGCGCCGCCGATTTCCGCGCCGCTCGGGCCGATGTTGACGTTGGCGATGCCGCAGTCGCTGCCGACCGCCGACATGAATTTCTCGGCCTCGCGCACATCGGTGGTGAAGATGCACGACGACAGGCCCTGCGGCACGGCGTTGTTCAGGCGCAGTGCCTCTTCGAAATCGCTGTAGCCGACCACGTACAGAATCGGCGCGAAGGTCTCGCTGCACACCACGTCGCTCTGCTCCGGCATTTCAACAATGGCCGGCGCCACGTAGTAGGCATCCGGGAATTGATCTTCCAGTTGGCGCTTGCCGCCGAACACCCGACCGCCCTCGCTCAGCGCCTGCTCCAGCGCGTCCTGCATGTTTTCGAAGCTGTGCTTGTCGATCAGCGGGCCGATCAGGTTGCCTTCCAGCGGGTGACCGATACGGACTTTGGAGTACGCGGCTTTGAGGCGGGTGACGATTTCTTCTTTCACCGATTCATGGGCAATCAGGCGACGCAACGTGGTGCAACGCTGGCCGGCGGTGCCGACGGCGCTGAACAGAATGGCGCGCACGGCCATGTCCAGATCGGCGCTCGGGCCGAGGATCATCGCGTTGTTGCCGCCCAGTTCGAGAATGCTGCGGGCAAAGCGTGCGGCGACTTTCGGCGCCACTTCGCGGCCCATCCGGGTGCTGCCGGTGGCACTGATCAGCGCGACACGCGGGTCATCCACCAGCGCTTCGCCGGCATCACGACCGCCGATGATTACCTGGCTCAGGTGCGCCGGGGCATCGCTGAAATTCTTCAGTACGCGCTCGAACAGCGCCTGGCAGGCCAGCGCGGTCAGCGGGGTTTTCTCCGATGGTTTCCACACCACCGGGTTGCCGCAGACCAGCGCCAGCGTGGTGTTCCACGCCCACACCGCGACCGGGAAGTTGAACGCACTGATCACGCCGACCACGCCCAGCGGGTGCCAGGTTTCACGCATGTGGTGGCCCGGACGCTCGGAGGCGATGGTCAAGCCGTACAACTGGCGGGACAGGCCGACGGCGAAATCGCAGATGTCGATCATCTCCTGCACTTCACCCAAGCCTTCCTGAGTAATCTTGCCGGCCTCCCAGGAAACCAGTTCGCCAAGATCATTCTTGTATTCACGCAGGACTTCGCCGAACTGACGCACCAGCTCGCCGCGACGCGGGGCCGGCACCTTTCGCCATTGTTCGAACGCATGATCTGCGCGACTGATGTGCTGCTCGACTTCGGCCGGGCCTTCCCAGTTCACGGCGCCGATACGGCTGCCGTCGATGGGCGAATGCACCGGCACTTTGCCGTTCTGGTACAGGGCCGGGTTCACACCTAGACGATCAAGCAATGCGGCAACCATGGGTCACTCCTCAAGCAAAAAACTGAATGTGTGCGGGCGCGTTTTCACGACCGGGCAGACCTTTAGTTGTAGCGTCAGGAAGGCTGTGCAACAAACGACCTTTACGCGAGATATCATTCCGTTTATTCATGCTGCGCAGAAAGACAAGAAAAGGATCGCCCATGCTGAACAAACGCCACTTGCCGTCGATCACCGCGTTGCAGTGCTTCGAGGCCGTGACCCGGCACCTGAGTTTCACCCGGGCCGCCGAGGAACTGAACCTGACCCAGAGCGCTGTCAGCAAGCAGGTGGCGCAGCTCGAAGAATTGTTACAGCACTTGTTGTTTCGTCGGGTACGCCGCCGTTTGCAGATGACTCCGGCCGGCGATCTGTACCTGGTGGAAGTCAGAAAAATCCTGACCCAGGTCGAGATGTCGACGCATTACCTGCGCTCCTACGGCGGCGAAACCGAAGTCCTGCGCGTCTCCACGCCCTCGACTTTCGGCGCCCGATGGCTGGTGCCCCGCCTAAAGGGCTGGCGTTTGCGCCATCCGTCGATTCATCTGGACCTGTGCAACGAACAGGAAGCCGATGACTTGCTGCAAGGGCGCAGCGACCTGGCGTTCTATTTCGGCCAGGGTTCACGCCCCGGCACCGAGTGCCTGAAGTTGTTCGGCGAAGAGCTGGTTCCGGTTTGCGCGCCCGGCAGCCTGCCGGACACGCCGTTGACTGATCCAACGCAACTCACCGATCTGGTACTGCTGCAGAATGCTTCGCGCCCGCAAGCGTGGCACGACTGGTTCGACAGTCAGGGCTACCAGACCGAACACAGCTACCACGGCCCGCGTTTCGAAACCTTTTATATGTGCATTCGCGCCGCGCAGGTCGGCTGCGGCGTCGCCCTGCTCCCGAGGTTTCTGGTGGAAGAGGAATTGGCCGACGGCAAACTGGTCATTCCCTGGCAGCATGCAATGCCCAGCACCGACGCCTATTACCTGGCCTACCCGGAACACGCGGCGGAAGTGCCCAAGGTGCGGGATTTCGTGAAGTGGATGCTGGAGCAGATCGACGGTCCCGATGCGGTCTGAGGCGCTGTGCCGGGATAAAAATCGCTGGCAATCCCCACCCCGGATATGCGCCACTAGCGCCATTGATTGATACCGCGCCAACGCGCGGCCCGTCTGGAGACCCCGTTATGAGCGAGAGTGTGTTTGCCGATCGCATCGTGCAGAACCTGCTCGACACCGACTTCTACAAACTGACGATGATGCAGGCGGTGCTGCACAACTACCCCAACGTCGAAGTCGAATGGGAGTTCCGTTGCCGTAACAGTGAAGATCTGCGCCCGTATCTGGCGGAGATCCGCTTTCAGGTCGAGCGTCTGGCCGAGTTGAGCCTGAGCGCCGATCAGTTGAGCTTTCTTGAGCGCATCTCGTTCCTCAAGCCGGATTTCCTGCGTTTCCTCGGGCTGTTCCGTTTCAACCTGCGCTACCTGCACACCGGTATCGAGAACGGCGAGCTGTTCATCCGCCTGCGCGGGCCGTGGCTGCATGTGATTCTGTTTGAAGTGCCGCTGCTGGCGATCGTCAGCGAAGTGCGCAACCGCTATCGCTACCGCGAAACGGTGCTGGAACAGGCTCGCGAACAGCTTTACCGCAAGTTCGACTGGCTGACCGCCAATGCCTCGGCGGAAGAATTGTCGCAGTTGCAGGTCGCCGATTTCGGCACCCGTCGCCGGTTTTCCTACCGCGTGCAGGAAGAAGTGGTGAACGTGCTCAAGCACGATTTCCCCGGGCGTTTCGTCGGCACCAGCAACGTGCACCTGTCCCGCGAACTGGACATGAAACCGCTGGGCACCATGGCCCACGAATGGATCATGGCGCACCAGCAACTCGGCCCGCGACTGATCGACAGCCAGATCGCCGCCCTCGATTGCTGGGTCCGCGAGTATCGCGGCCTGCTGGGGATCGCCCTGACCGACTGCATCACCACCGACGCGTTCCTCGGCGATTTCGATCTGTTCTTCGCCAAGCTGTTCGACGGTTTGCGCCATGACTCCGGGGATCCGGTGCAGTGGGGCGAAAAATGCATCGCCCACTATCACAAGCTCGGCATCGACCCGATGAGCAAGACCCTGGTGTTCTCCGACAGCCTGACGCTGCCCAAGTCGCTGGAGATCTTCCGGGCGCTGCGCGGTCGGATCAATGTCAGCTTCGGCATCGGCACCAACCTGACCTGTGACATTCCGGGTGTCGAACCGATGAGCATCGTGCTTAAAATGACCGCCTGCAACGGCCAACCGGTGGCGAAGATCTCCGACGAGCCGGGCAAGACCCAGTGCAAAGACCCGAATTTCGTCGCCTATTTGCGACACGTTTTCCAGGTTCCTGCCGTTTCCAGCCTTTCTAGCAAGGAGTGAATTCATGCAAGCCGTACAGCGTGAGATTGCTGAACAGCTCAACGTTCAGCCGCCGTTCGCCGATTACCAGGCCCTCGAAGCGGAAGTCGCCCGACGCATCACCTTCATTCAGGACTGCCTGACCAATTCCGGACTCAAGACCCTGGTGCTGGGCATCAGCGGCGGGGTCGATTCGCTGACCGCAGGGCTGCTGGCCCAGCGCGCCATGCGTGAACTGCGTGAGCGCACCGGTGACGAGGCCTACAAGTTCATCGCCGTGCGCCTGCCGTATGACGTGCAGTTCGATGAACACGACGCCCAGGCGTCGGTGGACTTCATCGCCCCGGACGAACGCCACACCGTCAACATCGGTCCGGCGGTGAAATCCCTGGCCAGCGAAGTCGCAGCCTTCGAAGGCAAGCACGCGGTGTCGGTGGACTTCGTGCTCGGCAACACCAAGGCGCGCATGCGCATGGTCGCCCAGTACACCATCGCCGGCGCGGCTCACGGCCTGGTGATCGGCACCGACCACGCGGCGGAAGCGGTGATGGGTTTCTTCACCAAGTTCGGTGACGGCGCCTGCGATCTGGCCCCGCTCAGCGGTCTGGTGAAAAACCAGGTTCGGGCGATCGCCCGCAGCTTCGGCGCACCGGAATCGCTGGTGGAAAAAGTGCCGACGGCGGATCTGGAAGACCTGTCGCCGGGCAAGCCGGACGAGGCGTCCCATGGCGTGACCTATGCCGAGATCGACGCCTTCCTGCACGGCGAGCCGGTGCGTCAGGAAGCGTTCGACATCATCGTCAACACCTACAAAAAGACTCATCACAAGCGGGTCATGCCGTTTGCGCCTTGAATCCGGGGCATAAAAAAAGCGTCCTTCGGGACGCTTTTTTTTGACCTTGTGTTGCTTACTTCAGGGTCACGGTGCCTTTCATCATCGAGATGTGGCCCGGGAACGAGCAGAAGAAGCCGTACTTCTCGTCAGCCTTGAGCTTGGACACATCGAAGGTCACCGAGTCGGTTTCCTTGGCGCCGATGATCTTGGTGTGAGCGATAACGCGCTCGTCACCGTCCTTCAGGTAGTTCTTGTCGATGCCGGCGGCCAGGCCGTCGGTGGCGATCGGCTGCATGTCGGCTTCTTTGCTGATCACCAGGTTATGGCCCATGACGTTCTTCGGCAGGCTGCCGGAGTGGGTCAGCTCGACGGTGAAGGTCTTGCAGCTCTTGTCGATTTCGATGGCCTTGGTGTTGAAGGACATCTGGTCGGTGGAATCAACGGTGGTTTTGCACTCGGCAGCCATCAATTGGCTGCTGGCCAGCGCCAGCAGGGATACCGCAACAACTTTGGAAAACATGGTGAATCTCCAAGGCAGGGTTAACAAAAACACGAATGGTTGGAAGACTGCCTGAAATCTTCGCAAGTTCCTATGACTTGAGTCAAAAATTGTATACAACTTTCAGGCTATGACACTCATCGAAACAATCTAACAGCCAGACGTTTGGCCGGGCCGTATCTTCAGGGCTCAACACTCATCTGGAGCATCCGTCATGTCCTTCAACAGCCTGTTGTGCAGTCTGCTCGCCGCCTACGCCTGTGGTGCCAGCGGCACCTATGAAACCCCGAAACGCGAAGTCTAGCCCTTGGATCAAGGCGTGCCAGCCATTACCCTGTGACCGATTGACCCAGGAGGAAGGCATGTCTCTCACATCCGTTTGTGTATTTTGCGGTGCCAACGCCGGCACCACCCCGGCGTACACCGAAGCCGCGATCGCCCTCGGTACAGCTCTCGCCGAGCGTAAGCTGACGCTGGTCTACGGCGGCGGCGCCGTCGGCCTGATGGGGATTGTCGCCGACGCCGCGCTGGCGGCCGGTGGCGAAGTGATCGGCATCATCCCGCAGAGCCTGATGGACAAGGAAATCGGTCACAAGAGCCTGACGCGTCTGGAAGTGGTCGACGGCATGCACGCCCGCAAGGCGCGGATGGCCGAACTCAGCGATGCGTTCATTGCCCTGCCCGGTGGCCTCGGCACGCTGGAGGAGTTGTTCGAAGTCTGGACCTGGGGCCAGCTCGGCTACCACGGCAAGCCGCTCGGCTTGCTGGAAGTGAACGGTTTCTACAGCAAACTCACTGCATTTCTCGATCACATCGTCGGCGAAGGCTTCGTTCGCGCACCGCACCGTGACATGCTGCAAGTGAGTGAATCGCCGCAAACGCTGCTCGAAGCCCTCGACCACTGGAAGCCCACCGTCACGCCCAAATGGGTCGAACAGAAACCCGGTTAACCGTCGGGCACCGATACAGGGCAGAATACGCGCCGCTCAACCTCACCTTCGACCCCAGAGGATCGCCCATGGCCAAACCCAATTACTCCTTCGCCAAACGTCAACGTGACCTGGCCAAGGAACAGAAGAAAGAGGAAAAGCTTCAGCGCAAGAAACAGATGGCTGAAGAAGCTGCACTGAACCCTGACGGTGAAGTGGCGACCGATGATGATGTTGAGGCACCGAAAGACCAGGCACCCGACGCCTGAGCAACACAGCAAGACCACTGAACACAATCCCTGTGGGAGCGAGCTTGCTCGCGATGAGGGCGGCACATCTGAAATGGATGTGACTGACCCACTGTCATCGCGAGCAGGCTCGCTCCCACATTTGTTTTTTATTCCTCCAGCGGCATCACCGTGACCCGCACCTCCGGATCATGGCTCCCTCCCCCCAGAATCACCCCGCGCAACGGCGAGACATCGGAGAAATCCCGGCCCCAGGCCAGGGTGATGTGCTCCAGCGCCGGCTGCACATTGTTTGTCGGATCGAAATCCACCCAGCCCAGCACCGGGCAAAACACCGAAACCCAGGCATGGGACGCATCGGCGCCGATCAACCGTGGCTGCCCCGGTGGCGGCTGAGTCAGGAGGTAGCCGCTGACGTAACGCGCCGCCAACCCGCGTGATCGCACACAGGCGAGCATCAGGTGCGCGAAGTCCTGACAGACCCCGCGCCGACGCTCCAGCACTTCCACCAGCGGTGTCGCGACTTGCGTCGCTTCGGCGTCGAAGGTGAATTCGCTGAAGATCCTCTGCATCAGTGCCTGCACACCCAGCATCAACGGTCTGCCGGCCGGGAAACAGCTCTCCGAGAACTCGACGAAACTGCGTTTCAGATGCACGTAAGGCGACTGGAATCGATAGCGACAGGCTTCCAGCAACGAGGCGGACAACGGCTGGCTGCTGTAAGTCAGCGCGTTGCGCGTCAGTTCCCAGGCCGGTGACTGATGGAAATCCACCACAGGTCGCGCCAGCACTTCGACCGTCAGCCGTGCGTTGACCTGCAATTCATCGTGGGGCCGTTCGAAAGCCAGGCGAGTCAGCGGATTGCCGAACACATCCTGCTCGTCACGGCGGGTGGTCGGCTCCGGACTGATCAGCAGTTGCTGTTCGGTGCAGCGCTGCCACTCGCATTCGCGCGGCCATAGGTGCGCCAATTGCTGGGCCAGGGACACCGGGCTGTCGTAGCGATAGCAGGTGTCGTGAAGGATCTGGTAATGGGCGCTCATCAGACGGACACCGTGCGCTGGCTGACATCATCGACATGGGCGAAATGGCGCAGGGCCAGACGATCCGACACCTGACTGCTGGCGTCGGCGATTTCCTGCAGCAGATCCGCCAGACCGTCGAGGGCCGCGCGTACGCTGGATTCGCCGAACAGCGGATTCTCCAGACAGCTCAGGTCGAAACACGCCAGACGCTCGACCAGCGGCGGCAACCCCGCCTCCCTCGGCACACCGAAATCATCATTCAGACGCTTCAGGGTGCGAGTTACCAGTTTCAACTGGAACAGCACCGCATGGGGGTTCTGCTCATCCAGCAGCAACAGGTCGAGCACCGGAATCAACTGCGCCACCGCCAGATAACGCGAGCGATAGGTGATGCTGCTGTTGCCCAGTTCCAGCAACCACTCAAGCCCCGCCTGATCGAACGCCCCGGCGCCGCGCAGGAAACCCGCGAGACTGCTGCTGAGAAATTGCAGGCGCTCGATCCGCCGACCGATCATCAGGAAACGCCAGCCTTCGTCGCGGGTCATGTCGTCGAGGGCAAACCCGGACAGCGCCGCCAGCGACATCACCAACCGATTGAGAAAATCCAGCAGCTCGCCGAAATCCGGTTCGTCGGTGTCCAGCTCCGAAGCCTCGCGTTGCAGCTCCACCAGCGCCTGCCAGTTTTCCCGGGACAGCTTGCCGCGCACTTGCGATGCCGCCCACTGCAAGCGTTGCAGGTTGGAACGAAGACTGAACGACCAGTCCTCACCAAGCAAAGCCGCGAGCAAGCGCTCCGGCAGCTCGCCTTCGTCCGGCAGCAGCATCAGTCGCTCGCCCAGATCCACGGCGGCCTGCAAGGCTTGCGGGTCATCACCGTCGACGTAACGCGCGAGCATGATCCGCAGCAGCCGCGCGCTGTCGTCGCAGCGCTCGCAGTAACGGCCGAACCAGAACAGGTTTTCCACCACCCGCGACGGCAGGTACGGATCGCGTCGCACCAGATCAGGCACGCCGATGTTGCGCTGGGCCTTCCACTGCTCACCGCTCGGCGGCCGGTCTCCCAGCACCCAGGTGTCCTTGCTCGCACCACCGCGCTGCATCGACACCACTTCGGCATCGGCGTCGGCCGCGACCCGGGTCAGGCCACCGGGCAGCACCCGATAACCGTCGTGACTGGCCACCGCGTACATGCGCATGCCGATTGCCCGGGGTTGCAGTTGCCCGTCCTCGGGCTGCCAGATCGGCGCCTGGGACAGCTGGGCAAGTTCTTGCGCGACATACGCATAAGGGCGGGCCTGCATGCGCGCAGCAAGACTTTCACGCTGTTTTTCGCTCAGATCCCGACCAAATACCGGCGCAAAACTTTGCGACGGGAACGCCGGTTTGATCAACAGCTCCGGCAGTTTCTCCAGGGCCTGTGCCAGCACCGGCGCTTCGCCGCACCACCAGGTGGCAATGGACGGCAGGATCAGGTCTTCGCCGAACAGGTACTGATTGATCTTTGGCAGGAAACCCAGCAGCCCCGGTGACTCCAGCACGCCGCTGCCTAGGGCGTTGGCCACCAGCACCCGGCCCTGACGCACCGCCTCCAGCAATCCCGGCACGCCGAGCGCCGAGTCCGTGCGCAATTCCAGCGGATCGCAGAAGTCATCGTCGAGCCGGCGCATGATCGCGTGCACCCGGCGCAGGCCGCTGAGGGTTTTCAGGTAGACCGTGGCATCACGCACCGTCAGGTCACCGCCCTCCACCAGTGGATAACCGAGCTGACGCGCCAGATAAAGATGTTCGAAATAGCTTTCGTTGAATCGCCCCGGGGTCAGCAACACCACCAGCGGTGCGTCATCGTCGCAGGGGGCCTGACGGACCAGGGTTTCCTGCAACGTGCGGAAGAAGCCGGCCAGGTGCTGCACTTTCAGATCCCGATACAACTCGGGGAAGGCGCGGGACACGATGGTGCGGTTTTCCAGCGCGTAACCGGCGCCCGATGGCGCCTGGGTACGATCCGCCGTCACCCACCAGCGCCCGTCCGGCGTGCGCGCCAGATCCACGGCATACAGATGCAGAAAGGCCCCGTCCGGCGGCGCAATGCCCTGACAGGGCCAGAGGAAGTTGTTGTGGCCGAACACCAGCTCCGCTGGCAGCAGCCCTTCGCTGATCAGCCGCTGCGGGCCGTACAGGTCCGCCAGCACCGCATTGAGCAAACGTGCACGCTGGGCGATTCCGGCCGACAGTTGCTGCCACTCATCGGCGGCGATCACATGGGGCAGCAGATCCAGCTCCCACGGACGATCCGCGCCCTTGGGATCGGCATAGACATTGTAGGTGACGCCGTTTTCCTGAATCTGCCGGGTCAGCAACGCCTGACGCTGCACCAGTTGCGCCGGGGTGCTGCGCTGCAATTGGTCGACCAGTCGCCGCCAGTGCGGGCGCACCGCCCCGCCGGCGTCGAGCAGTTCGTGGTAAGTACCCGCCGTCTGCGGGTAGCGGTCAAGCAGGTCAGGCATGGAAAGCTCGGCAGCCAGCAAGGAACGGTCAGACTAACGCACGCACATGACGCCCGGATATACGAAAAATCCGGGCGTCGCGTACGACCTAAAAGCGTCGCAAATCGAGAGTCATCGGCAGTTCGTCGTTCGTTTCGACATTGGGTATAGGAAGTTTCCCCGGCGTGTGTCCGATGCGGAAGAAACGCGCCATGCGCCGGCTCTCCGCTTCGTTGGCATTGACCGGCAGCGTTTCGTAATTGCGCCCGCCCGGATGCGCGACGTGGTACTGGCAACCGCCCAGCGAGCGCTGCATCCAGGTGTCGAGCAGGTCGAACACCAGCGGCGCGTGCACCGGGATCGTCGGTTGCAGGCAATTGGCTGGTTGCCACGCACGGAAACGCACCCCGGCGACAAACTCGCCCACCCGCCCGCTCGGTTGCAACGGCATCGGGATGCCATTGCAGGTCAGCAAGTACCGCTGCGGCGGCAGCCCCGTAAGCTTGACCTGCAGGCGCTCCAGCGATGAATCGACGTAACGCACCGTACCGCCCGCCGCGCCCTCCTCGCCCAGCACATGCCAGGGTTCAAGTGCCTGACGCAATTCCAGTTCGATACCGTTGACGGCGTAATCGCCAACCTTGGGGAAACGAAACTCAAAGTGCGCCGCGAACCATTCGGCGCGCAGGGGATAACCGGCATTGTTGAGTTCGACGATGACGTCGGCGAAGTCCTGCTCGATGAAATGCGGCAACAGGAAGCGGTCATGCAGCTCCGTGCCCCAGCGTACCAGTTTCGGCGGCGCATAAGGCTCGCGCCAGAACCGCGCCACCAGCGCCCGCAACAACAGCTGCTGAGCCAGGCTCATGCGCGCATGGGGCGGCATCTCGAACGCACGCAACTCCAACAGACCGAGGCGTCCGGTGGCGCCGTCCGGTGAATACAGTTTGTCGATGCAGAACTCGGCGCGATGGGTGTTGCCAGTGACGTCGATCAGCAGATTGCGCAAGAGTCGATCCACCAGCCACGGCGGGCATTCCTCTCCCGGCGCCGGCATCTGCGCGAAAGCGATTTCCAGTTCGTACAACGCATCGTTGCGCGCTTCATCGACTCGTGGCGCCTGAGAAGTCGGGCCGATGAACAGACCGGAAAACAGGTAGGACAGCGACGGGTGGTTGTGCCAGTAGCTGATCAGGCTGCGCAGCAGGTCCGGACGGCGCAGAAACGGTGAATCGCCCGGTGTCGCGCCGCCGAGGACGAAATGGTTGCCGCCGCCGGTTCCGGTGTGTCGACCGTCGACCATGAATTTCTCGGTGGACAGTCGGGTCTGGCGCGCTTCTTCGTATAGAAATTCGGTGCGCTCGACCAACTCGTCCCACGTCGCGGACGGCTGCACGTTGACCTCTATAACGCCGGGATCCGGGGTGATGCGGAAATTGCTCAGGCGCGGATCGCTCGGCGGCTCGTAGCCTTCCAGCAATACCGGGCAATGAAGCTCCTCGGCGGTGGCTTCGATGGCGGCCACCAGCTCCAGATAATCCTCGACCCGCTCCAGCGGCGGCATGAACAGGTACAACCGGCCTTCCCGGGCCTCGGCGCAGAACGCAGTGCGGGTCAGCCAGTCGGCGGACTCGTCGATTTTCGGCACACGATCGTCCGCCGGAGCGGGCTCGCCGTGTTCGTTGAGCTGCGATGTTTCGGGCAGTTCGGGGAAGTCCTGATTCGGATCGTTCGGATGAATGAACGGATACTCCGCCGCCTTCACCCAGGGCTGCGAGCCCAATGGAAGGCGATAGCCGAGCGGTGAATCTCCCGGCACCAACCGGCAATGCTCATCGCGCAGATACCAGCGCCCGCTCTGCCATTGATCGCCCTTGGCGGTGCGCGCCAGCGGCAGCACCTGGCCGATGACCTTGTCCAGCCCCTGACTGAACACCTTGCGCAGCCGCGCACGTTCCAGTGGCTCCTCCAGACGCGAGTCTTCGGCGCTGACGTTGCTCGGCAAGGCGCCCTCGCGCCAGAGGTAATAGAAATGGTCTTCGTAGGCCGGGAAGACGAAGCGTGTCGGCAGTTTCAGGCGTTCGGCGACACTCGCCAGAAAGCGCCCGGCCAGTTCACCCGTGGCGCCGTAATCCTGCTGTTCATCGGCAATCAATGCGTTGTTGTGCCAGATCGGCACGCCGTCGCGGCGCCAGTAGCAATTCAGCGACCAGCGCGGCAGTTGCTCACCCGGATACCACTTGCCCTGGCCGAAATGCACCAGCCCTTTGGGCGCGTAATGCTTGCGCATGCGCTGGAACAGTTCGGCGGAGAGCCGGCGCTTGTCCGGGCCCAGCGCGGCGGTGTTCCACTCGGCACCGTCGGGGTCGTCGATGGACACGAAGGTCGGCTCGCCGCCCATGGTCAGACGCACATCGCCTTCCAGCAGATCGGCATCGATCTGCCGGCCCAGCGCCTGGATCGCCAGCCATTGCTCATCGGTGTAGGGCTTGGTGACCCGCGGCGCTTCCCAGATCCGCTCCACGGACATTTCGTGGCTGAACTCGCATTCGCAAGGCTCCACCAGACCACTGATCGGCGCCGCCGAGGACGGATCAGGGCTACAAGCCAACGGGATATGCCCTTCACCGGCGAACAACCCCGACGTCGCATCAAGGCCAATCCAGCCGGCGCCGGGCAGATACACCTCGCACCAGGCGTGCAGGTCGGTGAAGTCCACTTCGGTGCCGGATGGGCCGTCGAGGCTTTTCACGTCGGCGGTCAGTTGAATCAGGTAACCGGAGACGAAACGCGCCGCCAGCCCGAGGTTGCGCAGCAGTTGCACCAGCAGCCATGCCGAATCGCGGCAGGAACCGGAGGCATGTTCGAGGGTGTGTTCCGGGGTCTGTACGCCCGGCTCCATGCGAATCAGGTAATTGATGTCTTCGCTCAGACGCTGGTTGAGCGCCACCAGGAAGTCCACGGCCGGCAACGGCGTGCGGTCGATGGCGTCCAGATAGGCCTTGAATTTCGGCGTCAGCGGCAGGGTTTCGAGGTACGGCGCCAGCTCCTTGCGTTCATCGGCGGCATAGGCGAAGGGGATTTTCTCGGCATAGGGCTCGAGGAAAAAGTCGAACGGGTTGAACACCGCCATCTCGGCCAGCAGGTCGACCTCGATCCGCAGTTCGGCGGTTTTCTCGGGGAACACCAGCCGTGCGAGGTAGTTACCCTGAGGGTCCTGCTGCCAGTTGATGAAGTGCTGCTCGGGCGAGACTTTCAGCGAATAGGACAGAATCCGCGTGCGGCTGTGGGCAGCCGGGCGCAGACGCACGATCTGCGGGCCGAGTTCGACAGCGCGGTCGTAGCGGTAATGCGTGACGTGATGCAATGCGACATGAATCGACACGGCGTGCCTCCTGCGAGCCCAAGCGTATTCGAAAGCGCGCAAGACTTATGCCATGCAGAGGCTTGGGCGCTTTCCCGGAATGCTTAGGGCAGTACAGCACCAAAATCGGGCGATGCGGTGAAATGGTTTGGCACAGTTGCACGCAAATGTTGCGAGGCACAACGCAAAACGCCAACCCGAAGGTTGGCGTTCTGTTCAGCTCAAGTGCGTTTCAGCGCGGTACGACCGGTTTGCGTGCCGGCTTCGGCCCTTTGCCTTTCGCCGCTTCCTTGCGCTCCTTGGCGGCCTGCTGGTTGCGGGCGAATGCCGCGGCCTTGGCCTGTTCACGCTTGTCCCACGGATTGCCGCCGTCGCTGGCGCGCGGTGGCAGACCGGTGTGCTGGGTGAGGATCTTTGTGGTCTTCTCTTTCGCGACCTTGTGGCTGCCGGCCGGTGTCGAGTTCTTGCGACGGGCACTCTGGTAGCTGTCGGTGGCCGGCTGATGCAGCGGGATCAACTGGTTCTTGCCCGGCCCGATCAGGTCGGCGCGGCCCATGCGGGTCAGCGCTTCACGCAGCATCGGCCAGCCCTTCGGGTCGTGATAACGCAGGAACGCCTTGTGCAGACGACGCTGCTCTTCGCTCTTGACGATGGTCACGCCGTCGCTCTTGTAGGTGACCTTGCGCAGCGGGTTCTTGCCCGAGTGGTACATCGCGGTAGCGGTGGCCATCGGCGACGGATAGAACGCCTGCACCTGGTCGGCCCGGAAGCCGTTGCCCTTGAGCCACAGGGCCAGGTTCATCATGTCTTCGTCAGTGGTGCCCGGGTGCGCGGCGATGAAGTACGGAATCAGGTACTGCTCTTTCCCGGCTTCCTTGGTGTACTTCTCGAACATGCGCTTGAAGCGATCGTAGGTGCCGATCCCCGGTTTCATCATCTGGTTGAGCGGACCTTCCTCGGTGTGTTCCGGGGCGATCTTCAGGTAACCACCGACGTGGTGGGTCACCAGCTCCTTGACGTACTCCGGCGACTCGACCGCGAGGTCGTAACGCAGGCCGGAGGCGATCAGGATCTTCTTCACACCCGGCAACGCACGGGCACTGCGGTACAGCTGAATCAGCGACGAGTGGTCGGTGTTCAGGTTCGGGCAGATGCCCGGGAACACGCAGGACGGCTTGCGGCACGCGGATTCGATTTCCGGGCTCTTGCAGGCGATGCGGTACATGTTCGCGGTAGGGCCGCCGAGGTCGGAAATGACGCCGGTGAAACCCGGCACCTTGTCGCGGATCTCTTCGATTTCGCGAATGATCGACTCTTCGGAACGGTTCTGGATGATCCGGCCTTCGTGCTCGGTGATCGAGCAGAAGGTGCAGCCACCGAAGCAGCCACGCATGATGTTCACCGAGAAACGGATCATGTCGTAGGCCGGGATCTTTTCCTTGCCGTACGCAGGGTGCGGAACACGTGCGTAAGGCATGCCGAACACGTAGTCCATTTCTTCAGTGGTCATCGGAATCGGCGGCGGGTTGAACCAGACGTCGATCTCGCCATGCTTCTGCACCAGCGCACGGGCGTTGCCCGGGTTGGTTTCCAGGTGCAGCACGCGGTTGGCGTGGGCGTACAGGACCGGGTCGTTACGCACCTTTTCCATCGACGGCAGGCGGATCACGGTCTTGTCGCGGGTCATTTTCGGGCTGGCCAGGATCTGCACGACCTTGGCTTCTTCCGGATCTTCAACCGGCCCCTTCTCCTGCTCGATCGCGCAAGCCTGAGTGTCCTGGGTGTTGACGTACGGGTTGATGATCTTGTCGATCTTGCCCGGACGGTCGATGCGCGTGGAGTCGACTTCGTACCAGCCCGCCGGCGTGTCGCGACGGATGAACGCGGTGCCGCGCACATCGGTGATGTCTTCGATCTTGTGACCGTAGGACAGACGCTGGGCGACTTCGACAATCGCCCGCTCGGCGTTGCCGTACAGCAGGATGTCGGCGCTGGCGTCGATCAGGATCGAGTTGCGCACGCGATCCTGCCAGTAGTCGTAGTGGGCGATACGGCGCAGGGAGGCTTCGATGCCGCCGAGCACGATCGGCACATGCTTGTAGGCTTCCTTGCAGCGCTGGCTGTAAACCAGGCTCGCGCGGTCCGGACGTTTGCCGGCCATGCCGCCCGGGGTGTAGGCGTCGTCGGAACGGATTTTCTTGTCCGCGGTGTAGCGGTTGATCATCGAGTCCATGTTGCCGGCCGCGACGCCGAAGAACAGGTTCGGCTCGCCGAGCTTCATGAAGTCGTCTTTGGACTGCCAGTTAGGCTGCGCGATGATCCCGACGCGGAAGCCTTGCGACTCCAGCAGCCGGCCGATGATCGCCATGCCGAACGACGGGTGATCGACGTAGGCATCTCCCGTAACAATGATGATGTCGCAGGAATCCCAGCCAAGCTGATCCATCTCCTCCCTGCTCATCGGCAGGAATGGCGCCGGCCCGAAACATTCGGCCCAGTATTTTGGATAGTCAAATAACGGCTTGGCTGCTTGCATGTCGATGACCGGTGTTGAGGTGCAAAATCGCGGGCGCGGAATATAGCACAAAAAATGACCAATTCCGACGGCTGCGGTCGGAAATATCAGGGGCTTTCAGATGACGACAGACTTACTCGTCGTCGTCGAAGTTATAGCTGCCCGGCGCGAGGTTTTCGAAGCGCGTGTACTTGCCGATGAAGGCCAGGCGGATGAAGCCGATCGGGCCGTTCCGCTGTTTGCCGATGATGATTTCGGCGATGCCTTTGTGCTCGGTTTCCGGGTGATAAACCTCGTCCCGGTATACGAACATGATCACGTCGGCGTCCTGCTCGATCGCTCCGGATTCCCGCAAGTCGGAGTTCACCGGGCGCTTGTTGGGACGTTGTTCCAGGGAGCGGTTGAGCTGCGACAGGGCGACTACCGGGCAGTTGAATTCCTTGGCCAGGGCTTTCAGGGATCGGGAGATCTCGGAAATCTCGTTGGTCCGGTTGTCACCGCTGGAGCCAGGGATCTGCATCAGCTGCAGGTAGTCGATCATGATCAGGCCGATGTCGCCGTGCTCGCGCACCAGACGCCGGGTCCGGGCACGCATTTCCGACGGGCTGATGCCGGCGGTGTCATCGATGAACAGCTTGCGGTCGTTGAGCAGGTTGACCGCCGAGGTCAGGCGCGGCCAGTCGTCGTCTTCCAGCTGGCCGGAACGCACCTTGGTCTGGTCGATACGACCGAGGGACGACAGCATACGCATGATCAGCGATTCGCCTGGCATCTCCAGGGAGTACACCAGCACCACCTTGTCGCTGCGCAGTACGGCGTTTTCCACCAGGTTCATCGCAAAGGTGGTCTTTCCCATCGACGGACGGCCGGCGACGATGATCAAGTCGGCCGGTTGCAGGCCACTGGTCTTCTCGTCGAGGTCGGTGTAGCCGGTGGACAGGCCGGTGATCGAGTCGGCGGTGTTGAACAGGGTGTCGATGCGGTCGATGGCCTTGGTCAGCAGGTCATTCACACCCACCGGGCCACCGGTTTTTGGTCGGGCCTCGGCAATTGCAAAGATCTGGCGCTCGGCTTCGTCGAGGATTTCCTCGGCGGTGCGGCCTTCGGGGTTGAAGGCGCTGTCGGCAATTTCGGTGCTGATACCGATCAACTGACGCAACGTCGCACGCTGGCGGACGATCTGCGCATAGGCCTTGATGTTGGCGACGGACGGCGTGTTTTTCGCCAGCTCGCCGAGGTAACCGAGACCGCCGACCTGCGAGGTCTGACCTTCCTTGTCCAGTTGCTCGGCAAGCGTCACGACGTCGATCGGCATGTTCTGATCGGCCAGTTTGGCGATCGCACGGAAAATCAGACGGTGGTCATGTCGGTAGAAATCGCCGTCGGAGACTTGATCGAGCACGCGTTCCCAGGCGTTGTTGTCCAGCATCAGACCACCGAGCACGGCCTGTTCGGCCTCGATGGAATGCGGCGGCACCTTCAGCGCGGCGGTTTGCAGATCGTATTGCTCGGGAGCGGAGATTTCGTTCATGGCCACTTTTTAATCAGGAAAAGCAGGGAGTGCAGAAAGACAAAGGGCACGACCTGTAAACAGGATCGTGCCCGATGTTAACCGCCTGACGGACAAGCCGCCAGTCGATCAGGGTGTTGCTTAAGCTGCTACCACGACAACGCGTACGGTGGCTTCAACTTCGGCGTGCAGGTGCACAGCCACGTCGAATTCACCCACGTTGCGGATGGTGCCGTTCGGCAGACGAACTTCGCTTTTCGCAACTTCAACGCCGGAGGCGGTCAGTGCGTCAGCGATGTCGTGAGTACCGATCGAACCGAACAGCTTGCCTTCGTCGCCAGCGGTGGCAGTGATGGTCACTTCCAGCTCGGCCAGTTGGGCAGCACGGCTTTCAGCCGATGCTTTACGGTCTGCGGCGGCTTTTTCCAGCTCAGCGCGACGCTCTTCGAACGCAGCCAGGTTGGCAGCGGTCGCAGCGGTGGCTTTGCCGAAAGGCAGCAGGTAGTTACGGCCGTAACCGGCCTTAACGTTTACTTTGTCGCCCAGGTTGCCCAGGTTGGCGATTTTTTCCAGAAGGATCAGTTGCATGTGGAAATCCTCTTAACTTTTAACCTTCACCGTTCGCGTTATCGGTGTCTTTCGACACCCGACCGCGAAAATCAATCAGGCTGTCGACAATGGCCAGAACCACGAGCAACGGATAGATCAGCTGCATGAACAGCAACAGCGTCACGTACAACCCCACCAGCCAGAAACCGGCCAGTCGCCTTTGCGCCACCAGCCCGTGAATCAGGGCCAGCCCGGCGAACACCAGCGGTACACTGCACAACGGCGTCAACATGGCCATCTGTGCACCGAGATTCGGGCCCAGAAGCATCAACGCCAGCAGTAACATCGCCGGCCCCAGCGGGATCCGGATGGCGCGAAACTCGCGACCAAAACCACCCGGGTTGTACAACAACGCCTGCCAGTAACGCCCGACAATCAGGCTCAGCACGCTGACGATCTGCAACAAGGCCGCAATCAGGCCGGTCAGGACCGGTGCGATCAGCGACGCGAAACGCGCCTGCTCGTCTACCGACAATTGTTGGTAGGCATCACCGAGGAGCAGCGGCATGACCTGTACAAGGTCCTGCGCCAGCTTCTCGATCTGGGGCGCGAAAGCCGCCCCGAGCACCACTGAAAACACCAGCCCCATGGCTACGCTGACCAGCAGCGTGCGAACCCAGGACTCGCTTGCGCGCAACACCAGCGCAAGCCCCGAAGACCCCAGCAGCACCAGAAGTGCCCGCGGGTCATCGAACTTGAGCCACCAGATCAACGCTGGCAGCAGTCCCAGAACCAGAACGCCAAGGGCGTCCGACAATCCGCGCCGCAGAAGCACCAGGCTCCCGGCGGCAGCACCCAACCAATACAACAACGGCAATGTTGCACACCCGGCCACTACGAGAGTGGCCTGCATACGGCCGCGCATGATGAACTCAGCTAAGGCACGCATGCATTCAATCCTTTGCTACCTGTCGACTGCCCGGTCTCAGCGGCCGTGGCTGTCGGTGTAGGCCAGCAGGGCCAGGAAGCGGGCGCGCTTGATAGCGGTGGCCAGCTGACGCTGATAACGAGCTTTGGTACCGGTGATGCGGCTTGGAACGATTTTGCCGGTCTCGGATACGTAGGCTTTCAGAGTGTTGAGATCTTTGTAATCGATCTCCTTCACGTCTTCAGCGGTGAAGCGGCAGAATTTACGACGACGGAAGAAACGTGCCATTTGATAGGCTCCTTAAAAGGTCCGTGGATTACTCGTCAGCGTTATCGCTGTTGTCGCTGTCGCTATCGCTGTCATCGCCATCGGCGCTGCCATCGTGCTCAGGACGTTCGCGACGCTCACGGCGCTCACTGCGGTTTTCTTCAGCCTTGAGCATCTCGGACTGGCCGGTAACGGCTTCGTCGCGACGGATGACCAGGTTACGGATCACAGCATCGTTGTAGCGGAAGTTGTCTTCCAGCTCGGCCAGGGCCTTGCCGGTGCACTCAACGTTCAGCATCACGTAGTGAGCCTTGTGAACATTGTTGATTGCGTAGGCCAGTTGACGACGGCCCCAGTCTTCCAGACGGTGGATTTTGCCGCCGTCTTCTTCGATCAGCTTGGTGTAACGCTCAACCATGCCGCCGACTTGCTCGCTCTGGTCAGGGTGGACCAGAAAGATGATTTCGTAATGACGCATGAATGCTCCTTACGGGTTGTAGCCTGCCGCTCAAAAACGGTCAGACAAGGAGTGAATGACACTTATGGACTTGCTGGCGCGGGGCACATGCATGCCTGCCGCCACAGCAAGGGGCGCAATTGTAGAGAAGGGACAGAAGAGGTGCAAGGCAATTGGTGATTATTTGAACAGTCACCGAAATTTTGCCCCGCCATAAAACGCTGTGGGAGCGAGCTTGCTCGCGAAGGGGATACATCAGGCAACATTTTTGTCGACTGACACTCCGTTTTCGCGAGCAAGCCCGCTCCCACATTTGAATCGGCGTGAGGCTTAAGCCTTTTTGGCAGTCGCCTTGGCCTTGGCACCGCGCTGGCGCTGGGCCTCGAACAGGCACACGCCGGTCGCAACCGAGACGTTGAGACTGCTGACGCTACCGGCCATCGGCAGGTGCACCAGGTAATCGCAATGCTCGCGGGTCAGGCGACGCATGCCTTTGCCTTCGGCGCCCATGATCAGGATGGTCGGGCCGGTCAGGTCCTGGTCATAGATGCTGACCTCGGCCTCACCCGCTGTGCCGACAATCCACAACCCGCGCTGCTGGAGTTTTTCCAAGGTACGCGCAAGGTTGGTGACGGCCACCAGCGGAATTACTTCCGCCGCGCCGCAAGCCACTTTACGCACCACAGGGGTCAGGGTGGCCGACTTGTCTTTTGGCACGATGACCGCCAGCGCACCGGCAGCATCCGCCGAACGCAGGCAGGCGCCGAGGTTGTGCGGGTCGGTCACGCCGTCGAGCACCAACAGCAACGGTGCGCCTTCGGTGCGATCGAGCAGCTCGTCGAGCATCGCTTCGCCCCAGACCTGGCTCGGACTGACGTCCGCCACCACACCTTGGTGCACGCCTTCGACCCAGGCGTCCATTTCGCGGCGCTCGGCTTGACCGATCTGGACCCGGTTTTCGTTGGCCAGCTCGATCAGCGTCTGCACGCGCGGATCGTTGCGGCTTTCAGCCAGCCAGATCTGCTTGACGCGTTTAGGGTGGTGACGCAGCAACGCTTCTACCGCGTGAACGCCGTAGATTTTTTCCAACTGACTCATGACTTCGCCTTCGGTTTACGCGCCCCGCCACTTTTGGCTGGAGCGGAACCCGCTTTCGGCGGGCCTTTACGGTGTTTGCTCGGTTTGGCTGGCTTGCCGCCGGAGGCCTTTTCAGGCACCGACCGTCCGGTCTTTCCCCCGGACGCCGCTTTACCACCGTTTTTGGCGTCGGCCAGCAAGGCCTTCTTCATTTCACGGCTTTTGCGCAGCTCGGCGTTTTTCGCCACGGCGTCGCTCGGGCGATAAGCCTCGGCAACCTTTTCCTTGGCCGGACGACGGCTGGCGGTTTTCGCCGGAGCCTTTTCTTCCACAGCCTTGGCCGCTGGAGCGGTTGTTTCGGCGCCACGCTTCTTGCGGCCGATCGGCGCGCTGATGGTTTTTTCAGCCATCTCGAAGTCGATCTTGCGCTCGTCGAGATCGACGCGCATCACGCGCACTTCAACGGTATCGCCAAGACGGAAGCTGCGACCGGTGCGCTCGCCCGCCAGGCGGTGATGCACAGGGTCGAAGTGGTAGTAGTCGCCCGGCAGCGCCGTAACGTGCACCAGACCTTCGACGTAGATATCGGTCAGTTCGACGAACAGGCCGAAACCGGTCACGGCGGTGATCACGCCCGGGAACGATTCGCCCACGCGATCTTTCATGAACTCGCACTTGAGCCAGTTCACTACGTCGCGGGTCGCTTCGTCGGCACGGCGCTCGCTCATAGAGCACTGCTCGCCGAGTTGCTCCAGCGCTGCCTCGTCGTACGGATAGATGCGCGCCTTCGGAATGGTCATCGCACCGGCACGACGAACGTGCGGGGTGTCCTGTTTCGAATGGATCACGCTGCGGATCGCCCGGTGCGTGAGCAAGTCCGGGTAACGCCGGATCGGCGAGGTGAAGTGGGTATAGGCTTCGTAATTCAGGCCGAAGTGGCCTTCGTTCTGGGCGCTGTACACCGCCTGGCTCAGGGAGCGCAGCATCACGGTCTGGATCAGGTGGAAATCCGGACGGTCCTTGATGCTGGCCAACAGGGCCTGATAATCCTTCGGCGACGGACCATCCTTGCCTTTGTGCAGGGACAGGCCGAGCTCACCGAGGAACGCGCGCAGTTTTTCCAGACGCTCCGGCGGCGGGCCGTCGTGGACGCGGTACAGCGCAGGGATTTCGTGCTTCTTCAGGAATTCTGCGGTGGCCACGTTGGCCGCCAGCATGCATTCCTCAATCAGCTTGTGCGCATCGTTGCGGGTGGTCGGACGGATTTCGGCAATCTTGCGCTCGGAACCGAAGATGATCCGGGTTTCCTGCGTTTCGAAATCGATCGCGCCGCGCACGTGACGGGCTGCCAGCAATACCTTGTACAGCGCGTAGAGCTGTTTGAGGTGCGGCAAGACGTCGGTGTATTCACCGCGCAACTTGCGACCTTCGGTGGCTTTCGGCGTTTCCAGCATCGCGCTGACCTTGTTGTAGGTCAGACGGGCGTGGGAATGGATCACTGCTTCATAGAAGCAGTAGTCGGTCATTTCGCCGGACTTGGAGATGGTCATCTCGCAAACCATGGCCAGACGATCGACGTGCGGGTTCAGCGAGCACAGGCCGTTGGAGAGCTGCTCCGGCAGCATCGGCACCACGCGCTCGGGGAAGTACACCGAGTTGCCGCGCACCTGGGCTTCGTTATCCAACGCCGAACCGATCTTCACGTAGCTGGAAACGTCGGCAATCGCCACGTACAACTTCCAGCCGCCGGAGAACAGTCGCAGCTTGCCTGGCTTGGCTTCGCAGTAGACCGCGTCGTCGAAGTCGCGGGCATCTTCGCCGTCGATGGTGACGAACGGCAGATGGCGCAGGTCAACGCGCTTTTCTTTGTCTTTCTCTTCGACTTCCGGCTTGAGCTTGCCGGCTTCCTTCAGAACGGCTTCAGGCCAGACGTGCGGAATATCGTAGGTGCGCAGGGCAACATCGATTTCCATGCCCGGCGCCATGTAGTTGCCGACGACTTCGATAACATCGCCTTGCGGCTGGAAGCGCGGAGTCGGCCAGTGGGTGATTTTTACCTCGACGAACTGACCGATCTGGGCGTTGGCGTTGCGGCCCGGGGTGACCAGCACTTCCTGTTGGATCTTCGGGTTGTCCGCAACGACGAAGCCGATACCACCTTCTTCGAAGTAGCGGCCGACGATGCTTTCGTGGGCACGGGACACCACTTCGACGATCACGCCTTCGCGACGACCGCGACGGTCCAGGCCAGAGACACGGGCCAAGGCACGGTCGCCGTCGAACACCAGACGCATTTGCGCCGGGCTCATGAACAGGTCGTCGGAGCCGTCATCCGGCACCAGGAAACCGAAGCCGTCGCGGTGACCGCTGATGCGGCCGAGGATCAGGTCGAGCTTGTCCACCGGCGCATAGGTGCCACGGCGGGTGTAGATCAGTTGAGCGTCGCGCTCCATGGCGCGCAGGCGGCGGCGCAGGGCTTCGATCTGGTCTTCTGTGGTCAGACCAAACTCTTCGACCAGTTGCTCACGGGCAGCAGGCGAACCCCGATCAGCTAGGTGCTGAAGGATCAGTTCGCGGCTGGGAATAGGGTTTTCATATTTTTCCGCTTCACGAGCGGCCTCGGGATCGAGGGACTGCCAATCGGCCATTAGAGAGTTTTCACCTTGTCTATATGCGGGTTAGTTTGGCATAGGCGCCATCAAACGGGAAATTTCCGACTATATAAGACGCGTCTGGAGCCTTGTATCGACGCCTGGAGGGCGTTTTGAACACCGCTGGTAAAAAAAATCATTTTTTTTGCTGGCAGGGGTTTACAGTTAAAAAGGCGCTCCGTATAGTGCGCGCCATCGACGACGTACACACGTTGACGAGATGCCCAGGTGGTGAAATTGGTAGACACGCCAGCTTCAGGTGCTGGTGACCTTACGGTCGTGGAAGTTCGAGTCTTCTCCTGGGCACCAATTTCGAGTTTGAGACTAGATCAGTTTCAAGACTCACACAAAAACCCGCGAAAGCGGGTTTTTTGCATTCTGCGCCCCGCCTTTTTCTGAAAATGATTTATTAAAATCAAATCAGGGGTTTACAGATCAAAAGGCGCTCCGTATAGTGCGCCACATCAACAGCGGCAACGCTGAAGATGAAGCCCAGATGGTGAAATTGGTAGACACGCCAGCTTCAGGTGCTGGTGACCTTACGGTCGTGGAAGTTCGAGTCTTCTTCTGGGCACCAATTCAAATTCAAGGTCACGATCTTGAATCTCACAAAAACCCGCGAAAGCGGGTTTTTGCGTTTCCGGGGTCTGGAAAAACCTGAAACCAACGCTTACCAGACCCACCCCCTCCCCGCAAGGCGCACTTGAGAAACAATATCGTTTATCATTGTTGCAAGTTTTTGCAATGCGACAGTGAGGAACCCTGCGAATGATGTTTCGAAATACCCTGCGCCGCGGCTTGACCTTCACCCTGCTCGGCCTGGCACTCGCCACTCCCCTCACCCAGGCTGCCGACGCGGTTTCCCTGACTCTCTACAACGGTCAACACAAGGAAGTCGGCGATGCGATCGCCAAAGCCTTCGAAGCCAAGACCGGCATTCACGTCAATGTGCGCAAGGGCAGCAGCAATCAGCTCGCCAGCCAGATCATCGAAGAAGGCGACCGATCCCCCGCCGACGTCATCTACACCGAAGAATCCCCACCGCTGAACAACCTTGGCGAACAGGGCCTGCTGGCCAAGACCGACGATGCAACGTTGGCTGTTCTGCCAAAAGAATATGTCGCCGGCAACGGCACCTGGATCGGCGTCACCGCACGGGTTCGCGTAGTCGCCTTCAACCCGAAACTGGTCGATGAAAAAGACCTGCCCAAGTCGGTGCTGGATTTCGCCGATCCGCAGTGGCAAGGCAAGGTCGGTTTCGTGCCCACCAGCGGTGCCTTCCAGGAACAAGCCGTAGCCATCATCAAGAAACACGGTCGTGAAGCAGCGGAAGAATGGCTGACTGGCCTGCGCGCCTTCGGCAAGACCTACAGCAACAACATGGTCGCCCTCAAGGCTGTGGAAAACGGCGAAGTCGCCACCGTACTGGTGAACAACTACTACTGGTTCGCCCTGCAGCGGGAGAAAGGCAAGCTCGACTCCAAACTGCATTACTTCACCGGCGGCGACGTGGGCGGCTTGATCACTGTCTCCAGCGCAGCCGTGCTGAAATCCAGCAAGCATCCAAAGGAAGCGCAGCAATTCCTCGCCTACATGGCCAGCGAAGAAGGCCAGCGCGTGATCACCCAGACCACCGCCGAATACCCGCTGCATAAAGGCATGGAATCCGATCGCGGCCTCAAGCCGTTCAGCGAACTGGAAGCGCCGGACGTCACGCCGGCCGATCTTGGTAATGCCGAAGAAGCGCTGGATCTGGAACGCGAAGTTGGCCTGAACTGATGACCGCATCGTTATCCGCGCCCGCTACACGCGGGGGTTACGTGCCACGGCGCAAGCGGCCGTCGATCTGGCTGGTGCTGCCGGTGTTGTTGCTGGTGGCCATGAGCCTGTTGCCGCTGGCCTACGTCGGACTCAAAGCCTGGCAAGCAGGCTGGTCCGAGGCGCTGCACTTGCTGTGGCGCCCGTATGTGTTCGGCCTGCTGCGCAATACGCTGGCGCTGATGGTTGGCGTAACCGTGACCTGTGGCGTGATCGGCCTGTCACTGGCGTGGTTGCTGGAGCGCAGCAATCTGCCGGGCCGACGGCTGTGGGGCGTGATTCTTTGCCTGCCGTTCGCGGTGCCGGCATTCGTCAGCAGTTTCACCTGGGTTTCGCTCAGTGCGCAGTTCGAAGGACTCGGCGGGGCAATCCTGGTGATGAGCCTGTCGAAGTACCCGCTGATCTTTCTGCCGGTGGCCGCCACGCTGCGCAATCTTGATCCATCCCTTGAAGAGTCGGCTCGCACACTGGGACAGAATCGCTGGGGCATGTTTTTCCGCGTCACCCTGCCGCTGCTCTGGCCTTCGCTGCTGGCGGGATCGCTGCTGATTGCATTGCACATGCTGGTGGAGTTCGGCGCACTGTCGATCATTGGCCTGCAAACCTTCACCACCGCGATCTATCAGCAATTCGAACTGGAATTCAGCAATGCCAATGCGGCAATGCTGTCTGCAGTGTTGCTGGCGCTGTGCCTGATGCTGTTGTGGCTGGAGCTGCGCGTTCGCGGCAAAGGCCGTCATGTGCGCACCGGCCAGGGCGCGGCGCGTCGGGCTGAACAAGTGCGGCTCGGGCCTTGGGCGATCGCCGGTCAGCTGTATTGCCTGATGCTGGCGATTGTCGGCAGCGGGATTCCGCTGGGCATGCTGGCTTACTGGCTCGCAGTGGGATCGTCAGCGGCATTCCCGATTGCGGCGATCACCGAAGCCTTGCTGTCTTCATTGGCGCTGTCGCTGGGTGGCGCGGGATTGTGCCTGGTGCTGGCAGTGCCGGTCGGGTTGCTGGTAGTGCGCTACAAAGGCCAACTGGCGATCTGGGCCGAGCGCCTGCCCTATCTGCTGCACGCCCTGCCGGGATTGGTGATCGCCCTGACGCTGGTGTATTTCGCCCTGCATTACGTGCCGGCGCTGTACCAGACCTCCGCGCTGTTGCTGATCGCTTATGCGCTGCTGTTTCTGCCGCTGGCTCAGGCGCCGATCCGCACGGCGCTGAACAAGGCCGCACCGCAACTCGAAGAAGCCGCCCGCACGCTGGGCGCCTCTTCGTTCACGGCGTTCTGCCGAGTGACCCTGCCGATCATCTTTCCGGCACTGGGCGCGGCGTTTGCGCTGGTGTTTCTGGATGCTATGAAGGAACTGACGGCGACATTGCTGCTGAGCCCCACAGGACTCAACACATTGGCGACCGAAGTCTGGGCGCACACCGCGAATGTCGAGTTCGCAGCCGCAGCGCCTTATGCGGCGTTGTTGATTGTGGTCTCGGGATTGCCGGTGTATCTGCTGACGACCCGGATGTATTTGAGCCGATAAAAAAATCGCAGCCGAGGCTGCGATTTTTTTTGCCCGGACTATCAGGCCCGGAACTGCCCCAGACTAGCCTTGAGTTGCGCCGCCAGACCATCCAGCACCTTGCCACTGGCCGTAGTCTCGACCACCGCCTGAGCGGCTTTCTCGGCCTGGGCATGAATCGTCTCGACGCGCCCACGCACAGCCTGCGCGCCTTGTGCCTGATGCGCCGCTGCCTGAGTCGCCAGGCCAATCGCCGCATGCACCTGCTCGACCGACGCCTGCACCGATTGCTGCAGCCGCGCGCTGTCACGCAGCACCAGCAAACCTTCGCTGGCCTGACGCCCGGCCTGACCGATCGCCTCGACCGCTTCACGGGCACCCTGCTGCAAGGCCACGATGTGCGCCTGAATGTCGCCGGTGGAGCTTTGGGTCTTGCTCGCCAGCGCGCGGACTTCATCCGCCACCACCGCAAACCCGCGACCGGTCTCGCCGGCCCGGGCCGCTTCGATGGCCGCGTTGAGCGCCAGCAGGTTGGTCTGCTCGGCGATGCCGTGAATCACGGTCAGCACCACTTCGATTTGCTCGCTCTGCTGCGCCAGCCGCTCGATGACTTTCGCCCCTGTATCGACCTGCCCCGCCAGCGCCTCGATCAAGCTGCCGACCTTGGCCGAGGTGCGAGTGTTCTCGTCGGTGGCCTGGCGAATATCCACCACCTGCTTCAACGCAGCCTGCATCGCATGACTTTCCGATTGCGCTTCGTCGGCCATTTGCGAAAGCGCCCGCAGACTCTCGGCCACTTCATCACGCTGCATTCCGGCCGCCGCATCGGCACCGGCGTTACGCAGGGTCATGGCGCCGATTTCCACACCGGTACGCTGAGCCACATCCCCGGCCTCGCGCACGATCGGCTGCAACTTGTCCACAAAGCGGTTGACCGCCGACGCCATGTCGCCGATTTCGTCCTTGCTGTTGATCTGCACACGCTTGGTCAGATCGCCCTCGCCTGCTGCCAGATCATCCATGGCGGCGTTGAGCATTTTCAGGCGATTGACCACTCGATGACCGAGTACCACCGCCAGCAGCAACAGCACCCCGGCACCCACCAGCGCCAGGCCCATGCCGATACGCCAGCGCAGAGTTGCTGCTGCGTCCTGCACGGTACTGGTGGTGTTGGCCTTCATTTCGGCAGCCGTGGATTGCGCCGACTGCAGGCGCGCACGCATGGCGGTGGCGCTGTCGGCAGCGGCGCCTTTGAGACTGTCGCCAACCAGTTGATCGCTGCTGGCAATCAACGCCGTGAAGCGCTGATCGAGCGCCGCCAGATCGGTTTCGACCGAAGCAGTCGAGACGCCCATCAACACCTTGCCGATTTCCACACCATTGGGATTGATAGAAGCTTCGAGGTAGTAGACCGACGGATCGTTCTTCGCCGCATCCAGCACTTTATCCAGCGCCCGCTCACCCTGGCCTTTTTCCAAAAGGGCCTTGTTGATCGGGTTTTCGCGATTGAGGTAGCGGGTCAGATGCTGGCCGGTGGCGTCGTCATACACCACGAACAGCACGTTGGGATTGCGCTGGGCCCGGCGGGCGAACTCGGACAGGGTCGGCACGTCGCTGTCCCACATGGCGCGAGGCGCCACCGAGGCCAGCAACTGGGCCATGTCATTGGCCGAATCCTTCAGGTCTTTTTCCAGAGTCGCACGCAGTTGCGCCTGCTCTTCCTTCAGACGCGAGGAAAGACCGGCGGTAAGACGCTGACGGGTACTTGAGGAGAGGTTGTCGAGGCTCGACGTGACTTCGCGCCCGGCCTGCTCCAGCTCACCGGACAACTTCTGACTGTCGGCGCCCAGGCGAGTGCCGAGATCGGCTTCAAGCGCAGTGACGGTGCTCCGCGTCAGGGCGACGGCCACCAGCACTTGCACCAAAAGGGCGATACCAAGGGTAACGAACACGGGCCGCAACAGACGGCTTTGTAACAGTGAGAGAACGGCTGACACTTTGAATCCCTCTACTTCTGACGCCATTAATTTGATGGCACTCTTGTAGACAGAATCACAGCAAAGGTCATGCCGTCCAACAGGCATAAACGACAAAGGCCCCGATGAAGGGGCCTTTGTGTTTTTACATCAACGACTTATCAAGCGAACGGATGACGCAGAACGATGGTTTCGTTGCGGTCCGGACCCGTCGAAATAATGTCGATCGGCGCGCCGATCAACTCTTCAACGCGTTTGATGTAGGCACGAGCGTTGGCCGGCAGCTCTTCCAGGGTTTTGGCGCCCACGGTCGATTCGGTCCAGCCTGGCACTTCTTCGTACACAGGCTGCAGGCCTACGTAGCTGTCAGCGTCAGTCGGGGCAACAGCGTTGCCTTGTGCATCTTTGTAGCCGGTGCAGATGTTGATGGTTTCCAGGCCGTCGAGTACGTCCAGCTTGGTCAGGCAGATGCCCGAGATGCTGTTCACATCGATAGCGCGACGCAGGATAACGGCGTCGAACCAGCCGCAACGACGGGCACGGCCGGTGGTAGCACCGAACTCGTGGCCTTGCTTGGCCAGGTGCGCGCCGACTTCGTCGAACAGCTCGGTCGGGAATGGACCCGAACCTACGCGAGTGGTGTAAGCCTTGGTGATGCCCAGGATGTAGTCCAGGAACATCGGGCCAACGCCCGAACCGGTCGCAACACCACCAGCGGTGGTGTTGGAGCTGGTCACGTACGGGTAGGTGCCGTGGTCGATGTCGAGCAGCGAACCCTGGGCGCCTTCGAACATGATGTCTTTGCCGGCGCGACGCAGGTCGTGCAGCTCGGCAGTCACGTCCAGCATCAGCGGCTTGAGCAGCTCGGCGTATTCCTTGCACTCGGCCAGAGTCTTTTCGTACTCGATGGCAGGCTCTTTGTAGTAACCGACCAGCATGAAGTTGTGGTAGTCCACCAGTTCACGCAGCTTGTCTTCAAAGCGCGGCATGTTGAGCAGGTCGCCAACACGCAGGCCACGACGTGCAACCTTGTCTTCGTAAGCCGGGCCGATGCCGCGACCGGTCGTACCGATCTTCAGCTCGCCGCGGGCCTTTTCACGGGCCTGGTCCAGCGCCACGTGGAAGGACAGGATCAGCGGGCAGGAAGGACTAATGCGCAGGCGATCGCGCACCGGTACGCCTTTCTCTTCCAGCTTGGTGATCTCGCGCAGCAGGGCGTCAGGTGCAACCACCACGCCGTTGCCGATCAGGCACTGCACGCCTTCGCGCAGCACGCCCGACGGGATCAGGTGCAAGACGGTTTTTTCACCGTCGATCACCAGAGTGTGACCGGCGTTGTGGCCACCCTGGTAGCGCACTACGGCGGCAGCATGTTCGGTCAGCAGATCAACGATCTTGCCTTTGCCCTCATCACCCCATTGGGTGCCCAGGACTACGACATTCTTACCCATAACACTTGTCCTCATTCGCGCAAACTTGGTGCCGGCGTCAGCCGGCAGGAAAACTCAAGAAGCCAGTGGCGATACTTGCCAAAGCCCGTTCTGCTGGATCAATTGCCGGTCGCAGTCCGCATCACGGGCGGCGGCCAAAGGTTGTCCAGGCAATGCCTGAACGACACGCTGACCCTCACTGCGCAACTGGCAAACCTGCTGCCAGAGTGCCGCATCCGTACTGTCAGGCATCCAGATACCGCCAGACGGTAGCTCGATCTCAGCACGCCCCAGGGTCACCAGGGTTTTCAAATCGGTGGAGAAGCCGGTGGCCGGACGGGCGCGACCGAAGTCGGCGCCGATGTCGTCGTAGCGACCGCCCTGGGCGATGGACTGGCCAACACCCGGCACGAACACCGCGAACACCACACCGGTGTGGTAGTGATAACCGCGCAGTTCGCCCAGGTCGAAGTACAGCGGCAGCTCCGGGAAGCGCACCGACAGACGCTCGGCGATCGCCAGCAAATCTTCCAGTGCCGCCAGTACCGGGGCCGGCGCATTGGCCAGACGCTCGCGGGCAGCGGTCAGGACCTCACGGCCGCCGCACAGGTCTACCAGCGCGCGCAACATGCCGGACAGATCGGCCGGCAGGCCTTCGGTCAAGGTAATGACCTCGTCGATGGCCTTGCGTTGCAATGCATCGAACAACTGCTGCTCGACTTCACCCGACAGACCGGCCGCCTGGGCCAGACCGCGGTAGATGCCGACATGCCCGAGGTCCATGTGCACGTCCGGCACGTCGGCCAGTTGCAGCATGGCCAGCATCAGGCTGATGACTTCGACGTCGCTGCTCGGGCTGGCATCGCCGTACAACTCGGCGCCCAGCTGAATCGGGCTGCGCGAGGACGACAAGGCACGCGGCTGGGCATGCAGCACACTGCCGGCGTAGCACAGACGGCTCGGACCTTCGCGACGCAGGGTGTGCGCATCGATGCGCGCCACTTGCGGCGTGATGTCGGCACGGAAACCCATCTGCCGGCCCGATTGCGGGTCGATGACCTTGAAGGTACGCAGATCCAGGTCCTGGCCCGCGCCGGTCAGCAGGGATTCCAGGTACTCGATATGGGGAGTCACGACAAACTCGTAACCCCAGCTCTGGAACAGATCCAACACCTGACGACGCGCGACTTCAATGCGCGCCGCTTCCGGTGGCAGTACTTCTTCGATGCCATCTGGCAGCAGCCAGCGGTCTACCGTTGCCATTACGCCATTCCCCTTAGATCCGGGCGGCCAGCCCGAGGGCGAGCCTTGAGTGAAGCAGAAAATGACCGGCCCGTTCAAAACGCACGCGCATGAACGACGCGGCGAAAGGCCTGTTACCGGCTTCGCCCATCACTTTCCTCGAAAAACTGTCGGGCCATTCAACCCGATCTTCTGCAACAAAAACAGCAATCAAACGTGCAGACGCAAAAAAGCCGGGAATTTCCCGGCTGCCGCATCATACACACGTTTTCCCAAAGGATCACCCCGCCCGAGGTATTAGCCGCCGGGCGGAATGATTCAGGTCAACGTCGTATCAAGGCTTGGACTTTTCCAGGTAACGGAAGAAGTCGCTGCTTGGGTCGAGGACCAGGACGTCGGATTTGTTCGCGAAGCTTTCACGGTAGGCACGCAGGCTACGGTAGAAACCGTAGAACTCCTGATCCTGGCCGTAGGCCTTGGAGTAGATCGCAGCGGCCTGGGCATCACCGTCACCGCGAATCTCTTCGGATTCACGATAGGCTTCAGCCAGCAGCACGCGGCGTTGACGATCGGCGTCGGCACGGATGCCTTCGGCCAGCTCGTTACCCTTGGCGCGGTGCTCGCGAGCTTCACGCTCACGCTCGGTGCTCATACGCTCGAACACGCTGCGGTTCACTTCTTTCGGCAGATCGATGGCCTTGACCCGGACATCGACGACTTCGATACCCAGTTCCTTTTCCGCCATCTTGTTCAGCGACGCGGTGATGTCAGCCATCAGCGCATCACGCTCACCCGACACGACTTCGTGCAGGGTGCGCTTGCCGAACTGGTCACGCAGACCCGATTCAAGACGACGGGACAGACGCTCGTCGGCGATCTGCTTGAGGCCCGAAGTCGCGGTGTAGAAGCGCTCGGCATCTTTCACGCGCCACTTGGCGTAGGCATCGACCATCACGGCTTTCTTTTCCAGCGTCAGGAAACGCTGTGTCGGTGCATCCAGCGTCATCAGACGTGCGTCGAATTTACGCACCTGGTTAACGTAAGGAACCTTCACATGCAGACCCGGCTGAACGTCAGCCTGAACCACGCGACCGAATTGCAGCAACACCGCGCGCTCGGTCTGAGCGACGATGTAGAAGCAGTTCCAGCCAACCAGTACCACAACAACGCCAACGATCAGGGCGATCAGCGATTTATTGCTCATCAGCGGGTCTCCCTTGTACGCGACTGCGGCACGTCAGTGACATGCGGCGTGACGTCCGTGTTGTTGCTGGCAGCAGCCGAACCGGTGACCGGTGCATTGCTCCCCGAACTGTTCTGAATCATCTTGTCCAGCGGCAGGTAAAGCAGGTTGCTCTGGCCGTTCTTGTTGCCGGTCACAAGTACCTTGCTGGTGCTGCTGAAGACTTCCTGCATGGTGTCCAGGTACAGACGCTGGCGAGTGACCTCGGGCGCCTTGCGATACTCGGCAACCAGCTTGGTGAAGCGATCCGCCTCACCCTTGGCGCGCGAGACCGTTTCGTCACGGTAACCGTTGGCATCTTCGAGGATGCGCTGGGCCTGACCACGGGCTTCCGGCACCACGCCGTTGGCGTAGGTTTCGGCCTGGTTGCGCGAACGCTGCTCGTCTTCACGGGCGCGGATCACGTCATCGAAGGCTTCCTGCACTTCACGCGGTGCCGCTGCGCTCTGTACGTTGACCTGGGTGACGGTGATACCGGTGCGATAGGTATCGAGGAAACGTTGCAGACGCTCCTTGATCTCGCTGGCCATCAGCTCACGACCTTCGGTCAGCACCTGGTCCATCGCGGTGGAACCCACCACATGGCGCAGCGCACTGTCGGTCGCATGTTGCAGGCTGATTTCCGGCTGGTCGACGTTCAGCACGAAGTCCTGCAGGTTGCTGATCTTGTACTGCACGGTCAGCGGCACTTCGACGATGTTCTCGTCTTCGGTCAGCATCTGGCCCTGCTTGGTGTAGGCACGCTCACGCGTGACGTTCTCCATGTACTTCTTGTCGATCGGCGGGAAGTAGATGTTCAGGCCGGGACCGACAGTCTCGTAGTACTTGCCGAAGCGCAGCACCACGGCTTGCTCCTGCTCGTCCACTACGTACACCGCGCTGTACAGCCAGACGGCCGCCAGCACGACAAGGCCGATGCCGAGCAGGCCGCCGAAGCCGCCGCTCTTGCCCGAGCCACCACCGTCATCACCGCGTTTTTTTCCACCACCGAACAACCCGTTCAGGCTTTCCTGCAGCTTTCGGAAGGCCTCGTCGAGATCCGGCGGTCCCTTGCGGTCGCCGTTGTTGCGACGCTTGCCACCCCAAGGATCCTGATTGTTCGAGTTGCCACCCGGCTCATTCCAAGCCATAGCGCTCTCCATCTGATAAAGCAAAGACGCACCCACGGCGCGCCGACCAATGCTACAGAATGCCTGCCGTTGCGGCACAACCGCTTTGTCAGGCTTTTATTGCAAAGTGTGTTGCTCGATGAACTCCGTCGGCACAACGCCTTCACGACTGACCAGTCGATTGAGCTCCGAGCGTGGCAATCGAACGGCCAGCAAGCTGACCCCTTCTTCGTCGTGTTCTTCTTTCTGTACCGCGCCCAGTTCGAAGAACTGCGCACGCAGACGCGCGAACCGCTGAGGCAGGCGCAAGGTTCCCACGAACAGGTCACTGCCCAACAACTCGGCAATCGCCTGCTCGAGCAATTCCAGACCGGTGCCATCACGCGCCGACAGCCAGACCCGCTGGGGCTTGCCGTTTTCATCGCGCTGGATTTGTGGCTCAACGCCTTCAAGCAAATCGAGTTTGTTATAGACCTCGAGGATCGGCAAGTCCTGGGCACCGATCTCGCCCAGCACCACCATCACCTGCTCGATCTGCAACATGCGATCCGGTTCGGCCGCATCGATCACGTGCAACAGCAGGTCGGAGTTGCTCGACTCTTCGAGCGTAGACCGAAATGCCTCGACCAGTTTGTGTGGCAAGTGGCGGATGAAACCCACCGTGTCGGCCAGGACAATCGGCCCTAGGTCGTCCAGATCCAGACGGCGCAGGGTCGGGTCGAGCGTGGCGAACAGCTGGTCAGCCGCGTACACGTCGGACTTGGTCACGTTATTGAACAGCGTGGATTTACCGGCGTTGGTGTATCCCACCAGAGACACGGTAGGGATATCCGCACGCGAGCGGCCGCGACGCGACTGTTCGCGCTGGCTGCGCACTTTTTCCAGACGGCCCTTGATCTGGCGCAGGCGAACCCGCAGCAGTCGCCGGTCGGTTTCGAGCTGGGTTTCACCCGGGCCGCGCATGCCGATACCGCCACCCTGACGCTCAAGGTGAGTCCAGCCGCGAACCAGCCGGGTGCTCATGTGGTCAAGCTGGGCCAGTTCTACCTGGAGCTTGCCCTCATGGGTACGGGCGCGTTGGGCGAAAATATCGAGAATCAGACCGGTACGGTCGATCACGCGACACTCGAAAACACGTTCGAGGTTACGTTCCTGACTGGGCGTGAGGACGTGATTGAAGATCACCAGATCGGCTTCTTCGGCGTGGACCAGGTCGCGCAATTCCTCGACCTTGCCGCTGCCAATCAGGTATTTGGCGGTTGGCCGATGACGCGGCACGTTAAAAAACGCAACGGTCTCGGCGCCAGCCGAATTTGCCAGTTCCTGAAACTCCTGCGGATCTTCGCGCGCCTCAGGGTCCTGTCCATCCAAGTGAACGAGGATGACTCGTTCACCACCACCGTGGCGCTCAAAGAACAAAGGAGACTCCTATCAGGCGTTACCTGGCTCAGCGTCACCTGCTTCGGATTCGGTTGCGCTTGGCAGACGAATTGGACGAACCGGCACGACTGTAGAGATAGCGTGTTTGTAAACCATCTGGCTGACGGTGTTCTTCAGCAGGATAACGAACTGGTCGAACGACTCGATCGTGCCTTGCAGTTTGATCCCGTTCACCAGGTAGATGGAAACCCCCACTTTCTCTTTACGTAAAGTATTCAAGTAAGGGTCTTGTAGCGAATGCCCTTTTGACATGTGCCGCACTCCTTTAAGGATTCAATATAAAAATAGGTAAACAGATGGCTTTTGCCGCCACACCCCCAAGGATAGACGGCAATTGCAAGGACTCAGCTCAATATGGAGATCGTCCCAAGGTATTTCAAGGCGCGTGGCAGATTGTCGCAATCCAGACTGTCGAGCCAGTGTAAATCTTTCCAGCTGCGCAGCCAGGTGAACTGGCGTTTGGCCAATTGGCGCGTGGCGATGATGCCCCGTTCCTGCATCTCGGCCGACGTCAGCTTGCCATCCAGGTAATCCCAGACTTGGCGGTAGCCTACCGCACGTATAGACGGCAACCCGGCATGCAGGTCACTTCTATTACGCAGGGCTACGACCTCGTCGATGAATCCCTGTTCCAGCATATTTGTGAATCTTTGTTTAATGCGCTCGTGCAGTACCTGCCGATTAGTTGGAGCAATCGCCAGGTTCGCGACAGTATAGGGCAATTGTTGCAGTCCCGATGCGGCCGCTTCGGTACTTTGTACAGATTGTTTCAGCCGCAGTTCAGTCATGCTCTGACCGCTGACCCGGTAAACTTCCAGCGCACGACTCAGTCGTTGTGGATCGTTCGGATGGATGCGTGCCGCCGACTCCGGATCGATTGCCGCCAGCTGATCGTGCAGGGCTTGCCAGCCAAGGCGTGCAGCCTCTTCTTCGATCTGCGCGCGAACTTCGGGATCGGCCGCCGGCATGTCCGCCAGACCTTCGATCAAAGCCTTGTAATAGAGCATCGTGCCGCCCACCAGCAGCGGAATTTTTCCGCGTGCGGTGATCTCGGCCATGGCCTCCAGCGCATCGCGGCGGAAATCCGCTGCCGAATACGCTTCGGCCGGGTCGAGAATGTCGATCAACCGGTGCGGAAACTCGGCCAGCAGTTCTTTGGAAGGCTTGGCGGTGCCGATGTCCATGCCGCGATAGACCAGCGCCGAATCGACGCTGATCAGCTCGCACGGCAGCACCTTGGTCAGCTCGATGGCCAGGTCGGTCTTGCCCGCAGCGGTCGGGCCCATCAGGAAAATCGCTGGAGGAAGCTGGCTCATCAACGACCGCGCAGGAACAGTTTGTCCAGATCGTCCAGGCCCAGTTGGGTCCAGGTCGGTCGGCCATGGTTGCATTGACCGCTGCGCTCGGTGTTTTCCATGTCACGCAGCAGGCCGTTCATTTCCGGCAGGGCCAGGCGCCGGTTGGCGCGGATCGCGCCGTGGCAGGCCATGGTGCCGAGCAGTTCGTTCAGATGCGCCTGGATCCGGTCGCTGGTGCCATATTCCATCAAGTCCGACAGCACATCGCCCACCAGACGGTTGGCTTCGGCCTGCTTGAGCAGGGCCGGGATCTGCCGGATGGCCAGGGTTTCCGGGCCAAGGCGCTGCAATTCAAAACCGAGGCGCTGGAACCACGCCGCATGCTCTTCAGCACAATCGGCCTCGCGCTGACTGACCGCCAGCGATTCCGGCACCAGCAGCGGCTGGCCGCTCAGGCCTTCGCTGGCCATGGCGATCTTCAGACGTTCATACATGATCCGCTCGTGAGCGGCGTGCATGTCCACCAAAACCAGGCCCTGGGCGTTCTCGGACAGAATATAAATGCCCTTGAGCTGCGCCAGCGCGTAGCCCAGCGGCGGAATGTCTTCCTGACCGGCTGGCAATGCATTGGCATTCGCCTCGGGCAGCGGCGCAAAAAACTCGCGGTACGCGGCCTGAGCCTCGGCAACCGGCACGGCCGATTGCGGACGCGGCGTGTATTGATACTGATAAGCGCCGCCAGCGCTGGCGCCCGACGAAGTATTGAACGCCGGTTGCGCCTGCGGTTGCTCCAGCAACGCGTTGGCGGCCAGACGCATTTCGCCCTGCGGCCCGAATTCACCGGCTTCAAGGCCGGTAGGCCGGACGATTGCGGTAGTGACCGAACCGGTAAGCTGATCTTCCGGCCGCACGTCGCCGAGAGCACGGTGCAAGGTGCCATACAGGAAGTCATGCACCATGCGCCCGTCACGGAAGCGAACTTCGTGTTTGGTCGGGTGCACGTTGACGTCGACCGCTGCCGGATCGACCTCGAAAAACAGTGCGAACGTCGGATGCCGGCCATTGAACAGCACATCGCGATAAGCCTGACGCACCGCGTGAGCCACCAGTTTGTCGCGCACCGCACGGCCGTTGACGAAGAAATACTGCAAGTCCGCCTGACTGCGGTTGAAGGTCGGCAGACCGACCCAGCCCCACAAATGCAGGCCATTGCGCTCAATTTCGATCGGCAACGCCTGCTCAAGGAAGCCCGAACCACAGATTGCCGCCACACGCCGGGCGCGGGCCGCATCATCGTGGGCTTCGTGCAGGCTGAGGATGGTCTTGCCGTTGTGGCGCAGATGGAAGGCCACGTCGAAACGCGCCAGCGCCAGACGCTTGATCACTTCTTGCAGGTGATCGAATTCGGTTTTTTCGGTCTTGAGGAATTTGCGCCGGGCCGGGGTGTTGAAGAACAGGTCACGGACTTCCACCGAAGTGCCGACCGGATGGGCCGCCGGCTGCACGCGGGGCGCCATGTCGCGGCCTTCGGTCTCGACCTGCCAGGCTTGATCGGCATCCCGGGTGCGCGAGGTCAGGGTCAGGCGCGCTACGGAGCTGATCGACGCCAGTGCCTCACCCCGGAAACCCAGGCTCATCACCTGCTCGAGGTCTTCCAGGTTGCGGATCTTGCTGGTGGCATGACGGGCCAGGGCCAGCGGCAGGTCATCGGCGGAGATGCCGCTGCCGTCGTCACGCACTCGCAGCAGTTTGACGCCGCCCTGTTCGACATCGACGTCGATACGCTTGGCGCCGGAGTCGAGGCTGTTTTCCAGCAACTCCTTGATCACCGAGGCCGGGCGTTCGACTACCTCACCGGCGGCGATCTGGTTCGCCAGCCGTGGGCTGAGCAGTTCGATGCGGGCAGCGTTCAGGACCTGGTTCATTCTTTGGACGCCAGTTCGGTGCCGGGAATGGTCAGGTGCTGACCGACTTTCAGATCATCGCTTTTCAGATTGTTGGCGCTGCGCAGCGTGGCCGGCGAGATCTGATACCGCACGGCGATCATCGCCACGGTTTCACCCGGACCTACCCGGTGATCACGCGGCCCCTGAGCAATCTTGCCCGAATCACGCAGCCAGGCGATGTAAGTGCCCGGTGGCGGATTCTGCTGGAAGAACTGGCGCACGCCGCTGCTGATCGAACGCGCCAGCGCCTGCTGGTGGCTCGCTGCCGAGAGCTTGTTCGCTTCGTTGGCGTTGGAGATGAAGCCGGTTTCCACCAGGATCGACGGGATGTCCGGCGACTTGAGCACCATGAACCCGGCCTGTTCCACGCGCTGTTTGTGCAGCGGGGTAACCCGGCCAATGTTGGTCAGGACTTTCTGGCCGACATTGAGGCTGGAGGTCAGCGAGGCGGTCATCGACAGGTCGAGCAGAACGCCGGCCAGCATCCGGTCCTTGTCGTCGAGGCTGACGTTGCCGGCACCGCCGATCAGGTCGGAACGGTTTTCGCTGTCGGCCAGCCAACGGGCGGTTTCCGAAGTAGCGCCACGGTCGGACAAGGCGAACACCGACGCACCGAACGCGGCCGCAGACGGCGCGGCGTCGGCGTGGATCGAGACGAACAGGTCGGCGCCTTTCTTGCGGGCGATTTCGGTACGGCCGCGCAGCGGAATGAAGTAGTCGCCGGTACGGGTCAGTTCGGCGCGGAAGCCTTTCATGCCATTGACCTGACGCTGCAATTCACGGGCGATCTGAAGTACCACGTCCTTTTCGCGCTGACCGCGCGAGCCCGATGCACCCGGATCTTCGCCACCGTGGCCGGCGTCGATCACCACAATGATGTCGCGCTTGCCGGCCGGGGCCGGTGGCAGTTTGATCGCAGGCTCGGCCGGCGTCACCGGCACCGCAGGAACGGTCGCAACCGTCGGGGTCGGGGCAGGTGTCGGCGGTGGTGCGGCGTCAGCCGGGTTGTCGAACAGGTCGACCACCAGACGGTTGCCGTACTGCGCATTCGGCGCCAGCGAGAAGCTTTTCGGGGTGACGGCTTTTTTCAGGTCGATGACCACCCGCAGGTCGGTCGGCGTGCGCTGGGCCGAGCGCATGGCGGTGATCGGCGTGTTGGCGGTCTGCACATTCAGCGGCGCGCCGAGGGTGGCGCCGTTGATGTCGATCACCAGACGATCCGGCGCGGTCAGCGTAAAGACGCTGTGCTGCACCGGGCCTGTCAGGTCGAACACCAGTCGCGTGTTGTCCGGCGCCCGCCACAGGCGCACGCTGTTGACCTTCGTCTCGGCCACAGCGTTGACGGTTACTGCCATCAACATCAGTCCAGCGGCAGCCACCAACGCGCGAAAGCGCATACCTAACCCCATCATTCAATTGGTTTCCAATGCCAAAGCGGCACACCAGGCCTCGCCGCGCGAGCCCTGGGATAAAATGGTCAGCGAACGTCCGCTGTCTTGCGGGCTAATGGTAATGGTCAGGTCAGGCTTTGGCAAAAAGCCTGCACCTTTATCGGGCCATTCGATCAGGCACAGGGCGTCGTCTTCGAAATAGTCGCGGATGCCGAGAAACTCCAGCTCTTCCGGATCGACCAGGCGATACAGATCGAAGTGAAACGCCCGGACGTCACCGATCTCGTAGGGCTCGACCAGGGTGAAGGTCGGACTTTTCACCGCCCCGACGTGCCCCAGACCGCGAATGATGCCCCGCGACAGCGTGGTTTTGCCCATCCCGAGGTTGCCTTCAAGAAAGATCAGACCATGGCCCTGGGTGATTCGGGCGATGCGTGCGCCAAAGTCGCTCATGGCCTGTTCATCGGCCAGGTACAGGGTTACTTCAGACACGGTGCATGCTCCTCCAACAACTGACGAATGGCTGGAATCAGATCACTGGCCGCCAGCCCACGGCCGAATTTACCTTGTTGCGCCCCGGCGTTGGCGTGCAGCCAGACCGCCAGACACGCGGCATCAAAACCGTCCATGCCCTGGGCCAGCAGCGCGCCGGTCAGACCGGCCAATACATCGCCGAGCCCGGCAGTGGCCAGGGCCGGATGGCCTTGATGACACAGCGCCAGACGGCCATCGGGATGAGCAATCAGACTGCCCGCACCCTTGAGCACCACCACCGCTGTATATTTTTTGCTCAACGCCAGCGCCGCCGCCGGACGATCGGCCTGCACCTCGGCGGTGCTGATCCCCAGCAGACGCGCGGCCTCACCCGGATGCGGCGTGATCACACAATCCTTGGGCAGACTGACAAAACCGCAGGCCAGCAGGTTCAGCGCATCGGCATCCCACACCTGCGGCAACGGCGCATTGGCAGCAGCCGACAACAGCGCCCGCCCCCAACTCGCCTGCCCCAGCCCCGGCCCGACCACCAGCACGGACACCTTTTCCAGCAACCCCATCAATTGATTGGCCGAAGAAGTGCCCAGCGCCATGGCTTCCGGCACCCGGTTCAACGCCGCCGGCACATGTTCCGGACGGGTCGCCAGCGAAACCATCCCGGCCCCGCTGCGCAACGCACTCTCGGTGCTCAACAGAATTGCCCCGCCAAAGCCGTGATCGCCGCCGATCAGCAGCACATGGCCGAAACACCCCTTGTGCGCAGCCGGCGCGCGAGCCGCCAGACGCGGCAGGTTAACCGCGTCGAGCCGTTGAGCGGCGGCAGGAATGTCACTGAAGTTTTCGGCAGAGGCCTGCAGATCGTTAAACAGCAGTACGCCGACGTGATCCGCCGCCGCGCCCGTGAACAGCCCGAGTTTTAGGCCGATGAATGTCACGGTGAGATCAGCGTGCACTGCATCACCAAGCGCATGACCGGTATCGGCGCACAATCCGGAAGGGATGTCGACCGCTACTACCGGCAGTCCGCTGGCATTGATCGCTGCAATCGCAGCGGCGTAAGGCTCACGCACCTCGCCGCTCAGGCCGGTGCCGAGCAACGCGTCAACGACAATGCCGCGCAACTCGCAGGACAGATCCCATGGGGCAATCGGGACACCGTCGGCCACGGCTTCGGCGTGCGCCACGGCGGCATCGCCCTTTAAACGCTGCGGCTCTCCGACAGCCAGCACCTGAACCTGCCAACCCGCCCGATGCGCCAGCGCCGCCACCAGATAACCATCGCCGGCATTGTTGCCGTGCCCGGCCAGCACCGTCATTTCATTCGCGGCCGGCCATTGGCGCACCAGCGCGCGCCACGTGGCATGGGCGGCACGCTGCATCAATTCGAAGCCCGGCGTGCCGGCGGCGATCAGCCGTGCGTCGAGTTCGCGCACCTGCGCAGCACGGTACAGCGCGTCGGGTAATTGATCTTTAGTGTGCGGCATGCGTCTTCGGGCTCCGATGTCTGGCAGAATTATACGCACCTCAGCTCCGGTTTCTCTCGCCTCATGTCCGCCATCACCACAGATCTGCCTGCCCTCGCCCAATCCATCAAGGACTGGGGCCGCGAGCTGGGCTTCCAGCAAGTCGGCATCAGCGGTCTGAACCTGGCCGAGCACGAACAGCACCTGCAACGCTGGCTCGAGGCCGGCTACCACGGCGAAATGGAGTACATGGGCGCCCACGGCAGCAAACGCTCGCACCCCGAAGAGCTGGTGCCGGGCACCTTGCGCGTGGTGTCGCTGCGCATGGATTACCTGCCGGGCGACACGCAAATGGCGCAATTGCTGGCGAAACCGGAAAAGGCCTACATCTCTCGTTATGCCTTGGGCCGCGATTATCACAAGTTGATCCGTAAACGCGTTCAACAACTGGCGGACAAAATTCAATCCGAGATCGGCCCGTTCGGTTTCCGCGCCTTCGTCGACAGCGCCCCGGTGCTGGAAAAAGCCATCGCCGAACAGGCCGGCCTGGGCTGGATCGGCAAAAACACCCTGGTGCTGAACCGCAAGGCCGGCAGTTACTTCTTTCTCAGCGAACTGTTCGTCGACCTGCCCCTGCCGGTGGATGAACCCCACAGTACCGAACACTGCGGGCGCTGCACCGCGTGCCTCGACATCTGCCCGACCAACGCTTTCGTCGGCCCGTATGTGCTGGACGCGCGACGCTGTATTTCCTACCTGACCATCGAGCTGAAAAATGCAATTCCCGAAGACCTGCGACCGCTGATCGGCAACCGCGTGTTCGGCTGCGACGACTGCCAGATCTGCTGCCCGTGGAACCGCTTCGCCCGCCCGTCCGGCGAAAGCGATTTCAAGCCACGGCACAACCTGGACAACGCCGAACTGGCCGAGCTGTTCTTGTGGGATGAAGACAAATTCCTCAGCAGCACCGAGGGTTCGCCGTTGCGCCGCGCGGGTTACGAGCGTTGGCTGCGAAATCTGGCGGTAGGACTGGGTAACGCACCATCAAGCATTCCAGTGCTGGAAGCACTCAACGCACGGCGCGAATACCCGTCAGAACTGGTGCGTGAACATGTGGAATGGGCGTTGAAACAACACGCCGACCGTCAAGGCGCGTCGTTATAGACGAACTTCGGCATTTCCCAGTGGAAGCGAATTGCCAACAGCCGCAATAGAAAGCCACCGAACAAGGTGATCAGAATCGCCTGTTCGCTCGGCACGTTGAGGAAAAGACACACCATGTAGCACCACGCCGCAGCGAACGAGACGCTGGCGTACAGCTCACGGCGGAAGATCAGCGGGATGTCGTTGCAGAAGATGTCGCGCAGGATGCCGCCGAACACACCGGTGATCACGCCGCTGACCGAGGCCACCAGCATGCCGTGGCCCATTTCCAGGGCGGTCATGCAGCCGATCAGGGTGAAGGCCACCAGACCGACCGCATCGAGCACCAGAAACAGCGAACGCAGGTGACGCATCCAGCGTGCGGTGAACACGGTGATCATCGCCGCGACTGTGGTCAGTACCAGGTATTCCGGGTGTTTGACCCAGGTCAGCGGGTAATGCCCGAGCAGCACGTCGCGCACCGAACCACCGCCCAATGCGGTGACGCAGGCGATCAGCACCACACCGAACCAATCCATGCCGCGACGGCCCGCAGACAGGGCGCCGGTCATGGCTTCGGCAGTAATGGCGACGAGGTAGAGCATCAGCAACATGGTGGCGATCCTGGCAGGAAGGCGCGCAGTCTACTCACTTCGCCGAGGCACCAAAAGAGGGCGCCTCGGCGTGGGTGCCGATCTCAGAACTTGATGAAATGCTTGCGGTAGTGCTGCAGCTCGGCGATGGATTCGCGGATGTCGTCCAGCGCCAGGTGAGTGCTGCCTTTCTTGAAGCTGTCGCGCACGTCCGGCGCCCAGCGCGCGGCCAGTTCCTTGAGCGTGGAGACGTCGAGGTTGCGGTAGTGGAAGTAGCTTTCCAGCGACTTCATGTGGGTATAAAGGAAGCGGCGATCCTGGCAGATGCTGTTGCCACAGATCGGCGACTTGCCCTTCGGCACCCACTTCTCCAGGAAGGCGATGGTTTCGGCTTCAGCCTCGGCCATGCTCACGCGGCTTTCGCGCACGCGCTGGGTCAGGCCGGAATTGCCGTGGGTGCGGGTGTTCCACTCGTCCATGCGGGCGAGGACTTCGTCGCTGTGGTGAATGGCGATCACCGGGCCTTCGGCCAGGGTGTTCAGGTCACTGTCGGTGACGATGGTGGCCATTTCGATGATCACGTCGTTTTCCGGATCCAGACCGGTCATTTCGAGGTCGATCCAGATCAGATTCTGCGGGTTTTGCATATTTCGGCTCCTGAGCAATGCTGCGCAGTTTAGCCTAGGCAGCCTGCCGGGCGTGCTAAACTCGCGGCCGTTTTACCTAATCGCTGCATTCTTCAGACGGAACACCCATGGCCAAACGCCAACTCAATCGTCGTCAAAACTGGCGCATCGAAAAGATTCAGGGCGAGCGCGCCGCCCGCGCCGCCAAACGCGAGTCCTCGGCTGTCGAGGCGCTCGAAGGCGGCGATCTGGGCCCGGAACAGCACGGTCTGGTGATCGCTCACTTCGGTGTGCAGGTCGAGGTCGAGGCCGTTGACGGCGAACTGGCCGGCCAGGTCTTCCGCTGCCACTTGCGCGCCAACCTGCCAGCGCTGGTGACCGGCGATCAAGTGGTCTGGCGTGCCGGCAACCAGGGCATCGGCGTGATCGTCGCGCAACTGCCGCGCACCACTGAGCTGTGCCGTCCGGACAGCCGTGGCCAGCTCAAACCGGTGGCCGCCAACGTCGACATGATCGTCATCGTCTTCGCCCCGCTTCCCGAGCCCCACGCGAACCTGATCGACCGTTATCTGGTCGCGGCCGAGCACGCCGGCATCCGCCCGTTGCTGCTGCTGAACAAATTCGACCTGATCGACGAGCAGAACGCCCCGGCGCTGAATGCCTTGCTCGCGGTGTACCGCACGCTGGGTTACCCGGTGCTGGAAGTCTCGGCGCACCACGGCAACGGCATGGAGCAATTGCAGAAGCAGCTCGACGGGCGCATCAGCGTGTTCGTCGGCCAGTCCGGTGTCGGCAAGTCATCCTTGGTCAACAGCCTGCTGCCCGAAGTGGAAACCCGCGTCGGCCCATTGTCCGAACTGTCCGGCCAGGGCACCCACACCACGACCACCGCGCGCCTGTTCCACTTCCCCGGCGGCGGCGAACTGATCGACTCCCCGGGTATCCGTGAATTCGGCCTCGGCCACGTCAGCCGTGCCGACGTCGAAGCCGGCTTCATCGAGTTCAACGACCTGCTCGGCACCTGCCGCTTCCGCGACTGCAAGCACGATCGCGAACCCGGTTGCGCACTGCTCAAGGCCCTAGAAGATGGCCGCGTGCAGCAGCAGCGGATGAACAGCTACCGCTCGATCATCGCCAGCCTGCCGGAAAACGGTTACTAAACAACATCGCCGGCAATACTGGCTTTGGGAAAGCGTCAGTTCAAAAAAAGCCGCAGGTGACTGCGGCTTTTGCTTATCGATACGATCACCCAACAGACATCTTAAAATCAGTCGGCCGGTAATTTCGGCGCCTGTTTGGCAATGCTCTTTTCCTGTGATTTACCCCGGCGTGTGTTTTTTTTCGATCTTGCTTGCGCGTGTGCAGCACGAAGTAGCTTTGAGTAAAGGCTATCGGCTGTTTAAGCGAATCACCATTCTGCGCAATCAAGTAACAGGCGAAACGCGTAAGCATGAAATCGTCGGTAGCCAGTTGCCCACCGTTGCCAACCTCGATCATTTTCGTAACGCCACGAAAATGATCGAGGGCATCCACGCTATCGGATGCGAGGCTGATGAAAAGTGTGTCCAGTCGTCGTAGGACACAAAAAAGCCGACATCGCTGTCGGCTTTTTTGTGGGTCACTGTTTCGGCGCGGGCGTCGGAGCAGTGGCCGGTGCAGCAGGCGCCGGGGCTGGTGCCGCGCCCGGTTCGGTCGGCTTCGGCAGCGGGTCGTCGAACAGGTTCAGCCGTTCGCGCAACTCGTGGGCCGGCACCGGCTGCTGATCTGCCGGCAAGGCGTTCGGGTCGACCGGGGTGGCCGGCGCGGCGCCGTTCTGGCCTTGATCTGCCGGTTGCGACGGGTCGGCACCTTGCGAACCTTCGATGGCGGCCTGGGCTTTCTTGGTCAGCACCACGATGTCGATGCGGCGGTTGACCGGGTTGAACGGGTTCTCCTTGTCGAACAGTGCCGACGAGGCGTAACCAACAACCCGCGCCACTTGAGCGTCCGGATAGCTGCCCGCCACCAGCGCGCGCCGAGCGGCGTTGGCACGGTTGGCCGAAAGCTCCCAGTTGCCGAAGTCGCCATTGCCTACATAAGGCTTGGCATCGGTGTGACCGCTGATGCTGATCTTGTTCGGCACCGCTTTGATGGTGTCGGCCATGGCCAGCAGGATGTCTTCGAAGTACGGCTTCAGGCGTGCAGAACCGGAGTCGAACATCGGCCGGTTCTCGGCGTCCATGATCTGGATGCGCAAGCCGTTCGGCGTGATTTCGAACAGGATCTGGTCCTTGAATTTCTGCAGTTGCGGGTTCTCGTCGACCTTGTTCTGCAGTTCCTGCAGCAACAGTTCCAGGCGTTCCTTCTCGACCTGCTCGGCCATGCCTTCAACCTGTTCGGTGTCGACCGTGACCTTGTCCGGCTGCGGCTGAGACTTCACCTCAGGGTTGAGGGTGTTTTCCGGCGCCAGGGTCGGCGTACCGCCCAGATCGATGATGTACGGCGTGCCGCTCTCGGAGAAACCGACCGGGTCCTTGAAGTAACCGGCGATGGCGATCTTCTGTTCCGGGGTCGCGGTGGACAGCAGCCACAACACCAGGAAGAACGCCATCATCGCCGTCGCGAAGTCGGCGAAGGCGATCTTCCACGCCCCGCCGTGATGCCCGCCGGCGATGCGCTTGACGCGCTTGATGATTATCGGCTGGTTATTTTCCATGACTTAACGACCGCGAACGGCTTGTTCCAGCTCGGCAAAGCTTGGACGGTGAGCCGGGTACAGAACCTTGCGACCGAACTCGACAGCCAGCGATGGCGGCATGCCGGAAGCCGAAGCCACCAGCGAGGCCTTGATGGCTTCGTAGACGTTCAGCTCTTCCTTGGCATCGTGGGCCAGGGAGTGCGCCAGTGGGCCGAAGAAACCGTACGCCGCGAGAATACCGAAGAAGGTACCGACCAGTGCCGCACCTACGTGCAGACCGATGGACTTCTGATCGCCCTCACCCAGCGAGGCCATGGTCACCACGATACCCAGTACCGCCGCGACGATACCGAAACCCGGCATGGCGTCGGCGATGCCGTTCACCGCGTGAGACGGATGCTCGAGGTCTTCTTTCAGGCTGTAGAGTTCCATGTCGAACAGGCCTTCCAGCTCGTGGGGAGCCATGTTGCCGGACGACATGATGCGCAGGTAATCGCAGATGAACGCGGTCATGCGTTCGTCTTTCAGTACCGCCGGGTACTTGGCGAAGATCGGGCTCGCGGCGGCATCTTCGATGTCGCCCTCGATGGCCATCATGCCTTCGCGGCGGCTCTTGTTGAGGATCTCGTAGATCAGGCCCAGCACTTCCAGATAGAACGTGTGGCTGAAACGCGAACTGAACATGCTCAGGGATTTCTTGAGCACGTGCATCGTCATGTAGCCGGGGTTGGCCTGCAGGAATGCACCGAGTGCAGCACCACCGATGATCATCACCTCGAAAGGCTGGATCAGGGCGGCAATCTTGCCGTGGGAGAGCACGTATCCGCCGAGCACGCTCGCGAATACGACGATGATGCCGATAATTTTAGCCATAGGTAGAAAGTACTTACTTAAGTCGGGTTCAAGGTCATATTCGGAAGTTAAAAAATCTCTTCTTCTACTTATCGGCAAAACTGCGCCAGACTATAGCCAGTTCAGGCGAAAAGCCAATTTAGCCCATGCCGGGCGCGTCTACAGTCAGTGAAGATCTCGTCCAGACATGGCTAATGAAACGAACGTCCCACACGTAAAACCGACCACACTCGATGGCTGGGTGAAGCTGCTCGACAGCGTTCGCCTGCCAGTGCCGCAAGACGCCCATGACCGGGTCTGCCGGGCGATTCGCGATGACCGCAGCTCGCTGCGCGACATCGCCGACCTGATGCAGGACAGCCCGGCGCTGGCCCTGAGCATCATCCGCGAAGCCAACCGCCACACCCACGGCAACATGACTGCGCCTGCGGAAAACCTCGAAGTGGCGATCAACCGCCTCGGCCTTGCCCGTACGGAAGAACTGCTGGCGCGCCTGCCTGCCGAACCTGCCGCACAAATCCCCCAGGCCCTGCGCCAGTTGCAGATGATCAGCCAGCACGCTACCCAACAGGCCAACGGTTTTTTCGCCAGTCGCCTGGCGCGCCTGTGGCAGGACATCCATTGGGGCAGCCTGCTGTTTCTGTCGCCGCTGTGGCCATTGGCACTGAACTTTCCCAAATTGCTTGAAGAGTGGGAAGTGCGGGTTATCCACAAGGGCGAATCGGCGCGAGTCGTGGAAAAGCAGCTGTTCGGTGTGCGCCTGCTGAAAATCAGCGAAGCGCTGGTGGAAGCCTGGCGTCTGCCGATCTGGGTCCAGCAAGGTTATCGGCTGCTGCTGACCGAGCAGCGCGAACTGGTCAAGGTTCTGCGCATTGCCCGCGACGTCGATCATCCGCTGCGCCAGCAAAACCGCCTCGACGACGACCCGACCCTGCGCCGCTGGCTCAACCAACCGGCCAACACCGTGCTGCTGGCCAACGGTCTGGCACTCTCGGCGCAACAGGCCTGGGACAGTCCGCACAGTGAGCGCTGGCAATACCTGACCAGCCTTTACCTGCAAATCTCGATGGACGAGGTGCAACAGCAGCTGCACCAACAGGCCGCCATCAGCGCTCGCCATCACTCCATGCCCGACCTCTGGCACCCGGCGGTCTCGCTGCTGTGGCCGTGGGGCACCCGTCGCCTGCCCGCCGGAATGCTCCCGGCTGCGGCGCCGTCCGCCGAGGATCTGACCCAGTGGCGACGCCAATGCGCCGAGCTGCTGGCCGTGCCAAGCCGCTTCACCAATGCCATGAGCCTGACCGTCGCCGCCCGCGATGCGCTGGTCGCCAGCGGCATGCGCCGGGTGATGATCCTGATGGCCGACCGCAGCCACGCCAATCTGCGCGTCCATCAAACCTCGGGGTTGCCGAAGGAAGCCGCCGCGCTCAATTTCGTCGTCAGCCAGAGTTCGGTACTGCAACGCTTGCTCGCGCAGCAGGCGCAAGTGCGGATCACCCCGGACAACAACGCCCAGTTTTCCGCCCTGCTGCCGCCCTCGCTGCGCGCCCTGTTCCGTGGCGAACACCTGTTCCTGCGCTCGTTGGTGAACAACGGTCGGGTGATCATGATCGTGGTCGCCGACCAGGGTGGCGGGCCGTTCGCCGACATCACTGTGCAGGCTTTCGGCAAAACCGCGCAGTGCATCGAGAAAGCCCTGCACAGTTTTAGCCAGCGCGGCCAATGACAGCTACAATCCTTCCCCTTTGTGCTCTGGAGACCTCACATGTCTGATTTCTCTGGCCTGGCCCTGGTGATCGAGCCGAGCGACCTGCTGCCGCGCCTCGAATCCCGCGATCTGATTCTGGTGGATCTGACCAGTGCCGCCCGCTACGCCGAGGGACACATTCCCGGCGCACGCTTCGTCGATCCGAAACGCACCCAGCTGGGTCAGGCGCCGGCTCCGGGCCTGTTGCCGAGCAAAGAAAAACTCGAAGAACTGTTCGGTGAGCTCGGCCATCGCAAGGACGCGGTCTACGTGGTCTATGACGACGAAGGCGGCGGCTGGGCCGGGCGCTTCATCTGGCTGCTCGACGTGATCGGTCACGACAAGTATCACTACCTCGACGGCGGTCTGCCGGCGTGGCTGGCGGAAGGTTCGCCGATGTCGATCCAGATTCCTCCGGCGGCGGGCGGCCCGGTTGCCCTGACCCTGCACGAGGAACCGACCGCCACTCGCGAGTACCTGCAAAGCCGTCTCGGCGCTGCTGACCTGGCGATCTGGGACGCTCGCGGACCGCTGGAATATTCCGGCGAGAAAGTCCTGGCGGCCAAGGGCGGACACATCCCCGGCGCGGTCAATTTCGAATGGACGGCGGGCATGGATCAGGCGCGTCAGCTGCGCATCCGTACCGACATGCCGCAGATCCTCGAAAACCTCGGGATCACCAAAGACAAAGAAATCATTACCCACTGCCAGACCCATCACCGGTCCGGTTTCACTTATCTGGTGGCCAAGGCCCTCGGTTATCCGCGGGTCAAGGGCTACGCCGGTTCCTGGGGCGAATGGGGCAACCACCCCGACACCCCCGTCGAGCTTTAAGGATTTTTAAGGACAGTCATGAAAGAGCGTTTGTTTATCATCAGCCAGTACCTGCTGCCTCATCACCTGCTGTCGCGCCTGGCCGGCTGCGTCGCCGAGTGTCGCGTGCGCTGGTTCAAGAATGCCTTCACCACCTGGTTCGCCAAGCGTTATCAAGTGGACATGTCGCAGGCGCTGGTTGAAGACGTGACCGCTTACGAGCACTTCAACGCCTTCTTCACCCGTGCACTGAAAGACGGCGCACGTCCGCTGGACCAGACCCCGGGCGCGATCCTCAGCCCGGCCGACGGTGCGATCAGCCAGCTCGGCCCGATCGAACACGGTCGCATCTTCCAGGCCAAGGGCCACAGCTTCAGCGTGCTGGAACTGCTGGGCGGCGATGCAGCGAATGCTGCGCCGTTCATGGGCGGTGAATTCGCCACTGTTTACCTGTCGCCGAAGGACTACCACCGCGTGCACATGCCGCTGGCCGGCACCCTGCGCGAAATGGTCTACATCCCGGGCCGGATCTTCTCGGTCAACCAGACCACCGCGGAAAACGTTCCGGAACTGTTCGCCCGTAACGAGCGTGTAGCGTGCATCTTCGACACCGAGCGCGGGCCGATGGCCGTGGTGCTGGTGGGCGCGATGATCGTGGCATCGATTGAAACCGTGTGGGCCGGTCTGGTCACACCACCGAAGCGCGAGCTGAAAACCTTCCGCTACGACGAAGCCGCCCGTGCGCCTATTCATCTGGAAAAAGGTGCGGAACTGGGTCGCTTCAAGCTGGGTTCGACCGCGATCGTGCTGTTCGGGCCGGATCAGGTGAAATGGGTTGAAGAATTGAAAGCCGGCTCGCCGGTACAGATGGGTCAGGCCCTGGCACAGTCCAACGCCTGAACCTGTTGATCCGCCCTTTCGCACGTCTGCGAAGGGGCGGACACGACCTGAGTGGCGCCGTTACTCTATCTGCCCACGGAAGCCGATCGGCCCTTCGTTGGCGTAGGTATTGGTGCCGCTGAGGTTTTTCCCGCCGTCATTGGACGTGACACTCAACGCGATAACGTTCTGGTTATCCCGACCGCCGATCACCCATTTGCCACCTGGATGCCACGGGGCATCGTTGCCACCCCACTGGTTTTCGACGTTGTACTGGTTCTGGCCAGTGCGCTGAGCCTTGAAGCCAATAGGGCCTTCGCCGGCGTAGGTCATGGTGCCGGTGAAGCTTTTGCCACCGTCGCCGGACTTGATCTCGATCGCGACGACGTTCTGGTTGTCCCGCGCGCCCAACACCCAGGTTCCACCCGGATGCCAAGGTGCCGAACTACCGCCCCATTGATTTGCCACTGCGTATTTAGACATGAACCTCATCTCCTTGAAGTTTTTCAGAGACCTGCCCGACGTTGCGGCAAGCCGTGCAACCGTGCGTTTCCGATCGCACGCCTGAGAGCCTAGTAGCGCCTGCCGAAATGGCACCAGGCCAGCAGACCAACGGTAAAAAAGCCTGACAATCGCCTGCGAAACAGAGCACAACTGCTAGAGTTTTTGGCATTGCCCTATTCGCCGCCGGAGCTTGTCACGGCATGAGTGAGCCACGATCCCAACCGAAACTCAGCGCCCCGACGCCCACGCAGTTGCGCCTGTCTTTCTGTGAAGCCACCCCGCGCGACCTCAAGCGCTGGATCGCCGGCCTGCCCAAGGCCAACATCGGCGAAACCGCACGCCTGCTGTATCAAGGCTTCGGTGAACTCAACCAACTGCTGACCCCCAGCGACAATCGCCTGCATCTGCTGGAGCTTCTGCGGCCCGAGGTTTATTTCGTCTGCCAGCATCTCGAACGGCATTTTCTGCATCAGGCGATCATGCTCGATGAGCGGTCGCGCAAGATCAGCAACCTGTGCCTGGCCCTGCAAAGTCAGCTGGCCATCGGTTACAAACAGATCATTGTGCGGATCGCGCCCAAGTATTCCCGGGATCGCGCAGCTCTGGTGAGCGAAGCGCTGCAACGAGCGGCCCATGCGCTGAAAGGGCAACTGGTTCGCGCCACGCAGTTGTACAACGCCGCACCGGAACAGCTGTGGTTTGAACTGCACCAGTTGTTTCGCTGCGCCTGCGACTTGCAGCTGCAACACCGCCGGGTCCGTGACGACCTCGCCAGCCTGACCGGCGAGTTGAGCATCGAACAGACTTACCTCGCCGCCCTGCTGCTGGGCAGCGCCCGTTGCAATCAGTTGCGCCAGAACCAGATCGCGCGTCTGGCCCAAGTAGTGGAACCATGGAGTGCGTGGCTGAAACTGCATCCCGCCCATCCGGGCGAGGGGTTGTTCGCGGTCTCTGCAGAAATCGACGCCGGCCCGCGTTACCGCTCCCAATTCCGTAGCGAGCAACAAGCCAGTCTGCTCGGTTTCGATCCGCAACCGCTGGTGAATGCCATCGAGGCCCACCTGCTGCATCAGGATGCGACCTCGCCGCTGCCCGTGCCGTCCGGCCTGACCCTCGACACCCTGCAACACCTGCACGCCACCTGGGGCGAAGCCGCCGAACGCAGCTTCCAGCGCACCGTCGGCCAGGGCAACCTGACCGTGTGCGTCGGCATGAGCGCCCTGCACTTCTACCTCGGCGGCGAGCGCACCTTCAGCGAACTGCTCAAGCACCCCGGCGCCCGTGCGGCGAATTTCAGCCGCGCGGTGGTTCAGGGTGAAAAGGATAGCTGGAGCCAGGCCTTCGATGCCGCGCCGCAGAGCACATCCGATGAGTTGTTGCCTTACGAGGAAATCCGCTACGAACCGCTGATCGACGATGAAGGCGACGCCGACAGCCCGCCGCATTACCCGACCTATGCATTGCCCGTCATCAACCACAGCCCCGGCGGTTATTGCCTGGCCTGGCCGAAGGATGTACCGGCCGAATTGCAGGCGGGGGAAATGGTCGGGATTCAGGACAGCCTCAATCAGGGCTGGAGCATTGCCGTGGTGCGCTGGATCCGCCAGGTGCGTGGCGCCGGCACGCAAATGGGCATCGAACTGGTGGCTCCGCATGCGCGTCCGTGCGGGTTGCAACTGGTGCGCTCACGGGATGATCACAGCCAGTATCTGCGCGGTTTGCTGTTGCCGGAGATCAGTGCGATCGATTTGCCGGCGACATTACTGGCGCCACGGCTGCCGTTTCAGGAAGGCAATAAAGTGCTGATCAACACCCAGGGCGAAGAGCACCGCGCCGGGCTGGATCGGCGGGTGGCCAGCACTCACAGTTTCAATCAGTTTGCCTATCGCTCGCTGGAGGCCGCCAGGAATGGCGGAAGCGAGGAGGATTTCGACTCGTTGTGGAAATCCCTTTGAGCCAGGACCGCAGCCGAGGGCTGCGATCCCGTGCCTATATCAGAGCTGCCCGTCGCGATCCCGGAAGCCCAGCAGGTACAGCACACCATCCAGCCCGAGAGTCGAGATCGCCTGCTTCGCCGACTGTTTGACCAGCGGCTTGGCGCGGAACGCCACGCCCAGACCGGCAATCGCCAGCATCGGCAGGTCGTTGGCGCCGTCGCCTACGGCGATGGTCTGTTCCAGACGCAAACCTTCTTTTTCAGCCAGTTGCTTCAGCAGATCGGCCTTGCGCTGGGCATCGACGATCGGCTCGATCGCCACGCCGGTGCACTTGCCGTCGACCACTTCCAGTTCGTTGGCGAACACGTAGTCGATGCCGAGCTTGGCCTGCAATTGCTTGGCGAAGTAGGTGAAGCCGCCCGACAGGATCGCGGTCTTGTAGCCCAGACGCTTGAGTTCGGCGAACAGGGTTTCAGCGCCCTCGGTCAGGCGCAGCGAGGCGCCGATCGAATCGAGCACGCTGACATCCAGGCCCTTGAGCAGCGCCAGACGCTCCTTGAAGCTGGCGCGGAAGTCCAGTTCGCCGGCCATTGCCCGCTCGGTGATTTCCGAAACCTGATCGCCGACGCCGGCGGCCTTGGCCAGTTCGTCGATGACTTCGGCTTCGATCAGGGTCGAGTCCATGTCGAACACCGCCAAACGACGGTTGCGACGGAACAGCGAATCTTCCTGGAAGGCGATGTCGACGTTCAGTTCCTGAGCCACGCTGAGGAATTCGGCGCGCAGCGCCTGCGGATCCGCCGCTTCGCCACGCACGGAGAACTCGATGCAGCCCTTGCCCTTGTCAGCCGGGGTGTCCAGCGGCATGCGACCCGACAGACGGTCGATATGGTCGATGTTCAGGCCGTATTTAGCGGTGATCGAACTCACGGCCTGCAGCTGGCCGGCGGTGACCTTGCGGGTCAACAGAGTAACGATATGGCGCTTCTTGCCCTGATTGCCCACCCATTGCTGGTAATCCTCTTCGGACACCGGGGTGAAACGCACCTGCTGGTCGAGCTCATAGCCCTTGAACAGGATGTCCTTGAGCACCGACTTGCCTTGCTCGGAATCGGGGATTTCCACGAGGATGCCGAACGACAGCATGTCGTGAATCACCGCCTGACCGATGTCGAGGATATTCACACCACCCTGGGCCAGAACACCGGTAATGGCCGCCGTCAGACCAGGACGGTCGACTCCCGTGATGTTAATCAGGACGATTTCGCGCAACGCGCACCCCCGCAACTGGAAAAAAACCGCATTCTACCCACTTTCAGTGACCATCGGGCACCGCCAGCGCTTTGCCGGTCTAGGGCCTGTCGCTATACTGCGCGTCAACTTCACGGACAAAAGAGCCGAGCTCAGTGAACCGGCCCACGCCAGTTAAAACCGATAACTTCTTTCTGCTGATCTTCCGTGCACTGCGCCACCGCCGTGTACCGATTGCATTGCGCATTGCCAGCCATAACGTGATCCTGGTCGCCCTGGCCCTGGTGATCTATGCCTGCGTGATGGGCCTGCAGTTCAAGCAGGCCATGCACGAGCAGGCCGATGCGCTGGGCGAAAGCCTGACCACGCAGACCGCCACCTCCGCCACCGAGCTGTTGGTGTCCAACGACATCCTCAGCCTCAACGTGCTGCTCAACAACCTGACCAAGAACAAGCTGGTGGCCCACGCCGCCATCTACAGCGTGGACAACCGCATCCTCGCCGAATCCGGTCAGCGGCCCAAGCACGGCCTGTTGGGCGAAGCCGAGGGCATGTACGAGAGCAAGATCACTTTTCAGGACGTGACCGCCGGGCAACTGCGCATCAGCCTGGACATGGATCAGTTCCAGCAGCCGATGACCATCAGCCTGCAAAGCATGGGCATCCTGAGTGCGATCCTGCTGGCGCTGTCCCTGGCCCTGAGTCTGCGTCTGGGCCGGCACATCTCCACGCCGCTGCTGCAATTGCGTGTGTGGCTGCGCCGGATCGACGAATACACGCCGGGGATCGAGCGTCAGGACGAGATCGGCGATCTTGCCCGCCAGTTGCACGCCAACTATGCCCCGGAGCCGGCCGAACCGGAGCCTGAGCCGGAACCCGAGTTCGAGGACGACGAGCCGGAATTCGAAGTGCGCAACCTGCGTGATCCAAGCTTCGACGAAAGCCGCCCGATGGCCGCGCAGAAGCCTGCGCCACGCCATGTGGTCAGCACCGTTGAAGACGACGATGACGAAGACCCGTTCGCCGATCTGCGTGACGAGTCGCTGGACGAAGCAGCCCAACCGGCCGTGCGCCGACCGACCCCAAGCGTGCCGCAACACACGGCGGTGCTGGCGGTACAACTGGGCTCGCAGGAACAACTGCGTCGTTTGCCTCGCGCACGTCTGGAAGAGCTTCAGGATCGTTATCGCGATTGCCTGGAACAAGCCGCGTCGCTGTATCAGGGCGAAATCGAAACCCTGAACGACGGCAGTACGCTGATGCTGTTCCACACCGAAGACAGCGGCGACGACTACCTGACCAACGCCATCTGCTGCGGCGAGCTGCTGCGGGCGCTGGGCCACCAGTTGCAGATCGAAGTCGCCGACAGCGGCATCACCCTGCAATTGCAGCTGGGCCTGACCCTCGGCGACGAGCTGTTCGGTCTAAGCCAGATCGACCTGTTGCTGACCGACTCCGCCCAGGACGCCCTGGCCCTGTCGCAACACAGCCGCAACCTGCTGCTGGTGGAGCGCAAGATCGGTGATGACGCGCTGATTCGCCAGCGTGCGCGGATCCGCCCGATTGCCAGCCCTGAGGGGGCTTGCTGTGTGGAGCGGTTGATGGAGCCTTATCCGTCGATGCTTGAGCGGCAACTGGCGCGGATGCATGAGCGCCGGGCTTAAACCTTAGGCCAGTTACAACGAAGCCCGCAGACGAGTGATTGTCTGCGGGCTTTTTTGTGCGTGGAGTTTTCATGATTGCGCCAGGCTTTGGAGCCCCCCCTCACCCTAGCCCTCTCCCGGAGGGAGAGGGAACCGATCAGGGGATATTCGAGATCTACACCGATCTGAACGAGCACGACCGAATCCAGAATCCAGGCAAGCAACCGAACACGATTTCACAAATCTATAATCGACTCGAGCTTTCAGGTCGATGGACTGCGCCAGACACCTCGGTCGGCTCCCTCTCCCTACGGGCGGTCCGACGTTTCGGGAGGGCTGGGCGGGCGGCGTTTCCGATGAGGGTAGCTTTTGATCTTCCGACCTCAGACACAACAAAGCCCGCACAAAGCGGGCTCTGTTCTGACTCGATCCAGTCCTAGAAGCGGAACACTTCCATATCCGTACGAATCGGCGAAGCCATCGGTATCTTCGGCTGCTTCTCGGCTTCCGCTGCCGGTGCTGCCGGCTTCGGTGCCGGTTTGCGCGGCGCCTCGGCCACCGGTGGCTGATTGGCCAGCGGCTTGAGCGCTACCGACAGCTGCTCGGCCAGACGCTGCAACAACACGCCTTGCGCCTGCACCTGTGCGGCGGTGGTGCCGGCATGCTGTTCCTGCAAATGGACGATGCGGTTATCGCGCACCTGGCCACGGCGGTCAATCAGACGCCATTGCGCGTCGAGGATCGCCGGTTGCGACTGACCGGAGTCCAGACGCGTAATGGTCAACAGCACCTGCACATCCGGGGTGAAGCCCACGGTGGCCGGCGCCAGCACGACGCGCTGACTGTCCAGATGCCCGGCAACCTGACGCAACAGCAGCTGATCGATGTCCGAAGACAGGCTGCCGGCCCAGCGGCCATCGACCGAGGCTTGCAGGCTGCCGTCCGGTTGACGCTGCAACAGGGTTTCCCGTTGCAGGTAATCGGCAACGATTACAGGGCCCAGCAAAACTGCCATGCCTGAGCTTTGCGCAGGCTGAGCCGGACTTCCGCTGTCCAGCTGATACAGCGACACCGGCTGGTGAACGCTGCAACCCGCCAGGCCAAGAACGCCGGCGAGCAGGAAAATAAGGGGGCGCAGAGAAGTCATCATCCCGTCCAGGTGGCCGCCACAAGGCTGACCACAGTGAAAATACTCAATAAATATGAAGAACGCTCGGCCACGCCGGCGCTTGGAAAGGCCATATCATCCGTGAATATGCGTTCCGACTCCAGCGCCAAAGCGCCGATCTACGGGTTAAATCGTAGATACGGCGCTCTAGGACGCCTAATTGAGGTTTTCGACGAGCAGCGCATCCACTCGCTGGAAGCCCCGTGGCAGTTTATTGCCACGGCGACCACGCTCACCCTTGTAGTGTTCGAGGTCGTCGGCTTTCAGCGACAAGGTGCGTTTTCCGGCCTGCAGCACCAAGGTGGCGCCTTCCGGAAGAACGGCGATGTCCGTGACATATTCTTCGCGACTGGCCACACGCTCACCGGAAATACCGATGATCTTGTTGCCTTTGCCCTTACCTAATTGTGGCAGATCGCTGATCTTGAAGATCAGCAGGCGACCTTCGGTCGTCACCGAAGCCAGCCAGTTATGCTCGCGGTCGGCAACCGGACGCGGCGCAATCACCTTGGCGTTGTTCGGCAGGCTCAACAGGGCCTTGCCGGCCTTGTTCTTGGCTTGCAGGTCTTCACCTTTCACCACAAAACCGTAGCCGGCGTCCGAGGCGATCACGTACAGCGAGTCCTCTTCAGGCATCAGGACGCATTCGAACGTGGCGCCGGGCGGTGGCGTCAGGCGACCGGTCAACGGCTCGCCCTGGCCCCGTGCCGATGGCAGGGTGTGGGTGGCCAGCGAGTAACTGCGGCCCGTGGAGTCGATGACCACCGCCGACTGGTTCGAACGCCCCGCCGCCGAGGTCTTGAAGCCGTCCCCCGCCTTGTACGACAGGCCTGTCGCGTCGATCTCGTGGCCTTTCGCCGAACGGATCCAGCCTTTTTCCGACAGTACGACGGTGACTTTCTCGTTCGGCAGCAGATCGTGTTCGGTCAGCGCCTTGGCTTCGGCGCGCTCGACGATTGGCGACCGACGGTCATCACCGTAGGTTTCGGCGTCTTTCAACAGCTCGGTGCGCACCAGCTTCTTCAGCTTGGCTTCGCTGCCCAGCAGGGCTTGCAGCTTGGCTTGTTCCTTGAGCAGTTCGTCCTGCTCGTCACGCAGCTTCATCTCCTCCAGTCGCGCCAACTGACGCAGACGGGTGTCGAGGATGTAGTCGGCCTGGATTTCGCTGAGGGCAAAACGCTCGATCAGCTTGGCCTTCGGATGCTCCTCGGTGCGGATGATATGGATCACTTCATCCAGGTTGAGGTACGCGATCAGCAAACCGTCCAACAGGTGCAGGCGACGCTCGACCTTGTCGAGGCGGAATTGCAGACGGCGACGTACGGTCAGCACGCGGAATTCCAGCCACTCCACCAGCAACGCACGGAGGTTTTTCAGCTGCGGCTTGCCGTCCAGACCGATGATGTTGACGTTGACCCGGTAGGTCGACTCCAGCTCGGTGCTGGCGAACAGGTGCTGCATCAGCGCTTCGTGATCGACGCGGCTGTTGACTGGAATGATCACGATGCGGCACGGGTTTTCGTGGTCGGACTCGTCGCGAAGATCGGCGATCTGCGGCGCTTTCGACGGTTTGGCCTGCATCAGCGCGGCAATCTGTTCCAGCACCTTGGCCCCGGAGACCTGGTGCGGCAGCGCGGTGACAATGATGTCGCCGTCCTCGACGTGGTACACGGCGCGCATGCGCACCGAGCCTTTGCCGGTTTCGTACATTTTCAGCAGATCGGCGCGCGGCGTGATGATTTCCGCTTCGGTCGGGTAGTCCGGGCCCTGAATGTGTTCGCAGAGCTGTTCGACCGTGGCTTTCGGCTCGTCGAGCAGGCGTACGCACGCAGTGGCGACTTCGCGCAGGTTGTGCGGCGGCACGTCGGTGGCCATGCCCACGGCGATGCCGGTGGTGCCGTTGAGCAGGATGTTCGGCAAACGTGCTGGCAATACCAGCGGTTCCTGCAGGGTGCCGTCGAAGTTCGGGCCCCAGTCAGCGGTGCCCTGGCCCAGTTCACTGAGCAGCACTTCGGAATAACGCGACAGCCGCGCTTCGGTGTAACGCATGGCGGCGAAGGATTTCGGATCGTCCGGCGCACCCCAGTTACCCTGGCCGTCCACCAGCGTGTAGCGATAGCTGAACGGCTGGGCCATCAGCACCATCGCTTCGTAGCACGCCGAGTCGCCGTGCGGGTGGAACTTGCCGAGCACGTCGCCGACGGTACGCGCCGACTTCTTGTGCTTGGAATCGGCATCCAGCCCCAGCTCGCTCATGGCGTAGACGATACGCCGCTGTACCGGTTTCAGACCGTCGCCGATATGCGGCAGGGCACGGTCCATGATCACGTACATGGAGTAGTTGAGGTAGGCATTTTCGGTGAAGTCAGCCAGCGACCGGCGTTCTACGCCATCTAAGCTGTCTGCAAGGTTGTCGCTCATGCGGGCCTCATCGGTTCGTTGTCTGGCGCAACAGCATGGTGCCGCCGCGCTGAGTAAATTCAAGTTTGTTCAGGGCGCTCATGCCGAGCAGCACCTGATCGCCATGCAGCCCCGGCGCCACCAGTGCGCGGACGTCCCGCAGCACGATGTCGCCCAGTTGCAGGCGGTCGATACGGGTGCGATAGCCCTGGCTCAGGCCATTGGCCGTGCTCAGGGTCACACCGAAACCTTCTTCCAGCCTGAGGTTTTTCGCCACCTCGGCCGGGATTGCCACGTCGGTCGCGCCGGTGTCGAGCATGAACTCCACCGGCCGACCGTTGATCAGGCCGCTGGCGACAAAATGTCCCTGGGCGTTGCCGATCAGTTTCACTTCGATAAAACCATTGCCCTGCTGCGAAGCCACTTCCACATTGGGATTGCGCTGGCGTTCTTCCCACTGGCCGAAAAACCGCGTGGCCAGAAACAACGCCGCGCACCACGCCAGAATCATCAGCACCCGACCGGCGCGTTTGCCCGGCGGTTGCTGGCTCATGGCTTGGCGCTCCAGCCACCCTCAGGCGCGGCGAAACGCCAGATGATCGGGCGAACCTCGCCATCGGCGCGCGGGCCGAAATTGTTGTCGACGCCGATCCAGGCACCCTGAGCATCGACCACCAGCGCCTCTTCCAGGCCGAAGTTCTGCGAATAACGACGATTGGCCTGCAACAGCTCGGCCGCATACGACCAGCAGAGCTCGACCTTGGCCGTCTGCGCATCACGTCGACAGATCTGGTACGCGTTGCGCTCAAGGGTAAACAGCTTGCCGTTGAACAGGGAGATATCGGAAAAATCCCGATTGACCGGACGGGCTTTCGGGAACTGCGGCGGCTGCATTTCCATCCCGCCTTCGCTGAGCAACACGCAACGACCGTCACAATCCCACACTGTCTGCTGGCGTTTGATCAGCAACAAGCCACGGCTTTGCCGCTCGGCAGCCAGCCACATCTGATCCCCCGTCGGGTTGATCGCCAGGCCCTCGAATATCGCGTTGAACTGAAGCAACATGCCGCTGGCCCGAGCCTCGCGAACCATCATCGGCGAGATTTTCAGCCACGACGACGGCCCCTGCGGCGGCACTTGCAGCACGGCCGCGTGGGCTTCGCTGACGATGTAGCGGTTGCCGGCGCTGTCGCAGCTGATGCCTTCGAAATCCAGATCGCCGCCACGAATGAACGACGCCGCCCAGGTGCGCGAACTGATGCCCCACGGCAAGCCGCTGTCCGGCACTTTCGGTGGATCGATGCGCACGGCCGTGGCCTGCCAGACCCGATCGCGGATATCGAGACGGTAGATCTGATCATCGTCGCGGTCCGAAACGGTCCACAGGTCATTGCCGCACAAGGCCAGCCCCGACAGGTTGCCGCCGCGCATGCCTTCGACCGGGTGTTCGGCGAGCACGCGCAGTTCTTGCGCAGGCTCTGCCGACACCGTCATCGAACCCAGCAGCAACGCACCCGCCAAGGCCCAGCCAAACCGCATCAGGCCAGAACCTCGGCAAGGTTGCCCTTGGATTCAAGCCAGGTCTTGCGGTCGCCGGCGCGTTTCTTCGCCAGCAGCATGTCCATCATTTCCGAGGTCTCGGCGAAATCGTCCCCAAGGGTCAACTGCACCAGACGGCGGGTGTTCGGGTCCATGGTGGTTTCGCGCAGTTGCGGCGGGTTCATTTCACCCAGGCCTTTGAATCGGGTGACCTGCGGCTTGCCGCGTTTCTTCTCGGCCACCAGTCGGTCGAGAATCCCGTCGCGCTCGGCGTCGTCCAGGGCGTAGAAAATCTCTTTGCCCAGGTCGATGCGGTACAGCGGCGGCATCGCCACGTAGACGTGACCGGCATCCACCAGCGGGCGGAAATGCTGGACGAACAAGGCGCAGAGCAAGGTTGCGATGTGCAGACCGTCGGAGTCGGCGTCGGCGAGGATGCAGATCTTGCCGTAGCGCAGCTGGCTCATGTCCTCAGCGCCCGGATCGACACCGATGGCCACGGCAATGTTGTGCACTTCCTGACTGGCCAGCACTTCGCTGCCGTCGACTTCCCAGGTGTTGAGGATCTTGCCGCGCAACGGCAGGATCGCCTGGAATTCCTTGTCCCGCGCCTGCTTGGCAGAACCGCCGGCGGAATCACCTTCCACCAGAAACAGCTCAGAACGCATCGGGTCCTGCCCGGCGCAGTCGGCCAGTTTGCCTGGCAGCGCCGGGCCTTGGGTGATGCGCTTGCGCTCGACTTTCTTGCTGGCCTTCAGGCGACGGCCGGCGTTGCTGATTGCCAGTTCGGCCAGCGCCAGACCGGTTTCCGGGTTGGCGTTGAGCCACAGGCTGAACGCGTCCTTGACCACGCCGGAAACGAAAGCCGCCGCTTCACGGGAAGACAGACGCTCCTTGGTCTGGCCGGAGAATTGCGGTTCCTGCATCTTCATCGACAGGACGAAAGCGATGCGCTCCCAGACGTCTTCCGGCGCCAGCTTCACGCCGCGCGGCAGCAGGCTGCGGAATTCGCAGAACTCGCGCATCGCGTCGAGCAGGCCCTGACGCAGACCGTTGACGTGGGTGCCGCCCTGCTCCGTCGGGATCAGGTTGACGTAGCTTTCAGTGACCGAGGTACCGCCCTCCGGCAGCCACAACAGCGCCCACTCGACCGCTTCCTTGGTGCCGGCCAGATTGCCGCAGAACGGCGCGTCCGGCAGACGCTCGAATTCGCTGACCGCGTCCACCAGGTAGGAGCGCAGACCATCTTCGTAGTGCCACTCGACCTTTTCGCCGGTGCCTTTGTCTTCGAAGCTGATCAGCAGCCCCGGGCACAGAACGGCCTTGGCCTTGAGCACGTGCTTGAGGCGGCTGATGGAGAATTTTGGCGAGTCGAAGTATTTCGGGTCCGGCGCAAAGTACACGCTGGTCCCGGTATTGCGCTTGCCGACGGTGCCGATCACTTGCAGATCGGTGGCCTTGAAGCCGTCGGCGAAGGTCATTTCGTATTCGTTGCCGTCACGCTTGACCCGCACCCGAACCTGAGTCGACAAGGCGTTGACCACGGAAATACCCACCCCGTGCAGACCGCCGGAGAACTGGTAGTTCTTGTTGGAAAACTTGCCGCCCGCATGGAGCTTGGTGAGGATCAGCTCAACGCCCGACACACCCTCTTCCGGGTGGATGTCGACCGGCATGCCGCGACCGTCGTCGCAGACTTCCAGCGAGTGATCGGCGTGGAGGATGACCTGGATCGATTTGGCGTGGCCGGCCAGGGCTTCGTCGACGCTGTTGTCGATGACTTCCTGGGCAAGATGGTTCGGCCGACTGGTGTCGGTGTACATGCCGGGGCGCTTGCGCACCGGGTCGAGGCCCGAGAGGACTTCGATGGCGTCGGCGTTATAGGAGCTAGCGCTGGGAGTGGCCATAGGGTCTCGTCGTCAGTGATTCAATGAAAATGGGGCAAGACTTCACAGTGCGGTGAAATCGATTGCCTGATAGATATCGGCGCCAATCCCGGCAAAGCTGAGCAATGCCGGCAATTGTGTAACAAATCCCTGGAAACTGTGGTCGCCGCCGGCCTGAATGCGCAAGGCACAGGCCCGGTAATACTGCTGGGCAAGGCGATAATCCAGCGTTTCATCCCCGGTCTGCAACCATACCTGATAACGCTGCGGATCCTGCGGCGCCGGCACTTCCAGCTCGGCCAGGGCCGTCACGTGGTCGTGGGTCAGCTCCCAGGTTTCGTCGGTGTACAGGTTTTTCTGGGTGCCCAGGTATCCGTCGAACATCCGGTGCGGACTGACGGCCGGGTTGACCAGCAGGGCTTTCAGGCCATGGCGCTCGGCCAGGTGAGTCGCATAGTAGCCGCCGAGCGAGCTTCCCACCAGCAATGGCCGGCCGAGTTCGGCGATTGCCTGTTCCAGCTGACCGATGGCTTCGCGCGGCTGGTGATGCAGCGCCGGCACGCGCAGTTGATCGCTCAAACCCAGCCGTTCCATCACCTCGACCAGCTGACAGGCCTTCTTCGAGGCCGGCGCGCTGTTGAAACCATGGATATAGAGAATCGAACCGGACATTTGAGCTCCCTGGGCGTCGGCTGAAGAAAGCGGAGTTTACAGGGAGTCGAGGGGTGTTGGGCCAGCACCCGAGGAAATCAGCGCTGCGCCCTTTGATCAGTAACCGTCGGAGCCGTAATCAACGGTGAACTGGAAATCGGTGACACGCTCCACACCGGTCTCGATCCGCCCGTCCGGCAATAACCGCAACCAGCGATACCCCGGTGCCTGCTCGCCGACCTTGAAGTCTTCACTGCCTGGCTCGAACTGGATGCAGGTCGACGGCGAGGCGATCAGTCGCACGCCGTTGCGTTCGCGGTCGATTTCCTGATGGACATGCCCCCACAGCACCGCGCGGGCCTGCGGGAAACGGTCGAGCACGTCGAAAAACGCTTCCGGATTGCGCAAGCCGATCGGCTCCATCCAGGCGCAATCGATCGACACCGGGTGATGGTGAAAGCACACCAGATGATGGCGATCCGGCGCTTCGCTCAGGGAGCGGGCGAGCAGTTGCAGTTGGTCATCCTGCAAATACCCCGGCACCGATCCGGGTACCGCCGAATCGAGCAGGGTCACGCGCCAGTTGCCGACGTCCACCACGGACTCCAGCAGCGCACTCTTCACAGTCGCCTGAGCCATGATCTGTGGCTCGTCGTGGTTGCCGGGAATCCAGCGGGCCGGCGCGTCGATCTGCGCCGTCATCTGGCGGAATTGCTGGTAGGACTCCAGCGTACCGTCCTGGGACAGGTCGCCGCTGGCAACGATCAGGTCGATCCGCGGTTGCTGTTCGAGCACCAGCTCGATGACCTTTTGCAGACTCTCGCGGGTGTTCATGCCCAGCAGCGTTCCGTCCGCCTCGGCGAACAGATGACTGTCAGAGAGTTGCACCAGCAACGCCGTGTCGGCGGTGGTCAAAGTCGATACGCTCGGCAAGGCGTTCTCCCCCGGGATCGCGGGACTGGATAGGTGCGGCAATTATGCGGGGGGACAGCGCAAAGAGAAACCGGCGAACCGGACGCAGTTCACAACTTGCAGCGGTTATCGGACCGCCGCGTATTCGTGTCCGCACGCCAGGCAATGACTCAGCCATTCGCCCAGGAACAGATTGAGCTGGGCCTTCTCGTCCGGCTGATGCATGGCCGCATTCGGGTAAGGATAGACGCCGCGAAAACGTCGCGCATGCTCGGCGCTGATCACCTCGGCCATGCGCGCGTCGTGATAGACCTGCACTTCCAGTTGCGGCACCGGCAGCCACGGCAGGCTGTGTTCCTGACGCACCTGCAGGGTCGTGGTGTACGGGCAGGCCTGCAGCACTTCCAGGGTCAGTACGCCGAGCATCTGGTCGCCCTGAGTCACGGCGATGCGCCTTGCCTCGGGGTCGCTGCGCATGTCCGGCAACAGTCGCATCAGGCGCGCGTAGTTCGCCTCACAGGCGGCTTGCAGCCCCACGAGGTCGACGCGGTAGCGATCGCGCAGCTTGTTTACGACCATAGCCCCCTCACTTCAGCGCGATTGAGCGCCAGCCACTGCAAGGCGATGATGCTCGCCGCATTGGCAATCCGTCCATCGCGTACGGCCTGCAAGGCATCTTCAAAGGCCCAGACCGAGACGCGGATATCTTCAGCTTCTTCCTCCAGCCCATGCAGACCGCCCGCGCCTTCAGTGCTGCAACGCCCCAGATAAAGGTGTACGAACTCGGTGCTGCCGCCCGGCGACGGAAAGTAGTGGATCATCGGCCACAGTGCCTTGATGTCCAGCCCAGCTTCCTCCTGCGCTTCGCGGCGAGCAACTTCTTCCGGCACTTCTTCCCTGTCGATCAGACCGGCGACCAGTTCCACCAGCCACGGGTTGGCGGTCTTGCCCATGGCACCGATGCGAAACTGCTCGATCAGCACGACTTCATCGCGCCGCGGATCGTACGGCAGCAGACCCACGGCATCATGCCGCACAAACACTTCACGATGGATTTCGCGGCTCATGCCGCCAGCGAACAGTTCATGGCGCAAATGCACACGGTCGAGCTTGTAGAAGCCCTTGAAGCATTGTTCGCGCCGCACGATATCGATGGCGGCTGGAGCGGCGTTGGCAAAATCGGTCATGAGCATCCTCTTTACTGCATATCCAACACGAGGCTCCTTACTTGCAACCTCGACTTCGCGCCATCCTAACGCGCCCGTGACGTTTGATGCAGCCCCTTTACTGTCAGCGGGATGGACGGTGGAGGCGAAACCCACTCTAATTAGCTTAGTGGCGAACTGACCGCTTCGTTGAGAGTCGAAGCGGTAACTTTTTGCCTTCCCCTGCTTCAGAAAGGACGCCCATGTCGCTTTTCAAAATCGCCTCCGTGGCCGCCATCGCCCTGACCCTGGGCGCCTGCGCCAGCCTGTTCCAGCCCAACCTGCGCACGCCGCTGGAAACCACCCGCGACGCCTCGGAAACGCTGAAACCGGGTTGCTCCAACCCGGACTGCCCGCTGGTGAACATCGATACGTTGCGCTTCCCGGCAGAACCGGCGCTGGACGGCATCATCGAAAAACGCCTGCTGCAAATGACCCGCACCGCACCGAACGCGCCGGTAGCGCCAACGCTGGCAGCCTATCGCGAGCAGTTCCTGGCCAACGCCGGCCCGCGCAACAGCAGCTATTTGCAGGCGAAAGTACGCGAGCAGCATGACGGTCTGGTGATCATCGAAGTGTCGAGCTACCTGGACACCGGCGGTGCCCACGGTACGCCGGGACGCGGTTTCATCAACTATTCGCGTCAGCAGCACAAGGTGCTGACCCTGACGGACATGTTGCTGCCGGGTCAGGAAGAGGCGTTCTGGAAAGCCGCGCAAGTGGCGCACAACAGCTGGCTGATCAGCACCAAGCTCGATCAGGAACCGGAGTTCGTGAAGAGCTGGCCGTTCGTCAAAACCCCGAACGTGGCGCTGACCTACGGCGGCGTGATCCTCAAGTACGACGTGACCACCATCGCGCCTTATGCGCTGGGCCACGTCGAACTGAAGATCCCTTACCCGCGCCTGAACGGCATTCTCAAGCCCGAGCTGTTTCCCGGCCGTAACTGAACGCCCGGCCAAGCACGAGTTGCAGCAGCCCTGCCAGGACCAGCGCCGGCAGGGTCGCGCCGACATCCGGATACAGATTGGCCAGCAAGTGATAGGTGCTGATGCCACCCAGCCAGGCCAATAGTGCCGGCCAGCGCAAGGCGGCCGACGCAACCTGGGCACTGCGCTTGCGCAGGATGAAGTGATCCACCAGCACCACGCCGAACAGCGGCGCAAACACCGAGCCGATCAACAGCAGGAAATTCTGGTATTGCGCCAGTGGCGCGAGCAAGGCAATCAGGGTGCAGATCACACCGATGACCAGCGCAAGATGCTCGACTTTCAGACGCAACAGAATCCCGCTGGAAACCGCTGCCGAGTGAATGTCGGCAAAAGCGTTTTCCGACTCGTCCAGCAGAATCAGCAACAGCGGAATGCCAAGACCGGCGCCGGCCAGCGCCAGCAGCAGCGCGTTGACTTCACCGCTCGGCGCAAAGGCCAGGGTGTAGGCGACGCCGAGGCTCATCAGCCAGAAGTTGCCGATGAAGAAACCGATGGCCGTGCCACCGAACACATTCTTCGCCCGCTGGCCGAAACGCGAGTAGTCGGCGATCAGCGGCAGCCACGACAGCGGCATCGCGATGGCGATGTCGAAGCCAACGGCGAGCGGCATCGAACCATCCCCGGCCTGTGCCCACAAGGCGGCAAGGTCAGCCTTGGCGAACAGGTTCCAGGTCAGCCAGACGCACGCGGCTAGAATCAGCCAGATGCCCCATTTGCGCAGGATTTTGCGCACGAACGTCAACGGCCCGCTGACCGCGAGCAAGGTCGCCAATGCACCGAAGCACAACGTCCACAGCATCGGACTGGCCCACAGCGAACCTTCGCTGAATGCGCGGGTGCCGAGCAGACTGGCCGCATCGCGCATGACGATGATTTCAAACGAGCCCCAACCGATCAGTTGCAGCAGGTTGAGCAACGCCGGCAGGCTCGCGCCTTTGCTGCCGAGGCTGAGTTTCAGCGCAGCCATCGACGACAGGCCAGTGTCGCTGCCGATCACGCCGACGGCGGCCAGCAACAGGACGCCGACCAGGGTGCCGAGGAAAATCGCCAGCAGCGATCCCGACAGGCCCAGCCCCGGTGCCAGCAATGCACCGGTCTGCAACACCATCAGGCCGATGCCGAGGGAAAACCACAGGGAAAACAGATCGCGACCGCCGAACACACGCTGGTTGGCGGGCACGGCGAGGTCGGGGGAATAAGTACCGGGTTGAATGCTCAAGGGTGTTATCTCAGAGGGACATTTGTTGTTGTGCTGACCCGTTGTGTGATCGTTCCCACGCTCTGCGTGGGAATGCAGCCGTGACGCTCCGCGTCACTGGACGCGGAGCGTCCCCAGAGGCGTTCCCACGCAGAGCATGGGAACGATCGGCGCGGGTGGTTCGGCGCAGAGCGTGGGAACGATCAGTGCGGGATCAAACTTTTTTGTACAGCTGACTGCCTTCCTTCTTGAACCGCTCGGCCTGTTCCGCCAGACCCTGGGCGACGTCCACGTCGACCGCGTCGATCCGCTGGTTGGCCGCATATTCGCGGACTTCCTGAGTGATCTTCATCGAGCAGAATTTCGGCCCGCACATCGAACAGAAATGCGCGACCTTCGCCGAATCCTTCGGCAGCGTTTCATCGTGATACGAACGAGCGGTGTCCGGGTCCAGACCGAGGTTGAACTGGTCTTCCCAACGGAATTCGAAACGCGCCTTGCTCAAGGCGTTGTCGCGGATCTGCGCGCCCGGATGTCCTTTGGCCAGGTCCGCCGCATGGGCCGCGATTTTGTAAGTGATGATCCCGGTCTTCACGTCATCCTTGTTCGGCAGACCCAGGTGTTCCTTCGGCGTCACGTAGCAGAGCATCGCGCAACCGAACCAGCCGATCATCGCCGCACCGATGCCGGAGGTGATGTGGTCGTAGCCCGGCGCAATGTCGGTGGTCAGCGGGCCGAGGGTGTAGAACGGCGCCTCGTCGCAGCACTCCAGCTGCTTGTCCATGTTCTCTTTGATCAACTGCATCGGCACGTGGCCCGGGCCTTCGATCATGCACTGCACGTCGTGCTTCCAGGCGATCTTGGTCAGCTCACCGAGGGTTTCCAGTTCGCCGAATTGCGCTTCGTCGTTGGCGTCGGCAATCGAACCCGGACGCAGGCCGTCGCCCAGCGAGAAGCTGACGTCGTAGGCCTTCATGATTTCGCAGATTTCGTCAAAGTGGGTGTAGAGGAAGTTCTCTTTGTGGTGCGCCAGGCACCACTTGGCCATGATCGAGCCGCCACGGGAAACGATGCCGGTCACGCGTTTCGCGGTCAGCGGCACGTAGCGCAGCAAGACGCCGGCGTGGATGGTGAAGTAATCGACGCCCTGCTCCGCCTGCTCGATCAGCGTGTCGCGGAACAGCTCCCAGGTCAGGTCCTCGGCGACGCCATTCACTTTTTCCAGCGCCTGATAAATCGGCACGGTGCCGATCGGAACCGGCGAGTTGCGGATGATCCACTCGCGGGTTTCATGGATGTGCTTGCCGGTGGACAAGTCCATCACGGTGTCCGAGCCCCAGCGAATGCCCCAAGTCAGTTTCGCCACTTCTTCTTCGATGGACGAACCCAGCGCGCTGTTGCCGATGTTGCCGTTGATCTTCACCAGGAAATTACGGCCGATGATCATCGGTTCCAGTTCGACGTGGTTGATGTTGGCCGGAATGATCGCGCGGCCACGGGCGATTTCTTCGCGGACGAACTCAGGGGTGATTTCTTTCGGGATGCTCGCGCCGAAGCTGTGGCCGGCGTGCTGCTGCTTCAACAGGCCGGAAGCGCGGGCCTCTTGCAGCTTCATGTTTTCGCGGATGGCGACGTATTCCATCTCGGCGGTGATGATGCCTTTGCGGGCGTAGTGCATCTGGCTGACGTTGGCCCCGGCCTTGGCGCGGCGCGGGTTGTTGACGTGGGCGAAGCGCAGCTTGGTCAGCTCCGGATCGGCCAGGCGCTCCTGACCGAAATTCGAGCTCAGGCCTGGCAGGCGCTCGGTGTCGCCACGGTCGTCGATCCACGCCGAACGTACATCGCCCAGACCTTTGCGCACATCGATCACCACGTTCGGATCGGTGTACGGGCCCGAGGTGTCGTAGACGGTGACCGGCGCGTTGATTTCGCCGCCGAAGTCGGTCGGGGTCACATCGAGGGTGATTTCGCGCATCGGCACGCGGATGTCCGGGCGGGAGCCCTGAACGTAGACTTTTTGCGAACGGGTGAACGGCTGAACCGACTGCTCGTCGACCTTGGCCGAGTCACTCAGGTTGATCGCGTTTTTAGATTTTGTAGTCATCACGGGCTCTCCAGACAGCATCCAGGCAGTGGATTGTCGGAGCAGAACCTGAAAGGCACGGACGCACCAGGACTGGTGCTGTGCATCGTCGTCGAGCGTTCGATTGTCGAACAATATCCCGGACGAAGCACAAGAGGACTCGCCGGGTGACGAGAAATCTTGTTCCCTACGCAGGCGCTAACCTGATCAGGTTCAACGGGATCCGAAATTATTCGATCTCAGCCTCATAGCAAGGCACCCCGACAAGAACCCGGCCAGTCTAGACACAACCGGCAAAGAACGCCAACACCGCTGCAAACACCATGATGAATGGCGCAATTGGCAGATTGTTGCCTGCCGCCTGCGCAACTACACTCGCTACGCCATGCTGCGCCTTGACGCTGCATGGGCCGCGCCTTACCTTTGGCGCCCGGATTATTTCCATAATATTCATGCTAGGGATCGCCTCATGCTGCGCAAACTCTCACTGGCTGTCGCCGTGTCTTGTGCGTCCACCGCTACGGTCTGGGCAGCAGAAGCGCCTTTATCGACAAAAACTGATCTGGTCAGCGTTTATCAGGAAGCGGTCGACAACAACGCCGACCTGGCCGCCGCCCGCGCCCAGTACGGCGCGCAGAAAGAAGTCGTGCCCCAGGCCCGCGCCGGGCTGCTGCCGAACCTGTCCGGCGGCGCTCAGGTCGCCAATGTGCGCACCGACATCGATCAGCCATCGGCCGTCGCCAACCGCAGTGCCCAGTCGTATCAGGCGACCCTGGCGCAGCCGCTGTTCCGCGCCGACCGCTGGTTCCAGTACCAGGCCGCCAAGGACGTCAACGAGCAAGCCGCGCTGCAACTCTCGGCCACCGAGCAGAACCTGATCCTGCAATCCGCCGAAAGCTACTTCAACGTGCTGCGCAGTCAGGACAACCTGGCCTCGACCAAGGCCGAGGAAGCCGCGTTCAAACGCCAGCTCGACCAGTCCAACGAGCGCTTCGATGTGGGCCTGTCGGACAAGACCGACGTGCTGCAATCGCAAGCCAGTTACGACACCGCGCGCGCCAACCGGATCGTCGCCCAGCGTCAGGTCGATGATGCGTTCGAAGCGCTGATCACCCTGACCAACCGCCAATACAACTCGATCCAGGGCATCGTCCACACGTTGCCGATCCTGCCGCCGGCGCCGAACGACGCCAAGGCCTGGGTCGATACCGCCGCGAAACAGAACCTCAATCTGCTGGCCAGCAACTACGCGGTCAGCTCCGCCGAACAGACCTTGAAACAGCGCAAGGCCGGCCACCTGCCGACCCTCGACGCCGTGGCGAAGTACGAGAAAGGCGACAACGATTCGTTCGGCTTCAGCAACCCGAATGCTTTCGGCACGCCGTATGGCGGCAACGTCGAACAACGCACCCTGGCGTTGCAGGTGAACATCCCGATCTACAGCGGCGGGCTGACCAGCTCCCAGGTGCGCCAGTCTTACGCGCAACTTGATCAGACCGAACAGCAACGTGAAGGCCTGCGCCGGCAGATCGTCGAGAACACCCGCAACCTGCACCGCGCGGTGAACACCGACGTCGAGCAGGTGCAGGCGCGCCGCCAGTCGATCATCTCCAACCAGAGCGCGGTGGAAGCCACGGAAATCGGTTATCAGGTGGGGACGCGCAACATCGTCGACGTGCTCGACGCCCAGCGTCAGCTCTACACCTCGGTGCGCAACTACAACAACACCCGCTACGACTACATCCTCGACAACCTGCGCCTGAAGCAGGCGGCGGGGACGTTGAATCCGGGTGACTTGCAGGACCTGACGCGTTATCTGAAAGCCGACTACAACCCGGACAAGGATTTCCTGCCGCCAGATCTGGCCAAGGCTGCGGAAGCTCAGCTCAAGGCCCGGCCTTAAACAAAAAACGCAGCCCTGAGGCTGCGTTTTTTTATGGGCGGTCGATCAACCTTCCCAGGCCATCGAGCAAACGTTGCAACGCGCCCTGATTGCGGCGCATCACACTCAGCCCGGCGTCGGCCATGCGCTGTGCGTCGCGCGGCAGTTCGAACAGACGCTGCACTTCTGTCGCCAGCCCTTCGGCATCATCCACCTCGGCCAACGCCCCGGCGCTGCGCAGTTGCGCGGCGATGTCGAGAAAGTTGAACAGGTGCGGGCCGCTGATCACCGGTTTCGCCAGCGCTGCCGGTTCCAGCAGGTTGTGCCCGCCGTTGGGCACCAGGCTGCCGCCGACAAACGCGCTGTCGGCCAGGGCGTAGAGAAACAGCAATTCGCCCATGGTGTCGCCGAGCAGCACCGAAGTCTGCGCATCGACGCTCGCGCCAGTGGAACGACGCACCGTGGCAAAACCTTCGCGTTGGCACAACTCGAACACCGAATTGAAACGCTCGGGGTGGCGCGGCACCAGAATCAGCAGCGCATCGGGATGGTTGGCCAGCAAACGACGGTGAGCATTCAGCACCACCTCGTCTTCGCCTTCATGGGTGCTGGCGGCGATCCATACCGGCCGCTCCAGCGCCTGCCATTGGCCACGCAGTTCAGCAGCGCGTTGCAGCAGTTGCGGGTCGATGGTCAGGTCGAACTTGATCGAGCCGGTGACTTCGACGGTCTCCGGGCGCGCACCGAGATCGCGGAAGCGCTGGGCTTCGGCCTCGGTCTGCACGGCGAACAGGCTCATCTCGGCGAGCATCGGCGCGGTCAGCTTGCTGAACCGGCCATAGCCTTTGGCCGAACGCTCGGACAGGCGCCCGTTGGCGAGCGCTACCGGAATCCCGCGTTTCGCGCATTGGTGAATGTGGTTGGGCCACAGTTCGGTTTCCATGATCACGGCCAGTTTCGGCTGCACGCGATCCAGAAAACGCGCCGCCGCGCAGGGCAAGTCGTAGGGCAAGTAGCAGTGTTGAATCCGTGGCTCGTTGGCGAACATCGCGTGGATCCGCTCCGAACCGGTTGGTGTCATGCAGGTCACGGTGATCGGCAGCTGCGGATAACGTTGCAGCAGCGCGCGGATCATCGGCGCGGCGGCGATGCTTTCGCCCACTGACACGGCGTGAACCCAAATACCGCCCGGTTGCAAGGTCGGCATGCCGTAGGAGAAACGTTCGCCAATCCGCTTGGCATACGCCGGCGCCTTGCGCGAACGCAGCCACAGCCGAATCGCCACCAATGGCAGCCCCAGGTAAAACAGCGCGGTGTAGAGAGTTCTATTCATGGCGGCGGAGTTTATCGGCTTTTGCCGCCGATCGCCCGCAGGTGTATGGCAAATCGCTCCGCCAGCCAACGGGCGGCCGGCCCGAGCGGTTCGTCGCGGCGCCAGACCAGTTCCACCACCAGTGCCGGCGGCGTCCATTCGCTGTCGAGTTCCACCATCAGGCCCTGATAGGCCGAGTACTGCACCACGTGGCGCGGCAGCCAGGCCCAGCCGAGGTCACGCACCAGCCATTCGGCCATCACGTAGAAACTGTCGGCACGCCAGACCTGTGGGCTTGCCGGTTCGCTGCCGGGGTAGACGCTGGTCTGGGTCGACATCAGCAGTTGCCGATGCTGAGCAAGTTGCTGGCAATTGACTCGGGATTGCGCCGCCAGCGGATGATTAACGCCGCAGACCGTGACCATTTCTACGCTGCCCAGCACCCGACGCTCCAGCGCTTCGGGGATTTCGTCGTGATAGAACAGCAGCCCGAGATCGGCCCGGCGCTCCACCAGCTTGCGCGAGACTTCGCCCTGGGCGGCGCTGGTCAGTTGCACCTCAAGACTGGGAAACTGCTCGGCCAGCGCACCGAAGCTTTCCACCAGCGCCTGATAAGGCATCGCCTCGTCCTGCGCCACCCGCAGTTGCGCTTCCTGCCCGCGCATCATGGCCACGGCCCGTCCGTTCAGGCGCTCGCACTGGCGCAACACCTCACGCGCCTCTTCAAGCAAGGCTTCACCCGTTTCGGTAAGACTCGGCTGGCGACCACTGCTACGCTCGAACAGACTGACACCGAGGTCGTCCTCGAGCATGGCAATCGCGCTGCTGATCGCCGACTGCGCCTTGCGTTGCTGACGCGCCACGGCGGAAAACGAACGCTGTTCGGCCACCGCGACGAACACCCGCAATTGCTCCAGATTCCACTGCATGCTCATCGGCCAACCCATCTTGTAAACAGATAGGTAATGACTTTACCCCATCTGGGGAGTCACTAGAATGCCGCCTCAGAAAGCAACGCTACACACGAGGATTTGAACATGAACGCTTACGTCTACCTGGCCATCGCCATCTGTGCCGAAGTGATAGCGACCGTTTCGATGAAAGCCGTCAAAGGCTTCAGCACGCCATTGCCACTGGTGCTGGTCATCGTCGGCTACGCCATTGCGTTCTGGATGCTGACCCTGGTGGTACGCAGCGTGCCGGTCGGTGTGGCCTACGCGGTGTGGGCCGGCATGGGCATCGTGATGGTCAGCGTCGCGGCGCTGTTCATCTACGGGCAGAAGCTGGATGTCCCAGCGATGCTCGGGATGGCGCTGATCGTGCTCGGCGTGGTGGTGATTCAGTTGTTCTCGAAAACCGCCGGCCACTGATTCTGACATGAGCCCTTGCAGGCACTCGCGCCGGCAAGGACTCATGCATTCCCTCTGTTGATCATCGACAAATCCCCTTTTCCCCGAGTCTGTATACTGCGCCCTCGTCTTGAACACTGAGGTCGTTGCATGCCATCTCCAATTTCCACCGACGTGCTGATTGTCGGCGCGGGTGTCGCCGGTCTCTGGCTGAACGCGCGCCTGCGTCGCCAGGGTTTCTCGACCGTGCTGGTGGAAAGCGCCAGCCTCGGCGGCGGGCAGAGTGTGAAGTCTCAGGGCATCATCCACGGCGGCGCCAAGTACGCGCTGCACGGTGCGCTGACCGGCGCCTCGGAAGCCATCGCCGACATGCCGCGCCGCTGGCGTGAAGCCTTGGCCGGCGACGGCGAACTGGACCTGAGCGGCGTGCGCCTGCTGTCCGAAGCCCATTACCTGTGGTCGCCGGGCACCCTGGCCGGCAACCTCACCAGTTTCTTCGCCAGCAAAGCGGTGCGTGGCCGGGTCGATCAGGTCAAGGGCGATCAACTGCCACCGGCCCTGCAAGACAAGCGCTTCAAGGGCAAGGTCTACCGCCTCGCCGAACTGGTGATTGATGTGCCGAGCCTGATCCAGCGTCTGGCCGACCTATCGGGCGACGGTCTGCTCGCCGGCCAGACCATCGAGCCACTGCTGGAAAGTGGCGTGCTGATTGGCCTGAAAGTCGACGGCCGCGAGATTCGTGCCCAGCGCATCGTGCTCAGTGCCGGTGCCGGTACTGCCGACTTGCTGACTGCTTTGGGCCTGACTCATCCGGCCATGCAACGCCGACCGCTGCACATGATCATCGCCAAGGGCCCGGGCCTGAAGCCGCTGTACGCGCACTGCCTCGGTGGCGGCACCAAGCCGCGCATCACCGTGACCACCCACCCGGCCGCCGACGGTCAGTGGGTCTGGTATCTGGGCGGCGACATTGCCGAATCCGAAGGGGTGGCCCGTGAGCCGGCCGAGCAGATCGCCACCGCCCAGAAAGAGCTCGGTCAGTTGCTGCCATGGATCGACCTGAGCACCGTGCAATGGGCGACCCTGCGCGTCGATCGCGCCGAACCGCTGCAAACCGGTCTTACCCGCCCGGACAACGCCTTCCTCGCTGAAGAAGGTCGCCTGCTGGTGGGCTGGCCAACCAAACTGGCCCTGGCGCCGGACTTCGCTGACCGCGTGATCGCGTCCCTCGAACGCGACGGCATCCAGCCAAGCCACGCAGCCCCGTTGCCCGAACTGCCAAAACCACCGATGGGTGTTCCGGCCTGGGAGCAACTGCTGCCATGAGCCTGCCGACCCTGCACGATCTGCATCGCCCGCTGGGCAGCACCGGCCTGCTGGTTTCGCCGCTGGGCCTGGGCACCGTCAAACTCGGCCGCGACCAGGGCGTGAAATACCCCAACGGCTTCCAGATCCCCGACGACGATGCCGCGCGCATGCTGCTCAAGCAGGCGCGGGAGCTGGGCATCAACCTGATCGACACCGCCCCGGCCTATGGCCGCAGCGAAGAGCGCCTCGGCCCACTGCTGCGCGGTCAGCGTCAGGACTGGGTGATCGTCAGCAAAGTCGGCGAAGAGTTTGTCGACGGCCAGTCGACCCACGACTTCAGCGCCGCCCACACCCGGATGTCGGTGGAGCGCAGCCTGCAACGTCTTGAAACCGATTTTATCGACCTGGTGCTGGTGCACTCCGACGGCAACGATCTGGCGATTCTCAACGACAGCGAAGTCTACGCAACCCTCGCGGCGCTGAAGGCCGAGGGCAAGATTCGCGGCTTCGGCTTCTCCGGCAAAACCGTCGACGGTGGCCTCAAAGCACTGGAGCAAGGCGACTGCGCGATGGTCACCTACAATCTGAACGAACAAAACGAGAAGGCGGTCATTGACTATGCTGCTGCCCACGGCAAAGCCATTCTGGTGAAGAAGGCCCTGGCCAGCGGTCACGTGTGCCTGAGTCCCGGCGTGGATCCGGTGCGCGCCAGCTTCGAGTTGCTGTTCGCCCAGCCCGGTGTGGCCAGTGCCATCGTCGGGACGATCAATCCGCTGCACCTCGCCCATAACGTTGCGACCGTTGCCCAGGTCCTTCGTGGTCACTGACGCCGCCTCGCGGCCTTAAGCAGGAGCCGACATGCCGCGTACGCTCATCAGAAAGAACCCGAGCAACTTCAAGACGCTGCCGCTGTTCGTCGAAGCCACGCCGGAAGGCCTGACCTACCAGAGCGTGGGCATGCCGCTGAATTTCGCCCAGACCCTGCAGCGGCGCAAACCGGTCAGCGTGGCCGACGCCGAGCGGTTTGCGCTGGAGCTGGCCAACCTAGGCGTCTCGGTGCGCCTGACGCTGCACTGGCAGAATCGCGATTACTGGGTGCTGGTGCGCCAGCGTCGGCAGGATCGCGGCGATGTGGTGCTCAAGCTGATTTCCGGCTACGTGCCGGCCCATGAACTGAATATTCCGCTGCACACGGCGATCCAGGAGATCGCCGAGGAATGCCTGCTGGAAACCCCGGAAGGCTGGCTCGGCGGGCGCTTCAACGACACCTGGCTGCCGGCGCCGTACGCCTCGGCGCTGCATTATCGCGAAGCCCTGCCCTTTCGCCTGACGCCGCTGTCCGGTTCGGCGCGGCCGGTGCGCTGCGCCAATCTGCAACTGCTCGAACGTCCGAGAGCCTACGTGCACTTGCCGACCGCGTCGCTGCAATTGATCTATGACTTGCGGCTGGACGTGCCCAAGGAAGCCAAGAACCTCAGCCTGTTCCATGTCGATGAACGACTGGAAGGCGATCAACTGGTCGCCCGGCTCGACCGCAAGCGCCCCGACCTGTACTTGATGCCGTTGCAGGACGGCGAACCGCTGCCTGAGCTGTACACGCTGAAGAAAGGTCAGTTGTACCCGGCAGGCACACGCGGCCTGTATCTGGCGGAAAGTTTCGCCAAACAGGACGGCTGGCTGGTGCGCGATGAGCGGATTCGCTGGAAGGACTGGCTGCGCCAGCAGGGTTTGACTCCACCGCCCAAAGACACGGGACTGGCACGGTTGCGCGGCAAGGCGAAGCAACTGCTGAAGAAAATCGTGCCGCGCAAGAAAGTGAACTCCTGAACGGCAAAAGACCGCGCCTGCGAGTGACTCTGGAGAGTCATCGCAGGCGCGGTCTTTATGTTTGCATCACTCGGACTTGCGAATTTTTTCCACAATCGCCGTGGTCGAGCTGTTTTCCACCAGCCCCAGCACTTTAACGGTGCCGCCGTAGGCTTTGACGATATCGGCGCCGACAACCTGGTCGATGCCGTAGTCGCCGCCCTTCACCAGCACGTCCGGCTTGACCTCGCGCAGCAGGTTTTCCGGAGTGCCTTCAGCGAAGCTGATCACCCAGTCCACTGCACCGAGACCGGCGAGAACCGCCATGCGCCGGTCAACGCTGTTGATCGGACGGCCCGGTCCTTTCAGACGGCTGACCGAAGCGTCATCGTTGATCGCAACGATCAGGCGATCGCCCTGGGCCCGCGCCTGCTCGAGGTAGGTCACGTGGCCGGCATGCAGGATGTCGAAGCAGCCGTTGGTGAACACGATCTTCTCGTTGTGCGCACGGGCATCGGCGACTGCCAGCAGCAGTTGCTCCAGACCCAGCACACCACGCTCGGAACCTTCTTCACGCTGAATGGCGCGACGCAGTTCCGGGGCGCTGATCGCCGCCGTACCCAGCTTGCCCACCACGATGCCCGCCGCCAGATTGGCCAGCGCCACCGCGTGCGGCAGTTCTTCACCAGCAGCAATCGCGGCTGCCAGGGTGGAAATCACCGTGTCGCCGGCACCGGTCACGTCGAACACTTCACGGGCCCGGGCCGGCAGGTGCAGCGCCGGATGATCCGGACGCAGCAGGGTCATGCCGTGTTCGCCACGGGTCACCAGCAGTGCGCCGAGATCCAGGTCGTGCATCAGCGTCGCGCCCTTGGTCACCAGCTCGTGCTCATCGGCGCAACCGCCGACGATGGCTTCGAACTCGCTGAGGTTCGGGGTGATCAGGCTCGCGCCACGGTAGATCGAGAAATCCTTGCCCTTCGGGTCGGCCAGCACCGGAATGCCTTTGGCACGCGCGGCCTGGATCAACGCCTGATGGTTTTTCAGGGCGCCTTTGCCGTAGTCGGACAGCACCAGCACCTTGATCCCTTCCAGCAGATCATCGACCTGCGCGCCGAGGGCCAGTGCGTCGGTGGCGAACGGTTCTTCGAAGTCGATACGCAGCAATTGCTGGTGCCGGCTCATGACCCGCAGCTTGACGATGGTCGGCTGGTGCGCGATGCGCTGGAACAAGGCTCGCACGCCAGCACCCTTGAGGCTGTTGCTCAGGCTGTCGGCGGCTTCGTCATCACCGGTCACACCGACCAGCGACGCCGGCGCACCCAGCGCGGCAATGTTCAAGGCAACGTTGGCGGCACCGCCCGGGCGGTCTTCGATTTGCTCGACTTTAACGACAGGAACCGGCGCCTCAGGGGAAATCCGTGAGGTACCACCATGCCAGTAACGGTCGAGCATGACATCGCCGACCACCAAGACAGGGGCTTGATCGAATCGCGGCATGGACAACTTCATGGAGCAACCCACATACAAAATGAACAGGGGCGCGATATTAACACAGGGTTGGCGAAGGCTTGTGCGGCGGCTGCAACAGGATGAAACAGCTGGCTTTTTTGCTCATTTTTTAAGCAGAAAAGCCGCCAGCCGCTCGCAGGCCTCGCTCGGCTCGACCGCTTCCGTGTCGATCCGGCATTCCGCCGCCAACGGCGCCTCGTAAGGGCTGTCGATGCCAGTGAAATGCTGGATACGGCCCTGGCGCACCGCCTGATACAAACCTTTTGGATCACGGCGCTCGCACACCGTGAGCGAGGTGCTCACATGCACTTCTATGAAGTCGCCCTCGGCAAACAGTCGCCGCGCAGCGTCCCGGTCGGCCCGAAACGGCGAGATCGCCGCGACGATGACGATCAGCCCCGCATCAACCATCAGCCGGGCGACTTCGGCCATGCGCCGGATGTTTTCCCGACGACTCGCATCATCCATCCCCAGGTCCCGGCAAAGGCCGCTGCGCAGATTATCGCCGTCGAGCAAAAACGTGTGCAGGCCGAATTCATGCAAATGCACTTCCAGGGTGTTGGCCAGGGTCGACTTGCCGGCACCGGACAATCCGGTCAGCCACAGGCAACGTGGACGCTGGGCCATGAGCGCGGCTCTGTCCCGAGAAGACAGCGTGAAGCTGTAGGGGCGAATGGCCGATGCGGTCGCCAGACCGGGCAACACTTCATTCATAACCGAGCAACTCATAGTCGCGTTGATAGACCCGACGTACCAGACGCCGTGTACGCAAGGAGCAGAACTCTCGCGCCTTGATCGGCTGGCGCTGCACGGAACTGTTGACGTGCGGCAGCTGACACACCATCCCCAACTGATCGCAGACCATCTGAAAGTCCCGCTCCAGGTGTTCCTGATAACCGATGAAATCCATGGCCAGATGGCCCAGCGAATCGGTCAGAAAATCGCTCTGCGCAGCAAAATGCAGTTGTCGTGAAATTGTCTCCGGGTGCAGCCAGCGGGCAATGAAATCGTCGAAGTCCCGGTACTGCCGAACCAGTTGCTGCGCGGCATGATCACGCCCGCTCAACGTATTGCCATGGAGAAATGCATAAGCCGAATAGGCCCGTTCCAGAGGATCTCGTACGAAAGCAAACTTGTATGCAGCGGCATACTGCTCGGGAAACTGCTGCTCGTACCAGTACAGCGGCAGGTGACCCGGGGTCCTGCCATTGAACATCGCCGTACAGATACTGCTGCCGGCGCACTTGGGAACATGGATAAACAGACAGGAATGCTGCGCGAACGATTCGGGGTAATACCGATTCGCAGACATCGACTTGTTCACGACCTGACGGTCCACGACTGACAGTCGATCCAGCAGAAATTGGCGCTGCGCCTTGGGCAACAGCTTCCAGAGATAACGTTGCAGCATCGCAGTACCCACGCGAAAGGGATGGCCCTCTCGATTGAAGTCAAAGTTCGTTCGAGAACCTTAACAAGCGTGTTACCGGGATTTATTCAAGATTGGTCAAGAAACGTAAAGAAATGGATACATATCCCGGGGGCGCATTGCACGCCCCGAAGGGCGACAGAGCGGGGCAGACCCACCCTGTCGTCGGGATCAGGCGATGTCTTCAGCCGGAGCATCCAGGCCCATCGCATGCAGACGCGAGTAGTAGCCGTTCTGCGCAAGCAACTGCGCGTGGGTGCCACGCTCGACAATCTGGCCCTGATCCATTACCAGAATCAGGTCGGCCTTCTCGATCGTCGACAGCCGATGAGCGATGACCAGTGTGGTGCGGCCTTTCATGACGTGATCCAGCGCTGCCTGAATGTGACGCTCGGACTCGGTATCCAGTGCCGAGGTCGCCTCGTCGAGAATCAGAAGCGGTGCATTCTTCAACAGCGCCCGCGCTATCGCCAGGCGCTGACGCTGGCCGCCGGACAGCAACACGCCATTTTCCCCGACCTGGGTGTCCAGGCCTTCGGGCATTTGCGAAATGAAATCCATCGCGTAGGCATCGGCGGCTGCCTTTTCGATATCGGCCCGGGGAGCACCGGCCAGGTCGCCATAGGCGATATTGTTGGCGATGGTGTCGTTGAACAGAGTCACATGCTGGGTGACCTGTGCAACGTGTCGACGCAGGTTGCGCAACCGGTAATCCTCGATCTCGACGTCATCGAGCAGAATTTCACCGATATCGTGATGATAGAAACGCGGAATCAGGCTGGCGAGAGTCGACTTGCCGCTACCGGAGCGACCCACCAGTGCGATCATCTGGCCTGGCGACGCACTGAAATTGATGTTCTTCAGCACTTCGCGATCGGTGCCCGGGTACGTGAAGCTCAGATTGCGTACCTGCAAATGACCGCTGACCCGCTCACGCTCCACCGTGCCGTTATCCACTTCAGGTTCCACGTCCAGTTGCTCGAAAATACTTTCGGCACCGGCAACCCCTTTCTGAATGGTCGAACTGACTTCCGACAACTGCCGGATCGGCTTGGGCAGCAGACCCGCGGCAGTGATGTACGCCACCAGATCACCGGCCGTGGCGTCACCACGCAGGAACAGCACCAGAAACATCAGCACGGCCATGGCGCTGTAGATCACCAGTTGCAGCATGGGCGTATAGACCGCTCCGGTCTTGGTCATGCGCAATTGCTTGTCGGTGTTGCTCTGGCTGGCGGCGGCAAAACGGCGCTCTTCATAGCTCTCGCCACCAAAACTGCGCACCACGCGATAGCCCTGGATGGTTTCGGAAGCCACATGAGTCACATCACCCATGGCCACCTGGATCTTCTTGCTCTGCTTGCGGAATTTCTTGCTGGTACTGCCCACCATGAAGGCAATCAACGGGAGGATTGCCAGCATTACGAGGGTCAGCTTCCAGTTCATCCAGAGCAGATAGGCAAACAGGAACACCACCGTCAGGCCTTCACGGATAACCACCTTGATGGCATCGGTAGCGGCGCCGGTCACCATGGTCACATTGAACGTGATGCGCGAGATCAGATGCCCGGAGTTATGGGTGTCGAAATAACGATTGGGCAGCACCAGCAGTTTGTTGAACAACTCGATGCGCAGGTCATGCACCAGCCCCAGCGATACTTTCGCCAGATAATAGTTGCCGAGAAACGACCCCAGCCCCTGCCAGGCAGCGATCAGAATGATCAGCAACGGCACGGCCATCAACAACTGCAGATCCTTGAGATAAGGAACATTGGGGAAGAGCACCGCTTCGGGATTGCTCAGGCCATCGACGAAATATTTGAGTATTCCCGCCAGCATCGGCTGGGTGGAGGCAAAGATCACGAAGCCCACAATACTCAGCAGGAAAAGGCCGATATAGGGCTTTACGTATCCCAGCAGCCGAAAGTAGATTTTCAGGCTGGAATCCTGTTCCGCTTTGGGCGGTACGTCACTCATCGTAGAGCTCACTGGTTAGGAAGAACGCGAAATTTTATCACAGGCATCGGGATTGGCCCGAGCCCATACCAAAACACTGGCCAGTCCGATAGGCAACCAGCTTACGAACCACTCGGCCCTCGGGGTTCCCGTCAGGCTGGCGGCGTCGAATTGCATGGCCAGGCTCGAGAATAGCCAGATGCCGATGATGCCCCTGCCGTAGAGGGTTCGCCGCACTTTCCAGGCCTGGCACAAGACAGCAATCCAGATCGCACACCACAACAGCAAACCCGGCAGCCCCAGCTCGATAGCCACATGGGTGAACAGATTATGGGCATGGTCAAAATACATCCCCGACGCAAACACTCTGTAGTCGCCACCGAGCCCCAGCCCACGCAGGGGGTGCTCAGCGATCATTTGCAGGCAGGCCATCAGAATCTGCGGCCGGTAGGAGACACCGCGCGCCAGGACCAAAGGCTCGAACAGCACGAAAGCCAGCATGGCGACAACCAACGCGCACGCCGCAATTGCACGGCTGCGGCGGTCACCGCACCAGATCGGCATGGCAAGCAACGTGAGAAACAATGCCAATGCGGCGCCACGACTCTGGCTGAGCAGCACGAACATACCCAGGAACATCAGCGCGATTGCCCAGACAACCTGCATCCTTCCCGTTTTCGGTGGCCACAGGACAAGCCATACCGCCGCCAGGCCGATGACGTAGCCGCCGAGGATCGGATGAGACAACTCGCCCAGACCTTCCACGCGCGCCATCAGGGTATTGCTGTCGAGAAAGTAGAATTTGACGATAGCCATGATTGCCGTGACTGCCAGTCCGATTCCACCCCATTGCATGATGCGAATCACACGGTCGGTTCCGCCATTGGCAAAAACCGGAAAGAACACAAGAAAAACCACGATATACAGCAAACGCTTGGCCTCGCGCCCGCTGTCCGCGGCGCTTGTCCATGAAAGAGTGATCAATGACCAGGCCAGAAGCGCAAGCATCGGCAGCCAGATCCAGCGCTGCTCATGAAGCACTTCCCTGAGCCGGGCCCGCGCGGACCAGGAAAAGACAATCGCCGGTATCCAGAGCAATACGACCAAGCCTTGCTGATAGGCTTTGTTGGTAGGCGCAAAGGCTATGGCCAACAGAAACCACAACAGACCTGTCGACATCCATGCTTTCGCCCAACGTGTGTCTTGCATCAAACTGCTCCTGATAGAGTTCACCCACCCAGCCCGGCATGGTTAAAGCTGAAACTTTTCGGCATCATTGCCCGCCACAGCGCCCCGTTCTTCCCACAAGGCTTTTCACAATGCAATTTTCTCGGCTGCCAGAGGCCGCTTTAAATCAAATGATTGACGGTGCCAGAATACTGGAGGCCGATAGCTACGGGCCGAAAGTCTACCTGTTGCAGGATGGGAATATTCTTAAACTATTCCGCCGCAAACGGTTTTTTTCATCCGCACTGTGGCGCCCCTACTCGAAACGCTTCATTGACAACGCCGTCGGACTGCAAAGGCTGGGTGTCCCAACCCTTCAGGTTCTGCAGCTATACAAACTGCAAGCTCCCGGCATGACCGCTGTGCTCTACCGGCCATTGCCGGGAGAGACGTTGCGCCAGATTTCCAGCAAGGAAGGCTTTTCGTGGCCGCAGGCATTGCCAGACCTGGCCGGCCTGATCCGCAATCTCCATGAATCGGGGATCTATTTCCGCTCACTGCACCTGGGCAACATTGTGGTCACGCCCGACAACCGCATGGGCCTGATCGATGTAGCAGACATGCGTTTTTTGCGGGCGCCGCTGCCCCAATATCTGATCAAGCGCAACCTGCAACATTTCGCTCGCTATATTGAACGCGAGAAGCTGAACGAAACCTTTCCAATGCAAGCACTGGAACAGGCCGTAATTTCCTCATGAAAGCAGGTCGTGGGCGGCCTGACTGAAATCGAGCCAGGACTGGTCAGGCGCCAGCGCCTGATATTGCTCGGCGGCGACTGTTTCGGCCGATGCGCTGAACGCCCTCAGGATCGCGTCACGCCAGGCGTCCACATCCTGAACGGGGGCATACCAGCCGGTATCGGCCAACTGTTCGCGAAACACCTCCAGCTCACTGGATAAAACCGGAACGCCCGCCATGACAGCTTCCTGCATGATCAGCCCCAGGCCTTCATTCAGCGATGGCATGGCAACCCAATCGAATGCCCGGTAGAGCTGAGCCGCATCATCCAGATGCCCCGGCAGCAAGACCTTGCCACGCAATTGCAGCTCGTCGATCCGCGCCTCCAGCACGGAGCGCCCCGTACCCTCACCAAGAATCACCAACTGCAGATCAGGTCGCTGAAGCAATGCCTCGGCGAAAGCGTCAAGCAGGCATCCAAACCCCTTGCCCGCGACCAGTCGCCCGACAGCCCCCAATACCGGCTTGTCCAGAGCAAGACCCAATCGCGCACGCGCCTGTTCCCGAGGGAGAAGGTCGGCACGAAACGCCAGAGGATCGAAAGCGCTGCGCAGCGTCATGACCTGAATCTGCAAGTCCTGACACAACGACGCCGCGAGGGTGTTAGAGACAGCAACCAGCGTCAGTTGCGAGGCCGGAATTCGGTTAAAGAGCGCGCGATCCTCGGGATGAAGCCGCGTCGAACCATGAAAGACCACCACCGCACGAACGTCGGGCATGGTTTCGAGTACGGGCAGTAATGTACGCGCTACGCCAAGGCCATCGAGAAGTACTACGCGTGCGCCACTGTTTTTGACGGCTTTCTGAAATCTGGAGCGCATCCAGGGTCTAGTTAGCCGCCAGAAATGCCGCCCCTTCAACCGGGCGGAGGACAGCCCCCACTCCGTCACTTCACCAACACTCAGCCCACCTTCGCAGGCGCGGCCTTGAAGCAACCAGGTTTGAACCGGCTCCGACGACGCGGCCTGAGACAAGATCTGTTGATGCACCTTATGAGTTGAGGCAAACGGAGCACCCCCGGCCCACATGACGTTGAGAATACTCATAGGGAACGAAGCCAATACCTGGGTTTCTGGAAAAAAGCTGCGGTGCATTTAATTGATGAACCAGCCAATGCAGACTCCCAACAGCAAAGACAATACGAACTTTATCTGTTCGCGACGACTGCGGCGCGCCTTGCGCTGACGCTCGACAGCCGTTTGCACATGCAGACCGAAACCCGTGTGCATGACGGCGTCCGCTTCCAGCGTCATGGCCGTCAGGTTCAAGTCTGCGTAGCGAATGGACAGCGCCTTCTCCCCACTGAATCCGGCAAAAGGTGCGCACAAGCGATATTCCTTCATCCGGCGCAAACCCGGATTCAGAGAAAAGCCCTGCCACTCGGGCTTGTCGGACACCAACGGGTAACACGCTACCGTGCCGACGATCTCCCGCGCCTCCAGCCGAATGTAAGGACTGTGCACCCGCAAGTCATGATTATAGCTACGCAGCCAGACCTGCAGAATTTCCGGACGCAGGTCGAGAATGGCTCTGGAGTCTTCCACAAATCCCGGGCGATAGAATTCCCAGTCGTCTTCGCAATGGAAGACATAGGATGTGGTGACATGTGCGTAAGCCAGATCGATAGATGCCAGCTGACCCAGCTTCGGTCGATTGATGAATACGGTGCAATGCTCCTTCCAATGAGCAGGAATCACAGCGTGCACACCTTCATCCCCCGCATCCTCCGTGATGAACACTTCACGGATGGGAGCAGTGTTGAACCGGTCGAAGCTCTCAAGCGTTATCTTGAGCAGATCCATTCGACCGCAGCTGGTGACCACCAGGGTGATGTCACTTTCTTGAGTAAATTGCACCGGATTCTCAATAAGGTAAAAGTCGCCAGCAATATCGATTGCCGGCTGGTGCTTGTCAAATGCCCAGCTTCAGGCGCACTTTTTCCAGAAGGCTCAGCGGCGCACGAGCCCGCAGCTCTGGCTTGAGCTCTTCGACGATACGTTGGCCAATTCGTGCAAAACTGAACTGACTGACAGCGAGCTCGCGACCGTTGCGCGCAATCCGCGGCGCCAGTTCCGGATCACTGCGCAACAACGCCAGCTTCTCCTGAAGCTGTGCAATGTCCTTGTAGAACACCACGTTGTGCATGTCCTTCAACCCCAGGGCCTGACTTTCCTCTGCCCCCTGATCAAACGCCAGCAATACACAGCCGCAGGCCATCGCTTCGAAATTCTTGATCATGAATTCGCCCATGCCTACGTCGGCACTGACGAAAAAGCGGATCCGGTTGAGCGTGTCGCGGTATTCCTCTCCCGATTTCGTGCGAGTGACCACCAGAGGTTCGACGCGCCCCAGCTCGTCGAGCAAGGCTTTACGACCACTGTAGGCAACACTGTTGGTGCTGCCCACGAAAGCCAGCTCGATATCCCGCTCGCGCCCCTGATCTTCAAGTTGTGACTGGTCGTAACCCTTGGGCACGAACACCGCGTCGAAGCCCTCCTGACGAAGGCGCTCAGTGACCACAAAGCCGGAGCTGATCACTCGCGCCCACGGCAAGCGACGGTAATGCGCGCTGAACTTGCCGGTGTACTTGCACGGAATGTAATTCTGGTAGGCATCGTGCTCCAGAATCACCAGATGGGGGATCGTGCGGATAAATCCGACCTGACGAATTTCCTGCTTGAAGCGAAGGAAAAACACGATGCGGTCATATTGCGTAACGTCGACTTCGCGTCGGAAATAGCGACGCAGGTTGCGCTGTTCATCGCTGCTCAGCCATCGCAGATCGCACTCGCAATGCGCCGCAACACCTTCGTACAAGCGATCCAGAATGGCCCGCTGATCTTTCTGCACCAGAAATAAAACTTTCATCGTCTTCCTTGCCGCGACAGGCAAACAGAGCAACGCCTGAAAGTCGTTCCGCTCGAAAGCGGGCGGACTTCAGGCCCGTACCATCTATAAACGCCAGAACAGTTCATGGCGTCGTACAGCCTTGCGGAAAAATTCGTTTTCGCCGTAGGGCGAGCCACCACGTCCCGCAAGCAAACGCTGCAGCGCGCGTCGCAGGCGACGCTTGAACGGAGCCGGCGGTTGCAGGTCGTGCATCATGCCCAGGGCCATGGCCTTGTCACGCTGCTGCGAGAGCGTCAACGGCACGCACAATGGCTGCATGAGTTGCGACGAGTCGAAGGTCGGCGGCAGGGCGATACCTTGCCCGCTGTCGCCCATCGGCCAGCGATCGTTGTCGTGCAGGTGGTTGGCGTAGCCGAGCAAGGTCGGTTGCCAGTCAAGATCGCGCAAGGCTTCCAGCACGGCTTCCTGGGCGCAGATGTGATCGGGATGCGGATCCAGCGTCGGGTGCGGCAACACGATCACATCCGGGCGCGCGCGGGACAGCACGTCGCGCAGATCGGCCAGCAGATTGTTCCAGGTCGGCGCGCCATCGGCATCGCCGGGCAAGGCAAACGGATTCAACTGACGGAACATCCGCGTGTCGCTCAGATCGGCCTCGCGCGAGCCAATGGGTTGATTCGGCGCAGCCTGCATCGCCGCCAGTTGCAGGCAGAAATAACCGAGCTGCACGCACTGTTCCTGTGGCACGCCGGCCCAGCGCGGCACGGCGAGGCTGTCCCAGGCACGCAAGCGACCCTTGAGCCGTGCCGCCTCGACCTTGTTCAGGCCCATCTGTTGATAGTGTTCGGCTTCAATCTCGCCGGCGGTCAGGGTCACGATCCAGGCTTCACTGGCCTGGCTGTACAGACCGTAGGCGGCCAGTTCGGCATCGTCGGCGTGAGGGGCGATGACCATCACCCGCTGCTGGCGGTAGTCCGGTTGTTCCAGCGCCCACAGCACCGGCTCGCCGTACACCCGGCAAAAGCGTCCGCGCAAACGCAACAGCCCTTGCGACAGGGCCTGCGCCTGACCGCTGAGATTCAGATAACGCAGGCCGTTGACGCCACGTTCGAACGTCTGCACGTCGGGATGGGTGCCACCGACCAACTCGACCCGAGGATCGAAGAAGCGCCCCAGCCAGCTACTTTTGATCTTCACCGCAAGGATCAGCGTGGCGTCGTCCACCAGCATCACGCCCTCGTCGAGACGCAATTGCTCGCCGCTCAAATGCACTTTTGGTTGCGGGGTGAACGGTGGAAAGCTGTATTGGTAATCGTCTTTCGGCGAGTAGAACAAGTGATCGGCGAACCACGCTTCGTGAGCGATCCAGCCGACCAGCGCCAGCACCAGCGGCAACCACCAGGCCACCAGCACGCCGAGGACGATCAATACGATCAGTGCGATCAACAGGCCGATACGCTTATTGCGCCGGTGACGCTTGAGCAGTTGCTGTTTGCGGCTCATGGGCTGACTCATACGGTGAAGACCGGCACAGGATTGCACCAGCGATCCTTGTATTCACGGTCGGCGCGACCGAAGGAAAAGCGCAGCGGCTTGTTCAGGGCCCGCGCGTGCTCCCAGGCAGATTGCGTATTGAGGAAGCTCAGGACGCTGCCGGGGCTGAACTCACGGGTTTCAGGGTCGACGCCGCCGTTGATGTACTCGACGCTGATCCACTCCGGCGCTTCGACGCGATACACCAGTTGAATGGCGATCGGCGCGTCGTTGAGGAAGATCACCGAGCCGATCAACAGCTCGCGCAGCAACTCGATGACGTCGGCCATGCGTGCCGCACCAGTGGCCGGAAACCCCCAGCGGCGCTGGAACAGATCGCAATAAATGGCTGCCAGTTCGGCACTGGAAAAATCGCTGACCGGCCGCACCACCCCACCCGCCTCTTCCAGCAGGCGCAGTTCACGGCGCTGGTTGTAGCGAAACTTCTTCGACAGTTCTTCGGGGGTACGGGCCATGGCCAGTTGTTCGGTCTGCAACTTGAGGCCGCTGAAGCGGTTTTCGTTGAGCGCCGACAGGTAGCGTCCGCGATGGCGCAGCGGGGCCTGGGCATCGACGGCGGCCGGCAGGATCAGCTCGGCGTTGCCGAGGTCGAACAGGCCTTTCTTTCCGTTACGCTTGAGCACGTCCTTGGACAAAGCCAGATCGCGGCCCCAGGTCGGGATCGCCGCTTTGACTTCGCCCTGCTGTTCCCAGGCCAAATAGCGCACCGGGATGCCTGCCAGATTCGCCAGACGCTCGACCACCATCGGATGGGTCGCGACGCTGCCGCCAAATCGCTGCCAGGCCTGTGCATAAGTTGAGGCGTCAACGGGCGACCAGCCACGTTCGCGCCAGCCTTGAAATCGGTTGAGCATCAGCCCCTCGGTGCCAGATCGGTAACTTGCGGCAAATGCCAGAAGGTGTCGCGTACGGCGCGATCGGAAAAGCGTTCGCGCAGGCGATCGAGCATCATCTCGGCGCATTGACGACGCTGTTGCTCGTCCATGCCGGCCAGATGTTTCAGGCCCTGGGCCAGATGTTCGGCGTCGCCCAGCGGGAACAGAATGCCCACGCCTTCAACCACTTCCTTCGCCCCGCCGCACGCCGTGGCCAGCAACGGCACGCCGGCGGCCATGGCCTCCAGCAGCACCATGCCGAACGGTTCATGGTCGGAGCTCAAGGCAAACACATCGAATGCGCGGAAGTAATTGCGCGCGTCCGGCACCTGACCGAGAAACAGCACGCGATCACCGACACCCAGTTCACGGGCCTGCGCCTTGAGTTCATCCTCAAGCCGCCCCTTGCCGAGAATCACCAGTTGGCTGTTGGCCGGCAGTCCGGGCAGTGCCGCGGCAAAACCGTGCAGCAGCGTGGCCTGATCCTTGTCCGGGTGCAGACGACCGACGTTGCCGACAATGAACGCATCCGCCGACAGACCGAGAGTCTCGCGGGCCTCAGCAGCCGGCACCTGACTCATCTGCAACGCCGAGACATCGATGCGGTTGTAGAGGGTCTGGATGCGTACCGCCGGCCACTTCGGCAGGCAGCGACGCATGTCGTCGCGCACCGCATCGGACACGCCGAGCAGGCTCAGGCGCTTGCGGAAAATGTGCGCGAAGAGTTTGCGCGAACCGCGCTTGTAATCGCCAAACGCGTGGTGCACGCCAATCACCGGCAGCGAGGTGCCGAGCAAGGCGATGTAGATCGGCTTGAATCGATGGGCGATGCAGAAACTGAAATTGCGTGAAGCGGCGATCTTGCGCAGATCGCCGATGGCACCCAGCTTCAGGCCACGAATGGCCCTGGAGCTGTATTCCATGAACAACACTTCATCGGAGGCGCAGGCCGCGGCCACCTCGCTATCGGCAGCCCCGGTCAGAAAGACCGTGGTGACCCGATAACCGGTGCCCGCGAACAGGCTGGCGTACTGCCGCGCGCAGTCGAGGAACGGCCCGTCATAGCCGTGACAGAACTGCAGCACATGGCGTTCAGCCGAGCGTGTCATAAGCGTTTGCGCCTTCTTTGACCACCAGGATGTCTTCCATGATCAGGTACTGCAGATCCGAGCCGAAGAACATGTTCAGGGCGTCGGTCGGCGAGCAGATCATCGGTTCACCACGGCGGTTGAGCGAGGTGTTCAGGGACACGCCGTTGCCGGTCAGCACTTCCAGCGCCTTCATCATGTCGTAGTAGCGCGGGTTGTATTCGCGCTTGAGCACCTGGGCCCGGGACGTACCGTCTTCGTGGACGACTTCCGGCACGCGGGTCTTCCACTCTTCAGCCACTTCGAAGGTGAAGGTCATGAACGGCGCCGGGTGATCGATCTTGATCATCTGTGGCGCAACGGTGTCGAGCATCGACGGGCAGAAAGGCCTCCAGCGCTCGCGGAACTTGATCTGGTGGTTGATGCGGTCAGCCACGCCAGCCACGCTCGGGCAGCCGATGATCGAACGACCACCCAGTGCACGCGGACCGAACTCCATGCGGCCCTGGAACCAGGCCACCGGGTTGCCATCGACCATGATCTTGGCGATCTGCTCCGGCATGTTGTCGAGCTTGCGCCAGGTCGGTTTGTTCTCGTGACGGGCGCACGCGGCAATCACGTCTTCGTTGCTGTAAGACGGGCCGAGGTAGACGTGTTCCATCTTCTCGACCGGCACGCCACGGGCATTGGACACGTAGGCCGCTGCGCCGACTGCGGTGCCGGCATCGCCGGAGGCAGGCTGTACGAACAGTTCCTTGACGTCGTCGCGGGCGATGATTTTCTGGTTGAGCTTGACGTTCAACGCACAGCCGCCGGCGTAGGCCAGCTTGCCGGTTTCCTTGAGCACGTCGCCCAGGTAGTAGTCGATCATCTGCAGCGCGATTTTTTCGAACAGCGCCTGAATGCTGGCGGCGTAGTGGATGTACGGCTCGTCGGCGATGTCGCCTTCGCGCTTCGGACCCAGCCACTCGATCAGCTTCGGCGAGAAGTAGTAACCCTTGCCCTTCTCTTTATAGCGACGCAGGCCGATGACGTTGGCGTAGTCGGTGTTGATCACCAGCTCGCCGTTCTCGAACGAAGCCAGGCGCGAGAAATCGTATTTGCTGGCGTCGCCGTACGGCGCCATGCCCATGACCTTGAACTCGCCGTCCAGCATGTCGAAACCGAGGAACTCGGTGATCGCACCGTACAGGCCGCCGAGGGAATCCGGATCGAAGAATTCCTTGATCTTGTGGATCTTGCCGTTTTCGCCGTAACCGAAGAAGGTCGTGGCGTACTCGCCTTTGCCGTCGATGCCGAGGATCGCGGTTTTCTCTTTGAAACCCGAGCAGTGGTAGGCACTGGAAGCGTGGGCCAGGTGGTGTTCAACCGGCTCGATCTTGATTTTCTTCGGATCGAAGCCCAGTTGCTCCAGGCACCAGACGATCTTGTTGCGATAGCGCTTGTAGCGACGGTTGCCCATCAGGATCGCGTCGAGTGCGCGGTCCGGGGCGTACCAGTAACGCTTGGCGTACTGCCAGCGAGCCTTGCCGAAAATGCTGATCGGGGCGAACGGAATCGCGACCACGTCAACGTCGGACGGCTTGATACCTGCCTGCTCCAGGCAGAACTTCGCCGATTCGTAGGGCATGCGGTTCTTTGCATGTTTATCGCGTACGAAGCGCTCTTCCTCAGCCGCCGCGACCAGCTTGCCGTCGATGTACAAGGCTGCTGAAGGATCATGGCTAAGGGCGCCGGACAGGCCAAGAATCGTCAATGCCACAGGGGTCTAGCCTCTTTAGTCTGCATTCAGGCGCGATGCGCCTTGAAAAATGATGTGCCCTCGCACCGGGCGAGAGACAGCTAAAGGGCGGGATTATAGCTTAAAAGCGCCGACAAACCTCTAGCGGAACTGGCCGGCCGGTGCGTTGACACTCGAGTGGCATCGACATAGACTCCAGCACAAATGGACTGGGAGATCCCGGTCGGCGCTAATGCCTCGGTGAGATCATCGGGGCTTTTCGCTTTCTGGGGATGGGAAAATCTTCAAACCCCAACTCTCGAAACCCTCTCCAACTTTGCTCCGCCCCCCGCTGCAATAGAACTTGCGTTTGAGCACGTCAAAAGCACGATTTCCCTGACCCGCCCTCAACACGCTCATACCAATGGGCCTCGCAACAAGATCGGCTAGCTGCAGGCCGGTGGAATTCACCTGTTTGGTTGCAAAAACGATGTCAAACGGCAGTTGAATACCCCATCGATTCGCCCCACCACACATCCTGCGAAACTCCAACTCAAGCTCGTTATCCTCTCGCTTTCCTCGGCGCTCGAAAATCACGTGCGTCAGTGCCCCTTGTTGATTCTTCTCCTGCAAAAACTCATAGAGCGTTTCCAGACAAAAGCCAAGAGCGAGGTGATAAGGATTGTGTCCCGTGCCTTGTTTTTCACGAAGAGAAGCCTTGTCTACGACGCAACTGATCAGAACGAAGTTGCTGGCTTCAATGATGCAAGTCAGCTCCTCAAGAAAAGCATTCTTGTGTTCTCTGGACATGAAGAGGCCAGAAAACGCTCCTTTTTCTTTACGAATTTCGAGCTCATGCAGACCGATCAGATCGTGTCCCATATGGGCAAACTTGAATTTCTGTAAAGCAGGAATGACTTTCTCGCAGTAATGCCTCTTATGAAAGACACAAAACGCGAGCACGAAGACTGGATAGTTGGGATCCAGTGTCTGCATCCCATGATCACCGCTCTCATCGACATAAACGATGACATCGCTGTATTCACTGGTTGGGGGCAAGGTAATTACCCCCGGCTTGATCGCCAATAAACACTGATATTCCCGTCCACCGCCTGGCGATAGATCGTATACGGCAGAAAAGCCGTATCGAACACACCGGACAGGGTCAGGTCGAGCAGGACGACCGGCACCAGAATGCCGGTAGGATCAGGCGGCGCGTGCAGCAGGCAGAAATCATGGGCGAGCCCGCTGTAGATGCGCGGAATCGACTGACAGTAGGTCTTCTGTTTACGCAGGCCGCGCGTGGCGTCTTCATCGTCCTGCAGCACCGTAACGGCGGTGCCGCAGCCGGACAGTGCCAGGGAAAATGCGCCGATCGTGATAGCGTTTTTGATGCTCAAGATTTGCCCTCCGGGAACGTCGGGGCAAACTAGCATCGGGGTTTTGCGAGGGGCAGTTCATGGATTCCGGGAAGGCCGTAGGACAAGTCACAAGGATTTGTCGCCACATGCCTCACCCGGATCCAACTGCAGAAATGTCTTACGCGCTGGCGAAAACAATCACGCAGTGCCCGCTACATCTTTGGGCAACCGCTGATCAATCACCTGATACAGCGCGCTGCTCTCAGGCCAGTTGCGCATGAACCGCGCACGATCCCGGGCATAGGCCGGGGCGAAGCTGCCCAGCGAGCCGTGCTGACACATCGAATCCAGATCTATCAGCGCCCAGCGATCTTCCTGCCAGAACAGGTTATGCCCCTTGAAGTCGCCATGACTGATGCGTTCGGCGATCAACCGTGCAAACAGCTGATCCAGCGCCTGCAACTCGGCTTCCGGCGCCTCGCCGCTTTCAACGTACGGCGCAAAGCGCTCGATGATGTCCGGCCCGGCCAGATGTTCGGTGATCAGATAGGCCTTGCTGCGCAGCCAGAGAAAACGGGTTTCCAGCACTGCCAGCGGTTTTGGTGTGGCGATGCCAAGGAACGCCAGACGATTGCCTTCACGCCAGGAATGCCAGGCGCGGCTTGGACGCCAGAAGCGCTTGAACCAATGGGCAAAATTCTTGATGTTGTAACGCTTGATCACCAGAGGACGCCCGGCGACCTCGACCTTGCCGACACTGGCCGCGCCGCCGGTCTTGTACAGATGGCCCTGATCGAGCAAGGCATCGGCCTGCTCCAGCACCGGCAGCATGGCGGGCTCTTCCTCTCGGCGAATCGACCGCAGACCGAACGCGCCGCGCTTGACGCTGAACAGCGTGCACTCACGACCAACCTTGATCAGGTAATCCTTCAAGCGCCAGGCGCGGACCTTGTCGATCTGCTTTTGCAGGGCTTCCAGCGGCAGCGCGTGCTCGCTGTTGCTCAGCAGGTAATACACCAGCAATTCTTCGGTGAACGGCTCGAGCGACTTGGGCAACTGGGCGAAGAACACCCCGAGGTTTTCCAGCACTTTCTGGCGGGACAACGGTTGGCCGGCGTTTTCGGCGCAGATACCCGCGCCATCGATCAGATACAACTGACCGCCGTGGCGCAGCAGGTTGTCCAGGTGCAGGTCTTCCTGCCACAGGCCTTTGCCGTGCAACTGACCGATGGCACCAAGCGCTTCGGCCAGCACCGCCGACTGTTCGTCGGCCAGCACCGGCAAGGATTCGACCTTGTTCCAGGCATCGCCCAGGCTTTCGGCGCCTTCGAGGAGCTCGAACAGCAGCCAGCCACCCTCGCCGTCCTTCAGGCCGTCGGCCAGCAACAACGGTGTAGTCATGCCCTGGGCGGCGAGCAGTTTCACACCTTCCAGTTCACGCTGAAAATGCCGCGCAGCCTTATTGCCGACCAGCAATTTGGCCAGCACCGGACGCCCGCGCCACACACCGGCACCTACGTAACGCTGCCCCGGCAACACCCGCAGCAGACTGAGCAACTGCAAATCGGCAACGCCCGCCGCATCCGCGAGCGAAACCGTCAACGGCAGACTCGGCGTGCGCCCGGCATTTTTCAAGTCGGACAACTGCATCAGCGGGTCTCCTTGCGACTGCGCCGCGCGGTCAGCCGCATGATCCAGCTGTCGACCAGCGAACTGTCCATCGATTGATCGAGATACGCCGCCAGCAGCTCACGCAATTGCGCGTCGCTCCACTCCGGCGCACGGCGCAGCAGCGGTTCCAGATCCTTGACCCGGTCACGCATGCCGAACAGCAACGGGCGGGTCTTCTCCAGATCGATCAACTGCGCCTGATAGCCATCGCTCTCGGCGCGCAGGAAAATGTGTTTTGGATAAAAGCAGCCGTGCACCTGACGCATACCGTGCAGATGACGCGCCAACAGGCCGCAAGCCTTGAGAATCGCCGACTGCTGCGCGGCATCGAGTTCCGACCAGCGCTGCAACAGCGAATCGAGATCGTCCCAGCCCTCCAGCGCGCGGGTCAGCAGGATCGCACGGACTTCGCCGTTGACCTTGCGCTCACCGAAGAACGCCGCCTGCAACGCCGGGATGCCGAGCTTGTTGTAACGACTGATATTGCGAAACTCCCGCGCGAAGGTCGGCTCGCCGAATGGCGCATGCAAGGTGCGGGTCAAGTAATTGCACTGGCGCTTGAGGTAATAGCCATGCCCTTCCAGCTCCAGACGAAACACGCTGCTCCAGCCGCCGCCATCGGTGTTGGGCTCATCCACGGCGTCGAGTTGCTTGGACCACAGCGCATCGAACGTACCGAGACCGTGGCGCTCCAGCAGCGCACGGTCTTCAGCGGCCAGAAAATCAGTCATTCGCGTCCCTCGAAAAATCTCACCACGTGGCGAATCCGTTGCTTGTCGGCGGCATTCAACCGATCACGCCGGCGATATTGCAGGTAGAAGCGCAGGCGCTGGGTGTTCGACAGGTGATACTTGGCCACCTTGTCGAGACAGGCCAGATCCTTGGTGATCCGGTACTTGAGCCAGAAACCGCGCCAGAAATCGCCGTTCGGGCAGTCGATCAGAAACAGCTGCGCCTGATCGTCGATCAGCAGGTTGCGCCACTTCAGATCGTTATGGGTGAAGCGGTGGTCGTGCATGACACGCGTGTAACCGGCCAGTTGCCGGCTGACGCCGTCGACCCAGGCACGATCCTTGAGCTTGGGATCGTTACGCTCGGCCAGCGCCGACAAGTCTTCGGTACGTGGCAGTTCACGGGTGATCATTGCCCCGCGATCATAAGCCATGCCGCTGCGCTCCAGGCCCCATGCCACCACTTCGGCGGTGGGAATGCCCCATTTGGCGAAGCGTTTGAGGTTCTGCCATTCCATCTTCACCCGGGGCTTGCCCAGATAACGTCGCAAGCCCTTGCCAGCGCCGGTGTAGCGCTTGACGTAATAGTTGACGCCGTTGAGCTGCACGCGAATGACTTCGGACAATGGATCGCGAGTCAGGCGCTCGCCCTGAAGGGCAAATACCGCTTCGAGGCTACCGAAATGCTGCGCAAGTTCACTGTACTCAGGCTCCAGATTCCAACCCGCCATCAGAGCGCATCCCCGTAACGTTGCTTGCGCGCGTAGAGCTTGTTGGCCTTGCCTTCGAGCCAGCTCAGCAACGGCGCTTCTTCAGCCAGGATCTGGCGCAGCGGTTGCTGGAAGTAACCTTTGAGGAAGCGCAGCTTGTCGCGACGGGTCAGGCCGATATCCAGTGCGGAAAAGTACAGCGCCGCCAGATCCTTGTTGCGCCAGCGCTGGGTGATCTCCGGACGGGTCTGGGCGCGGTGCAGGTCGATCACCGAGAGTTTGAAATCTTCGGGAATCACCGGTTTGTCGGTGTGCAGCAGAAAGTGACAGATGTAGCAGTCACGGTGGTTGACCCCGGCGCGGTGCATCATGCCGGTCATGCGCGCGACCTCGGCGATCAGCGCCCGCTTGAGTTTCGGCTGCGGCGGTTGCTTGACCCAGTCGATGCTGAAGTCTTCGAGACTGATGGTCGGCGCCAGCTCTTCGGTGACGATGAACGAATGCTGATCCGCCGGGTTGCTGCCCTTCTCGCCGTACGCGACGGCGGTCATGGTCGGCACGCCGACTTCCTGCAAGCGCTGGATAGCCTTCCATTCCTGGCCCGCGCCGAGCACCGGCAACTTGGCGGTCAGCAGGTTCTTGAAGATCTCGCCCCAACCGATGCCCCGGTGGATCTTGACGAAAAAGCCGTTGCCGTCGACTTCCGTGCGCAACGTCCGGCGGGCTTCCAGCTCGCGGTACACCTCGCCCTGCAAGCCTTCGACTTCCACGAACGCATCGCGGCCAGCCCACAGGCTCTTGAACGGTTCAGCCAGCATCAACTTCATTTAAGCGTGCTCCGCCAGAATCACATCGGCCGCGTGCTGCGGCATGCTGTAGAGGTCGGCCGTCTCGGCGAAGGCCAGACCGTTGCGGCTCCAGGCCGCCCGTGCAGCGTCGTCGTTCAACATGTCAGTCAGGTATTGCGTCAGTTGCGCCTGATCGAACGGTTCGTCCAGCACTCGCCCGGCGTCGGCCTCGGCGATGTAATGGGCATAACCGCAGACCGCGCTGACCAGCACAGGCAACCCGGCGACCAGCGCTTCAAGCAGCACCGTACCGGTGTTTTCGTTGTACGCCGGGTGGATCAACAGATCGGCGCCGAGCAGGAAACGCGGGATATCACTGCGCCCCTTGAGGAACGTCACGTTGTCGCCCAGGCCCAGCGTCGCACTCTGCATCTGGAACAATTTGGGGTCATCCTGGCCGATTACAAACAGCCGGGTGCGTTTCTTCAGCTCGGCAGGCAAGGCGGCCAGTGCTTTCAGGCTGCGATCGACGCCCTTGGTCTTGAACCCGGAGCCGATCTGCACCAGCAGCAGTTCGTCGTCCTTCAGATTGAATTCGGCGCGGAAACCGGCGCGAATCTGGTCGGCATCCGCAGGACGGCGACGGTCCTGGGCGATGCCCGGCGGCAGCAGGTGGAAGCGTTCCAGCGGCGTGTCGTAATGCTTGATGAACAGCGGCTGCTGCACTTCGGAAATCATCAGCACTTCGGTCTTCGCGTCTTTGGCGAACACTGCGCGCTCGTACTCGGCGAAGTGGCGGTAACGGCCCCAGCGGCGATACAGCGAATTGCGCAGGTTCTGCGCCTTGTCTTCGAAGCAGCCGTCGGCGGCGTAGTAGACGTCCAGCCCCGGCATCTTGTTGAAGCCGATCAGTCGATCCACCGGACGCTTGGCCAGGTCCGCCTCCATCCACGCGCTGAGCTTTTCGTTGCGGCGGTGATTGAAGAACGCCTTGACCGGCGCCACCAACACTTCGAAACCGGGCGGCACGTCACCTTCCCAGATCAGGGTATAGACGCGGATCTGGTGGCCGCGCTTCTGGCATTCGAGGGCGATGCGCATGAAGTCGCGCTGCAAACCGCCGAAGGGGAAATATTTGTACAGGACAAAAGCCAATTGCATCAGCGCAGCTCCTCAGCCATCAACAACGTGCTCAGTCGGCTGGCAACACGCTCGGGATTCAGACGCGTGAAGCACAGGGGCCACTCGCGTTTCAGGTCAAACTGACGGGCATCCTGCGCGGTCGGTTGATACGTACATTTCTTTTGCAGGCACGGCGCGCACGGGAAATCGCTGCCGAGGTGAATCTGCAGCTTGCCGTAGGCGCCGGTCAGGCCCGGATTGGTCGGGCCGAACAGGGAAATCGTCGGCACATCCAGCGCCGCGGCCAGATGGCCGAGACCGGTGTCCACCGCAACGCAGGCCTGGGCGCCGGCCAGCACTTTGCCGACCCCGGCCAGGTTCAGCTTCGGCAGCACTTCGGCATGTTTGAAGCCGGCAGCGATGCGCTCGGCCCGGGCCTTCTCCAGCGGGTTGCCCCACGGCAGCTTGATCCCGACACCGAGGTAGCCGACCCGCTCGGTCAGCTCACGCCAATAGCTTTCCGGCCAGTGTTTGGTGTCCCAAGTGGTGCCATGGAGGAACACCACGTAGGCATTCTTGCGTGGCAGTTCGACCAGACGCTCGACGTTCAGGCCGTAATCGCCCAGGCCTTTGGGCAAGTCGTAACCCAAAGCAATCGCGAACAACTGGCGCACGCGCTCGACGGCATGCTGCCCACGGGCTACCGCCAGTTTTCGGTCATAAAAGCGCGCGGCGATCGGCTCGCGGGCCGAGCCCTTGTCGAGACCGGCCACCGGGGCTTTGACGTAGCGGGTGAGCCAGGCGCTTTTCAGCAGGCCCTGAGCGTCGATCACCAGGTCATATTTGTTCGCCCGAACAGATTGCTTGAAGCGCTTCCATTCGCCGCTGGTGATGGTTTTCCAGATGTTTTTGCGCCAGCGGCGGATCGCCACCGGAATCACTTTGCCTACGGCCGGGTGCCAGGTCGGAATCTCGGCGAAACCTTCTTCCACCACCCAGTCGAACTTGATCCCGGGAATCGCCCGGGCGGCGTCGGTCAGCGCCGGCAACGCGTGAATCACGTCGCCCAGCGATGAAGTCTTGATCAGCAATACCCGCAAGTTAATGAACCTCGACCACAGAGCCCTGCAAACGCTGCAAGGCATCGTTGACCGCGTCCGGCATCAGCTGGCGCAGGCAGTTGTAATGGCCAAAACGGCAGGTGCGGTCGAAGCAAGGGCTGCAATCGAGGCCCAGACGGACGATTTCCACGTGCTCGGCCAGCGGCGGGGTGAAACCCGGCGAGGTCGAACCGTAGACCGCCACCAACGGGCGATTCAGCGCAGCGGCCACGTGCATCAGGCCGGAATCGTTGGAGACGACCGAGTCGGCGCAGGACATCAGGTCGATGGCCTCGGCCAGCGAAGTGCCGCCGCTGAGGTTCACGGATTCTTCGCGCAGGCCCGGAATCAAGCGCGCGCGAATGTCTTCGCCCACGGCGTGATCGTTTTTCGAACCGAACAGCCAGACCTGCCAGCCTTCACGGATGCGCGCCTCGGCGACCTTGGCGTAATGCTCGGACGGCCAGCGTTTGGCCTCACCGAATTCGGCGCCGGGGCACAGCACCAGCACCGGGCGATCGAGGGTCAGACCGAATTTGGCCAACGCCGCCTCGCGAGTCACCGGATCGATCTGCAGGCTCGGGCGCGGATAAGGTTTCGGCAGTTCGGCGTTCGGCTCGTAAGCCAGCGCCATGAAACGCTCGATCATCAGCGGATAACGTTCTTTATCCAGCGTGCGCACGTCATTGAGCAGGCCATAGCGGAATTCGCCACGCCAGCCGGTGCGTTTCGGGATGCCGGCGAAGAACGGCACCAGCGCCGACTTCAGCGAGTTCGGCAGCAGGATCGCCTGGTCGTACTGGCCGGCCAGGGATTTGCCGATCCGCCGACGGGTCGCCAGCTCCAGCGCGCCGTGGCCGAGCGGGAAGCTCAAGGCCTTGCGCACTTCGGGCATGCGTTCGAGGATCGGCCGGCTCCACTCGGGGGCCAGCACGTCGATTTCGCACTGCGGGTGGCGCTGCTTGAGACACTGAAACAGTGTCTGCGCCATCACCATGTCACCGACCCAACTGGGCCCAACGATCAGAATATTCATGTGGTTTCCATAAACGAACCGGGGAGGCTTTACGCCTCCCCGTCTCGAGAATCAGCTTAGCCCCAGCTCACGCCAGATCCGCATCACCTGCCGCCGTTCGTCCGCGAACTGATCGCCCGGTATCACCCCGGCGTCCTTCTGCAAGGCCTGCCGGTGGGCGGCGGAACGATAGGCCTTGTAGGCCTCGCGCAACAGGCTGGCGTCTTCGGCAGGCATCAGCCCTTCGTGCTCCAGCTCTTCCAGAATGCGGATATTGTCCGTCCAGCGCAGCAACGGCGGGTGGGTTTGCGACCACGCCAGAGCCGCGTATTGCACCATAAATTCAATATCGACGATACCTCCGGCGTCCTGCTTGAGGTCGAACGGCGCCGTGGCCTCGAAGGCATTCGCCCCGGTGCCGGCGGCGGTACTCTTGCTGCCGAGGTTGTCGCGCATCTTGGCGCGCATCTCGCTCACTTCCTGTTGCAGCTTCGCCAGATCCCGCACTTTGCCCAGCACTTGGGCCCGAACATTCTCGAAGGCCTGGCCGACATCCTTGCTGCCCACCAGCACCCGCGCCCGCACCAGCGCCTGATGTTCCCAGGTCCAGGCTTCGTTTTCCTGATAGCGCGCAAACGCGCCGAGCGAACTGACCAACAGCCCGGATGCTCCGGAAGGACGCAGGCGCATGTCCACTTCGTACAGCTGACCGGAGTTGGTCTGCGCCGTCAGCAAGTGAATGATCCGCTGGCCGAGCCGGGTGAAGAACTGCGTGCCATCGATGGGTTTCGGGCCATCGGTTTCGGCCTGCTGGTCGCCATCGTGGATGAACACCAGGTCGAGATCCGAACCATGCCCCAACTCGATCCCGCCGACTTTCCCGTAACCGACAATGATGAAGCCGGGATCGCACAGCGTGCCATCGGTGCGCAGCGGCGTGCCGTACTTGGCCACGGTCTGACGCCAGGCCAGGGCCAGCACTTGCTCAAGAATCGCTTCGGCCAGCCAGGTCAGGTAATCGCTGACTTTCATCAATGGCAGGCTGCCGGCGATTTCCGAGGCGGCGACGCGCAAGCGGTGCGCCAGTTTGAAATGACGCAGCGCTTCCATCTGTTGTTCGAGGTCGTCTTCCGGGATCCGCGTCAGGCGCTCGCGCAATTCGGCGGCCAGTTCCGGCGCCAGCGGCGGCTTGAACAGCCGGCCTTCGTTGAGCAGCTCATCGAGCAGCAGCGGAAAACGGGTGATCTGCTCGGCGATCCACGGACTTGCGGCGCACAACGTCAGCAAGCGACGCAGTGCGCCGGGGTTTTCGGTCAGCAGCACCAGATAAGCCGAACGCCGGGCCACCGCTTCGACCAGCGGCAGCACCCGCTCCAGCACCAGATCGGGATTTTCATGCTCCACCGCCTGGGCGAGCAGGCGCGGAATAAAGGCATCGAGACGTTCGCGACCCAGACGCTGCATCGCCCGTAACTGCGGACTGGCACGCAGACTCGCCAATGCCTTCAAGGCCTTGGTCGCGTCAGCGAAACCGCCCTCCTCCAACTGACGACAGGCCGCCTCTTCGTCCTGAGCCTCTTCCCACAGCGGCAGCCATTCACCGCCGACCACCACTTCGCTCTCGACGCCTTCGTCCTCATCGGGATCGGCGATCACTTGCGCGAAGTGCCAGGCCACGCGGCCGCGCCAGAACATCAGCTTCTCGTGGAACGCCTCCCAGTCGGCGAACCCGAGCATGAACGCGATACGCGCCTGATCCTGAGCGCTGTCCGGCAGCATCTGGGTCTGGCGGTCGGCAATCGCCTGAATCGCGTGTTCGGTGTAACGCAGGAACTCGTAACCTTCGCGCAGTTCGCTGATCACCGCCGGCGGCAGATAGCCCTGCCCTTCGAGCGTGCTCAACACCTTTAATAGAGGGCGCTGTTGCAGACTCAGGTCGCGACCACCGTGAATCAGTTGAAAGGCCTGGGCGATGAACTCGACTTCGCGGATACCGCCGGAGCCGAGCTTGATGTTGTCGGCCATGCCCTTGCGCCGCACTTCCTGCTGGATCAGCTGCTTCATGGTGCGCAGTGCTTCGATCGCAGAAAAGTCCAGATAGCGCCGGTAAACGAACGGCCGCAGCATTTCCTGCAATTGCTCGCCCGCCACCTGATCGCCGGCCACCACCCGCGACTTGATCATCGCGTAGCGTTCCCAGTCGCGGCCCTGATCCTGGTAATACTGCTCCAGCGCATTGAAGCTCAGCACCAGCGCGCCGGACGAGCCGTACGGGCGCAGGCGCATGTCGACGCGGAACACGAAACCGTCGACGGTGATCGGATCGAGGGCCTTGATCAGGCGCTGGCCGAGGCGGATGAAGAATTCCTGGTTATCCAGCGGGCGCTTCACGCCGATGGTTTCGCCGCCCTCGGGGTAGGCGAAGATCAGGTCGATGTCCGAGGACAGGTTCAGCTCGACCGCGCCGAGCTTGCCCATGCCGAGAATGACCATCTGCTGTGGTTCGCCGCTGCGCCGGCCGGTCGGCGTGCCGAACTGCTCGCAATGGCGTCGGTACAACCATTGATAGGCCTGATCGATGCTGGCGTCGGCCATGTCCGAAAGATCGCGGCAGGTCTGCACCAGATCGGCCTGGCGGTTGAGGTCGCGCCAGATGATCCGCACCTGATGCCGGGTGCGCTGACGACGCAGGGCCCGGCCCAGTTCATCTTCGGTCTGGGCGAGGCTGACGGCGGCGGCGATCTGCGCGCACAACTCACCTTTGGCGAACGGCCGGTCCAGTTCGCCGGACTGCACCAGCGACAACAACATCAAAGGGTCACGAACGCTCTGTTCAATGACGAAATCGCTGGCGGCGCTGACGCGGGCGAACTGCGCCCAGCGTTCCGGCGTCCAGGACGAGAAGCCGTGATCGTCTTCCAGTTGCGCGACGGCCGCACGGAACGACTGCTCCGATCGGCTGACCAACGGCAGGAGAATGGCGGGCAGTTCGGCAAGCGCGGGCAGGGTCATGGTCTATCCTTGATCGGCGTGTAAATGGCCGCTTGTAGTGATGATTGAAAAACCGCTACGCGAAGGACTGTCGAACAAAAGTGAGAAATAGCTGAAATTTCTTTTTCTTTGGCAGCCAGCATCAAACTTTCACCTTTTTCGGATGGCTAAAGACCAACCTTAACGATTATTCTCACAACGCAGTCGGAGGCCACAAGCCTTTCATCTGTAGTTTTACTACTCGTCTATACATTCGAAAGGCTGAAATGCCGGATGATTTGTAGTAAAACTACACGCCGCCGGAACAACCTGTCGGCAATCCAAGAATTTTAAATCGTCTGCCCACAAGGCCAGTCGCAAACTCAGGCAACCGATTCTGGAAGCCTTTCCGCCCTGGAGCAAGCCATGCAAGACCTCGATCCCGTCGAAACCCAGGAATGGCTGGACGCCCTGGAATCGGTTCTCGACAAAGAAGGCGAAGACCGTGCTCACTATCTGATGACCCGTATGGGTGAACTGGCGACCCGCAGCGGTTCGCAGCTCCCTTACGCCATCACCACGCCTTACCGCAACACGATCCCCGTTACCCACGAAGCACGCATGCCTGGCGACCTGTTCATGGAACGCCGCATTCGCTCGCTGGTACGCTGGAACGCGATGGCCATGGTAATGCGTACAAACCTGAAAGATTCTGACCTGGGTGGTCACATCTCCAGCTTCGCTTCCAGTGCGACCCTGTACGACATCGGCTTCAACTACTTCTTCCAGGCCCCGACCGACGAACACGGCGGCGACCTGATCTACTTCCAGGGCCACACCTCGCCAGGCGTTTACGCCCGTGCATTCATGGAAGGCCGCATCACCGAAGACCAGATGAACAACTTCCGTCAGGAAGTCGACGGTCAGGGCCTGTCGTCCTATCCGCACCCTTGGCTGATGCCTGACTTCTGGCAGTTCCCGACTGTATCGATGGGTCTGGGTCCGATCCAGGCGATCTACCAGGCTCGCTTCATGAAGTACCTGGAACACCGCGGTTTCATCCAGCCGGGCAAACAGAAAGTCTGGTGCTTCCTGGGCGACGGCGAGTGCGACGAGCCGGAATCCCTGGGCGCCATCTCCCTGGCCGGCCGCGAGAAGCTGGACAACCTGATCTTCGTCATCAACTGCAACCTGCAGCGCCTCGACGGCCCGGTTCGCGGCAACGGCAAGATCATCCAGGAACTCGAAGGCGTGTTCCGCGGTGCTCAGTGGAACGTGACCAAAGTCATCTGGGGCCGTTTCTGGGACCCACTGCTGGCCAAAGACGTCGACGGCATCCTGCAACGTCGCATGGACGAAGTCATCGACGGCGAGTACCAGAACTACAAAGCCAAAGACGGCGCGTTCGTGCGTGAACACTTCTTCAACACGCCAGAACTCAAGGCGATGGTTGCTGATCTGTCCGACGACGAGATCTGGAAACTCAACCGTGGCGGCCACGACCCGTACAAGGTCTACGCGGCGTACCACGAAGCGGTCAACCACAAAGAACAACCGACCGTCATCCTGGCCAAGACCATCAAGGGTTACGGTACCGGTGCGGGCGAAGCGAAGAACACTGCGCACAACACCAAGAAAGTCGACGTCGACAGCCTGAAGCTGTTCCGCGACCGCTTCGACATCCCGGTGAAAGACGAAGAGCTGGAAAACCTGCCGTTCTTCAAGCCTGAGCCAAACAGCGCCGAAGCCCGTTACCTGGCCGAGCGTCGCTCTGCACTGGGCGGTTTCGTTCCTCAGCGTCGCGCACAAAGCTTCAGCGTACCGACTCCGGACCTGGACACCCTCAAGGCGATCCTCGACGGTTCCGGCGACCGTGAAATTTCCACCACCATGGCGTTCGTGCGAATCCTCGCGCAACTGGTCAAGGACAAGGAAATCGGCCCGCGCATCGTTCCGATCATCCCGGACGAAGCCCGTACCTTCGGTATGGAAGGCATGTTCCGTCAGCTGGGCATCTACTCGTCCGTCGGCCAGCTCTACGAGCCAGTCGATAAAGACCAGGTGATGTTCTACAAGGAAGACCAGAAAGGTCAGATCCTTGAAGAAGGCATCAACGAAGCAGGCGCCATGAGCTCCTTCATCGCTGCCGGTACTTCGTACTCCAGCCACAACCAGCCAATGCTGCCGTTCTACATCTTCTACTCGATGTTCGGCTTCCAGCGTATCGGCGATCTGGCCTGGGCCGCTGGCGACAGCCGCACCCGTGGCTTCCTGATCGGCGGCACCGCCGGCCGTACCACCCTGAACGGTGAAGGCCTGCAGCACGAAGACGGTCACAGCCACCTGCTGGCTGCCACCATCCCGAACTGCCGCACCTACGATCCGACCTACGGCTACGAGCTGGCGGTGATCATTCAGGACGGCATGAAGAAGATGACCGAAGAGCAACAGGACATCTTCTATTACATCACCGTGATGAACGAGTCCTACCAGCAGCCAGCCATGCCGGCCGGTGCCGAAGAAGGCATCAAGAAAGGCATGTACCTGCTGGAAGAAGACACCCGCGATGCGGCGCACCACGTACAGCTGATGGGCTCCGGTACCATCCTGCGTGAAGTCCGTGAAGCGGCGAAGATCCTGCGTGAAGAGTTCAACATCGGCGCCGATGTATGGAGCGTCACCAGCTTCAACGAACTGCGTCGCGACGGCCTGGCCGTAGAGCGCAGCAACCGTCTGAAACCTGGCCAGAAGCCTCAGCGCAGCTACGTCGAAGAATGCCTGAGCGGCCGCAAGGGTCCGGTCATCGCGTCTACCGACTACATGAAACTGTTCGCCGAGCAGATCCGTCAGTGGGTACCGTCCAAGGAATTCAAAGTCCTGGGCACCGACGGTTTCGGCCGCAGCGACAGCCGCAAGAAACTGCGTCATTTCTTCGAAGTCGACCGTCATTTCGTGGTGTTGGCAGCCCTGGAAGCACTGGCTGACCGTGGTGATATCGAACCTAAAGTCGTGGCCGAGGCCATTACCAAGTTCGGCATCGACCCGGAAAAACGCAACCCACTGGACTGCTGAGGAGAAACTCTGTGAGCGAACTCATTCGCGTACCTGACATCGGCAGCGGTGAAGGTGAAGTAATCGAACTGTTTGTGAAGGTCGGCGACCGTATCGAAGCCGACCAGAGCATCCTGACTCTGGAATCGGACAAGGCCAGCATGGAAGTGCCAGCCCCGAAGGCCGGCGTCATCAAGAGCCTGAAAGTGAAACTGGGCGATCGCCTGAAAGAAGGCGACGAACTGCTGGAACTGGAAGTCGAGGGCGCCGCGCAAGCGGCCCCTGCTCCGGCTGCTGCTCCTGCCGCCAAGGCTGAAGCTGCACCGGCTGCCGCTCCTGCTGCTGCCGCGCCAGCCGCTGCACCTGCTGCTGCTTCGGTTCAGCAAGTGCACGTGCCGGACATCGGTTCGTCGGGCAAGGCCCAAATCATCGAGATCCAGGTCAAGGTCGGCGACACTGTCGAGGCTGATCAGTCGCTGATCACCCTGGAATCCGACAAGGCGAGCATGGAAATCCCGTCGCCTGCCGCTGGCGTGGTCAAGGCCATCAGCGTCAAGTTGAACGACGAAGTCGGCACTGGCGACCTGATCCTGGATCTGGAAGTGGCGGGTGCTGCGGCCCCTGCTGCGGCCGCTCCGGCCCAGGCTGCTGCTCCGGCCGCTGCCGCTGCACCAGCACCGGCCGCCGCGCCAGCTGCACCGGTTGCCGACAGCGTTCAGGACATCCACGTTCCGGACATCGGCTCGGCCGGCAAGGCCAAGATCATCGAAGTGTTGGTCAAGGCTGGCGACAGCGTTGAAGCCGACCAGTCGCTGATCACCCTGGAATCCGACAAGGCGAGCATGGAAATCCCGTCGCCTGCCGCTGGCGTGGTGGAAAGCGTTTCCATCAAGCTGGACGACGAAGTCGGCACCGGCGACCTGATCCTCAAGCTGAAAGTCAAAGGCGCCGCTCCGGCTGCTGCCCCGGCTCCAGCTGCCGCGGCTGCACCGAGCGCTCCGGCGCCGGCCGCTGCTGCTCCGGCTGCCGCTGCACCTGCTGCTGCCGCTCCGGTTGCGGCTCCAGCCAAGCCTGGTGCGAAAGTTCACGCCGGCCCTGCCGTGCGTCAGCTGGCTCGCGAGTTCGGCGTCGAGCTGAGCGCTGTCGGCGCCAGCGGTCCGCACGGTCGCATCCTGAAAGAAGACGTGCAGACTTACGTCAAAGCCATGATGCAGAAGGCCAAGGAAGCACCGGCCGCTGCTGCTGGCGCAACCGGTGGCGCGGGCATCCCGCCGATTCCGGTCGTCGACTTCAGCCGTTTCGGCGAAATCGAAGAAGTGCCGATGACCCGTCTGATGCAGGTCGGCGCCGCCAACCTGCACCGCAGCTGGCTGAACGTGCCGCACGTAACGCAATTCGACTCGGCGGATATCACCGAGCTGGAAGCGTTCCGCACCGCACAGAAAGCTGTCGCAGAGAAGGCCGGCGTCAAGCTGACCATCCTGCCGCTGCTGCTCAAGTCCTGCGCGCACCTGCTCAAGGAACTGCCGGACTTCAACAGCTCGCTGGCACCAAGCGGCAAGGCGATCATCCGCAAGAAATACGTGAACATCGGCTTCGCCGTCGACACCCCGGATGGCCTGCTGGTACCGGTCATCAAGAACGTCGACCAGAAGAGCCTGCTGCAACTGGCCGCCGAGGCCGCTTCCCTGGCTGAAAAAGCCCGGACCAAGAAGCTCTCGTCGGACGAGATGCAAGGCGCCTGCTTCACCATTTCCAGCCTCGGCCACATTGGCGGCACCGGCTTCACGCCGATCGTCAACGCGCCGGAAGTGGCGATCCTCGGTGTTTCCAAGGCAACCATCCAGCCAGTCTGGGACGGCAAAGCCTTCCAGCCGAAACTGATGCTGCCACTGTCGCTGTCCTACGATCACCGTGTGATCAACGGCGCCGCTGCTGCACGCTTCACCAAGCGTCTGAGCGACCTGCTGGCGGACATCCGCACCATTCTGCTGTAAAGCGCTCGGCCCTCCGGCAACGGAGGGCCGACCGTGTTCCACGTTTTCGAGCGCCACACGCTCGTACCTCAACCCCGTCAGTTTGGCGGGGCTTTTTTTTGCCTGAAATAACTGTCGCCTGCACTTTTCCCACAACTTGCGCTGATATAGGCCACGACTTTAGTCCACTTCCTGTCGATATTTTTCAGCGACAGGCAACTAACCTTGGCGCATCAAAGTTGCACCAACAAGTCGGGCAACTTTATTAATCACCAACACTTATTCGAATGGATTCGAACATGCTGAAACCTACTGTCGGCCCGATCATTGGCCACACGACAACTCATCAGGCGCGGATCTTTATCCGCGGCGGACTGCAACATAACGCTGCCGTATTTGCCGGCATCCGTTACCGGATACTGGATTCGAAACAATGGCAGACGGGCCAGTTTGTAAAACTTGATTCAACTCGCGACATGACTGAAGTACTGGTACTCGATCATTTGCAAGCCGACACCGAGTACGAGTACCAGACCGGCTGGTTCAGCCCGATGAGTCCCGTCCACACCATCCACAGCGTGGCGGAGCTGCCGCTGCAATGGCCACGGGAGATCTATCGCCTGCGCACCCGCAGCGGCCAGCCTTTGCAGCCGCGCGCCTACATCCTTGGTTCCTGTCGCTACCTGCGCATGACCTCTGGCATCCCGGTGCTCCCGCATCTGGGCGACCGGATCTTCGCGTCCATCAGCCAGTTGATCGAGGGCGCACAACCGGCGATCAGCGCCATCATGATGTGTGGCGATCAGATCTACGCGGACGATCTGAACCTGTTCGCCCCGGACCGCGACTATGACGACTTCATTGCAAAGTACCGTGCAGCGTTTTCCCTGCCCAATATCCGACGACTGATGTCGGAGACTTCGACTTACATGATTCTTGATGATCATGAAATAGAAGATAACTGGCCAATGAACGCCCACGAGTCCGATGAAACACTGTTTAGCAATGCGATGAAGGCTTACGAACTTTATCAAGCCAGTCATAGCCCTGCTTATTCATCAACAACTAACGGCACAATCGACCGCACTTCACTGAAGCACTACTGGTATCAATTCAGCGACGGCGATATCGAATGGTTTGTGACGGACAGTCGAACTCGCCGCGACTTGTCGAACGACAACCGTCGCATCCTCGATGAAGAACAGGAACAGGTCTTGTGCAAGTGGCTGGTCGAAAGCCCGGCGCGGGTCAAGTTCGTGGTCACCAGCGTCATGTTCTATCCCGACCGCAAAATCAACGGCGATGATGCATGGGCAGGCTTCCCCGAACAGCGCCTGCGCCTGCTGGAAACCATCCGCCGGCATCGACTCAGGAACGTCGTGTTCCTTTCCGGCGATGTGCATGGTTCGCTGACCAGTCGCCTGAGCCACAGCGAAGACCCGGACTTCGAGGTGCACACCGTCGTGTCCTCGCCGCTGAACAACAGCAAACTGCTGCCCTACGCCACGGGCGCGACCTTCACGCTCGACCAGCCGCTGGCGCAGACCGAGGCAGGCGCATACCGGCACGAACTGACCAGCGAGGTCATCAGCCAGGACAACTTTGCGCACATGGTGGTCGAGGCCGGGCGGATCCAGGTCAACTATCACGACCGGGATGGCAGGCACCTGCAATCCATCGATATTCCGTTGCGATGAAATCCAGCGGCACGACCGTTCCGGATGCCCGAAGGCTCTGGAACGGCCATCTCCGCGCTTAATAGCATTAGTTTCCGGCAAGCGCTGGAGAAATGTTCACTGCAGCCGACATATTCTTATAGCACTTGGCCTTCATGTCTCTTGTCAGTCGGTGCCGCAATGATGCAACCTTGCCGCAGGCAACAGTAAAGAGGGCGAGAGCCCGGCGCGTTCAGCAAATTTCCAAGCGAGTTCCCTTCATGAAGAGCCAACCCGATGCCGCCAGCCGTATGGTGGCCGAGGTAGTGACGCAGTTGCCTGTGCCCTCGCGGCTCGGCATGCTGCGTTTCGAGCGCCTGAATGAAGCCAGTTGGGCGATGCTGTTTCTCGATCCCAACTGTGAACGCCAGTTCGGCCAGCCTGCCGTCGAACTCTGCGCCTTGGTCGGCTCACCCTACGCCAGCCTGATGGAGCCCGAAGCGCGCTATCAGCTGCACGACGCGATCCAGCAACAACTCGGCGACAGTCCGCATTATCTGGTGCGCTACACCCTGCACACCGCCGCCGGCGCGCTGAGCATTCTCGAACTTGGTGAAGCCTACAAACAGCACAACCGCCACTTGCTGCGCGGTTACCTGCTGGCGGTCGACAATGTGTTCGACGAAGCACCAACGCTGCCGTCCGTCGATCTGGAAACCCAGAACTCGCGCCTGCAAATCGCCCTTGAGCTCAATCAGCGCGCCCAGCAGGAACAACTGCAACATCTGGAGCGGGTGCGCGCCCAGCAGGATCTGATCCTGCTGCTGGCCCGTCAGCGCTACAGCAGCCAGAATTCCCTGCAAGAAGCCGCCGAACTGATCACCCGCTGCGCCTGCGATATCTACGAAATCGACTGCGCCAGCCTGTGGAACCTTGAAGGCCAGAAGTTGGTGCCGATCTCGGCGTACCACCGCGCCACCCAGGAATACATCCTGCCGGAGGTGATCGACGTCAGCGGCTTCCCCGATTACATGGACGCGCTGCACGGCAGCCGCGCCATCGACGCGCATAACGCGATGCGCGACCCGCGCACCCGGGAAATGGCCGAAGCCCTGCGCCCGCGCGACGTCAACGCCATGCTCGACGCCAGCATCCGCGTCGACGGCCAGGTGGTTGGCGTACTGTGTCTGGAGCAGACCGGCGTCACCCGCGCTTGGCAGTCCGACGAAATCGCCTTTGCCGGTGAACTGGCCGACCAGTTCGCCCAGGTCATCAACAATCACAACCGCCGCACTGCCACCAGCGCCCTGCACCTGTTCCAGCGTGCGGTCGAGCAAAGCGCCAACGCCTTTTTGCTGGTCAACTGCGACGGCGTGGTCGAGTACGTCAACCCGAGCTTTACCGCGATCACCCAGTACACCACCGAGGAAGTCCACGGCCAGCGCCTGTCGGAACTGCCGGCCCTGGAAAACCTCAGCGAGCTGCTGTTCGACGCGCCTTCGGCGCTGGCCAAGAGCAACAGCTGGCAGGGCGAATTCAAGAGCCGCCGCAAGAACCTCGAACCCTACTGGGGCCAGTTGTCGATCTCCAAGGTCTACGGCGACAACCGTGAGCTGACGCACTACATCGGCATCTACGAAGACATCACCCAGACCAAGCTGGCGCAGCAGCGCATCGAGCGCCTAGCGTATACCGACAACCTGACCAACCTCGGCAACCGGCCTGCATTTATCCGCAATCTGGATGAACGCTTCGCCCGAGATAGCGATACCCCGATCAGCCTGCTGCTGGTGGACATCGACAACTTCAAGCGGATCAACGACAGCCTCGGTCACCAGACCGGCGACAAACTGTTGATCAGCCTGGCCCGGCGCCTGCGCAACAGCCTGAGCCCGAGCGGCAGCCTGGCGCGGTTCGCCAGTAATGAATTCGCGGTGTTGCTCGACAACACCGACCTCGAAGCCGGCCAACAGATCGCCAGCCAACTGCTGATGACCCTCGACAAGCCGATGTTCGTCGACAACCAGTTGATCAGCGTCACCGGCTCCGTGGGCCTGGCCTGCGCGCCGCTGCACGGCCGCGACCCGCAGACCCTGATGCGCAACGCCGGTCTGGCCCTGCACAAGGCCAAGGCCAACGGCAAACATCAGGTGCAGGTGTTCACCGAAGCGCTGAACGCCGAGGCCAGCTACAAATTGTTCGTCGAGAACAACCTGCGCCGCGCCCTGACCCAGAACGAGCTGGACGTGTTCTACCAACCGAAGCTGTGCCTGCGCAGCGGTCGGCTGCTCGGCATGGAAGCGCTGCTGCGCTGGAACCACCCGGAGCGCGGCATGATCCGCCCGGACCAGTTCATCAGCGTCGCCGAGGAAACCGGCCTGATTATTCCGATCGGCAAGTGGATCGCCCGCCAGGCCTGCCGCATGAGCAAAGCGCTGACTGCTGCCGGCATGGGCAATCTGCAAGTGGCGATCAACCTGTCGCCCAAGCAGTTCTCCGACCCGGATCTGGTGGCCTCGATCGCCAACATCCTCAAGGAAGAAGCGCTGCCGGCCAATCTGCTGGAACTGGAGCTGACCGAAGGCCTGCTGCTGGAAGCCACAGAAGATACTCACTTGCAGCTCGACCAGCTCAAGCGCCTGGGCCTGACCCTGGCGATGGACGACTTCGGCACCGGTTACTCGTCGCTCAGCTACCTGAAAAAATTCCCGATCGACATCATCAAGATCGATCGCAGCTTCATCCATGAAATCCCGGACAACCAGGACGACATGGAAATCACCTCCGCCGTGATCGCCATGGCCCACAACCTGAAACTCAAGGTCGTGGCCGAAGGCATCGAGACCGCCGAGCAGCTGGCGTTCCTGCGCCGGCACCGCTGCGACGTCGGCCAGGGCTACCTGTTCGACCGGCCGATTCCGGGCGGCGAGCTGATCCAGGCGCTCAAGCGCTACCCGCGCGGCCCGCTCTGCCTGTAGATCCCAAGACAGTACCCGCACATTTTGCCTAGTGATTAACCGGGCATCATTGGGCACACTGGCGGTCAGACTTTTTACATCCCATCCTGACTGAGAGGAACGATCATGGTTCTGCGCTCGGAAATTCTGGTGAACAAAAACGTGCTACCAACTAAAGAACAAGCTCTGCCTGGCCGCGAAACCGCAATGACCCTGCCTGAAAAGCACTTCGTGTTCGAAGACACGCCGCTGCTCGGCCCGTTTTTCGAAGACGTCGACTTCGCGATCTTCGGTCTGGGCTGCTTCTGGGGTGCGGAACGCCGCTTCTGGCAGCGCGAAGGCGTGGTCAGCACCGTGGTCGGTTACGCCGGCGGTTACACGCCGAACCCGACCTACGAAGAAGTCTGCTCGGGCCTGACCGGTCACGCTGAAGTGGTGCTGGTGGTGTATGACAAGGCCAAGGTCAGCTACGAAGAGCTGCTGGCGATGTTCTGGGAATTGCACAACCCGACGCAGGGCATGCGCCAGGGCAATGACATCGGCACTCAGTACCGCTCGGTGATCTACGCGACCCATCCGGAGCAACTGGATGCGGCGCTGAAGAGCAAAGCCGTTTATCAGGCTGAGCTGTCGAAGGCAGGTCTGGGTGAAATCAGCACCGAGATTGAACAGGCGCCGACCGTTTACTTCGCCGAAACCTATCACCAGCAGTATCTGGCGAAAAATCCGGAAGGCTACTGCGGGATTGGCGGCACCGGCGTTTGCATGCCACCGAGTCTGGCGGGTAACTGACCACCTCGGCTGACCGCGACCACTGATCGTTCCCACGCTCCGCGTGGGAATGCAGCCCGGGACGCTCCGCGTCCCAACAGCGGACGCAGAGCACGGGAACGATCACTTACGTGGGAACGATCGGTCAGTGATCAGCTCTCGGCGATCAACCAGTCCATCTGCCACCCACCCTGGGTTTGCCCAAGCTTTTTGGACAGCCACGGCAGCAGCTCACGCAATTCTTCCTCCAGCCCCCACGGCGGATTGGCAATCGCCAGACCAGAGCCGTTCAGGCTGTTCGGCGTGTCCAGCGGATGCACCAGCAGCTCGACCCGCAGCAACTTCGGCGCACCGGTGCCGGCCAGATCCTGATAGAAACGACGCAATGCGCGCTGATCCTTCACCGGATACCAGATCGCGGCCACGGTTTGGCGCATCCGGCCGATGGCCTCTTTCATCGAGGCTGCACAGCGCTGCATTTCATCGAGCTGTTCGAACGGCGGATCAATCAGCATCACCGCGCGCTTCTCCTGCACCGGCAACATCGCGCGGGCGACATGCCAGCCCTCGCCCAGATGCACCTTCACCCGACGATCGCCGGCCATGTTGTCCTTGAGCAGAACGCCGTCTTCGGGGTGCTTCTCGTTGAGCATCACCCGGTCCTGCGGTCGAGTCAGACGCCGCGCCAGCTCCGGCGAACCGGGGTAATAGCGCAACTGGCCATCCGGGTTCATCTCGTGCAGCACTTTCATGTAGTCAGCGGTCAGCGCCGGCAGATCCGGCTGATCCCACAACCGCGCGATGCCTTCCAGGTACTCGCCGGTACGGTTGGCCTGATCGCCCTGCAGGTCATACAGACCGATGCCGGCGTGGCTGTCGAGATAGGCAAACGGCTGCTCCTTGCGCGACATCAAGGCGATGAGGCGGGTCAAGGTCAGGTGTTTGAACACATCGGCGTGATTGCCGGCATGGAAGGCGTGACGATAATTCATGGCTGCTCCTGCGAGGGCCGTGAAGTTTACCTTTTACCGGGCGGCAAGTCAGGGGTTGGGGGCTGAGTGGGTGGTCTTGCTGTCGGGTACATCCTTGAGAGCCCCCTGAGGTAGATGGGATCTAAGGCAAAAGCAACATCAAGAAACAACTCGCCATAGATACTCTTCATCTCTTGAACAAAGGGAATGCGAAGATCGGTCGCACTTAAAACCTGTAAAGAGGGACATTTACATGGGAAGAAAGGTGATCGGAATCGGCGCTCCGACCTCAACCGGTGGCGCAGTGCTGGAAGGGAACGCCGGAATCAACATTGATTACGCCGTAAGCACATCCTCCATCGGCCACATGGCCAGCTGTCCGGCATGCAGTGCAGGCAAAGGCCCTATTGTGGCAGTCGGCCCTCGAACAGTTACATTACCCGCCGGACCGGTCGCACTCGAAGGTGATTACATCGCCTGCGGCTGTCCACCAAAATCCAACACGCTCTTGTTCGGTCAATCGTCTGTTTATGGTGGCGGTGAACATAGTGCTGCGAGCTTCTCTGCGATAAGCAGCCTTATTCCAAAGCCCAAAACCATACAACGAATAACCTTCTCGTACGGGGAAAGCCAAACTCCCGTGGACTCTGTGTCGCGTTTCTATACCGACCTCAATATTCACGTAAAAACATCCGGCTATTCACCCGGTGAAACGGTAACTGTCACGATCAGTGGCGCGACAGAAAAGACGTTGTCGGGCACTGTCGGAGCGAAAGGAATCGCGATCATCCCGAATGCTTTTCAAGGCGAAGCATTCGATATGGAAGGAGAGATCTAATGGCACAGGTCAATATCAGTTCAGGCGGCGTGACCTCCAATATCGTCGTCAAAAGGCCAAAATTCAGCACGCTGTGGACGGCCTACGCAGAGGTCGGCCTTAAAAGCTCAATAGATGTTTATGCGCTTGTCGGGGGCAATGTCGAGGCTGCCAGAGCAGAAAAACCGGACGCCTATGCAAACGCTTGCGCTCTGAGGATAAGCAGAGGATTCAACTACGGCGGTTACAAAATCCCCAAAGGAACGATCATTCCCAGCAAATCCATCTATCGTCTGGCCGGCGCTGATCAGCTCCCCTACATCATGAAAGTCGCGGACTTTCTGGCTTTCCTCAAACACAATTGGGGAACTCCCGATCACGAGTTGACGCTGAGCAACGCAGACTTCATCAATGGCAAGAAGGGCGTCATTATCATGGAGATCACGGGATGGAGCGATGCGACGGGCCATGCGACTTTATGGAATGGTAGCGCCACCGGAGATAACAGCGACTACCATCGTCCCGATAGCCATACCTATGACCGGCCAGACGTAAAGCTGGAAAAAATCAACTTCTGGGAGTTAAAGGGATGAAATTCCAGCTACTCGTCGCACTAGGCATTCTGGGTATTTCCGGAAGCGCCCTTTCAGGTGAGGCCGAAGTAAACAGTGCAAGAATCTCACTGAAGAATTACGGACTCGCCAACTGCATATCGAATCAATTCAAGTCTGAGTCCGACATAAAATCGGATCTTGGACTCGCTATTGGCGCCTACTCGGCGATGGGTAAGGGGCAACACGTGATACTGCAGAATGAAGATACGCTGGAGGTCACGCATGATCCGTATGCTGAGACTGAGAAATACATGGCTGGCGCCTACCTTAAAACGTCCTCAACCAGCAAACAGACTGGTAAAAACATAGTGTTCTATTCTTGTCTGGAAATTTATAACTCGCCGGAATTTGACGCTTTCATCAAGTCGCAGGATCAGTATCTGCAAAACTGAAATCTTCTCGCCTGACTAAATGATCCTTTCAAACCGATGCTGGAAGAATCGCTGGAAAGGGCTGAGAGTGAAGTCTTGCTAATGATCGTTCCCACGCTCCGCGTGGGAATACCTACAGGGACGCTCCGCGTTCCAGGCGTCCACCGCAGTTGTGGCTGATTCCCCATGCGACGCGGAGCGTCACGGGCTGCATTCCCACGCAGAGCGTGGGAACGATCGAGTCAGGACGGTATGGCGTGTAGGCGCTTGCCAATCACATCCAAGACATCACATCCGTCACGCAGCGGAATCACGCAGAGCTGGGCGAAGTCGCTCAGGATGACCGAGTCGCACTCGACCGAGCCGCGCATGCACATGTTTTCCAGGACCTGGATCACGGCGCGGATGCGGTAGTTGGCGGCGTCCATCAGGATGTCGAGCGGGGCGTGGGTGTCGATGAACAGGGTGGGCATGTCGTTGCAGTTACTGGTCAGCGCCATGAGGCGGTTATCGGGGTGGGGGATGAAGGGTTCGTAGGGTGGATCTGGATGAAGCGTGCTCATTGTTTAATCCTCTGGTAGTGAAAGAGGCGCACACCGTTTCCCTCCTACAGGATTGGGTGGCAGCCATGCGCGGGGTAGGAGGACTGAGACCAGAGCACTCAGCCACGCCGAAGCGTGCCCGCGCATAACCGCCGCAAAGGATCTTACGGTCGCGTGAAGACTGCCGCAAATCGGGCAACGACGCTTATGCACTGCTCTGAAATCAGGGCTCCTACGCCCTGTCTCCACACTTGCGGAGACAGCCAAAGACTATCCCCGCACCACCGCGCCCACCAGTTCACGCAAACCGCCGCAACTCGCAGGAAACGTCCGAAGCCTTTGCCCGGAAATTTCACTCTGATTCGTCCCGCAAGTAGTCCAGCAGTGCCGAAGCCGACGATTCGTCTGACGCTGAAACCGCAAAGAACCTGACAACCTTGCAGCGCAAGACATCGGCTGGGAACGCTTCGAACAACGCCGGTTGCTCCTCGCTCAACCACTGCAAGGCGTTGTTGATCCGGGCATCTTCGCCGAACTGCGCCAGCAGCTTTTCCGGCACCGACCACCAAGGAAACTCCCGACCCGAGACCCGCGCCCTGCCCCCGATCTCGACGGCCTGACCGTTGATCAAGCCTCGCGTCAGGACCGGCAGCAATTGCCCGGCATCCACCTCGGGCGACTCAAGGATCGGCAACAAAAACCGCCCATCCCAAAACCGAAAGAACACCGCTTTCCCGTCCGGCATCAGCACCTGGGTCAAACTGCGAAAATGCTCGACCACCGTCTCAAGCCCCACCGAAGAAACCGCCAGCCAACCCCAGTCGCGGGATTCGGTGTTCGCCACCCAATCCAGAAACTCACTGCCTACGTCGACGATTCCCACGTAGGGCATCACCGCATCCCACTCGGCATAAATCGTTTCCGCCCAGACCGGTTTCGGCATCTGCGCTTTCAGCGGCCGGGCCTTCAGTGGCTCTGCCGCACTGGCGCTACTGAAAACCGCGAACAACTGCTCCGACGGCTTCAGCGGCACATCCTTCAACCATTGTTCAGGCTGCACAGACACCACCCTTGCAGCGCTCGCATTCTTCGCAGAACGGCGCGTCTCCTTTAAGGCTCATGATTTGCGCGGCAGTCAGAATCGCAGCCGGTGCTGCCACCAGTTTTTCCGGCAACCCCGGCACTGTCGGTGCCGCGCTCATCGCCGCCATCGGCGCACCACCCACCACAATCGGCACGCTGCTGAAAATCCCGCCCGGGCCGATGTTGATCCACTGCCCGCCCGCCTGAATCGTCGCGCTCGCCCCGCCGTCGATCACCACTTGCTGGCCGGCGCTAACGTGGAATTGAGCGCTCGCGTTAATCGCCTGATTGCTCACGCGGATGTGCCGGTCGCCGGTCACAGTGAGGTGGTCGTCCTGTTTCACCTCGGTCTGACGCTGGCCGTGGGTGATGCGCTGTTCGTCGGCCTTCAGTTCGTGTTTAGCGAGGCCAGTGACGACAACACTGCGCTGGTTATCCACCTGCACCTGTTGATCATTCAGCACATGCTGCGTCCAGTTTCGCTGGGCGCGCAGGTAGATTTCCTCGGCGCCTTTGCGATCTTCGATGCGCAATTCGTTGTAGCCCCCACCGCCGGGACTACTCTGGCTGCGGAAAATACTGCGGGTCTTGTCGGCCGGCAGATCGAGCGGCACCGGCGTGGCGGCGTTCGGCAGGCAACCCATGACCAGCGGTTTGTCGGCATCGGAATCGATGAAACCCACCAGCACTTCCATGCCGACCCGCGGAATCAGCACGCTGCCATAACGGTCATGAGCCCAGCCGCTGGCGACCCGCAGCCAGCAGCTGGAATGCTCGTTGAGTTCACCGTCGCGATCCCAGGCCAGTTGCACCTTGACCCGACCGTACTCATCGCAATGGATTTCACTGTCTTGCGGGCCCGTGACCACGGCTGGCTGATAACCAAGCATCCGTGGTTTTTCCGGGCCCATCGGCGGGCGGAAGAACACGTCCCACGGAGTGGCGAGAAAGGTATTACGGTAACCCCGGAATTCATCACCGTCGCTGGTCACCGATTCCTCCAGCACTTGCGGCTGTCGGCCTTGGTGCTCGATAGCGGTCAGCAACCAGAGGTCATTCAAATCCTGGCGCGGATGCTCGGTCAGTTGCAGGAAATGTCCGCTGACCAAGGCTGATTGATCGCTGCGCCCCTCGGCCTGACGGTAGTCGGCGACATGCCGCTCAAGCGTGCGCTGGGCCAGTTGCTTGCCAGTGGCGCGATCGGTGAACTGGCCGGGGAAATGGTAATCCTCCAGCACCGGGCGCTGTTCGCTTTCCACCCAACTCTGCAGCGACAGACGTGGTTTGGTGAAGTCGTAATCACGTCGGGTGACCACGCTGGTGCGGGTTTCCACCCGAACGGTGAAGCGCTTGATCGCCGGTGCCGTCGCAGCCATGCCGCTGCCCGGCAGGTACAGCGTCGGCTCGGCCAGACGCGGGAATACCGTTTGATCGTCGCCGAACACCAACAGATGCCCGTCCGGGCTGTGCTGAAAGTGGAAATGAATACCCACTTCGACACACAGCCTTTGGATGAACGCCAGATCACTCTCGGCGTACTGCACGCAATATTCTCGGGGCGGGTAATCGCTGCCGAGGCGAAATTCGAAGGCATCGCGCAGGATCGCGTGGTCCTTGAGGATCTGCGTCACGATCTGCGGCACGCTTTGGTGCTGGAAAATTCGCTGGTTGATCCGGTGACCCAGATAGGCCAGACGCGGAACGAGGCTGACGTGATAGCGGGTCAGACGCTTGCCGGAATCCCCCTGCCCGACCCGATAGATCTGACCGTGGATACCGGAGCCGTCTTCATCAAAACTCAGAAACGCCTGACAGTGCAGCAGGCTTTCCAGATCCAGATCCGGCCGTTCACTGACCAGTTCCAGGTCAAAGCGAAAGGGTTGGCTGATGGCTTCCTTGCCCGTGAACTCAAGGACTTTGAGATCAAACTGGGCGCCTTCGACGGTCAACGTGAAACGCGGTTGATTGGCAGGCGCGAACATCCGATGTCTCTCTGCAGTATGAAGGCGGGCGATTCTGCATGAGGGGCAAGGGGTGCAGGATGGGTGACTGAAAAATCAGATTCCCCCTACTTGAAACTTCGATCTCCCCTTCAAGAATTGGCGCATTCGACTACAGACTTTGCCTTCAGATAAATCGCAGGCAATAAAAAACGGCCCGCTTCCTGGTAGGAAACGGGCCGTTTTCTTGTGAGCCTCAGCTCATTTCCATCACTTGTTCAGATGGAAATCCTTCTCGGCCGCTTCAAAGCGCTGAACCATGCCGGCGCTCGGCTGGCCCATCAGGCTGACGAAGTAGATCGCCAGGCTGGCGAAGATGAAGCCCGGGATGATTTCGTACAGACCCAGCAGTTCGAAATGCTTCCACACAATCACGGTGATCGCGCCGACCAGAATGCCGGCCAGTGCGCCGTCACGGGTCATTTTCTTCCAGATCACCGAGATCAGTACGACCGGACCGAAGGCTGCACCGAAACCGGCCCAGGCGTAGGACACCAGACCCAGCACGCGGTTGTCCGGGTTGGCGGCCATCGCGATGGCGATCAGTGCAACCAGCAGCACCATGGCGCGACCGACCCATACCAGCTCGACTTGCGAGGCGGATTTACGCAGGAAAGTCTTGTAGAAGTCTTCGGTCAGGGCGCTCGAGCACACCAGCAACTGGCAGCTCAGGGTGCTCATCACGGCAGCCAGAATGGCCGACAGCAACACACCGGCAATCCACGGGTTGAACAGCAGCTTGGCCAGTTCGATGAACACACGCTCGTGGTTCTCGGTCACTGGGCCAGCGACTTCCGGGTGCGCCGAGAAGTAAGCGATACCGAAGAAGCCCACGGCCACGGTGCCGCCCAGGCACAGGATCATCCAGGTCATGGAAATGCGACGGGCGTTGGCGATGGATTTCACCGAGTCAGCAGCCATGAAGCGCGCCAGGATGTGTGGCTGGCCGAAGTAGCCCAGGCCCCAGCCCATCAGCGAGATGATGCCGATGAAGGTGGTGTTTTTCAGCATGTCGAAGTTGCTTGGATCTTGCGCTTCGATGGCCAGGAACGTGGTATCGACGCCGCCGGTGGCCAGCAGCACGATGATCGGCGTCAGCAGCAGGGCGAAGATCATCAGGGTGGCTTGTACGGTGTCGGTCCAGCTGACCGCGAGGAAACCGCCGACGAAGGTGTAGGCAATTGTCGCTGCAGCACCGGCCCACAGCGCGGTCTCGTAGGACATGCCGAAGGTGCTTTCGAACAAACGGGCACCGGCAACGATGCCGGAAGCGCAGTAGATGGTGAAGAACACCAGAATCACGACCGCCGAAATGATCCGCAGCAGGCCGCTTTTGTCTTCGAAACGGCTGGCGAAGTAGTCCGGCAGGGTCAGCGCATCACCGTTGTGTTCGGTCTGAACACGCAGACGACCGGCGACGAACAGCCAGTTCAGGTAGGCACCGACGATCAGGCCGATGGCGATCCAGCTTTCGGACAGACCGGACATGTAGATGGCGCCCGGCAGGCCCATCAGCAACCAGCCGCTCATGTCGGAAGCGCCGGCGGACAATGCGGTCACCACGCTGCCCAGGCTGCGGCCGCCCAGAATATAGTCGGAAAGGTTGTTGGTGGAGCGATAGGCCATGAAGCCGATCAGCACCATTGCTGCGATGTAGATCACGAACGTGATCAGGGTTGGATTGCTTGCGCTCATTACGTACGTGCCCTGGCTTTGTTTTTATGTAGCGGCGGCGGTTGCACCGTTTGCAGACTGACGTCTGACAGACGATTCGCACGGCCGCGCATTTATGACCAATGTTTCCCCAGGAAAGCCATTGGCCGGTACACCGGGTTTCCCGGTTGCACCTTGGGCGCGAATCCTATGCAACAAAGCAAAACAGGTGCAACCAGTTTCTTGAGAATTAGTTGCACCTACGTCGGATTTTTCACTGGAAACCGCCGGTTTTGCACCGTTCCAGCGCAGCAGCACCTCGCCATCTGCCTTGAAAGCACCCATCTAGAGCATTCGTTTCAAAGCTGAAAATTATTCCTGACAAGCTGCCGAATATTCCGACAAAAAAAGGGTTGCACCCGGTTGCACCTCTTTCGGCGCGCGGCTAATCTTGCCGCCAGCTGTTGTCGCGCAACTGCGGCACCTATGAGGATAAAAATATGGCTACCACCACCCTTGGGGTCAAACTTGACGACCCGACCCGCGAGCGCCTGAAGGCCGCCGCAACCTCGATTGATCGCACGCCGCACTGGCTGATCAAGCAGGCAATTTTCAATTACCTGGAAAAACTCGAGGGTGGTGCAACCCTGACCGAGCTGAACGGTTTGACCGCCAAGGACGCCGACGACGCGGGCGAAGTCCATACCGATCACGCTCACCAATGCTTCCTTGAATTCGCCGAAAGCATCCTGCCGCAATCGGTGCTGCGCGCTTCGATCACCGCCGCTTACCGTCGCCCTGAGCCGGAAGTCGTGCCGATGCTGATCGAGCAGGCTCGTCTGCCCGCACCGATGGCCGAAGCCACTAACAAGCTCGCCGCAACCATCGCGGAAAAACTGCGTAACCAGAAGAGTGCCGGCGGTCGTGCAGGCATTGTTCAGGGCCTGCTGCAGGAATTTTCCCTGTCGTCCCAGGAAGGCGTGGCGCTGATGTGCCTGGCCGAAGCGCTGCTGCGCATCCCGGACAAGGGCACTCGCGATGCACTGATCCGCGACAAGATCAGCACCGGCAACTGGCAGCCGCACCTGGGCAACAGCCCGTCGCTGTTCGTTAACGCGGCGACCTGGGGCCTGCTGCTGACCGGCAAACTGGTTTCCACTCACAACGAAGCCGGCCTGACTTCGTCCCTGAGCCGCATCATCGGCAAGAGCGGCGAGCCGATGATCCGCAAGGGCGTCGACATGGCCATGCGCCTGATGGGCGAGCAGTTCGTGACCGGCGAAACCATCGCCGAGGCCCTGGCCAACGCGAGCAAGTTCGAAGCCAAGGGCTTCCGTTATTCCTACGACATGCTGGGTGAAGCGGCGCTGACCGAACACGACGCCCAGAAGTACCTGGCCTCGTACGAACAAGCCATCCACTCGATCGGCAAAGCGTCCCACGGCCGTGGGATTTATGAAGGCCCGGGCATTTCGATCAAGCTGTCGGCCCTGCACCCGCGTTACAGCCGCGCCCAGTACGAGCGCGTGATGGACGAGCTGTACCCGCGCCTGTTGTCGCTGACCCTGCTGGCCAAGCAATACGACATCGGCCTGAACATCGACGCCGAAGAAGCCGACCGCCTGGAGCTGTCGCTGGATCTGCTCGAGCGCCTGTGCTTCGAGCCGCAACTGACTGGCTGGAACGGCATCGGTTTCGTGATCCAGGCCTACCAGAAGCGTTGCCCGTACGTGATCGACTACGTGATCGACCTGGCTCGCCGCAGCCGTCATCGCCTGATGATCCGTCTGGTGAAAGGCGCGTACTGGGACAGCGAAATCAAGCGCGCCCAGGTCGAAGGCCTGGAAGGCTATCCGGTCTACACCCGCAAGGTGTACACCGACGTTTCCTACATCGCCTGCGCCCGCAAACTGCTGTCGGTGCCGGAAGTCATCTACCCGCAATTCGCCACGCACAACGCCCACACCCTGTCGGCGATTTATCACATCGCCGGTCAGAACTATTACCCGGGCCAGTACGAATTCCAGTGCCTGCACGGCATGGGTGAACCGTTGTACGAGCAGGTTGTAGGCAAGGTTTCCGAAGGCAAGCTGAACCGTCCGTGCCGCGTGTACGCCCCGGTCGGCACCCACGAAACCCTGCTGGCGTACCTCGTACGTCGTCTGCTGGAAAACGGCGCCAACACCTCGTTCGTCAACCGCATTGCCGACCAGTCGATTTCGATTCAGGAACTGGTGGCCGATCCGGTTGCGCAGATCGAGCAGATGGCGACCGTGGAAGGCGGTTTCGGCCTGCCGCACCCGCGCATTCCGCTGCCGCGTGACCTTTATGGTTCCGAGCGCGCCAACTCCAGCGGCATCGACATGGCCAACGAACATCGTCTGGCCTCGCTGTCCTGCGCCCTGCTGGCCACCGCGCACAACAACTGGAAAGCCGCGCCGATGCTCGGTTGCGCCTCCAGCAACGAAGCGCCGGCACCGGTACTGAACCCGTCCGATCTGCGTGACGTGGTCGGCCACGTACAGGAAGCCACCGTCGAAGACGTCGACAACGCCATTCAATGTGCCCTGAACGCCGCTCCGATCTGGCAGGCCACCCCGCCCGCCGAACGTGCCGCGATTCTGGAACGCGCCGCTGACCTGATGGAAGGCGAGATCCAGCCGCTGATGGGCCTGCTGGCCCGCGAAGCCGGCAAGACCTTCGCCAACGCCATCGCCGAAGTCCGCGAAGCCGTCGACTTCCTGCGTTATTACGCGGTGCAGGCACGCAACGATTTCAGCAACGATGCCCACCGCCCACTGGGCCCGGTGGTCTGCATCAGCCCGTGGAACTTCCCGCTGGCGATCTTCAGCGGTCAGGTTGCCGCCGCACTGGCAGCCGGTAACCCGGTGCTGGCCAAACCGGCCGAACAGACTCCGCTGGTGGCTGCACAAGCCGTGCGTCTGCTGCTCGAAGCCGGGATTCCGGAAGGCGTGCTGCAACTGCTGCCGGGTCGCGGTGAAACCGTCGGCGCCGGTCTGGTCGGCGATGAGCGCGTCAAAGGCGTGATGTTCACCGGTTCCACTGAAGTCGCCCGTCTGCTGCAACGCAACATCGCCGGTCGCCTCGACAACCAGGGCCGTCCGATTCCGCTGATCGCCGAAACCGGCGGCCAGAACGCGATGATCGTCGACTCTTCGGCACTGACCGAACAAGTAGTGATCGACGTGGTGTCGTCGGCCTTCGACAGCGCCGGCCAGCGTTGCTCGGCCCTGCGCGTCCTGTGCTTGCAGGAAGATTCCGCAGATCGCGTCATCGAAATGCTTAAAGGTGCGATGGCTGAAAGCCGTCTCGGCAACCCGGAGCGCCTGTCGGTAGACATCGGCCCGGTGATCGACGCCGAAGCCAAGGCCGGTATCGAGAAGCACATCCAGGGCATGCGCGACAAAGGTCGCAACGTGTACCAGGTGGCCATCGCCGATACCGAGGAAGTCAAACGCGGCACCTTCGTCATGCCGACCCTGATCGAACTGGAAAGCTTCGACGAGCTGCAACGCGAGATCTTCGGCCCGGTGCTGCACGTGGTGCGCTACAAGCGTAAAGAGATCGACCAGTTGATCGCCCAGATCAACGCCTCCGGTTACGGCCTGACCCTCGGCGTGCACACCCGCATCGACGAAACCATCGCCAAGGTCATCGACAACGTCAACGCCGGTAACGTCTACGTCAACCGCAACATCGTGGGTGCCGTGGTCGGCGTCCAGCCGTTCGGTGGTGAAGGTTTGTCGGGTACTGGCCCGAAAGCCGGTGGCCCGCTGTACCTGTACCGTCTGCTATCGACGCGTCCTACCGATGCCATCGAACAATCCTTCGCTCGCGGTGATGCTGCCGTGGCACCGGACGTTCGTTTGCGCGACGCCATGAGCAAACCGCTGACCGCCCTGAAAACCTGGGCCGACAGCAACAAGTTCGCCGACCTGAGCACCCTGTGCGTGCAGTACGCAGCGCAGTCGCAAAGCGGTATCACCCGCGTACTGGCCGGCCCGACCGGCGAGAAGAACAGCTACGCGATCCTGCCCCGCGAGCACGTGCTGTGCCTGGCGGACATCGAAGGTGATCTGCTGACCCAGCTCGCGGCGGTACTGGCAGTGGGCGGTTCGGCGGTCTGGCCGGAATCCGACACCAGCAAGGCATTGTTCGCACGCCTGCCGAAGGAAATTCAGGCGCGGATCAAACTGGTTTCCGACTGGAACAAGGACGACGTGGTGTTCGATGCGGTTCTGCATCACGGCCACTCCGACCAGTTGCGTGCGGTCTGCCAGCAGATCGCCAAGCGTGCCGGCGCTATTGTTGGGGTTCAAGGCCTGTCCCAGGGCGAGACCAACATTGCGCTGGAGCGTCTGGTGATCGAGCGCGCGCTGAGCGTCAACACTGCGGCAGCGGGCGGTAACGCCAGCCTGATGACCATCGGTTAATCAGCGACTCCGTCAGTAACATAAAAATGGGCGCCCTCACCGGCGCCCTTTTTTTTGGCCTCTCCATCACCGTTATCAATCTTCCTGTTCAGCCTTTATTCGCACGCCTAGACTCGGCCCATTCCAAAAAAAGGTAGGCCGCCATGTCCGAGACGCTGCTCAGTTCCCGCAATCTGGCTTTCGAGCTGTACGAAGTCCTCGATGCCGAGGGCCTGACCCGGCGCGAGCGGTTTGCCGAGCACAACCGCGAAACCTTCGATGCCGCCATCGGCACGGCGCGCAACATCGCCGAGAAGTACTTCGCACCGCACAACCGCAAGGGCGACGAGAACGAGCCGCGCTACGAGAACGGTCAGGCGATTCTGATTCCCGAGGTGAAACCGGCGGTGGATGCCTTCCTCGAAGCCGGATTCCTCAACGCTGCGCGCAGTTTCGACGCCGGCGGCATGCAACTTCCTACACTGTTGTCCCAGGCCTGCTTCGCCCACTTCCAGTCGGCCAACGCGGCGTCGACCTCGTATCCGTTCCTGACTATGGGTGCGGCCAACCTGATCGAAAGTTTCGGCACCGAAGAGCAGAAGCAGCGCTTCCTGCAACCGATGATCGACGGCCGCTTCTTCGGCACCATGGCCCTGACCGAACCCCATGCCGGTTCGTCGCTGTCGGATATTCGTACCCGCGCGGAACCTGCGTCCGACGGCACCTATCGCCTCAAGGGCAACAAGATCTTCATTTCCGGCGGCGATCACCCGCTCTCGGAAAACATCGTGCACATGGTGCTGGCCAAGCTGCCGGACGCGCCGGCCGGGGTGAAGGGGATTTCGCTGTTTATCGTGCCCAAGTTTCTGGTCAACGATGACGGCAGCCTCGGCAAGCGCAACGACGTGTTGCTGGCCGGGCTTTTTCATAAAATGGGCTGGCGCGGAACGACGTCCACGGCGCTGAACTTCGGCGATAACGGTGAGTGCGTCGGCTATCTGGTAGGCAAGCCGCATCATGGCTTGAGCTACATGTTCCAGATGATGAACGAGGCGCGGATCGGCGTTGGCATGGGCGCGGTGATGCTCGGATACGCCGGTTATCTGTACTCGCTGGAGTACGCTCGCGAACGTCCGCAAGGCCGGGTGCCGGACAGCAAGGATCCGACGACGGCGCCGGTGGCGATCATTCAGCACGCGGATGTCAGACGCATGCTGCTGACACAGAAATCCTACGTCGAAGGAGCGTTCGATCTCGGTCTGTACGCGGCGCGACTGTTCGATGACACCACCACGCTGGAAACCGAGGCCGAACGCAAACAGGCCCATGAACTGCTGGATTTGCTGACGCCGATCGTCAAATCCTGGCCATCGGAGTACTGCCTGAAAGCCAATGAACTGGCGATCCAGATTCTCGGTGGCCACGGCTACACCCGCGAATACCCGGTGGAGCAGTACTACCGCGACAACCGCCTGAACCCGATCCACGAAGGCACTCACGGCATTCAGTCGCTGGACTTGCTCGGGCGCAAACTGGCGCAGAACGGCGGCGCCGGGCTCAAGCAACTGATTCGCCTGATCGCCGACACCGCCGAGCGCGCGGTGGGGTACGAATCATTGACCGCATTGCGTGAGCCGTTGGAGAAACTGGTCGCGCGCCTACAGACGGTGACCATTGGTCTGCTGACGGATCTGGCTCAGGGCAAGGTCAACAGCAGCCTGGCGAATTCGGCGTTGTACCTGAAGGTGTTCGGGCACACGGTGATTGGCTGGCGCTGGCTGGAGCAGGCGATTCGCGCCGAGGAAGGGTTGGCCAAGGGGAATATGGCGGATGTCGACTTCTATAAAGGCAAGTTGCAGGCGGCGCGGTATTTCCTGACGTGGGAAGTGCCGGGGTGCCAGCATGAGCTGGCGTTGCTGGAGGCCCGCGATGACGTGTGTTTGTCGATGCAGGACAGTTGGTTCTGAACCGGATTCCTATTGGATCAAGCTTCCAAGGTGAAAAATAAAAAAGGGGAATTATTCAATAAAAAATCAAAAGAACCTACCGTACAAAACTTAAATCCTTGGCACACCTGTAATTTCTGACAGGTTACGAATTTCACTTCTCCGAGTAACGTGAAGCCGAGCTGGCCATCACATCCAGCACAAGAACAATTCGGAGAATAGAAATGAACACAGTCAACAATACAGATTCAAAGGTCGAAGTTTCTTCTGATACATGGCTACTAAAAACAAGTACCGGTAGTTCAATAAACATCGACGACGAACGGTATCAAGTCGTCGGAAAGTTTTATCACGCGATCCCAGACAGCAGCACCCACAGTCTGGAGGTCAAGCTATTGAATCCACAAAAAGACCTTAGCCTCACCACGACCCATCCGATCAACAGCGAAACGTTAACACTCAACGTCAACGCCGGAGACCTTGTATACAGAAACGTATCTACTCCCGGCCAAGGACCCGGTTATTACCTAGTAGCGGGAAAATCCATGGCTATCACCAAAGAAAGCCACACGATACAAGTTAACTACGATCCATTTGTCACATTCCCATAATTTTTGTTAGCGGAACGTGCAGGTGCAGGTGCCTCCTACACTGAGGCACCACTTCAGTAACTTCGGCCACCCTCTCTTTCATTCAAAAAAACAAAATGGGCGTAGATGTTCAACTCAACTTGAACCCACCCATCTGCCGCGCCAGATCATCCGCCAACCGCTGCAACATCTGACAATCCTCACGACACGCCCGAACCTCCCCCGCCGTCGCCCGCGCCAGATCGGAAATCCCCTGCACGTTGCGGTTGATCTCTTCGGTCACCGCCGACTGCTCCTCGGTCGCCGTCGCCACCTGATGGTTCATGTCGCTGATGCGCTCGACCTGCCCGGTAATCGCAGTCAAAGAAGCCCCGGTACGCTGACTCGATTCAACGCCTGTCCCCGTCGCGGCCTGCCCGGTGCGCATCGATGAAACCGCATTCTCCGCGCCCTGCTTGAGGCTGCCGATCATCTGCTGAATCTCGTCGGTAGACGCCTGAGTCCGTCGCGCCAATGTCCGCACTTCATCAGCCACCACCGCAAAACCACGCCCCATGTCCCCGGCTCGCGCCGCTTCAATCGCCGCGTTCAACGCCAAAAGGTTGGTCTGCTCGGACACCCCGCGAATCACCGCCAGCACCTGATCGATCGACGCCACCTGATGCGCCAGCTCCCCCACTGCGCCGGCGGCGACGCCAATTTCATCGGACATGCTTTCTATATGGCGAATCGAGCCCCCGACCACTTCCCGCGCCTGCATCGCTTCATCGCGGGCAGTTTGCGAGGCGAGCGCCGCATTACCGGCGTTCTGGGCAATTTCCTGCACGGTCAGGCCCATCTCGTGGACGGCGGTGGCGACCATGTCGGTCATTTCCTGCTGGCGACCTGAACGTTCGGCGGTGTTATCCACAACCCTGGCCACCTGGCCGACGGCAACGCGCAGACGCTCGCTGGTGGTGAGCACTTCACCGATCATCCCGCGCTGGCTGTCGAGGAAACGGTTGAAGCCCCGAGCGAGGTCGCCCAGTTCATCGGCGCGGCTGGAATCTAACCGATGGGTCAAATCTCCACCACCGCTACCGATTGCTACCAGCGCAGCTGTTACCTGACGAATCGGTCGCACCAATCCCTGAGCCAGCCAGATCACCAGCGCCAGGCAAACCAGTGCCACCGCCAGACCGATGCCGCTGCTCATCCACATCGCCCGGCGGGCTTCGGCGTAGATCTGCGACTGTGGCACTTCGGCCACCAGGGTCCAGCCGAGGTCGCGCAAAGGCAGGCTGAAGGCGAGGAAGTCTTCACCGTCGCGCTGGAAGCTGCTGTTGGCGGCCACTTTGTGGCCCATGACCGCTTGCGCCGCGTTGGCGCCGATCTGCTCCGTGAGGGTGCGCTTGCCGCTGAACTGCGCCTCGGGATGGACCTGGATCAAACCGTCGGAACGCACGAGATAGACCTTCCCGCGCTCGCCGAAACTGAAATTGTGGATCAGCTCCGACAGCTCTTTCATGCTCAGCCCAAGCCCCGCAACGCCGACCACTTTGCCGGCCTGCTCCACCTTCAAATCGATGAACAGCGCCAGCTCTCCGGTGGCCCCGTCGTTGTCGATGTTCAGGGTTCGCGGCTGATTGCTGTCGAGGAAGGAATAGAACCAGGCATCGGCCGGTTTGGATCGGCTGAGGGTGCGATCCAGGCCTTTTTCGGTGATGTAGTGATTGGATTCGGTGCCGATGATCAGCGCCGTAAACGCCTTGTGTTCGGCGCGGATGCCTTCCAGATACTGCGCGAAGCCAGCCGTTTTGCCGGAGTCTTCACCATTGGCCAGCCAGTCGCGGACCATCGTGTTGCTGGCGATGTCCTTGGCGGCGGTGAGGGGTTGAACGAGGATTCGTTCGATGTCGTTGCGCGTCGCTTCGATGCTCGACGGCAGCGCCTGTTCGACCAGATAGCTCTGGGCGAGGCGGTTGACCACCAGGGTATAAATGCCAACCACGATCAGAATGCTGACCAGCAGGGCGGTGCCCATACCGAGGATCAGCTGCCACTGAATACTGCGACGCCAGAACTGCATGGAGCACCCCCAAAGAATAAGAGGCTGAAACACTGCAACAGCCGTGCCGATTGTATACAACGAAATCGACAATCTTATTCTTTGGTTGTGCGCAACCCATCAACCCTGATTGATGGTCTTGGCGATGGTCTCGACCGTGGCGCTGACTTGCTCTTGGTAACGCTCGAGTTCTTCCTGATGCTGCTTCTTCATTTCAATCTGCTGCGAGCACAGATTCATCGCCGCCAGCACCAGCAGGCGGTCACCGATCAGCGTCGGGTATTTGCGTTTGGTCTCGGCCAGTGCGGCCTTGAGCATCAATGCGGCGTCCAGCAGGGTCTGTTCTTCCCCGGCCGGTGCCTTGATCGAATAGTCCTCCCCCATGATGGAGACGACTTTTACCCCTGCTATGCCGTGGCTCATGCGCTGACAGGACCTGCGTTGACGCGATCAACCAGGGCCTGGATGCGCGCGGCGGTGGCGCCGTGCTTTTCTTCCTGTTCCATCAGGCTCAGTTGCAGGCTTTCGTTTTCATCCTTGGCCTGGGCCAGTTCCGTGGACAGGGTCTGGTTGGTTTCCGACAGGGTCTGGTTCTGTTGCACCAGATCACTGACGAGCTGTTCCAATTGGCTGAGGGATGCTTCCAACATTTTGATCTTCCAGGGCATTTTCAAAGGGCGCGTACGATAAAGAAAAGTCGTCGTTGACGCCAGGGTTAAACCGGCGCAAGGCCTTGATTTTCCTGGCGGCTCGACTGTTCTTGCGAGTCTTAGAGACTGTCATCTGCCGATCTGGTTCCTGCACTTCGTCGCTTGCGTGTGGATGCGACAAATACGCGCACCGACTCAAGACTTTAGTCGTATGACCGATAAGTCATCCAACAGCAGTCTCAGCCCGCATGGATGCGGCCCTTCCTGGTATACGCCCCATGTCCCTTCGAAATATGAATATCGCCCCCCGGGCGTTCACCGGCTTCGCCCTGATCGGCGGCCTGATGCTGATTCTCGGTGTGTTCGCACTGAACCAGATGAGCAAAATCCGCGGCGCCGCCGAAAACATCACTACCACCAGCGTGCCGAGCATCAAGAACCTCGACGAGTTCACTCAGTTGACCCTGCGTCTGCGGGTGCTGTCGTACCGCTTGCTGGTAAACCGTGAGCCGGACGTCCAGCAGAAAACCGTCGAACTGCTGGAAATGCGCAACCAGCAGATCCGCAAGGCCCAGACCGATTACGAGCCGTTGATCGGCAGCCCGGCCGAGCGTGCAGCCTACGACCAGTACGTGCAGTTGCTGGGTCAGTACCGCCAGATCGAAGACCGGATGAAAACCCTGTCGCGCAACAACCAGGTGGATGAGCTGCGCAACCTGCTGAACACCCAGTTGCTCGACAACTCCGAGGCGATGAACACCGTGCTCAACCGCCTGATGCAGATCAACGGCGAGCAGATCAGCAATACCAACCAGCAAGCCGCCGAGCAATATTCTTCGGCCTTCAATCTGGTGGTGACGCTGCTGGTGATCGCTACCGGCCTGACTTTCCTGTTCGCCTGGTTGCTGACCGTCAGCATCACCAAGCCGATCTCCAAAGCACTGGATGCGGCGGAAACCATCGCCGAAGGCAACCTGACCCAGCCGATCCACGTTGACGGCACCGACGAAGCCGGGCGCCTGCTGGCGGCCATGGCCAAGATGCAGTCGAAGCTGCGCGACACCCTACAGCGGATTTCCGGCTCGGCCACCCAACTGGCGTCCGCCGCCGAAGAGCTGAACAGCGTCACCGACGAAAGCGCCCGTGGTCTGACCCAGCAGAACAACGAGATCGAGCAGGCCGCCACGGCGGTCAACGAGATGACCAGCGCTGTTGAAGAAGTTGCACGCAACGCCGTCAGCACTTCGGAAGCCTCGAAGAACGCCACCACCTCCGCCGGCGACGGCCGTGATCTGGTGCAGGAAACCGTCAGCGCCATCGAACGCATGAGCGCCGACGTGCAGAGCACCGCGACCCTGATCGGCGATCTGGCCAACGAATCCCGTGACATCGGCAAGGTGCTGGACGTGATCCGTGGCCTGGCTGACCAGACCAACCTGCTGGCACTCAACGCTGCCATCGAAGCAGCCCGTGCCGGTGAAGCCGGTCGTGGTTTTGCCGTGGTGGCTGACGAAGTCCGTGCCCTGGCCCACCGCACCCAGCAGTCGACCAGCGAAATCGAGCGCATGATCGGCAGCATCCAGAGTGGCACCGAACACGCCGTGGATTCGATGCGCAACAGCACCGAGCGCGCCGAGTCGACCCTGAACATCGCCCGTGGCGCCGGCCTGTCGCTGGACACCATCAACACGGCCATCGTCGAAATCAACGAGCGCAACCTGGTGATCGCCAGCGCCGCTGAAGAGCAGGCGCAAGTGGCGCGGGAAGTGGATCGTAATCTGGTGAACATCCGCGATCTGTCGGTGCAATCGGCGACCGGGGCGAATCAGACCAGTGCGGCGAGTAATGAGCTGTCGCGTCTGGCGCTGGATCTGAACAATATGGTTGGGCGGTTTAGCCTCTGAGATAGAAGCCCCCTTTTGATCATTCCCACGTCGAGAGGTTGATCGTTCCCACGCTCTGCGTGGGAATACAGCCCGGGACGCTCTGCGTCCCAAAAGCGGACGCAGAGCGTCCATTGAGGCATTCCCACGCGGAGCGTGAGAACGATCGCCTCCCCTGGTACAAAACCTTTTTGACAGCATCACATTTCAACAGGTTAGAATCGCTGGCACGCAGACTGCATGGTCAGTTTGTGCCCGTCTTTCCGCTTCTGGAGTACTGCCTTTGAATGCGACGACCATCAACAGCCTGTTCTTGATCGGCGCGTTGCTGGTAGGCGCAAGCATTCTTGTCAGCTCCCTCTCTTCCCGTCTCGGCATCCCGATTCTGGTGATCATCCTCGCGGTCGGCATGACTGCCGGGGTCGATGGCGGCGGCATCATTTTCGATAACTACCCGACGGCCTATCTGGTCGGCAACCTCGCACTGGCGGTGATCCTGCTCGACGGTGGCTTGCGAACCCGGGTGTCCAGTTTCCGCGTGGCCTTGTGGCCGGCCTTGTCGCTGGCCACGGTCGGAGTGCTCATCACCACCGGCCTCACCGGCATGGCCGCTGCGTGGCTGTTCGACCTCAATCTGATTCAAGGCCTGCTGATCGGCGCCATCGTCGGTTCCACGGATGCCGCGGCGGTGTTCTCGCTGCTCGGCGGCAAGGGCCTGAACGAGCGGGTAACCGCCAGCCTGGAAATCGAATCCGGCAGTAACGACCCGATGGCGGTGTTCCTCACCGTGACCCTGATCGACATGCTCGCCAGCGGCCAGACCGGCCTGCACTGGAGCCTGCTGACCCATCTGATCCGCGAGTTCGGCATCGGTGGCGTGATCGGTCTGGGCGGTGGCTGGCTGATGCTGCAACTGGTCAACCGGATCAATCTGGCGGCCGGTCTGTATCCGATTCTGGTGATCGCCGGCGGTCTGGTGGTGTTCGCCCTGACCAACGCCCTGCACGGCAGCGGCTTCCTCGCCGTTTACCTGTGCGGTCTGGTGATCGGCAACCGGCCGGTGCGCAGTCGTCACGGCATCCTGCACATGCTCGACGGCATGGCGTGGCTGGCGCAGATCGGTATGTTCCTGGTGCTGGGACTGCTGGTCACTCCGCATGACCTGCTACCGATCGCCTTGCCTGCCCTGGGTCTGGCGCTGTGGATGATTCTGTTCGCACGGCCGCTGTCGGTGCTGGTCGGGCTGCTGCCGTTCAAGGCCTTCCATGGCCGCGAGAAAGCCTTCATTTCCTGGGTTGGCCTGCGTGGCGCGGTACCGATCATTCTGGCGGTGTTCCCGCTGATGGCCGGGTTGCCGAATGCGCAGCTGTACTTCAACCTCGCCTTCTTTATCGTGCTGGTGTCGCTGCTGGTGCAGGGCACGAGCCTGCCGTGGGTGGCCAAGCTGCTCAAGGTGACGGTGCCGCCGGAGCCGGCGCCGATCTCCCGTGCCGCCCTCGAAGTACACGTCACCAGCGAGTGGGAGCTGTTCGTTTACAAGCTCGGCGCGGAAAAATGGTGCATCGGCTCACCCCTGCGCGAGCTGAAAATGCCCGAAGGCACACGTATCGCCGCCCTGTTTCGCGGTCAGCAACTGCTCCATCCGTCGGGTAGTACGGTGCTGGAAGTCGATGATTTGCTGTGTGTTATCGGCCATGAACACAACCTTCCGGCCCTCGGAAAACTGTTCAGCCAGGCGCCGCAACGCGGCCTCGATCTGCGCTTCTTCGGCGACTTCGTACTCGAAGGAGATGCCCAGCTCAAAGCGGTTGCCGCCCTGTATGGTCTACCGGCAGAAGGCATTGATCCGGACATGACCCTGGGCCACTTCATTGCCCAGAAAGTCGGCGGTGCTCCGATCGTTGGCGACCAGGTGGAATGGAACAACACCCACTGGACGGTTGCGGTCATGGACGGGAACAAGATCGGCAAAGTGGGCGTCAGATTCCCCGAAGGAAGTCGCCCGGGCCCCGGGCTCTTCCTCTAAACTGCGTCCACTCTCACTTGCTTGACCGGTCTCTATGCCTACCCTGCGCTCCTTTTTCCTCGCGGCCCTGCTGGGTCTGAGTCTTACTGTCGGCCCGTTGCAGGCCGCCGAACCGCCGTCCAGCGACGCCGTGCAGGCCAGTCTGGACAAGCTCACCGACAGCAAACTGCCCGAGGCCGACAAGAAGGCCCTGCAGACGGTCCTGCAAAACACGCTGAATCAGCTCAACAATCGGCGTGACTATGAGCAGAAGCTGATCGACCTCAAGCAGCAACTGGCCACGGCGCCGAAGCAGACCATCGAGAACGCGCGGGAACTGACCCGCCTCAAGGCCAGCGCGGTGGTCCCGGTGGCGCAGCGCTTCCCCAAGGAAAACATCCAGCAGCTGGAGCAGATGCTCACCGAGCGCTCGACCCAGCAAAGCGATCTGCAAAAGGCCCTGGCCGATGCCAACAGCCTGATCATCACCGCCCAGACCCGTCCCGAGCGCGCCCAGGCGGAAATCGCCAGCAGCCAGACGCGCATCCAGCAGATCAACAACATCCTCAAGACCGGCAAGGACAGCGGCAAGACCCTGAGTGGCGAGCAACGTGACCTGCTCAACGCCGAGCTGGCGGCGCTCAATGCGTTGATCCCGCTGCGCCGTCAGGAACTGGCCGGCAACAACCAGTTGCAGGATCTGGGCAACAGTCAGCATGACCTGCTCTCGGAAAAATCCGACCGTCTGGACCGCGAGATTCAGGAGCTGCAAACCCTGATCAACCAGAAGCGTCTGACCCTGTCGCAGGAAACCGTGACGCAGCAGTCGATCGAGGCGCAGAAGTCCGGCAGCAGCACCCTGCTTGCCACGGAAAGCGCGGCCAACCTCAAGCTCTCCGACTACCTGCTCAAGAGCACCGACCGCCTCAACGAACTGACCCAACAGAACCTGCAGACCAAGCAGCAGCTGGACAGCGTGACCCAGAGTGATTCGGCCCTCGACGAGCAGATCAACGTGCTCAAGGGCAGCCTGCTGCTGTCGAAGATTCTCTATAAACAGAAACAGGCGCTGCCGCGCCTCAAGGTCGACCGCGACCTCGCGGATCAGATCGCCGACATTCGCCTGTACCAGTTCGAAATCAACCAGCAGCGCGAACAGCTGAGCAATCCGGCGACCTACGTCGACAACCTGCTTTCCACCCAGCCGCCGGAGCAAGTCACGCCGCAACTGCGCAAGAGCCTGCTGGAACTGGCCAACACCCGCGTCGATCTGCTGGAACGGCTGAGCCGCGAACTGAGCGCGATGCTCAACGAATCGATCACCCTGCAACTGAACCAGAAGCAACTGCTGAGCACCGCGCAAAGCCTGCGCGCAACCCTCGACGAGCAGATGTTCTGGATTCCGAGCAACAAGCCGCTGGACACCGAATGGATGCGCGGCGTGCCGGAGCGCCTGAAGCGTCAGATCGACACTCTGCCGCTGGCCTCAAGCTTCAGCGAACTGACCGACGGTCTGACCCAGCGACCGCTGTTGTTCTTGCCGCTGGCGCTGCTGATCGGTGCGCTGCTGTGGCGGCGCAAGCAACTCTATTCGCGCCTGAACAAGGTTCACCAGGACATCGGTCACTTCAAGCGTGACAGCCAGTGGCACACGCCGCAGGCGATCCTGATCAACATTCTGCTGGCGATGCCGGTGGCGCTGGGCCTGGCCCTGTGCGGGCTGGCGTTGCAGATCGACGCCCGCGGGCAGAACGCCAACATGGGCGCGGCGCTGCTGCAAATGGCCCAGGCGTGGCTGGTGTTCTACACCGCTTACCGGATCCTCGCGCCAGGCGGCGTGGCCGAATTGCACTTTCGCTGGGAAAAGCCGCAGGTCGAATTCCTGCAAGGCTGGGTGCGTCGCCTCGGACTGGTGGTCATGGCGCTGGTGGCCGTGGTGGCGGTCGCCGAGCTGCAACCGGCGGCACTGGCCGACGATGTGTTGGGCATGCCGGTGGTGCTGACCTGCTACGCGTTGATGGCGTGGCTGCTCAGCCGCCTCCTGATCAGCAGCCCGACCCACGAAAACGCCTCGCTGTTCCGCAAGGCCGTGGGCGTGATGTTCACCCTGCTGCCTATCGCGTTGTTCGTCGCCGTGTGCTTCGGCTACTACTACACCGCGCTGAAGCTCAGCGACCGCTTGATCAACACCCTGTACCTGCTGATGTTCTGGCTGGTGATCGAAGCCACCTTCGTCCGTGGTCTCGCCGTCGCGGCACGTCGCCTGGCTTACCAGCGCGCCCTGGCCAAACGTCAGGCCGCGAAAGAAGCCGGCGACGGCGAAGCGGTGATCGAAGAGCCGACCCTGGACATCGAGAAAGTCAACGAACAGTCCCTGCGCCTGATCCGCCTCGCACTGCTCGGCGGTTTCATCGCCGCGCTGTACTGGGTCTGGGCCGACCTGATCACCGTGTTCTCGTACCTCGACAACATCACCCTCTACGAATACACCAGCGGCACCGGCGCCAACATGAGCATGGTGCCGATCAGCATCGGCGACATGCTCGGCGCGTTGATTATCATCGGCATCACCTTTGCGCTCGCCCGCAACTTGCCGGGTCTGCTTGAAGTGTTTGTGCTTTCGAAACTCAATCTGGCCCAGGGCAGTGCCTACGCAACCACGACGCTGCTGTCCTACGTGATCGCCGGGGTCGGTTTCGTCTCGACCCTGTCGACCCTCGGCGTGAGCTGGGACAAGTTGCAATGGCTGGTGGCGGCGCTCTCGGTGGGCCTCGGCTTCGGTATGCAGGAGATCTTCGCGAACTTCATCTCCGGCATCATGATCCTGTTCGAACGCCCGGTGCGGATCGGCGACACCATCACCATCGGCAACCTGTCCGGCACTGTGAGCAAGATCCGCATCCGCGCCACGACCATCACCGACTTCGACCGCAAGGACATCATTGTCCCGAACAAGACGTTCATCACCGGGCAACTGATCAACTGGTCGCTGACCGACACCATCACCCGGGTGACCCTGAAACTGGGCGTCGATTACGGTTCGGATCTGGATCTGGTCAAGGAACTGCTGCTCAAGGCCGCCCGCGAAAACCCGCGCGTGCTCAAGGAACCCGAGCCGCACGTTTACTTCCTCAACTTCGGTGAAAGCACTCTCGATCACGAACTGCGCATGCATGTGCGTGATCTCGGCGACCGCAACCCGGTGCTCGATGAGGTCAACCGCTTCATCAACCGCGAGTTCAAGAAGCAGCACATCAACATCTCGTTCCGCCAGATGGAGGTTTACCTGAAGAACCTGCATGGCCAGGAATACAAGATGGTGCCGATCGAGCCGGAAACCAAAACCATCGTGCCGGTCAGCGACGACCAGAAACCGTTGCAGGAACCGCCGCCGGCCAAACTCGACTAACCCGGCCATTCCCAGCAGAATGCTCGGACATTCTGCTGGAGCCGGCCCTTGAAAGCCCTCGACGAACTGACCTTCGACAACCGCTTCGCCCGGCTGGGTGATGCGTTCTCGGCCCATGTGCTGCCCGAACCGATCGACAATCCGCGACTGGTGGTGGCCAGCCCTGCGGCCCTGGCGCTGCTGGATCTCGACCCGGCGGTGGCCGACACCCAGGAATTTGCCGAGCTGTTCGGCGGCCACAAACTGTGGGCCGATGCCGAGCCACGGGCGATGGTCTATTCCGGGCATCAGTTCGGCGGTTACACCCCGCAACTGGGCGATGGCCGCGGGTTGTTGCTGGGCGAGGTCTACAACGCGGCGGGCGAGCACTGGGACTTGCATCTAAAGGGCGCCGGACAGACGCCGTTCTCGCGCATGGGCGACGGTCGCGCGGTGCTGCGTTCGTCGATCCGCGAGTTTCTCGCGTCCGAAGCGCTGCATGCGCTGAACATCCCGTCTTCACGCGCCGCCTGCGTGATCGGCTCCGACACACCCGTCTGGCGTGAGAAACAGGAACGCGCCGCGATGGTGCTGCGCCTGGCGCCGAGCCACATTCGTTTCGGCCATTTCGAATACTTCTATTACACCAAGCGTCCCGAACAGCAGAAGCAACTCGGCGAACACGTCTTGGCGATGCACTACCCCGAATGCCTGGAACAGCCGGAACCGTATCTGGCGATGTTCCGCGAGATCGTCGAGCGCAACGCCGAACTGATCGCCAAGTGGCAGGCCTACGGTTTCTGCCACGGCGTGATGAACACCGACAACATGTCGATCCTCGGCATCACCTTCGACTTCGGCCCATTCGCCTTCCTCGACGATTTCGACGCGAACTTCATCTGCAACCACTCCGACGATCAGGGCCGCTACTCGTTCAGCAATCAAGTCCCCGTCGGCCAGTGGAACCTCAGCGCCCTGGCCCAGGCCCTGACGCCGTTCATCAGCGTCGAAGCCCTGCGCGAAACCCTCGGCCTGTACCTGCCGCTGTTCCAGGCCCATTACCTCGACCTGATGCGCCGCCGCTTCGGCTTCACCACCGCCGAGGACGACGACCAGCAACTGCTGGAGCAACTGCTGCAACTGATGCAGAACAGCGGCGTCGACTACACGCTGTTCTTCCGACGCCTGGGCGAAGAGTCAGCCGAACAGGCCGTCGCTCGCCTGCGCGATGACTTCGTCGATATCAAGGGTTTCGATGCCTGGGGCGAGCGCTACGTCGCCCGTGTCACACGCGATGGCGCCACCGATCAGGAACAGCGCCGTGCGCGGATGCATGCGGTGAATCCGCTGTACATCCTGCGCAACTATCTGGCGCAGAAGGCGATTGATGCTGCCGAGCAGGGTGACTACTCCGAGGTGCGACGGCTGCATGCGGTGCTGAGCAATCCATTCGAGGAACAACCTGGAATGGAGAACTATGCGGAACGGCCGCCGGAATGGGGCAAGCATTTGGAGATCAGTTGTTCGTCGTGATCAAGGTCAGGTAAACACGTCGATCGGTACATTGAAGCGCTCGGCCAACCAGCGGATCTGACGCAGGTTGAGCTTGCGTTTACCACTCAAAATTTCCGAAACAACCGATTGAGTACCGACACCTGGCAGGTCGCTTTGTGTCAGACCATGCTCGCGCATCATATAGCCGAGGACTTCTTCGCCACTCGCCTCGGCCATGGGGTGATGTGTGCGATCCCATTCCGCAATCCAGTCACCAATGATGTCGACCAGACTCATCAATGGATGCGATTCATCATCACCGGTTATGTCGAGTATTTCTTCGACAGCCCGCACCAGCATGTCGTAATCCTGCTCACTTTTCGGTTTTCGAAGCAAAGGCGAGACAAACTCCCAGTGCTCGGCAACCGTTTTGATCAGAATGCTCATACCTTTCCCTCCTTCCATTTACCGCGTTCGTATTCGCGATGATCAAGCACATGCTTAATGTAGAGCGTCCGAGATCGATAACTGACGAAAGCGATCAACCTCAGCTTGTTGCCTCCAATATCGAAAACATGAAACTCACCGACTTTGTCTGTCGCAGGAAAAATTGCTTTCATCGCCGCGAAATCACACGGATTACTTCTTTTTGCCAAACGAAACCACTGTGCCAATGCACTTGCTGCCTGCGGCCAAATTTCCTTGGCCTCTCGAATAGGTTTTTCGCTAAACACATGCATGCAACATCCTTATCGCATTCTGCTATGGGGAGTTAATCACAGATCAAAATTATCGCAAGTTGCGATATGACCGAGCAGACCAACGGGTCTCGACCGGTCCATCTCAGCCTAGGCTCACAGCCAAACGCTGCACGATTGAAAATATGAGCAAACGTCTCCAACTAGGAGATATCAGCTTTCCACTGGATCCCAATCATGACCGACCCACTCCTCATCCCCTGCCCCTCCTGCAACGGCCTCAACCGCATTCCCGCCGAGCGCCTCAACGATCACCCGAAATGCGGGCGCTGCAAGTCCGAGGTGTTGTTGAACAAGCCGTTCGAACTCAAGCAAGGCGATTACGCCAGTCAGATCAAGGGTGATCTGCCATTGCTGGTGGACGTGTGGGCGGATTGGTGCGGGCCGTGCAAGTCGTTTGCGCCGGTGTTCGAGCAGGCGGCTGCGCAGCTGGCGGGCAAGTGCCGGCTGGCCAAGCTGGACAGCGAGGCCAATCAGCAGTTGTCGGCGCAGTTGGGGATTCGTTCGATTCCGAGCCTGATTCTGTTCCGCAACGGCCGGGAAGTGGCCCGTCAGAGCGGGGCCTTCCCGTTGCCGCAGTTGATGGCCTGGCTGCGCAGCCAGGGCATCTGACAAGGATTCAGGCGTCTTCGAGCAGGTTATGCAGCTCGACGAATTGCTGTGTCAGCTTGTGCCGTGGATCGAGGTGGATCAGCGGCGTGTTGGCCTGATGCGATTCGCGCATGCGCACTGAACTGGCGAGGTAGACCGGCAGTACCGGCAGGCCCTCGGCGATCAGTTCGTCGAGGATCTGCTGCGGCAGGCTCGCCCGTGCCTGGAACTGGTTGACCACAATGCCTTCGACTTCCAGGCCTTCGTTGTGGTCTTCCTTCAACTCGTCGATCTCGGCGATCAGACCGTACAGGGCCTGACGCGAGAAGCTGTCGCAGTCGAAGGGAATCAGTACCCGATCAGCGGCAATCAGGGCCGAGACCGCATAGAAATTCAGCGCCGGCGGCGTATCCAGATAGATCCGGTCGTAATCTTCCGACAACTCGTCGAGCAGCTTTCGCAGCTTGTTGATCTTGTGTTTGGCCTCAAGCTTGGGCTGCAGGTCGGCCAGTTCCGAAGTGGCGGTAATGATGTGCAGGTTGTCGAACGGCGTTTCGTAGATATCCGCCTGATTCTTTTTCGAGAACGGCCCGGAAGACAGGGTCTGTTTGAAGAAGTCGGCAATGCCCATCGGAATGTCATCACCCGTGAGCCCGGTCAGATACTGAGTGGAGTTGGCCTGGGCATCGAGGTCGACCAACAGCGTGCGATAACCCTCGCTGGCGCTCACCGCCGCCAGATTGCAGGCAATGCTGGATTTGCCCACGCCACCTTTCTGATTGAACACCACGCGCCGCATGACAAAACCTCCGTGTATCAAAGAATGACCGAGTGTAGTGGTGCCCGGTGCCGGTTCGCTACCTCGATGGACACGGACTACAGCGTCAGGCGCCAATATCCCAATGAATACGGCGCAAAGACACCGGTTGATCGCTGATTCGCCCGACAGACAGACACCCGACAATCTGGATAATGGCCAAGTGACAGTTTTTCGCTGCGTACCATTCGGTCCATTTCACTGCGCAAAATGTAACCAGCATTTGCTACACACTCGTCGCACCGGGATAATGCGCGCCACCCGGCGCCACGCGCCATGCCATTTCCGGCTAAATCAGCTCAGCGGCGACGTTGGCGAAACCGCGTCAAATCAGCCCGCAGGGGCGGGATAAATGTCCGTGATCAACTTCAACATCGCCCAATGGCGCGCCTGGGCTCCCGGGCTCGACAGTGTGGAAGCCTGGCAGGCCTGGAGCCGACAGCCGGTCGTGCTCGAAGGCAGCGATGCCGCACCCGATGTGTCGTTTCTGCCGGCCATGCAGCGCCGTCGTCTCAGTCGTCTGGCGCGGATGGCGTTCAGTGTCGGCTGGCCGCTGGCCGACGGTCGGGAAAATCTGCCGCTGGTATTTGTCTCCCGGCACGGCGAAACCCCGCGCACCTTTGAAATTCTCAGCGATCTGGCCAACGAACAGCCGCTCTCGCCGACTCAGTTCAGCCTGTCGGTGCACAACGCGATCATCGGCCTGTGGTCGATCATGCGCGGCGAAACTAGCGAAATGACTGCACTCGCCGCGGCTGGCGACGGCCTCGAACACGGCATGCTCGAAGCGGCGACTTTGCTGAACGAAGGGGCCCCGGCGGTGCTGCTGGTGATCACCGAGGAACAACCGCCCGAAGCCTATTCGACGTGGATCGACGACGTACCGTTTCCCTACGCGGTCGGGCTGTTGCTCACCCCCGGTACCGACTGGCGGCTGACCCTGAACAGCGCCCCCGAAGCACTGTCCAAAACGCAGTGGCCCCATGCGCTGAATCTGCTGCGTACCTTGCTGGGCCAGCAGCCCCATTGCCAACACGCCTGGAAGAACCGTCTATGGACCTGGCAACGCAACCTGTAATCGGCAAAAACCGCGACGCCTATTACTGGCGTCTGCTGGCCACCGCCACCAGCTTCGCCCTGTTCGGGCTCGGTGGCCTGTGCCTGCGCCTGCTGGTATTTCCATTGCTCGGCTGCCTGCCGGGCGATGCCAGGGTGCATCGCGAGCGGGCGCGCCAGACCGTCAGCCGGCTGTTCTGGTTTTTCGTCCGTTTCATGGCCCGTACCGGCGTGCTGACCTACGACATCCAGGGCGCCGAACGGCTCGGCCGCCCGGGACAGATGATCATCGCCAACCACCCGTCGCTGATCGATGTGGTGTTCCTGATCGGTCTGGTGCGCCGGGCCAATTGCGTGGTGAAGAAAAGCCTGTGGGAAAACCCCTTCACCCGTGGCCCGTTGCGCAGCACCGAATACATCAGCAACGACGGCAGCATGGACATGCTCGACGCCGCCGCCGGAGCGTTGCAAAGCGGGCAGACCCTGATCATTTTCCCCGAAGGCACGCGCACCCAACCGGGTCAGGCGCCGGCCTTTCATCGGGGGGCGGCGGCCATCGCGCTGCGCGGTGCGAAAATCGTCACCCCGGTGGTGATCCACGTCAGTCCGACCACCCTGACCAAGGCCGAGCCGTGGTATCGCATTCCCAGTCGCCGCGTGCACTTCAGTTTTCGCGTCGGGGCCGATATAGACCCACAGACTTTCGCCGCGCAGGGCCCCGCGCCTCAGGCTTCGCGCAAGCTCAACGACTATTTGCACCAATTCTTTATCAAGGAGCTCGCCGAAGATGAGCGATCTAAACCGTGACATCAAAGAGCTGATCATCGACGCCCTGGGCCTCGAAGACATCAGCGCAGAGGACATCGGCGACGACCAGACGCTGTTCGGCGAGGGCCTGGGCCTGGATTCCGTCGACGCCCTGGAGCTCGGCCTGGCGATCCAGAAAAAGTACGGCATCAAGATCGACGCCGACGCCAAGGACACCCGTAACCATTTCTCCAACGTGGCGAGCCTTGCGGCGTTCGTCACGGCAAAACAGGCAGCTTGAGACCGGACCATGCAAACTCGTGACGACATCTTCAACACCCTGCGCGATGCCCTGGTCGAGCTGTTCGAACTGGACCCGGCCCGCGTGAGCCTGGAATCCAACCTGTATCAGGATCTGGAAATCGACAGCATCGACGCCGTCGACCTGATCGATCACATCAAGCGCCAGACCGGCAAGAAAATCGCCGCCGAGGAATTCAAGTCGGTGCGCACCGTCAGCGACGTAGTCGAGGCGGTCTACCGTCTGGTTCAACCGGCCGCATGAGCCGACTGATCGGCCTCGGCCTGCTGCTGGCGGGCCTGCTGTATCCCTTTGCGGTGTATTTCGGCATGGAGCATTTCGCGCCATGGCAGTTCGGTCTGCTGCTGGGCGGCCTATGGCTGGCCCGGGCGCTGACCGGCGAACGCAAGCCCGGCAGCCTGTGGATGGCCTGCGTAGCGATCGTGTTCTGCCTGCTGCTGGCGGTGTTCGACAGCCCTTTGCTGTTGCGTTGGTACCCGGTGCTCATCAGCGGCTTCATGCTGGTGCTGTTCAGCCTGAGCCTGAAATACGGCCCGCCGATGGTCGAGCGTCTGGCTCGCCTGCGTGAACCGCAACTGCCGCCCAAGGCGATTCGTTACACCCGCCAGGTCACCGTGGCCTGGAGCGTGTTTTTCTTTTGCAACGGTTTGTGCGCCGCCCTGCTGACACTGTGGGCGCCGCTGAACTGGTGGATGTTGTACACCGGCCTGATCTCCTACGGATTGATCGGCCTGATGTTTGCCATTGAATGGCTGATACGACAACGGGTAAGAGGTCGCCCATGAACTGGATAAAACTTGAGCAGCTGTTGCTCAAGGCCCTGCCGGCGCGCGCGATAACGAGCGCACCGGCATTCGATCATGCACAACTGCGCGAACAGGCCCTGAGCCTGGCGGCCGGTCTGCAAGCGCGCGGCGTACAACGTCTGGCCGTGTATCTGGAAGATGCCGCCGACCTGGCCGTCGCCCTGCTCGGCGCCTGGCGCGCCGGTGTCAGCGTATTGTTGCCTTCGGATTTGCAAGCGCAGACCCGCCAGCGCTGGTCGAACGACGTCGATCTGTGGCTGACCGATCAGGCCGATGACGCGCGCCTGAGCGATCTGCTGCAAACTCCCCTGCCCGCTGCCGAACTGGATCTCGACCAGTGCCGCCTGAGCCTGTGCACCTCCGGCTCCAGTGGCGAGCCCAAGCGCATCGACAAATCCCTGCGCCAACTGGCCAACGAAGTCGAAGCCCTTGAGCAACTGTGGGGCGCGGATCTCGGTGAGGCCTGCATTCTTGGCAGCGTCGCCACCCAGCACATCTACGGCTTGCTGTTCCGCGTGCTGTGGCCGCTGTGTGCCGGGCGTCCGTTCCTGCGCAAGCAACTGGCCTTCCCGGAAGACCTGCAACGCGCCAGCCGCGAGCACCCGGCCTTCGCCTGGGTCGCCAGTCCGGCGCTGCTCAAACGCATGGGCGACAACCTCGACTGGCCAGCGCTGAGTGCTGTGCGCCGGTTTTTTTCATCTGGCGGCGCACTGCCGGCAGACGCCGCACAAAGCCTGCATCAACGCCTGGGACAGTGGCCGACGGAAATCTTCGGCAGCTCGGAAACCGGCGGCATCGCCTGGCGTCAGGGCGAATCGTTGTGGCAGCCGTTTGCCGGTGTCGAGTTGAACCAGGACAGCGACGGCGCCTTGCTGATCGCTTCGCCTTATCTGCCCGCCGGACATATCGAACACACCGCCGATGCGGCGCGCATTCAGGCCGATGGCCGCTTTGAATTGCTCGGGCGGCTCGACCGGATCGTCAAACTCGAAGAAAAACGTATTTCCCTGCCGATGCTTGAACAGGCGCTGACGGCCCACGACTGGGTCGCCGAAGCGCGACTGGGCGTGGTGCAGGAAAGCCGTGCGTCGCTCGGCGCGCTGCTGGTGCTCAGCGAATCCGGCCTGTTTGCCCTGCGCGAACACGGTCGGCGCAGCCTGACCGAAACCCTGCGCCGTCATCTCGGCGACCATTGTGAAACCCTGGCCCTGCCCCGCCGCTGGCGTCTGCTACGACAGTTGCCGCTGACCTCGCAGGGCAAATTGCCTCAAGCGGACGTTGAAGCCTTGCTGTTGGCGCCACGGCCAAAAGCACCGGAAATCCTAGAGCAGGCTGAAACCGGGGGCGAATGGAACCTGCAATTGAGCGTTCCGCCGGACCTGGCCTACTTCAGCGGCCACTTCCCCAAGGCCCCGGTACTGCCGGGCGTGGTGCAGGTCGAATGGGCGCTGGACCTGGGTCGGCAACTGCTCAACCTGCCCGGCGCGTTCGCCGGCATGGAAGTGCTGAAATTCCAGCAACTGGTGCGCCCCGGCGATGAAATCCAGCTGCACCTGCGCTTCGATCCGGAGCGCGGCAAGTTGTATTTCGCCTACCGCAACGACACGGCCACCTGCTCCAGCGGGCGGATTCTGCTGGGGACTGGCGATGCATAACCCTTGCGCAGTGATCCCGGTCTACAACCACGAAACCGCTATCGGCACGGTGGTCGACGCTCTGCTCGCCCAGGATCTGCCGTGCATTCTGGTGGACGATGCCAGCAGCAAATCCTGCGCAGCGGTGCTCGACGCGCTGGCCGAGCGCGAGCGAGTTTATCTGGTGCGCCTCACTGCCAATCAGGGCAAGGGCGGCGCGGTGATGACCGGTCTGCGTGAAGCCGCGCGACTCGGCTTCAGCCATGCCTTGCAGGTCGATGCCGACGGTCAGCATGACTTGCAGGATGTCGCGCGTTTCATCGAGGAATCCCGCGCTCACCCCCAGTCGATGATCTGCGGCTATCCGCTGTACGACGCCAGTGTGCCCAAAGGCCGTTTGTATGCGCGTTACCTGACCCACGTGATGGTGTGGATCAACACCTTGTCGCTGCAGATTCGCGATTCGATGTGCGGCTTCCGGGTGTACCCGCTGGAACCGACGCTGGGCGTGATCGACTCGGCGCGGATCGGCAAGCGCATGGATTTCGACTCGGACATCCTGGTGCGCCTGTCATGGCGTAATCAGCCGATGCGCTGGTTGCAGACCAGCGTGCATTACCCGCTGGACGGCGTGTCGCACTTTCGCCTGTTCCACGACAACGTGCTGATCTCGAGCATGCACACGCGTCTGTTCTTCGGCATGTTGCTGCGCTTGCCCGCAATCCTCTGGCGACGGTGGCGCGCATGACCGTCGAGACCGACAAAAAGCACTGGGCCGACCGCGAAGAACGCGGCAGTTTCCTGCTGATGAAATTCACCGCGTTCGCCGCCAAGGTCCTTGGCCGGCGCCTGCTGAGCCCGTTGCTGTACGGCATCGTCCTGTACTTTTTCCTGTTCGGCCGCACTGCGCGGCGCAGTGCCTGGCAGTATCAGCAGCGCCTCGCCGACTGGAGCGGTCGCCCCGAATTGCGTCCGACCCGGTGGCGGGTGTTCCGCCAGTTCATGGCATTCGCCGATTCGCTGCTCGACAAGCTCGACGTGTGGAACGGCAAGCTGAAGATCGAGCAGATCGAGATCATCGACCCGGCGCTGTTGCGCAATCAGTTGCGCGGCAGTCGCGGGCAAATGCTGGTGGGCGCGCATCTGGGCAACCTCGAAGTGTGCCGGGCACTGGCGGAGCTGGGCGAAAAGGTCACGATGAACGTGCTGGTACACACCAAGCACGCCGAGCAGTTCAATCGCCTGCTGGGTGAAGCCGGGGCGACCAATTTACGACTGATCCAGGTCAGCGAGCTGGACCCGGTGATCATGCTGCAACTGCACGAACGGCTGGAGCGCGGCGAGTGGCTGGCGATTGCCGGCGACCGCGTGCCGCTGCATGGCGGGCGCAGCGTGACCGTGGACTTTCTCGGCCACCCGGCGCCGTTCCCGCAAGGGCCGTGGCTGCTGGCCGGCCTGCTGAAATGCCCGGTCAATCTGCTGATGTGCCTCAAGCAGCCTGACGGTCACTATCGCCTGACCCTCGAACCCTTCGCCGACGCCGTGGTGTGGTCACGCCGCGAGCGCGAACAGGTCATTCATCAGTGGGCCACCCGCTATGCGCAGCGCCTGAGTCACTATTGCCTCGAAGCACCGTGCCAATGGTTCAACTTTTACCCATTCTGGAAAACCGATGACAACGCCAACTCCTGAGCCGGTCACCTTCGGCGAACGCCCTTTGCGCATCGAAGACGTGCTGGCCCTGGCCAACCGTCAGGCGCCCGTGCAGTTGCAGAGCGACGCGCCTTATCGCGAACGCATCGCCAAAGGCGCGCGGTTCCTCGATTCGCTGCTGGACAAGGAAGGCGTGATCTACGGCGTGACCACCGGTTACGGCGACTCCTGCGTGGTCGCGGTGCCGTTGCATCACGTCGAGGCGCTGCCGCGTCATCTCTACACGTTCCACGGTTGCGGGCTGGGCAAACTGCTCGACGCCCAGGCCACCCGCGCGGTGCTGGCGGCGCGTTTGCAGTCGTTGTGCCACGGCGTATCCGGGGTGCGCATCGAGTTGCTGGAGCGCCTGCATGCTTTCCTTGAACACGACATTTTGCCGCTGATTCCTGAAGAAGGCTCGGTGGGCGCCAGCGGCGATCTGACGCCGCTGTCCTACGTCGCAGCAACCCTGTCCGGCGAGCGTGAAGTGATGTTCCGTGGCGAACGCCGCCAGGCTGCGGACGTGCACCGCGAACTGGGCTGGACGCCTTTGGTGCTGCGCCCGAAAGAAGCGCTGGCATTGATGAACGGCACCGCCGTGATGACCGGCCTCGCCTGCCTGGCCTACGCCCGAGCCGATTACCTGCTGCAACTGGCCACCCGCATCACCGCGCTGAACGTGGTGGCGCTGCAAGGCAATCCGGAACACTTCGACGAGCGCCTGTTCGCCGCCAAGCCGCATCCGGGTCAGATGCAGGTCGCCGCGTGGCTGCGCAAGGATCTGGCGATCGACGCACCGACCGCGCCGCTACACCGCTTGCAGGATCGCTACTCGCTGCGCTGCGCACCGCACGTGCTCGGCGTGTTGGCCGACAGCCTGAACTGGTTGCGCTCGTTCATCGAGACCGAACTCAACAGCGCCAACGACAACCCGATCATCGACGCCGAAGCCGAACGCGTGCTGCACGGCGGGCACTTCTACGGCGGACATATCGCGTTCGCCATGGACAGCCTGAAAAACCTCGTGGCCAACGTCGCCGACCTGCTCGACCGACAACTCGCGCTGCTGGTGGACGAGCGTTACAACCACGGTTTGCCGAGCAACCTGTCGGGCGCCAGCGCCGACCGCGCGATGCTCAACCACGGCTTCAAGGCCGTGCAGATCGGCGCCAGCGCCTGGACAGCCGAGGCCTTGAAAAACACCATGCCGGCCAGCGTGTTCTCGCGCTCCACTGAGTGCCACAACCAGGACAAGGTGAGCATGGGCACCATCGCCGCCCGCGACGCCATCCGTGTGCTGGAGCTGACCGAACAGGTCGCCGCCGCCACGTTGCTGGCGGCCAATCAAGGCGTATGGCTGCGCGGCCGCGATGCAGACGCGCGTCCGCTGCCACCGTCGCTGGCCGCGATGCACGAACAACTGGCCCGGGACTTCCCGCCGGTGATCGAAGACCGCGCCCTGGAAGGTGAATTGCGCCTGTGCCTGCAACGCATCGCCGAACAACACTGGAGGCTGCATGCGTAGTGCCGGAGTGCTTCACGCCGATACGGAAATCCTCGTGCCGTTCTTTGACGTCGACACCATGCACGTCGTCTGGCACGGCCATTACGTGAAATACCTGGAAGTGGCGCGCTGCGCGTTGCTCGACAAGATCGGCCACAACTACAACCAGATGGTCGACTCGGGCTATGCCTGGCCGGTGATCGACCTGCAATTGCGCTACGTGCGCGGCGCGGTGTTCGGTCAGCGGCTGAACGTGCGCGCCAGCCTGGTGGAATGGGAAAACCGCCTGAAGATTAACTACCTGATCACCGATGCCGAGACCGGCGAGCGGCTGACCCGCGCCAGCTCGGTGCAGGTCGCCGTCGAGATGAGCAGCCGCGAGATGCAACTGGCCTCGCCGAAAGTCTTCACCGATGCCGTGGAAAGGATGCTGCGATGAATGTGTTGTTGAAATCCCTGGGGGCCCTGGCGCTGCTGACGCTGTCGTCACTGGCCAACGCCTTCGACCTGCAACAGCTGAGCGAGCAACTGGCGAAACCGGACGTGATCCACGGCCAGTTCATCCAGGAAAAACACCTGCGCGCCCTGCCCCAGCCGCTGATCAGCAAGGGCAGCTTCGTGCTGGCGAAAAACCACGGCTTGCTGTGGCTGCTGAAAACTCCGCTGCAACAGGATTACCGCATCAGCGCCAAAGGCATCGCCCGGCGTGATGCCACCGGCTGGCAACTGCTGCCGAACAAGAGCGCCGGCACCGAACAGAACCGACTGTTCCTCGCGGTGCTGCAAGGCGACAGCAGCGGTCTGCAACGGGATTTCGAACTGGCCCTGAGCGGCGATGCGCAGAAATGGCAATTGACCCTGACCCCGCGCTCGGTGCTGCTCAAGCAGGTGTTCAATCAGATCAACATCAGCGGCGGCACGTTGGTGAACACCATCGAACTGCTGGAAACCCAGGGCGACAGCACCGTGCTGCGCATGCAGGACAGCACTGCCGGCCAACCTCTGAGCGACGCGGAGCAACATGACTTTGCCGAGTGAACGCAGGCTGCCCTGGCTGTTCCTGATCCTGCTGCTGGCGGTTGTAGCACTGGGCGCCTGGCAGTGGCGCGACGGTGCGCCGCTGTCGGCCAACCTGATGGAACTGGTGCCAGGCACCCACCCGGACGCCCTCGAACTGCGCGCCGAACAACGCATGCAGGAACCGCTCAACCGCGACATGCTGGTGCTGGTCGGCCACGCCGATCGCCAGCAAGCCGTCGCGATGGCCCAGTCCCTGGGCGAGCAATGGCAGGCCAGCGGGCTGTTCGAAAAGGTCCAATGGAATCTGCAAGCCGATCTGCCAGCCCTGCGCACTCAATTGCTGCAAGGGCGGCTGGCGATGCTCTCGGCGGATGACCGGCAACTGCTGACCGAACATCCCGACGCCTTCATCCAGCAACGGGTGCAGGCACTATTCGACCCGTTCACCGGGTTCAGTCTGGTGCCGAGCCAGGACGACTGGCTGGGCCTGACCGGGCGCATCCAGAACAGCCAGCCACAACATGGCGCGGTGCAACTGGACATCGGCAGCGGCGCGTTGATCGCCGACGCCGACGGCAAAAGCTGGGTGCTGCTGCGCGCACGTACCACCGGCAGCGCCTTCGACATGAATCAGCCGCTGCAGGTCGCCGCCCTGTTGCAACACAGCCGCGAGCAAGCGGCGAGTGCCGACGTGCAATTGCTGGCCGCCAGTGGCCTGCTGTACGCCGCCAACGGTCAGCAACAAGCGACCCGGGAAATGACCTGGGTCGGCGGCGGCGCCACCGTCGGCATCCTGTTGCTGTTGCTGCTCGCCTTCCGCCGCTGGCGGGTGCTGCTGGCGTTCATCCCGGTGCTGGTCGGCATGCTGTTCGGTGCCGTGGCCTGTGTGGCGCTGTTCGGGCACATGCACGTGATGACGCTGGTGCTCGGTTCCAGCCTGATCGGCGTGGCGGTGGATTACCCGCTGCACTACCTGTCCAAGAGCTGGAGCCTCAAGCCGTGGCGCAGCTGGCCGGCGTTGCGCCTGACCCTGTCCGGGCTGACGCTGAGTCTGATCACCAGCGCCATCGGTTACCTGGCGCTGGCCTGGACGCCTTTCCCGGCGCTGACCCAGATAGCGGTGTTCTCCGCCGCCGGTTTGCTCGGTGCCTACTTGTCGGCGGTGTGCCTGTTGCCGGCGCTGCTGAAAAACGTCGAACTGCGCCCGGCGCAATGGCCCCTGCAACTGGCCGAGCGTCTGGTGCGACTGCGGGAAACACTGCTCGAACACGTCAGGACGCCGGTGTTGCTAGCCCTGCTGATCGCCTTCTGCGTCGGTGGCCTGCTGCAACTGGAGAGCAAGAACGACATCCGCCAGTGGGTCGGTGCGCCGCAACGCCTGACCGATGAGGCGCAGACCATCGCGCGGATTACCGGCTATCAGCCGACCAGCCAGTTCTTCCTGGTGCGCGCCGCCGATCAGCAGCAATTGCTGGAACGGCAAGCGGCCCTGAGCGAGCGGCTGGATCAACTGGTCAACCTCGACAAACTGCAGGGTTATCTGGCGCTCAATCAACTGGTCAGCCCGCCGTCTCAGCAGCAACAAGTGCGTGAAGCGCTGAGCAAGTTGACGCAGTTCTGGCAGCCGTTGCTGGAGGTCGGCGTGCCGCTGGCGGCGCTGCAAACCGAGCTGCAAAAGTTGCAGACACTGCCTGCCGAAGACATCGATGCGGCACTGGCCGGTCCGCTCGGCGAGCCCTACCGCACTCTGTGGCTGGGGCCGACCGAGGACGGCTTGGCGGCAATGGTCAGCCTGCAAGGCCTGAACAATCCGTCGCTGTTGCGGGTGCAGGCGCTGGATCTGCCCGGCGTGATGCTGGTGGATCGGCTCGGCGATCTGAACAAGGTGTTCGCCCAGACCCAGATCAGCGCCGCTGAGCTGAAACTCGCGTCCTGTGTGTTGATCGTGCTGGTGTTGATGCTGCCGTTCGGTCTCGGTGGCGCGCTGCGAATCGTCGCCCTGCCGCTGCTCGCTGCGCTGTGCAGCCTCGCCAGCCTGGGCTGGCTCGGTCAGCCGCTGACCCTGTTCAGCCTGTTTGGCCTGCTGCTGGTGACGGCGATCAGCGTCGACTACGCGATCCTCATGCGCGAGCAGGTCGGCGGTGCGGCCGTCAGCCTGCTCGGCACCTTGCTCGCGGCCGCCACCACCTGGCTGTCGTTCGGCTTGCTGGCGGTGTCGAGTACGCCGGCGGTGAGTAACTTCGGCCTGTCGGTGAGCCTCGGGCTGGCGTTCAGCTTCATGCTCGCGCCGTGGGCCGGGCGTCAGGCCCACGCGGTTGCCGTCACGGAGCCTGCAGCATGATGGTGGTGATTTTCTGGCTGATGGCCCTGGCGCTGTTCTTCGTCGCCACCCGGGTCGGTCGACATTTCGGGCTGATCCCGATCGTCAGTCAATTGCTGCTGGCCAGCTTCGGCCTGCCGCTGCTGATGTACTTCTGGATTGAACCGGGCTGGCAACTCAACGGCGCCGAACTGATCGCGCCGGGCTGGCTGAAAAACCTCTACAGCCTGAGCTTCGCCCTGCTGCTGGGGCACATCCTCAGCGACGTGATCGACCTGCGTCTGGACCGCAAGAGCGTGAAGATCGCCCTGCCGAGTTTCGCCGTGCCGTTCACCTGCGGCCTGGCGACGGCGTACTGGCTGTTGCCGACGCAACCGTGGATCAACTCGCTGGCCATCGGTCTGGTGTTCGCCATCACCGCGATCCCGGTGTTGTACCTGTACCTGCGCCACATCGACTACCCGCCCGCCGCCACCCGGCGTCTGGTGCAGACCGCGATCCTGATCGACCTGACCTGCTGGACCCTGTTCGGCCTCGCTCAGGGCAGCCTGCACCTGAGCAGTCTGTTGCTGCCGCTGGGGATGGCCTGCGTGCCAGTGCTCCTGCGAGTGGTCGGCATACGCCGGCCACTGACCTACAGCCTCGGCTTCTTTGCGCTGCTGGTGCTGGCCGAACACTACAAACTCAACGCGCTGATTTTCGGCATCGGCTATCTGCTGTGCATGGCCGCGCTCAAGGTGCCACTGGTGTTGCCGCTGCCGGCGCACTGGATGAACCGCTTGCAGACGTGGGTCGCAATTCCGCTGATCCTCACTTTCGGCATCGTCCAGATCGACGTGCACAGCGCCCTCGCCAGCCTCGGCGCCGTGCAATGGGCGGCGCTCCTGCTGTTGCCGATCGTCAGCAAAATCCTGGGCAACTGGCTCGGCCTCGGTTGGGCCGGCGCGTCATTCGAAGGCGCCAGCCGCTGGCGCGAAAGCGTGCTGCTGAACATTCGCGGCTTGAGCGAAATCGTTTTTCTCAACCTGCTGTTGCAACAACAGCTAATCAGTCCGGCGCTGTACTTTGCGCTGATGCTGATGGGTCTGATCGCGACGCTGCTGCCGGCCTTCATCGGCCTGCACCGGGCGTCACTGAATCCTATTGCCGTACCCAGGAGCTCACGTGCCAATCGTTGAAATGGAATCCCGTCAGGTCGTGATCATCGGCGCCGGCCCCTCCGGCGCCATTGCCGCCGCACTGCTCAAGCGCAAGGGACACGACGTGCTGGTGATCGAGCGCCAGCATTTCCCGAGGTTCTCCATCGGTGAAAGCCTGCTCTGCCATTGCCTGGATTTCGTCGAAGAAGCCGGCATGCTCGAGGCGGTGAATGCCGCCGGTTTCCAGCGCAAGAACGGCGCGGCATTCGCCTGGGGCGAGCGCTACAGCGCCTTCGATTTTGGTGATACCTTCACCGCCGGCAAGCCCACGACGCTGCAGGTGCAACGCGCCGACTTCGACAAATTGCTGGCCGATCAGGCTGCGTTGCAGGGTGCGGAAATCCGCTACGGCGACGCGATTGTCAGCGTCGATTTCGAACGTCCGCGACCGCAGCTGGATGTACGTCGCGAAGACGGCAGCGAGTACCGCGTCGAAGCCGATTTTGTCCTCGATGCCAGCGGCTACGGCCGCGTGCTGTCACGTTTGCTCGACCTGGAAGCACCGTCGAATTTCCCGGTTCGCCAGGCCGTCTTCACCCACGTCGAAGACCACATCGATCATCCCGGTTTCGACCGCGAGAAGATCCTCATCACCACCCATCCGCAGCACCGCGATATCTGGTTCTGGTCGATCCCGTTCAGCAACGGTCGCTGCTCGGTGGGCGTGGTGGCTGCCGCTGAACATTTCGCAGGCCGCGATGCCGACCTCGACGCCTGCCTGCGCGGGTTCATCGCCGAAACCCCGAGCCTGGCCAAGGTGCTGAACAACGCCGTGTGGGACACCCCGGCGCGCACCCTCGGCGGCTATGCGGCGAACGTCAAAACCCTGCACGGCCCAGGCTTCGCGCTGCTGGGTAACGCGGCCGAATTTCTCGACCCGGTGTTCTCCTCGGGCGTGACCATTGCCATGCGTTCGGCGAGCATGGCCGCCGCTGTGCTGCACCGGCAGTTGCAGGGCGAAACGGTGGACTGGCAAAGCGAATTCGCCGAGCCGCTGAAACGCGGGGTCGACACTTTCCGCTGCTACGTCGAAGGCTGGTACGCCGGCACTTTCCAGGACGTGATTTTCCACGAGCAAGGCTCGCCGGAAATCCGCCGCATGATCTGCTCGATCCTCGCCGGCTACGCCTGGGACGAACGCAACCCGTTCGTCAGTGAAGCGCGCCGTCGGCTGAAGACGATCTCCGAACTCTGTGCAAGGGACGACACATGAATTACCTGAGCGACAACTACGTCGAGGAAACCCGCTTCGGCTTCTGGTTCCTGCGCAGCCACACCTGGCAGCACCATGTATTGCGCGTGGCGATCAACGATCTGCGCGGGCTGTTCAGCGAATCGTTGCCGGCCAGTCCGGTGCTGCTGGATGCCGGCTGTGGCCAGGGCAAGTCGTTCGGCCACCTACGCCAGACCTTCGCGCCACAGCGGCTGATCGGCGTCGATGCCGACCCGCACAGCCTTGAATTGAGCGCCGCCGAGGCCGCGCGTCAGGGCTTCGACGTAGAGCTGATCGGCAGCGACTGCGCGACGCTCAATGTGCCGGACGCCAGCGTCGACCTGCTGTTCTGTCACCAGACCTTTCATCATCTGGTGGAGCAGGAAAAAGCCCTGGCCGAGTTCTATCGGGTGCTCAAGCCGGGCGGTTATCTGCTGTTCGCCGAGTCCACCGAGGCTTACATTGATACGTGGGTGATTCGCTGGCTGTTCCGGCATCCGATGCACGTGCAAAAGAGCGCGGCGCAGTACCTGGAGATGATTCGCCAGCAGGGTTTTGAGTTCGCCGAACAGAACGTTTCGTACCCGTATCTGTGGTGGAGCCGGTCGAAGGATTTCGGCCTGCTCGAACGTTTTGGCCTGCGCCAGCCCAAGCCTTTTGGCCAGCGGGAAGAAACCCTGGTCAACGTGGTGGCCCGCAAACCCTTGAACGAGGCCGTCTGATGTTTCGTGTTCTGCTGCTCGCCTGCGTCCTGCTGCTCGGTGCCTGTGCCAGTCAGGCGCCGCTGCCGGCCGGCAACCCGAGCCTACCGCTGCCGATGCAATTGCATATCGAGCGTCACCTGGCCGGACAACAGCAAGACTGGTTGCTGGTGATCCAGCGCGAAGGCCCCGGCATTCGCTGGTCGATGATGGATCCGCTGGGCATTCCCCAGGCCCGTCAGCAGTTGATCGACGGACACTGGCAGGCCGACGGCCTGCTGCCGCCCAACCCGGAAGCCCGGGAGCTGTTCGCCGCGCTGCTGTTCGCACTGACCCCATCTGGCGAGCTGTCGCGCAACTACCCCGACGCGCAGCAACAGGGCGGCCAACGTTCCCTGCCAGCGCGCTGGGACATCCGCTACACCCAACCCTTGAGCTTCGAATTGAACCTGCCACAAGGCCCGCACTATCGCGTAACGCCACTCGGTGAACCGACGTCATGACCGCCTACCTCAATGCCCTCGGCGTGATCTGCGCCCTGGGGCGCGACAAGCAAGCCGTGGCACGCAACCTGTTTGCCGGCGACTGCTCGGGCATGCGCCGCGAGTCCGGCTGGGTGCCGGAGCGCGAACTGCCGGTGGCCGCCGTGCACGGCGATCTGGCGCCGATTCCCGAGGCGCTGGCCGACCAGCGCAGCCGCAACAATCAACTGTTGCTGGAAGCCGCGTTGCAGATTCACGATGACATCGAGCAGGCGATCCAGACGTACGGGCGCGAGCGCATCGGCGTGGTACTCGGCACCAGCACTTCCGGTATCGACGAGGCCAGTCGCGGCCTGGCGCACTACATTCGCGACCACCAGTTCCCGACCGATTACGACTACCGGCAACAGGAACTCGGCGCCCCGGCGAATTTCCTCGCCGACTGGCTGCAACTGAGCGGCCCGACGTATGTGATTTCCACCGCCTGCACCTCCAGCGCACGTGCGCTGATGAGCGCCCGACGCCTGCTCGATCTGGGCCTGTGCGACGCGGTGCTGTGCGGCGGTGTCGACAGCCTGTGCAAACTGACCCTCAACGGTTTCAGCGCGCTGGAAGCGGTGTCGGACGAGCGCTGCAATCCGTTTTCCGCCAACCGCAACGGCATCAACATCGGCGAAGCGGCGGTGCTGTTCGTGATGAGCAAAGCACGCGGCGCAGGGCCGGGCATCGCCCTGCTCGGCGCCGGCGCCAGCTCCGACGCGCATCATATTTCCGCACCGGAGCCGAGCGGCCGTGGCGCGCTGCAATCGATGCAAAAAGCCCTCGACCAAGCCCACCTGCAAGCCGGCGACATCTGCTACCTGAACCTGCACGGCACTGCGACCCAGCACAACGACGCCATGGAAAGCCTGGCCGTCGCCGCGCTGTTTGCCGAAGGCGTGCCGTGTTCCTCGACCAAACCGATGACCGGCCACACCCTCGGTGCCGCCGGCGCACTGGAAGCGGCGTTCTGCTGGTTGAGCCTGAGTGCCGACAACCCCGACCACGCCTTGCCGCCGCACGTCTGGGACGGCCAGGCCGACCCGGCCTTGCCAACGCTGAGGTGGGTGACCACAAACGAACGCCTGGCGTCCATTGCACCCCGCTACCTGATGAGCAACTCGTTTGCCTTCGGTGGCAATAACGTCAGCCTGATTATCGGAGACGCCCCATGACCCACTGGCCGCTCGCCGAATTGCTGCCCCACGCTGGCGACATGATCCTGATCGACCGGATCCTGAGCTTTGACGACGAACAGATCCACACCACCCTCACCGTCCGGCCCGGCGGCCTGTTCAGCCTGCCCGACGGCAGCCTTCCGGCCTGGGTCGGCGTCGAGCTGATGGCGCAAAGCGTCGCCGCGTTCGCCGGCTGCCATGCGCGGCAGAAAGGCAACCCGGTGGAACTGGGCTTTCTGCTCGGCACACGCAAGTTCGAATGCAATGTCGCGGCCTTTCCGGTCGGCAGCGAACTGACCATCCATGGCCTGCGCTCGCTGGAAGACGACAACGGCATGGGCGTATTCGAATGCCACATCAACGCGCCCGGCATCGAGGCCAGCGCCCGGCTGAACGTGTTCCGCCCGCCCCACGCGGCGGACTATCTAGAGCAATCGCGCAACGAAACAAACAAGGAGTCGAACGATGACTGAATCAATACTGGTCACCGGCTCCAGCCGTGGCATCGGCCGCGCCATTGCCTTGCGCCTGGCCAGTGCCGGCCACGATATCGTCCTGCATTGCCGCAGCGGCATGACGCAAGCGCAAGCAGTGAAAGCCGAAGTCGAAGCGCTCGGCCGCAACGCGCGCATCCTGCAATTCGACGTGGCGGATCGCGAAACCTGCAAAGCCATCCTCGAAGCCGACGTTGAAGCCCACGGCGCCTACTACGGCGTGGTGCTCAATGCCGGCCTGACCCGCGACGGCGCCTTTCCGGCCCTGAGCGACGATGACTGGGACGTGGTGCTGCGCACCAACCTCGATGGTTTCTACAACGTCCTGCACCCGGTGATGATGCCGATGATCCGCCGCCGCGCCGCTGGTCGCATCGTTTGCATCACCTCGGTCTCGGGGCTGATCGGCAACCGTGGCCAGGTCAATTACAGCGCGTCGAAAGCGGGCGTGATCGGCGCCGCGAAAGCCTTGGCGATCGAACTGGCCAAGCGCAAGATCACGGTGAACTGCGTTGCGCCGGGCCTGATCGACACGGCGATGCTGGATGAAAACGTGCCGGTGGAAGAACTGATGAAAATGATCCCCGCACAACGCATGGGCACGCCTGAAGAAGTGGCCGGTGCGGTGAATTTCCTGATGTCGGCGGAAGCGTCGTACATCACCCGCCAGGTGTTGGCGGTCAACGGAGGCTTGTGCTGATGAAGCGCGTCGTCGTCACCGGCATGGCCGGCATTACCTCGCTGGGCAGCGACTGGGACACCATCGCCGGCAATTTCGCCGCCAACCGCAGCGGCATCCGCCGGATGGACGAGTGGGATCGCTTCAGCGAACTCAACACCCGTCTGGCCGGGCCCATCGATGATTTCCAGGTGCCGGCGCACTGGACCCGCAAACAGCTGCGCAGCATGGGCCGGGTTTCGCGGCTGGCCGTCGGCGCGGCGGAAAAAGCACTGGCCGATGCCGGTCTGCTCGGCGACGAATCGATCAAGGACGGGCGCATGGGTGTGGCCTGCGGTTCGTCCACCGGCAGCACCGACGAGATCAAGGCATTCGGCAACATGCTGCTCAACTCGGTGGCCGAAGGCCTCAACGCCAACTCCTACGTGCGGATGATGCCGCACACCACGGCGGCGAACATCAGCATCTTCTTCGGCCTCACCGGCCGTCTGATCCCGACCTCCAGCGCCTGCACCAGCGGCAGCCAGGGCATCGGTTACGCCTACGAGGCGATCAAGTTCGGTCGTCTGCCGCTGATGCTCGCCGGCGGCGCCGAAGAGCTGTGCCCGACCGAGGCCATGGTGTTCGACGCGCTGTACGCCACCAGCCTGAAAAACGATGCACCCCACACCTCGCCCCGCCCGTACGACAAGGGCCGCGACGGTCTGGTGATCGGTGAAGGCGGCGGCATGCTGGTGCTTGAAGAACTGGAACACGCCCTCGCGCGCGGTGCGCACATTCACGCCGAGATCGTTGGTTTCGGCAGCAACGCCGACGGCCAGCACACCACCCGCCCCGAACAAGTCACCATGCGCCGGGCGATGGAACTGGCGCTGGAAGACGCGGGCCTCACGCCCGATGCAATTGGTTACGTAAATGGTCACGGCACGGCTACAGAACAGGGCGACATTGCCGAAACACTGGCCACCAGCAGCCTGTTTGGCGAACGCATGCCGATCAGCTCGCAGAAAAGCTTCCTCGGGCACACCCTTGGGGCCTGCGGTGCGCTGGAGTCGTGGTTCAGCATCGAAATGCTCAATCGCGATCAGTACGTGCACACATTCAACCTCGACGAGGTCGATCCGCACTGCGGCAAGCTTGATTACCTGCGCGGCGAATTCCGCCAGATGCGCAACGAATATGTGATGAACAACAATTTCGCTTTTGGTGGCGTCAACACTTCGTTGATTTTCCGCCGCTGGCACTGACCGCAACATTTCTGGAGTGAAGGGAATGACTCAGTTTCACCGCATCGCCGCCCTGCTGGCCCTGGCCTTCGTACTCGGCGGTTGCACCAGCAAACCGGTGTACAACGCCAAGGAAGAGTTTTCCAGCAACCTGGGCTTCACCGACGCACAGATGAGCCGTGCCATTGTCACGGCGCTGAATGACCGCCAGTGGGTCGTGCAATCGGTACGTCCGGGCATGATCAAAGCCGCCATCACTGTGCGCGGCCGCCATCACGCCGAAGTCGACATTCCGTTCAGCGCGACTTCGTTCGAAATCGACTACCGCAGCAGCTACGGCCTGGACGCCAAGGACGGCAAGATCCACGGTAACTACAATCGCTGGGTCAATCGTCTGCGTGACAACGTACTCAAAGAGCTGTCGATCAACCCGGACATCGAATCCGTCAATAACCTGGGCATCATCAAGCAAGGCGCCGATGAGCCGACTTACCTGAGCTTCCGTGAAGGCGTCAAACGCGCTACCGACGCCGGCCTGCTCGACGGCAGCGTGAAGTTCTACCTGGCCGGCGAAGTGCTGCCCAACCAGGTGCGCAAACTCGACACCGTCAGCAGCAGCCGCAAGACCAACGGTTCGAACAAATCCGACGCTGACGCCTGCTTCTGGGCGCTGCAATCGGCCCTCGCGACCTTGCAGGCAGCGGCGAAGAAAGCCGATGCGAATGCGGTAATCAACATCGCCAGCGTCGACCAGCGCGACCTGTACAAAGACACCGAAAAATTCCAGTGCCGCGCCGGGCTGGTGGTGTCGAGTGTGGCGTTGCGCGGGGATCTGGCGCACGTGGATTGATTGAGCCGTCGGAAACGACAAAGGGCGCCATTCGGCGCCCTCTTCACTTTCAGCATCTACACTCGTCCAGACAGTCCCCGCATCGTGCCTGCCGGAACAGCGAGCCCGATCGCTCGAACACTCGCGGTTCTCTTTCATCGTCAAGGAGATGACCATGCAAGCGAAAGCCCTGATCGCCGCCGCCCTTTTCTGCCTGCTGCCCGGTACCAGCCACGCCACCAATCTGATGTACATGCCGTTCGAAACAGTCGTGTCGGATGCAATGCGCGCCGGGCGGCTGGATGGCAGTGTGAAGTTTTATCTGGTTGGCAACGGGCCTCAGGGAACTCAGCGGCTGTTGCAGCGCGGGGTAGTCAGTGACTTGAAGACCAACGGCTTCAACAAGAGCGATCACGACTCCTGCGAGTGGGTGTTGCAGTCGAACCTGATTGCGCTGCAGGCCGAGGCCAAACGCGTCGGGGCGAATGCGGTGACCAATATCGTCAGCTACTACGACCAGCATGTGCGCAAGGATCTGAACACTTACGAATGTCGGGCCGGCATCTTTGTCACGCGGGTGGCGTTGAAGGGTGATCTGGTGCGGCTGCCCTGATCAAACGGCTTCAACCTTGCGCGTGAGCAATTCGACAAACGCCTTGGCCATCGGCGATTTCTGATCCTTGCGCTGCACCAGCCACACCGCCGTCACGGCTTCGGGATCGAGCAGCGGTCGGTAGACCACGCCGTCGATGCGCATCCGCTGATACGACGCCGGCATGACCGACACACCCAGACCTGCGGCCACCAGCCCGATGATGGTCATGGCTTCGCCAGCCTCCTGGGCGAAGTGCGGGCTGAACCCGGCGTCGCGGGCCAGGCTGATCAGTTGCGAATACAGACCGCTGCCGTAGCTGCGCGGGAAGAACACGAACGGTTCGAGGGCCAGCGCCGAGAGAAACAGCCCCTCTTCAGAGCCCTGCGCCAGCGGATGTTTGGAACTGAGCACGGCCACCAGCGGCTCGCGCATCAGTTCGACCACGCTGAGCGAATCCGGCAAACCCAGCGGGCGCATGATGCCGACCTCGATCGACTCGTCCACCAGCGCGTCAGCGACCATGGTGCTGCTCATCTCCCGCAGGTTCAGGTGCACGGCCGGAAAGCGCTGGCGGAAGGAAAAAATTGCCTGGGGAATGGTCGAGTTGAATGGCGCCGACGAGGTGAAGCCGATCTTCAATTCCCCCAGCTCGCCGAGTTGTGCGCGGCGGGCTACGTCGGCCGCTTTATCGACTTGCGCGAGCACCAGCCGCGCTTCCTCCAGAAACAGTCGCCCGGCCTCACTCAGCTCGACCCGACGATTGGTACGCTCGAACAGTCGCGCGCCGACTTCCTGCTCCAGCGCCTGAATCTGCTGGCTCAGCGGTGGCTGGGAGATACCCAGCACCTGCGCGGCGCGGCCGAAGTGCAATTCTTCGGCAACGGCGATGAAGTAGCGCAGATGACGTAATTCCATGGGCACCTCATTAGGTCGTGAAAGCTATCAAACAGGTCGAACAATATATTGGATAGAAACATTAGCCAGCTATATGATTTTTTCATTGCCTGCCTGCCCGCGCCCCCCGAGGTCTGATGTGAAAACCGCCGTCGCTCCACTGGCCCATGAAGTCCCGCCCGCTGCGGCGGACGATGTACTGACCGAACTGCAAGAAATCTACATCGAGAAAGGCACGCCCGCGTTCATGCGCACGGTGCTCGCGCTATTCAGCGGCGGCTTCGCCACCTTCGCCCTGCTGTACTGCGTGCAGCCGATGATGCCGTTGCTGTCCCACGAATATTCGATCAACGCGGCGCAGAGCAGTCTGATTCTTTCTGTGGCCACCGGCATGCTGGCATTCGGTCTGCTGATCACCGGCCCGATTTCCGATCGGGTCGGGCGCAAGCCGGTGATGGTTGCCGCGCTGTTTGCCGCGGCCCTGTGCACCATCGCCAGCTCGATGATGCCGAGCTGGCACGGTGTGCTGATCATGCGTGCGTTGATCGGGTTGTCGCTGAGCGGCCTGGCGGCGGTGGCAATGACGTACCTGAGCGAGGAAATCCATCCGCAGCACATCGGTCTGGCGATGGGTCTGTACATCGGTGGTAATGCGATTGGCGGAATGAGCGGTCGGTTGATCACCGGTGTGCTGATCGACTTCGTCAGCTGGCATACGGCGATGATGGTGATCGGCGGTCTGGCGCTGATAGCGGCGGCGGTGTTCTGGAAAATCCTGCCGGAGTCGCGCAACTTCCGCTCCCGCTCGCTGCATCCGCGCAGCCTGCTCGACGGCTTCACCATGCACTTTCGCGATGCCGGCCTGCCGCTGCTGTTCCTTGAAGCGTTCGTGCTGATGGGCGCGTTCGTCACCCTGTTCAACTACATCGGTTATCGCCTGCTGGCCGAGCCGTACCACATGGATCAAGTGTTCGTGGGGCTGTTGTCGGTGGTGTACCTGTCGGGCATCTACAGCTCGGCGAAAATCGGTTCGCTGGCCGACAAACTGGGTCGCCGCAAAGTGCTCTGGGCCACCATCGCCCTGATGTTCGCCGGCCTCGCCCTGACGATGTTCACACCGCTGCCGCTGGTGATCATTGGCATGCTGATCTTCACGTTCGGCTTCTTCGGCGCCCACTCGGTGGCCAGCAGCTGGATCGGCCGCCGGGCGCTCAAGGCCAAGGGCCAGGCATCATCGTTGTACCTGTTCAGCTATTACGCTGGTTCGAGCATCGCCGGGACGGCGGGCGGGGTGTTCTGGCACATGGCGGGATGGAACGGGATTGGCTTGTTTATTGGCGCGCTGTTGCTGGTGGCACTGTTGGTGGCGTTGAAGCTGGCGAAGTTGCCGCCGCTGGGTGGCGTCAAAGCCTGATTCACGCCCACAAAAAAACGCCCGGCATAAGCCGGGCGTTTTTGCTTTCTACCATTAGCGCTGAGCGCCGATTACTCGTGATACTGCGCCGACAACTCGTGCACCGCGCGCAGGAACGCGCCGGCGTGTTCCGGGTCGACTTCCGGGGTGATGCCGTGGCCGAGGTTGAACACGTGGCCGCTGCCCTTGCCGTAGCTGGCGAGGATGCGCCCGACTTCGGTGCGGATCGCTTCAGGTTTGGCGTACAGCACGGTCGGGTCCATGTTGCCTTGCAGCGCGACTTTGTCGCCGACGCGGGCGCGGGCGTTGCCGATGTCGCAGGTCCAGTCCAGACCCAGTGCGTCAGCGCCGGCGTCGGCGATGCTTTCCAGCCACAGGCCGCCGTTCTTGGTGAAGAGGATCACCGGCACCTTGCGACCGTCGTGCTCGCGGATCAGGCCGCTGACGATTTTCTTCATGTAGGCCAGGGAGAATTCCTGATACGCCGCCGCCGACAGGTTGCCGCCCCAGGTATCGAAGATCTGCACCGCTTGGGCGCCGGCCTGGATCTGGCCGTTCAAGTAAGAAGTCACCGACTGCGCCAGCTTGTCCAGCAGCAGGTGCATGGCTTGCGGGTTGTCGTAGAGCATCGCCTTGGTCTTGCGGAAGTCTTTCGACGAGCCGCCTTCGACCATGTAGGTGGCGAGGGTCCACGGGCTGCCGGAGAAACCGATCAGCGGTACACGGCCGTTCAGCTCGCGGCGGATGGTGCTGACCGCGTCCATCACGTAGCCGAGGTCTTTGTGCGGATCCGGGATCGGCAGGGCTTCGATGTCGGCCTGGGTGCTGACGACTTTCTTGAAGCGCGGACCTTCACCGGTCTCGAAGTACAGGCCCTGGCCCATGGCATCGGGAATGGTGAGGATGTCGGAGAACAGGATCGCCGCGTCCAGTTGCGGATAGCGGTCGAGGGGTTGCAGCGTGACTTCGCAGGCGAATTCCGGATTCATGCACAGGCTCATGAAATCACCGGCCTGGGCGCGGCTGGCGCGGTATTCCGGCAGGTAGCGGCCGGCCTGGCGCATCATCCACACAGGGGTGACGTCTACGGGTTGCTTGAGCAGGGCGCGGAGGAAACGGTCGTTCTTCAGGGCAGTCATGTCGGCATCCGGAAAAAAAGTGCGGGCATTTTCTCAGAGCGCGACGCAAAAGGCACGGATGCAGGTCAGCCTTTTGTCTATCGGGTCAATTTGTCGCGCTGGAAATGCGCTATCAGCAACACTGAGAAACAACTGTGGGAGCGAGCTTGCTCGCGAAGAGGGCTTCACATTCAACATTGCTGTTGGCTGATCCACCGCTTTCGCGAGCAAGCTCGCTCCCACAGGTTTATTGCGTTTGGCTCAGGATCGGGGCTTAGACGCCCAGGTAATCCAGGATCCCTTCAGCCGCATTGCGGCCTTCGAAGATCGCCGTCACCACCAGGTCGGAACCGCGCACCATGTCGCCACCGGCGAAGATTTTCGGGTTGCTGGTCTGGTGCTTGTACTGACCTTGCTCGGGCGCAACGACGCGGCCCTGGCTGTCGGTCTGGATTTCGAACTGTTCGAACCACGGCGCCGGGCTCGGGCGGAAACCGAAAGCGATGACCACGGCGTCAGCCGGGATGATCTCTTCGGAGCCCGGGATCGGCTCTGGGCTGCGACGGCCACGGGCGTCCGGTTCTCCGAGACGGGTCTCGACCACCTTCACGCCTTCGACCTTATCCTCGCCAACGATGGCGATCGGCTGGCGGTTGTAGAGGAATTTCACGCCTTCTTCCTTGGCGTTCTTCACCTCTTTGCGCGAGCCGGGCATGTTCGCTTCGTCACGACGATAAGCGCAGGTCACCGATTTGGCGCCCTGGCGGATCGACGTGCGGTTGCAGTCCATCGCCGTGTCGCCGCCGCCCAAAACCACGACCTTCTTGCCTTTCATGTCGACGAAATCTTCCGGCGACTTTTCAAAGCCCAGGTTGCGGTTGACGTTGGCGATCAGGAAGTCCAGCGCGTCATAAACGCCCGGCAAGTCCTCACCGGCAAAACCGCCCTTCATGTAGGTGTAGGTGCCCATGCCCATGAACACGGCATCGTATTCGGCGAGCAGTTGCTCCATGGTCACGTCCTTGCCGACCTCGGTGTTGAGGCGGAACTCGATGCCCATGCCGGTGAAGACTTCGCGGCGATTGCTCAGCACGGTCTTCTCAAGCTTGAACTCGGGGATGCCGAAAGTCAGCAGACCGCCGATTTCCGGGTTCTTGTCGAACACCACCGGCGTCACGCCGCCACGCACCAGCACGTCGGCACAACCCAGACCCGCCGGGCCTGCGCCGATGATCGCGACACGCTTGCCGGTCGGTTTGACCTTGGACATGTCCGGGCGCCAGCCCATGGCGAACGCCGTGTCGGTGATGTACTTCTCGACCGAACCGATGGTCACCGCGCCGAAACCGTCGTTAAGGGTGCAGGCACCCTCACACAGACGATCCTGCGGGCACACCCGGCCGCAGACTTCCGGCAGGGTGTTGGTCTGGTGCGACAGCTCGGCGGCCTGGAGGATGTTGCCCTCGGCCACCAGCTTCAGCCAGTTCGGAATGAAGTTGTGCACCGGGCACTTCCATTCGCAGTACGGGTTGCCGCAACCCAGGCAGCGGTGGGCCTGGTCGGCCGACTGCTGGGGTTTGAACGGTTCGTAGATTTCCACGAACTCTTTCTTGCGCTGACGCAACAGTTTCTTCTTCGGATCCTTGCGCCCGACATCGATGAACTGGAAGTCGTTATTCAGACGTTCAGCCATTGTTAAAACCTCATCAAACTCTTCAGGCGCATATCACTGCGGGTTGGCACGGGTGCTGGAAAGCAACGACTTCAGGTTGGCAGCCTTCGGCTTGACCAGCCAGAAACGACGCAAGTAGTCATCGAGGTTCTCGGCGAGTTCACGACCCCACTCGCTGTCGGTTTCCGCGACGTACTCGTTCAGCACGTTCTGCAGGTGGCTGCGATAGGCTTCCATCGCCTCGCCGCTGATCCGCTGGATTTCCACCAGTTCGTGGTTGACCCGGTCAACGAAGGTGTTGTCCTGATCGAGCACGTAGGCGAAACCGCCGGTCATGCCAGAGCCGAAGTTGTAACCGGTCTTGCCCAGAACGCAGACAAAACCACCGGTCATGTACTCACAGCAGTGATCGCCAGTGCCTTCCACAACCGTGTGGGCACCGGAGTTGCGCACGGCGAAACGCTCGCCTGCGGTGCCGGCGGCGAACAGCTTGCCGCCCGTGGCGCCGTACAGGCAGGTGTTGCCGATGATGGCGCTTTCCTGAGTCTTATAAACGCTGCCCTTCGGCGGCACGATGGTCAGCTTGCCACCGGTCATGCCTTTGCCGACGTAGTCGTTGGCGTCGCCTTCCAGGTACATGTTCAGACCGCCGGCGTTCCATACGCCGAAGCTCTGACCTGCAGTGCCCTTGAAGCGGAAGGTGATCGGCGCTTTGGCCATGCCCTGATTGCCGTGCTTGCGCGCGATTTCGCCGGAGATCCGTGCGCCGATCGAACGGTCGCAGTTGCAGATATCCAGATCGAACTCGGCGCCGCTGAGGTCGTTGATAGCCGACGTCGCCATCTCGACCATTTTCTCGGCCAGCAGGCCCTGGTCGAAGGGCGGGTTGCGCTCGACGCCGCAGAACTGAGGCTTGTCCGCCGGGATGTGATCGCTGCCCAGCAGCGGAGTCAGATCCAGGTGATGCTGCTTGGCGGTCTGGCCTTCGAGGATTTCCAGCAGATCGGTACGGCCGATCAGCTCTTCGAGGGAACGCACGCCCAGCTTGGCCAGCCACTCACGGGTTTCTTCGGCGACGTAGGTGAAGAAGTTCACCACCATGTCGACGGTGCCGATGTAGTGATCCTTGCGCAGCTTCTCGTTCTGGGTCGCGACGCCGGTGGCGCAGTTGTTCAGGTGGCAGATACGCAGGTATTTGCAGCCCAGCGCGATCATCGGCGCGGTGCCGAAACCGAAGCTTTCGGCGCCGAGGATGGCTGCCTTGATCACGTCGAGGCCGGTTTTCAGGCCGCCGTCGGTCTGCACCCGGACCTTGCCGCGCAGGTCGTTGCCGCGCAGGGTCTGGTGGGTTTCGGCCAGGCCAAGTTCCCACGGTGCGCCAGCGTATTTGATCGAGGTCAGCGGCGAAGCACCGGTGCCGCCGTCGTAGCCGGAGATGGTGATCAAGTCCGCATAGGCCTTGGCCACACCGGCGGCGATGGTGCCGACGCCTGCTTCAGCCACGAGTTTCACCGAAACCAGCGCCTTCGGGTTGACCTGTTTCAGGTCAAAGATCAGCTGCGACAAGTCTTCGATCGAGTAGATGTCGTGGTGCGGCGGTGGCGAAATCAGGGTCACGCCCGGTACTGCGTAACGCAGCTTGGCGATCAGCCCGTTCACTTTACCGCCCGGCAGTTGCCCGCCCTCGCCCGGCTTGGCGCCCTGGGCGACCTTGATCTGCAGCACTTCGGCGTTGACCAGGTATTCCGGGGTTACACCGAAACGGCCGGTCGCGACCTGCTTGATTTTCGAGCTCTTGATGGTGCCGTAGCGCGCCGGGTCTTCGCCGCCTTCGCCGGAGTTGGAACGCGCACCGAGGCGGTTCATGGCTTCGGCCAGGGCTTCGTGAGCTTCCGGCGACAGGGCGCCCAGCGAGATACCGGCGGAGTCGAAGCGCTTGAGCACCGATTCCAGCGGTTCGATTTCACTGATGTCCAGCGGCGTGTCGAGGGTCTTGACCTTGAACAGGTCGCGGATCATCGACACCGGACGGTTGTCCACCAGCGAGGTGTATTCCTTGAATTTGGCGTAGTCGCCCTGCTGCACGGCGGCTTGCAGGGTGTTGACCACGTCCGGGTTGTACGCGTGATATTCACCACCGTGGACGAACTTCAGCAGACCGCCCTGCTGGATCGGCTTGCGCGGACTCCAGGCTTCGGTGGCCAGTGCTTTCTGCTCGGCTTCGATGTCGACGAAACGCGCACCCTTGATGCGGCTCGGCACGCCACGGAAGCTCAGGTCGCAGACTTCCTCGGACAGACCGATGGCTTCGAACAGCTGCGCACCGCGATAGGACGCGATGGTCGAGATGCCCATCTTCGACAGGATCTTCAACAGACCTTTGGTGATGCCTTTGCGGTAGTTCTTGAACACCTCGTAGAGGTCGCCCAGCACCTCACCGGTACGGATCAGATCGCCCAGCACTTCGTAGGCAAGGAACGGATAGACCGCCGAAGCGCCGAAGCCGATCAGCACGGCGAAGTGATGCGGATCGCGTGCAGTGGCGGTTTCAACCAGGATGTTGGAGTCGCAGCGCAGGCCTTTTTCGGTCAGGCGGTGGTGCACCGCGCCGGTGGCGAGCGAAGCGTGGATCGGCAGTTTGCCCGGGGCGATATGGCGGTCGCTCAGAACGATCTGGGTACGACCGGCACGCACGGCTTCTTCAGCCTGATCGGCGACGTTGCGGATCGCCGCTTCCAGCCCGACGCTTTCGTCGTAGTTGAGGTCGATGATCTGCCGCTCGAAACCCGGGCGGTCGAGGTTCATCAGCGAACGCCACTTGGCCGGGGAAATGACCGGCGAGCTGAGGATCACGCGCGAAGCGTGCTCCGGCGATTCCTGGAAGATATTGCGCTCGGCACCGAGGCAGATTTCCAGCGACATCACGATCGCTTCACGCAGCGGGTCGATCGGCGGGTTGGTCACCTGCGCGAACTGCTGGCGGAAATAGTCGTACGGCGTGCGCACGCGCTGGGACAGCACGGCCATCGGCGTGTCGTCGCCCATCGAGCCAACGGCTTCGTAGCCTTGTTCGCCAAGCGGACGCAGTACCTGATCGCGCTCTTCGAACGTGACCTGATACATCTTCATGTATTGCTTGAGCTGATCGACGTCGTAGAAAGCCGAACCGTGATCGTTGTCTTCCATGGTCGCCTGGATGCGCAGGGCATTCTTGCGCAGCCATTGCTTGTACGGATGACGGGATTTGAGACGGTTGTCGATCGCGTCGGTGTCGAGGATCTGCCCGGTTTCGGTGTCCACGGCGAAGATCTGGCCCGGGCCGACACGGCCTTTGGCAATCACGTCTTCAGGCTTGTAGTCCCAAACGCCGATTTCCGACGCGAGGGTGATGAAACCGTTGGTGGTAGTGACCCAGCGCGCCGGGCGCAGACCGTTACGGTCGAGCAGGCACACCGCGTAGCGACCGTCGGTCATTACCACGCCCGCCGGGCCGTCCCACGGCTCCATGTGCATCGAGTTGTACTCGTAGAACGCACGCAGATCCGGGTCCATGGTTTCGACGTTCTGCCACGCTGGCGGAATGATCATCCGCACGCCACGGAACAGGTCGATGCCACCGGTGACCATCAGTTCGAGCATGTTATCCATGCTCGAGGAGTCGGAACCGACACGGTTGACCAGCGGGCCGAGTTCTTCCAGATCCATCAGATCGTTGGTGAACTTGGTGCGACGGGCCTGGGCCCAGTTGCGGTTGCCGGTGATGGTGTTGATCTCGCCATTGTGGGCGAGGAAGCGGAATGGCTGGGCCAGCGGCCATTTCGGCAGGGTGTTGGTGGAGAAGCGCTGGTGGAACACGCAGATCGCGGTTTGCAGGCGCTCGTCGCTCAGGTCCGGATAGAACGCGGCCAGGTCGGCCGGCATCATCAGGCCTTTATAGATGATGGTCTTGTGGGAAAAACTGCAGATGTAGTGGTCGGTATCGGCGGCGTTGGCCACCGACGAGCGACGACGGGCGCTGAACAGCTTGACCGCCATGTCCTGATCGCTCAGGCCTTCGCCACCGATGTACACCTGCTCGATCTGCGGCAGGCGCTCAAGGGCCAGGCGGCCGAGGACGCTGGTGTCGATCGGCACTTTGCGCCAGCCGATCAGTTGCAGGCCTTCGGCCAAGATCTCGCGGTTCATGTTCTCGCGAGCGGCTTCGGCCTTGGCCGGATCCTGATTGAAGAAGACCATGCCCACGGCATATTGCTTGGGCAGCTCGACGCTGAAGGTTTCCTGGGCAATGGCACGCAGGAACGCGTCGGGCTTTTGAATCAGCAGACCGCAACCGTCACCGGTCTTGCCGTCGGCATTAATCCCACCGCGGTGGGTCATGCAGGTCAGGGCCTCGATGGCCGTTTGCAAAAGGGTATGACTGGGTTCGCCCTGCATATGGGCTATCAGGCCGAAACCGCAGTTATCCTTGAATTCATCTGGTTGGTACAGACCTGCTTTCATAGACACTTTCTCACCAGGCTGCCTCTTTTCGAGGCAAATTTCTTTTCAATTCAACCACTTGCATCTCGCGCCGAACGTACGCCGGCTTAGCGGGGGCAAAAGGGTGGTCATTGTACACAGCGACACAGAGGCTCACAAATTTGACGACGAAATGTCGCAAATTCATGTCGCATTTGTGAAAGGTTTAAAGCGATCTGCTGTGCTAGTCAAAACTTTTTTAATTTTGACCGCAACGACTCAAAGACTACTGTGACGCAGACACCACAAGGCACGCGGCCCGTAAGGGCGGCGCGCACTTGTAGAAATTTTGAGGTGCTTGGAGAGGCGGCCTGGGTAAGGCCGCCGAATCTTCAGCGAGTTGTTGCCAGTTCCTGTTGGACGCTGGCGACAGTGCGAGGCCAAGGTTTACCAGCCTGAACCTTCGCTGGCAAGGCCTTGATGGCAGAAACGGCTGCATCACGATTGGCAAAGTTGCCGTAGGTGATCACGTAGAGAGGCTTGCCGTTGAGGACTTTCTTGAAATAACGGTACTCGCCGCCCTGCTCCTTGACGAAGCTTTGCGCGGTCGCTTCGGAGCTGGTGCCGAGGATCTGCACCACGTAGTTGCTGGTCGGCTGACCGGCGTACCAGCTGCCACCGGCGGCCTTGGCGACGGCGACCGGCTTCTCCGCAGGTTTGGCGGCGGCAACGGGCTTGGCAGGTGCCGGAGCCGGTTTGGCCGCTGGAGCGGCTGGAGCAGGCTTGGCGGTAGCGACCTGAGTCGGTGCCGGGGTCGGTTTGGCTGCCGGGACTGGAACCGGAACTGGCGTCGGTGCAGGGCCGGCCTGAACGCCCGCTGGTGGCGCGGTGGTGGTCACGGTCGGTGGCGTGTTGCTGGAGCCTTCGACCGGCACGCCGTCGTCGCCTTCAGTGATGCCACCCGCCGCTTCAGCCAGCGGGCCGCGCATCACCGGCTGCGAGTTGCCGACCAGCGGCAGCGGCATCGGCTGGGTATTGCCGTTGAATTCGACGGACGGTGCGCCACCCGCCTGTGGCGTGCCCTGGCCCAATGGCAGTTGCGCCTGCTCGTTGGCCGGCGCACCGGTGGTCGGTGCCTTGTTGCGACCCGGCATCAGCCAGGCGGCAGCGACCGCGACCACAACGACGGCGGAAATCGCCAATACGTGTTTCTTCGGCATGTTGAACCCCATACTTGGACGCTTGACCGCAGAGCGGCTGGCAATCATGACTTCGATCAGAGCATCGCGAGCGACCTGGTTGATGTTGCCGGGCCAACCCTCGGAGCTTTCGTGAATATCAGAGATCTGATCCGCGGTGAAAAGTTCGACACCCCGGCCCGCGCCTTCGAGCCGCTGGTCGAGATACTCGCGGGTTTCTTCTTCGGTGTACGGCTGCAATTCGATGACGTGGAAGCGCTCTTCCTCGAGGTGCAAAGCCTCGAGCTGGGCGATCAACGACGACTCACCGAACAGGAACACATGCGGGCGGCCTTCCGGTGCGCCGGCGCCCAGCGCCATCAGCGCTTCAAGCGCGGACTCGTCGAGCTGCTCGGCATCGTCCACCAGCAGATAGACTTCCTGACCGGTCAGCGCGAGCTGCACGACCTGGTCGAGGATCGCCCCGACTTCGGCCTGCGCCACGTCCAGCGCCTGGGCGATCTGGCGCAGCACACCGGCTGCATCGCCGGCGCCACGGGCGGAAACAACGACGCTCTGCACCGATTGCTTGTTGGTGCTGGCCACCAGCGCCTGGCGCAGCAGGGTCTTGCCGCTGCCCTGCGGGCCGGTGACCACCAGCAGCAACTGGCTGTAACGCGCCAGATGATGCAACTGACCCAGCACCGGCTTGCGCTGGGCCGGGAAGAATTTGAAGCCCGGCACCCGCGGCGCGAAAGGGTCGTGACTTAACTGGAAATGGCCGAGGAACGCCTCGTCGGCATGCAAACTAGTCATCGGAATCTTATTAACCTTTAAGCTGAGCCAGAGCGCGGTAATCCGCTCCCAGCGTGGCCTGTAGAACCTCTTTCGGATAATCGTCGGTCACCACCGCTTCGCCCATCCGGCGCAGCAGCACCAGGCGCAAGCGACCGTCGATCACTTTTTTGTCAATTGCCATGTGTTCAAGAAAATCGGCTTCGGTCATCTCTTCCGGCGGGATCACCGGCAGACCGGCACGCTGGAACAGGCGAATGCCGCGATCGCGCTCCTGCTCGCTGATCCAGCCCAGGCGCGCGGACATTTCCAGCGCCATCACGGTGCCAGCAGCGACCGCCTCGCCATGCAACCAGACACCATAGCCCATGTGGGTTTCGATGGCGTGGCCAAAGGTGTGGCCGAGATTAAGGGTGGCGCGTACGCCGGTTTCCTTCTCGTCGGCGCCGACCACCGCCGCCTTTGCGGCGCAGGAGCGCTCGATGGCATAGGTCAGGGCCGTTTGATCCAGCGCGCGCAGGGCATCGACGTTGTCTTCGAGCCAGGTCAGGAACGGTTCATCGCAGATCAGACCGTACTTGATGACTTCCGCCAGACCCGCCGACAGTTCACGCGCTGGCAGGGTTTTCAGGGACGCGGTATCGATCAGCACCACGTTCGGCTGATAGAACGCGCCGACCATGTTCTTGCCCAGCGGATGGTTGATCCCGGTCTTGCCGCCCACCGACGAATCGACCTGGGACAGCAGCGTGGTAGGGATCTGGATGAAATCGACGCCGCGCTGGTAGCAGGCCGCCGCAAAACCGGCCATGTCGCCGATCACACCGCCACCGAGGGCGATTACCGTGGTGCGACGGTCATGACGAGCGGTCAGCAGGCCGTCGAAGATCAGTTGCAGGGTTTCCCAGTTCTTGAAGGCTTCGCCGTCGGGCAGCACCACGGAAACCACCGAGAACTGCGCCAGGCTGCGGGTCAGACGTTCGAGATAGAGCGGCGCAACGGTCTCGTTGGAGATGATTGCCACTTGCCGCCCGTGGATATGCGGGGCCAGCAGTTCAGGCTGGTCCAGTAATCCTTCGCCAATGTGAATCGGGTAGCTGCGCTCGCCTAGGTCGACCTTGAGTGTCTGCATGTGTCCCCACGATGAAGATGAAGCAGGCGTCCTGCCTGGAATTATCGAATGTTCACGGCATGTGCTGGTGTGACGCCACTCGCACGCCATCCGCCACAACCCTTGGCGGCCATTACAGGTCGCCGAGGATAGCGCATTTCGTGCGGCGCTTTAACGGGGCGGAAGTTGCTGCAGGCGGTCGAGAATATCGAGCACGACCATGCGCGGTGGCCGCTCGTCGGTTTCCACCACCAGATCGGCGATTTCCCGATAGAGCGGATCACGGATCGCCAGCAGATCGCGCAAGGTTTTCTCCGGATTGGCGGTGCGCAGCAACGGCCGGTTGCGGTCGCGAGAGGTGCGGCCGACCTGCTGCTCGACGGAGGCGTGCAGATACACCACCCGCCCGCCCTCGTGCAGGGCCTTGCGGTTGGCATCGCGCATCACGGCGCCGCCGCCGGTCGCCAGCACCACGCCATCGAACGCGCACAGCTCGGCGATCATCGCCTGCTCACGGTCACGAAAGCCGGGCTCGCCTTCCTTGTCGAAGATCCACGGGATATTGGCGCCCGTACGCAGTTCAATTTCCTTGTCGGAATCCTTGAACGGCAGGCGCAGCTCTTTGGCCAGTAATCGGCCGATGGTGCTTTTTCCAGCCCCCATCGGTCCTACAAGAATCAAATTTCGCACAGAATCAACGACTCACAGCAATCGCCTGGTTATTCATGATACGCGGAGTGAGAAATACCAGCAGCTCGGATTTTTTCTCCGAAACCACATCACGCCGGAAAAGGCGGCCAAGATACGGCACATCGCCAAGAAATGGCACCTTATCTACAACCTTGCTTTGAGTATTTGAGAAAACGCCCCCAATCACGATGGTCTCGCCGTCGTTTACCAGCACCTTGGCATTGACCTCGTTCTTCTTGATCGGCGGTACATCCTGCACCTTGTTCAGGTAGTCCGGTTCGTCCTTGGTGACCTTGACCTCCATGATGATGCGGTTGTCCGGGGTGATCTGCGGCGTCACTTCCAGCGACAGCGACGCCTCCTTGAAGGACACCGACGTAGCGCCGCTGGAGCTGGCTTCCTGGTACGGGATCTCGGTGCCCTTGAGGATCTTCGCGGTTTCCTTGTCGGAGGTGACCACCTTGGGCTGCGAGACGATTTCGCCGTTGCCGGTCTTCTCCATCGCCGTCAGCTCAAGGTCGAGCAATACGTTGTCGGTGATGAACGCAATGCCGATCCCGGACGTGTTGTTGACCGTGCCCATGTCGACGAACGGCGAGTTGGTGCTGGTGCTGCCCGGCGTGCCGATGGTGGTCGACGAACCGTTGCTGACCCCGGAAGTGTTCCAGTTGCCCTTGTTCTGGATCGAACCGCCCCAGCGCACGCCCAGGCTCTTGTCGTAGTCGACGTTGGCCTCGACGATCCGCGCCTCGATCATCACCTGACGCACCGGAATATCCAGCTGCGCCACGATCCGCCGCAGCTCATCGAGTCGATCCTGGGTCTGGTAGGCAATGATGTTGTTGGTGCGTTCATCGACGGTGATCGACCCCCGCTCGTCGACCTTGGCCTCGGCACTGGTGACCGACTGGAACAGCTTTGCGATGTCCGCAGCCTTGGCGTAGTTCACTTGCAGCAGCTCGCGGCGCAGCGGCGCCAGTTCGGCGATCTGTTTCTGCGACTCCAGTTCCTGCCGTTCGCGTGCGGCGATTTCATCCGCCGGCGCCACCAGCAACACGTTGCCGACCTTGCGTTTGTCCAGGCCTTTGGTCTTGAGCACCAGATCCAGCGCCTGATCCCACGGCACGTTCTGCAGGCGCAAGGTAATGCCGCCCTGCACCGTATCGCTGGCCACCAGATTGAGGTTGGTGAAGTCGGCGATCAGTTGCAGCACCGAGCGCACATCGATGTCCTGGAAGTTGAGAGAGAGCTTTTCGCCGTTATAGCTGTTGCGGTCGGCGTTGCGCTTTTGCAGGTCATCGACGGTTAACGGCCGGATACTGACAGTAAGCTTGTTGTCGGTCTGGTAAGTGGAATAGTCGAAAGTACCACTGGGTTCGACGGTGATCGTCGCGCGATCACCGCTGACACCGGCATTGACGAACTGCACCGGGGTGGCGAAATCCTTGACGTCGAGGCGCACCCGCAGCGGCTCGGGCAATTGGGTACGGGCGAAATTGAGGATGATCTTGCCGTCGTGTTCCTGAATGTCCGGGGCGATGGCCGGGTCGGACAAATCAATGACCACATTACCCTCGCCCGCCGTGCCACGCTGGAAATCCACGCCGCGAATGGCTCTGGCGGTCGGCGCAAAGGTCCGGACCGGCGCTGCCGCAGGTGCTGCACGCGGTGCACGAGCCGCCGTACGCGGGGCAGCGACTTTGCTGCCCTGCCCGACCACCACGAACACCGTATTGCCTTCGACCCGGGTGTCGTACGGCGCCAGTTGCGTCAGGCTGATGATCAGCCGCGTCCGGTTATTGGCCTCGACCACCGTGGCCGTGCGGGCATTGCCACTGCCCAGGTCACGGGTCTTGCTCGTCAGCTGACTGGCGACACCCGGCAGATCGAGGGCGATCCGCGCTGGCGAATCAGTGGTGTAGCCCTTGGGCTGCGGGGGCGGGCCGTCGAACGACAGCTTCAGCTCGACCCGGTCGCCCGGCAGTGCCGCGACGTCCAGCGCCTTCAGATTGGCTGCCTGTACCATCGGTGAAAGCAGCGCCATCCATAGCGAAAAACCGAGGGTGGAAAAAATCCTGTTCATTGTTCGACTTCCACTTATGAGTGCTCTTTCAAAGGAATGGTGCGCGGCCGCTCAAGCCAGGCGCCCTGGCCATCCGGAACGATTTCCACCACATCGACCTGTGAAGCGCTGATGGCAACGATGCGCCCGTCGTTGCGGCCCAGGTAATCGCCGACCTTGAGCCGATGAACCCCGCCCGCCCCCCGCAGCAAAGCGAAGGAACCGGAGGCGTTGGCAATCGTGCCGACCATTTCAAACTGCTCGATGTTGAAACCTTCGAGGTATTGCTTGACCCGATTGGGATCGGGCTTTACGTCGCGCGAACCATGTTTCTGTCCGGCCAGATCGACCCGCAACTGACGCGAAAACGGACTGCGCAGGTTGGCGGCGCTGTAGGTGAATGTCGGGTAGGAGCGGAATGTCGGGGTCGGCTCAATCTTGCCCGGCGGACGCAGGCGCACTTCATTCATGTAGGCGTCGAGGTCACTGAAGTCATCGCCGCCGCAGCCACCGAGCATCAATAACAATGCCGACAAGGCGATAAAACGGATCGGGCTCATTTCTGCAGCCCCTTGTCGTTGTAGCGGTAGGTCTTGGCGAGAATGCTCATGCGCAACTTCGGCCCGCCTTCGGGACTGGCGGGTGCGAGTTCGAAATCGTGCAGAGTGACGATCCGTGGCAAACCGGCCACGCCGCTGACGAAAGTCGCGAGGTCGTGATAGGCACCGGTCACGGTGATCTGGATGGGCAGCTCGATGTAGAACTGCTGGGTGACCTCCGGCAGCAGTTTGATCTCTTCGAATTCAAGACCGCTGCCCAGCCCGGTGCGCGTGATGTCTTCCAGCAACCCCGGCACTTCGGTGTCACTGGGCAATTGCCGCAACAGCACGCCGAACGAGTTTTCCATCTCTTTCATCTGCTGGGTGTACAGCTCCAGATTGGCCGCCATGTGCGCCTTGCTCGCGAACTGTTCCTTGAGGGTGATTTCCTCCTCACGCTTGGTTTCGAGCTGACTCTCCATGTCACTGATGAAAAAGTTATAGCCAAGCGCCAGAACCAACACCATCAACAGCCCGCCGGCCAGGCCTTTGACCACTGGCGGCCAGGAGCCGATGTTGCTGGTGTCCAGGTCGTTGAAATCGACATTGCGCAGGCTGTCCAGCCACTCGGACGGCTTCATTGGTCGCCCTCCTCGAACCGGGGACGAGTCTGGCGAACGGTCAGTTGAAAGACGTTGGCCTGATCCACCTGACCAGCAGTGGTGGCTTTCACTTCATTGAGGTTCGGCGCATCGAACCAGTCGGAAGCATCGAGGTTGCGCATCAGGTCGGACACCCGATTGTTCGACTCCGCCGCGCCGCTGATCGACAGGGTCTTGCCGACCATCTTCACGTCGGTGAAATACACCCCGTCGGGCAAGGTGCGCGCCAGTTGATCGAAGATCCTCCCGCTGATCTGCCGGTTGCCCTGCAAGTCCTGGATGATGCGCATGCGCTCCACCAGTTGCTGGCGATGGGCCTTGAGGTCGCTGATCTGCTTGATCCGTTCGTCGACCACGGCGATCTGCTTGCCGATGTAATCATTGCGCGCGACCTGTCGCGCGATGGCGGCGCTGATGATCTGGTCGGCAATGAGCACCGCCCCCACCGAGCCGACCACCACACCGGTCAAGGCCAGCAGGAAGCGTTTGCGCCGCTCTTCGCGGCGCTCCTCGCGCCAGGGTAAAAGGTTGATCCGCGCCATCAGTCGAAACTCCTGAGCGCGAGCCCGCAGGCAATCATCAGGGCCGGCGCATCGCTCGCCAGGGCCCCGGCGTTGACCTTGCTGCTCAAGGCCATGTCGGAAAACGGGTTGGCGACCTGGGTCGGGGTGTGCAGGCGCTCTTCGATCAGCCGGTCGAGCCCGGGCACCGACGCCGTGCCACCCGCCAGCAGGATATGGTCGACGGCGTTGTACTGGCCGGAGGCGAAAAAGAACTGCAGGGAGCGCGACACCTGCTGCACCAGTGCCTCGCGAAACGGTTGCAGCACCTCGCTGACGTAATCGTCCGGAAGGCCACCCTGCTTTTTGGCGAGCCCCGCCTGTTCAAGGGTCAGGCCATAACGGCGCTGGATTTCCTCGGTCAGCTGTCGACCGCCGAACAGTTGTTCGCGGGTATAGATGATCCGGCCGTTGTGCAGGACGCTGAGGGTGGTCATGGTGGCGCCGATGTCGACCACGGCCACCGTCAGCCGGTCCTGGGACGCGGCCAGTTGCGTGGCCAGCAGGCCGAACGAGCGCTCCAGCGCATAAGCCTCGACATCCACCACCCGCGCGGTCAGCCCGGCGAGGGCGAGCGCCGCTTCGCGGACTTCGACGTTTTCCTTGCGACAGGCGGCCAGCAGCACGTTGACCCGTTCAGGGTTGCGCGGCGAAACGCCCTGGACTTCGAAGTCGATGGCGACCTCGTCCAGCGGATAGGGAATGTACTGATCGGCCTCGATCTTGAGCTGGTTTTCCAGTTCGTCGTCGGACAGCCCGGCGTCCATCTCGATGACCTTGGTGATCACCGCTGAGCCGGCCACCGCCACCGCCACGGTTTTCAGCCCGGTGCGCGCCTTGACCAGCACCCGGGACAGGGCCTGGCCGACGCCCTCGAGCTCGGCGATGTTCTTTTCGACCACGGCACTCGCCGGCAACGGCTCCACCGCGTACGCCTCGACCCGGTAGCGCTCACCCTGACGGCTCAGCTCCAGCAGCTTCACCGATGTGGAGCTGATGTCGATCCCCAGTAACGTATTGGCCTTTTTATTGAAGAGTCCTAGCACTACCAATTCCCTATGACTATCCGTGAGTTACGGACTCTGTAATGCGCATTGCGTTCCCTCGCCCCGTCTTGACAGAAGCGCAAATGACGCCCCCAGCGGAAAAGTGCTTATAATGCCCAGCGATTTTTTCCGCTTTTTACTGCCGGCGCGGGTCGTTCTGTGTGTTTCCCGGAACCCTGTCGCCCAATTCATTCTTTGCCGTGGATGTCCAAAAGCCTTGATTCGTCTGCTGAAATTTTTCGGTTGGTCCATCGTCGCCGTTTTCTGCGGACTGCTTTTAGGTCTCAGCGGCGCGTTTCTTTACCTTAGTCCGGGTTTGCCATCTGTGGAGGCGCTGAGAAGCATTCAGTTGCAGATTCCGCTCCGGGTCTACAGCAGCGACAACAAGTTGATCGCAGAATTTGGCGAAATGCGCCGCACACCGATCCGTTTCGCCGACATTCCCCCCAATTTCATCAATGCGTTACTAAGTGCTGAAGACGACAATTTCGCCAATCACTATGGCGTCGATCCGAGCAGCCTGATGCGCGCCGCGACCCAGCTGGTCAAGAGCGGTCACATCCAGTCCGGCGGCAGCACCATCACCATGCAGGTGGCGAAGAACTTCTTCCTGACCAGCGAGCGCAGCTTCTCGCGCAAGACCACTGAAATCCTTCTCGCCCTGCAGATCGAACGCCAGCTGACCAAGGACGAGATCCTTGAGCTGTACGTGAACAAGATCTATCTGGGCAACCGCGCCTACGGCATCGAGGCGGCGGCGCAGGTGTATTACGGCAAGTCGATCCGCGAAGTCAGCCTGGCGCAGATGGCGATGATCGCCGGCCTGCCGAAAGCCCCGTCGCGCTTCAACCCGCTGGCCAACCCGGCGCGCAGCAAGGAGCGTCGCGACTGGATCCTCGGGCGCATGTACAAGCTCGGCAAGATCACCGAAGCCGACTACACCGCCGCGATCAACGAGCCGCTGAACGCCAGCTATCACGTGCCGACCCCGGAAGTGAACGCGCCGTATATCGCCGAGATGGCCCGCGCGGAAATGGTCGGTCGCTACGGCAGCGACGCCTATACCGAAGGTTTCCGCGTCACCACCACGGTGCCGAGCAACCTCCAGGAAATGGCCAACACTGCGCTGCACGAAGGCCTGATGACCTACGACCAGCGTCACGGCTACCGTGGTCCTGAATCGCGCCTGCCGGGCAAGACCCGTGAAGCCTGGGCCACCGAACTGACCAAGCAACGCACCATCAGCAGCCTCGAGCCGGCCATCGTCACCCAGGTCGACAAGACCGGCCTGCAAGTGCTGACCCGCACCGGCGAAGAGCACGTGGCGTGGGACACCATGAAATGGGCCCGTCCGTTCCTCAATACCAACAGCATGGGCGCCAATCCGCGTCAGCCGTCGGATGTGGCACAGATCGGCGACCTGATTCGCGTACAGCGCCAGCCGAACAATTCGCTGAAGTTCAGCCAGATTCCGCAGGCACAAGGCGCGCTGGTGTCACTGGATCCGCAGAACGGCGCGATCCGTTCGCTGGTCGGCGGTTTCGCCTTCGAGCAGAGCAACTACAACCGCGCGATGCAGGCCAAGCGTCAGCCGGGCTCGAGCTTCAAGCCGTTCGTTTACAGCGCCGCACTGGATAACGGTTACACCGCCGCCAGCCTGGTCAACGACGCGCCGATCGTGTTCGTCGACGAGTACCTGGACAAGGTCTGGCGTCCGAAGAACGACACCAACACCTTCCTCGGCCCGATCCGTCTGCGTGAGGCGCTGTACAAGTCGCGCAACCTGGTTTCGATCCGCTTGCTGCAGGCGATGGGCGTAGGCAAGACCATCGACTACATCACCCGTTTCGGCTTCAACAAGCAGGACTTGCCGCCAAACCTGTCCCTGGCGCTGGGCACCGCGACCCTGACGCCAATGGAAATCGCCACCGGCTGGAGCACCTTCGCCAACGGCGGCTACAAGATCACCCCGTACATCATCGACAAGATCGAAAGCCGCAACGGCGACACGCTGTTCGTCGCCAATCCGCCGACCGTACCGCAGGGCGGCGCGGCCACCGATGGCATCGCGGCCCCCGCTACCGAATCGTTTACCGTCAATGCAGCGCCGGTTCCGGGTGAAGCGCCGGGCAACGCCGCCGTGCCACAAGCACCGGCAGTCGCCGAGCGCATCGTCGATGGCCGTACAACTTACATCCTCAACAGCATGCTGCAGGACGTGATCAAGCTCGGCACCGGTCGTCGTGCACTGGCCCTGGGCCGCAGCGACATCGCCGGCAAGACCGGTACCACCAACGAATCCAAGGATGCGTGGTTCTCCGGCTACAACGCCGATTACGTGACCACCGTGTGGACCGGTTTCGACCAGCCGGAAAGCCTCGGTCGCCGGGAATTCGGCGGCACCGTGGCACTGCCGATCTGGATGAACTACATGGCCGCCGCGCTCAAGGACAAGCCACCGCATGTCCAGCCGGAGCCGGAAGGCATCCTCAGCCTGCGGGTGGACCCGGTCAGCGGTCGCGCGGCATCGCCGAGTACGCCGGGCGCGTATTTCGAGCTGTTCAAGGCCGAGGACACGCCGCCGTCGGTCAATGAGATCGGCAATGGCACCGTGCCGGGCAGTCCGCTGCCGGCGGATGAGCAGGCGCCGATCGATTTGTTCTGATGCTGAACTGCCAAAAGCCCCGCCTTCGTGAGAAGTGCGGGGCTTTTTATCGCCCGCAGCATGGGCAGTGGATGAGACGACCCACCCGACACAAAACCCTCAGGCACAAAAAAGCCCCGACTCTCACGAGCCGGGGCTTTCGGTTGAAGCGCTACAACGACTTAGCCGTTGAACACGTCATCCACGCTTTTCAGCGGGTAGTTCTTCGGATACGGCAGGGTCGCCACACCGGTCTCGATCGCGGCCTTGGCCACGGCGTCGGAGATCACGGTGATCAGGCGCTTGTCCATTGGCTTCGGAATGATGTACTCACGGCCGAATTCCAGGGAGATACCGCCGTAGGCGTCGCAGACTTCCTGAGGCACCGGCAGCTTGGCCAGTTCGCGCAGGGCGTTGGCGGCAGCAATCTTCATTTCTTCGTTGATGCGCTTGGCGCGAACGTCCAGGGCACCACGGAAGATGAACGGGAAGCCCAATACGTTGTTGACCTGGTTCGGGTAGTCCGAACGGCCGGTGGCCATGATCACGTCGTTACGGGTGGCGTGAGCCAGTTCCGGGGAGATTTCCGGATCCGGGTTGGAGCAGGCGAAGACGATCGGGTTGGCCGCCATGCGCTTGAGTTGCTCGGCGCTCAGCAGGTTCGGGCCCGACAGGCCGACGAATACGTCAGCGCCTTCGATGGCGTCGTCCAGGGTGCGTTTCTCGGTAGGGTGAGCGAACACAGCCTTGTACTGGTTCAGGTCGTCACGGCCAGCGTGGATCACGCCAGTACGGTCAACCATGAAGATGTTCTCGACTTTGGCGCCCATGCTCACCAGCAATTTCATGCAGGAGATGGCGGCTGCGCCAGCGCCCAGGCAGACGATCTTGGCGTCGGCCAGGGTTTTGCCAGCGATTTCCAGGGCGTTGATCATGCCCGCAGCGGTCACGATCGCGGTGCCGTGCTGGTCATCGTGGAATACCGGAATGTCGCACTGCTCGATCAGAGCACGTTCGATCTCAAAGCACTCTGGTGCCTTGATGTCTTCCAGGTTGATGCCACCGAAGGTGATGGAAATGCGTTTTACGGTGTCGATGAAGGCTTGCGGGCTTTCGGAGTCGACTTCGATGTCGAAGACGTCGATGCCGGCGAAGCGCTTGAACAGCACGCCTTTACCTTCCATCACTGGCTTGGAAGCCAATGGGCCGAGGTTACCCAGGCCCAGAATCGCGGTGCCATCGGAAATGACTGCAACCAGGTTGCCCTTGCCGGTGTACTTGTAGGCCAGTTCAGGATCGCGGGCGATCTCGCGTACTGGTTCAGCTACGCCGGGGCTGTAGGCCAGCGACAGGTCGCGGGCGGTAGCAGTGGCCTTGGTGAGCTCGACACTCAGCTTTCCTGGACGAGGATTGGCATGATATTCGAGAGCGGCAGTTTTCAGATCAGACATTTTGGCATTCCGCTTTTTACTGTTGGACAGACTGGTCAGCGAGGATACGCGCCTCGCAAAGTCCCCACAAGACTGCCCGGTCACCCCTGTCAAGCGCCCTGCCCTACGACTTTGGGCCAAGAGCCACGGCGCACAAGGGCTGGACTGTTCACAATCGACAGAAAAAATGTCTACAACTTTTTATTCAACGGGACGGCTGGAGCATCGAAGGATCGGTCAGCGGCAACAGCCAGCGCGCCTGACCTGATTTCAGTCCACCGCGCCGGGAACGGTCGACCACCCAGCCACGGGCCTCGATCTGCCTGCCCTTCAACGCCTGCAGAGAGGCGCCATCGAAGCGATCCAGCAGATTGGGTGCAACGCGCAGTACAAGCTTGTCCTGCAACTCGATCCAGATTCCGCCGCGATTGCGCTGAACCTTGCTCACACGACCGCTGACCAGCGCGAAACCCGAGCGCTCGATCTGCTCCGCTTTCAGTACAGGTGAGCGTTTCCACAGGCCAAGCCCGGCCTGTCGCGCGCGGCGTTCGGCGGCTTGCTGGCAATCGACAAGATCGACATTCGGCGCCACCGCGACCTGGAAACCGAGGCCATCGGCGAGCATCTGTGCTTCGAGGTTCTCACCCTTGGCGCTGAAAACATGGGCCAGGGTGCGGCCGTAGCGGTCCTTGGACTCGGTGCCGAGTCGCAGGCCAACCCGCCCGTCGCTCTCGGCGACCAGAGCTTCGAGACGCTTGCGCGCCGCTACCGCAAACGGCTCGTCGCTGCGGCCCTGCTTGCCGAGCTCGGGCGTATTGAGGCCGATCATCCGCACATTGCGCCCGTCGCTCAGGCGCAGAGTGTCGCCGTCGACCACCCGCTGCACCGTGGCGCTGTCCAGCCCGGCCGGCGCCGGGCAGAAGGCCTGGGCGGCGGAGAGCCAAATCGCGGACACAAAAAAGGCGCCCGCAAGGGACGCCTTTTTCATCAGACCGGAAAAGCCGCTGAGGTTTTCCAGAATGAAGGGCCTTAGGCCTTTTTCGCGCCGAAAGCACCGAAACGGTCGGCGAACTTCTGAACGCGACCACCGGTGTCCAGAGTCTTCTGCTTACCGGTGTAGAACGGGTGGCACTCGTTGCAAACGTCGATCGCCAGGGCTTTGCCGAAGGTCGAACGGGTTTCGAACTTGTTGCCGCAGCTGCAAGTTACTGCAACTTCTGGGTAATTCGGGTGGATATCGGCTTTCATGGTGTTTTCCTCAGCTGGCGTGCCGCCATCCAACACGATTGTTGAATACCGCACGTAATTAGGCCGCGGATTCTACCAGACAATCCCGATCACGCAAGCTGTCACTGAGACCGACCGTCTGCTAGGCTCCGGCCCTTCTTTACCCACCCGCCCATTGAGATCCCCCCGCGTGCCCGACGCCATTCTGCGCCTCGCCCTGCCTTCGCCCCTGCGCCGCCTGTTCGACTATCGGGCCCCGGCCGGCGTGCTGCGTTCGCAGTTGCAACCGGGCATGCGCCTGCGGGTGCCGTTCGGCCGACGGGAGATGATCGGGATTCTGGTGGAAGTCACTGACACCAGCGAAGTGCCGGTGGAAAAGCTCAAACCGGCGCTGGCGCTGCTCGACGCTACCGCACCTCTGCCGCCGGCGTTGTTCAAGCTGTGCCTGTGGACGGCTCAGTATTATCAGCACAGCCTCGGCGACACTCTGAGCTGGGCGTTGCCGGTGCTGTTGCGTCAGGGTGAACTGGCCGAGGTTCGGCAGGAACGCTTCTGGTCCGCCGCTCCCGGCGCCAGCCTCGATGACCCGCGCATCGCTCGCGCCCCGCGCCAGCGTGAAGCCCTGGCGACTTTGGCCCAGCACCCTCACGGCGTCGCCCATCAGTTGCTGAGCAAACTGATGCTGAGCAAGGACAGCCTCGATCTGCTGCTGGCCAAGGATCTGGTGCAGGTCGAAGTGCGCCGCCACGCCCCCGGCGCGCGCCATGAACACTGGCTGGCCCAGCCGGAGTTGCCGCTCAACAGCGAGCAGCGCGCCGCGTACGAGGCGATCCGCGCCGGGTTCGACAGTTATCACGCATTCCTGCTGGCCGGGGTTACCGGTAGCGGCAAGACCGAAGTCTATTTGCAGCTGATCCGCGAAACCCTCGAGGCCGGCAAACAGGCGCTGGTGCTGATCCCGGAGATCAACCTCGGCCCGCAGACCCTCGCCCGTTTCGAACAACGCTTCAACGCCCGGATCGCCCTGCTGCACTCGGCGGTCAACGATCGTGATCGTCTGGATGCCTGGCTCGCCGCCCGTGACGGCGAGGCCGACATTATTATCGGCACCCGCTCGGCGCTGTTCACCCCGATGAAGAATCCGGGGCTGATCATCATCGACGAAGAACACGACGGCTCCTATAAACAGCAGGAAGGCCTGCGCTACCACGCGCGGGACCTGGCGCTGGTGCGGGCGCGGCAGGAAAACATCCCGATCGTGCTCGGCTCCGCGACCCCATCGCTGGAAAGCCTGCACAACGCCTACACCGGCCGTTACGGACTCCTACGCCTGAACGAACGTGCCGGCGGCGCCAAACAGCCACGTTTCCTGCGCCTCGATGTGAAAAGTCGTCCACTGGACAGCGGCATTTCCGGACCGATGCAGCAAGCCATCGGCCAGACCCTCGCCGCCGGCCAGCAGGTATTGGTGTTCCTCAACCGCCGGGGGTTTGCCCCGACGCTGCTGTGCCACGATTGCGGCTGGATGTCCGAGTGCCAGCGCTGCGATGCGCGGATGACCGTGCACCAGCGCTACGGCGAATTGCGCTGCCACCACTGCGGGTACGTCGAGCGTGTGCCGCGCCAATGCCCGAAGTGCAACAAGGTCGATCTGCGGCCGGTGGGCGCCGGCACCGAGCGGGCCGAGGAACGGCTGGCGATTCTGTTCCCGGACTATCCGGTGCTGCGCGTCGACCGGGACAGCACGTCGCGCAAGGACGCGATGAATCAGTTGTTCGCCACGATCCAGAAAGGCCAGCCGTGCATTCTGGTCGGCACCCAGATGTTGGCCAAGGGGCACCACTTCCCTCGAGTGACGCTAGTGTCGATCCTCGATGCCGACGGCGGGCTGTTTTCCGGCGACTTCCGCGCCAGCGAGCGCATGGCGCAATTGATCGTGCAGGTTGCCGGCCGTGCCGGGCGGGCGGAAGAACCGGGCAAGGTGATCATCCAGACGCATCTGGCCGACCATCCTTTATTGGTGCAACTGACCGAGCAGGGTTACTTCGCCTTCGCCGAGCAGGCCCTGAGCGAACGCCGCGCTGCCGGCCTGCCGCCGTTCGCCCACCTCGCCCTGCTGCGCGCCGAAGCGCACAAGCCGGGGCAAGCCGAAGGCTTTCTTGATGAGGCATGCAGCGCGGCCGAGCGTTTGCTGGCCGAACAGAATCTGAGCGGCATCGAACTGCTGGGACCGGTGCCGGCACCGATGGAACGTCGGGCCGGGCGCTTCCGCGCGCAGCTGCTGTTGCAAGCCACGGCCCGGGCGCCGCTGCACCGATTGCTGGCGAGCTGGCTGCTGGTGCTGGAACAGATGCCAAGCGGCCGGGCGGTGCGCTGGTCGCTGGATGTCGATCCGGTGGATCTGTACTGACCGGGCAAAACCGGCCGAATTGTCACCACACATCCACATCCTGCCTGCTAAGGTTGGCAAGCCCGTCTTCGCAACGGATAATGCCCAGTTTTTCCACCCGCGCATCGATGCGCCGCCGCGCTTGCGGTCGAAAGAGAAGACCATGAAAGACACCATTCGCCAGCTGATCCAACAAGCCCTCACCCAACTCGTCAACGAAGGTGTGTTGCCTGAAGGCCTGACGCCGGCGATCCAGGTGGAAAACGCCCGGGACAAGACCCACGGCGACTTCGCCAGCAACATCGCGATGATGCTGGCCAAACCTGCGGGCATGAAGCCACGCGACCTGGCGGAAAAAATCATCGCCGCCCTGCCGGCTGACGAGAACGTCACCAAAGCCGAAATCGCCGGTCCAGGCTTCATCAACTTCTTCCAGAACACTCAAGCCCTGGCCTCGCGCCTCGACGCCGCCCTGGCCGACGCTCACGTTGGCGTGCGCAAGGCTGGCCCGGCGCAACGCACCGTGGTCGACCTGTCGGCACCGAACCTGGCCAAAGAGATGCACGTCGGCCACTTGCGCTCGACCATCATCGGCGACGGCGTGGCGCGGGTACTCGAATTCCTCGGCGACACCGTGATCCGTCAGAACCACGTTGGCGACTGGGGCACCCAGTTCGGCATGCTGATGGCGTACCTGCAGGAAAACCCGATCACCAGCGACGAACTGTCGGACCTGGAAAACTTCTACCGCGCCGCCAAGCAGCGCTTCGACGAATCTCCGGAATTCGCCGACCGCGCCCGTGGTCTGGTGGTCAAGTTGCAAGCCGGCGATGCCGAGTGCCTGGCGCTGTGGACCAAGTTCAAGGACATCTCGCTGTCGCACTGCCAGAAGATTTACGAACTGCTCAACGTCAAACTGACCATGGCCGACGTGATGGGCGAAAGCGCCTACAACGACGACCTGATCAACGTGGTCAACGACCTGAAAGCCGCCGGCATGCTGGTCGAAAGCAACGGCGCCCAGTGCGTGTTCCTCGACGAATTCAAGAACGCCGAAGGCGAGCCGCTGCCGGTGATCATCGTCAAGGCTGACGGCGGCTACCTGTACGCCACCACCGACCTGGCGGCCGTGCGTTATCGCAGCGGCAAGCTGAAGGCCGACCGTGCGTTGTACTTCGTCGACCAGCGTCAGGCCCTGCACTTCCAGCAAGTGTTCGCCGTGGCGCGCAAGGCCGGTTTCGTGACCCATCCGATGGAAATGGAGCACATGGGCTTCGGCACCATGAACGGCGCCGACGGCCGTCCGTTCAAGACCCGTGATGGCGGCACCGTGAAGCTGATCGACCTGCTGACCGAAGCGCAGGAACGTGCCTACAGCCTGGTGAAGGAAAAGAACCCGACACTGGCCGAAGACGAACTGCGCGCGATCGCCAAAGTTGTGGGCATCGGCGCGGTGAAGTACGCCGACCTGTCGAAGCACCGCACCAGCGACTACAGCTTCAACTTCGACCTGATGCTCAACTTCGAAGGCAACACCGCGCCGTACCTGCTGTACGCCTACACCCGCGTGGCCGGCGTGTTCCGCAAACTGGGCAAGGATTTCAGCGAAGTCGACGGCCAGATCGTCCTCGAAGCGGCGCACGAGCAGGAACTGGCGGCCAAACTCGCGCAGTTCGGTGAAGTGCTGAACAACGTTGCGGAAAAGGGCACGCCACACACCCTCTGCACTTACCTGTACGACGTGGCCGGCCTGTTCTCCAGCTTCTACGAGAACTGCCCGATCCTCGCCGCCGACACCCCGGCACAAATGCAAAGCCGTCTGCGCCTTGCCGCGCTGACCGGCCGTACCCTCAAGCAAGGCCTGGAACTGCTCGGCCTGGAAACCCTGGAGCGCATGTAAGTTGGCTGCCAAGAAAAAACCTGCACCCAAGCGTGGCGCCAGCCGTTACCAAGCTCCAGCGAAGCAGCCGATTCCGGGCTGGCTGTGGATGGCCATCGGCCTGACGGTCGGCGCGTTCATCGTGTTCCTGATGAAGCTGGAGCCGGGCAAGGGCAGCGACACGGTCAAGCGCGAGAAGATCGAGCAACAGCAGCAACAGAAAGCCACCAAGATCGCCGAGGCCAACAAGACCCCGCCGAGCCCGACGCAACCGGTGAAGCCGAAGTACGACTTCTACACCCTGCTACCGGAATCGGAAGTGATCGTGCCGCCGGACGCGGTGCCGGAGAAAACCCTGCCGACGCCACAAGTGCCGGCAATCCCGACCACGCCGGTGACCCCGGCGGAAGCGGCGAAGATCGACACCGCGCGCGCGCAGGCTGCACTGGCCGGGATCACCCCGCCGCCAGCGCCACCGGTGACCAAGGCTGCGCCAGTGACCAAGTTCTTCCTGCAGGCCGGCTCGTTCCGCAAAGAGACGGATGCCGACAAGGTGCGCGCGCAGATCATTCTGCTCGGCCAGGCGGTCGCGGTTGAGTCCGGGACGGTCAAGGATGAAACCTGGTACCGCGTACTGGTCGGCCCGTTCAGCAACCGCGAACAGCTGACCACCGCCCAGAAACAACTGGCGGGCGCCGGCTTCAGCAACCTGTTGTTACAACAACGCCAGAGCCGCTGATACCTCCCCACCGATCGTTCCCACGCTCTGCGTGGGAATGCAGCCCGGGACGCTCCGCGTCCCTTGCCGCAGGGACGCGGAGCGTCCATTGAGGCATTCCCACGCGGAGCGTGGGAACGATCACGTCGCTACGCTGGAAGCGATCACTTAGAAACCACCGTTCATCCCCTCTCCCGCCCCGCAGTTGAAATCCTCTCCACCACCCCCATATGAATGGGCATAAGGCATTTTCGCCCCGCAGTGTGGAGACTCTTCCCTTGACCACCATCGTTTCAGTCCGCCGCCACGGCAAAGTCGTCATGGGCGGCGACGGCCAGGTTTCTCTCGGCAACACCGTGATGAAAGGCAACGCGAAGAAAGTTCGTCGCCTGTACCACGGCGAAGTCATCGCCGGGTTTGCCGGTGCCACCGCCGACGCCTTTACCCTGTTCGAACGTTTCGAAGGCCAGCTTGAAAAGCACCAGGGTCACCTGGTTCGCGCCGCCGTCGAACTCGCCAAAGAATGGCGCACCGACCGCTCCCTGAGCCGCCTCGAAGCGATGCTCGCGGTCGCCAACAAGGACGCATCCCTGATCATCACCGGCAACGGTGACGTGGTCGAACCCGAAGACGGCCTGATCGCCATGGGTTCCGGTGGCGCCTATGCGCAAGCCGCCGCCAGCGCCCTGCTGAAGAAGACCGACCTGTCGGCCCGCGAAATCGTCGAGACCGCTCTCGGCATTGCCGGCGACATCTGTGTATTCACCAACCACACCCAGACCATTGAGGAGCAGGATCTCGCTGAATAAGCCTGACGCGGCCCCTGTGCCACGGCTTGTTTCTGCTTGAGGACCGTCAATTATTATGTCCATGACTCCCCGCGAAATCGTCCACGAACTCAACCGCCACATCATCGGCCAGGACGATGCCAAGCGCGCCGTCGCGATTGCCCTGCGCAACCGCTGGCGCCGCATGCAGCTGCCTGAAGAGCTGCGCGTTGAAGTGACCCCGAAGAACATCCTGATGATCGGCCCGACCGGTGTCGGTAAAACCGAGATCGCCCGTCGTCTGGCCAAACTGGCGAACGCGCCGTTCATCAAGGTCGAAGCGACCAAGTTCACCGAAGTCGGCTACGTCGGCCGTGACGTCGAATCGATCATCCGTGATCTGGCCGATGCCGCGATCAAGATGCTGCGCGAACAGGAAATGACCCGCGTTCGCCACCGCGCCGAAGACGCCGCCGAGGACCGTATCCTCGACGCCCTGCTGCCGCCGGCACGCATGGGTTTCAGCAACGAAGAAGCGCCGAGCCCGGATTCCAACACCCGCCAACTGTTCCGCAAGCGCCTGCGCGAAGGCCAGCTGGACGACAAGGAAATCGAGATCGAAGTCGCCGAAATGGCCGGCATCGAAATCGCCACGCCTCCGGGCATGGAAGAAATGACCAACCAGTTGCAGAACCTGTTCGCCAACATGGGCAAGGGCAAGAAGAAGGCCCGCAAGCTCAAGGTCAAGGAAGCGCTGAAACTGGTACGCGATGAAGAAGCCGGTCGCCTGGTCAACGAAGAAGAGTTGAAGGCCAAGGCCTTGGAAGCAGTCGAGCAGCACGGCATCGTGTTCATCGACGAGATCGACAAGGTCGCCAAGCGCGGCAATGTCGGCGGCGCCGATGTGTCCCGCGAGGGCGTGCAACGTGACCTGCTGCCGCTGATCGAAGGCTGCACCGTCAACACCAAGCTGGGCATGGTCAAGACCGACCACATCCTGTTCATCGCCTCCGGTGCGTTCCACCTGAGCAAGCCGAGCGATCTGGTACCGGAGCTGCAAGGCCGTCTGCCGATCCGCGTCGAACTCAAGGCCCTGAGCCCGCAGGACTTCGAACGCATCCTCAGCGAACCGCACGCCTCGCTCACCGAGCAGTACTGCGCACTGCTGAAAACCGAAGGCCTGAACATCCAGTTCCAGCCGGAAGGCATCAAGCGTCTGGCGGAAATCGCCTGGCAGGTCAACGAGAAGACCGAGAACATCGGTGCCCGTCGCCTGCACACGCTGCTCGAGCGCCTGCTGGAAGAGGTGTCGTTCAGTGCCGGCGATCTGGCCAGCGCCCACGACGACAAGGCGATCCAGATCGACGCCGAATACGTCAACAGCCACCTGGGCGAATTGGCGCAGAACGAAGACCTGTCCCGTTATATCCTGTAAGCCATACTTACAGCGGTAGCGGACCCTGTGGGAGCGAGCTTGCTCGCGAAGAGGCCGTGTCAGTCGACATCAATGTTGTCTGACACACCGCTTTCGCGAGCAAGCTCGCTCCCACACTTGCTCAAGGGTCGCCCACACTTCGGACGCCAGCCCATGACCCAACTCCCCACCGACATCAAACTGCACAAAGCCTCGAAAACCCTGTCGCTCAAATACGCGTCCGGCGAGGAATACACCCTGCCCGCCGAATTCCTGCGCGTGCATTCCCCCTCCGCCGAGGTCCAGGGCCACGGCAAACCGATCCTGCAATTCGGCAAGCTGCACGTCGGCCTGACCAAGGTAGAACCGGCCGGTCAGTACGCACTGAAACTGACCTTCGATGACGGTCACGACAGCGGTCTGTTCACCTGGGATTATCTGTACGAGCTGGGGCGACGTTATGACGCACTCTGGGCGGATTATCTGGCCGAGCTCAAAGCCGCCGGCAAAACCCGCGACCCGGACCAGTCCGTCGTCAAGCTGATGCTCTAGTCCGCGCCTCGGACTGTTTAGAGGGCATTTTCTAGATTCATCTGTTTGAATGCTCCGCTAAAGCGGCCCGGGATCGGCTGCTTGCGAAAAAAATCAATCTCGGGTAACCAATGGAACTGGCAAGTTCCCTGCAGTGCTCTACGACTGTAAAGCAGCTATGCAGAATCAACGGTCACCCGAGCAGTAGTACCTGGCATTGGCTGTGGAACTGCACAGCAGAAAACCGGGTACTCGTCTCAGGACAATGGAGCGTCGTAGATGAGTAACAAGAATAACGATGATTTGAAGTACCAGGCCTCGGAGAACACCCTGGGGCTGAATCCTGTCGTTGGGCTTCGCGGAAAGGATCTGCTGGCCTCTGCTCGAATGGTGCTGACCCAGGCCATCAAACAACCGATCCATAGTGTCAAACACGTCACCCAGTTCGGCCTCGAACTGAAGAACGTGCTGTTCGGCAAATCAGACCTGCAACCGGCGGGCGATGACCGTCGCTTCGTCGATCCGGCGTGGAGTCAGAACCCGCTGTACAAACGTTATCTGCAAACCTACCTGGCATGGCGCAAGGAACTCCATGCCTGGATCGACGACAGCAGCCTCTCGCCCAAGGACATCGCGCGCGGCCACTTCGTGATCAACCTGATGACCGAGGCCATGGCACCGACCAACACGGCAGCCAACCCGGCGGCGGTCAAACGCTTCTTCGAGACCGGCGGCAAAAGCCTGCTCGACGGTCTCTCGCATCTGGCCAAGGATCTGGTGCACAACGGCGGCATGCCGAGCCAGGTCAACATGGGCGCGTTCGAGGTCGGCAAGAGCCTGGGCGTGACCGAAGGCGCGGTGGTGTTTCGCAACGACGTGCTGGAGCTGATCCAGTACAAACCGATCACCGAGCAAGTGCACGAGCGCCCGCTGCTGGTGGTGCCGCCGCAAATCAACAAGTTCTATGTATTCGACCTCAGCCCGGACAAGAGCCTGGCGCGCTTCTGCCTGCGCAACAATGTGCAGACCTTCATCGTCAGCTGGCGCAACCCGACCAAGGAACAGCGCGAGTGGGGCCTCTCGACTTACATCGAAGCCCTGAAGGAAGCGGTCGACGTGGTCACCGCGATCACCGGCAGCAAGGACGTCAACATGCTTGGCGCCTGCTCCGGCGGCATCACCTGCACCGCCCTGCTCGGTCACTACGCGGCGATCGGCGAGAACAAGGTCAATGCCCTGACCCTGCTGGTCAGCGTGCTCGATACAACGCTGGACAGCGACGTCGCGCTCTTCGTCGACGAGCAGACCCTGGAAACCGCCAAGCGCCACTCGTATCAGGCCGGCGTGCTCGAAGGCAAAGACATGGCCAAGGTCTTCGCCTGGATGCGCCCCAACGATCTGATCTGGAACTACTGGGTCAACAACTACCTGCTCGGCAACGAGCCTCCGGTGTTCGACATCCTGTTCTGGAACAACGATACGACTCGACTGCCGGCCGCGTTCCACGGCGACCTGATCGAGATGTTCAAAAACAACCCACTGATCCGCCCCAATGCACTGGAAGTGTGCGGCACGCCGATCGACCTCAAGCAGGTGACCGCCGACATCTTCTCGCTGGCCGGCACCAACGACCACATCACCCCGTGGAAGTCCTGCTACAAGTCGGCGCAGCTGTTCGGTGGCAAGGTGGAATTCGTGCTGTCCAGCAGCGGGCATATCCAGAGCATTCTGAACCCGCCGGGCAACCCGAAATCGCGCTACATGACCAGCGATGAAATGACCGCCAATGCCGATGACTGGCAGGAAAACTCGACCAAGCACGCCGACTCCTGGTGGCTGTACTGGCAGGCGTGGCAGGCCGCGCGTTCGGGCGAGCTGAAAAAGGCGCCGACCAAGCTGGGCAACAAGGCGTATCCCGCAGGCGAGGCTTCACCGGGCACTTACGTTCACGAGCGGTAACCGACACACCTCACTCCCTTTCGGGAGTGAGGTGAACACTGAGATTGCGACCCACAGGGCCTTGAAGCATGCCGCACCCGTTCATCTTTCGAACCGTCGAGCTGGATGGTCAGACCATCCGCACGGCGGTCCGCCCCGGCAAGCCTCACTTGACGCCCTTGCTGATATTCAACGGCATCGGCGCCAACCTGGAGCTGGTGTTTCCTTTTGTCGCGGCGCTGGATCCGGACCTGGAAGTGATCGCCTTCGACGTGCCCGGTGTCGGCGGTTCCTCGACGCCGAGCCGGCCGTACCGCTTTCCGGGACTGGCGAAACTCACCGCGCGGATGCTCGATTACCTCGACTACGGACAGGTCAACGTGATCGGCGTGTCCTGGGGTGGCGCGCTGGCGCAGCAGTTCGCCTACGACTATCCCGAACGCTGCAAGAAGCTGGTGCTGGCGGCGACCGCTGCCGGTGCGGTGATGGTGCCGGGCAAGCCGAAAGTGCTGTGGATGATGGCCAGTCCGCGGCGCTATATCCAGCCGTCCCATGTGATCCGCATCGCCCCGATGATCTACGGCGGCTCGTTCCGCCGCGACCCGACACTCGCCGCCAGCCATGCGGCCAAGGTGCGTTCGGCGGGCAAGCTCGGTTACTACTGGCAACTGTTCGCGGGCCTGGGCTGGACCAGCATTCACTGGCTGCACAAGATCCACCAGCCGACGCTGGTGCTGGCCGGTGATGACGATCCGCTGATCCCGCTGATTAACATGCGCATGCTCGCCTGGCGAATCCCCAACGCGCAGTTGCACATCATCGACGACGGGCATCTGTTCCTGATAACCCGGGCCGAGGCGGTGGCGCCGATCATCATGAAATTCCTCCAGGAGGAACGTCAGCGTGCGGTGATGCATCCGCACCCGACACCGCTGGGCGGATAACCGTCCCGGCGCGGATTTCTGGACAGCGTCTTGCAGCGCTTCCGGACAGGTGCGTGGCAGGGAGCCTGCGCAGGCAACAACCCGCAACAGCGTCTATGGTGTTCTGGTTCGGTGTGTTTGTTTTTGGCCTGAAGACGAAGGAGTGTTGAGTCATGCGTGACAAACCAGCGACGGGCGTCGTGCCCAGCCCCGCCGTGTTCATCAATGCACAGAGTGCCATGACCGGTCTGCGCGGCCGGGACCTGATCTCGACCTTGCGCAACGTCGCGGCCCACGGGCTGCGCAATCCGATCCACAGTGCAAAACACGCCTTGAAGCTGGGAGGCGCGCTCGGACGCGTGCTGCTCGGCGAAACCCTGCACCCGACCAATCCGCAGGACAGCCGCTTCGCCGATCCGGCGTGGAGCCTGAACCCGTTCTATCGGCGCAGCCTTCAGGCTTATCTGGCCTGGCAAAAACAGGTCAAGAGCTGGATCGACGAGAGCAGCATGAGCGACGACGACCGCGCCCGTGCGCACTTCGCCTTCACCCTGCTCAACGACGCCGTGGCGCCCTCCAATACCCTGCTCAATCCGCTGGCAGTGAAAGAACTGTTCAACTCCGGCGGCCACAGCCTGGTGCGCGGGCTGAGCCATCTGTTCGATGACCTGCTGCACAACGACGGCCTGCCACGCCAGGTGACCAAACAGGCTTTCGAAGTCGGCAAGACCGTCGCCACCACCACCGGCTCGGTGGTGTTTCGCAACGAAATGCTCGAACTGATCCAGTACCGGCCGATGAGCGAAAAGCAGTATTCGAAACCGCTGCTGGTGGTGCCGCCGCAAATCAACAAGTACTACATTTTCGACCTCAGCCCGAGCAACAGCTTCGTCCAGTTCGCCCTGAAGAACGGCTTGCAGACCTTCATGATCAGCTGGCGCAACCCGGATGTGCGCCATCGCGAATGGGGCCTGTCGACCTACGTCGAAGCCGTGGAAGAAGCGATGAATATCTGCCGGGCGATCACCGGTGCCCGCGAGGTCAACCTGATGGGCGCCTGCGCCGGCGGGCTGACCATCGCGGCGCTGCAAGGGCATCTGCAGGCCAAGCGGCAGTTGCGGCGAGTCTCCAGCGCCACCTATCTGGTGAGCCTGCTCGACAGTGAAATGAACACCCCGGCCACCCTGTTCGCCGATGAGCAAACGCTCGAAGCGGCCAAGCGGCGCTCCTATCAGAAAGGCGTGCTGGACGGCCGCGACATGGCCAAGGTGTTCGCCTGGATGCGCCCCAACGATCTGATCTGGAGTTATTTCGTCAATAACTACCTGCTGGGCAAGGAGCCGCCGGCGTTCGACATCCTCTACTGGAACAACGACAGCACCCGCCTGCCCGCCGCGTTTCATGGCGACATTCTGGACTTCTTCAAGCACAACCCGTTGACCCATCCGGGTGGCCTGGAAGTGTGCGGCACGCCGATCGATCTGCAAAAGGTCACGGTCGACAGCTTCAGCGTGGCCGGCATGAACGACCACATCACGCCGTGGGACGCGGTGTATCGCTCGACGCTGTTGCTGGGCGGTGAGCGGCGCTTCGTGCTGTCCAACAGCGGCCACGTGCAGAGCATCCTCAACCCGCCGGGCAACCCGAAAGCCAATTACGTCGAGAACGGAAAGCTCAGCGGTGATCCGCGCGCCTGGTACTACGACGCCAAGAAAGTCGACGGCAGCTGGTGGCCGCAATGGCTGGAGTGGGTGCAGCAGCGCTCCGGCACCCTGCGCGAAACCCAGATGACCCTCGGCAACGCCAATTATCCACCGATGGAAGCGGCACCCGGCACCTATGTGCGTGTGCGCTGACTGACTCAAGCCCTTTTAAGAAGACTGGATGAAAACAAGCGAACGGATCCTCGAATGTGCCCTGCAGTTGTTCAATGAGAAGGGCGAGCCGAACGTCTCCACCATGGAGGTTGCCAATGAAATGGGGATCAGCCCCGGCAACCTCTACTACCACTTCCACGGCAAGGAACCACTGATTCTCGGACTGTTCGAGCGCTTCCAGAGCGACCTCGCCCCGCTGCTCGACCCGCCCGCCGATGTCGAACTGGCGCCGGAGGATTACTGGCTGTTCCTGCACCTGATCGTCGAAAGGCTGGCGCAGTACCGCTTCCTGTTCCAGGACCTGTCGAACCTGGCGGGACGGTTGCCGAAACTGGCCAAGGGCATTCGCCAGTTTCTCAACGTACTCAAGCGCACGCTGGCGTCATTGCTGGCGCGATTGAAGGCGTCGGGGCAGTTGGTCAGCGACACTCAGGCGCTGGGGCAACTGGTGGAGCAGATCACCATGACGTTGCTGTTCTCGCTGGACTATCAGCGGATTCTTGATCGTGAAGGGGAAGTGCGGCTGGTGGTGTACCAGATCATGATGCTGGTGGCACCGCATCTGTTGCCGCCGGTGAAGGTGGCGACGGAGAGGATGGCTTTGCAGTATCTCGAAGATCACGAGTAATCCGACGGCTTTTACCCAAACAAAAACGCCCGACCTTCACAGGCCGGGCGTTTTTTTGAGCCCTGAAAAATCAGGACTGACTGGTTGGCGTCGACGGAGTCGATGCAGCAGTCGGAGCAGGCGCCGGGGTTGGAGCCGAGGCCGAGTTCGACGTGCTTGCCAGTGCTTGCGGTGTGGTCACCGGTTTTGGTGCAGCTGGTTTCGGCGCAGCGGCTTTTGGCGCGGCCGGTTTTTTCACTGCCGGTTTTTTCGCCGCAGCCGGTTTGGCGGCAGGCTTGGCAGCGGGTTTGGCGGCAGCGGTTTTCGCTGCTGGCTTGGCCGCAGGTTTGGCAGCTGGTTTTGCAGCCGGCTTGGCGGCGGCCTTGGCGGCAACCGGTTTGGCCGCGGCTTTCGCTGCAGGCTTGGCGGCAGCAGTTTTAGCCGCTGGTTTTGCGGCCGGTTTGGCGGCGGCTTTAGCCAGTGGCTTGGCAGCGGTTTTGGCCGCAGGCTTGGCTGCTGCGGTTTTGGCCGCGACAGGCTGAGCTTTCAGGCCGGTGAGTTTTTCGATCTGCTTGGTCAAGGTATCGACCTTCTTGTGCAGATCCTTCACCTCGTTGCGGCTCGGTACGCCCAGGCGCGAGATCGCACTGTTCAGGCGCTTGTCGAAAGCCCCTTCCAGCTGATCCCAGGTGCCCAGAGCGCGATCTTTCACGCCGCTGATGCGCGATTTTGCCGAGCTTGCAGAGTCCTTGGCAGCATCGACTTTCTTGCCGACTGCAGCCTTGGTGAGCTTCTCGGCTTTCTCGCCGTCTTTGACCAATGTATCGAAGAGCTTGCTGCCGTCAGTGTCGATCTTCGAGTACACGCCTAAACCAGCCAGCCAGATCTTGCGGGAATAGTCTTCGACTTTTCCGATCCACGAGCTGCCTTCTTTATCGGTGTTCTTTTTACCAGCCATCCCGTTCTCCTTAAGATTTACGCGCGACGCGTTCGAGCAATGCCGTCAGCTCATCGAGCTTAGCAGAGAGTGCCTCAACGTCATGTTTAGACGGAATGCCGATACGATTCAAGGCACTGGCGACACGCGTGTCGAACGCCTTCTCGACCTTGTCGAGCTGAACTTCGACCCGGCCTTTGAAAGAGCTGACTTCGCTCTTGGCTTCATCGATCTCGGCGTTAGCCGCTTCGAGTTTTTCGGTGACAGCTTTTTTGCCTTTCTTTTCAACAGTTTGACCAGCCTTGATCAACTCCTGAAAGTACTCGCTGCCCTCCTGACCGACCTTGGTGTAGGCACCCAGGCCTGCCAGCCAGATCTTGCGGGCATAGGATTTGACGTCGCTCAGAGCGGAAGTCGAAGCGTCGATTTTTTTCTTCAAAATGACTTTGGCCATGGTGCACCTCACGCGCAGAAGGTTTGAGGAACTGCCCTGACGAGTGTCGGGCTCAGGCACAAAGTAGGGAGAAAAATTAGAAACGGCACCCTAACAACTGACATGAAAGGCAGGTGCACGAGAAAAAAACGGGGAGCCCGAAGCTCCCCGTTTTGTCCCGATCAGACCAGCGCTTTATCCAGCGCCTTTTCGATCTCGGCTTTGATCATGCCGCTCATGGCCGACATCATCAGGCCCAGTTCGACGTCGACCCGGATCGAATCCTCGGCCACATGCACCGCGCCCTTCACGCCCGAACGCTTGAGGTTCAGGACATCGCCCGACCACTGCGGCTCGAGGCCATATTGATCGGAGAGTTTCTGCGCCAGTTTGTCGGCTTTCTCGCGGGCCGCTTCCTTGCCCAGGCTGTGGGCACGCTCAACACTGATATGGGCCATTGAATGACTCCTGCTTTTTGAATGGGGCTATGAATGCCTGCAACGAATCTTGACCGCCACTGCGGCAAATCGTCCCGAAGGTTGCCCATCTTACCTTTAGCCATTCCAAGACAAAGCATGGCTTGGGGATTAGAATGTCGCGCATTCTCTTTTGGTGACAGCGATATGACTGATCAGCGCAAAGGCAGCGATGCCGAACCCACCACTCACTTCGGCTTCAAAAACGTTCCGGAAAGCCAGAAAGCGGAAAAAGTCGCTGAGGTGTTCCACTCCGTGGCCGCCAAGTACGACCTGATGAACGACCTTCTGTCGGGCGGCATGCACCGTCTGTGGAAGCGTTTCGCGATCGAACTGTCGGGCGTGCGCGCCGGCAACCGCGTGCTGGACATCGCGGGTGGCACCGGCGACCTGACCAAGAAATTCTCGCACCTGGTCGGCCCGACCGGTCAGGTGGTTCTCGCGGACATCAACGAATCCATGCTCAAGGTCGGTCGTGACCGCCTGCTGGACGTCGGTGTTTCGGGCAACGTCGAGTTCGTCCAGGCAGACGCTGAAAAGCTGCCGTTCCCGGACAACCATTTCGACTGCGTTACCATCGCCTTCGGCCTGCGCAACGTGACGCACAAGGAAGACGCCCTGCGCTCGATGCTGCGCGTACTCAAGCCGGGCGGCCGCCTGCTGGTGCTGGAATTCTCCAAGCCGACCAACGCGCTGATGTCCAAGGCCTACGACGCCTACTCGTTCGCCTTCATGCCGCTGATGGGCAAGCTGATCACCAATGACTCGGAAAGCTATCGCTACCTGGCCGAATCGATCCGCATGCACCCGAATCAGGAAACCCTGAAGTCGATGATGGTCGACGCCGGTTTCGACCGCGTGACCTATCACAACATGACCGCAGGCATCGTCGCCCTGCACCGCGGCATCAAACCCTGATGCTGCTGACCGGGCTGCTCGCCAGCGTCGAACTCGGCCTGAACCGCGTGCTGCGTCTCGACAGCACGGCGCTGCCGCGACTGGCGCATCTGACCGGCAAAGTGATTGCCGTGGATTGCCGCAGCCCGGCGCTGCAACTGTTCATCCTGCCGAGCGACGAAGGCCTGATGCTGGCGTCCCACTGGGAAACCGGCGTCGACTGTACCCTGCGCGCCCCGGCCTCGAGCCTGGTGAAACTGGCCCTGAGCAAGGACAAGACGGCGGTGCTGCACGCGCCGGAAGTCGAACTCGACGGCGACAGCGGCGTGCTGCTGGAGCTGGCGGGCGTGCTGCAGGATCTGGAGCTGGACTGGGAGTACGAACTCTCGCGCTGGCTGGGACCTGTCGCCACGCAACTGGTCGGCGGTCACCTGCGCAGCCGCGCCCGCTGGTATCAACAAGGATTTGCCAGCCTCAACCAGAACCTCGCCGAATACCTGGCCGAAGAATCGCGCACCCTCGTCGGTCAGCGCGAAGCCGAAGCCCGCTTCAGCGAACTGGACCGGATCAAACTCGATCTGGAACGTCTCGAGGCGCGCTTCGAGCGCCTTTCCCGATCCCTCGACCCAAGCGATAACGCATGAAGCTGCTCGCCGTCCGCCGTCTGTTGCGCATCCAGCGCGTCGTGATCCGCTACCGCCTCGATGACCTGCTGTTCGATCTGCCTTTGCCGTGGTTCCTGCTGGCGCTGCGCTACGTTCTGCCGTGGCGCTGGTTCCCGCGCAAGCCGCTGGATCTGAGCCGTGGCGCACGCCTGCGCCTGGCCTTGCAGGACCTGGGGCCGATCTTCATCAAGTTCGGGCAGATACTCTCGACCCGCCGCGACCTGCTGCCGGAAGACATCGCCGATGAGCTGATGCGGTTGCAGGACCGCGTACCGCCGTTCGATTCGCAGCTGTCGGTCAAACTGATCGAAGAGCAACTGGGCAAGAAGATCAGCGAAGTGTTCAGCCGTTTCGACGTCGAACCGCTGGCCTCGGCCTCGGTGGCGCAGGTACACGCCGCGCAACTGAAGACCGGTGAAGAAGTGGTGGTCAAGGTGATCCGCCCGGGCCTGAAGCCGATCATCGCGCAGGATCTGGCGTGGCTGTTCATCCTCGCCCGCGCCGCCGAAAAGGTCTCCGCCGACGCCCGTCTGCTGCACCCGGTGGACGTGGTCAGCGACTACGAAAAAACCATCTACGACGAACTCGACCTGTTGCGCGAGGCGGCCAACGCCAGCCAGTTGAAGCGTAACTTCGAAGGCTCGCCGCTGCTCTACGTGCCGCAAGTCTACTGGGACTGGTGCCGGCCGAAAGTGCTGGTGATGGAGCGCATCTACGGGATTCAGGTGACGGATCTGGCGACCCTCGCCGACCAGCGCACCAACATGAAAATGCTCGCCGAACGTGGCGTGGAGATCTTCTTCACCCAGGTATTCCGCGACAGTTTCTTCCACGCCGACATGCACCCGGGCAACATCTTCGTCAGCACCGTCAACCCGTGGAGCCCGCAGTACATCGCGATCGACTGCGGCATCGTCGGCAGCCTGACCCCGGAAGACCAGGATTATCTGGCGCGCAACCTGTTCGCCTTCTTCAAGCGCGACTACCGCCGCGTGGCGCAATTGCACATCGATTCGGGCTGGGTGCCGGCGGAAACCAAGCTCAACGAATTCGAAGCGGCGATCCGTACCGTGTGCGAGCCGATCTTCGAAAAACCATTAAAAGATATTTCATTTGGCCAGGTGCTGATGCGCCTGTTCCAGACCGCGCGCCGCTTCAACATGGAAGTGCAGCCGCAACTCGTATTGCTGCAAAAGACCCTGCTGAACATCGAAGGCCTGGGCCGTCAGCTGTACCCGGACCTCGATCTGTGGAACACCGCGCAGCCGTTCCTCGAACGCTGGATGCGCGAGCGCGTCAGCCCGAAAGCCTTGATCGGCAACGTCCAGAGCCAGTTCGAACAGCTGCCGCACCTGGCCAACATGGCCCGCGATCTGCTCGAACGCATGTCCCAGCCCCACGCCAACGACCCGCCGCCACCGTGGAAAAAACGCAAGGACGACTGGTTTCTGCGCCTGCTCGGCAGTGCCCATCTGGCGGGCGGTACGATCCTCGCCGCCGGGGGCCCGATGCACGAACTGGGGCATTGGCCCGCCGGAATCATGGTGGCAGTCGGCTTGTATCTGGTCGTTCGCCGATAGCCAGTTCCGTGATCGGCTGGCACACTGTTTCAACGCCTGAACCCGACTATTGAAGTGTGGGTTCGCTGTCGGAGTCGAAGATGAAAAACTGGCTGGACGAGATCAAGTGGGACGCCGATGGCCTGGTGCCGGCGATTGCCCAGGATCACAAGACCGGACGCGTATTGATGATGGCCTGGATGAACCGCGAAGCCCTGGAGCTGACCGCGGCGGAAAACCGTGCCATCTATTGGTCACGTTCCCGTGGCAAGCTGTGGCGCAAGGGCGAAGAGTCCGGCCACGTACAGACGCTGCATGAAATGCGTCTGGACTGCGACGCCGACGTCATCATCCTGATGGTCGAACAGATCGGCGACATCGCTTGCCATACCGGCCGTCAAAGCTGCTTCTACCGCGTCTTCGAAAACGGCGACTGGAAAACGGTCGACCCGGTCCTGAAAGACCCGCACGCCATCTATTCCGCAGGACACAAACATGAGTGACACCCTGACCCGCCTTGCTCAGGTGCTGGAAGAGCGCAAAGGCGCAGCCGCCGACAGCTCGTATGTCGCCAGCCTGTACCACAAGGGTCTGAACAAGATTCTGGAGAAAGTCGGCGAAGAATCGGTCGAAACGATCATTGCCGCCAAGGACGCCGCCGTCAGCGGCGACTGCAGCGACGTGATCTACGAGACCGCCGACCTGTGGTTCCACAGCATGGTCATGCTTGCCCAGCTGGGGCAGCATCCGCAGGCGGTGCTGGATGAACTGGATCGCCGTTTCGGCCTGTCCGGACACGTCGAGAAAGCCTCGCGTCCGTCCGCCTGAACAACTATTAGAGAGGAACAGCAACATGGGCATTTTTGACTGGAAACACTGGATCGTCATCCTGGTGGTCGTGGTACTGGTGTTCGGTACCAAGAAACTGAAAAACCTCGGCACCGACGTTGGCGAATCGATCAAGGGCTTCCGTAAAGCCATGAACGACGACGAAAAACCGGCCGATCCGACCGTCACGCCTGCGCAGCCGGTTCCACCGGTTCAGCCGCAAGCCACCGCTCAGGCCAACCCGCCGCACACCATCGACGTGCAGGCGCAGAAAGTCGAAGAGCCGATCCGCAAAGACGTGTGAGCACTGACTAATGTTTGGTATCAGCTTCTCTGAACTGCTGCTCGTCGGCCTCGTCGCCCTGCTGGTGCTGGGCCCCGAGCGTCTGCCGGGCGCTGCGCGCACCGCCGGCCTGTGGGTCGGACGGCTGAAGCGCAGCTTCAACGCGATCAAACAGGAAGTTGAGCGTGAAATCGGTGCCGACGAAATCCGTCGGCAACTGCACAACGAGCACATCCTGTCGCTGGAACAGGAGGCGCGGAAGATTTTCACGCCGGTTCAGCAGGAGCCGACGCCGGTCGAGCACGTGGGTGAGCAGACGATTCACAGCCCTGCCGCTCCAACGCCAGCGGCACCTGCTGTAGCGCCAACCGAACCAGCGCCTGTCGTCGCGCCAGCCTCGGTTGAACACGTAGCCCAAACCGCCGCGCCGACCACACCAGCGCCTCACGACCCAACACTGCCGCCGCGAGCCCCATGAGCGATCTCCCCGAAAACGACCAGCACATGCCGCTGGTTTCGCACCTCACCGAGTTGCGCACCCGCCTGCTGCGTTGCGTCGCGGCGATCTTCATCATCTTCGCCGGGCTGTTTGCCTTTACCCAGCAGATCTACACCTTCGTCTCGACACCGCTGCGCGAATACCTGCCGGCCGGCGCGACGATGATCGCCACCGACGTGTCGTCGCCGTTCCTGACGCCGCTGAAACTGACGATGATGGTCTCGCTGTTCCTGGCGATTCCGGTGATCCTGCACCAGATCTGGGGCTTCATCGCACCGGGCCTGTACAAGCATGAAAAGCGTGTCGCAGTGCCGTTGCTGATCTCCAGCATCCTGCTGTTCTACACCGGCATGGCGTTCGCCTACTTCTTCGTGTTCCCGCTGATCTTCAAGTTCTTCGCCTCCGCCACCCCGGCCGGCGTTGAAATGATGACCGACATCACCAGTTACCTCGATTTCGTCATGACGCTGTTCTTCGCCTTCGGCGTGGCGTTCGAAATCCCCGTGGCCGTGGTGCTGCTGGTGTGGATCGGCGTGGTCGACGTCAAATACCTGAAGAAGATCCGTCCGTACGTGATCATCGGCTGCTTCGTGGTCGGCATGATCCTGACTCCGCCGGACATCTTCTCCCAGACCCTGCTGGCCGTGCCGATGTGGATGCTGTTCGAAGTCGGCATCCTGTTCGGCAGCCTGGTGAGCAAGCGCGAGCGCCCGGAAGAAACCGCCGACGATCACAACGACCAGCCGCCAGCGACTCAGCCATGAACCTGCTGCTGCTCGAAGAGGCCGACTTCATCGCGGCCGACCGCGTCGTGCTGCGTGATCGGCGCCTGACCCACATGCAGGAAGTCCACCGTTCGGAAGTCGGCGACAGCCTGCGGGTCGGGCGCATCGACGGGTTGATGGGCTCGGCCGAGCTGCTGCGTCTGGACGCGGGTGAAGCCGAACTGCGAGTCACCCTCGATCAACCGCCGCCGGCCAAACTGCCGCTGACCCTGGTACTCGCCCTGCCCCGCCCGAAGATGCTGCGCCGGGTGTTCCAGACCGTGGCGACCATGGGCGTGTCGAAGGTGATTCTGGTCAACAGCTACCGGGTCGAGAAAAGCTTCTGGCAGACGCCGTTCCTCGAACCGGAAGCGATCCGCGAACAGCTGATCCTCGGCCTCGAACAAGCCCGGGATACGGTGCTGCCGGAAATCATCATCGAGAAGCGCTTCAAGCCGTTCGTCGAAGATCGCCTGCCGGCCATCACCGACGGCACCCTCGGTCTGGTCGGCCATCCGGGGAATTTCCCGCCCTGCCCCCGCGCCCTGAACGAACCGGTGACCCTGGCCATCGGCCCCGAGGGTGGCTGGATTCCCTACGAAATCGACCTTCTGGCCAAGGCCGGCCTGCAACCGGTGCAACTGGGCGACCGCATCCTGCGGGTCGAAACCGCCGTCACCGCGCTGCTCGCCCGGTTGTTCTAAGCACTGCTGTTCCAAGCCCTTCTCCAGACAAATCGCGTTACAGATTGCCATCATGCGGCCGATACACTCTCCATAAGTCCAATTAGTTAGTGGTCCGAGGGGAGTCGTCGCATGTACCGTTGGTTAGCCGAGAATCTTGGAAACGTCAGCGTCAAACGCAAGCTGGGAATCGGTTTCGGCCTGGTGCTGCTGCTGACGCTGTTGATCACCTTTACCGGCTGGACCGGCATGAGCGGCATCATCAGCCGGGGCGACAAGCTCGGGTTCATCTCCAGCCTCAATGAGCTGACCAAAGACCTGCGCCTGGCGCGCCTGGACTATGAAGCCCGCCGTGGCGAACAAGGCCCCGGCGCGGTCAACGACCTGCTCGGCAAACTCGACAGCGGCCTGCAAAGCGCTCGCGGCATGATCGAGCAACCGTCCGACGTGGCCATGATCGACCAGCAACTGGCGGCAGTCGCCGAGTACAAACGCGCCTTTGGCGACATGACCCAGGCCACCGTGCAGCGTGAAGACGCCCGCAGCAAACTCGGCGCCAGCGCCGACAATGCCGTGGCCAAGGTCAGTGAAGTCGAGAAATCGCTGCTGCAAGGCGACAGCGTTGCGCAGTTCAACAGCGTGATCGAACTGAGCAAACTGCTGCAACAGGCGCGCTATCAGGTGCGCGGCTACACCTACAGCGGCAAGGCCGACGCCGAACAACCGGCGCTGGATGCCATCGCCGCCGCCCTGAACAATCTTGAAAGCCTGCCGAGCAAACTGCCCGAGCAACACATTGCCAACCTGCAACAGGCCACCGAATCGCTCAAGGCTTACCGCGCTGCCGTCAGCCAGTTCCGCGACTCCCAGGTGAACAACGCCAAGGCCATGGCACGCATGTCCGCTCAGGGCGACATCCTGCTCGACGTCAGCAAGAAACTCACCGAATCCCAAACCATCGTCCGCGACACCGATGCCGCCAGCGCCAAGAACCAGCTGCTGATCGCCACTCTGCTGGCCGTGGCCTTCGGTCTGCTCGCCGCCTGGGCGATCACCCGGCAGATCATCATCCCACTGAACCAGACCCTGAAAGTGGCTGAGCGTGTAGCTTCTGGCGACCTGACCCACAACCTGATTTCCCAGCGCCGCGACGAACTTGGCCAACTGCAACGCTCGATGCAGAGCATGACCCAGGGTCTGCGCGAATTGATCGGCGGGATCAGCGACGGCGTGACCCAGATCGCCAGCGCTGCCGAAGAGTTGTCCGCCGTGACCGAGCAGACCAGCGCCGGAGTCAACAATCAGAAAGTCGAGACCGACCAGGTCGCCACCGCCATGAACGAAATGGCCGCCACCGTGCAGGAAGTCGCGCGCAACGCCGAGGAAGCTTCGGAAGCAGCGGTCGCCGCCGACCAGCAGGCCCGTGAAGGCGACAAGGTGGTTGGCGAGGCCATCGCCCAGATCGAACGCCTGGCTGCCGAAGTCGGCCACTCCACCGAGGCCATGGGCGAGCTCAAGCGCGAAAGCGACAAGATCGGCAGCGTGCTCGACGTGATCAAGTCCGTGGCTCAGCAAACCAACCTGCTGGCCCTCAACGCCGCCATCGAGGCCGCCCGTGCCGGTGAAGCCGGACGTGGTTTTGCGGTGGTCGCCGACGAAGTCCGCAGCCTCGCCCAGCGTACCCAGAAGTCCACGGAAGAGATCGAAGAGCTGATCGTCGGCCTGCAGAACGGCACCCAGCAAGTGGCGACGATCATGGACAACAGCCGCACCCTGACCGACAGCAGCGTCGAGCTGACCCGGCGTGCCGGTGGTTCGCTGGAAAGCATCACCCGCACCGTTTCGGCGATTCAGGCGATGAACCAGCAGATCGCTGCGGCGGCCGAGCAGCAGAGCGCCGTGGCCGAAGAGATCAACCGCAGCGTGCTGAACGTGAGGGATGTCTCGGACCAGACCTCGGCGGCCAGTGAAGAGACGGCGGCCTCCAGCGTCGAGCTGGCGCGCCTGGGCACTCACCTGCAAACACTGGTGGGCCGGTTCAAGGTGTAAACCGCGCACACAAAAAAACGCAGCCAATGGCTGCGTTTTTTTTGCCCTGCGTTTAGAGGACTTGCCGCAGGAACGCCTGGGCTCGTGGATCCTTCGGTGCATCGAAGAACTCCGCCGGCGAGGCGTCTTCCAGCAGTTTGCCGTGATCGAAGAACAGCACCCGATCCGCCACTTCCCGGGCAAAACCCATTTCGTGAGTCACGCAGACCATGGTCATGCCTTCCACGGCCAGGTTCTTCATCACGTCCAGCACTTCGCCGACCATTTCCGGGTCGAGGGCCGAGGTCGGCTCGTCGAACAGCATGACCTTGGGGTCCATCGCCAGCGCCCGGGCAATCGCCACGCGCTGCTGCTGACCGCCGGACAGGCGCGACGGATATTCGCGGGCCTTCTGGGCGATGCCGACCTTCTCCAGCAATGCCAAAGCCTTGGCTTCGCTTTCCTTCTGGCCGCGCTTGCGCACGACTTTCTGCGCCAGGCACAGGTTTTCCAGCACGGTCATGTGCGGGAACAGATTGAAATGCTGGAACACCATGCCGACTTCGCGGCGGTAGGCGTTGACGTCGGTTTTCGGGTCGGCCAGTTGCAGACCGTCGATGCTCACCGAGCCGGAATCGAATTCTTCCAGACCATTGAGGCAACGCAGGAAGGTCGACTTGCCGGAACCGGACGGGCCGATCACCACCAACACTTCACCCTTGGCGACGGACGTGCTGACGTTATCCACCGCGCGCACCACTTGCCCACGGGTGTCGAAGACTTTTACCAGATCGCGGACTTCAATCACTTTGCGCGAGCCTCCGCTCAAGCCGGCTGGCGATTTTCGACAGCGGCAGGTTGATCAACAGGTACAGGCCGGCGACGCAGAACAGGATCTCGAACGGCGAGAACGACGTGGTGATGACTTCACGACCGCTTTTGAGCAGCTCGGTGATGGCGATCACCGACACCAGCGAGGTGTCTTTGACCAGACTGATGAACTGCCCGGCCAGCGGCGGCAGCACGCGCTTGAACGCTTGCGGCAGCACCACATGACGCATCGACTGGCCGGCGCTCAGGCCCAGCGAACGCGCCGCTTCGTTCTGCCCGCGGGCAATCGACTGCACACCGGAACGGATGATTTCCGCCACGTAGGCGCCGGTGAACAGCGACAGCGCGGCGATCCCGGCGAACTCCCGGGACAGGTTCATCACCGTGCCGATGAAGAAATAGAAAATGAAGATCTGCACCAGCAGCGGCGTGCCGCGCACCAGTTCGACATAGATCGTCGACAGGTCGCGCAGGGTCGGATTGCTCGACAGCCGGCACAGCCCGGTGGCCAGACCGATCAGCAGACCCAGCACCCCGGACACCACCGATAGCCAAAGCGTCGTCCACAGGCCCCACAACAGCGGACCTGCCGCCCAGTGCCGCGTCACGCCCACGACGTCGCCTTCGGCCACATCGTCGCCCTGAGCGAATTGCAGGCTGTTTTCGTCGACGATCAGATGCTGCTCGTCACCGGCATCGTTGCGCAGGGTGACCTGCGCGCTGCCGCCCTTGCGCACCAGTTCGCTGACGGTGGAAATGTCAGTCGCGCGCTGGGTTTCCTCGGCCTGGTAGGCGAAGTACTGCGGCACACGGTTCCAGCGCCATTCGTAGGACATCAGCGACGTGGCGTAATACAGCGCGCCGGCCAGGCCGACCAGCACCAGCACGGTCAGGACGTGCCAGGGCCATTGGGCTTTTTTCTGTTTCATTGGATTTGCAGGTTCCGAATTCTGTGTCGCCAGGAAGGCCTCTTCGCGAGCAAGCTCGCTCCCACAGGGGAACGCATTCCAATGTGGGAGCGAGCTTGCTCGCGAATGGGGCGACTCGGTCTATATGACCGAGTTATTCCATGTCCTTGAGCCACTCGGTGCTCTTGAACCACTTGTCATGGATGCGATCGTAGGTGCCGTCTTCGTGGATCTGGTGCAGGAAGTTGTTGATGAAGTTGATGCTGTCGTAGTCACCCTTCTTCAGACCGAACGCCAGCGGCTCGTAGGTGAACGGCTTGTCGAGGAACACCAGCTTGCCGGCGCCGACCTTGTTAACTGCAACGACGTTGTACGGCGCGTCGTAGATGAAGGCGTCAGCCTTGCCGTTGACCACATCGAGCACGGCTTCCTGCTCGTTGTCGTAGCCGTGGTACTTGGCCTTGGAGATCAGCTTCTTGGCGACCATCTCGCCGGTGGTGCCGAGCTTGGAGGTGATGCGGTAGTCGGCGGTGTTCAGGTCTTTATAGGACTTGATGGAGCCTTCCAGCTCTTTACGGATCAGCAGGGTCTGGCCGACCACGATGAACGGTTCGCTGAAGTTCAGGCGCAGGTTGCGTTCCTGGGTCAGGGTCATGCCGCTGCCGATCATGTCGAACTTGTCGGTCATCAACGCCGGGATGATCCCGTCGTAACCGGTGGAGACCAGCTCCAGCTTGACGCCCATGGCCTTGGTCATGGCTTTGAGGATGTCGACTTCGAAACCGATGATTTCGCCGCGCTTGTTGGTCATTTCGAACGGCATGTAGGTCGGATCCATACCGACTTTCAACGAGCCGCGCTTGACCGCGTCATCGATTGCGCCGGCCTGCGCCGCATTGACTGCAACCAGTGCCGTGACGCCGACCAGCAGCATCGACAGATACTTCTTCATCTTCAAGTCCCCAAAACCATTGCGTTTGCGGCGCGAAAACCGACAGAAATGGACAAGATTGTCCGGGTGCGCCAATTCGGGGACGGATGCTAACGCACTCGATTTTTTGCACAAGGTTTAATGGACGATTTGTTTAACAATCAAGGGCCGGAGTGAAGGGCTCTTTTATCGAGATCAAAAAAAACCCCGCTTTCGCGGGGTTCTTCATCAGGCCGGTTGCGCCTGCAAGCTCACCGGCTTGAGCGGCAGCAGCGGCGCATGGGGATCGGCTTTCACCGAAGCCCGCCAGGCGTCCAGCCACTCGGCGTGACCTTCGGCCCACACCTGCTCGTGCAGACGGGCCAGGGCCACCGGATCGCTCAGCAGTTGCAGGCGATCATGGTTGTTCAGCCCGGCCGGGCCGACCTTGATCGCGTGACGCACACGTTCCTGGCGCAGCCATTCGATCGGCTCGGCCTCACCGTGACGCGAGGTCGCCAGCGAGCACGCCAGGGCGTTCTGCTGCGGATCGACCACGGCGCGGACAAAGCCGTCGTTCAGTGCGTGCCAGCGGTTTTCGTGGGTGTACTGATCGGTGGCCAGCAGCGCCTGGGGCGGATTGTATTCCTCGGGGATGAGGAACAGGCTCTCGTCACGGGACTTCAGGCCCAGACCGACGCGGCTGGAAATCACCGACACCGGAATCGACAGCATCAGCGAACCGACGATCGGCACCAGCCACCACAGGAAGCTCGGGTTCAGCCAGATCACCAGCAGCGCCCAGAAGAAGCCCAGCAGGGTCTGCGGACCGTGACGCTTGACCGCTTCGCTCCATGGCGTCGAGTCGTCGTCACGCTGCGGCGAGTTCCAGGTCGCGGCCCAGCCGAGGAACGCGGCCAGAACGAAACGGGTGTGGAAAATCATCCGCACCGGCGCCAGCAGCATGGAGAACAGCATCTCCAGCAGCATCGACAGGGTCACCTTGAACTTGCCGCCGAACTCTTTCGCGCCCTTGGCCCAGATCAGGATGATGCTCAACAGCTTCGGCAGGAACAGCAGCACGATCGTCGTCGAGAACAGCGCGATCGCCTTGTCCGGGTGCCATTGCGGCCACAGCGGATAGAGCTGGCGCGGTTCGAGGAAGTACTGCGGCTCCATCAGCGTGTTCACCGCCAGCAGCGCGGTCGACAGCACCAGGAAGAAGAACCACAGCGGTGCCGACAGGTAAGACATCACGCCGGTCAGGAACACCGCGCGGTGCACCGGGTGCATGCCTTTTACCAGGAATAGACGGAAGTTCATCAGGTTGCCGTGGCACCAGCGACGGTCACGCTTGAGCTCGTCGAGCAGGTTCGGCGGCAGTTCTTCGTAGCTGCCCGGCAGATCGTAGGCAATCCACACGCCCCAGCCGGCACGGCGCATCAACGCTGCTTCAACGAAGTCGTGAGAGAGGATCGCACCGGAGAACGCACCCTTGCCCGGCAACGGCGCCAAGGCGCAGTGGTCGATGAACGGCTTCATGCGGATGATCGCGTTGTGACCCCAGTAGTGGGATTCACCCAGCTGCCAGAAGTGCAGACCGGCAGTGAACAGCGGACCGTACACACGGGTGGCGAACTGCTGCATGCGTGCATACAGCGTGTCCATGCCCGAAGCGCGCGGCGCGGTCTGGATGATGCCGGCGTCCGGAGTGGCCTCCATCAGGCGTACCAGACTGGTCAGGCACTCGCCGCTCATGACCGAGTCGGCGTCGAGTACGACCATGTACTTGTAGTCACCGCCCCAGCGACGGCAGAAGTCGTCGAGGTTGCCGCTCTTGCGTTTGACGCGGCGGCGACGGCGACGATAGAAGATCTTGCCGAAGCCCTTGGCTTCGCGGCAGACGTCCAGCCAGGCCTGCTGCTCGGCAACGCAGATGTCGGTGTCGTTACTGTCACTGAGGACGAAGAAGTCGAAACGGTCCAGGTCACCGGTAGCGGCGACCGACTCGAAGGTCGCGCGCAGACCGGCGAACACCCGAGGCACGTCCTCGTTGCAGATCGGCATCACCAGTGCGGTGCGAGCATCCTTCGGAATTGGCTCGTTGCCGGCACTTTTACCGGAGATCCGGTATTTATCGTGGCCGGTGAGCAATTCGAGAAAGCCCATCAGCGCGGTCCAGAAACCGGCCGACACCCAGCAGAACAGAATCCCGAACATGATCAGGATGCTGGTCTGCAGCGCATACGGCAGCACTTGCGTGGCGGTTTGCAGCAGCGGTTGATGCAGGACTTCTTCCAGATCGACGAACGACCAGCCCTGGTACGGCATGATGCCTTTCATGTACCAGCCGGCGACGATGGTCTGACCCAGCATCAGTACCAGCAGAATGTAGCGACGGATCGAACCGACCGTGCGCCAGCGCGCCGCCGGCAGCACATTGGCGTCCTTCGGCGGTTGCGGCGGGTTGGTCCGGCCGGTCAGGCGGCGCCAGCCACGCACCAGAATGTTGGTGCGCCACGGCTCCGGCACGACTTTGGTCCGACGGATCGGCGGCGTGGCCTTCATACTGACCCGGCCGCTGGCGTCGAGCACCAGCATTTCCGCGTCTTCCAGCTCTTCGGCGGTGCTCAGGGTCAGGCGCTTGCCCACCGAAGCCTGGGCGGCTTCGGTCGGTGCGTCAAAGGTCTTGGACGACAGGCGTTCATGCAATTCGCTGAAGGACTGGCAGCCCGCGAGTTCCGCGCGCTGCTCGTCGGTCATCGGCAGATGCGCCAGGTACTCGGACAGAGTCTCTGGCTGTACTTGAGAGTTACTCATCGGCAGGCAACTGATAGCTCCAGGTCTCGGTCAGGACTTCTTCAGTCGGTGCCGATTCCGGTGTGGCTGGGGCCGCGTCCGCAGCGGCTGGCTGCTTGGCGTCTTTGTTGGCCTTGTCCTTGGCATCTGCAACCGGCTTGGCGTCGGCCTGTTTGGCCTCGGCGGCCTTGGCTTCCTTGTCGGCTTTCTCTTGTTGCTTGGCGGCAACCTTGTCGGCCTTGGCCACCGACGAGTTGGACGTCGGCACCGAAGACTTGGCCAGATCAGCGGTGACCACTGGCTGCACCAGAGCGGCGCGCATCTCGGTGGACTTGCTCGCGTCCTTGATCTTCATCCGCAGGGTCAGGCGCCAGCCCTTGGTTTCCGGGTTGTAGCGCACGCTGTTCTCGACCAGCTCGGCGTTGTCGCCGACGCTAACCTGACTGCGAACGTCTGCATCCGGGGCCAAAGCGGCCAGAGACGGGCCTTCGAAATCGACCAGGTAGGCAACGCTGCCATCCGGCTGGCGGATCAGGTTCGATTGCTTGACGTCACCCGTGGAACGCAGGGTCTGGTTGACCCAGGCGCTGTCCGGTGCGTGCAGTGCGGCTTCGTCGATGGTCCAGTGCATGCGGTAGGCGAAGTCCAGCGGCTGGCCAGGCTCCGGCAGTTTTTCCGGGTTCCAGAACGCAACGATGTTGTCGTTGGTTTCGTCGGCGGTCGGGATCTCGACCAGATCGACGGTGCCCTTGCCCCAGTCGCCCTTCGGCTCGATCCAGGCGCTTGGGCGCTTGTCGTAGCGGTCGTCGAGGTCTTCGTAGTGGCTGAAGTCACGGCCACGTTGCAGCAGACCGAAACCACGCGGGTTCTCGACGCTGAACTGGCTGACAGCCAAATGTTTAGGGTTGTTCAGTGGACGCCAGATCCACTCGCCGTTGCCGGCATGGATCGACAGACCGCTGGAGTCGTGCAGTTCACGACGGTAGTTGAGCACTTTCGACGGCTGGTTGGCGCCGAACAGGAACATGCTGGTCAGCGGCGCGATGCCGAGCTTGCCGACCTTGTCACGCAGGTACATCTGGCCCTTGACGTCGACGATGGTGTCGCTGCCCGGACGCAGGATCAGACGGTAGGCGCCGGTCGCACGTGGCGAATCCAGCAGGGCGAAGATCACCAGGTGCTTGTCACCCGGCTTCGGCTGCTGAATCCAGAACTCGCGAAAACGCGGGAACTCTTCGCCGGACGGCAAAGCGGTATCGATCGCCAGGCCACGGGCCGACAGACCGTAGGTGTGCCCCTTGCCGACAACGCGGAAGTAGCTCGCGCCCAGCATGGTCATGATTTCGTCTTGCTTGTCAGCCTTGTTGATCGGGTACAGCACACGGAAACCGGCATAGCCCAGTTGTTCGGTGGCCTTCGGATCGAACTGCAGGTCGCCGAAATCGAAACGGCTAGGATCGTATTTGATCTCTTCGACGGTGTTCGCGGTGATTTCGTTGATTTTCACCGGCGTATCGAAGTGCATGCCCTGGTGATAGAAGGACAGCTTGAACGGGTTCTTCTGGTCGGCCCATTCGGCTTTTTCGGTGCGGAAACGAATCTTCTGATAGTCCGCGAATTTCATTTCACGGAATTCGTTCGGCAGGTTGCTGCGCGGGGCTTCGAACTTCTGCCCGGCCAGCTCTTTGGCCTTGGCCGACACATCGTCAAGATTGAATGCCCAAAGCTGGCCGGCGCTGAGCAGGCAGAGTACTGCCGAGCCCGCTACCAGAGCGCTGCGCAAGCGTTTGGCAGACAATTTTGCTGCATTACAGGGACTAACAATCACGAGCAACCCTCGCCGAAAACAGATCAATAAACCAACGGCCAGATGAAGTGCCTGTGAGGAATTCGGTACAAAAAAACCGACCTTTCAGGACACCCTTGCCAAGTTGGCGAGCATTGTTCCGACTCCGCTGGGTCAAAATGATTCCCCAATCGGATCCGGACAAGTCTCTACCTAAGTCAAAATGGACCAACGAACGCTGATCCCCGTAGCGCGCGATTATCTAGTAGCCCGCGTGACAACGCATCAGGGGTAACAAAGTATTTATCGCGAAAATTCCCTGTTTTCAGTCGAAAAGCCCTTAAAAAGATGTTTCAAGCGCTTTCATGTCTGTAACAGGAAGGTTACCGGGCCATCGTTGACCAGGTGCACCTGCATATCCGCGCCGAATCTACCTGATGCCACTGTGCCATGCATCTGTTTCGCTTTGCTTAATAGATAGTCGAATAATTCTTCACCCAGCGCCGGAGGGGCGGCGGTCGAGAAACTCGGGCGCAACCCGCTTTTGGTGTCGGCAGCGAGGGTGAACTGAGAGACCAGCAGCAACCCGCCGCCCACATCCGCCAGGGACAGATTCATCTTGCCCTCGGCGTCACTGAACACTCGATAGTTAAGCAGCTTATGCAGAAGTTTGTCGGCGCTGGCCGGCGTGTCGTCGGGTTCGACCGCCACCAGCACCAATAAACCCTGATCGACACTGCCAACCACCTCTCCCGCCACTTCGACTCGCGCGCCTTTCACGCGCTGCAACAGACCCTTCATGCTTCTTCAGGCGGCAGGTCGAGCAGACGACGGGCCATTTTGCTGGCGGCGCGCACCAGCGCATCGGTGATGCCCGGTTCGGACGCGGCGTGGCCGGCATCGCGGATCACCTGCAATTCGCTGTTCGGCCAGGCCTGATGCAGTTCCCAGGCGTTGTCGAGCGGGCAGATCACGTCGTAGCGGCCATGGATGATCACGCCCGGCAGATGGGCGATCTTGCCCATGTCGCGGATCAGCTGGTTCGGCTCAAGGAACGCATTGTTGGTGAAGTAGTGGCATTCGATCCGCGCGATCGACAAGGCGCGCTGCGGCTCGGAGAAGCGGTCGACCACCAGCGGATTCGGACGCAGGGTCGCGGTGCGCCCTTCCCAGGTCGACCAGGCCTTGGCTGCGTGCATCTGAGCGATCTGGTCGTTGCCAGTCAGGCGTTTGTGGAAAGCGCTGAGCAGGTCGTCCCGCTCGTCCAGCGGGATCGGCGCAAGGTAGTCCTGCCAGTAATCGGGGAACAGACGGCTGGCGCCGGCCTGGTAGAACCATTCGATTTCCTGCGGACGGCACAGAAAGATCCCGCGCAGGATCAGCCCATGCACGCGCTCCGGGTGGGTCTGCGCGTACGCCAGCGCCAGGGTCGACCCCCAGGAACCGCCGAACAGCACCCATTTGTCGATGCCCAGGTGTTTGCGGATGCGCTCGAGGTCTTCGACCAGATCCCAGGTGGTGTTGTTTTCCAGGCTGGCGTGGGGCGTGGAGCGACCGCAACCGCGCTGGTCGAAGGTGACTATGCGATACAGATTCGGATCGAAGTAGCGGCGACTCTGGGCGTCGCACCCGGCGCCGGGACCTCCGTGGATGAACACCACCGGCAAACCTTCCGGTGAACCGCTTTCGTCGACGTACAGCGTATGGGTGTCATCGACGGCCAGATCGTGCCGTGCGTGAGGTTTGATCTGCGGAAACAAAGTCTGCATTGCGCGCTCCGTAAGGGGTCGAGGTCATCCCTGGGGGGACTTCTATTATTCTGCCGTCCGGCATCATAAACCCGATTTACGTCAATGAGCATGCCCGCGCGCTGTCACAATTTGTCAGCCATGAACCCCAGCAGGTTTTCGTAGAGACGATCGACCTCGGCGACCTGATGCCGCGCCCGCAGACAGCCATGCACCAGCCCTTCGCCGTAATACAGCGCCGCGTCGACGCCCGCCGCGCTCAGCCGTTCGGTGTAGCACACGCCGTCGTCACGCAACGGATCGAACTGCGCCACGGCGATCCAGGCCGGGGGCAATCCGCTGAAGTCCCCGGCCAGCAACGGCATCGCGTAAGCGTTCGGCTTCGCGGTGCCGCGCAGGTACAGGGCGTGATAACAATCGACATCGCTGCTGGCGAGCAACGGCGCATCGGCGCATTCGCTGCGTGACGCCAACTGCTCGTCGCAACCCAGCCCCGGATAGATCAAGACCTGCGCGCCCGGCAGTGGCTCGCCGGCATCGCGTAGCGCCAGGCACAGCGCCGCCGCCAGATTGCCGCCGGCGCTGTCGCCCGCCACCAGCATCAGCCCGGGATCGAACCAGAACGGCCCGCTGCGCAACGCGCGCCACACGCTCAGGCAATCCTCGAAACCGGCCGGGAACGGATGCTCCGGCGCCAGCCGATAATCCACCGCCACCACCATTGCCCCGAGCGCCATCGCCAGCTCGCAGCAGATGAAGTCATGGGAATCCAGCCCGCCGACCACCCAACCGCCGCCGTGCAGATACAACACGCACGGCCAGCCACTGGCCGATGGCCGGACAGGCGGGCGATACGAGCGCACCGCCACCCCGCTCAACTGGAAATCCACCACCTCCAGACCCACCGGCCGTTCGGGCGTGAAGGCGCGGCACATGTCGTCATAGGATTTGCGCAACCCGCCGAGGCTGCTGTCATCGCTGGCGAAGCTTTCGGTTCTGGCGACGAACGCCGTCATCGCCGGTGAAAGTGGATAGGTACTCATCAGTTTTTCAGGCTGGCCTGAACCGTGGCCACGCCGTCCTTGCCGTCGACACTGCTGACACCCGCCAGCCAGCGTTGCAGGTCTTCGGGATGCTCACGCAGCCAGGTTTTCGCCACTTCCTGAGGTGTCTTGCGCTCCATGATCGGCACCATCAACTGGCTTTCCTGGGCGGCGGTGAAGGTCAGGTTTTCCAGTAGTCGATGGACGTTCGGGCAGCGCTCGGCGTAGTCCGGCGCGGTGACAGTGGAAACGGTGGCGGCGCCTTCGTTCGGGCCGTAGACGTCTTCGCTGCCGGTCAGGTAGGTGATTTTCATGTTGATGTTCATCGGGTGCGGGGTCCAGCCGACGAATACCACGAATTCCTTGCGGTTCACCGCCCGCTGCACGGCGGCGAGCATGCCGGCCTCACCGGACTCGATGATCTTGAAATCCTTCAGGCCGAAATGGTTGGTTTCGATCATGGTCTTGATCGTGGTGTTGGCGCCGCTGCCGGGCTCGATGCCGTAGATCTTGGCGCCGAGCTGATCCTTGAATTTTGCAATGTCGCCGAAGGTCATCAGCCCCGCCGCCGCCACGTAATCCGGAACCGCCAGCGTCGCCTGAGCGTCGGCCAGGCTTGGCTTGTCCATGACCTTGACCTGATTGGCGGCGAGGAACGGCGCGATGTTCTTGTCCATCGCCGGTTTCCAGTAACCGAGGAAGATATCGAGGCGCTTGTCGCGGATGCCGGCGAAGATGATTTGCTGCACGGCGCTGGTCTGTTTGCTTTCGTAGCCGAGGCCGTTGAGCAGCACGTCGGCCATACCGCTGGTGGCGATCACGTCGGTCCAGTTGACCACGCCCATGCGCACGGTTTTGCAGGAAGCATCATCGGAAGCCATGGCGCCGGCGCTGAGCAGCGCACTGCCGGTAAGGATTAACGCACAACGAGTGAACAGTCTTTTCATGTGGGATCGTCTCGTGCGGCAGCGGGTTATTGTTCGGATCGGTGTCTTCTTGCACCGTGGCCGAAACATTACGCAGCAGACGAGCGGGAAAAGCGAACTGTGGCGACCGGGATTTGCACGGTGGCGACTGTTTGAGGGCGCGCGCCCAGATCGCTCACTCACTGCAGATCGTTCCCACGCTCTGCGTGGGAATGCAGCCCGTGACGCTCTGCGTCACTGGACGCGGAGCGTCCCTAGAGGCATTCCCACGCAGAGCGTGGGAACGATCAGAAGGGTTAGGCGCTGTAGTGGTTTTTGCCCCAGGCGAGCAGCCCTTGCAGCAATTCCTTCAAGACTACCCGCGTCGGCTCCGCCAGGTCGGCGCGGTAGCGGAACGGTTCGAACTCTTCCATGTATGTGCACTGGCCCAGTTCCAGTTGCACGGCGTGGATGTTTTCGGCCGGGTTGCCGTAGTGACGGGTGATGTGGCCGCCCTTGAAGCGTCCGTTCAGCACATGGCTGTAAGCGGCGTGGCGGGCGCAGATCGCCTCCAGTTGCGTGGCAAGTTGTGGATCGCAACTGGCGCCGTTGAAGGTGCCAAGGTTGAAGTCCGGCAGCTTGCCGTCGAACAGGTGCGGGATGATCGAGCGGATCGAATGCGCATCGAACAGCAGCGCATAACCGAACTCGGCCTTCAACCGCGCCAGCTCTTCCTGCAAGGTGCGGTGATACGGCGTCCAGATCTGCTCCAGATAGGTCGCACGTTCTTCTTTCGACGGCTCCTGCCCTTCCTTGAACAAGGGAATGCCATCGAACAGCGTCGCCGGGTACAGACCGGTGGTGGCGCCGACGTACAGCGGCTTATCGTCGGACGGACGGTTCAGGTCGATCACGAATCGCGAGTATTCGGCCGCCAGCGTGCTGGCGCCCAGTTCGGCGGCGAAGTCGTAGAGCTGCGGAATGTGCCAGTCGGTGTCCGGCAGGCTTTTCGCGTCCGGGATCAATCCGGCCTCGACCGCCGGGGTCAGGCGCACACCGGCGTGGGGCATGCTGATCAGCAGCGGCACGCGACCTTGTTTGAAGTTCAGAACCTTATCCACAACCGCTCTCCTACAGACTTGATTCAACGCCGTGACGCACGACGCGTTTGTCCAGTTCACCACCCAGCCAGTACGCCAGATCCGCCGGGCGATCGATTTGCCAGGCGACAAAATCCGCGACCTTGCCGGCTTCCAGTGAGCCGTGGGTATCAGCCATGCCCAAAGCTTGCGCCGCGTGAATGGTGGCGCCGGCCAGGGCTTCTTCCGGGGTCATGCGGAAGCAGGTGCAGGCCATGTTCAGCATCAGGCGCAATGACAGCGCCGGCGAGGTGCCGGGGTTGAGGTCGCTGGCGATGGCGATTTTCACTTTGTGTTTGCGCAGGGCTTCCATCGGCGGCAATTGGGTTTCGCGCAGGAAGTAGAACGCACCCGGCAATAGCACCGCGACGGTGTCGGACTCGGCCATGGCGATGGCGTCGGCTTCGTCCATGAACTCCAGGTGATCGGCGGACAATGCGTGATACCGCGCCGCGAGGCTGGAGCCGTGCAACGACGACAATTGCTCGGCGTGCAGTTTCACCGGCAGACCGAGTTTTTGCGCGGCGATGAACACCCGCTCGACTTGTTCCGGGGAGAACGCCAGGTATTCGCAGAACGCATCCACCGCATCCACCAGCCCTTCGGCAGCCAGCGCGGGAAGCATCTCGGCGCAGATGTGATCGATGTAATCGTCGGCGCGATCCTTGTATTCCGGCGGCAATGCGTGGGCGGCCAGGCAGGTGCTGCGCACGCTGATCGGCAGCTCGGCGGCGAGGCGACGAATGACCCGCAAAATCTTGCGCTCGCTGTCCAGATCGAGGCCGTAGCCGGATTTCATTTCGACCGTGGTCACGCCGTCGCGCATCAGGCTTTTCAGACGTTTGGCGGCGCTGGCGAACAGCTCGTCTTCCGAGGCTTCGCGCGTAGCGCGCACGGTGCTGGCGATGCCACCGCCAGCTGCGGCGATTTCGGCGTAGCTGACGCCTTGCAGGCGCTTCTCGAATTCGCCGCTGCGGTTGCCGCCGAACACGGTGTGGGTGTGGCAGTCGATCAGGCCGGGGGTGACCCACGCGCCGTGCAGGTCATTGACCGCCGGGTATTCGCCTGACGGCAATTGGCTGCGCGGGCCGATCCACTCGATGAGTGCACCGGACGTCACGATGGCCGCATCCTCGATGATCGAGTAGACGCCTTGCGCCATGGTTGCGACGTGGCAGTGTTGCCAGAGGGTTTTCATCCCAAGTCCTCGTCTTGCGATCGTTCCCACGCTCTGCGTGGGAATGCCTCAAGGGACGCTCCGCGTCCAGCGACGCGGAGCGTCACGGGCTGCATTCCCACGCGGAGCGTGGGAACGATCAGTGGTGGGGTTAAAGGCTCGGCAGCAGTTTCGCCGGAACCAGTTCAGTCAGAACCCGCGAAGCCAGCAACTCGGTCGCCGCATTGATGTCCGGCGCGAAGAAGCGGTCCTTCTCGTAGAACGGCACTTCGCGACGCAGAATTCCCCGGGCCTGTTCCAGTTTGGTCGAGGTCTTCAGGCCGTTGCGCAGATCCAGCCCCTGCACCGCCGCCAGCCATTCAACCGCGAGAATGCCGCGGGTGTTCTCGGCCATTTCCCACAGACGCTTGCCGGCAGCCGGGGCCATCGACACGTGGTCTTCCTGGTTGGCGGAGGTCGGCAGGCTGTCCACCGAATGCGGATGGGACAGCGCCTTGTTTTCGCTGGCCAGGGCCGCAGCGGTCACCTGGGCGATCATGAATCCGGAGTTCACGCCACCGTTGGCCACCAGGAACGGCGGCAGTTGCGACATGTGTTTGTCCATCATCAGCGAGATACGGCGCTCGCTCAGCGAACCGATTTCGGCAATGGCCAGGGCCATGTTGTCAGCGGCCATAGCCACCGGTTCGGCGTGGAAGTTGCCGCCGGAAATCACGTCGCCTTCAGCCGCGAACACCAGCGGGTTGTCGGATACGGCGTTGGCTTCGACAGCCAGCACTTCGGCGGCCTGACGGAACTGGGTCAGGCACGCGCCCATGACTTGCGGCTGGCAACGCAGCGAGTACGGGTCCTGAACCTTCTCGCAGTTCTGGTGCGAGTCGGAGACTTCGCTGCGCTCGCCCAGCAGATCGCGGTAAGCGGCAGCGGCGTCGATCTGGCCTTTCTGGCCACGGGCGGCGTGGATGCGTGCGTCGAACGGCGAACGCGAACCGAGCACCGCTTCCACCGTCAGACCGCCCAGCGCCAGCGCGCCGGCGAACAGGTCTTCACCTTCGAACAGACCGCGCAAAGCGAATGCAGTGGAAACCTGAGTACCGTTGAGCAGCGCCAGACCTTCTTTCGCCGCCAGAGTCAGCGGGGTCAGACCGGCGACTTTCAGCGCTTCGGTCGCTTCCATCCACTCGCCCTTGTAGCGCGCCTTGCCCTCGCCTAGCAGCACCAGCGACATGTGCGCCAATGGCGCCAGGTCACCGGATGCACCGACCGAACCTTTCAACGGAATGTGCGGGTAAACCTCGGCGTTGATCAGGGCGATCAGTGCATCGATCACCACCCGACGAATGCCGGAGAAACCACGGCTTAGACTGTTGACCTTGAGCACCATGATCAGGCGCACCAGCTCATCGCTGATCGGCTGGCCGACGCCGGCGGCGTGGGACAGCACCAGCGAGCGCTGGAGGTTTTCCAGGTCTTCGCTGGCGATGCGGGTCGAGGCCAGCAGGCCGAAACCGGTGTTGATGCCGTAGGCGGTGCGGTTTTCCGCGAGGATCTGCTCGACGCAGGCCACGCTGGCTTCGATCTGCGCGCTGGCGCTGTTGTCGAGGGTCAGCTTGACCGGGTTCTGATAAACGTCACGCAGTTGGGCCAGGCTCAGTTGGCCGGGGATCAGGTTCAGCGCAGTCATTTTGTGCTCCTTTTGAGAGTTTATTGTTAACTCGCCAGACGCTCCGGAGATGTCCGTTGTCCGTCGCGTCTGCCCTTTTGGGGAGCCGCGCCTTGGCACGCTGGCGTGGGTAGTTTTCAGTGCAAATTCGGTAATGCGTTGTGCAGCAGATCCGTGTCTTTCAGAACGCTTGCAGCAGCGGCGATATCCGGCGCCAGCCAGCGGTCCTGATCGTAGGCCGGGACTTTTTCGCGCAGCAGCCGCCAGGCGGTATCGGTGCCCGCGCCGAAGCGCTGTTCCTTGAGGAATTCAAACGCCTGGGCCGCCAGCAGGTATTCGATGGCGAGGATCTGCGTGCAGTTTTCCAGCGCGCGGTGCAGCTTCAGCGCGGCGTTGGTGCCCATGCTCAAGTGATCTTCCTGCAGGCCCGAGGTGACATAGTTGTCGAGCACTGCCGGTTGCGCCAACTGGCGGTTTTCCGCGCACAGCGACGCAGCGACGTATTGCACGATCATCATCCCGGAGTTCACCCCCGGATTGGCCACCAGAAACGCCGGCAGACCGCTGACGTGCGGGTTGATCAGGCGATCCAGACGCCGCTCGGCAATCGAGCCGATTTCGGCCATCGCAATCGCCAGCAGATCCGCCGCCAGCGCCACCGATTGTCCGTGCGGGTTGGCCTGTGACATCACCCGGAAATCGTCCGGCGTGCCCAGCAGCAACGGGTTGTCGGTGCAGCCGTTGAGTTCGGTTTCGATCTGTTTGATCGCGTGTTCCAGTTGATCGCGGGCGGCGCCGTGCACCTGCGGGATCGAACGAATGCTCAAGGCATCCTGAGTGCGAATGCCTTTGCTCGCGGCGATCACTTCGCTGCCATCGAGCAAGGCGCGCAGATTGACGCCCACTTGCTGCATGCCCGGGTGTGGCTTGAGCGCGATGATCTCGGCATCGAACGCGGCGATCTGGCCGCGCTGGGCTTCGAAGCTCATGGCGCCGATCACGTCGGCCCATTGCACCAGACGCGTGGCGTCGGCAATCGCCAGGCAACCAAGGCCGGTCATGCACGGCGTACCGTTGACCAGGCACAGGCCGTCCTTCGCCCCGAGCTGCACCGGTTGCAGGCCCTCTTCGGCCAGCGCCTGCTGCGCGGACACCACTTGCCCGCGATAGCTGACATTGCCCACGCCCAGCAGCGCGATACCGATGTGCGCCATGTGGGTCAGATAACCCACCGAACCCTGGGACGGCACTTGCGGGGTGATGCCGCGATTGAGCAGTGCCAGCAGCGCTTCGACCACCCGGCGATGAATGCCGGATTTGCCGTGGCTGTAGTTGCGGATCGCCGAGCACATGATTGCGCGGGTCTGCTCGTCGGCCAGTACCGGACCGACGCCGCAGGCATGACTGAGCAAAGTGTTGCGCGACAGCTGGCTGAGTTGTTCGTCTTTCAGCGAGACGTTGCACAGCGCACCGAGCCCGGTGTTCACACCATAGGCGCGCTCGCCGCTGGCAACGATGCGCTGGACGATGCCCTGTGCGTTTTCAATGCGCGCCCAGGTCTGCGCCGACAGCTCGAGCTGCGCGCCGTGACGGGCGACTGCGACCACATCCTGCCAACGCATCGGAGCGTCGGCGATAACGATTTTTTCAGCCTGGGACATCTAAAACCTCTTTAACCTGATCGTCACGGGATGCATTCCCACGCAGACGGTTCGACGCCTCGACGTGGGAACGAGCCTGCCGTAAACCTTTAAACCACCGCCGCCCGCCGCTGCACGAAGCGGTCGACATATTCGTCCGCCGGCGAATGCAGGATCTCTTTCGGCGTGCCGACCTGGATCAGGCGGCCGTCCTTGAGGATCGCGATGCGGTTGCCGATGCGCACGGCCTCGTCGAGGTCGTGGGTGATGAAGACGATGGTCTTGTGCAGGGTCTTTTGCAGCTCCAGCAACTGGTCCTGCATCTCGGCGCGGATCAGCGGATCCAGCGCACTGAATGCCTCGTCCATCAGGATGATGTCGGTGTCCGCCGCCAGGGCGCGGGCCAGGCCGACACGCTGGCGCATGCCGCCGGAGAGCTGGTGCGGGTATTTGTTTTCGTAGCCCTTGAGGCCCACGGTGTTGATCCAGTGCAACGCGCGTTCGGCGCACAATTGCTTGGTCTCGCCGCGCACTTTCAGGCCATAGGCGACGTTGTCGAGCACGGTCTTGTGCGGCAGCAGGCCGAAGCTCTGGAACACCATGCTGATCTTGTGCCGGCGAAATTCGCGCAGGGCTTCCATGTCGTATTGCAGGATGTCCACGCCGTCCACCAGGATCGCGCCGCTGGTCGGGTCGATCAGGCGGTTGAAGTGGCGCACCAGTGTCGATTTGCCCGAGCCGGACAGGCCCATGATCACGAAGATCTCGCCGGTGCCGATGCTCAGGGACAAGTCGTTGACCCCGACCACGCAACCGGTTTCGCTCAGCACCTGATCCTTGGTCTTGCCCTGGCCGACCATCGCCAGGGCGTCCTTGGCGCGGTTGCCGAAAATCTTGAAGACGTTTTTGACTTCGATCTTGCTCACGGTTGCGTTGCTCATTTGCTCACCTCATGCCGTGGCCGACCATACGCCTGGGTAATGCGGTCGATGACCACTGCGAGAATCACGATCGCCAGACCGGCTTCCAGGCCGCGTCCGACGTTGAGGGTCTGAATGCCCACCAGCACATCTTCACCCAGGCCACGGGCGCCGATCATCGAGGCGATCACCACCATCGACAGGGCCATCATGGTGGTCTGGTTGATCCCGGCCATGATGCTTGGCAGAGCCAGCGGCAGTTGCACGCCGAACAGTTGCTGCCAGCGGTTGGCACCGAAGGCGTTGATCGCTTCCATCACTTCGCCGTCGACCTGGCGGATGCCCAGATCGGTCAGGCGGATCAGCGGCGGCGCGGCGTAGATCACGGTGGCGAAAATCGCCGGCACCTTGCCCAGGCCGAACAGCATCAGCACCGGAATCAGGTACACGAAGCTCGGCATGGTCTGCATGATGTCGAGCAGCGGCATCAGCACCGAACGCAGGCGATTGCTGCGCGCCGAGAGAATCCCCAGCGGTACGCCGATCAGCACCGAAATGACCGTCGCCACCATCATCAGCGCGAGGGTCTGCATCAACTTGTCCCACAGACCGACAGCGCCGACCAGGAACAACAGACCGACGATCACCGCGGTGGTCACGACTTTGCGCGTTGCGTGCCAGGCCACGACGCCGACGATGGCCAGCATCAACCACCACGGCGCGGCGCGCAGCAGGCCTTCAAGATTGACGATGGCCCACAGCAGGGTGTCGGAGATATGGCGGAACACATCGCCGTAGTTGGTGACCAGCGCATCGACCCAACCGTTGACCCAGTCGGCGATGGAAAAGGTAAAGCTTTCGGGAAACATAAGCGGCTCTCAATCAGGAAACTCAATCAAGCGATTGCGGCGAATACCCCGGCCAGCCTCTCGGTTGGCCGGGAGGAATTCGACCTACAGCGCCGCGTCGATTTTCTTGGCAGCGTCTTCACTCACCCACGCATGCCAGACCTCAGGATGTTCCTTGAGGAAGATTTTCGCCAGTTTTGGCGACTCGATACGTTCCTTCGCCATGCGGCCCAGGTTCTGGTTCAGCAGGTCGATCGGCAGGTTGACTTTTTCCAGCACGGCCACCAGCTCCGGCGCTTGTTCGTGGAAGGTCTTGGACAGGCCGACCTTGATGGTCACGGTCTTGTCGACGCCCGCTTTTTCTTCCAGTTTCACCGCGTCGATCTGGCCCATCAGCGGGGTTGGCGACCAGTAGTAAAACAGGATCGGCTCGCCACGCTTGTAGCTCGACAGCACGGCCGCATCCAGCGCCGGACCGGTGCCCGGACGGAAGTTGGTGTAGCTGTTTTCCAGGCCGTAGCTTTTCAGCATTTCGCTGTTGTCCAGCTCGCAGGTCCAGCCGGCCGGGCAGTTGTAGAAGCGGCCCTTGGAAGGCTCTTCGGCGTCCTTGAAGACGGCGGCGTATTTGCCCAGGTCGGCGATGTTTTTCAGGTCCGGCGCCTTGGCTTCGAGTTTGCGTTTGGCGTCGCCTTCGATCACGTAGCGCGGCACGTACCAGCCTTCGATCGCACCCACCACCGGGGCGCCGACACCGACGACCTTGCCGGCCTTCTCGGCCTTGTTCCAGACCTCGCTGCGGCCGACCCATTCTTCGGCGAAGATCTGGATATCGTTGCTGCTCAGGGCGTTTTCCATGGTGATGGAGTTGCCCGGCAGGCTGTCGGTCTTGCAGTCGTAACCTTTCTCCAGCACCACCTGCAGAACGTCGGTCAGCAGCATGCCGCTTTCCCAGTTCAGGCCGGCGAATTTCACCGGTTTGCCGGACTCGCACCAGCCGGCGGCCTGGGTCGCGCCGGCGCTGGCCAGCAGGCCCATGGAAAGCAATGTGGTCAGCAGGGTCTTGTTCGATTTCATTGTTGTGACGCTCCTAATCATGAATTGGCTTACGGCAGTCAAGAGGCATCCAGCCCTGTCCACGTCCAAATCAGGCCTGCGCCGCAGCGCGACCGGCCCCGCTTGTTTTAGGTTGTACAACGCTGTCCTGCTCGACGGGCAGAATCAGTCGATCGGGTACGGTGCCGTGCCATTTTTTCGCGCAGACGTAGTACAGCGCTGCGGGCAACACGAGACCGATGATCCAGGAAATATCCACATCCCCCAGGGCCGCTACCAATGGACCGGTATAGAACTTGGTGGAAATGAACGGCAGTTGCACCAGCACCCCGAACACATAAACGCTGATACCGAGGAGGTTCCAGCGGCCGTAGCGACCGTTCGGATCCGCCAGCGCCGGTACGTCGTAGCGCTCGCGGGTGATGCAGTAGTAGTCCACCAGGTTGATCGCGCTCCATGGTGTGAAGAACGCCAGCAGGAACAGGATGAAGGACTTGAACGCACCGAGGAACGAATGCTGGCCGAGCAGCGCGATCAGGGTCGCCGCGCCGACGATCACCAGCACGAACACCAGACGCTGCATGCGGGTGACCGTCAGGTGGCCACGGAAGCCGCTGATGATGGTCGCGATGCACATGAAGCTGCCGTAGGAGTTCAGGGTGGAGATGGTGACCTTGCCGAACGCGATGCTGAAATAAAGCAGCGCAGCAGTGGCACCGGTCCCGCCCAGACCCACGATGTAAGCAACTTCATGACCGGCGAATTGCCCGTTGGCCGAAGCGGCCGCGAACACACCGAGGATCATCGCCACCTGCGCACCTATCACCGAACCGGCACCGGCGGCGAAGAAGGTTTTCACCGAAGACACCTTGCTCGGCAGGTAGCGCGAGTAGTCCGCCACGTACGGGCCGAAAGCGATCTGCCAGGAGGCCGCGAGCGACACCGCCAGCAGGAAACTGCTCCAGCTGAAGTGACGGATTTCAAGAAGCGCGCCGACGTCCACCTGACTCATCAGACGGCTGAACAGGTACACGAAAGCAATCACGCCAATGACACTGGCGATGCGGCCGATCCAGTGAATCACCCGATAGCCAAGTACCGTGACCACGACGATGACACTGGCGAAAAGCAGGATGCCTACGGTGTCGCTGACCCCGAACAACTGGCCCAGCGCCTGACCGGACAACACGGTCCCGGTGGCGGTGAAGCCGAGGTACATCAGGCACACCAGCACGATCGGAATCGCCGCGCCGTAGACGCCGAACTGCACCCGGCTGGAAATCATCTGCGGCAGGCCAAGCTTCGGCCCTTGCGCCGCGTGCAGCGCCATCACCCCGCCGCCCAGCAGTTGACCGATCAGCAGACCGATCAACGACCAGAACACATCGCCGCCCAGCACCACGGCCAGGGCCCCGGTGACAATCGCGGTGATTTGCAGGTTGGCACCCATCCACAGGGTGAACTGACTGAACAGACGACCGTGTCTTTCCGCTTCCGGGATGTAGTCGATCGAACGCCTTTCGATCAACGGTTTACTGCCTGCACGATCGGTGTTGCCCGCCATGATTCAACCTCTGTGGATTGTTTTAATTGTTCACTAAGCTTCTGTAGGGCCGCTTTTCTGTGGGAGCGAGCTTGCTCGCGAGAGCGATTTGTCAGTCAGCACAGATACTGAATGTGCCGGCCTCTTCGCGAGCAAGCTCGCTCCCACATAAAGCCAAAGTCTCTTATTTGCCGGTGATCATCGGCAGGTTCAGCCCTTGTTCCTTGGCGCAGTCGATGGCGATCTGGTAACCGGCATCGGCGTGACGCATGACACCGGTGCCCGGGTCGTTGTGCAGCACGCGAGCGATACGCTCGGCCGCTTCGTCAGTACCGTCGCAGACAATCACCATGCCCGAGTGCTGGGAGAAGCCCATGCCGACGCCGCCGCCGTGGTGCAGGGAAACCCAGGTCGCACCGCTCGCGGTGTTCAGCAGCGCGTTGAGCAGCGGCCAGTCGGAGACTGCATCGGAGCCGTCCTGCATCGATTCGGTTTCACGGTTCGGGCTGGAGACCGAGCCGGAGTCGAGGTGGTCGCGACCGATCACGATCGGTGCCGACAGCTCGCCGCTGCGCACCATTTCGTTGAACGCCAGACCGAGCTTGGCGCGCAGGCCCAGGCCGACCCAGCAGATACGCGCCGGCAGACCCTGGAAGCTGATGCGCTCGCGCGCCATGTCCAGCCAGTTGTGCAGGTGGGCGTCGTCCGGGATCAGCTCTTTGACTTTGGCGTCGGTCTTGTAGATGTCCTGCGGATCACCCGACAGCGCAGCCCAGCGGAACGGGCCGATGCCACGGCAGAACAGCGGACGGATGTAGGCCGGTACGAAGCCCGGGAAATCGAATGCGTTTTCGACGCCTTCTTCCTGAGCCATCTGACGGATGTTGTTGCCGTAGTCGAAGGTCGGCACGCCCATCTTCTGGAAGTCGAGCATGGCTTTGACGTGGACGGCCATCGATTGCTTGGCGGCCTTGACCACAGCGGCTGGCTCGGTCTTGGCGCGGGCGCGGTATTCGTCCCAGGTCCAGCCGGCCGGCAGGTAACCGTTGAGCGGGTCGTGGGCGCTGGTCTGGTCGGTGACCATGTCCGGGCGCACGCCGCGCTTGACCAGTTCCGGAAGGATTTCAGCGGCGTTGCCGCACAGGGCGATGGAAACGGCCTTGCCTTCGGAGGTGTATTTGGCGATGCGGGCCAGCGCGTCGTCGAGGTCTTTGGCCTGCTCGTCGACGTAGCGGGTCTTGAGGCGGAAATCGATGCTGATCTGCTGGCACTCGATGTTCAACGAGCAGGCGCCGGCGAGGGTCGCGGCCAGTGGCTGGGCGCCGCCCATGCCGCCGAGGCCGGCGGTTAGTACCCATTTGCCGGTGAGGTTGTCGTTGTAGTGCTGGCGACCGGCTTCAACGAAGGTTTCGTAGGTGCCCTGGACGATGCCCTGGCTGCCGATGTAGATCCAGCTGCCGGCGGTCATCTGGCCGTACATGGCCAGGCCTTTGGCGTCGAGTTCGTTGAAGTGTTCCCAGGTTGCCCAGTGCGGCACCAGGTTAGAGTTGGCGATCAGTACGCGCGGGGCGTTGCTGTGGGTCTTGAACACGCCGACCGGCTTGCCCGATTGCACCAGCAGGGTTTCGTCTTCGTTGAGGTTGGTCAGGCTCTCGACGATCTTGTCGTAGCACTCCCAGTTACGCGCAGCGCGACCGATGCCACCGTAGACCACCAGCTCTTTCGGGTTCTCGGCGACTTCCGGGTCGAGGTTGTTCATCAGCATGCGCAGCGGCGCTTCGGTCAGCCAGCTCTTGGCGGTCAGCTTGTTGCCGCGGGCGGCACGGATTTCGACGTCACGAAACTTAGTGGTTTTGTTGTCAGTCACGAAAAAGACTCCTCAGCGATCAATTCAAACCAACCCTGGCAGTGGGCGAGCAGCCTGTGCGCATCAGTGCGCGACAAGCGAATCAGTGGACGCTGCGGAGAGTCTCGATCGACTCATACGCATACGTCTTTACTTGTACATACAAGCATATGCAATCAAGCGGCCAACTTGTTGGAGGACCGTTCAACAAAAACTTCGGACAGGGCTGGAGAGCGCCTGAATCAAGGGCTCTGGCGTTCATGAAATTTTTCGCGGGGTGGATTGAGGGTAGCGAGAGGTTGTTACGAAAGCGTGGTTTTGCGCCACGCTGGGGCGTTCGGTAACAAGTTGGTGCGCATTTCGGGAACGTCGGGACGAAAAAAAACCGCTGCTTTCAAAGCAGCGGTTTTTGATCGTTCCCACTCAGGGCGAGTGAACGAATCAGCGCGGGGACAGCTCGATCACGCAGCAGCCGGCATTGACGGCAATCTCCGTCAGCCCGGTGTTACCGTCCAGTTGCAGGCAGTCATGGCGGCCGAGTTGCGATGCACTGTCACCGACCGTGACCTCCAGCAGTTCGCTGACACTGAAGACCAGCACGGTGTTGGCCGAACTGAAAAACCGCTGCTCGCCGTCCAGCCATTGCAAGCGTGCGCTGTAACGCTGGGGCGAGTAGATCAGGTTGAAGTCGCGGATCGCGCCGCCGAGCAAGGTGCAAGACACCTGGCTTTCGCCGCTGAAGGCAAACGGGTCGAGGGGTAACAACGGCCGGGTATCGTCGCCGTCGACACACAGGGTCATGCCGTCGCCCTGCAATACCGTGATGACCCGCTGGTAACCGGCGAAGGTCGAGAAGCCGCCGGATTCGGCGATGTCGGCAATCGACAGACGCCAGCCAAAACCGTCGAGGCCAGCGCCAGCGTCACGGGTGATTTCCTCGGTGCTGCCGCCGCCGTTTTTCCACGGCATGCGCGGGTAGCCTTCAGCGCGTAAAACCTTCACTTCACTCATTTATGCTCTCTATTTATGAAACCGACCTTCCAGACGATGACGGGAACCAGGGTGAATCAGGCGCGCCGCCGTCACCGGCTGACGACCCGACCAGGTACGACGGCGGATCAGCAGGCAAGGCTCGCCTTTTTCGATCTGCAGCAATTTGCATTCAGACGCTTCGGCAAGGATCGCTTCGACCACGTGCTCGCCTTCGGTCAGCGGCGCGACCTGGTTCAGGTAGGCGTAAGGCGTTTGCAGGGTGAAATCCTGCTTGAGGTATTCCGGGGCGACCAGCGCGTTGACGAAGCGGTCTTCGATTTGCACCGGAATGTCGTTTTCGTAGTGCACGATCAGCGAGTGAAAGACCTTCTGCCCTTCGCGCATGTCCAGCGCCAGCGCGCGCTCGGAACCGGCGGCCTCTTCTTCCAGGGTGATCACCTGGCAAGTGTGGCGATGGCCACGGGAGGCGATTTCGTCGGCGATGTTGTGCACTTCGAACAGCGCGGACTGGCTCTTCGGCTCGGCGACAAAAGTGCCGACGCCTTGCATGCGCACCAGCAGACCGTCGGCGGTCATTTCCCGCAGCGCGCGGTTGATGGTCATGCGGCTGAAACCCAGCTGGCTGACCAGCTCGCTTTCCGACGGCACGCGGTAATGCGGCGGCCAGTTACCGCTGTCAATCTGCTGGGTGATCATCTGTTTGACGCGGGCGTACAAGGGCGCCGGACTGTCGCCCATGTTCGCGGCCAACGGGGAGACTGGAGGCGGAGTCGGCACGGTGGATCCCTGTTCATTGGATGAAAGTTGCTAGCTTGCCGGAGTTTACCGGGCAGGCAAACGTCTGTATATGTATATACAAATAACACACGATGGGGTGCTGAACCATGTCCGCCTTCTTTGCCGAACGCGCGCTGCTGCCTAACGGATGGGCCAACAATGTACGTCTCGAGGTCAGCGCCGATGGCGTGTTGACCCGAATCCAGGCCGATTCCACCGCAGACGGCGCCGAACGGTTGAGCGGTCCGCTGCTGCCGGGGATGCCGAATCTGCACTCCCATGCGTTCCAGCGAGCGATGGCGGGACTGGCGGAAGTGGCCGGCAATCCCAACGACAGTTTCTGGACCTGGCGCGATCTGATGTACCGGCTCGTCGGAAAAATCAGCCCCGACCAGCTCGGTGTGATTGCCCGTCAGCTGTACATCGAAATGCTCAAGGCCGGTTACACCTCGGTCGCCGAATTCCATTACGTCCACCAAGATCACAACGGCCAGCCTTACGCCGACCCGGCCGAACTGGCGTTGCGCATCAGCCAGGCGGCCAGTTCCGCCGGCATCGGTCTGACATTGCTGCCCGTGCTCTACAGCCACAGCGGTTTCGGCGGCCAGACGCCGAACGAAGGCCAGCGCCGTTTCATCAACAGCACCGAAAATTACCTGAAACTGCAATCACGTCTGCAACCCCTGCTGGCGCAGCAAAAGGCGCAGTCGCTGGGACTGTGCTTCCACTCGTTGCGTGCGGTCACGCCGCAGCAGATCAGCGAAGTGCTGGCGGCTAGCGACAAGCAATGCCCGGTGCACATCCACATCGCCGAACAGCAGAAGGAAGTCGACGACTGCCTGAGCTGGAGCGGTCGTCGTCCGCTGCAATGGCTGTACGAAAACACCGAAGTCGATCAGCGCTGGTGCCTGGTTCACGCGACCCACGCCAATCCGGAAGAAGTCACGCTGATGGCCAAGAGTCGCGCCATCGCCGGCCTGTGCCTGACCACCGAGGCCAACCTCGGCGACGGGATTTTCCCGGCGGTGGATTTCCTCGCTCAGGGCGGGCGCATGGGCATCGGCTCCGACAGCCATGTGTCGTTGAGTGTGGTGGAAGAACTGCGCTGGCTGGAATACGGCCAGCGTCTGCGCGATCAGCGGCGCAACCGCTTGTATGGCGCGGATCAGCCGATGGTCGGCCGTACGCTGTATGACGCAGCGCTGGACGGTGGCGCTCAGGCGCTGGGCCAGCCGATCGGCGCGCTGGAAGTCGGCAAGCGGGCTGACTGGATTGTGCTCGATGGCAACGATCCGTATCTGGCCACGGCCAGCGGTGACGGGATTCTCAATCGCTGGCTGTTTGCCGGTGGCGATCGTCAGGTACGCGACGTGCTGGTCAATGGTCAGTGGGTCGTGTGCGAGGGGCGACATGCCGGGGAGGAAGACAGCAATCGCGCCTTCACCCAGGTTCTGCGAGAGCTTTTGGGCTGACACAAAAAAACCTGTGGAGGGCAACCTCCACAGGTTTTTTGTTGCGCGTCAGTTGGACGTCTTGGCCATCTGCTGATCCGACGTACGCCAGATCAGGCGCGTGGTGTCGTAACCCTGCTGACGCGCCTTGCTCAGCAGTTCCTCGCGCACCACACCGTTGACGGTCGGCGTGCGGGACAACAGCCACAGGTAGCGACGGCTCGGGTCGCCGACGAGGGCGGTCTTGTAGTCATCGCTGACGTACAGCACCCAGTACTGCCCCTTCGCCACACCCGGAATCAGACGCGAGAACCAGGTATCGAACTCGACCCACAGCTTGTCGGTCTTGCCCGGCACCTGTGGATAAGCCGTACCTTTGACTTCTTCCCACGTCCAGTCCGCCGTCAGGCAGCGGTTGTACACCGCGATATTGCCGTCTGGCTTGAGGGAATAACGGGCTTCGGATTGCGCGCAATGGCGCTGGAAATACATCGGCAGACGCGCCAGTTCGTACCAGGTGCCCTGGTAACGCTTGAGATTGACACTGTTGACCGTCTTCGGCGCCAGCGGATCTTCACCGGTCGTGGCGCAGCCGGCCAATACCAGGCCGGCAAAAAGGACAAGCAATAACCGCTTCATTGTTTTTCTCCCGTGGGCGCGTAGCCCCGGTTTACTTCAGGCCTTGGCCGGAAAACATCAGCACTTTGTCACCGGCGTACTGCACGCTGATAAAGCTGTTCTTGTCGCCCCAGGTGCAACTGGACATGCCGAGCGCGCCCGAGCAATCGGTGGGCTTGCCAAGCAGCGTCTCCACTTCGGCCTTGGCCATGCCGGCCGAGAGCTTCGAATAGTTTTCCTGATTGACCTTGCTGCATGCGGCCAACAGCACGCAAAACGACAGCAGGGCGATAGATCGCAGCGACATGGTGTAACTCCTGGAACGGAAGGGGGATGGCATGGCGCCAACCAGAAGCTTAGAAGAGAAAACCCCTGTCTGGTTCCCTGGGAGGCTGGCTATTTGTTAGCCCGCTCGTCCGGCTTTCGCCGGTAAATCAGACAGTTTGTAAGGCTATTGAGCATTTCGTCGCATTTCGCAAAAGGCGCCTAATCTTTGGCGCGCAGCGGTCGAAATAAGAGCAGCGCAAAGCCCGATAGTGTGGCAAATTGCCGCCCTTTCTTGACCAGCCCCTTCGCGGTAGCTCACTTAATGACCAGAAACATGAAATTCAGCCACAAGATCTTGTTGGCTGCCGCCCTCGTGGTGGCCGTTGCGTTCGCCTGTTTCATTTTGTTCAACGACTATCGCCAGCGCGAAGCCCTGCAAAGCAGCACCGAAGCGTCGATGCAGGAACTGGGCAGCCTGACCACCAGCAACATCCAGACCTGGCTGGAAAGCCGCATTCAGTTGCTGCAATCGATGGCGCAACAGGTTGTCGCCGACGGCAACGCTCCGACCAGCCTGAAACGCATCATCGACCTGCCCGCCTACACCGGCAATTTCCAGCTCAGCTACTTCGGTGGCGCCGACGGCGTGATGTTCTCGGTCCCGGCCGGCAACCGCGCGCCGGATTACGACCCGCGCGCCCGTGGCTGGTACAAGGCGGCCAACGCTGCGCAACAGACCATCGTCACCGAACCGTACATCGCCGCCTCGTCGGGCAAACTGGTGATCACCGTCGCTACCCCGGTGCAGCGCGAGGGCCAGATGATCGGTGTGGCCGGCGCCGACATTGATCTGTCGAGCGTCAGCGCGATCATCAACTCGCTGAACTTCGGCGGCCACGGTCACGCATTCATCGTCGGTGCCGACGGCAAGATCCTGATCCACCCGGACAGCAAACTGGTGCTCAAGACCCTGGCCGAGGCCTATCCCAACGGCGCGCCGAAAGTCAGCCCGGGCCTGAAGGAAGTCGAGTTCGACGGCAAGACCCAGTTGATCTCCTTCACCCGCGTCAACGGCGTGCCGTCGGCCGACTGGTACGTGGGGCTGGTGCTGGACAAGGACACCGCGTTCTCGATGCTCAGCGAATTCCGCACCTCGGCGCTGATCGCCATGATCATCGCTGTGGTGATCATCATCGCCCTGCTCGGCATGCTGATCCGCGTGCTGATGCAGCCGCTGCTGACCATGGGCCGCGCCATGCACGACATCGCCGAAGGCGAAGGTGACCTGACCAAACGCCTGACCATCCACGGCCACGATGAATTCGGTGCGCTGGGGCTGTCGTTCAACCGTTTCGTCGAGCGCATCCACACCTCGATCCGCGAAGTGTCGTCGGCCACCGGGCAGGTCAACGAAGTCGCCCTGCGCGTGGTCGCGGCGTCGAACTCGTCGATGTTCAACTCCGACCAGCAGGCCTCGCGCACCAACAGCGTGGCCGCCGCGATCAACCAGCTCGGCGCCGCCGCCCAGGAAATCGCCCAGAACGCCGCCCTCGCCTCGCAACACTCCAGCGATGCGCGCAGCCTGGCCGAAGACGGCCAGCAGGTGGTGGATAAGACCATCCACGCGATGCAACAGCTGTCGGCGAAAATTAGCGACTCCTGCGGCAACATCGAAACCCTGAACAGCAACACCGTGAACATCGGGCAGATTCTGGAAGTGATCACCAGCATCTCCCAGCAGACCAACCTGCTGGCGCTCAACGCCGCCATCGAAGCGGCCCGTGCCGGTGAAGCCGGTCGTGGTTTCGCCGTGGTCGCCGACGAAGTCCGCAACCTGGCGCACCGCACCCAGGATTCGGCGCAGCAAGTGCAGAAGATGATCGAAGAGCTGCAAGTCGGCGCGCGTCAGGCGGTCGGCATCATGACCGAGAGCCAGCGTGAGAGCGAAAGCAGCGTCGGCATCGCCAACCAGGCCGGCGAACGCCTGGGCAGCGTGACCCAGCGCATCGGCGAAATCGACGGCATGAACCAGTCGGTAGCGACCGCGACGGAAGAGCAGACAGCGGTGGTCGAGTCGATCAACGTTGATATCAATGAGATCAACACGCTGAACCAGGAAGGCGTGGAGAACTTGCAGGCGACGCTGCGGGCTTGTGCGGATCTGGAGCAGCAGGCTGCTCGACTCAAGCAGTTGGTGGGTAGTTTCCGGATCTAAGTCGTTCGAAGCCGTCTTCGCACTTGAACCCGCGAAGACGGAACAACGCTCGACACGCTTGTCACCTCGGACTGACTCAGGACTGAATTAAGACTAAACTCAGTCCTAGTCCACTCAGCGAGGCGCAGCCCGTGAAGCTTTCATCCCAGATCAAACCCATCAGCTACCTGAAAAGCCATACCGCCGAAATCGTCAAAAAGATTAGCGAAAGCCGTGAGCCGCTGGTGATTACCCAGAACGGCGAAGCGAAGCTTGTAGTCATGGACGTCAAAAGTTTTGAAGAGCAGGAAGAAACAATGGCTCTGCTCAAACTGCTTGCCATGGGAAATCGAGAAATTGAGGAAGGCAAGTACAGGGACGTTGAAGACGTTTTCGCAGAGCTGGACAGGATCGACCCCCAATGAGTTTGAAGGTCGTTATTCTTCAGTCCGCCGAAACAGATCTCAAAGATCTTCGCACCTACCTCATCAAACAGTTCTCACCTCAAACCTGGCATAGCACTTATGCCAGCTTGAAGGTCGCTATTCGCAGTCTCGCATCCTTACCCTATTCAGGTTCCATTCCCGAAGAAATAGAAAGGCTGAACCTCGGTCAATATCGACAAGTCATCTCTGGCTTGAATCGCATTATTTATGAAGTCCGAGAGCAGACCATCTATATCCATATCATCGCCGATACGAGAAAAAACCTGCCTGCACTCTTGATGAAGCGTTTGCTTCAAGGCAATCCGTGAGTCTGATGCAGCTTCAGAAACTCGACCCAGGCTGCGAAAGAAACTCCAGCTCCTGCGCCGTAGACTCCCGCCCCAACACCGCATTGCGATGCGGAAACCGTCCAAACCGCGCAATCACCTTCTGATGCCGCTCGGCATAGTCCAGGTTGTCGGCAAACACCCTGCGCTCCGCCTCCGGCTGCTCAGCTACCAGCTCGATGAATCGAGAGACCGCTTCATTCTGCACCGCGAGGTTTTCGCAGTGTTCGAAGACGAGGTAGATGAAGAGTCGCTGGATTGGCCTCAACTGCCGATCGAAATCCGCTGCGATACCTTGGGCAACCAGTTTCTGTGCCCGTAGATCACCCGAGAAAGCTTTGGGCGTATCGCGAAAGATCATTCGCGGAAGTTGATCGAGTAACAGCACCACCGCCAGCCAGCCTTCGGGACGTTGCGTCCACTCGGTCAATTCGCCAGCCAGGGCCTGATCGACAAAGACCCCGAAACGCTCACGCGCTTCGAGGTCCTGGCTGTCTTTCTTGCCGAACCACAACCCGCCCTGTTGCGCCGTCACTTCTGTAGCCGATTCGGAGTGACCGAACCACCAATCGAGCAACGGCTGCCAGGGCGCGTTCATGGTTTATTCCTTGTGGTAAGCCGTGGCGCGGGCGACTTCTTCTTTCGAGCCGAGGAACACCGCTACGCGCTGGTGCAGGCCTTCAGGCTTGATGTCGAGAATGCGCTGGTGACCGTCGGTGGAAGCGCCGCCTGCCTGTTCCACCAGGAACGACATCGGGTTGGCTTCGTACATCAGACGCAGTTTGCCCGGTTTGGACGGCTCGCGGCTGTCGCGCGGGTACATGAACAGACCACCACGGGTCAGGATGCGGTGAACGTCGGCAACCATCGCCGCGACCCAACGCATGTTGTAGTTCTTTTTCAGCGGGCCTTCTTCACCGGCCAGCAGTTCCGAAACGTAGCGCTGTACCGGAGCTTCCCAGTGGCGCTGGTTGGACATGTTGATGGCGAATTCCTGGGTGGATTCAGGAATGGTGATGTCTTCGTGGGTCAGGACGAAGCTGCCCATTTCGCGGTCCAGGGTGAAGCCTTTGACACCGTGGCCCAGGGTCAGCACCAGCATGGTTTGCGGGCCGTAGATCGCATAACCGGCGGCAACCTGCTGAGTGCCTGGCTGCAGGAAGGCCTTTTCATCCAGCGCTTCGTTCTGGCTCAGGTATTCGTTCGGGCAACGCAGCACGGAGAAGATGGTGCCGACCGGGGCGTTGATGTCGATGTTCGACGAACCGTCCAGCGGGTCGAATACCAGCAGGTAGGCGCCTTTCGGGTATTTGCCCGGGATCTGGTAGGCGTTGTCCATTTCTTCGGACGCCATGCCGGCCAGGTGACCGCCCCACTCGTTGGCTTCGAGCAGGATTTCGTTCGACAGCACGTCGAGCTTCTTCTGCACTTCGCCTTGCACGTTTTCCGTGCCCATGCTGCCCAGAACACCGCCCAGGGCGCCTTTGGACACGGCGTGGCTGATCTCTTTACAGGCGCGCGCCACCACTTCGATCAGGAAACGCAGATCGGCAGGAGTGTTGTTGCTGCGGGTCTGCTCAATCAAATAGCGACTCAGGGTAACGCGGGACATGGACGGCTCCGGTGGAATGGGGGGCTAAAAACCCGCGCAGTTTACAGGGAGTCTGAAACCGTAGCGAGCAATGACGCCCGGTAACGTGCGTCGGGTGCAATTCCTGCTATCAGACGTGATCGAACCGAGAGAGTTCAGGCACCGGATTCAGCGTAGTTGGAAACCCGACGGGTGTAGAGACCACACCCGTCATATTCACGACTTGGCCGGCGGCTTGCGCAGCAGACTGAAGGCCATCGCCGCCAGAAACAGCACGCTGAGCAGCAACACCGCCCACAGTCCGAACTTCTTCCAGTTGGTGTCCGCCGTGGCCGAGGTGGTGGCTGTCGAAGTCTGGGTCGCCAGCGCTTCGCCCTGCACCGAGGCCTTGCCCAGTGAGGCCAATTTCTCCGGTTTGAAATCGGGGATCAGCGTGGTCAGCGGCAGGTTCGCCGTCTTCACGGTCGGATTGCCCAGCGCCAGGCTGTACGGCCCGTCACCCCGGGCGAGGAAGATCACCTGAGTGGCGCGCACCGCGTATTTCACGCTCGGCGCCTGTTCGCCGAGACCGCCGCCGCGTTCGTCGACCGTCAGTTTCAACTGCTGCACGGTCTGCCCGTAGAGCTGCAATTCGTTCTGCACCACGTCCTGGCCGTTCTGGGTCAGGCGATAGAGCAAGCCGCTGCTAAGCGGCTGCCACGGCAGACTGCTTTCGCGACGTCCCGACAGGGTCACCGGCGCGAGGCTGTTGGCTTGCTTCAGCTCGACCTGCACCCGCTCGATGTTCAGCCCCATCGGCAACTGCCAAGTGTATTCCCCGGCCTTGCCGCTGCTGCCGGCCAGCGCCGGCGACCAGACCAATGGCAGCGGCAGGTTGCGCGGGTCGCTGCTTTTCAGTTGCGCCGACGTCAGGACCGGCGCCGAGGCCGGCGAATCCCAGAGCAGACGCAGATACCGCGCCGATTGCCCCGGCAGCGCCACTTCATGCTGCTCGACCCGTTCGTCGGCAAACGTCAGGCGCGCGACCTGGCCTTCGCCCCAGGCTTGCCAGTGCTGCAAATCATCACTGGCCTCGATGCTGAAACGCTGGAAGCCGTCGCGCTCGCTGGTCCAGTCGAGGATCAATTGCTGCAACGGCGCCTTGATCGCGCTGGCATCGAGCAGCCAGCCGCGCAGCACTTCTTCCCCGGCCTCAAGCTGACTGGACGGCTGTACTTCCACCAGCGTGCCGGTGGTGGTGGATTGCACGCGGACGCTCGGCGCGCGCTCGGTGGCATCCGCCGAGTTGTACAGAGGGAACCACTTCACCTCATGCAACTGGCCATCGTCGCGGGTTTGCGCTGACTCCCGGGCCAGTGCATAGGCCTGCGGTTCTCCGGCGGCGTTGAACACCCGCAGGTCGCTGAGATCAGTCTGGCGCGCCTGCAACTGCACGTTCAGCGGCAGTTCAAGGCGATACCACGGGCCTGCGCCACTGACCGACAATGGCACCTGCGCGGCGAAGTCCGCCGGTTTTTCCTGGGCGCCGGCCGTCATGGCCACGCCCAGCAACAGCCACCCAAGATTAAGCTTGCGACTCAAGACGACACTCCTTCGGTTTCCGGGGCCGGTTTGTCCGCCGCCGGTGCAGCTTCGACGCGTTTGGGTGGCAGCGGCGCAAAGTAGCCCACCACCAGCAGCAACACGCCGACGCCGATGAACGAGACGATCCGGGCCAGTCCGCCACGGTTGCTCAATTCGACAAAAATAAGTTTGGCCACCACCAGCGCAATCAGCGCCGCGCCGATCAGCCACACTTCGCGGCGATGACGCAGGTGCCCGCCGATCATCAGCCCGAGCGCCATCAGCGTCCAGACGATGGACAGACCGGCCTGCACCAGCATCGATTCGAGCAGCAGATCCAGCTCGAACGGAATGCCGCCCCAATGGTGCGCGGCGCGGGTGACCAGCGCAGTGCAGAACGCGAACAGCGAAACGCCGGCAATCAGTTGAGTCGCGTAAGCCGCGTAATCCTGGCGGATCGACAGCTCGGCAACGGCGCTGCGCGACCACACGTAAACACCGAACAGCGCAAACAGCAGACCCAATTCCAGCGGGTTGAGCAGCGGCACATAAGGCAGCGGCTCGGCATTGCCATCGCTGACGCCATTGGCCAGCCAGAACCAGACCAGCATCAGCACCGCCAGCGGCGCCGCCGCGTACAGGCGATATTCGCGAGGGAACGCTGCCACCGGCCACGGCCACTGACGCGGTGCGGCCATCAACAACAGATACACACTCGGCAGAATCGCCCAGCCCAGCCAGCGCCAGGCGTTGTACTGCTCGGACAACAACAGCAGGCCGTAGCGCAACTCCAGCGCCAGCACGCCGATCAGCAGCCAGCAACCGAGCACATGCGCCGTGCTCAAAGACCGCGCCGGCAACATCGGCGCCAGCCGCCGCAGGCTGATGAAATGCACAACGAACACCGCCGCCCACGCCAGCCAGCCGAAATTCGCCGCCGGGTGATAACGCAAGTGCCACGCGGCGAGCAACACCAGTCCGGCTGCCGGAATCAGCACGGTGCAAAGCAGCCCGAGCGACGGCCATTTCAGACGCAAGGCCAACAGCGTCCACAACGCAACGCTCAGCGCGGCGACCAGCAGCAACAGCGGCACCTGCAGATTCAGTGGCGCAAACCGCAGCACTTCGCTGACCCACGCCAGCGCCCACCAACCGGCGCCCCACACCAGCAACACTTCGGACAGGCGCTGCAGACTCAGCACATCGAACGCCGAGGCGTGATTGCCCAGTTGCAGGCGCCACGCCCCGATCATCGCCGCCAGGCCCAGCACCAGCGGCGTCCAGAATCCGCCATGGGCCAGCGGTCGCAGACCTTCGCTGGACAACGGCCCGAGCAGCTCGGGGCCGGCCAGCAAAAACGCTGCGCCGCCGATCAGTTGCAACAGCAGACCAAAGACAAAACTCACGCGCTGCTTGAGGTACAGACTGAGCCAGATGATCAGCAAGCCACTGGCCGCCCACACCGCGCTCGCGGTCTGCCACGGCAGCACGAACAACACCGCCAGATTGATCAGCACCAACCCCGCCAGCAGCACCACCGACAAACCGCGCAACAGACGAACATCGCTGCGCACCATCTCGTCACGTGCCGCCAGCAACATGCCGGCGATCAGCGCCAGACCGATCAACGAGGCGCTGAGCAGACCGCTCCACCCGGCGCTGAACACGGCTGCCGAATCCTCGCCCGCCCCTTGCAGGCGCAACAGGAACAACGCTCCGCCGAGCAATTGCACAGCAAACGCGCTGAACAGGAACGTGCGCGATTGCAGGCGCAAGCCGACGAACAAGGTCACCAGACCGGCCAGCGCCCAACTGATCGCCGTGCCCTGAGTGAAGAAGAACAGCGGCGCCAACAGATAGAGGAAGGTCAGCCCCAGACTCGCCAGCACTGGCAGCCCCTGACGCTCCCACGGTGATGTTTGCTCCAGCGACGCCTTGCGCAATTGATAGAAGCTGAACAGCAACGCCGCGCCTAGCATCAATGCGCCCAGCGGCGCTCCGTCGAGCAGACTGCTTTCGCCGACACGCAACTGGCTGAGAAACGCCAGCGCCGAACCCAATTGCAGCAGCAATGCGAAGGCCCGGGCCAATGGCCGTTGCTGACGTAAACCCAACCAGAAAATCCCCGCACCCTCCACCGCCCAGGCGGCAGATGTCCAGCGTGCATCCAGCCCCAGCGGAATCGCCAGGCTGGCGAATATCACCCCGAGCGCCAGGCAAGTCTCGCCCAGCAACAATGCCCGGCCGCCCATCAGCACTTTGGCGAGGGCCATGTAGATCATGCCCAGCGCCAGTGCGCTGAACGCAGCGGCGAATTCCAGATGCTGGACCAACGCGAATTGCAGACCGAAACCCACCAGCGGCGGACCGAACAGCATCGTGCCGTCGACGTAGTCGCCCTTGCGCGCCGACCAGTGCAGCAGCGCCTCACGATCGTCGTCTGCCGGGGCGTCCGGCATGTCCAACAACTTGCGCCGGGCGAACAGCAGGCCGATGGCCAGGTACATCAGGAAGAACAGAATCAGGAACGGCTCGGTGCTCCACAGCAGTTCCGGCGTGTACGAGCGCAGGCCCCAGGCGAAACCGATGCCGAAGGTCCCAACGAAACCGATCAGGTTGAGCAGACGCCAGGCCTTGAACCAGGCGATGGCCAGAATGCCGGCGTTGAGCAGCGCGAAATAACTGAACAACGCGACATGGTTGCCGGCGCCGGTCGACGTCAGAATCGGCGCGGCGAAACCGCCAAGCGCGGCAACGCAGGCCAGGGCCAGGGAATCCTGGGTGATGGCCAGAATGGCCGAAAACACCGTCACCGCCACCAGCAAGCCCAGCGCGGCAGTCGGATCGAGCAGCGGGTGCAGGCGCATCGCCGCAAACACCGTCAGGTACAACACCGCAATCCCGGTGCCTTGCAGCATCAAGGCGTAGCTGTTGTTGCGATGGCGCAACCACCAACCCAGCGCCAGCAATCCCAACGCTGCCGCTGCAACCCCGGCGTAACGCAATTCGATCGGCACCACCATGCCTTCGGTGGCGTAGCGCAGCAGGAACGCCAGGCCGAAGAACAACAGCACCACACCGACCCGCAGCACGGTGTTGCCACCGAACAGCCAGTTGCGCGCCGCGCTGATGCCGCGCTCGATAAGGTTCGGGCCACGAGGTTCGGCGGGCGGTTGTGGTTCGCGGGTGACGGGCTCCGGGCGCCAGACATCGACCGGCAGCGGCTGACCGGGTTCGCTGGCAGCGACGGCGACAGGTTCGAGTTCGGGTGGCAGTTCCCAGACCAGCTCGGGTTCTGCGGCAGAGGGTTGTTCAAATACCGTGACGGGTTCAACGATCGTTTCGCTGGCCGGCGCGACACTCGGCGGCGCTGGCGAATGCGCCGGAGCGCCCTCCAGCAGAAACAGTCGCTGCTCGACGCCCTGCAACGCGATCTTCGCGTGATCCAGCTGACGCTGTTGCTCGGCAGCCTGTGAACCGAGCCGGGCAATCCGCATCGCCTGCCCGATGGCGAGCCCCAGCAACGCGCCCAACAGCGCATCGCTGAACGACTCGTCGAGCAGCCAGCCGAGCAGCAGCCCGATCAACATGAACATCCATTGCATGGTCGATATCCCTGAGCAGCCCCGTGGCGGGGCGGAACCAACGCTCAGTATATCGGCCCGGCCCAACAATCGTGGGGCCGGGCGCACATTTGTCGCTAAAAGTTACTCCAGTGCCTTCCAGATATCCGTGGCGTACTCGCGGATCGTCCGGTCGGACGAGAACCAGCCCATGCGCGAGGTGTTCAGCACCGCTGAACGCCACCAGTTGTTGGCGTCGTGCCAATGCGCATCGACACGCATCTGCGCATCCCAATAGGAGTCGAAATCGGCGCAGACGAAGAACCGGTCGTAATCCACCAGCGAATCGATCAGCCCGGTGTAGCGCGACGTATCGTCCGGCGAGAACACCCCGCTGCGGATCGCCTGCAATACATCATTGAGGCGATGGGACGCAGCGATGTCCGGCAAGGCGCTGAACTCGTGGTTTTGCTTGCGCGCCTCGACCTGCTGGGCGCTGAGACCGAAGATGAACATGTGCTCGGCGCCGATGTTTTCGCACATTTCCACGTTGGCGCCGTCGAGGGTGCCGATGGTCAGCGCACCGTTGAGGCCGAACTTCATGTTGCTGGTGCCCGAGGCCTCGAAACCGGCGGTGGAAATCTGCTCCGAGAGGTCCGCCGCAGGGATGATGCTTTCCGCCAGACTCACGTTGTAGTTGGGCAGGAACACCACTTTCAGCAGGCCGCGCACGGTCGGGTCGTTGTTCACCACCCGGGCGATGTCGTTGGTCAGCTTGATGATCAGCTTGGCCTGGTGATAACTCGCTGCCGCTTTGCCGGCGAAAATTTTCACCCGTGGCACCCAGTCGATTTCCGGCTCGGCGCGGATCGCCTGATACAGTGCGACGGTGTGCATCAAATTGAGCAACTGACGCTTGTATTCGTGGATCCGCTTGACCTGCACGTCGAACATCGCCGCCGGATTGACCGCAATCCCCAGCCGCTCGTGAATCAGGTAAGCGAGGGCTTTTTTGCTGTGCAGCCGCTGCTCGGCGAAGGCTTTGCGGAAGGCGGGTTTTTCGGCGAACGGCTCAAGATCGAGCAGACGCTGTTCGGGGTTATCCAGAACATCAGCGCCGAGGGAATCGACCAGCATCGACGTCAGTTCCGGGTTGGCCTGGTACAGCCAGCGGCGGAAGGTGATGCCGTTGGTCTTGTTGTTGATCCGCTCCGGATACAGCTTGTGCAGTTCGGCGAACACGGTTTTGCGCATCAGCTGCGTGTGCAGCCCGGACACGCCGTTGACGCTGTGGGAACCGAGAAACGCGAGGTTGCCCATGCGCACCCGACGGCCGTTGTCTTCCTCGATCAGCGAGACCGCGCGCAGCACGTCGAAATCGTGGATGCCCTTGGCCCGCAGCGAATCGATGTGCTGGGCGTTGATCAGGTAAATGATCTGCATGTGCCGCGGCAGCATGCGTTCCATCAGCCCCACCGGCCAGGTTTCCAGCGCTTCGGGCAGCAGCGTGTGGTTGGTGTACGACAGCGTATCGACGGTGACTTGCCACGCCGCGTCCCATGCCACGTCATAAACGTCGACCAGTTGACGCATCAGTTCGGCAACGGCGATCGAGGGGTGCGTGTCGTTGAGCTGGATTGCCGCGTGATCGCCGAGGGTCAGCACCGAGGTGTGCATGTTGCGATGACGGCGCAGCAAATCCTGAAGCGACGCGGCGACGAAAAAATATTCCTGACGCAGGCGCAGTTCCTGCCCGGCTTCGGTGCTGTCCGCCGGGTAAAGCACGCGGGAGATACTTTCAGCCCGGGCCACTTCGGCGACGGCACCCAAGTGGTCACCGGCGTTGAAGCGCTCCAGATGCAAATCTTCCATGGCCCGCGCCCGCCACAGGCGCAAGGTGTTGACGCTCGCCCCGCGCCAGCCGACCACCGGGGTGTCGTAAGCAATGGCCCGGACGGTTTCCGCCGGGTGCCAGACTTGCCGGGACTTGCCGCTGGCATCGGTGACGGTCTCGACGCTGCCGCCGAAGCCGATCGGATAGACCACCTCCGGCCGCTCGAACTCCCAGGGGTTGCCGAAATCCAGCCAGTGCTCGGTCTGTTCCTGTTGCCAGCCGTCGACAATGGCCTGGCGGAACAGCCCGTGTTCATAACGAATGCCGTAGCCGTGGCCGGCGATGCCGAGGGTCGACATGCTTTCCATGAAGCACGCCGCCAGCCGTCCGAGACCACCATTGCCCAGCGCCGCATCCGGCTCCAGGATGCGGATGCGCTCAAGATCGACGCCCAGTTCGGTCAGCGCTTCACGGGCGACGTCCAGCAGACCGAGGTTACTCAGGCTGTCGTACAGCAGGCGGCCGATGAGAAATTCCAGCGAGAGGTAATACACCCGCTTCTGGCCTTTGCGATAGATCTGCCGGGTGTGGTCCATCCAGTGCTCGACCATGTGATCGCGCGCCGCCAGGGCAATGGCTTCGAACCAGTCATGGTCGAAGGCGTGATCCGGGTCTTTGCCCACCGCGTAGGTGAGTTTGGTCAGGACGGCGTCGCGGAATGCGGCCACCTCTGCTTCGCGAACTAGTGGTTCTTGAGTCATCGATAGGACCTCGAGCGAGCGGGGAATTGTCAGAGCCTAGACGGTCTGACCGACGGTAGGGGCTCTGGTTCGGCAGTTTTTCCTGAGAGTGAGACTTCGTCCGGCAATACCCTGGCGAATGCGGTAATGAATGCAGGGGCCGTGCCGAATTGTCGGACGATGCGGGCGCATGAATAAAAAATCTGGCGAAAGGTTGTTCAAAAATCCACCAGTCCCGGTATGATCGCGCGCCCTGATGCACACGCCTGGTAAACACCGATGATGAAGCCCAACCTGATCGCCGCAGCCGAGATCGACCGTCTCGATACCTGGGCCAAATATTCGGCCCCGATGTGCGGCTCGTGCGTTTCCAGCTGCTGCACGCTGCCGGTCGAGGTCAAGATCAAGGATCTGGTGCGCATCGGTGTGGTCGACGAGTTCGAACTGGGTGACCCGCCGAAGAACATCGCCAAGCGTCTGCAAAAAGAAGGTCTGGTCGAGCGCTTCAACCAGAAGTCGGGGATCTTCACCCTGCAGCGCATGAGCAACAACGATTGCTACTACCTGGATCGTAAGAGCCGCCTGTGCACCATTTATGACAAGCGCCCGGACACCTGCCGCAACCACCCGAAGATCGGCCCGCGCCCTGGCTATTGCGCGTACAAGCCGAAGGAAGTGGAGCGGGTGCAGAATTCGCGGTCGATCGAGCGCTTCTGATCCCGCTTGATCGTTCCCACGCTCTGCGTGGGAATGCAGCCCGGGACGCTCCGCGTCCCAGACGCCGAACGCGATAATCAAATCCCGGACAAACAAAAACGCCCCCGGTCTCTCGACCGGGGGCGTTTTTTTCAGCCTTGGCTAAATCTTATGCCTTGGCTTTCTTGGCAGCGCGGGTACGCTCGCTTTCGTCCAGGATCTTCTTGCGAAGACGGATGGACTTAGGAGTAACTTCGCACAGCTCGTCTTCCTGGATGTATTCCAGAGCCTGTTCCAGGGTGAAGCGAACAGGTGGGACCAGAGCGATGGTTTCGTCTTTACCCGAAGCACGCATGTTGTCGAGCTTCTTGCCTTTGGTCGGGTTCACACCCAGGTCGTTGTCGCGGGAGTTCTGACCAACGATCTGACCGTTGTAGATCTCCTGGCCGTGTTCTACGAACAGCTTGCCACGAGCTTGCAGGGTTTCCAGGGAGTAGGTCAGTGCCTTGCCGGTTTCAACCGAAACCAGAACGCCGTTCTGACGGCCGGACATGTGGCCCGACTTCACTGGAGCGTAACGGTCGAAGATCGAGGTCAGGATGCCAGCACCGTTGGTCAGGGTCAGGAACTGGTTACGGAAACCGATCAGACCGCGAGCAGGGATGTTGTATTCCAGACGAACACGGCCTTTACCATCCGGCACCATGTTGCTCAGGTCGCCTTTACGCAGACCCATTTCTTCCATGACCTTGCCCTGGGATTCTTCAGGGATGTCGATGGTTACGTTTTCGAACGGTTCCTGCTTCACGCCGTCAACTTCACGGATGATCACTTCAGGACGGCCCAGGGCCAGCTCGAAGCCTTCGCGACGCATGGTTTCGATCAGTACCGAGAGGTGCAGCTCACCACGGCCGGATACCTTGAACTTGTCAGCCGAGTCGCCTTCTTCAACGCGCAGTGCAACGTTGTACAGCAGCTCTTTGTCCAGACGATCCTTGATGTTACGGGAGGTCACGAACTTGCCTTCTTTACCGCAGAATGGCGAGTCGTTTACCTGGAAGGTCATGGAAACGGTTGGCTCGTCAACGGTCAGAGGCTTCATCGCCTCGACGTTGTTGATGTCGCACAGGGTGTCGGAGATGAACAGCTCGTCGAAACCGCTGATGCAGACGATGTCGCCAGCTGCAGCTTCTTCAACGTCAACGCGGTGCAGACCGTGGTGACCCATCAGCTTCAGGATACGACCGTTGCGGCGCTTGCCGTCGGCGCTGATAGCGACAACCGGGGTGTTCGGCTTGACGCGACCACGAGCGATACGGCCAACACCGATAACACCCAGGAAGCTGTTGTAGTCCAGAGCGGAGATCTGCATCTGGAACGGACCGTCACGGTCAACAGCCGGAGGCGGAACGTGGTCGACTACCGCCTGGTACAGCGCGGTCATGTCTTCGCCCATGGCGGTGTGGTCCAGACCGGCGATGCCGTTCAGGGCCGAAGCGTAAACAACCTGGAAGTCCAGTTGTTCTTCGGTAGCGCCCAGGTTGTCGAACAGATCGAAGATCTGGTCCAGAACCCAGTCAGGACGCGCGCCCGGACGGTCAACCTTGTTGATGACCACGATTGGACGCAGGCCGGCTTCGAAAGCCTTCTTGGTCACGAAACGGGTTTGCGGCATAGGGCCGTCTTGGGCGTCGACCAGCAGCAGCACGGAGTCAACCATGGACATTACGCGCTCAACTTCGCCGCCGAAGTCGGCGTGGCCCGGGGTGTCCACGATGTTGATGTGGTAGCCGTTCCAGTTGATGGCGGTGTTTTTCGCCAGAATGGTAATGCCGCGCTCTTTTTCCTGGTCGTTGGAGTCCATCACGCGCTCGTCGTTGAGCTCGTTGCGCTCCAGGGTGCCGGATTGACGCAGGAGTTTGTCTACCAGGGTGGTCTTACCATGGTCAACGTGGGCAATGATGGCGATGTTGCGTAGATTTTCGATCACTTGTGTATCTCGATCAGAGGATTCGGTTTGCTGACAAGTCTTGGCAGCGATTGACAGTAGTGTCCGGCATGGCCGTTACAGCTTGACGGCGGTGTCGGGGGGCCGGTGACGCAGGCCACAGGCAAACAGCCCCGGGCACTTAGCTCGGTCGATAAACGCGCACATTGGCATGCCCCTCACTGAGCAAATGGTGGGCATGCAGGCGACTCATCACGCCTTTGTCGCAATACAGCAGGTACTGGCGAGTAGGGTCCAGTTCCTTGAAACGAGCGTTCACTGCGTAGAACGGCATCGTCTGTACCTCTATGCCCGCGAGTTCCAGCGGGTCATCCTCGGCGGCATCCGGGTGACGGATGTCGATGACGATCTGACCGGCCAGCGCTTCGCTGACTTCTTCGATCTGCAAATCCTGGCCCAATTCGTCGATCACCCGATCGATCGGCACCAGTCTGGCGTTTGCGAGCGCACGCTCGAGCACCGCCATGTCGAATTCCTGCTCTTCGTGCTCGACCCGGCCACGCTTGGCGGCGGTCTTCGGGTTGACCGAGATGACGCCGCAGTATTCCGGCATGTGCCGGGCGAAATCACCGGTGCCGATCTGGTCGGCCGTATCGATGATGTCCTGCTTGTGGGCGACGATCAGCGGTCGCAGCACCAGTTTGTCGGTAACGCAATCGATGACCGACAGGTTCGGCAACGTCTGGCTCGACACCTGGGAAATCGCTTCGCCGGTAACCAGCGCATCGATGTGCAGGCGTTCGGCAATGCTCGACGCTGCGCGCAACATCATACGCTTCAATACGACGCCCATATGACTGTCGTCGACCTTGCCGAGAATTTCGCCCAATACTTCTTCGAACGGAACACTGACAAATAGCACGCGTTGCGAGCTGCCGTACTTCTTCCAGATGAAATGCGCGACTTCCATTACGCCCAATTCGTGGGCACGGCCGCCCAGATTGAAGAAGCAGAAGTGCGTCATCAGGCCGCGACGAAGGATCTGGTACGCGGCAACCGTCGAGTCAAAGCCACCGGACATCAGTACCAGCGTCTGCTCCAGCGCACCGAGCGGGTAGCCGCCGATGCCATTGTGCTGGCTGTGAATCACGAACAACCGTTTGTCGCGAACTTCGATGCGGACTTCGATTTCCGGCTGTTTAAGGTCGATTCCGGCGGCACCGCACTCACGGCGCAGCTTGCTGCCGACGTATTTTTCGACGTCCATCGAGCTGAACGCATGCTTGCCCGCACGCTTGCAGCGCACCGAGAAGATCTTCCCGGCCAGCGCATCGCCGTAGTGCTGTTTGCACTTCTCGGTGATGTCGTCGAAGTCGCCCAGCGGGTACTCGTCGATCTGCAGAAAGTGCGCGATGCCCGGCATGCAGGTCAGGCGTTCGCCCATCTCTTTCAGGGCCTTGGGGTCGGTGACGCTGGTTTCCAGCTCGAGATTGTCCCACACACCGTTCACCACCACGGCCGGGTCCAGGTCGCGGAGCACGGTGCGGATGTTCTTGGCCAGCTGGCGGATGAATTTCGTCCGGACAGGTCGGCTTTTGATGGTGATCTCGGGGAAGACTTTTACGATTAGTTTCATGAAAACAGCGCGCGCAGGGCCAGCCGAAAAAGGGGGGCGCGGATTATAGCGGAAATTGCTCAAGGTTTAACCAGTTAATGTGCAGAAGGTTTTGCACGCACCAAAACGGGTCATTTTTCGATTTGAGCGCTACATTAGAGGGCGAAATTTTCGCCTTTAAGGCGCTTTCGACCTTTAGAAGCGTGAATTTGGGGCAAAAAACCCATGCTGGGGCACTGGCATGCAATTTGCTCCCTTGTGAGGCAGGTTGCCTTGGCAGAGTATTCGCGCCGGCATCACCACTATTAAGGGCATCCACTACCCGCCCTAATTCACCCGGAGGACACTATGTCGAAGTCGGTTCAACTCATCAAAGATCATGACGTCAAGTGGATTGATCTGCGCTTCACGGACACCAAAGGCACTCAGCACCACGTGACCATGCCGGCTCGCGATGCGCTGGAAGACGACTTCTTCGAAGTTGGCAAGATGTTCGACGGTTCCTCCATCGCTGGCTGGAAAGGCATCGAAGCCTCCGACATGATCCTGCTGCCGGACGACGAAACCGCCGTTCTGGACCCGTTCACCGAAGAGCCGACCCTGATCCTGGTCTGCGACATCATCGAACCTTCGACCATGCAAGGTTACGATCGCGACCCGCGCGCCATTGCCCACCGCGCCGAGGAATACCTGAAGACCACCGGTATCGGTGACACCGTATTCGCAGGTCCAGAGCCTGAGTTCTTCATCTTCGACGAAGTGAAGTTCAAGTCCGACATCTCCGGCTCGATGTTCAAGATCTACTCCGAGCAAGGCTCGTGGATGTCCGACCAGGACGTGGAAGGCGGCAACAAAGGCCACCGTCCAGGCGTGAAAGGCGGCTACTTCCCGGTTCCGCCGTTCGACCACGACCACGAAATCCGTACTTCCATGTGCAACGCGCTGGAAGAGATGGGCCAGACCGTTGAAGTTCACCACCACGAAGTGGCAACTGCCGGTCAGAACGAAATTGGTGTCAAGTTCAACACCCTGGTGAAGAAAGCTGACGAAGTTCAGACTCTGAAATACGTTGTACACAACGTTGCCGACGCCTACGGCCGCACCGCGACCTTCATGCCGAAGCCGCTGTACGGCGACAACGGTTCGGGCATGCACGTTCACATGTCCATCTCCAAAGATGGCAAGAACACCTTCGCGGGTGAAGGTTATGCCGGCCTGTCCGACACCGCCCTGTACTTCATCGGCGGCATCATCAAGCACGGTAAGGCCCTGAACGGCTTCACCAACCCGGCCACCAACTCCTACAAGCGTCTGGTGCCAGGCTTCGAAGCCCCGGTCATGCTGGCCTACTCGGCTCGCAACCGTTCCGCCTCGATCCGTATTCCTTACGTCAACAGCCCACGCGGCCGTCGTATCGAAGCGCGTTTTCCGGATCCGGCTGCCAACCCGTACCTGGCTTTCGCAGCACTGCTGATGGCCGGTCTGGACGGTATCCAGAACAAGATCCACCCAGGCGACGCAGCTGACAAAAACCTGTACGACCTGCCGCCTGAAGAGGCGAAAGAGATCCCGCAAGTTTGCGGCAGCCTGAAAGAAGCCCTGGAAGAGCTGGACAAGGGCCGTGCGTTCCTGACCAAGGGCGGCGTGTTCTCCGACGACTTCATCGATGCTTACATCGCGCTGAAATCCGAAGAAGAAATCAAGGTCCGCACCTTCGTACACCCACTGGAATATGAGCTGTACTACAGCTGCTGATCCGGTAGCGCCGCGCTACGCGGCGTGACAAAAAGAGGCCTCCTTCGGGAGGCCTTTTTTATGGCCGGATGTTTTCCATCCGAGCCTTCGCCGCTTCACTGTCCTATGCTGCATCCCATCGTTTTCGTTTCCGGTCGATTTCATGGGTCGCACCCTTCCCTATATTCTGCTGCTGATCGCCCTGCCCGCTGCCGCGCAGATCTACAAGTACACCGACGCCGGCGGCAACACGGTGTACAGCGATCACGCGCCGGACGGTGTGCAGGCGCAGCCGGTGGAGTTGCCGCCGCTCAACAGCGTCCAGCCTCAGGCACCGAGCGCGCCCTCTTCAGACACCACCAGCCGTGAGCCTGCGCGCAATGCCTATGAAGTGCTGGAGCTGACCGGCTTGCCCACCGAAGAAGCCCTGCGCGCCAACAACGGCACGTTCACAGTCAGCGTGCTGATCAAGCCGCGCCTGCAACCGCCGCATCAATTGCGTCTGCTGCTGGACGACGCGCCATATGGCCAGCCGAGCAACGTGCCGATCCTGCAACTGGTAAACGTTGACCGGGGCGAGCATCGGCTGGCGGTGCAGGTGATCAATGGCGAGGCGATCATTCAGCAGAGTCCGGCGGTGGTGTTCACCGTGCAGCGGGTACACAAGCCATGACGCGGGGATTGATTACCTGGTGCCTGTTGCTGATCGCATTTGGCGCATCGGCCGAGGTGTTCACTTACATCGATGCACAGGGCAATCGTGTCTACACCGATCAACCGCGCGGCAACGCCAAGCGTGTGCCGCTGGCCACCAGCAATCGGATGGCCTCGAATCCGACCGCCGCTGCACCGGTCACGCCGTCGAAGAAATCAGCAGAGCCGCCGCTGTTCCACTACGACATGCTGCGCGTGCTGATCCCCGAGCCGGACGCAACCATTCGCAGCAGCGCCGGCGAGCTGATCGTCAGCGTCACCAGCGAGCCGGGCCTGCAAAGAGGTCATCTGTATCGCCTGCTGCTGGATGGCCAGGCCGTCGGCGAACCCGGCTTGAGTCCGGTGTTCCCGCTGAGCAACATTGATCGTGGCAGCCACAACCTGTCGGTGGAGATCCTCGATGCTCAGGGTCGAACCGTGGAGAAAACCGCCAACCAGCCGTTCCACATGCAGCGCATTTCCCTGGCACAGAAGCGTCAGGTCAAACCGTGCGTCAGCGCCGACTACGGCGTTCGCCCGGAATGCCCGCTGAAAGACAAACCCGCCGAACCGAAAAACCCTTTCCTGCGTTTCTTCTGACGCCGCTCAGCTTTGCGCACTATATTGGTGCAATACGCTGCACCGTACTCACATTCCAACCCATTTTGGTTCGAAAGTACCCGACAGAGCGGTTCGACTGCCACGCAAACGAGCGTCAAACGCCCGTTTCAGGGGTTGAACGCTTCTTTTCGGAGCCTTGGTTTGGTTTTTGCATTTTCCTCGCATCAGCGCTGTATCCCTGCGCGCGCCATGCTCCAAAAGAGGTCCTCATGACCATCAGTGACGCACTGCATCGCTTGCTACTCGACAACCTGACCACCGCCACCATCCTGCTCGACAGCGAATTGCGCCTCGAGTACATGAACCCGGCGGCGGAGATGTTGCTGGCCATCAGCGGCCAGCGCAGCCATGGGCAGTTCATCAGCGAGCTATTCACCGAGTCCACCGAGGCGCTCAATTCGTTGCGCCAGGCGGTGGAGCAGGCGCACCCGTTCACCAAGCGCGAAGCCATGCTCACTGCCCTCACCGGCCAGACCCTGACCGTTGATTACGCGGTGACACCGATCCTCAGCAACGGCGCGACCCTGCTCCTGCTGGAAGTCCACCCCCGTGACCGCCTGTTGCGGATCACCAAGGAAGAGGCCCAGTTGTCGAAGCAGGAAACCAGCAAGATGCTGGTGCGCGGCCTGGCCCACGAGATCAAGAACCCGCTGGGCGGCATCCGCGGTGCCGCGCAGTTGCTGGCCCGGGAGCTGCCGGAAGACAGCCTGCGCGACTACACCAACGTGATCATCGAAGAGGCCGACCGCCTGCGCAACCTGGTCGACCGCATGCTCGGCTCGAACAAACTGCCGTCGCTGGCCCTGTGCAATGTCCACGAAGTGCTGGAGCGCGTCTGCCAACTGGTCGAGGCCGAAAGCCAGGGCTGCATCACGCTGGTGCGCGATTACGACCCAAGCATTCCCGACGTCCTTATCGACCGCGAACAAATGATTCAGGCGGTGTTGAACATCGTGCGCAACGCGATGCAGGCCATCAGCAGCCAGAACGAGTTGCGCCTGGGCCGCATCAGCCTGCGCACCCGCGCCATGCGCCAGTTCACCATCGGCCACGTTCGCCATCGTCTGGTGACCAAGATCGAGATCATCGACAACGGCCCGGGCATTCCGGCGGAACTTCAGGAAACCATCTTCTTTCCCATGGTCAGCGGCCGTCCGGACGGTACCGGGCTGGGCCTGGCCATCACCCAGAACATCATCAGCCAGCACCAGGGCCTGATCGAGTGTGACAGCCACCCCGGCCACACCACGTTCTCGATCTTTCTGCCACTGGAACAAGGAGCCACATCGACATGAGCCGTAGTGAAACCGTGTGGATCGTCGATGACGACCGTTCTATCCGTTGGGTTCTGGAAAAAGCCCTGCAACAGGAAGGCATGACCACCCAGAGCTTCGACAGTGCCGATGGCGTGATGAGCCGCCTCGCGCGCCAGCAGCCGGACGTGATCATCTCCGATATCCGCATGCCGGGTGCCAGTGGCCTGGATCTTCTGGCGCGGATCCGCGAGCAGCACCCGCGGCTGCCGGTGATCATCATGACCGCTCATTCCGATCTGGACAGCGCTGTCGCCTCCTACCAAGGCGGCGCATTCGAATACCTGCCCAAGCCGTTCGATGTCGACGAAGCGGTGTCGCTGGTCAAGCGCGCCAATCAGCACGCTCAGGAACAACAGGGCCTGGAAGTCGCCCCGACCCTGACCCGCACCCCTGAAATCATCGGCGAAGCGCCGGCGATGCAGGAAGTGTTTCGCGCCATCGGGCGCTTGAGCCACTCCAACATCACCGTGCTGATCAACGGCGAATCCGGCACCGGTAAAGAACTGGTGGCTCACGCCCTGCACCGCCACAGCCCAAGAGCGGCCTCGCCGTTCATCGCGCTGAACATGGCGGCGATCCCGAAAGACCTGATGGAATCCGAGCTGTTCGGCCACGAGAAAGGCGCGTTCACCGGCGCGGCCAACCTGCGTCGCGGGCGCTTCGAACAGGCCGACGGCGGCACGCTGTTTCTCGATGAAATCGGCGACATGCCGGCGGACACCCAGACCCGACTGCTGCGAGTGCTGGCCGATGGCGAGTTCTATCGCGTTGGCGGGCATGTGCCGGTCAAGGTCGATGTGCGGATCATCGCCGCGACGCACCAGAATCTGGAAACCCTGGTTCACGCCGGGAAATTCCGTGAGGACTTGTTCCACCGCCTCAACGTGATCCGCATCCACATCCCGCGCCTGTCGGACCGTCGCGAAGACATCCCGACCCTGGCCAAGCACTTCCTCAGCCGCGCCGCGCAAGAACTGGCGGTGGAGCCGAAGCTGCTGAAAAGCGAGACCGAGGAATACCTGAAAAACCTGCCATGGCCAGGCAACGTGCGCCAGCTGGAAAACACCTGCCGCTGGATCACCGTGATGGCGTCCGGACGCGAAGTGCACATCAGCGACCTGCCGCCGGAACTGCTGAGCCTGCCGCAGGACTCGGCGCCAGTGACCAACTGGGAACAGGCCCTGCGTCAGTGGGCCGATCAGGCCTTGGCACGCGGTCAGTCGAGCCTGCTCGACAGCGCGGTACCGGCGTTCGAGCGGATCATGATCGAGACGGCGCTGAAGCACACCGCCGGACGTCGTCGTGATGCTGCAGTGCTGCTGGGCTGGGGCCGCAACACCTTGACCCGCAAGATCAAGGAACTGGGGATGAAGGTCGATGGCGGGGATGACGATGAGGGTGATGAAGGCTGAGATTCAGCGCCTGCTTGCACCGCCGCAAGGCACCGTGACCCTTAATCGGGCACAGCCACTGGCTCAGGCTTGCACTGTAAACCGCTGAAAATCCCATCCTGTAAAAAGACGAAGGCCCCGTATTACGGGGCCTTCGTCATTGTGTCGGGCTTTTTTGTTTCAAAACGCGAAAACCTGGCACGCCCCCTGCAATAACTCATACAGGTGATTCGATTCACCCACCCTTTCGGGGGCCTTGGTACAGGCAGGCCGGGGATTCCCCTCTTTACACCGGACTTGATGAGTCCACCCTTTTGGGGCCCTTGATACAGGCAGGTCAGGGGTTCCTTCTTTACACCGGCTCAGAACGCTATGCGATGAGCCCGCCCGTTTCGGGAACCTTGGTACAGGCAGGCCGGGGATTCCCTCTTTTATTGCTCCCGGAGATGGATCTCCAGCCGCCAGCGGTCATCGACCGCCTGGCCAGCCCAGTCGCCCTGCAGCGGCCGCGCCGCCACCAGCGTCAGCAACAATCCCCCGTCACTCAACCGCGTCCGCCAGTTCACGTCCTTGCCGTTGAACTTGAGCTGACCTTTCTGCGCCTTGCCTTCGGCTTCGAACAGCAACGCGAGGCTGCCATCAACGATCTCGCCGTGCAGCTTTGGCTCGTTGTTGAACCAGACCGCCAGACCATCATCAATCACCTCGACCTGCTGCAACACGGTTGGGTCTGGCGTGGTCAAACGGCCGATCATCATCCCGACCATCACACCGACGATCGCCAGTGAAGCCATCACCCGCGGGAATAGTTTCGAACGCGGATCCGCTTGCGGCGTAGAATGCGCGTCATCTTTACCTTCGGAGCCGTGCATGTTTCACGTCATCCTTTTTCAACCGGAAATTCCGCCGAACACCGGCAACGTTATCAGGCTGTGCGCCAACAGCGGCTGCCACCTGCATTTGATCGAACCGCTGGGTTTCGAGATGGACGACAAGCGCCTGCGCCGCGCCGGTCTCGACTACCACGAGTATGCCACTTTGCAGCGCCACGCCGACCTCGCCAGCTGCCTGGAAAGCCTCGGTCATCCACGACTGTTCGCCTTCACCACCAAGGGTTCACGGCCGTTTCACGATGCCGCGTTCGTCCCAGGCGATGCGTTCATCTTCGGCCCGGAAAGCCGTGGCTTGCCGCCGGAAGTGCTCGATGCCTTGCCCGGCGAACAGCGCCTGCGCCTGCCGATGCGCGAAGGCTGCCGCAGCCTGAACCTGTCGAACACCGTGGCAGTGGCCGTGTACGAAGCGTGGCGGCAGAACGACTTCAAGTAACGCCATTCGATCGCCCAAGAAAAAAGCGCCGTAACGGCGCTTTTTTCGTTGTTGCATCGACCGCTTACTGAACGGTCGGAGTCTCGCCGGCTTCCTGCATGCGCTGCAGCTCTTGCGCGTACAGGGCGTCGAAGTTCACCGGGGCCAGCATCAAGGCCGGGAACGAACCGCGGGTCACCAGGCTGTCCAGGGTTTCGCGAGCGTACGGGAACAGGATGTTCGGGCAGAACGCACCCAGGGTGTGGCTCATCGAACCCGCGTCCAGGTTCTTGATCAGGAAGATACCGGCCTGTTGCACTTCAGCGATGAAGGCCACTTCTTCACCGTTTTTCACGGTAACGGACAGGGTCAGCACGACTTCGTAGAAATCACCTTCCAGGGCTTTCTGGCGGGTGTTCAGATCCAGAGCGACCGCCGGATCCCACTGCTGGCGGAAGATCGCCGGGCTTTTCGGGGCTTCGAAGGACAGGTCGCGCACGTAGATGCGCTGCAAGGAGAATTGCGGTGCGGTTTCTTCTTCGCTGGCTGCAGTGTTCTGTTGGTCAGTCATCTCAGATCCTTTCTGATCTTGGGTCTTTTAGGGTTCTTGGTTTGCAGGTGCAGCAGTTCAGGCCTTGAGCAGCGCGTCGAGCTTGCCGGCGCGCTCCAGGGCATACAAATCATCACATCCGCCGACGTGGGTGTCGCCGATCCAGATCTGCGGCACGGACGTGCGTCCGGCCTTCTGGGCCATGGCGGCGCGCACCTGCGGCTTGCCATCGACCTTGATCTCTTCGAAGGCCACGCCTTTGTTCGCGAGCAGGTACTTGGCGCGCGAGCAGTAAGGGCAGTAATCGCTGGAGTAGACGATGACGTCGCTCATGTCACTTCACCAACGGCAGGTTGTCGCCTTTCCAGCTGGAAATCCCGCCGGACAGCTTGGCGGCGGTGAAGCCGGCCTTCATCAGTTCGCGGGCGTGGGTGCCGGCGGTCTGGCCCAGGGCGTCGACCAGAATGATGGTCTTGGCCTTGTGCTTTTCCAGCTCGCCGATACGGGCGGCCAGTTTGTCCTGGGGAATGTTCACCGCGCCAACGATGTGACCGGCGGCGTAGTCCTTGCTCGGACGGATATCCACCACCACGCCGGCTTCCTTGTTGACCAGTGCGGTCAGCTCGCCCGTGCTCAGGCTTTTACCGCCGCCCTGCACCGTATGCGCCAGCAGCAAAGCCAGCAGTACGACGAAGATACCGACAAGAATGTAGTGGTTAGTGGCAAATTCAATCAGGTGAGCAACCATCGAAGGAGGTTCCAGGGCGTTAAAATGTCGGCCAGTATACACAGCCACTATGGTCGGCCAAACCCCGTCCGGCGGTGACGCCGCCGGAACTTCGCTTTAAACTCCAACTCCCTTTTCCATCGCCCTCTTCTTATTAGCCACGAGTGGATTCCATGACTACCACGCCTAAACCTTTGGTCCTGATGATTCTCGACGGCTTCGGTCACAGCGACAGCCCCGAATCCAACGCCGTCTATGCGGCCAAAAAGCCTGTGCTGGATCGCCTGTGGGCCACCGTGCCGAACGGCTTGATCTCGGGCAGCGGCATGGACGTCGGTCTGCCGGACGGCCAGATGGGCAACTCCGAAGTCGGCCACATGAACCTCGGCGCCGGGCGCGTGGTGTATCAGGACTTCACGCGCGTGACCAAAGCGATCCGCGACGGCGAGTTCTTCGAGAACCCGACCATCTGCGCCGCCGTGGACAAGGCCGTGGCCGCCGGCAAGGCCGTGCACTTCATGGGCCTGCTGTCGGATGGTGGCGTGCACAGCCACCAGGATCACCTGATTGCCATGGCCGAACTGGCCTTCAAGCGCGGCGCCGAAAAAATCTACCTGCACGCCTTCCTCGATGGTCGTGACACCCCGCCGAAAAGCGCTGCCTCGTCGATCGAACTGCTCGACGCGACTTTCCAGGCGCTCGGCAAGGGCCGCATCGCCAGCCTGATCGGCCGCTACTACGCCATGGATCGCGACAACCGTTGGGACCGCGTGTCCCAGGCCTACAACCTGATCGTTGATGGCAACGGCGAATTCAACGCTGCCACCGCTCAGGAAGGTCTGGAAGCCGCTTACGCCCGTGGCGAGAGCGACGAATTCGTCAAAGCCACCAGCATCGGTGAGCCGGTGAAAGTCGAAGACGGCGACGCCGTGGTGTTCATGAACTTCCGCGCCGACCGCGCCCGCGAGCTGAGCCGCGTGTTTGTCGAAGACGGTTTCAAGGAATTCGAGCGCGCACGTCAGCCAAAAGTGCAGTACGTGGGCCTGACCCAATACGCCGCCAGCATCCCGGCCCCCGCAGCCTTTGCCCCGGGCAGCCTGGAAAACGTGCTCGGCGACTATTTGGCGAAAAACGGCAAGACTCAGCTGCGCATCGCCGAAACCGAGAAATACGCCCACGTGACCTTCTTCTTCTCCGGCGGTCGCGAAGAACCGTTCCCGGGCGAAGAGCGCATCCTGATCCCGTCGCCGAAAGTCGCCACCTATGACTTGCAGCCGGAAATGAGCGCGCCGGAAGTCACCGACCGCATCGTCGAGGCCATCGAGAACCAGCGTTATGACGTGATCGTGGTCAACTACGCCAACGGCGACATGGTCGGCCATAGCGGCGTGTTCGAAGCCGCGGTGAAAGCCGTGGAATGCCTGGACACCTGCGTCGGCCGGATCGTCGAAGCACTGGAAAAAGTCGGCGGCGAAGCACTGATCACTGCCGACCACGGCAACGTCGAGCAGATGGCCGACGAATCCACCGGTCAGGCGCACACCGCGCATACCACCGAGCCGGTGCCGTTCATCTATGTCGGCAAGCGCGACCTGAAAGTCCGCGAAGGCGGCGTGCTGGCGGATGTGGCGCCGACCATGCTGAAACTGCTGGGTCTGGAAAAACCGGCGGAAATGACTGGCACTTCGATTCTGGTCTGATATCAAAAACGCCCTGTAATCAGCCTGAAACGGCTTTTTATGACGAACGCCTCAAAGCAGTTGGCTTTGAGGCGTTTTTTTTGCCGCGTCGGGCGGGCATACTAGGCCGTCCCTTACCCTGGTGCCGCCCGCCTCTATGCTTCGCGTCCTGATCGCCCTCGCTCTGACATGCCTGCTCCAACCGGCCTTCGCGGATGAGCGCGCGCAAACTCAACAGCAACTGGACGCCACGCGCCAGGACATCGCCGAGCTGAAAAAACTGCTGGGCAAGCTCCAGGAAGAAAAATCCGGTGTGCAAAAGGAGCTCAAGGGCACCGAAACCGAAATGGGCAAGCTCGAGAAACAGGTCGAAGCCCTGCAGAAAGAGTTGAAGAAGAGCGAATCCGAGCTGCAGCGGCTCGATGCGGAGAAAAAAAAACTCCAGAGCGCGCGCACTGAACAGCAGCGACTGATCGCCATCCAGGCCCGCGCCGCCTACCAGAACGGTCGCCAGGAATACCTCAAGCTGCTGCTCAACCAGCAGAACCCCGAGAAATTCGCCCGCACCCTCACCTATTACGACTACCTGAGCCAGGCTCGCCTGGAGCAGCTGAAAAGCTTCAACGAAACCCTGCGCCAACTGGCCAATGTCGAAAAGGACATCGGCTTGCAGCAGGCGCAATTGCTGGTACAGCAAAGCGATCTCGACACTCAGCGCGAAGCGCTCGACAAGGTCCGCAAGGAGCGCCAGCAGGCCCTTGCCAAACTCAATGACGACGTGAAAGCCCGGGACCAGAAACTGGCCGCCCGCGAGCAGGATCAGGCAGACCTGTCTAAAGTCCTTAAAACCATTGAAGAAACCCTGGCCCGCCAGGCTCGTGAGGCAGAAGAAGCGCGGCAGAAAGCGCTCATCGCCCAGCAGGAAGCCGAAAAAAAGCGCTTGCGTGAGGCCGAGGCGGAAAACACCGACGCCCCACGCAAACCGGTCAGATCGACGCCCGGCGCCCTGGTTTCCAGCGGCGGCGAGACCTTCGGTGGCCCTTTTGCGTCAAGTCGGGGAAAACTTCCATGGCCGGTTGATGGTCGACTGCTGGCACGCTTCGGCGAAACCCGTGGCGACGATGCCCGCACCAAGTGGGACGGCGTGATGATCAGCGCCTCCGCCGGCAGCCAGGTGCATGCCGTACACGGCGGGCGTGTGGTGTTTGCCGATTGGTTGCGTGGCGCCGGGCTGCTGGTGATCCTCGATCACGGCAACGGTTTTCTGAGTCTTTACGGTCACAACCAGACGCTACTGAAGTCGGCGGGTGACGTGGTTAAAGCCGGTGAGTCCATCTCCACTGTGGGTAACAGTGGCGGCCAGGACACACCAGCGCTGTATTTCGCAATTCGTCAGCAGGGTCACCCGAGTGATCCGGCGCAATGGTGTCGTGCGCAAGGATAAGCGCACCGCCTAATTAAGGAGTTCGTTCGACATGCTGCATTTGTCCCGTCTTACCTCGCTGGCCCTGACGATCGCCCTGGTGATCGGCGCGCCTCTGGCGTTTGCCGCTCAACCGGCCCCGGCTGTCGCTCCGGCAGGCACCGCTGCCACCAGCAAGGCGCCGTTGCCGCTGGAAGAGCTGCGTACCTTTGCCGAGGTCATGGACCGGATCAAGGCCGCCTATGTCGAGCCGGTGGACGACAAGACCCTGCTGGAAAACGCGATCAAGGGCATGCTCAGCAACCTCGATCCGCACTCCGCCTACCTCGGCCCTGAAGATTTCACCGAGCTGCAGGAAAGCACCAGCGGTGAGTTCGGCGGCCTGGGCATCGAAGTCGGCGCCGAAGACGGCTTCATCAAGGTCGTGTCGCCGATTGACGATACGCCAGCATCGAAGGCCGGCATCCAGGCCGGTGACTTCATCGTCAAGATCAACGGCGCACCGACCCGCGGCCAGACCATGACCGAAGCCGTGGACAAGATGCGCGGCAAGATAGGCCAGAAAATCACCCTGACCCTGGTGCGCGACGGCGGTACGCCGTTCGACGTGACCCTCGCTCGCGCCGTGATTCAGGTGAAGAGCGTCAAGGCGCAACTGCTGGAATCGGGTTATGGCCTGATCCGCATCACCCAGTTCCAAGTCAAGACCGGCGAAGAGGTCTCCAAGGCGCTGGCCAAGCTGCGCAAGGACAACGGCAAGAAGCTCAACGGCATCATCCTCGACCTGCGCAATAACCCGGGTGGGGTGTTGCAGGCGGCGGTGGAAGTGGTCGACCACTTCATCACCAAAGGCCTGATTGTCTACACCAAGGGCCGGATCGCCAATTCCGAACTGCGCTTCTCCGCCACCGGCAAGGACGAAAGCGAAGCGGTGCCAATGGTTGTGCTGATCAACGGTGGCAGTGCCTCGGCCTCGGAAATCGTCGCCGGCGCCCTGCAGGATCAGAAACGCGCCGTGGTCATGGGCACCACCAGTTTCGGCAAGGGCTCGGTGCAGACCGTGCTGCCGCTGAACAACGACCGCGCACTGAAGATCACCACCGCTTTGTACTTCACGCCGAACGGCCGCTCGATCCAGGCCCAGGGCATCGTCCCGGACATCGAAGTTCGCCGTGCCAAGATCACCAACGAGGCGGACAACGACTACTTCAAGGAAGCCGATCTGCAAGGTCACCTGGGCAACGGCAACGGCGGCGCGGACAAACCGACCGGTTCCGGCGGCAAGGCCAAGGCGATGCCGCAGGATGACGATTACCAGCTGGCCCAGGCCCTGAGCCTGCTCAAAGGCCTGAGCATCACGTCCGGCCGTTGAGGATGTCTTTGCGTTTCGTCTTTGTCCTGCTGTGCTGTCTGGCGGGTGCTGCTCACGCAGATCCTGCCAGACCAACACCTCAAAAAGCCTACCTGACGCTGATCATCGACGACCTGGGGCAGAACCTGCCCCGGGATCGTCGTGTGCTGGCCCTCCCCGGGCCGGTGACCACAGCCATCATGCCCGACACCCCGCACGCCACCGAATTTGCCCGCGAAGCCCATCGTGCCGGCAAGGTCGTGATCCTGCACATGCCGATGGACCCGGCCACCGGCCCGTTCGCCTGGCATCCAGAGCTGCCCATCGAAGAACTCGAAAAACGCCTGAACGCTGCGTTCAAGATGGTCCCCTACACCGCCGGTATCAACAACCACATGGGCAGTCGCATGACCGCACAACCAGTGGCGATGGCGTGGTTGATGGCCGAGTTGCAGCGCCGCCACAAGTTCTTCGTCGACAGCCGCACCAGCGCCCAGACCGTCGCTGCGCAGCAAGCGCAGAAGATTGATCTGGCGAGCGTTTCACGGGATGTGTTTCTGGATGACGTGCGCGAAGAAGCGGCAATCCTGACCCAATTGCAGACGGCAATCAGCCTGGCGCACAAGCAGGGTTCGGCCGTGATGATCGGTCACCCTTATCCACAGACTCTGGCGGTGCTGGAGCGTGAACTGCCAAAGTTGAAAGCGCAGGGCATCGAGTGGATCGACATCAAGCAGATGATCAGTGTGCGCAGCAATCGCGCCACGGCCGCGCATGGCCACAACGGCATTTACCGGTAGCACCCCGTCACACACCCATAAATAGTTACCGCCTGCCCCCTTGGCCAATTCCGGATATTGAGACCTGCAACAGGTCGCGACCACGAGTCGCCTTCACTATCAGGAATGACCATGAACAGCGAAAACAGTGAAACAACGGCCGACCGGCCGATGGAGTCGATCCAGGTCGATAACCTGCTGATCAACTTCACCACCGAATTCCAGCGGATCTGGAACTGCAACGGTTCGGGATCGACACCTTGCGCGCTCTGGCGCCCGGTACCCTCCCCCGATTCGCTGCCTGGTTTTTTCCCCCTCGGGGACGTCGCCATCTCCGGCAACGACAATATCAATGGCAGCAAAATCGTGGCCGTTGTTCGCGAAGGCCCTGCCGCAAGCAGCGAAACCGCGCAAACAAATGCACTCAGTCCACCGGATGATTTCGAAGAAATCTGGAGCGATGCAGCCTCGACGCCGACGGGGGGCACGCTATGGCGACCGATCGCGCCTGAAGGTTATGTCGCATTGGGAACGGTGTGCTCCATCAACCACGAAAAGCCTTTACTGAGTTCGGTACGTTGTGTGCGCGAAGATCTGGTGATTGAGGCCAGCGTCGCCGAGTTGATCTGGAATGATCGGGGAGGTCGTTCCCGCCAGTATTTCAGCACCTGGAGCATCGATCCTCCGGCTGCCGATGCAGGGGCGATCAACTTCGCAGCAGGCACGTTCATCGCCTCCGGCAACCCCGACAGCCCAGTGGATGACGCCGAAGTCTATTCATTGCGAATGCAGATCGCGGTACAGAGCAATCCAGCGCCTGAACTCCCGGAACTGTCAGGATTTGAAGCGCCGGAACCGTTGGAACCCTCGCAACCGACCCACATTGCCAAACTGCCCTGGTTTGCGGTGGAGGATCACGGTCAGCCCGCACTGAAAAGATTCCGGGAATCGCCCTACTACTACCTGCAAAGGACTGACCAGTATGTGCTCATCGGCTCCAGCCACAACACAACTGACAAGAACAGTCTGATTCAGTGGACATTACCCAGGGTTTTACGTCGCCGCGATCTGCGCCTCTTCAACCAAATCAGCGCAATACAGATCCCGGGGGTTTGGCCAACGAGCGACTCAACGATTGAGCGGCCGATAAAGTTCTCGGCAAGGCTGGGCGAAACCTTCACCCACACCGGAACTTCGAGCAGTGGATGGACCACGCCTGACATTGTGGCGGTCGCCGCCAACGTGACGAAACACAAGATGATGGCGCTGTATCAACTGCAGAGTAACTACGATCTCTGGCGGGATAACCGAACGGAAACCGCCATCAACTTCAGGTACTCCGACAGGAACAGCCTGCACTGGCTCGAATACCCGCCAGAAGTCGCAAGTGACGTCATGGTGACACTCCCGTCACTGCCGGAACAACTGGAACCGCCGACGTTACCAGAATCGCCGGAAGCTACAGATACCGCCCCATGATCTCGTCGACCACGCCTTCCTTGCGCATCTGATCGAGCGCGGTTTGAAGCTTGGCAACCGCTTCGTCCGGCACGTCCTTGTTCAGTGCCAGATATAGCTCGGCGCTGTTGAAGCGCAGTACGGTTTTCAACCCGGTCACGCCATCCTGCCGCGCCAGATAACGGCCGGCAGGATCGCCGGTGGCCCACAGATCGATCTGGCCGCTGACGAGTTTTTTGGCGTTGTCCTGATCGCGCAGCACCACCACCGGCTTCAGACCCTGCTTGGTCAACGTCTCGGCAATCGCATCGCCCTTGTAGGCGCCGATCTTGTACTTGCGCGCATCATTGAGGGTTTCGAGAGTGATCTTGCTGTCGGCCTTGGCCAGCATGACCCAGTCGTCCGGCCCGATCGGGCCAACCCACTTGAAGAGCTTTTCGCGATCCGGCAGGCGTGCCATGACAAACGCACCGTATCCGGGATTCTCCAGCGCCAGCTTGTAGACCCGCTCCCATGGGAAGCGCAGGGTCAGGCTGTAAGTGATGCCGGCACGCTTGAACATCTCGCGCACGATGTCCGTGGCGATGCCGTTGATGTTTTCGTCCTGGGCGAAATTCTTGCCGTTCTTCGCCATGTTGTACGGCGGGAAGTTTTCGGTGAGGAGCACCAGATCGGTGTCGGGACTTTCTTCGGCGTGGGCGGTGTTGATCAACAACACGGAGGCACTGGCGAGGGCGAGAAGCAGGCGTTTGATCATGTCGGGCTACCGAAATCCATGGCGTGCCCAAGAGTGCCTTGGGTACGCCATGCTGTCCACTGGCCTGTATGGATGTTTAACGCATTACGATGCCGCGATGGGCCATGTAGGCCTTGGCTTCCTGAACGGTGTATTCGCCGAAGTGGAAAATACTCGCCGCCAGTACTGCGCTGGCGTGGCCTTCAAGGATGCCATCCGCCAGATGCTGCAGGTTGCCGACGCCGCCGGAAGCGATCACCGGAATGCCCAGCGCATCGCTGATGGCGCGGGTCACGCCGAGGTCGAAGCCGTTTTTCATGCCGTCCTGATCCATGCTGGTCAGGAGGATTTCACCGGCACCCAGGCCTTCCATTTTCTTCGCCCACTCGACCGCGTCGAGGCCGGTCGGCTTGCGACCGCCGTGGGTGAAGATTTCCCAGCGCGGGGTTTCGCCCGGGCCCGAAACCTTCTTCGCGTCGATGGCGACGACGATGCATTGCGAGCCGAAATGCTGCGCTGCTTCGCCGACGAATTCCGGATTGAACACGGCAGCGGTGTTGATCGACACCTTGTCAGCACCGGCGTTGAGCAGGTTGCGGATGTCCTGCACGGTACGCACGCCACCGCCGACGGTCAGCGGGATGAACACCTGGCTGGCCATGCGCTCGACGGTATGCAGCGTGGTGTCGCGCCCATCGACGCTGGCGGTGATGTCGAGAAAGGTAATCTCGTCGGCACCCTGCTCGTCGTAGCGACGGGCGATTTCCACCGGGTCGCCGGCGTCACGGATGTTCTCGAACTTCACACCTTTGACGACCCGGCCGTTGTCCACGTCCAGGCAAGGGATGATGCGTTTGGCCAGCGCCATGGTCAGTCCTCAGCCTTGGTACGAGTCGCAGAAAGCTTGCGCTTCGGCGACGTCGAGAGTGCCTTCGTAGATCGCCCGGCCGGTGATCGCGCCGATGATGCCCGGTGCCTTGGCGTCGAGCAGCGACTTGATGTCACCCAGGTTGTGAATGCCGCCGGAAGCGATCACCGGGATCTTCGTGGCAGCAGCCAGCGCAGCGGTAAACGGAACGTTGCAGCCCTGCATCATGCCGTCTTTGGCGATGTCGGTATAAACGATCGAGGACACGCCGTCAGCTTCGAACTGTTTGGCCAGGTCGATGACCTGCACGGTGCTGATTTCAGCCCAGCCATCGGTGGCGACAAAACCGTCTTTGGCATCGAGGCCGACGATGATCTTGCCCGGGAACGCGCGGCAGGCCTCAGCGACAAACGCCGGATCCTTCACCGCTTTGGTGCCGATGATCACATAGCTGACGCCCGCCTTGACGTAGTGCTCGATGGTTTCCAGCGAACGGATGCCGCCGCCGATCTGGATCGGCAGGGTCGGGTAGCGCTTGGCGATCGCGGTCACCACTTCGCCGTTGACCGGCTGGCCTTCGAAAGCGCCGTTCAGGTCGACCAGATGCAGACGGCGGCAACCGCCCTCCACCCACTTGGCAGCCATGCTCACCGGGTCATCGGAGAACACTGTGGAATCTTCCATGCGGCCCTGGCGCAGACGTACGCAGGCACCGTCTTTAAGATCGATAGCGGGAATAATCAGCATCTGGCAAACCTTCAAATTTGAATGTTCAGCTTGGCTCGGAAATCAGTTTTTCTCGAGCGCCCACAGGTCGCTTTCGATGCTTTCAAACCGCTCCTTGAGGTGGGTCTGCACATCGAAAATCGCCCTGTTGTAATAGTGCGGAGCAATTTCGCGGGTAAACAGCTCAAGAATTTCCGCCGCCTCGAACGAACCCAGGTCCAGTTCGAAACGATCCTCCATGAACCGCTGAATCTTGCGGTTGGCCTCGCTCTCCTGCTCGGGAGTGAGGGTCAGGATCGGCGGCTTGGATTTCTTGACGGCCATTTACCAGCGACCGTCCCATGCCGCGAAGTTCTGTAGCAATTGCAGGCCATGGGTATGGCTTTTCTCCGGGTGGAACTGCACGGCGAAACGCGAACCTTCGGCCAGCGCTGCGGCGAAATCGACGCCGTAATGACCGCTGCCGACCACCTGACGCGGATTACCGGCGGCGATGTAGTAGCTGTGCACGAAGTAGAAACGCGCCAGATCCGGAATGTTGTGCCACAGCGGGTGATCCACCGCCTGCTTCACTTCGTTCCAGCCCATGTGCGGGACTTTCAGGTGCTCGCCGTCTTCATGCAGGTCTTTGCCGAAGAACTTCACCGCGCCCGGGAACAGGCCGATGCAGTCGACGCCGTCGTTCTCTTCGCTCGTGTCGAGCAAGGCTTGCATGCCGACACAGATGCCGAGGAACGGACGATCCTGGCTGACTTCACGCACCAGCGAATCGAAACCGAGGCGACGGATCTCCGCCATGCAATCGCGAATTGCGCCAACGCCGGGGAAAACCACACGGTCGGCTTCGCGGATCACTGCCGCGTCGCTGGTGATCAGCACCTTGCCGGCACCGACGTGCTCGAGGGCCTTGGCCACCGAGTGCAGGTTGCCCATGCCGTAATCGATAACTGCAACCGTCTGCATTACAGAACGCCCTTGGTCGAAGGCATCTGGCCGGCCATGCGGTCATCCAGCTCGACGGCCATGCGCAGCGCGCGGCCGAAAGCCTTGAACACGGTTTCGATCTGGTGGTGGGTGTTGGTGCCGCGCAGGTTGTCGATGTGCAGGCTGACCAGCGCGTGGTTGACGAAGCCCTGGAAGAATTCCTGGAACAGGTCGACGTCGAAGCCGCCAACGGTGGCGCGGGTGTACGGCACGTGCATCTGCAGGCCTGGGCGGCCGGAGAAGTCGATCACCACGCGCGACAGCGCTTCATCGAGCGGCACGTAGGCGTGGCCGTAGCGACGGATGCCTTTCTTGTCGCCGATGGCTTGCGCGAAGGCCTGGCCGAGGGTGATACCGACGTCTTCCACGGTATGGTGGTCGTCGATATGCAGATCGCCCTTGCATTCGATATCCAGGTCGATCAACCCGTGACGGGCGATCTGATCCAGCATGTGCTCAAGAAAAGGAACACCGATATTGAATCGGGCCTTTCCGGTGCCATCAAGGTTGATCGAGGCTTTGATCTGGGTTTCCAGAGTGTCGCGCTCGACAGACGCCTTACGTTCGGCCATCACCAGCTCCGCAAAATCATTGGGCGAAAAAGGCAGCCATTATAGGGGCGCGGGGCCGAAACAGAAACACGAGAGGTGATATGGCAGACGGATAGAAGTCCCGACTGTCGCGGGTAGACATGTCCATACAAGCCATTACAGGCAGCCTGAAAACAAATGTGGGAGCGAGCTTGCTCGCGAAAGAGATGGTTCAGCCGACAGCGATGTCGACCGATCTCCCCTCTTCGCGAGCAAGCTCGCTCCCACAGGTGTTGGTGCCGGCCTGAGATATCAGGGCGGCAACTTCAGCTTCTTAGTGGAACAGAACTGCCGTCTTCTGCAGGGTCACCCACACACCCCACGCTAACGGAATCCCCACCACCAGCCATGCAGCGATCGCCAATGGCTTGCTGCCCGGCGCGGCTTTCCACTCCAGCACGGTGCTGGCGTCAGCACCCTTGTCGTGGCCCAGCGCCTGTTCGGCAGCCAGTTCGGCGTCGGTCATGAAGTACTTGTCGGCCACCGGGCGCACCAGCAGGTTGCACAGGAAACCCAGCACCAGCAGGCCGGCGAGGATGTACAGGGTGATGTCGTAAGCGGCGGCGCGTTCGACGCCGATGCTCAACTGATACTCACGCAGGTAGTTCACCAGCACCGGACCCAGCACGCCAGCAGCGGCCCAGGCAGTCAGCAGACGACCGTGGATCGCGCCCACCATCTGCGTACCGAACAGGTCGGCCAGATATGCTGGAACAGTCGCGAAACCACCGCCGTACATCGACAGGATGATGCAGAACGCCGCCACGAACAGCGCAACGTTGCCCAGGTGACCGAGGTTCGGGATCAGTGCGTACAGCGCAAAACCCAGTGCGAAGAACACGAAGTAAGTGTTCTTGCGGCCCAGGTAGTCCGAGAACGACGCCCAGAAGAAACGACCGCCGATGTTGAACAGGCTCAGCAGACCGGTGAAGCCGGCCGCAATGGCAGCGATGGAAGCCAGTTGACCGGCGTCCAGTTGACCGAACGGCAGATCATTGCCCAGCAGCTTGCCGCCGAACACTTCCTGCAACAATGGCGAAGCCATGCCGAGGATGCCGATACCGGCAGACACGTTCAGGCACAGCACCAGCCACACCAGACGGAATTGCGGGGTTTTCCACGCCACATTCACGTGAACGTGACGGTGGGTGATCATCGCGTTCGACGCTTTCTTCGCCGGCGCGGTCCAGCCTTCAGGCTTCCAGCCGGTTGGCGGCACGCGGTAGGCCAAGGCGCCACCGATCATGAACACGAAGTAGATCGCGGCCATGGCCACGAAGCTCTGCCACACGCCCACGCCAGTCGGCGAAGCGAAATGGCTCATCAGTGCGGTTGCCAGCGGAGCACCAACCATCGCGCCACCGCCGAAGCCCATGATCGCCATGCCGGTCGCCATGCCGCGCTTGTCCGGGAACCACTTGATCAGGGTCGAGACCGGCGAGATGTAGCCCAGGCCCAGACCGATACCGCCGATCACGCCGGAGCCGATCCACATCAGCCAGATCTGGTGGGTATAGATACCCAGTGCGGAAATCAGCAGACCGCCGCACCAGCACAGTGCCGATACAACGCCGGCCTTGCGTGGGCCTGCGTGTTCAAGCCAGCCACCCCAGATCGCTGCCGAGCAGCCGAGGAAGATGAAGAACAGGGTGTAGATCCAGCCGAGCATGGAGATCGGCCAGTCGCATTGCGACGAGAAGACTTGTGCGATGAAGCTCATGTCCGGTGCGCAAGCCACCGGAGCGGTTACGCCCAGCGCCTTGGACAGCGGCAACCAGAACACCGAGAAGCCGTAGGCCATGCCGATGCACAGGTGAATGGCCAGAGCGGCCGGCGGAACCAGCCAACGGTTGAAACCGGGTTTGGCGATGATGCGTTCCTTGGACAGGAACCCGGGCTGATCGGCTTTGAGGCCGTCCGCCGTAATGGTCGTGCTCATTGTGTATCCCCCAATTATTAGTATGGTTCGCCAGCCACTGCTCACCCCCGGCCTTTATGCACGCAGGCATGACCGTTTTTTGCGGGTGAAGCTCCTTGAAAGCGCGACGTTAAGTCGCAGATGGGCGGACGAACGGGCGAAGGTTACCATTTGCACGTGACAGAAAAACCAAACTGATATCACCTTTTTTGAGTCATCTGATCTCCTGCCGCCGGGGAACCCCGATGCCGATCGTTGTCGAAGCGCTGTACATCACGGTTCAGCAGGCTGCACGGGACACCGCAACAGCGCGGGGTGATGCAGCGCTATACTCCCCGGCTAAATTACGAATTCGACTACTTACAAGGACTCGCCCATGAAAGCGTTCGGCAAAATCCTGGGTCTGGTACTTCTCGGGCTGTTGCTGATCATTGTGGCGGCGGGCTTCGCCCTGACCCACCTGTTTGATCCCAACGACTACAAAGACGAGATCCGCCAGATAGCCCGCGACAAGGCCCACATCGAGCTGACGCTCAATGGCGACATCGGCTGGAGCCTGTTCCCGTGGCTCGGCCTGGAACTGCACGAGGCCAGCGTCGCGACCCTGGCAAAGCCTGCCGAACCGTTCGCCGACCTGCAGATGCTCGGCCTGTCCGTGCGCGTGCTGCCGCTGCTGCGCCGCGAAGTGCAGATGAGCGACGTGCGCGTCGAAGGTCTGAACCTGCGCCTGAACCGTGACAAGAACGGGCATGGCAACTGGGAAGACATCGGCAAGGTGCCGCCCAAGGCCGGTAGCAATCCGGCGCCGACCACCACAGCCGAAACCACTCCCGAGGCCCCTGCACAACCGGAAAAACCGGCCCAGCCGATCCGCCTCGACATCGACAGCCTAACCGTCAACAACGCCCGCGTGGAATACAACGACGAGTTGACCGGCAAGCAATTCAGCGCCGAAAGCATCCAGCTGAGCACCGGAGCTGTTCACGACTCGACCAATATTCCGGTCAAAGCCACCGCGTTCCTCGGCACCAACCAGCCAGTGCTGCGGGTGCGCACCGAGCTCAACGGCGAGCTGCGCTTCGAGCGCGCCCTGCAACGCTACAAGTTCGAAGACCTGAAGCTGTCCGGCGAAGTCGCCGGCGATCCGCTGCAAGGCAAGACCGTGACCTTCGCCGCCCAAGGCCAACTGCTGCTGGACAAGGCCGCCAACGTCGCCGAATGGACCGGCATCAAGCTCTCGGTCAATCAGCTGCGTGCGTTGGGCGAACTGAAGGCCAACGACCTGGACAAGACGCCACAGATCACCGGCGGGATTTCCATCGCCCAGTTCGATCTGGCGAAGTTCGTCGACAGCATCGGCCAGACCTTGCCGGCCATGGCCGAAGGCAGCCTGAGCAAGGTTGAACTGGTCAGCCGTGTCGCCGCGACGCCGACCAGCGTGGCGCTGGACAACATTAACCTGAAACTCGACGACAGCAGCTTCAGCGGCCGCATCGCCGTCGAAGATTTCGCCAAGCAATCGCTGCGGGCGACCCTCAAGGCCGACACCTTCAACGTCGACCGTTACCTAACGCCGAAATCGGAAAAAGCCAACAACGCCACCCAGGTCCGTCAGGCCGAAGTCGCCAGCACCGAGGCCGATGCGATGGCCGGGGCCGGCAGCACACCACTGCCGGAAAAACCGAGCAAAAGCGCCTGGAGCACCGAGCGCCTGTTCCCTGTCGAACGCCTGAGCAAGCTCGACGTGAACGCCGACCTGACCTTCGGCCAGTTGACCCTCGACAAGCTGCCGATCCAGAACGCTGCGTTGAAAGCCACCGGTCAGGGCGGCCTGCTGACCCTGGAGAACCTGCGCGGCGAGCTGTACAACGGCGACTTCGAAGCCAAGGGCACGCTGGATGTACGCCAGACCGCGCCAGTGCTGAACCTGCAAACCCGGATCAACCGCGTGCCGGTAGAGAAAATCCTCGAAAGCCAGGGCAAGAATCCGCCGGTCAAGGGTCTGGTCAATCTCACCAGCACCGTCACCGGCAGCGGCAACAGCCAGCAGGCGCTGATTGAAACCCTCAACGGCAACGCCAGTTTCGTGATCAACAATGGCGTGCTGCTCAACGCCAACCTTGAACAGCAACTGTGCAAAGGCATCGCCACCCTCAACCGCAAATCCCTGAGCGGCGAGCCGCGCGGCAAGGACACTCCGTTCCAGGAACTCAAGGGCAACCTGACCTTCCGCAACGGCGTGGCCAGCAACCCGGACCTGAAAGTGCGCATCCCCGGCATGAGCGTCAACGGTGACGGCGATATCGACCTCAAGGTGCTGGGCATGGACTATCGCGTCGGCATCATCGTCGAAGGCGACACCAGCGCCATGCCGGACCCGGCCTGCCAGGTAGGTGACAAATTCGTCGGCATCGAATGGCCGCTGCGTTGCCGCGGCCCGCTGGAACTGGGCGCCAAGGCCTGCCGCGTGGACAACGAACGCATGGGCCAGGTCGCGACCAAACTGGCCGGCGACAAGATCAGCGAAAAAATCGACGAGAAACTGGGTGACAAAGTCAGCCCGGAACTGAAAAACGCATTGAAGGGGCTGTTCAAGCGATGAGAGCGGAGCAGTTTTCCACGGCGGTGCTGGAATGGTTCGACCGCCACGGCCGCCATGATTTGCCCTGGCAACAGAACATCAACCCGTATCGGGTGTGGGTGTCCGAGATCATGTTGCAGCAGACTCAGGTCAGCACCGTGCTCAATTACTTCGACCGGTTCATGGCCGCGCTGCCGACGGTCGAAGCCCTGGCCGAAGCGCCGGAGGACGAAGTGCTGCACCTGTGGACGGGGCTGGGTTACTACACCCGCGCGCGCAATTTGCAGAAGACCGCGAAGATCGTCGTCAGCCAGTACGGTGGCGAGTTTCCGCGCGATGTCGAGAAGCTCACGGATTTGCCGGGCATCGGCCTGTCGACTGCCGGCGCGATCGCCAGCATCAGCATGGGCCTGCGCGCGCCAATCCTCGACGGCAACGTCAAACGGGTGCTGGCGCGCTTTACCGCGCAGGAGGGCTACCCCGGCGAGCCGAAGGTCGCAAAGCAGCTGTGGGCCAACGCCGAGCGCTTCACACCGCAGGATCGGGTCAACGCCTACACCCAGGCGATGATGGATCTGGGCGCCACGCTCTGCACCCGCAGCAAGCCGAGCTGCCTGCTGTGTCCGCTGGAAAAAGGCTGCGAAGCGCACATGCTCGGCCTGGAGACGCGTTACCCGATCCCCAAGCCGCGCAAGGCCATCCCGCAGAAACGCACGCTGATGCCGCTGCTGGCCAACGAGGATGGCGCGATTCTGCTTTATCGCCGCCCGTCCAGCGGATTGTGGGGTGGTTTGTGGAGCCTGCCGGAACTCGACGATCTCGACGACCTGCAACACCTCGCCGCGCAGCACGCGCTGGAACTGGGCGAGCAGCAGGCGCTGCCAAGCCTTGTCCACACCTTCAGCCACTTCCAGCTGTCCATCGAACCCTGGCTGGTTCACGTGCAGGAAGCCGGCGGTCACGTGGCCGAGGCCGACTGGCTCTGGTATAACCTCGCCACCCCGCCGCGCCTGGGCCTCGCCGCCCCGGTCAAGACTTTGCTCGAACGCGCGGCCGCCGTCTTGAATGCAGGAGAGTCGACATGACCCGCACCGTAATGTGCCGCAAGTACAAAGAACAACTCGAAGGTCTGGAGCGCCCACCGTACCCGGGCGCCAAGGGCCAGGACATTTTCGAACACGTCTCGGCCAAGGCCTGGGCCGACTGGCAGAAACACCAGACCCTGCTGATCAACGAAAAACGCCTGAACATGATGAACGCCGAAGACCGCAAATTTCTTCAGGGCGAAATGGACAAGTACTTCTCCGGCGAGGAATACGCTCAGGCCGAAGGCTACGTTCCGCCCGCAGAGTAAACCCCGCGAAATCGGGGGTCGGATCGTAAGCGACGGAATTAATTTAAGAAATTTTAAAAAAGTCGTTGACGTAAATCCGAAAAACCCTTTTAATGCGCCCCGTTGCCCAGATAGCTCAGTCGGTAGAGCAGGGGATTGAAAATCCCCGTGTCGGCGGTTCGATTCCGTCTCTGGGCACCAAATACCGAAAACCCTGAATCGCAAGATTCAGGGTTTTTTTATGCCTGCGATTTGATGACGGCCCGATCCCGCCCTTCTTGCAGGCCGTAATTCGCGATACGTTGCTCAACCCTTACGGAAGAGGGTCATCCCCGCGATGAACCAGAAAAGAACCCGCGTTCCCCTGCCCCACCCCGCGCCACCCGTAAAACGCACCGACTGGCTGATGATCGCTCTCGGCATCGTATTGACCCTCTGCGTCGGCCTGATCACTTATGAAACGGTGAACGGTCTGATTCAGGGGCGCATCAGCAACATGGCGCGAGGGAAACACTTCGCCGTGTATTCACAGGCCGAACACTCCTTCGACTTCTGGTTCACCGCTGCCTCGCACTGCATCTTTGCACTCTTCCTGGCGAGCGCAGCCTGGCTACTGATCTGGATGGGGCGCACCGCGACGGTCACGCCACCCGGGCGTGACCGTCGGCGACGCTAGCTGTTGTCATTCCAGTGGAACACCAGATTGCGCGCGGCGCCGCCGCCAATTTCCGCCGCATCCCGGCGCGTTTCGCCATTGCGGGTCGCGACGACCGTGTATTTGCCGGGCGGCAACTGCACGTACACCAATGGCCCGGTCTGATTCAGCGTCAGCACAGTCTGGCCGGGGGCTTTCTGAATCATCACGTCGACATCGGCGGTGTATTGGTTCTGCATGCCAACGGCAAACGTCATGTGCAGGTTGTAGCCCGCGGATTGCTGAATGGCTTTCGACTCATCTTCACCAATCCCGCCGGCCAGATAACGAACACCGTTTTGCTCTTGCTGCTGAACCTGCACAGCAGAACTGTCGACCGGCTCCAGACTCGCAGCCTGCGCCATGATCGGAAACAGCAGCACCGCCGCAGCGGCGACGGGCAGCACGAATGAAAGAACGCGTTTCATGAGGACGACTCCCGGGCTCTCGCGGAACCCAATCGTTACCTCTTTTTAGATTTTGTCTTGCAGGTTGGGTTTTAGAACGATTGGGAGTTGCCTCGAATGCAAAAAGGACTACAGAGGTATCTTCCAGCCAATTCGTGACGCACTGCGTCACGGATTGGCGACCCGCCTAATCGAACCGTCAATCCGGTACGCACTGCATACCAAGTCATTGCGTTACATCCCGAGTGAAGTTCATTCTCGACCCGTCCTAGCCAGGCTCGAAATCCATGAACCTACAAAGTGCGCCACCTCCACTTGGCCAAGCATCCGACATTGAAAGCGAGCCCTTCCACGAGCCCGCCGCCGACGGCTATCTGCTCGGCGGTTTCACCTGGCGTCACGCCTCACCGGATCCACAACGCCCAGTGGTAGTCATCAACGCCGCTACGTCCGTGCGCTGCCGCCACTACTCGCGCTTCGCGGCGTATCTGTTCGCCAACGGCTTCGACGTGATCATTTATGACTACCGGGGCATTGGTGAATCGCGGCCGAAGTCGATGAGGCATTTGCGGGCTTCGTGGACGGATTGGGGCGCGCTGGATTTCGAGGCGATGCTCAAACGCGCACAGCGGGAGTTTCCTGGTCAACCGATCGATGTGGTCGGGCACAGCTTCGGCGGCTGCGCAGCAGGCCTAGGGGCGTCGGGGAAGATAATCCGACGACTGGTGACGGTTGGCGCGCAGTTCGCCTACTGGCGCGATTACACACCCGAGCATCGCTGGCGGATGTTCGGCAAATGGCATCTGCTGATGCCGCTGGTCACACTGTTCTGTGGCTATTTTCCGGGCAAACGACTTGGCTGGCTGGAAGACACGCCCGCCGGCGTGGTGCGCGACTGGAGCACGCCTGCCGCGCGTTATGAGCGGCGCCCTAGCGGTAGAACCATGGCGGACTTGCCCTTCGCCAACGTCCGGGCCAAAGCCTTGGCAATCAGCATCAGTGACGATCCCTACGGCACGATTCCCGCCATCGAACGCCTGCTCGCTTACTTCCACAACGCGCAAAAGACCCACCTGCGAATCGAGCCGCAGGACATCGGTGAACAGCAAGTCGGACATTTCGCCTTTTTTCACAGCGCATACCAAGCCACACTATGGCCCATCGCTCTGACCTGGCTGCAGACCGGCGAATTGGCCTCCGACACGCCGGGGCGCACAATCCCACGCAGCCAAGCCCTTTAACGCACCACGGAACACACACCATGGCTTCCGCCAACAAGCAGCAAAAACGCGCCGCCCGGGCCAAGACCAAGGCCAAGCAGAACCGCACCAAACGTGCGGAAGCGCCAGTCGAGCTGGACCCGAACGACGACCGTATCGATTTCGAATCGGTGGACCTGACCGAGCTGTTCAAGAAAATGATCGACGCCGAGAAGATCAGCCAGCAGGCCATGTGCGCCGCGTTCCTCGAAGACCCGTTGCTGGAGCTGGTGTACGAGCAGGAAGGCGAAGAAGGTGCGATGGACTTCATCCTCGCCGCACTGATCGAGTACCGCCAGTGGTCCACCGAGACCGACGAAGCCGGCGCCCTGGCCTGGATCGAATCCCCTGCTTTCCAGAAAGACTATGTGGCCGCGTCCGACGCAATCGCCGCACAAACCCAACAGAAAAACTGAGTTCCCATGGCATCCCTGAACAAGCAGCAGAAACGCGCCAAACGCGCCAAGGCCAAAGCCAAGCAAATCCGCATGGTCGGCCGCAAACCTCTGGCCCAGGACGATGACCTCGGTCACCTGGCCGAGCCGATCCCGGAATACACCCTGGCGATGTTCAGCAAGATGCGCGAGGCCGAAGCCGTCAGCCGCAACGACATGCTGCTGACGCTGCTGCGGGAGCTGGCGTTCATCATCGTTGATCATCCTGAACTGCTGGACATGGAAAACGCCGACAACGAAGGCATGGCCGCCACCCACCTGGCCGCCGACATGCTGATCGACTACCGCATGTGGGCCGACGGCATGGATCGCGAGACCGCCCAGGCCTGGCTGAGCGAACCGCAGTTCATCACTGATTTCGGGATTGCGCTGGACAGCTACGGCCAGTCGCTGGATGCGCCGGAAGAGAAGAGCGAATAAACCCCGCTCAGTAACAAAAACGGCCGCTTGTCATCACTGACAGCGGCCGTTTTGCTTTACGCGTTACGGATCAGTTCAGAACCGCCGCACCACGGTTTTCCGCCTTGCGACGGCGAGCTACCAACAGACCTGTCGCCACCACCACCAGACTCAGCAGGCCGGTCGCGAGGATTTCCACGCGGTGGGCGTCCTGGAACAGCATGATGGTCAGGGCGGCCACGATAAACACGATCACCGCGTAGGTCAGGCCTGGGAACAGCCACATGCTGAAGACGATTTTCTCGCCGCGAGCCATGCGTTGTTTACGCATGCGCAGTTGCGAAATCGCGATCACCAGGTACACCAGCAGCGCGATAGCGCCGGAGCTGGCCAGCAGGAACTCGAACACCGCAGCCGGGGCCACGTAGTTGGCGAAGGTGCACAGGAATGCCGCACCGGTGGACAGCATCACCGCCCAGTAAGGCGTGCCGCTCTTGTTGGTGCGGGTCGCCATGGCCGGAGCATCGCCGCGCTTGCCGAGGGAGAACAGCATGCGCGAAGAGGTGTACAGCGCCGAGTTCAGGCAGCTGGTCACAGCAACCAGAACCACAATATCGACGATCATCTTGGCGTTCGGGATGCCCATGCGCTCAAGCACAGTCTGGTAGGAGCCGAGGCTGGCCAGAACCGGGTCGTTCCATGGCACCAGGGCCACAACGATGAAGATTGAAACGAGGTAGAACAGGCCGATCCGCCAGATCACCGAGTTGGTGGCCTTGGAGATCTGTTTGCCCGGGTTCTTCGATTCCGCGGCCGCGATGGTCACGATCTCGGTACCCATGAAGGAGAACATGGTGGTCAGGATTGCGCCCAACACAGCACCCATGCCGTTTGGCAGGAAGCCTTGGGTGTCGAAGATGTGCGACACGCCGCTGACCTGGCTGTTCGGCAGGAAGCCGAAAATGGCTGCGACGCCGAGGATGATGAAACCGATGATCGCCACGACTTTGAGCAGGGCGAACCAGAATTCGAACTCACCGTAGTTTTTCACGCTGAACAGGTTGGTCACCGTCAGCAGCATGGTGATGATCAGCGCGAAGGCCCAGATATCCAGACCCGGGAACCACGCGTGCAGGATGGTTGCGGCGGCGTTGGCTTCCAGCGGAATCACCAAAACCCAGAACCACCAATACAGCCAGCCGATGGTGAAACCGGCCCAGTGACCGATAGCGCGGTCGGCGTAAGTCGAGAACGAGCCAGTGTCAGGCGAGGCGACAGCCATTTCGCCGAGCATGCGCATCACCAGCACAACCAGCGCGCCAGCAGCGGCGTAAGCCAGCAGAACAGCGGGACCGGCAGCGGCGATGGCGTGGCCGGAGCCTACGAACAGACCTGCACCGATCACCCCGGCGATCGACAGCATGGTCACATGACGCGGTTTGAGCCCCTGTTCGAGGCCATTGGAGCTTTGGGTACTGCTCATTGAAACTACCTTTGCGAGGAAAGCGATTCAGTCCGTCCCGTCTGGTTTTCCTTCTCGTAAAAAGAAACCAACGGGGCGTTCCAGATTCTGCACGCAATAATTGCGCCAAAATGTTTCAAACTCTTCTGGCCTGCGGTTTTCAGCGCGACCGGACAGTCATCGCAAGTCCTTGAGAATACTGGCCTTTCGCCAAAGCGTTACCCTGCGACCCACTTTCTAAACGAATCAGCGCACCAGAAACACACTGAAAAAGTACGGGATGCACAATAAAAGGGCGAATGAGGAACGTTCGGCCGGTTAGCGCTTCCAACACCCCGCCAAAGGTGGCAACATCGCGCCTTTTTTTACGCGACACCCACGGGAATCCACGTTCAAACACCCGTTCGGTTGTTGATGGGGCGACAGTCTGCTGCGCCGATGCGACAACCTGCCACACGCCATCCGTTTACCGCTCGTAGCGCTGTTGGCTGCCATTGAAACGCTATGCTAGCTTGGCCGCCTCGCCAGGAAGGCCAACCAACAGCAGGAGCGCAACATATATGAGGAACGCACATGGCTGAGGCCACGCCCGCGCTTGAAATCCGCAACTTGCACAAACGCTACGGACAGCTTGAGGTGCTCAAAGGCATCTCGCTGACCGCCCGCGACGGCGATGTGATCTCGATCCTGGGTTCCTCCGGTTCCGGCAAGTCCACGTTCCTGCGTTGCATCAACCTGTTGGAAAACCCGCATCAAGGCCAGATCCTGGTCGCCGGGGAAGAACTCAAGCTCAAGGCCGCCAAGAATGGCGAACTGGTTGCCGCCGACGGCAAGCAGATCAATCGCCTGCGCTCCGAGATTGGTTTTGTGTTTCAAAACTTTAATCTGTGGCCGCACATGAGCGTGCTCGACAACATCATCGAAGCCCCGCGTCGCGTGCTCGGCCAGAGCAAGGCCGAAGCCATCGAAGTCGCCGAAGCGCTGCTGGCCAAGGTCGGCATCGCCGACAAGCGCCACGCGTATCCGGCGCAACTGTCCGGCGGCCAGCAACAGCGCGCGGCGATTGCCCGTACGCTGGCGATGCAGCCCAAGGTGATCCTGTTCGACGAGCCCACCTCCGCCCTTGACCCGGAAATGGTCCAGGAAGTACTTAATGTCATCCGCGCATTGGCCGAAGAAGGCCGCACCATGTTGCTCGTGACCCATGAAATGGGCTTCGCCCGTCAGGTCTCCAGCGAAGTGGTGTTCCTCCACCAGGGCCTGGTAGAAGAGCAAGGATCGCCACAGCAGGTGTTCGAAAACCCGCTTTCGGCGCGCTGCAAACAATTCATGTCCAGCAACCGCTAACGGAGCTACCCGCATGCAGAACTACAAAAAGGTCTTCCTGGCCGCCGCCGTCACCCTCGCGTTCAGCGCCGGTGCCATGGCCGAGACCCTGAAGATGGGCATCGAAGCGGCTTACCCGCCGTTCAATAACAAAGACGCCAGCGGCAACGTCGTCGGCTTCGACAAAGACGTCGGCGACGCCCTGTGCGCCAAGATGAAAGTTGAATGCTCCGTAGTCACCTCGGACTGGGACGGCATCATCCCGGCCCTGAACGCCAAGAAGTTCGACTTCCTGATCTCTTCGATGTCGATCACCGACGAGCGCAAGCAAGCGGTGGACTTCACCGACCCGTACTACTCCAACAAGCTGCAATTCATCGCGCCGAAAAACGTCGACTTCAAAACCGACAAGGCTGCGCTGAAAGGCAAGGTGATCGGCGCCCAGCGTGCGACCCTGGCCGGCACCTTCCTGGAAGACAACTTCGGTGACGACATCACCGTCAAGCTGTACGACACCCAGGAAAACGCCTACCTCGACCTGACTTCCGGTCGTCTGGACGGCATCCTCGCCGACAAATACGTCAACTACGAGTGGCTGAAAAGCGACGCCGGCAAAGCCTATGAATTCAAGGGCGATCCGGTGGAAGAAAGCGACAAGATCGGTATCGCTGTACGTAAAGGCGACCCGATCCGCGAGAAGCTGAACGCCGCGCTGAAGGAAATCGTTGCCGACGGTACCTACAAGAAGATCAACGACAAGTACTTCCCGTTCAGCATCTACTGATTCTGACCTGCCGGATCGGCGCCGTTACATGACGGCGCCGATCCCCGGCCTTGCCTGCCGCGATTTGAAAAGAAATCCATGATTATCGACCTCTACGGATTCGGCCCGGCGCTCTTCGCCGGCGCGCTGATGACCGTCAAACTGGCACTCTCGGCCCTGTGCCTGGGGCTGGTGCTCGGTCTGCTCGGCGCCTTGGCCAAGACTTCCCCGTACAAGCCGTTGCAATGGCTTGGCGGAACCTATTCAACCCTGGTGCGCGGTGTCCCGGAATTGCTCTGGGTGCTATTGATCTACTTCGGTACGGTCAACGCCATGCGCGCGCTCGGTGAGTTCCTCGGCAATCCCGAACTGGAACTCAGCGCCTTCGCCGCCGGCGTCATCGCGCTGGGTCTGTGCTTCGGCGCTTATGCCACGGAAGTGTTTCGTGGCGCGATCCTCGCCATTCCCAAAGGCCACCGTGAGGCCGGCGTGGCCCTGGGCCTGTCGAAATGGCGGATCTTCACCCGACTGATCATGCCGCAGATGTGGCGCATCGCCCTGCCCGGCCTGGGCAACCTGTTCATGATCCTGATGAAAGACACCGCGCTGGTGTCGGTCATCGGCCTGGAAGAAATCATGCGCCACGCGCAGATCGGCGTGACCGTGTCCAAGCAGCCATTCACCTTCTATATGGTGGCGGCGCTCATGTACCTGTGCCTGACCGTGCTGGCGATGATCGGCATGCACCTGCTGGAAAAACGCGCCGCACGCGGCTTCGCGAGGAGCGCTCAATGAATTGGGAAGTCATCATCAAGTGGCTGCCGAAACTGGCTCAGGGCGCAACGCTGACCCTGGAGCTGGTGGCCATCGCCGTCATCGCCGGTTTGCTGCTGGCGATTCCACTGGGCATCGCCCGCTCTTCGAAGCTGTGGTACGTGCGCGCTTTGCCCTACGCCTACATCTTCTTTTTCCGTGGTACGCCGTTGCTGGTTCAGTTGTTCCTGGTCTATTACGGCCTGGCGCAGTTCGACGCGGTCCGTAACAGTTCGATGTGGCCATATCTGCGCGATCCGTTCTGGTGCGCCACTGCGACCATGACCCTGCACACGGCGGCGTACATCGCCGAAATCCTGCGCGGCGCGATTCAGGCGATTCCGCCGGGTGAAATCGAAGCGGCGCGGGCGCTGGGCATGTCCCGACCGAAAGCGCTGTTCTACATCATCCTGCCGCGTGCCGCGCGTATCGGCCTGCCGGCCTACAGCAACGAAGTGATCCTGATGCTCAAGGCCAGCGCCCTGGCCAGCACCGTGACCTTGCTGGAACTGACCGGGATGGCGCGCACGATCATTGCCCGCACTTACTTGCCGGTGGAGATCTTCTTCGCAGCCGGCGTGTTCTATCTGGTGATGGCCTACGTGCTGGTTCGCGGCTTCAAGCTGCTGGAACGCTGGCTGCGCGTCGATGCGTGCCAGGGGCGCTGATTCTTCCGACGTGCTGACGGGTGAGGCCCTACTCGCCCGTTTCACGTCACTGGATATATTTCTTACAGCCCATCAGGCGCTGTGGAAGCCCCGCCCATTCACACATCTGCAGGTGCCATGGGAAGCATCCTACCCGGAACTGGCCTCGTGGCTACGCGGGCGGTCGCTGGAAGATGCGGAAAACGCCCACAACAACCCAGCCGAACTTTTGGATGCGCCGGAGCCTTTTGCTTCATTGGCGGCGCTGTCGCTTGAGTTGAGTTCGGTCGGTGAACTGCCTGCGCATTCGCTGGAAGCCGCCGGGCATCGTCTGAATGTCGATGTGCCGGGGCGCAAATGGCAGCAGATCGAGGCCTTCGCCAGCCGCTTGTCGTTTGCCTCGCAACCGAAGCACTGGCTGGATTGGTGTTCGGGCAAAGGGCATTTGGGTCGGCGTCTGCTCGGCGCTGATCAGCAACTCACCTGCCTGGAATATGACCCGGCGCTGGTTGCCAGCGGTCAGGCGTTGAGTCAGCGGCATCACCTGCATGCGCTGCATGTGGAGCAGGATGTGCTCGCGGCGAACACCGCTCTATTGCTGAACGCCGAGCACACGCCTGTCGCCTTGCATGCTTGTGGCGATCTGCATGTTCGATTGATGCAACTGGCCTCCGCCGCTGGCTGCCGACAATTGGCGATCGCCCCGTGCTGCTACAACCGGATCAGTCGCACTGAATATCAGGCGTTGTCCTCCGCAGGTTCGCGATCAGACCTACAGCTCTCGCTGGAAGATCTTTCACTGCCAATGAGCGAAACCGTCACCGCCGGTGCACGTGTCCGATGTCAACGTGACACCTCCATGGCCCGCCGCCTCGCTTTCGATCTTCTGCAAAGGCAGGTACGCGGCACCGACGAATACCTGCCGACGCCGTCGCTGCCGAGCGCCTGGCTGGACAAACCGTTCGCCGATTACTGCCGCGACCTGGCGGCGCTGAAAGAGTTATCCACAATCGGCTCGCCAGATTGGCTAGCACTGGAAACCGCCGGTTGGCAGCGATTGGCCGAAGTTCGCAACCTGGAATTGCTGCGCGGACTGTTCCGACGGCCGCTGGAGCTTTGGCTGAATCTTGATCGGGCACTTTTCCTCACCGAACAGGGATACATCGTACGCCTCGGCACCTTCTGCGAGGCGCCGCTCACACCGCGCAATTTCCTGTTGCTGGCCGAACGCGTTTAATCTTTCACAGCCTGTGGATAACTCTGTTGATGGATTTCTCGTGGATCCAATATCCACGGCTGTTTCAGGCCATTAACAGCGCTGTTCATTTTTTGTTCACATAAATAAAAAACCGGCAAAACAGGGATTTGCGACTCAAATGAGAACCCGTCCACAAAAACCTGCCTAAGCGCGCCCTCTTCAGAGCCTGTTGTGCATAAGCCCTCGACCAAAAGGACATAACCGCCGAATCGCGGACGCCGCGAACGGGCAATTGCGCCTGCCATCCGCCCTTGCTATACAGACCTACGCCGTGCAGGTAGCGCACGCCCGAACAAGAAAAATCTGACCGACAGGAAGCGACCGTGACGTTCATTTCTTACGCACAGAATTTCGAGGACGTTCGCCTTTGGCGCGCCCTGCAGTATTTTGAAAACGGTTTTTATATCGACGTCGGAGCCAATGACCCGATCCACGACTCGGTCACCAAGGCCTTTTACGATCGCGGCTGGCAAGGCATCAATGTCGAACCGATGCAGAACTACCACGACGCACTCCGCCAGCATCGCCCCCGTGACACCACGCTGCAATGCGTGGCCAGCGACCAGCCGGGCGAACTGACCTTCTACGGCATTCCCGACACCGGCCTGTCCACCGCTGACCCGGTCGTTGCACAAGAACGCAAAAACCTCGGCATGGACGTGCAAAGCCTCACCGTCAACGCACGCACACTGACCTCGATCTGCGAAGAACACGCCGCCGAGCGGCCGATCCACTTCCTCAAAATCGACGTCGAGGGCCACGAAGAAACCGTCCTGCGCGGCATGAATTTCAGCCGCTTCCGCCCATGGATCATCCTCATCGAAACCCCATGGGAGCGCGACCATACCTGGGAACACCTGGTGACCGAGGCCGGCTACACCAACGTCCTGTTCGACGGCCTCAACAGCTTCTTCCTGGCCAACGAACACATCGGCCTCAAACCCGCGTTCGACCTGCCACCGTGCAACCTCGACAACTTCCAGCTGTGCAAAGGCCACAACCTCGCCCACCCGGTAAACCCGGCACTGGAAACCGCCCTGCAGCGCGCCGAACAAGCCGAAGCCCAGTTGCGTGCCATGCAAAACAGCCGCGCCTGGCGCACCGTACAAAAACTGCGCAACGCCCTGCGCCGGGCGTGATTCGCAGAGGGCGCAAAAATAGTCTGAATTCAGGGGTTTACAGAAACACCCGAGTCGCTATAATCGTCGCCCACACGCCGGTATAGCTCAGATGGTAGAGCAACTGACTTGTAATCAGTAGGTCCCGGGTTCGATTCCTGGTGCCGGCACCATACAAAACGAAGCCCCTGCAGAAATGCAGGGGCTTTGTTGTTTCTGGAGTGTCCACATTTCGTCCACATTCCGATCATCGGCAACCGTGTTGCCAGTTTCTAGTCGGAACAATCCGTAGACGATTTCACCTCAGGCTGGCTGCAAATCCCGCAATGCTTCCGGATGCTGACTCGCGACAAGCAATAGAGTCTGTGCCGCGCCTGTCGGCTCGATAAAACGCCGCCCACAAAAAAGCCCTCGCATCGCTGCAAGGGCTTTGTGTTACCGCATCAATCAGTGCCCAGCACTCTGCCCACCATCCACATGCAGAATCTCGCCCGTCACGAAGTTCGCGTTATCGAGGTACACGACCGCCTGCGCGATATCGTCGATCTCGCCCATGTGCCCAACCGGATGCAGCGCGCCCAGTGCTGCGTGGGTTTCTTCGCCGTGCATCGGCGTTTTGATGATGCCCGGCGATACCGCGTTCACCCGGATCCCGCGTTTGGCGTATTCGATGGCCAGGGATTTGGTCGCGGCGTTGAGGCCGCCCTTGGTCAGGGAGGCGAGGACCGAAGGCACGCCGTCGATGGCGTGGTCGACCAAGCTGGTGGTGATGTTGACGACGTGGCCCTTGCCCTGTTTTTCCATCTCGGCGATGGCCAGTTGGGTGATGTAGAAGAAGCCGTTGAGGTTGACCGACAGCACCGCCGCGTAGTCTTCCGGGGTGTAGGCGGTGAACGGTTTGGCGACGAAGATGCCGGCGTTGTTGACCAGGGTGTCGATGCGGCCGAAGCGGGCCACGCCTTCGCTGATCACGCGTTGAGCGGTGGCCGGGTCGCCGATGTCGCCGGCGATGGTCAGGATTTGCGGGTCGTTCGACGTTTTGATCGAGCGAGAAGTGGCGACGATGTTGTAGCCCAGCTCACGGAAGGCCTTGACCATGCCTTCGCCCAGCCCCTGGGAAGCACCGGTGATAACGACGGTTTTTTTCGAGTTGCTCATGATGAAATCCTCAATCAATAAGTAGGTGTTGAATCAGGCCGCAGCCAGTTGTTTCAGCATTTGTTCGTAGTACTCGACCGATTGCGAACCGGACACCAGATGCTTGCCATTCAGGATCAGGGCGGGCACCGAGTTGATTCCGTGCTGCCGGTAAAACGCCTGCAGTTGCCGCACTTCGCTGGCGAATTCATCGTTGGCCAGCAACTTGCGGGCCCTCGCTGCATCCAGTCCCGCTTCGGTCGCCAGACGTATCAGCGTCAGGTGATCGTTGGGGTTGTCGCCGTCGCGGAAGTAAGCGCGCAGCAGGATCTTTTTCAGCGCGATCTGCCGCCCTTCCTGCGCTGCCCACATCAGCAATCGATGGGCATCGAAGGTGTTGTGAAAGTGCGTGCGTTTCTCCAGGTCGAACTCGAAACCGATGGCTTTGCCGCGTTCGATCTGCATCTTCTTGCCGGCGGCGACGTCTTCGGAGGTGCGACCGTATTTGCGCATCAGGTGCTGCACCGCCGGTTCACCTTCGGCGGGCATGTCCGGGTTGAGTTCGAAGGGCTTGTAGGTCAGCTCTACCGAAACCTCACCGGCCAGATTGCCGATCGCCTGCTCCAGCGCTGTCGCCCCGAGTGCGCACCAGGGGCACACCACGTCAGAGACGAAATCGATGGTCACGGTCGGGGTCATGACTGGCCCCGTTCCGCCAGTTGTCGGCGGTATTCGGTGGTGGTGATGCCGGCGTAGCCCCAGTTATCGGTGTCGACTTCTTCGATCACGATGTGGGTCAGGTCCGGGCGCTTGTTGAGGACGCGTTCCAGGGTTTCAGTGATTTCGGCGATCACCTGAGCTTTCTGCTCGCGGGTAACACCGTCGCGGGTGATGCGTACGCTGACAAATGGCATGACGACGACTCCAGTGACCTGCCCTCGGGATGATGGTCAGGTGTTGGAGCTCAATGTAGGCGTGTGCCGGGAGGGGAAAAAGTAGGGGTGGGGTACTTCATTTGTGAGGCGGTGTAATGAATCGCCTGTAAAAATCGCGCCAAAATTCCTTTGAAAAACCCGAAGACGCACCCAAACCGTGCACTTTTTTTGACCCCAATCACCCCCACGTCACCAAAAACCCCGATCCTGTGTCAGCCTCCAGCCATCGGCGGGGACATCAATTCGCTACTAATTGCGCGACAACTATGCTCAGGTGCAGGAATATAGCCGGCAAATGGCGCCGTTCAGGTCGTCACGTACACAACAATACCCAGCCCACTTCAGAGGGCATTACCCATGGATAGCAGAACCTTACGCAACCTCATGCGCATCGTGCAGACCGGCTCGTTGTCGGCCGCAGCCGAGCATTCGTGCCTGACTGTGCAGGCCCTGGCCGCACAGTTGAACAAGGTCGAAGAGCAGTTCGGTTTCCGCTTGTTTAGACGATCCAACAAGGGGCTGACGCTGACGCCGCAAGGCACCGAGCTGACGCCTTATATGGACAGAGTGCTGATTGCCACGCGGCAGATGGAAGAGAAAGTCGAAGCATTGAAGGTGCCGGGACAGCGCACGTTGAAAGTGGCGTTGAACACCACGCTGGACCCGGACTTCAACCGGCGATTGATCGGGCGCCTGATCGAGGTTTTTCCCGACTACCAGATGGAATTCAGCTACGCCGAGTCGATGGAAAACCTCAGCAAGCTGAAGAACGAAGACTTCGACCTTGCGGTGCTGATCGGCCCGCAGCGTCCGGGTCTGCCGAGCATTGTCCTTCCGGAAGTGCAGGTGCAGGTGGTCGGCGCGCATTGCGGTCAGGAGAACGATCCGCTGACGTTGCTCGGCAACAAGTTTCAGGTGCGTCCCGCAGAAGATTGTCCGTATTCCCACAGCTTTTTGCGTTTTCTCGACGCCGGGCTGGGCAATCACGAGAACAGTCAGCGGACGATCTACTCCTGCAGCGAAACGCTGACCCTGTCGCTCATCACCCAGATGGACGCGGTCGGCATGGTCTCCCGCGAGGCCGCGCAGAAGAACGGCCTGACGATTTTCCCCGGATTCGAGGATTTCCTCGAAGTGCGCCTGGCGGTGAACAACCCGGATCTGTCCGGCCAGGCGTTGAACGACGTGGTCGATCTGCCGCTACATGAACGAGCCGAGCGCAATGTACGCAGCCGTCCCAACCGCCACACTGAGAAAGAGGTTTTTGCTGAAATACGCACATAAAAGCGTCGGAATCGCTGCATAGAATTCCGGGCGATCGAGCTGTATGTGCTGATCCTTGATCAACAAGGGAGTCAGGCTGATCGCAGCGACGATCGCCACCGGCAGGTACTCCAGCGCCCGGGCGACGAAGGGCGGCCAGTGCTCGGTGTTGACCTGCAGCGGCAAGGCCCGTGGCAGGAAGGTCACGGCCATCATCAGCGCGACCACCAGTATCAGGAACGTTTGGTCAGGCATACACCCACTCCGCAGCCCACAAACGTGGCGATGAAAACGTTGAATGGCGAGCTGCCCACCAGACTCAGTGCGCCCATGCAGACGACTGCGGCCATAGCGGCGATGAGTTTGTTGCGGGTGTTGCACAGCGAGACCAGCACGTAGAGCATCATCGCGGTCAGCGCGTAATCGAGCTGGTATTTGATCAAGTGCGACGCGTACTGCGCGCACAGCGCACCCAGCAATCCGCCGATCACCCAAGAGGTGTGGCAGAACAGGTTGAAGCCGATCAGATATCGAATGTTCACCGGCGCACCGGTGCCCAGTTTGACGCTGTGGAAGGCGAACGATTCATCGGTCAGGCCGCCGGCGTAGCACCAGCGCTCCATGCGGCTCAGGCCCAGCGCTCGCAGGGCCTTCGCCATGTAGACCGACATCAGCATGTGCCGCGCGTTGATCAGAAACGTGGTCAGCACGATGGTGGTCAGCGACGCCCCGCTGCTGATCAGCGCCAGCGCCGCAAATTGCGAAGCCCCGGCATACACGAACAGACACATGGCCACCGGCAGCCACAGCGGCAGCCCGGCGTTGACCGCCATCAGCCCGAACACGAACGACACGGTGAAGTAACCGGCCACCACCGGGCTGGCTTCGGCAAAGGTGCGCGATGGCTGACGGTCGACCATCAGCGGCGCACTGCCGGATGTTTCATTCATAGATCCCTCTCAAATGTCCGCTCGCCGTGAGGTTCGCAAAAACCCTGGGCAGTCCAGAAACGCTTGCCCGCGAGGTTAGCATCGTCGACGAACAGAAACATCCGCAGCACACCGACCCGTTTCATGTCGGCCGACGCCGCTTCCACCAGCCGCTGACCGACGCCCTGGCTGCGATAGCGCAGGCTGACCGCCAGATGGTTGATCGTGCCGCGACTGCCCAGCATGCCGCCCAGCACCGCGCCGACGATTTCACCTTCGACATCGAAGGCGAGATAGGCCGTGGTGGTTTTCTGGATCAGAACGCCGCGCAGGCATTTGGCGTCCTGCCATTCGCAGAACGACACTTCGTCGAACTGGCGGAAGAAACGCTCCATGCGCTGCGCGTCCTTGGCCGTCGCGCGCCGCAGCACCACCGGCGTCGAGCACTCGACGCCGTCTATTTGGGTGATCTGATTAGCGAACAATGTCGAAAGCGGTCCCGGGCCGCGAGAAAGAAATTGCCAGGATCTGCCGGTACGCCATGGCGTGGGAGTGAGTGTTGCGAGCCGGTGTCACGTAGTGGCGCATGTCGCGGTCGAGGAAGTAGGTGGTGTCGAGGATTTCCTGGTAGGTGGTCGACGCCAGTTGATGCTCGTGGATGTCGTACAGACGACTCTCCGCACCCTCGACATTGTTGCGGCCCCAGAAGTGCACGCCGCTGAATGGATAACCGTCGCAGTGAATCCCTTCCGGGGTGATTTCCAGTTGTTTGCCGGGTTTGATCTCGATGCGGATCTGATGGATCTGGCACTGCCAGATTTCATCGTGCAGCTCTTCCGGCAACACGCTTTTGTACACTTCAAAATCGGTGTCGATCAGGCTGCGCATCACCGGCGAGCTGATGACTTCGTCCGAGAAGTCCTGGAAGTGCCGCACCACGCCGCCCACATAGCTGTTGTTGGCCTTGGACTGCACGTACGCGCGATGTTCCAGTTGCTTCAGTTCGCGAGTCTTGGGGTTGTATTCAAAGTCGCTGTAACGACGGTAACGCATGCCGGCTTCGGCCTGACCGTAGTAACTGTCAGGCTCCATGTTTTCCCAACTTTTGGTCAGTCTGACGAAGTCGGCGAAATGACCGTAGAGATTGAAGTCAGCACCCTGCACATTGGCGTACTTGTCGCGCCGTAGCGATTCGCCCACTTCTCTGGTTAAAACGATCATTACCAAATTCTCCGCTGCATTGAGCGGCCTAATCTATTAGGTGGAGAATTTGCGTCCATGAGAAAGAATTTCAGGCATTTAAAGCCCTGTTTGAAACGCGTTTTGAAATGGCTTGAAAGTGCATTTCAAATGACAAAAACACGGGTTTTTATGCTTTTTTCACAAAAACCGTCAAAAAAAAACCCCGAACCAGTCGGGGTTTTTCTGACGCGTTTCGCGGTTTCAGCCGATCATCAGAAGATGTTGATCGGGTAATCCACGAACACACGCACTTCGTTGCCACCGACGTTGTAGTCGCTGGACTTCTGCGACACGCGCAGGATCGAGCTGCGCAGTTTCACGCTCAGGTCTTTGGCCGGGCCACTTTGCACGACGTACTTGAACTGGTTGAAGATTTCGCGCTCGGTGCCGCCGCTGCTGGTGTCGGTGGTGATGTTGTCGCCACGCACGTAAGCAAAGTTGTAGCTCAGACCCGGTACGCCGAAAGCGCTGAAGTCCAGGCCGTAGCCCAGCTGCCAGCTGCGTTCGTCTTCAGCGTTGAAGTCCGACCAGTAGGAGTTGGCCAGGTAGATAGTGTTACCACCGTCACCCTGACGCGCGCCGGCGTTCTGATAGCCGCCGTACGGGTAGCCGAGGTTGCTGTCGCCGGTGCTGCGCTGGTGAGCAACAGTGAACGAGTGCGGGCCCGTGGCGAAGGTCGCTGCCAGACTCCAGATCTTGTTGTCCTGGCCGCCGGAGTTCTTCAGTTCGGCGTAGGACTTGTCCAGCTTGGTGCGATAGCCGTTGAAGTCCAGGGTCAGGGACTGATCCTTGTCGATCGGGAACACATAGTTGGCGTTCACGTACTGCTTCTTCATCACGTCTTCGACGTCGGAAGCGTACAGCGCTGCCTTGAACTGTTCGGTGAACTGGTAGCTACCGCCCAACACGTTGATCGACTTCAGGCCACCGCTGTCACGGCCTTCAGCGCTCTTGCGCGATTCGGCGGTGAAACGACCGGCGTCCAGTTGCAGACCTTTGATCTCTTTGGAAGTGATCAAGGTACCGGTGTAGCTTTCCGGCAGCAGACGCGAGTTGTCGTAGTTCAGCACTGGCAGTGCCGGCATCTGGTCGCCGTAGGTCAACGTGGTGCTGGACACACGGAATTTCACCGCTGCGCCGCCCTTGGACAGGTCGTCAGCCGCGTTGCCGCTGTCACCCTGTTTGAAGAAGTCGATACCACCGGCGCCGCTGCGGCCCTTGCCGCCGTCCAGACGCAGTGCGTACAGACCGAACGCGTCCACACCAACACCCACGGTGCCTTGAGTGAAACCGGACGAGAATGTACCGATGGCCGCTTGGCCCCACTCGGACTTGTCCTTGTTGCCGTCTTTGAAATCACGATTGATGTAGGCATTGCGCAGCAGCACTTTGAGGCTGCTGTCTTCAACAAAACCCTTGGACTCGGCCTGGTCGTTAGCCATGGCCGAAGTGGCACTCAACATCCCCAGTGCGATCAGACTGATTCGCTTGTTCAACATTTTGTTTTCCTTATTACGGGTTGAAACGCGCTGTGTCGAACGGCTGAAACGGCGCTTATTGCACTCTTTTATTCACCCCGAAACAAAAAGACCCGCGCAAGACGATGTCCTGGCGGGCCTGCTCCTGATTTTGAGTCATGGCGGTTAGCCACAGGCGTTGGGCCGAATCGTAGCCGCGCCCTCAACAATGTGTCAATTTCAAGAATCGTCTTTAAATAGGCGAAAAACGTCTAAAAAAAGTAAATTTTGCGATGGCTGATTGCACGAAAATGCCAGCAGTCAGGGATTTTGATGCGGGATCACGCGCAACCTTCGAGGCCACAGACTGGCAAGGTTTCAGTCCCAGGCGCAGACGTAAACGACTCGTTCAACCATCGGGCGAAGGCTTCTGGTTTGCCCAGCCACGGCCCGATATCAACCAGTGTGAATTGACCGTCCTGTTCCAGTGCGAAAGTTGGAAATCCCTGCCCACCAAAGTTTGCCAACAGGGCACGGCTGTTCTTTATATGTTGTTCGGTGTCGACGGACTGCACGGCGTTCAGGAACATATCGGCGTTGTAGCCCTGCTCTACCGCGTATTCCACAAGCACACTTTCGTCGGCAATTCGCCGTCCTTCGACATAGTGCGCAGTCTGCAAACGGCCAAGTAGTTCCAGGCCACGGCCGTCGATTTTTTCGGCGGCCATCACAGCGGCAATCGGCGGTGCCGAATCGAATACCGCTGTTTGATCGCGCAACAGACCTTCGAAATAAGCTTCGCCGAAGGGCTGACCGGTGTATTCGGCAATGCGTCGGTCGTGTGGCATCACGTAATTGCGCAGTTGCGGTGAAACGTTCTGGCGGTTGGCGCCAGTCATCATCCCGCCGGCGTGGGCGATCACCGGCAGCACTTGTTGCGCGGCCTGCACCAGTGGTTTGGCGCCATAGCACCAGCCGCACAGAGGGTCGTAAATGTAATGAAGCGTCATCGGAAAGCTCCGCTCAGAAAGTGGGAAAAACGATGTCGGCACATTAGTCCCTCGGTCGTTGCGGAAAAACGCCGGAATGGCTTTCAGTCTGTTTCGGCAATCGGTCAAATGCGCTCATTGTCCGCTCCGATAGAAAGCTGAAATAAATTGACACAATCAAACAACGGAACCTTTCAGGAATAATTAACGGAAGTAAATGCAAAGCATTACCATTCGCGCGCTCGAATTCTTCCACCCTTTCGGATGCGCTTTTCAATGCCTGCCCCGTTCCGTCTCACGCCCGTCACGCTTGGGCTTTCTGCCTTTTTGTCTTCCGGTTTCGCTTACTCCGCAACCGAACTGCCTGCCACTTCAATCAGCGCTGAAACTGCCCAGGCCGACGACCCGCGCGTGAAGGTCAGCAACACCGCCACGCGTACCTCAACCCCTGTGCGCTATGTGCCGCAGGCGATCGACTCGGTCAAGACCGCCAACTTCGCCAACTACGGCACCAATGACCTGGGCGACGCCTTGAGCGGCATGCCCAACGTGAGCAGCGGCGGCGATACGCGCTTCGACAGCCTGCGTATCCGCGGCTTCGACGCCAGCAACGACTTCTATCTGGACGGCATCCGAGACGACAGCCAGTACAAGCGCGATCTGCACAACATCGAACGCGTCGAAGTGCTAAAGGGCCCGGCCGCTGTGTTGTACGGCCGCGGCAGCCAGGGCGGGATCGTCAACCGCGTCAGCAAGGCACCCGAGGCCGGCCGCCGCTCGACCATCGAGGCCCAGGGGGGCAGCGAAGATCTGCGCAGCCTGTACGCTGACCTCAGCACCGACCCGAGCGACAACATCAGTCTGCGCCTGAACATGGGCAACATGGACGAGAACAGCTTCCGCGACGGCGTCAGCGGCAACCGCCAACTGTTCGCACCCTCGATGAGCTGGCAGCTCACGCCTGACCTGAACTGGCTGGTGCAATACGAATACAGCCGCTACAACCGCACACCGGATCGTGGTATTCCATCGATTCCCGGAATCAACGGGGCCAAAGGGCGCCCGGCCGACGTCGGCCGGGACACGACCTACGGCAACGATCACGATTTCATCGACGACAAGACCCAGTCCCTGCGTTCGAAGCTGGCCTATGAAATCAACGACAACTGGCAGCTGCGCCACACGCTCGGGGTGTTCAAGCTCGACAGCGATTTCGACAACACCTATCTCACCAACTTCGATCCGAAAACCAACAAGGTCATCCGCCAGCACTGGCAACAGGACCTGACCACCCGCAACGTCTACAACAACGTCGAACTGGAAGGTGGATTCGAAACCTTCGGCCTCGAGCACCGCCTGCTGACCGGCCTCGAAACCGGCAGCCAGCGCCGCGACCCGACGCTCTACAACGCCGCCACATCCGGGCGCGGCAGTTCCGCCGTGCCGTCGCTGGATCTGTACAACCCCAACCGCGACCTGCGCCACACCGGGCGCATGCAGGTGTCGAGCAGCAGCCACACCGAAGTCGAAAGCCGCGCGGTCTACGTTCAGGATCAACTGCGCCTGAACGATCAATGGCAACTGCTTGCAGGTCTGCGCTACGACACCTTCGACATCGAGTCGACCAACAAGCTGCGCAACATCTCCGAAGACCGTGACAGCCACAGCACCAGCCCGCGTTTCGGCGTGGTCTGGACGCCGCTGCAAAACCACTCGTTCTACGCCTCGTGGACCAAGACCTTCTCGCCGGTCGGCGGCGGTCTGATCGGCATCACCCCGGGCGCGGCCGGCAACACCAACGACCTGAGCCCGGAGCTGACCAAGCAGAAAGAGATCGGCGTGAAGAGCGACTGGCTCGACGATCGCCTGAGCACCACCCTCGCCGTCTATGAGCTGGAACTCTACAACCGTCGCACCACCGATCCGAACGATCCGACCCTGACCGTGATGAGCGGTCTGCAACGCTCGCGCGGGATCGAACTGACCGGTACCGGCAAGATCGTCGGCAACTGGTACGTGCGCGGCGGTGTCGGTGTGCAGGACGCGACCATCGAGAAGGACAACAACGGCCTGGAAGGCAAACGCGTGAACAACGTGGCCAAGCGCAACGGCAGCCTGTTCCTGACCTGGAAACCGGAAATGGGCTGGTACGCCGAAACCGGCCTGACCCTGGTCGGCCAGCGTTATGCCGACAACGCCAACACCACCGTGTTGCCGGGCTACGGTCGCTGGGACGCGCTGGTCGGCTACCGCCACAAGGACTGGGACCTGCGTGGCGCCCTGAACAACATCACCGACCGCGAGTATTACTCGTCGGCCACCAGCCAGTTTCAGATCCAGCCAGGCGCACCGCGCAGTCTGGTCGTCACCGGCACCTACAGTTTCTGATATCGCGCCCATAAAAAAAGCGCTGCCATCCCGGCAGCGCTTTTTACAATCCTTGTTTGTTCTTCTTATCCTTCCATCACATCCCAGAGTGCATCCAGTTCGGCCTCGCTGAACAGGCCAGCGGGGTAACGCTCGATCATCATCCGGCGCGGATCAGGTTCCCTGATCTGACGCGTTCCATTGGACTTCAACCAGTGCGCGACAATCTGGAGCGACTCACTATTTACAGCCATGGGATGCAACGTCCGCTCGCTGATTACGTTCACTTCGGCGTTCATTTCAGCGCTCTCTCCCCGTTCGTGAGCGGCTAAGTTATCCAAGGTTTATGACAGAACTGTTGAAGTTCTCCCCCCTCCCTAGTGCGTCATGAGCGATACAAGAGCTATGCCAACGTTATGAAATTGTCGACCGGCGGACATAAAGAAACCCGCAGTCCTGACGGGCTGCGGGTTTCTCTTCAAGCGTGGGCAACAAATGACTGCCCGGTCGATTTTCCAATCAACTCAAGCTGTTACATCCGCACTCACTCTTTGTGCGGCGCGGGCTGCTGTTGGGTAAGGCAGTGAATGTTGCCGCCCCCCAGTAACAGTTCGCGACCCGGCACCATCACCACTTCATGTTGCGGGAACAGGTTCTGCAGGATCTCCCGGGCCGGATCGTCCATCGGATCGTCGAAGCAAGGTGCAATGATGCCGCCGTTGACGATCAGGAAGTTCACATAGGAACCAGCCAGACGCACGCTCGGGTTACGTTCCTGAGTGCCATCCACCGGGTCCACGCCCGCGCATTCTTCTTCGGTGGCGAACAGCGGCCCCGGAATCGGCATCTTGTGCACCGTGAACGGGCGGCCCTTGGCGTCGGTGCTGCTTTCCAGCACTTTCATCGCGGCCTGGCAGCGCGGGTAGTTCGGATCCTGCGGATCGTCGGTCCACGCCAGCAGCACTTCGCCCGGACGCACGTAGCAGCAGAAGTTATCCACATGGCCGTCGGTTTCGTCGTTGAACAGGCCATCCGGCAGCCAGATGATCTTGTCTACCGACAGGTTTTCACTGAGCACCGCTTCGATCTCTTCGCGACCCAAGTGCGGGTTGCGATTGCGGTTGAGCAGACATTCTTCGGTGGTGATCAGGGTGCCTTCGCCGTCGACGTGAATCGAGCCGCCTTCGAGCACGAAGCCTTCGGTGCGATAACGCGGGCTGCGCTCGATTTCGAGGATCTTGCCGCCGACCTGGGAATCACGGTTCCACGGCGAATACAGACCACCGTCAAAACCGCCCCAGGCGTTGAAGTCCCAGTTCACACCGCGCACTTCGCCGCTGTTGTTGATCACGAAAGTCGGGCCGCTGTCGCGAACCCAGGCGTCATCGCTGGACATCTCGACCACGCGGATATTCGGCACGTCGAGGCGAGCACGGGCGTTTTCGTACTGGCCGGCGGAGACCGCCACGGTGACCGGTTCGAAACGAGCGATGGCCTTGGCCACGGCGGCATGGGCAGCCTGCGCTGGCTTGCCGCCGAGACGCCAGTTGTCCGGACGCTCGGGCCAGATCATCCAGGTCTGGGTTTGCGGTGCCCATTCGGCCGGCATGTAGAAGCCATCGGCGCGTGGTGTGCTTTTCAATGTGGTCATGTCGATCAGACTCCAGGGAACCGTCGAGGGTTTTCAACACGCCGTACAGAGTTGGACGACGGACTATGGCGACTTTATAAACGATAAATATCGGCTTTAGAAGCCATAAAGAAAAAACAATCTCAATTTAACCCGACAAATACCGATACAAATCGGCATTTGTCGGTTCCGCATCGCCTCAGAGCCCTTCTTCCAGCACCTTCGCCAGCATGTCGACGAAGAAATCCACGCTCTGACGCGAGGTGACCATCGGCGGCTTGATCTTCAGGACGTTCAGGTAATCGCCGGTCGGCTGCATGAAAATCCCCAGCGCCCGCAGGCGATCACACAACAGTGTGGTTTCCTCGGTCGCCGGTTCCAGGGTTTGCCGATTGCGGATCAGCTCGACCCCCAGATAGAACCCGGAACCGTGCACCGCGCCGACCAGCGAATATTGATCGATCAACGCCTCCAGCCGGGCCTTGAAGTGAGCGCCGACCACCTGGGCGTTTTCCCAGAGTTTTTCTTCTTCCATGACGTCGAGCACCGCCATGCCGATTTGGCAGCTCACCGGACTGCCGCCGGCGGACGAGAAGAAATAGCCCTCGGCTTCCAGCGCCTCGGCGATTTCCCGGCGGGTGATCACGGCGCCCAGCGGCTGGCCGTTGCCCATGCCTTTGGCCATGGTGATGATGTCCGGCACCACGCCTTGTTCTTCAAAGCCCCAGAAGAAGTGGCCCATGCGCCCGTAACCGACCTGCACCTCATCGGCAATGCACACGCCGCCACGGGCGCGCACCAGTTCATAGACTTTCTTGAGGTAGCCCGGCGGTAGCGAGATCCCGCCCGCATTGCCGTAGACCGGCTCGCAGATGAACCCGGCGAGTTGGCGTTTCTGCTCATCGATCTTCGCCAGATGATGTTCGACGCTGCGCACGTAATCCGGCGCCGAATCCGGGCCGCGAAACTCGCCGCGATAGGTGTTGGGAGCCGTCACCGCATGCACCCAGTCCGGGCGACTGCTCAAGGCTTTCGGGTTATCGGCAATCGAGGTCGAGACCGCGTCCGCGCCGACCGTCCAGCCGTGATAGGCCTCCAGCACACTGATCATGTCGCGCCCACCGCTGGCGGCCCACGCCAGGCGAATTGCCAGATCGTTGGCCTCGCTGCCGCTGTTGACCAGGAACACCCGGTCCATCCCCTCCGGCGCCAACTTCAGCAAGCGTTCGGAGAACTCGGCGACCGCCGCATAGTTGAATCGCGAGTTAGTATTGAGCAGCGACCACTGCCGGCTCGCGACCGCCGCCATGCGCGGATGGCCGTGGCCGAGCACCGCGACATTGTTGAGCATGTCGAGATAGGAACGGCCCTGCATGTCGATCAAGTGATTGCGCCAGCCGCGCTCGATGCGCGGCGGGTCGATGTAATAGTGCTTCTGAGTGCGAGCAAAACTGGCGTCGCGGCGCGCCAGCAGGGTTGCCGCGTCCAGCTCGGGTTCGGCGTCGCAGGCCAGGCCCAGCAGCACGGCCGGTGATGGGGACAACGCCTGCCACGCCAACGCGCGCGATGGTGTGCAGAACAGCGGCGCTTCAAGCTGTGCGCCGCGAGTCAATTGCACGATCAACGGACCGTCCACCGAACCGAGCACCTGACCTTTCACCAGCGCCGCGTGGCCGTGCAACGAAGGTTTCACGCCCCACAGACGCAGGCTCAGTTGCGGGCCGTCGAGTCGCAGCGCGCCGTCGGCCGACAGGTGAAGTACGCCAGCAAACGGCGCTTCCAATGTCGAACCCTGGGGCACGTGCAATTCGACGTGCAGCGGGAATGTCTCTGGCTCCTCGGCGCTGTCAGGCCGGGTGCGCGACAACCGGTATTGCCCGTATCGACTGGCCGCCAGACCGTGGATGGCCGCTGCTTCACTCAGCAGACGCTGATCGATGCCAGGCTGCTCCCAATTGCCCGCCTCGAAGTGCGCGCTCAACACCCCCAGATCGATCAACGCGAACTCGCGCCCGACCAGGCCGGGCAACAACGGCGCAAAACCTTCACTGTCGATGGCCGGCAATGTCTGGCCGACCGCTGTGAGAATCGCCGCCTCCATCAAGGCCAGAGGCACCGAGGTGGCGACCCGGAAGATCTCCCACTCGTGGGTCAGGTTGTCGCGGCTGTAAATATTGCCCGGATCGATGCTGACCTGTTGCTCGCCACTGAGCACCAGCACCGCCGCCCGCGCCACGATCAGCGGCCACAGCGCCAGCAGTTCTTCGTGTTGCAGCGGATTGACCGCGTGATAGGCCTGCACGGCCGGCAGGATCACGAACGGATCGCCTGCGGCATGATGCAGCAGCGCGGCGCAGGTGACGGACAGATCGGTGATGCGCCAGGTGCGCACCAGATCGCCGAAATCGATGACGCCCTGCAACTGCCAGTGCCGCCGGGCATCACGCTGCCAGACTACGTTGTCGTCGGTGATGTCCATGTGGATCGCCTGCACCGGCAGTTTTTCCAGCAGCGGCTGCAAACGAAGTCTGGCCTGTTCGGCAGCCTCGGCGATCAGCGCGCGCTGGCGTTCGTCGTCGATGACCGGCAGCAGGTGCTCGATCAGTGCGCTGGCGTGGCGAGCGTCCCATTGCAACGTGCGTTCGAGACCCGGATGGTCGAACCCGGCCAGAGCCAGATCCATTTCGCCGCAGAGCCGGCCGAAACCTGCGACGACTTCCTGGCCAAGGTGATCGAGAGCCGTCAACGGCTGGCCCTCGATGTAGTCGAGCAGCCGCACATGCACCGCTTCACCGTCGATCTCCAGCGACAACAGGTCCTGGCCGTCGTTGGCCGGGATCACCCGAGGAACCTGCACATCGCCATGATCGGCCAGGTACTTCAGCCCCGCGTGCTGGGCCTGCAGCTCCACCAGCGAATAGTCGCCCCGGCAGATCTTCAGCACGAATCGCCCGCGTTCACTGTCCACGCGATAGTTGAGGTCCTGCTGGCTACCCAGCGCCTGCAACTTGCCGCTCAGCCCGTAATGCTGCGTCAGAACCTGCAAGGCCTGCGCTGCAGTGACCTGTGGGCCCGGAAGACTGGCGCGATGAATCAACGTGGCGAACGACATGGAACGACCCCTGAAATTTTATTAGGCGTCTATATCGCCACTGCACCGATGGATAATCAACCCCCGTCAACCCCGTGCCGATCACTGCCGTGTATCACTTGGTCGCCGCTGCTCCATTGAATGGATGAAACCGGGCGTCCGTACGCCAAACAATCGGCAAAGAACCGCATGGATAAAATACCGTGGGCAACCCTCTTGTGCCGCCCATCCCCTGCCGACAAGCTATGCTCCAATCGCGTTAATAGTTTTACGGAAAAAGGCCAACCTGCATGCGTATTCTTGTCACCGGTGGTGCCGGCTTCATTGGCTCCGCACTGGTTCGCCACTTGATTTGCAACACGGCTCACGAGGTATTGAATCTCGACAAACTGACTTATGCCGGCACTCTCGAGTCCCTTGCGAGCATCGCCGACAACAGCCGTTACGAATTTGTGCAAGCCAATATCGTCGATCAGTCCACAGTGAGCGCCCTGCGTTACGCCATCGACGACGGCAAGATCGAACGCCTGGGCTCCACCGATATCAAGGATCTGCTCGCATGATGAAGGGAATAGTTCTCGCCGGAGGCTCCGGCACACGATTGCATCCGATCACGCTCGGCGTGTCCAAACAGCTGCTGCCGGTTTACGACAAACCGATGATCTATTACCCGATCTCGGTGCTCATGCTGGCCGGGATCAGGGAAATCCTGGTGATTTCCACTCCGCAGGATCTTCCGCAATATCGCAACCTGCTGGGCGATGGAAGCCAGTTCGGGGTCTCGTTCTGCTATGCCGAGCAGCCATCCCCCGATGGACTGGCCCAGGCCTTTCTGATTGGCGAGCAGTTCATTGGTAATGATCCGGTGTGTCTGATCCTCGGCGACAACATTTTTCACGGCCAATCCTTCAGCGAACAGTTGAAAAGAGCCGCCCGCAAACCTCACGGCGCAACGGTGTTCGGTTATTGGGTCAAGGATCCCGAGCGCTTCGGCGTGATCGACTTCGACAACGAAGGGCGCGCATTGTCCATCGAAGAGAAACCCGGGAAGCCCAAGTCCAGCTACGCGGTGACGGGTCTGTACTTCTACGACAACGACGTGATCAGGATCGCCAAGGCCGTCAAACCATCGCACCGTGGCGAACTGGAAATCACCGACGTCAACAACGCGTATCTGCAACGTGGCGATCTGCAGGTCGAGCGTTTCGGGCGTGGATTCGCCTGGCTCGACACCGGTACCCACGACAGCCTGCTTGAAGCGTCCCAATACGTGCAGACCATCGAACACCGCCAGGGCCTGAAAGTTGCCTGTCTGGAAGAAATTGCCTATCTGAACAACTGGATCAGCCGCGAACATCTGCTCGAGCGCGCGCAGTACTTCGGCAAGACCGGCTATGGTCAGTACCTGTATTCGATTGCTGGAGAAAACCGATGAACGTGATCGAAACCGATATTCCCGGTGTAATGATCATCGAACCTAAAGTGTTTGGTGATGACCGTGGTTTTTTCTATGAAAGCTTCAATGCCAAGACGTTTGCCGAAGCGACGGGCGTGAACGCGCAGTTCGTACAGGACAACCATTCACGCTCGCAGAAGGGTGTGTTGCGTGGCCTGCACTATCAACTGGAACACACCCAAGGGAAGCTGGTGCGAGTGACCGCCGGTGAAGTGCTCGACGTTATCGTGGACATCCGGCGTAGCTCGCCATACTTCGGCAAATCGCTCACCTTGCGCCTGTCGGCAGACAATCATCGCCAGCTTTGGATACCCGAAGGCTTCGCTCACGGTTTTGTCGTGCTTAGCGATTTTGCCGAATTTCTCTACAAGACCACCGACTACTACACGCCGTCTGCCGAGCGATGCATCCGCTGGGACGACCCGACGCTGGCCATCGACTGGCAGCTGGAGTCTGCCCCGCAGCTCTCGGCCAAGGATCAGAACGGTAAAAGCCTGAACGAGGCCGACCTGTTCCCATGAAAATTCTCATCTGTGGACAGCAGGGTCAGGTCTCGAAAGAGTTGCAGTTGCGCCTGGCCGGTATCGGCGATCTGATCGTGCCGGGGCGTGACCGGCTTGACCTGGCTCAGCCTGCGCAACTCCGCCAGCAGGTCAGACAGATCGCTCCCGATCTGATTATCAATGCCGCGGCCCATACTGCAGTCGACCAGGCTGAAAGCGAGCCCGAACTGGCTTTCGCCATCAATGCGACAGGGCCCGGTGTATTGGCCGAGGAAGCGGCGCGGCTTGGTGCTCCGCTGATTCATTACTCCACCGATTACGTCTTTGACGGCAGCAAGCACGAGCCCTACAACGAATCCGATGTACCAGCCCCGCTGAGTGTCTATGGCAGAAGCAAGCTGGCGGGCGAGCAAGCCATCGCCGACGTTCAGGGGCAACACCTGATTCTGCGAACCAGTTGGGTCTACTCCACCCATGGCCGGAATTTTCTGTTGACCATGCAGCGATTGCTCCAGGAAAAACCACAATTGCGCGTTGTCGCCGATCAAATCGGAGCCCCTACCTGGGCGGGCAGTATCGCCCGAAGTACCCTGGCACTCATTGAACGCTGGCAGTCAGGGCAAACCGGGGCCTGGGGCACCTACCACCTGACGGCCGGCGGGCATACCTCGTGGTTCGGCTTCGCCCAGGCCATTGGCGCAGCGTTGCGTGAACAGGGCAAACCCTGCGCAGAACTAATACCGATCCCTTCCAGCGACTATCCGACGCCTGCTGCACGTCCCCTGAATTCACGTCTGGACTGCAGTCGCCTGCAGCGTGAGTGGGGCGTCAGTCTGCCGGACTGGCAAACCGCGCTGCACGAGTGTCTTGCCGGGCAAGCCTAGGCATAATGCGCCTGTACCCACAGGCGCCCGATGCTCATGACTCCGACCCTTCCCCGCCGCCCCCGCTGGCGCAGCCTCGCCCTGCTGGCCCTGTGTCTGGCTCCGCTGCTTTGGCCGCTGGAGCATCTCGCCGAGCGCTATTACCGCAGCGAACTGGCCGGCCAGAACCGCCAGACCCTCGACCTCTACGTCGCCAACCTGCTGGGCACCCTGCATCGCTATGAAGTGCTGCCGCAAATCCTCGGCGACCTGCCGGCCCTGCGCGCGGTGCTCGGGGCACCGGACGACGGCGTGACCCAGGGCAACGCCAACCGCCTGTTGAAGAACATCGCCGCGCAGACCGGCGCCGAAGTCATGTACCTGATGGACACCAGCGGCCAGACGCTCGCGGCGTCGAACTGGGACAAGCACGACAGTTTCGTCGGGCGCAATTTCTCTTTCCGGCCGTACTTCAGCGAGGCCATGGCCGGACGCCTCGGGCGCTTCTTCGGGTTGGGCACCACTTCCGCCAAACGCGGCTATTTCTTCGCCGCTGCCGTGCGCAATGGCGAAAAAATCATCGGGGTACTGGTGATCAAGGTTGACCTCGACCACACCGAAAGCCTGTGGGGAAAAACCCCGGAACAACTGCTGGTGACCGACCACAACGGTGTCGTCATCCTCACCTCGCGCCCGGAATGGCGCTTTCGCGCGACCCGCACCCTGAGTGATGCCGAGCGCGCGGCGATCACCGCGATCCAGCCCTACCCGACCCGCGAGCCCCGGCCCCTGAACCTGAGCCCGACTGCGTGGCTGCCGCAGACCCAGGACATCGCGGAAACCGGCTGGAGCGTCAGCATCCTCGCCCCGCGCACATTGATCGACCGACCGGTGCGCACGGTCGTGGCAATCGGCGGCGCCACCTTGCTGGTGGTAATGCTGTTGCTAGGCCTGATGATGCAGCGTCGTCGTCATTACCTGGAACGGATCGCCTTCGAAGCCAAGGCCCGACGTGAACTCGAAGGACGGGTCGCCGAACGCACCAGCGATCTCGAAGGCCTGAACCGCCGCTTGAAGCAGGAAGTGCTTGAACGCGAACAGGCGCAGCAGGAACTGGTGCGCGCCCAGGACGACCTGGTGCAGGCCGGCAAACTGTCGGCGCTGGGGACGATGTCGGCAAGCATCAGCCACGAACTCAACCAACCGCTGGCGGCGATCCGCAGCTACGCCGAGAACGCCGAAGTGCTGCTCGACCACGAACGCACCGAAGATGCGCGAGGCAACCTCAAACTGATCAGCGAGCTGACCGGGCGTATGGCGTCGATCATCGCCCACCTGCGCGCCTTCGCCCGCCGCGACCGCCATGCCCCTGAAAGCGTGGCCCTGCAACCGGCGCTGGATGACGCACTTGCCTTGCTGGCCAAGCGTCGCCGCAGCATGGACGTTGAACTGATCCGCGACCTGCCCGCCGCGACCTTGTGGGTCGAGGCCGGGGAAACCCGTCTGCGCCAAGTGCTGGGTAATCTGCTGGCCAACGCCCTCGATGCCCTGACGGAAAAAGGCCCGCCGCGCAAATTGTGGCTGAGTGCCGAATCCACCGACGAAGGCGTCAACCTGTACATTCGCGACAATGGCCCGGGTTTCTGCATGGAAGCCCTGGGCCGCGCCAGCGAACCGTTTTACACGACCAAGACCCGCACTCAGGGTCTCGGTCTGGGGTTGGCCATTTGCGAAACCCTGATGCGCGCCTTCGGCGGTGAACTGTCGTTCGCCAACCACAAGCAAGGCGGCGCCTTGATCACCCTGCGGCTGCGCGCCGGCGCGCCCGGGGTCAGCCTGCAACCGTCCGAGGATCGAAGCGCATGACCATCGACAACCGCATTCAGGTGGTGCTGATCGACGACGATCCGCACCTGCGTCAGGCCCTCGGCCAGACCCTGGATCTGGCCGGCCTGAAAATTCTTCCGCTGTCCGAAGCCAAGGGCCTGGCCGCGCAACTGGAGCGCGACTGGCCCGGTGTGGTGGTCAGCGACATCCGCATGCCCGGCATGGATGGCCTGGAACTGCTGAGCGAACTGCACGCCCAGGACCCGGAACTGCCCGTGCTGCTGATCACCGGCCACGGCGACGTGCCACTGGCCGTGCAGGCCATGCGTGCCGGTGCATACGATTTCCTGGAAAAGCCCTTCGCCAGCGACGCCCTGCTCGACAGCGTGCGCCGCGCCCTGGCCCTGCGCCGCCTGGTGCTGGACAACCGCAGCCTGCGCATGGCCCTGAGTGATCGCAACGAACTGAGCGCGCGGCTGGTCGGCCAGTCCGCACCGATGTCGCGTCTGCGCGAGCAGATCGGTGCACTGGCGGCGACCAAGGCCGACGTCTTGATCCTTGGCGAAACCGGCGCCGGCAAGGAAGTCGTCGCCCGCGCCCTGCACGATCTGTCGAGCCGGCGTAACGGCCCGTTCGTGGCGATCAACGCCGGTGCGCTGGCCGAGTCGGTGGTCGAGAGCGAACTGTTCGGCCATGAACCCGGCGCCTTCACCGGCGCGCAAAAGCGCCGGATCGGCAAGTTCGAATTCGCCAATGGCGGCACGCTGTTCCTCGACGAAATCGAAAGTATGAGCATGGATGTGCAGGTCAAACTGCTACGCATGTTGCAGGAGCGCGTGGTCGAACGCCTGGGCGGCAATCAGTTGATCCCGCTGGACATCCGCGTCATCGCCGCCACCAAGGAAGACCTGCGCCAGGCTGCCGATCAGGGACGTTTCCGGGCGGACCTGTATTACCGACTCAACGTGGCACCGCTGCGCATTCCGCCACTACGTGAGCGGGGCGAAGACGCGCTGATGCTGTTCCAGCATTACGCCGACGAAGCCAGCGCTCGCCATGGTCTGCCACCGCATGAACTGCAACCGGCGCAACGGGCGTTGCTGCTGCGCCATTCATGGCCGGGCAACGTGCGGGAATTGCAGAACGCGGCGGAGCGTTTTGCCCTCGGCCTGGAACTGGCACTGGACAACACGCAGCCCGATGGTAGCCCCGGCACCACCGTCGAAATCACGGCGGGCGGGCTCAGCGAGCAAGTGGAACACTTCGAGAAGTCTCTGATCGCCGCCGAACTGGCCCGCTCTCACGGTTCCGTACGCAGTCTCGCCGAAGCCCTGGGCATTCCGCGCAAGACCCTGCACGACAAACTGCGCAAGCACGGGCTGAATTTCGCTGGCAGCGGCGGCCATTCCGACGAATCCGAATGAAGCACGCTCAATTCACTTTTCTGCCGCAAGAGGTCCGGGCATGAAGCACGACAGTCGTTATCTGGAATCCGTCCTTCACCACGACATCCCGCTGACCCGGGACATGGGCCTCAAAGTGCTCGACTGGCAGGAACAGCAACTACGCCTGCACCTGCCGCTGGACGCCAACGTCAATCACAAGAGCACCATGTTCGGTGGCAGCCTGTATTGCGGCGCGGTGCTGGCGGGTTGGGGCTGGCTGCATTTGCGCCTGAAAGAGGAAGGCATCGAGGACGGGCACATCGTGATTCAGGAAGGGCAGATCAGTTATCCACTGCCGGTCACCGGCGATGCCATTGCGATCTGCCCGTCACCGAGCGCTGCGGTGTGGAAGAAATTTCTGGCGACGTATCAGCGCTACGGACGGGCGCGACTGACCCTGCACACGCGGGTGGTCAATAAGGGAAGCGATGAGGATGCGGTGACGTTCAGCGGGCAGTACGTCCTGCACCGCTGAAGACAGAACGCGCTTACGAGCGGGCGAGTTCGAGCAGCTTCGCCCGCCATGCGGCTTTCGCCGGCAACGCCAGGAAGAAACCGTTCAACAACGACTCCCGTGGTGGGTAACAGAACGCTTCGCCGCTCAGATCCAGCACCTCGCCACCCGCCCCTTCCAGAACACCCTGCGCGGCTGCCGTGTCCCACTGCGAAGTCGGCGCCAGTCGCGGGTAACAATCCGCCGCCCCTTCGGCCAGCAGACAGAACTTCAGCGAACTGCCGATGTTGGCCAGCTGCAGCTCGCCGAGGCTGGCACTCAACCCGGCCAACAAGCGTTCCTGCTCCGGACTCGAATGACGGCGGCTGGCGACCACGGTGAAGGCTTCGCCAGGACCGGGCACATCACGAACCTGAATCGCCACCGGCGTGCCGCCTGTGTCGCCGCGCCAGGCACCAAGTCCGGCTCCGCCGACGTAGAACCGCCCGTTGGTTGGCATCGACACCACACCGAACACTACCCGGCCGTTCTCGATCAGTGCGATGTTGACGGTGAATTCTTCGCTGCCGCTGATGAACTCCTTGGTGCCATCCAGCGGATCCACCAGCCACCAGCGCTGCCACCCGGCGCGCGCGCTTTGCGGGATATTGGCGTCCTCTTCGGACAGCACCGGAATGCTCGAATCCAGCGCTGTCAGGCCGGCCACGATCACGTGGTGAGCGGCCATGTCCGCCGCCGTCACCGGCGAATCATCGGACTTGGCGGTGACGGCTACATCGGCGCGCCAGAACGGCAGGATCGCCTCTCCGGCCCGTAATGCCAGCTCGACTACCGGCGCCATCAACGGATGGGGAAAACTCATCGGCATCTCACTCATGACTGGAAAAATCCGCGCTGGGTCAGCAGGTCGCGGGTCAGGTACAACGCCGCCAAGGCGCGTCCCTCACTGAAATTCGGATTTTGCGCCAGCGCCGACAGCTCCCGCAGGTTGACCTTGTCCACACGCATCGGCTCGGGCTCATCGCCTTCGAGGCGTTCTTCGTACAAATCGGTGGCCAGCACCACCTGAATCTTCTGGCTCATGTAACCGGGGGACAACGACAGCTCGGTCAGATGCTCCAGCTGTCGCGCGCCATAACCGGCTTCTTCCTTGAGCTCGCGTTCGGCGGCAGCCAGCACGTCTTCGCCGGGTTCGATCAGGCCTTTGGGCAACGACAGTTCATACTCGTCGGTGCCGCCGCAGTATTCCTCGACCAGCACCGCGTGCTCGGCATCGAGCATCGCCACGATCATGACCGCGCCATAGCCGGCGCCCTTGCCGACCAGCCGCTCGTAGGTGCGTTCCACGCCGTTGGAGAAACGCAGCTTCAGCTCTTCGACGCAGAACAGCCGGCTGGTGGCGACGATCTCGCGGGCGAGTACGGTGGGTTTCTGGCGCATGCAAAGCTCCTTGGCGTGAACGCGCTACTATAACGCGGCTTTTCCGATTGTTTGCGTCGGATATCTTTCTACCGTTCGAGACGTTGCCATGCCTTCATTACCGTGGTCCGACATCGATACCGTTCTGCTCGACATGGACGGCACGTTGCTGGACCTGCACTTCGACAACCACTTCTGGCTGGAACACCTGCCGCAACGCTACGCCGAATTGCATGGCGTGAGCCGGGCCATGGCGGAAATGGAATTGCAGCCGCTGTTCGAGCGCCATGCCGGTCAATTGCAGTGGTACTGCCTGGACTTCTGGAGCGCGGAGCTGAAGCTGTCGGTGCGTGAACTGAAACTGGAAACCGCCCACCTGATCGCCCTGCGCCCGGACGCCGACACCTTTCTGGAAGCGATCAAACGAGCCGGCAAACGCGTGGTGATGATCACCAACGCGCACCGCGATTCACTGTCGCTGAAACTGGAGCGAATCGAACTGGCGCCGTACTTTGAACGGCTGATCAGCTCCCACGATTACGGTTTCCCCAAGGAGAACCCGCAATTCTGGGACGCCCTGCAAGCCGACATCGGTTTTGACCCGGCACGCAGCCTGTTCATCGACGACACCTTGCCGATCCTGCGTAGCGCGCGGAATTTCGGCGTGGCGCATCTGCTGGCCGTGAAAGAGCCGGACAGCCGCAAAGGGCCGAAGGACACCGGGGAGTTTGCGGCGGTCGAGGATTATCGGGATTTGATTGCCGGGCTCTGATTGCCGGGCTCTGAAGACTGCGGGAGCCGCCAAGGGCTGCTCCCGCAGGCGTGTTGTTACTCGGGAATACGCAGCGTCTGCCCCGGATAAATCTTGTCCGGATGTGACAGCAGCGGCTTGTTGGCCTCGAAAATCTTGTTGTACTGGTTGGCGTTGCCATACACCGCCAGAGAAATCGCGCTGAGGGTGTCGCCTTTCTTCACGACCACAAAACGCGCCGCCGCCACAACCGGCCCGGTCACGGTGATCTGGTCATCGACGCTACCGACACCGGCAATGTTGCCCACTGCCAGAAGAATCTTCTCTTTCTCTTCCTGGCTCGCCACCTCGCCGGTGACCGTTACCTTGTCACCGTCCACGGTCGCCTGGACATTCGGGTTACCCAACCCGACCTTGCTGATGTGTTCCTTCAACTGGTCGCTGGCATTGGCGTTGCCGGGGGTCAGCAGGTCGAGCAACTTCTCACCGGCCTCTTTTACAAAGCTCAAAAGACTCATAGCGCACACTCCTTGATTTAAGTTCCAGACGCCCAAGCCTAGACCACCCCGGACAAACCCGGTTCCGGCCCGACCAATGACCCTGCCCTCGCGCAAGCGGTAGAATCGCCCACCCTTGCCAGCGCCCCGGAGCGAAGATGGACATCAAGCAGCTGAAATTCCTCATCGCCCTCGACGAAACCCGCCATTTCGGCCAGGCCGCCGCCCGCTGCCACATCACCCAACCGACCTTGTCGATGCGCCTGCGCAGCCTCGAGGAAGAACTCGACCTGCCGCTGGTCAACCGTGGCCAGCGCTTCGAAGGTTTCACTGCGCCGGGCGAACGGGTGCTGGCCTGGGCGCGCACGGTGCTGGCGGCCTATGACGGCTTGCAGGCGGAAGCGGCGGCCTGTCGCGGCAATCTGATCGGCACCCTGCGGCTGGGCGTGGTGCCGTTGTCGAGTTTCGATGCGCTGCCTTTGATGCAACGCCTGCACGCGCAACACCCGAACCTGCGTTTCGAGCTGTCCTCGCTGAGCTCCGAACAGGTTCTGGAGCAACTGGCGAACAATCGCATCGATATTGGCGTGTCTTATCTGGATCGCCTCGACGGCGAGCGGTTTGAATCCCTGGCGTTCAGTGAAACGCAGATGGGCCTGCTCTACGACCAGCGGTTCTTCAGCTTTGGCGAAGCACCGCTGAGTTGGGAATCACTGATCGAACTGCCCCTGGGCATGCTCACCAGCGGCATGCACTTTCGCCAGTCCATCGACCATAACTTCCACAGTCGTGGCCTGACGCCGCAACCGTTGCTGCAAACCGACGCCGTCCACCAATTGTTGCAAGCTGTGCACGGCGGGCTGTGCTGCGCGGTGATGCCATTGGACGGCGGTCTGGAAAACCTCACGGATAACCTGCGTCTGCAACCCATCGAAAACGCCCAGACCCTCGCCCGACTGGGCCTGATCATGCGCCGCGGCGCCCCGCGCTCGGCGTTGGCCGAGGCCTGTTTCGCGCTCTATCAAAAATCACCAACGGACGCTTGATCGACGGCATCTATCGAAGGATCGACACTAGCGATTAGACGCGACAACTTGCCGCGCCTAGTCTTAACGTTGATCAATCCGTCGGTGATGCCATGAACGCCAAGCGCCCGGCCTGCGCGGCGCCTGCTCTCGAAACGCCCGCGCCTGCCGCCAGTCAGACCTACAGCTACAGCGATCTTCCCCTCGCGGAATCGGCCAGCACCGCCCTGGCCGAAGAAGTCGCGTTGGCGATTGCCTACAACGGCATTAGCCAGGCTGTGATGCTGGTCACCCCGACCGACCTTGAAGACTTCATCGTCGGCTTCAGCCTCGGCAGCGGCATCATCGAAGACGCCTCGGACATCTACGACCTGCAACTGAGCGGTTCGGGCTCGGCGCAATACGCGCAAGTGACCATCGCCAACCGCGCTTTCTGGAACCTCAAGCAACAACGTCGGCAACTGGCCGGCACCAGCGGCTGCGGGCTATGTGGCGTCGAAGCGGTCGAGCAGGCGCTGCCTGATCTCAAGGTTTTGCCCGGCGCCCCCTTGCCGCCCATCGAATGGCTCGACGGTCTGCGTCAGCGCATCGGCGCATTCCAGCCGCTGGGCCAGCACTGCGGTGCGGTGCACGCGGCGGTGTTCATGAACGCCAGCGGTGAATTGTTGCTGGGCCGTGAAGACATCGGCCGGCACAACGCCCTCGACAAGCTGATCGGCGGCCTGATCCGGCAAAAGATATTCACAGCCGGCGGACTGGCGATTGTCACCAGCCGTTGCAGCCTCGAATTGATCCAGAAAGTTTTGCGGGCCGGGATTCAGACCCTGGTCAGCCTGTCCGCGCCCACCGGCCTCGCCGTGCAATGGGCCCGACGCCACAACCTCAATCTCATCCACCTGCCGCAAAAGAACGCGCCGCGGGTGTATAGCCCAGAAATGGAGAAACACCCGTGAGCCAACACCATCAAGCCGACCAGAAACCCGTCCCGCGCTACAAGCCTTACAAGGGCGCAGCAGGCGGCTGGGGCGCCCTGATCAGCGTGGCCCAGGCCTGGCTGACCAGCGACAACGCGCTGAAAAACCTGCGCATGATGCTCAAGACCAACCAGAACGGCGGCTTCGACTGCCCGGGTTGCGCTTGGGGCGATTCGCCGGAAAGCGGCATGGTCAAGTTCTGTGAGAACGGCGCCAAAGCGGTCAACTGGGAAGCGACCAAGCGCCGGGTCGACGGCAAGTTCTTCGCCAAGCACAGCGTCACCGCGTTGCTGGAACAGAGCGACTACTGGCTCGAATATCAGGGTCGCCTGACCGAGCCGGTTGTGTATGACGCCGAAACCGATCGCTACAAACCGATCAGCTGGGACGATGCCTACGCGCTGATCGGCAAACACCTGCAAGCGCTGTCGAGTCCGGATCAGGCCGAGTTCTACACCTCGGGCCGCGCCAGCAACGAAGCGGCGTACCTGTATCAACTGTTCGTGCGCGCCTTCGGCACCAACAACTTCCCCGACTGCTCGAACATGTGTCACGAGGCCAGCGGCGTGGCGCTGGCGCAGAGTGTCGGCGTCGGCAAAGGCACCGTGACCTTCGACGATTTCGAACACGCCGATGCGATTTTCGTCTGGGGCCAGAACCCGGGCACCAACCACCCGCGCATGCTCGAACCGCTGCGTGAAGCGGTGAAGCGCGGCGCTCAGGTCGTGTGCATTAACCCGCTGAAAGAGCGTGGTCTGGAACGCTTCCAGCATCCGCAGCACCCGATCGAAATGCTCACCAACGGCGACAAGCCGACCAACACCGCGTACTTCCGCCCGGCACTGGGCGGTGACATGGCAGTGCTGCGTGGCATGGCCAAATTCCTGCTGCAATGGGAGCGCGATGCGCAGAAGGCCGGTGCGCCGGCGGTGTTCGATCACGACTTCCTCAATGAGCACAGCGTCAACGTGCTGGAATACCTCGGCGTCGTCGATGACACGCCGTGGGAGCAGATCGTCGCGCAGTCCGGCCTGACTCTGGTCGAGATCGAGCAAGCGGCGCGCATGTACGCCAAAGGCAAGAACGTGATCATGTGCTGGGCGATGGGCATCACCCAGCATCGTCACTCGGTGCCGACCATCCAGGAAATCGCCAACCTGATGCTGCTGCGCGGCAACATCGGCAAGCCCGGCGCCGGTCTGTGCCCGGTGCGTGGCCACAGTAACGTGCAGGGCGACCGCACCATGGGCATCAACGAGCGTCCGCCGGTGGCGTTCCTCGATTCCCTGGAGCGCCGCTTCCAGTTCAAGGTGCCACGTCACAACGGGCACAACGTGGTCGAAGCGATTCATGCGATGGCCGAAGGTCGCGCCAAAGTGTTCATCGGTCTGGGCGGCAACTTCGCCCAGGCCACGCCGGACAGCCCGCGCACCTTCCAGGCCCTGAGCAACTGCGACCTGACCGTGCAGATCAGCACCAAGCTCAACCGCAGCCACCTGGCTCACGGCAAGGATGCGTTGATCCTGCCGTGCCTGGGCCGTACCGACATCGACATCCAGACCGAAGGCCCGCAAGCCGTCACCGTGGAAGACTCGTTCAGCATGGTGCACGCCTCCAACGGTCAGTTGCAGCCACTGTCGAACCAGATGCGCTCGGAGCCGTCGATTATCGCCGGCATTGCCGCCGCGACCCTGGGCAGCAAACCGGTGGACTGGAACTGGCTGGTGGCCGACTACCGGCGCATCCGCGAGCTGATCGCCGACACCATCCCGGGCTTCAAGGACTTCAACGAGAAGGTCAAGAACCCGGGCGGTTTCTACCTCGGTAACAGCGCCGGCGCGCGCAAGTGGAACACCACGTCGGGCCGGGCCAACTTCAAGCCGAACATGCTGCCCAAGGACCTGATCCACGAGCGCACTCGCGCTACCGGGCAACTGCCGGACCTGATCCTGCAATCGATGCGTTCCCACGATCAATACAACACCACGATTTATGGTCTCGACGATCGTTATCGCGGCGTGAAGGGGCAACGTGATGTGCTGTTCGCCAACGAGGCGGACATCATTCGCCTGGGCTTCAAGCCTGGGCAGAAGGCTGACATCGTGTCGCTGTGGGACGATGGCCGTGAACGTCGGGTGAAGGGCTTCACGCTCTTGGCGTTCGATATTCCTGCGGGGCAGGCGGCGGCTTATTACCCTGAGGTGAACCCGTTGGTGCCGCTGGAAAGCACCGGCGATGGCAGCCATACGCCGACGTCGAAGTTCATTGCCATTCGCCTGGAAGCGGCGAGTGAAACGGGGCTGATCATGGCCAAGTCGGCCTGATACGGCGCCTGAACGGGCGCCTTCGTCGGAACGCCGCCCGGAGCAAGCTCGCTCCCACATGAGTACGGGTCTTTTCTGGAAGAACACCGTCACTGTGGGAGCGAGCTTGCTCGCGAAAGCGGCAGCCGAATCAATGATTTTTTCCTGCACGAACACTTTTCAAACGCCCACAAAAAAGGCCGCTTTGTGATCAAAGCGGCCTGTCCGAAGTAGTTAAAGACCGGCGAAAAACTGTTAAGTTCCGCCCAAAAATCAGTAACTTGCAGAATTGTATACAAGTCGTGTTATTCGTCGGATTTCGATTGTCACGCCCATTCCAGAGCCTCAGGATCGCGCCGTCATCCCTTTGAGGCTCCTCTATGAAGTTCTCCTCGATTCTCTTGTTGTCCCTTGGCCTGGTCAGTGGCTTCGCTTCTGCCGGAGGCACCACCGAAGCAGGTGTGGGCGGCGCATTGGGCGGGGTTCTTGGCTCGGTCGTCGGTCAGTCGTTAGGCGGCAGTACAGGTTCAACCATTGGCGCAGCCCTGGGCGGCGCGGGTGGTAGTGCGGTCGGCGCCGACAAGCGCAGCCGTGGCGAAGCAGCCATCGGCGGTGCGCTGGGCGCAGCCGGCGGCAACGTGGTCGGCCGCAGCATGGGCGGCACCACCGGCAGCCTGATCGGCGCAGCAGCCGGCGGCGGCGCGGGTGGCGCGCTGGGCAACTACATGGGCAACAAGAGCGATGACGATGATCGTCGTTACGATCGTCGCCATGATGATCGTCGCTACTACCGTGACGACCACCGCGGTCGCGGTCATGCCTACGGCCATCGCAAGCATCACCGCTACTATCGCCACCGTTAAGGCGAAAGTTTGAAAAAAAATCGCAGCTCCCCCGGGCTGCGATTTTTTTTGCCCGTCACACCGTCAGGCGTTCCAGCGCTTCGCGCAATCGGACCGGAATCGACACCGGCTGATTGGATGCCCGGTCGACGAATACATGCACGAAGCGTCCAGCGGCACAGGCTTCCACCTCTCCTTCCTTGAACACCGCCAGTTCGTATTGCACCGAACTGTTGCCCAGCTTGCCGACCCGCAGACCGATCTCGATTCGATCCGGAAAAGCGATCGACGCGAAATAGTCGCAGGACGAACTCACCACAAACCCCACCACCTCGCCGTCATGGATATCCAGCCCCCCGACCTGGATCAGGTACGTGTTCACCGCCGTGTCGAAGAAGCTGTAATAGGTGACGTTGTTGACGTGGCCGTAGGCGTCGTTGTCATGCCAGCGCGTGGTGATCGGCTGGAAGTGCGGGTAATCGCTGCGTTGCGGCATCGGGTTGGACATCAGTGTCGATTCCTGGAGTGATTTGCCCAGTCTAAAGGTAAAAACCCTTGCCTCGCGCCGCCAGCTCGCCGATCAATGGCGCCGGACGCCAGTGATCGCCCTGCCGGGTCTCCAGCGCCAGCAACCGTTTATGAATGTCTGCCAGACCCTGATCATCCGCCCAGGCCATCGGCCCGCCCCGCTCCGCCGGGAAGCCATAGCCATTCAGATAGACCTGATCGATGTCATGCGCCGACTCGGCAATCCCCTCCTGCAGGATCTTCGCGCCCTCGTTGACCAACGCCAGCAGGCACCGCTCGAGGATCTCCTCCGAGCCGATATCCCGGCGATGAAATCCCAACCCTTCGCTGACGTTCAACACCAGCGCATCGACTTCGGGATCATGCTCGGCCTGACGGCTGCCCGGCTCGTAGTGGTAATAACCGTTGCCGGACTTCTGACCGAAGCGACCCTGTTCGCACAAGCGGTTATCCACCTGAACTTCGGGCGCGTCCTGCCCCTTGCCGGCCAGTTCGCGGGCACGCCACTCGAGATCGATGCCGACCACGTCGTACATGCGAAACGGCCCCATGGCGAAACCAAAGCTCTGCAACGCCGCATCGACCTGATGCGGGTACGCCCCTTCGAGCAACATCTTGCGTGCTTCGAGCACATACGGATGGAGCATGCGGTTGCCGATAAAACCGTGGCAGTTGCCCGACACCACACTGACCTTGCCCATGCGCTTGCCCAGCTCCAGCGCAGCTTCAAGCACAGCCGGCGAGGTCTGCGCGCCACGGACGATTTCCAGCAATTTCATGATGTGCGCCGGGCTGAAGAAATGCAGGCCCAGCACTTGAGTCGGGCGTCGTGTCGCGGCGGCAATGGCGTCGATGTCCAGCGCCGAAGTATTGCTCGCCAGCAGCGCCTCGGGCTTCAGCACGCCATCGAGCTCGCGGAAGATCTTCTGCTTGAGCTCAAGATTCTCGTACACCGCTTCGATCACCAGGTCGACATTGCGGATCGCCACATAGTCTGCCGCCGCGCTGACACGGGCGATCCGCGCATCGGCCTCGGCCTGGTCGATCCGCCCCTGTCGCACGTTGTGCGCGTAGGTATCAGCCACGGTGGCCAGCGCCTGTTCGAGCATCTGTGGATTGTTATCGACCCACTGCACTGACACGCCGGCGTTGGCCAGGCACATGACAATGCCGCGGCCCATGGTGCCGGCGCCGATCACGGCGGCCTGCTGAATAGCGAAGGATGTCTGGCTCATGTTGTTCTCTTGTTGGCGATCCGAAGACAGCCATCACCATAGTCAGCCACCGGGCATTTTTGAAGTTCATTGCCGTGATGATCGACATTCAGCAGATGGATTCGAGACTCAAAGATGCGCCTGAGCCCAGGCCCGAACCTCGGCGTAGGGATATTCCTCAAGCGCCGCAAACCCGGAAATGGCCCGTGCCTTGAGCTTGGTAAACAACGGCACGCTGATTCCGCACAGGAACCGGGTCAACCGCTCCGCCGACGGAGCACTGCCGGCGTGCTGCCGATGCCTGTGGATAAAGTCGCCACACAACGCCGCAAAACTTTTATCCACAAGCGCCGGCAATTCCGGAGGTGCCGGCAGCCGGGCGACTTGCCCGTGACACACCGAGCAATGTCCGCACTGCTGTGGCGCATTGTGATCGCCAAAATATTCGGCCAGCCGATATCCGAGGCATCGCTCGGTGGCGAACAGCTCGAGCATGGCGTGAATCCGCGCCACTTCGGTTTGCTCATGGCGGGTGAAATAGTCATGCAGTTCAGCGCTCAGGGCCTGGTTGTCGAAATCGCTGCGCAGGACGTTGTAGACCTCGGTCATCTGCTTGCTCTCAAGCTCGACCCAGCCCTTTTCCTGAAAGTAATCCAGCGCCTTCACCACCCGATTGCGCTCGGCGGAATACTGCTCGTACATCGCCTCGAAATTCACCGTGGCCCAGGTGCGTGCGCGGCTTGAGGTCTGGATGATCGCGGCGACGAAATCCCTGCGCTCGCCCTCGAAACGCTCAAGCAACGCCTCGGGCTCAAGCAGGTATTTGAAACGGTATTCGGCGTAGTACGCGTAGCGCGGGGCAATCAGTCCTCGCAGCTCAAGCTGCACCAGTAACGTCTTCAAAGGCAATGAACGAATGTTGCTCTGGTCCGCCAGCGGCCCGAGCAGAAATTCCCATTGGCCTTCGGGCGCGGCGGCCTGCAACTCGTCCAGCACATGACGAATGCCGTCCTGTTCCGGCGTGTCGCCATACACGAAGTTTTCCAGCACGTTGAGGCTGTCGCGGTTGGCCAGCACCAGGCAGTCGGACGGCTGCCCGTCACGTCCGGCGCGACCGATTTCCTGGCTGTAGTTTTCGATGGATTTGGGCAGGTCGAAATGCACCACGTTACGGATGTCGCTTTTGTCGATGCCCATACCGAAGGCGATGGTGGCGACGATGCAATTGGACTGCCCGCCCATGAAGCGCTTCTGGATCGCGTCCCGTTGCTCATGGGGCAAACCGGCGTGATAAGCCTCGGCCTGAATGCCATTGCGCTCAAGATGTTCGGCAATCTGCTCGGCGGTTTTTTGCAGGGTGACGTAGACGATGCTCGGCTGACCCGCGCGCTCGCTCATCCACTCCACAAGCCGTCGGCGCTTGTCCTGCCCACGCACCGGCTCGACCAGCAGATTGAGGTTGGGCCGATAGAAACCGGTGGTCACCACATCTTCTGCCGCGATGGCGAATTTCGCCTGCATGTCGGCGATGACTTTCGGCGTTGCCGTGGCGGTCAGCAGCAAGGTTTGCGGGATATTGAACTGGCGCTGGTAGTCCGGCAGCTTGAGGTAGTCGGGGCGGAAGTTGTGGCCCCATTCGGAGATGCAGTGCGCCTCGTCCACCACCAGCAGCGAGATCGGCACCTGCTGCAAAAAGTTGCGAAAGCGCTCGTTCTTCAAACGCTCCACGGAAATCATCAGGATCTTCAGTTCGCCGGAACGGGCGCGAGCCATCACATCGTTGGCGTCTTCGCGGCTCTGCGCCGAATCGATGCTGCCTGCCGAAATCCCGTGTCGTCGCAAGAACTCCAGCTGATCCTGCATCAGCGCCAGCAGCGGCGAGACCACCAGCGTCAGGTGTGGCAGCAAGAGTGCCGGCACCTGATAACAAAGAGACTTGCCGGAGCCGGTGGGAAAGATCGCCGCCGCCGAGCGCCCGGCGAGAACGGCGCTGATTGCGGTCTCCTGGCCGGGTCGAAACTGTGGATAACCGAAAACCTGTTCCAGGGTGTTGTGCATTCGCTGTCACTCCGTTGACCGCTGTGATGCCAACAGCCTAGCGGGCGATCGCAGCGCGTCGAGAAAAGGTCGGGGGGCAAATCGATACGGGATGATACCCGACGACCTCCAGCCTTTGGCCAACGTCGTGACGGCGGGACTGTGACAGTGGGGCTACGGCTGCAACACCGCCACTCGCAATTGCTCGTTCAACAGCTGCTCATGCACGCCCTGGCTTTTGCTGGCCCACAGTGCATGGGCCGGGCTGATATCACCGGTGAATGCCGCCGCCAACTGACGCAGGTCGGCGACACTGCGCACCCGTGGACAAAACGCCTGCGCGTCGCAGTTCTGGCTGGCGATGCGGTAGGTGGTGAGTAGACGATCCCATAGGCCGTCACGCACCTGGCGGATCGACTTGAGCTGCACATGCGGCACGCCCAGACGTTGTTTGAGTCCGGATTCATCCAGGCCTTCGCTGGCCAGCAATGCCTTGCCAAACATCAGCACTTCGGCGCGGGAGGCCGTGTCGATGCTGGCCTGGGTCGTGAGTGCGTCCGGCCATTCGGTGCGCTCCACTGGCGTGAGCACCAGTCCATTGCCCGCCTCGGAGGCTAACGCCAAACGACAACCACTGGCCCATAGCAAAACGATCGAGGCCATTCGTAGCCACTGCATACCTAATTCCCTTTAAGTCTGTGTCGGACGTCTGGAAACGCCCTACGGATTCTGGCGCGCACCATACAGATGTTTAACGGGAATCGCCCGACAAACACGTGGGAAATTTCGCCCGTCAGGGTTTGGCTGTGAAAAAGCCGCTAAAACGCGTAGGGCAAATGCCCGGACCCCGGAAAAACCCCTACGAATTCTGTCCATTGTGGCTGTCTTGTCCCACTCGACGACGCCCTTCTATAGTGGCCGGCGCGACTGAAAACACTGTGTCGGCCCGCCGAAGCGACTTCGTAAAGGACACGCCTCAATCATGAACATGTTCACACCGCTGAATACTCGTTTTCGCCCTCTCAAGACCTGCGACGGCGACAACCCGGTAATGGTCATCGACACCGCAGCAGCACCGGGTGATTTGCTCAATGCCGCCGATCAACGCCTGCGTGCCGCCAGTGATCTGCTGGAAACTCTTTACTGTTTGTGTTTCAAACAGGCCGACGTGAAAGATATCCCCAACATCGTCAATGCGCTTTATTTGTTGACGCAGGACGGCTGTGACTTACTGGAAGTTGCCAGACAAAGAATAAATAGTTAAAGCCAGCGAACCAACTTACAAAGTTCGCAACAACCCATCACTTCCATTACAACCAAGATTGGAACTAGCCTGTTTGCTCTTACATCAACCAAGAGCAACAACATGACTACGCTGACTATTTTCTTTTGCGGTACAGGTTCGACAAAGTTTGATAATACCCACGAAAACTATTGGGACGGTGAATTGGTCTCCACACTTGCCTCTCATCACGTCGGTCGCGAGTTCGCCGAATGGATCGTGGTCGATGGCCCCGGCACCAGCAACCTGCAAGCCGATGAACTGTTCACCCAATCCAAGGACTACGGCCTCAGCGGGACCTTGTTCGGCAAGGGCTGGGAGGAAAACGTCCAGCACGCGATGAACATCATCAAAGGCAAGTGCGACTGGCAGCGCGAGCAACTGACCGAAGCGGAATACAACCGCCTCAAAGCCGCCGGCATTCCGATCGAAGATGTAAAAGTCGAAGGTTCCTGGCTGTGGCGTAAATATAACTATGGCGATCGCAGCGTCACGCAACAGAAGTTACAGGAGCAAATTATTAAAACCTTTCGCAAGGACGGAGTTATTCCAACAAAAGTCAATCTGGTGGGCTGGAGCCGCGGCGGTATCAGTTGCCATATGCTGGCCAATGCCATGTTCAACGACAGTGCACTGAAAAACATTCCAGTGAATATCTTTGCCATTGACCCGGTGCCGGGCATCGGCAACTTTCAGGAACAACGGGTAAAGCTCAACAGCAACGTAAAAGAATATGTGGGCTTCTACGCGCGGGATGAACGCTCCAAGGGCTTCAGCTGCGTCATTCCGCAAACCGCGACCGGCACCAAGACCAGCATCTTCCCCATGCCCGGCCGTCACGCCACCCTGGTCGGCAACGCCTCCGCCGATGGCAACAGTGGTCCAAAAGTGCTGGCCGAACCCGGCCTCATCGTCCGCCACTTTGCCGAGGTCTGCCTGAAACGCTGGGGCACCGTACTCGACAAAAACCTCAACCTCACCGACGCCGACCTTCGCAACCACACCGCCGCCATCGTCAATGCGGCAGCGAAATACAAGGCCATGGAAAAGTGTTCCTACACCTGGTTCACCGAGCTGGATCAAGGCGAGCGCTACGTTTCGCTGGGCAGCAAAGGCGTTCCGTTTTCGACGGTGAAAGGCACGATCTTCAGCCCGGCGAGTGGACTGACGACGAGTGTGCTGGATGTTGAGGGGTATCGGGCGATTCGTTGAAAACCGTGATTGATCTGTAGGAATGGCCTGCCGGAATCTGCATCCCGTTCCTACACGCAGCGGCGCCTTGTCTTCTATCGGCGCCAGTGGGCTGAAACCTATAGTTGTGACTGTCGCTGCCAATTCAGCGACTCGGGCTTGGTCACCCGAATGGATCATGCATTCGCGTCCGCTGTATGCTGCCGGCACTCAATTGCCAGCAGCGTTATGGTGGCTGTGTTTGGGACGCTTTCGAGCGTGCCGGGTATGTGCATGATCCTCACCGGTTGACCAACCCGAACACAGTCGCCTCCAGTCGCTTGGTCACGATGTGGTGGCTTCATTCGAAGCAATTGAGGATCTAAAAAATGAAATCATGGAACGAGCTCCACTCCGATCGCTACCGCCCACTCGACTCCAACCTCACCGACACCAAGCCCCTCGTCATCGACACCGAAGCCAACCCGCAAGACATCCTCGAATGCGCCGTCCAGCGCCTGCGCGCCTCAAGCGACCTGCTGCAAACCCTCTACTGCCTCTGCTTCAAACACGCCGACGTCGAAGACATCCCGCACATCACCCACGCGCTCTACCTTCTCACCAAAGACGGCTATGACCTGCTCCAGGTCGCCCAGCAGCGAATGCTCAACTGGAAAGCGCCGGCCTGACGAACTCCTCGGCAGGCGTGTTCACAGCTAGAACTGCCTGCCCCTATCTCGAACACTGACGCTGACATCTCCGGCGCGAAACTTAAGGATCAGAATTTTGCAAACTATTATTGATTGCGTACGATGGGAGCCATTGTTCAACCAAGGGCTTGCCTTCATGACCACTGAAACCATTGATCACAGCACTCTCACGCGGCTGTTTGAGAACGGTTCGATCAGTAGCGCACATGTCGTCGCCAAACCCGGTGGCTGGTCGATTCAGATTCAGCAAGGAAGCAAAGAATACTCACTGACCGCACAACGCAGTGGCCAGGTACGTCTGTTCAAGCGGCTTGAAACACTGGTGACCTACCTGCAAGGAGTGGGCATCAATCACTTCGATGTGGACGCCTCCAGTTATGACCCTCTTCAGATAAAAACCTATGCCCGCCCAGATCGCGCCGAAGCGATGAAACAAGCTCATGAAGCAGCTGCGTATGAAGAATGGGTCAAGCAACAGGTACAAATCAGCATTGATGACCCAAGACCCAGCGTCAGCGATGAAGACGCTCGTAGGATATTTGCCGCCAAACGGGATGCCCTTCGTCAGCGAGTAAGTTGATGAGGTTGGTCTGGCGCCAAGAGGCGCTGGATGACCGAGACAACATCATGGAACGTATCGGCCAGGAAAATCCCGCTGCAGCGATTGAACTTGATGAGGCCTTCGAACTGAAAGGAGAAAGCGCTCGGCAGCACCCAGCCTTGTACCGAAGAGGTATCGTGGGAGGTACCCGCGAAATCGTCGTCACTCCAAACTACGTCATCATCTACACAGTCAAAGTTGATGTTGTGGAAGTGCTACGAGTGCTGCATACCAGACGGCAATGGCCATGATGGCTGGAGAGAAAATGCTAGGAGTTCGCGGCTCCTTAAGTAGCATTATTCTGGCTGTTTAACGCGGATTCTGCGGGAATAATGGCAGTTGATGTGACGGTGAAGTCTCACCCATCACCCACAAAAAAGCCGCCCTCAAGAGGCGGCTTTTTCATTCGCTATGTCTCGTCCTGAATAAGGTTTACACCTTCTGGCTTCTTATCAGGAGGGTGCAATGGATTCGGGCACAAAACGCAGTCAACGCGATTACACGCTGACTTTTAAATTGTCGGTTGTCGACCAAGTCGAAAAAGGCGAGTTGAGTTATAAAGAGGCTCAACGGCGCTACGGAATTCAGGGTCGGTCGACGGTGTTGGTTTGGTTACGCAAGCATGGTCGGCAAGACTGGAGCCAAGGCGCCTCCATTCGTTCCCAAAGGAACCGACCGATGGACGAGCCCACTTTGCCCTTAACTCCCGAGCAGAGAATCAAAGAGCTTGAGGAGCAGTTGGCGCTGGCAAATCAGAAAGCCAAGTTTTTTGAAGACGTGGTAGATGTACTGAAGAACGACTACGGCGTCTCTGTCGTAAA
>NZ_JBXAIV010000005.1:0-367923 GCF_058796615.1 Pseudomonas sp. GW823-FHT04A03
TCTCAAGGAGTTTTCCGTTTCGACTGCGCCGGAAGTGGGGCGAATTATAGAGACTCAGAATCTGCCGTCAACCCTTAATTTCGCTTTTCTTTCAATAACTTGCAGATAGGCCAAAAAACATCCAACTCCCTCTATATAGAAGAAAGATTCAGCATCCCCTCTATATAGAGAGAAACCATCAGAGCACTCCATCCTCTTTCATCGCAGCCACTGCTCCAGCCCCAAGACCCAGCACCCGCTGCAAAACGTCCAAGGTGTGTTCGCCCAACAAAGGAGGCGCAAGGCGATACTCGACAGGCGTCCGCGACAACCGGATCGGGCTGGCCACCTGCGGCACCATCCCCGCCAGCGCGTGAGGCAGCTCAATAGCCAACCCGCGAGATTTCACCTGCGGATCCTCGAACACCTGCGCCAGATCATTGATCGGCCCACACGGCACACCTGCCTGCTCCAGCTGAGCCACCCACTCTGCGGTCGTCTTGAAGACTGTCGCCTGACGGATCAGCGGAATCAGCACAGCCCGGTTCGCCACTCGCAGTTTATTAGTCGCGAAACGCGGATCGTCCGCCCACTGCGGCCGCCCCGCCACCTCGGCGAACTTGCGGAACTGCCCGTCATTACCCACCGTGAGAATGAAGTCACCGTCAGCCGTAGGAAAATCCTGATACGGCACGATGTTCGGATGCGCATTCCCCAGCCGCTTAGGCGCCGTGCCCGTCGTCAGGTAGTTCATCGCCTGGTTGGCCAGACACGCAACCTGTACATCCAGCAGCGCCATATCGATATGCTGCCCACCACCATCGTGATCACGATGAGCAAGCGCTGCCAGGATCGCCACGGTCGAATACAGGCCAGTCAGGATATCCGTAAGCGCCACACCCACCTTTACCGGCCCGGCACCCTCATCACCTTCCGGTCGCCCGGTCAGGCTCATCAGCCCGCCAAGACCCTGGATCATGAAGTCATAACCCGCACGCTTGGCATACGGCCCGGTCTGACCGAAACCGGTGATCGAGCAATAGATCAGATCCGGATTGATCGCCTTCAGCGACTCGTAATCCAGGCCATAAGCCGCCAGACCACCCACCTTGAAGTTCTCGATCAGGATGTCGGACTTGGCTGCCAACTCCCTTACCAGCTTCTGACCCTCGGGACGCGTGAAGTCGATCGTCACCGATTGCTTGTTGCGGTTAGCCGACAGGTAATAAGCCGCCTCGCTGGTGTTCTCACCATAGGCGTCTTTCAGGAAGGGCGGCCCCCAGGCACGAGTGTCGTCACCATTACCCGGGCGCTCGACCTTGATCACTTCCGCCCCGAGATCGGCCAGGATCTGACCAGCCCATGGGCCGGCCAGCACTCGCGATAAATCCAGTACCCGCAGATGCGACAGCGCGCCCATGGTCGCTCTCCTATTAATAGAACGCCTGCAGGCCGGTCTGCGCACGACCGAGGATCAGCGCGTGAACGTCGTGAGTACCTTCATAGGTATTCACCACTTCCAGGTTGACCAGGTGACGGGCCACGCCGAATTCATCGGAGATCCCGTTGCCGCCCAACATGTCACGCGCCATGCGGGCGATCTCGAGAGACTTGCCGCAAGAGTTGCGCTTCATGATCGAAGTGATTTCAACCGCAGCAGTGCCTTCGTCCTTCATGCGGCCCAGACGCAGACAGCCTTGCAGTGCCAAAGTGATCTCGGTCTGCATGTCAGCCAGCTTCTTCTGGATCAACTGAGTGGCGGCCAGCGGACGACCGAACTGTTGACGATCCAGGGTGTACTGGCGAGCGGTGTGCCAGCAGAACTCGGCCGCGCCCAGCGCGCCCCAGGAGATGCCATAACGTGCGGAGTTGAGGCAGGTGAACGGACCTTTCAGACCACGCACGTCCGGGAAGATGTTCTCTTCCGGCACGAATACGTTGTCCATGACGATTTCGCCGGTGATCGAAGCCCGCAGGCCGACCTTGCCATGAATCGCCGGAGCGCTCAGGCCTTTCCAGCCCTTCTCCAGAACGAAACCACGGATGTCGCCGGCATCGTCCTTGGCCCAGACCACGAACACATCGGCGATCGGGCTGTTGGTGATCCACATCTTGGCACCGGTCAGGCTGTAGCCGCCGTCGACTTTGCGTGCACGCGTAATCATCGCGCCCGGGTCGGAGCCGTGGTTCGGTTCGGTCAGACCGAAGCAGCCGATCCACTCCCCGGAAGCCAGTTTCGGCAGGTACTTCTGCTTCTGCGCTTCAGTACCGAATTCGTTGATCGGCACCATCACCAGCGAAGACTGCACGCTCATCATCGAACGATAGCCAGAGTCGACACGCTCGACTTCACGGGCAATCAGGCCATAGCTGACGTAGTTGAGGCCACTGCCGCCGTACTGCTCGGGAATAGTCGCGCCCAACAGGCCTACCTCACCCATTTCACGGAAGATCGCCGGATCGGTCTTCTCATGGCGGAAGGCTTCCAGAACACGTGGCGCGAGGCTCTGCTGGGCAAACTGCTCGGCCGTGTCGCGGATCATGCGTTCTTCTTCAGTCAGCTGTTGATCCAGCAACAGGGGATCGATCCAGTTGAAGCTAGCTTTACCGCCCATGAGTGAGTCCTCGCAAATCGGGTGAATTAACGTGGCATTGATCCTAGGCCCGCTTCGCCATCCCGGCAAACGAGGATTTCGCATCCTGTTGTGCTAATTTCTCACTCCGAAACGTCGCGAAATGCCAATTAAGCGATGTATTAGTGAGGTTGACGTACATGCGCCGCAAGATACCCAGCACCACCGCCCTGATCAGCTTCGAGGCTGCCGCCCGTCACGAGAGCTTTACCAAGGCCGCCGAAGAACTTTCCCTGACACAGGGCGCCATTTGCCGACAGATCGCCAGCCTCGAGGACTTCCTCAGCGTCGAACTGTTCCGACGCTCCCGTCGCGGGGTGAAGCTGACCGAAGCGGGTCTTTCCTACAGCCGTCGAGTAGCGACCCAACTCGATGCCGTTGAGCGCGACACCCTGTCGGTGATGGGTCAGCAAGGCACCAATGTGATCGAGCTCGCCGTGGTACCCACCTTCGGCACGCAATGGCTGCTGCCAAGATTGAAGGACTTCCAGCTCAAGCACCCGGAAGTGACGGTCAACCTGACCAACCGCACCCGCCCGTTCCTGTTTGCCGACACTGACTTCGATGCCGCCATTTACTTTGGCGATGCCGACTGGTCCGGTACCGAATCCCACAGACTGATGGGCGAGAATCCGATGCCGGTATGCAGTCCCGCCCTGCTCGGCAACAAGACGCATCTGACACCCGATGAAATCGCCGATCTGCCGCTGCTCCAGCAAACCACCCGCCCCTATGCCTGGCGACAGTGGTTCAACTCGCAGCACCTGAACATCCCCCGCGACATGACAGGTCCGCGCTACGAGCTATTCTCCATGCTGGCCCAGGCGGCCATGCACGATATGGGCATCGCGCTGATCCCACCATTCCTCATTCAGCGCGAACTGGCCGAGAAACGTCTGGTGATTGCCAACCCGAACGCGCTCTCCAGCATCAAGGCGTATTACCTGATGATTCCGGAGCGAAAGGTCGAATCGGCGTCACTCAAGGCTTTTCGCGACTGGCTGGTTAACCAGGCACACAGCTACAACCTAGAAGGATGAAGGGTTACAGCGTTTGCTAACCCCGTAGTCAGGAAAATCAAAGCCCTACAGATATAACTATTTGTCGCAAATAGACAGACTGTATCCGAAAGTCGTACAGACGTCCCACAAGCGCCTGCCGACGTGGCTTTGAGCCCTCATTCGCGACTCATTGCGACCTATTCACGTCACCGATGAGAAAATTCTTCAAATTCATCCAGACTCCTTGAAAGGCACGGCCTGCAAGGGATTCAACTGGCCATCTGCGACATTCGGTCACGGGATGACTTGTAGTTAATTTTCCGTCACCCGTCATAATCCCTTGAAGGGCATAAACTTCGCCTGCAAAATGCCGCGCCCCGCCCTGATTTGGCGGGATCGTGCTGATCGGCCGCCCCAGTCGCACCATCCGTAGTGCATGGGTTTACTCAATAAGATCACGCAGGAGATTTGACGTGCACATTGGTGTTCCTCTCGAAACCCAGACCGGTGAAACACGGGTTGCTGCAACCCCGGAAACCATTAAAAAGCTGATCAGCCAAGGTCATAAGGTCACTGTGCAAACCGGCGCCGGCGTTAAAGCCAGCGTTGTCGACAGTGCCTATGAAGCGGCAGGCGCAACCATTGGCAGTGCCAATGACGCGTTTGGCGCCGAGCTGATTCTCAAAGTGGTCGCGCCAAGCGATGCCGAACTGACGCTGATCAAGCGCGGAACGGTGCTGGTGGGCATGCTCAACCCGTTCAACAACGACACCATCGCGAAGATGGCCGAGTGCGGGATTACCGCGTTCGCCCTGGAAGCGGCGCCACGCACCTCCCGGGCCCAGAGCCTCGACGTGCTGTCGTCCCAGGCGAACATTGCCGGCTATAAGGCGGTGCTGCTGGCCGCTCACTACTATCCGCGCTTCATGCCGATGCTGATGACCGCTGCGGGCACCGTGAAAGCGGCGCGTGTGCTGATTCTGGGTGCTGGTGTGGCCGGGTTGCAGGCAATTGCCACGGCGAAACGTCTGGGTGCCGTCATCGAAGCGTCCGACGTACGTCCGGCCGTGAAGGAACAGATCGAATCCCTCGGCGCCAAGTTCGTCGACGTGCCTTACGAGACCGATGAAGAACGCGAATGCGCGGTCGGCGTCGGTGGTTACGCGCGCCCGATGCCGGCGAGCTGGATGCAGCGTCAGGCCCAGGCCGTGCACGAGCGCGCCAAGCAGGCGGACATCGTCATCACCACCGCACTGATCCCGGGCCGCAAGGCACCGACGCTGCTGAGCGCGGACACCGTGGCGCAGATGAAACCCGGCTCGGTGGTCATCGACCTCGCTGCAGCCCAGGGTGGCAACTGCCCGCTGACCGTGGCCGATCAGGTCGTGATCGAGAACGGCGTGACCATCGTCGGCCCGACCAACCTTGCCGGTGAAGTCGCCGCAGACGCCTCGGCGCTGTACGCACGCAACCTGCTGGACTTCCTGAAGCTGGTCTTCACCAAAGAAGGCCAGTTCGAAGTGAACCTCGAAGACGACATCGTCGCCGCGTGCCTGATGTGCCGCGACGGCCAAGTCATCCGCAAAAACGCCTAAGCAGGGATTCAGACGATGGAAGAGCTTATCTCCCCCGGTATCTACAACCTGATCATCTTCGTGCTGGCGATTTATGTCGGTTACCACGTGGTCTGGAACGTTACACCCGCACTGCACACGCCGCTGATGGCGGTGACCAACGCCATTTCGGCGATCGTGATTGTCGGCGCCATGCTCGCCGCCGCGCTGACCGTCACTCCGCTGGGCAAGACCATGGGCACCCTCGCCGTGGCACTGGCCGCGGTCAACGTGTTCGGTGGCTTCCTGGTCACCCGCCGCATGCTTGAGATGTTCAAGAAGAAAGCCCCGAAAGCAAAAGAAGAGGCGCCTAAGTAATGAGCATGAACCTCGTCACGACGCTCTACCTGATCGCGTCGATCTGCTTCATCCAGGCCCTCAAGGGCCTTTCGCACCCGACCACGTCGCGCCGCGGCAACCTGTTCGGCATGCTCGGCATGGCGCTGGCAATCCTCACCACCGTCGGCCTCATCTATAAGCTCGGTGCTGAGCTGGCGACTGCTGGCATCGGTTACGTGATCGTCGGCCTGCTGATCGGCGGCACCGCCGGTTCGATCATGGCCAAACGCGTTGAAATGACCAAGATGCCGGAACTGGTTGCGTTCATGCACAGCATGATCGGTCTGGCAGCGGTGTTCATCGCCATTGCTGCCGTGGTTGAGCCGCAGTCGCTGGGGATCGTCAAGCAACTGGGCGACTCGATCCCGGCGGGTAACCGTCTGGAGCTGTTCCTCGGCGCAGCCATCGGTGCAATCACCTTCTCCGGTTCGGTGATTGCCTTCGGCAAGCTGTCGGGCAAGTACAAGTTCCGTCTGTTCCAGGGCGCACCAGTACAGTTCAGCGGTCAGCACAAGCTGAATGCGGTACTGGGTCTGGCGACGCTGATCCTCGGCGTCACCTTCATGCTGACCGGCAACCTCGCCGCGTTCGCACTGATGCTGGCCCTGGCGTTCGTCATGGGTGTGCTGATCATCATCCCGATCGGCGGCGCCGACATGCCGGTGGTGGTGTCGATGCTCAACAGCTATTCCGGCTGGGCAGCGGCGGGTATCGGCTTCTCGCTGAACAACTCGATGCTGATCATTGCCGGCTCCCTGGTGGGTTCAAGCGGTGCGATCCTCTCGTACATCATGTGCAAGGCGATGAACCGTTCCTTCTTTAATGTACTGCTCGGCGGTTTCGGCAATACAGTAGATGCCGGCCCTGCCGGTGAGAAGGAAGCCCGTCCGGTGAAATCCGGTTCGGCTGACGACGCGACCTTCCTGCTGACCAACGCTGACACAGTGATCATCGTTCCGGGTTACGGCCTGGCGGTGGCCCGTGCACAGCACGCGCTGAAAGAGCTGACCGAGAAGCTGACTCATCACGGCGTGACCGTGAAGTACGCGATCCACCCGGTGGCCGGTCGGATGCCTGGACACATGAACGTACTGCTGGCCGAGGCAGAAGTGCCGTACGACCAGGTGTTCGAGATGGAAGACATCAACTCCGAGTTCGGCCAGGCCGACGTGGTGCTGGTGCTCGGCGCCAACGACGTGGTCAACCCGGCCGCCAAGAACGATCCGAAATCGCCGATCGCCGGCATGCCGATCCTCGAAGCGTTCAAGGCCAAGACCATCATCGTCAACAAGCGCTCGATGGCCAGCGGCTATGCCGGTCTGGACAACGAACTGTTCTACCTGGACAAGACCATGATGGTGTTCGGCGACGCGAAAAAAGTCATCGAAGACATGGTCAAAGCGGTCGAGTAACCCTCGCCGGCAACACCGAACGCCCCGACTTGTCGGGGCGTTTTTGTTTGCGCAAAACGTCGGACAATTTGCCGCGTTGTTGCAGATCCGGTAACGGTGTTTTACTTGAAACCCGCTAAATAGACGCCTCGTTTGCGACCTTGGTAGCGGGACAGGCGCTCGCGAAATTCACTAGACTGCGCATCCTGCTACTCGCTGCCCGAGAAAATAATCCATGTACCGTGACCGTATTCGCCTGCCTTCGTTGTTGGATAAAGTGATGAGCGCCGCCGACGCCGCTGCGCTGATTGAGGACGGTATGACCGTCGGCATGAGCGGCTTCACCCGCGCCGGCGAAGCCAAGGCCGTGCCGCATGCGCTGGCCGAGCGAGCCAAGGTCACGCCGCTGAAGATCAGCCTGATGACCGGCGCCAGCCTGGGCAACGACCTCGACAAGCAACTGACCGAAGCCGGCGTGCTGTCGCGGCGTATGCCGTTCCAGGTCGACAGCACCTTGCGCAAGGCGATCAACGCCGGCGAAGTGATGTTCATCGACCAGCACCTGTCGGAAACCGTCGAACAACTGCGCAACCAGCAACTGAAGCTGCCGGACATCGCCGTGATCGAAGCCGTGGCCATCACCGAACAGGGCCACATCGTGCCGACCACCTCGGTGGGCAACTCGGCGAGCTTCGCGATCTTCGCCAAACACGTGATCGTCGAGATCAACCTGGCGCACAACGCCAACCTCGAAGGTCTGCATGACATCTATATTCCGACCTATCGTCCGACTCGCACACCAATTCCGCTGGTAAAGGTCGACGACCGCATCGGCAGCACCGCGATCCCGATCCCGCCGGAGAAGATCGTCGCCATCGTCATCACCCAGCAGTCGGACTCGCCGTCCACCGTGTCGTCGCCGGATGTCGATACCAAAGCCATCGCCGATCACTTGATCACTTTTCTCAAGCAGGAAGTCGACGCCGGGCGCATGACCAACAAGCTCGGACCGCTGCAGGCCGGGATCGGCAACATTGCCAACGCGGTGATGTGCGGGCTGATCGATTCGCCGTTCGAAGATCTGACCATGTACTCCGAAGTGCTGCAGGACTCGACCTTTGACCTGATCGACGCCGGCAAGCTGAGCTTCGCCTCCGGTAGCTCGATCACCCTGTCGGAGCGGCGCAACAGCGACGTGTTCGGCAACCTGGAGAAGTACAAGGACAAACTTGTTTTGCGTCCGCAGGAAATCTCCAACCACCCGGAAGTGGTGCGGCGCTTGGGCATCATCGGCATCAACACGGCCCTTGAGTTCGACATCTATGGCAACGTCAACTCCACCCATGTCTGCGGCACGCGGATGATGAACGGCATCGGCGGTTCGGGCGACTTCGCGCGCAACGCACACCTGGCGGTGTTCGTGACCAAATCGATCGCCAAGGGCGGCGCGATTTCCAGCGTGGTGCCGATGGTCAGCCACGTCGACCATACCGAGCATGACGTCGACATCCTGGTGACCGAGGTAGGCCTGGCCGACCTGCGCGGCTTGGCGCCACGGGAACGCGCCCGGGTCATCATCGATAACTGTGTGCACCCGGATTTCCGCCAGGCGCTGAACGACTACTTCGACAAAGCCTGCGCCATTGGCGGCCACACCCCGCACATCCTGCGTGATGCCCTGAGCTGGCACATCAATCTGGAAGAAACCGGACGCATGCTGGCGGTGTAATCCGCACAGATTTTCCGCTGGCGCAAACACAGTTTCGCCAGCGGGATTGTGAAAACCACCGCAACTGTCAAAAACTGTACTGCTGTACCGGTCTTTTCCTACGGCTTTTGCCTACTCGAATCATCGAATTGGGTAAAAATGCACCAAATAGGCGCAGACAGGTACAGTTTGCGCAATTTTGACCCGTACACCCCCTATAAACAGTTAACTGGTCACTCACAATACAGGTGAACTGTATCTAGAGAGTCTGGCCAAACGAGAGGATCATGGGCACCAGTTAAACCACTACCTAATCCCGCCACAAGCGGAAGGATGTCAACCATGGAACGTACACTCAGTTCCGAACTGTTCTTCGAAGACAAAGCTGTAAACACCCAGGCTTCCCTGCCTCTGCGCGTTATCGCCAACCTGATGCTGTGGCAGCGCCGCATCTCCAGCCGCCACCAACTGGCTCGTCTGGATTCGCGTCTGCTGGCTGACGCCGGGATTAGCGAAGCACAACGCTACGAAGAGCTGAGCAAGCCGTTCTGGCGCTAAGCAGCGTCGCTGGCTCTGGTCGCTAGACCCACCGCCAGCAACCCGAATTGAACACACAAGACCCGTCGCGGGAAACCGCGACGGGTCTTGTCGTTTCAGGGCCTGAAAATAGCCAATACAGCGGACCAACTGGGAGACAGGTACAGTTTCAATAAAAACCAAATTGAACCAGTACAATTATGTGCCGGTGTATCTGTTTCTGCATCTGCTTCCGGCTCAACATGACTTTCCGCCTCCACTGGAAAAGGAAATGGTCATGAATGACTTACAGGATGTTTCGGCAATTTCGAGCCCCGCCCCTGTTCGGCGTCCACTGCTGCGACGCCTTCTAAAGCTGCTCTGGGAGGGTCTTGAGCGCGCCAGGACGCGACGCCTGCTGGCTCAACTCGATGGACGGGATCTTGCAGACCTCGGTCTCAGCCATGCCGATCGATTGAATGAAATGGAAAAACCCTTCTGGCGCTAGCACTCTGCCCTCTGTGCGAATCTGGCGCGCGAGCCTAATATCCATGCAGAACGTGGCGAATGCTGTGCGACTGGCGTCTGACCTTCAGACACCGAGCCACCTCTCAATACGGTTTATCCACAGGAGTTCTCCCATGTCCCGTCTTCGTCTACTCAGCGCCGCCGCCCTGCTGGCCGTAGCTGCCAACGCCAGCGCCACCAGCTTTATCGTGACCACCGACGCCGTGGTTGGCGCGCTCAAGTCCTCCTCCGACGCCACTTCCGACGTCACCTCGTCCTTCCGTGACGACAAGATCGTGCTCGCCGCCCGTGACGACGCTGCCAGCTTCGTGGCCAGCGAAGGTGAAATCCGTGGCGTGAAACTGGAGAGCGCACTGGATCACATCCGTCATCAGGCTCCGCAACTGAACGCGACCGACGCACAGCTGGCTCAGGCCATTCTGACGATCTAAGCGACAGGGGCATCTCGGGACACGCCGCTAGTGTCCCGATGTTTCGGCGCTGGCTCTAGTCCGGGCATTGCGCTAGCCTTGGGACTCGCCAACAGCTGCCGAGTCCCATGCGTTTTCTTTCAAATCTGCTTATCCCTTCTGTACTGTTCACCGCCTGCTGGACTCCTCTGGCAGACGCCTTCGATGTGTCCACACAAAACACCGTTGTCAGCGTCTGGGCCACCGGCATGGTGTCTTCCGCGCCGTTCGACCGTAAACTGATCATCGCCGCGCACGACGATGCTGCAGCGTTCGTTGCCAGTGACGGCCAGATGCGCGGTGCACAGCTCGAATCCGCCCTGCATTACCTGCGCAAGAGCCGGCCAAAACTTCATGTCAGCGACCTTGAACTGGCACAGGCAATTCTCGTCCAATAGTCATCCCTGTCTTTTCGGAGTCGTTCCATGCGTAGCCCGCTGATTGCTGCCGCCCTTGGCCTGCTGTTGTTGGCCGATATGGCCCAGGCGCACACCCTGGTAGCCACCAGTAACATCATCGTCCGAGCGTCCCAGCGCACCATCGATTTCACCTCCGACACCACCACGTCGATTCGCGATTCGAAAATCATCCGCGAAGCCCACGACGACGCCGCCAGTTTCGTGGCCAGCGATGGTGATATCCGTGGTGCAAATCTGGAAGCCGCCTTCAATACCTTGCGCACCCGCGTGCCGGAAGCTCGCGACGCCAGTGATCAGGTACTCGCCGAAGCCATCCTCGCACTGTGAAGTCACTCGGCGCCTGGCTGCTGGCCGGGGCGTTGTTGCTGCTTGGCAACAGCGCCCACGCCGGCCTGCAATTGCGGCTCAAGACCGACGGCCTGAGCCCCGCCCAACAACAGGCCAGCCAGGCGCTGCTCGATGAAGCCATGCAGGCATTGCCGCCAAGCTTCATCGAACGCCTGGACCGGCGCATCGATGTCGGCTGGACCGACGACATGCCCGGCAACGCCTACGGCCAGGCGACGCTCGTCTCCGAGCTGGACCTGAACCGCAAACTGCTCGCCAGCCTCACGGATGGCAGCGCGGCCACTCAAAAAACCAATCGCCCCCACGGCACCGTTCGCCGGGAACTGCTGGCCACGGTGCTGCACGAAATCACCCATATTTACGATCGCGCGCGCTTGTGGCCAGCGGCCGAACGCACGTTGATCCAGCGCTGCACCCGGCGCAACAACAGCGCCGGGCTGATCGGCATTCCCGATGAATGCCGTGGCCAGAACGGTCGTCGCTTCACCCTCAGCGATGATCCACGCTTGCTCGACCTCGCCGGCTGGCAGCAATACGTCGGGCGCCGGGGTGAGCGAGAACAGCACAACCGGCAGATCGCCCGCAGCCCCGACCTCTACGAAATCTCCAGCCCGAAGGAGTTTGTCGCGGTCAACATGGAGTATTTCCTCCTCGACCCGAGCTACGCCTGCCGTCGCCCGGCGCTGTATCGCTATTACCAGGAGCACTTCGGCTGGGCACCGCCAGCAAAGGATGAATGCGCCAAAACCTTCGCTTTCCTCAATGCCGGCAACGACTTTGCCAAACAGCCCCTGGGCCAGGTCGATCCGGAGCGCGTGTACGCGGTGGACTACCTGTTGGCCGAAGCCAACCAGAACTGGGTCAGCCGTTGGGGCCACAGCATGTTGCGTCTGGTGATCTGTGCACCGGGCCGACCACGCGGGCCGGACTGCCGACTGGATCTGGATCAGCATCTGGTGCTGTCATACCGCGCCTTCGTCGGCGACGTGCAGCTGTCGAGCTGGGACGGCCTGGTCGGCAAGTACCCGTCGCGCCTATTTGTGTTGCCGCTGGCGCAGGTGATCGACGAATACACCAAGACCGAACTGCGCAGCCTGGCGTCGGTGCCGCTGAATCTCTCGCGCAGCGAAATCGAGGGCGTGGTCGAACACGCCGCCGAAATGCACTGGAGCTACGACGGCAATTACTTCTTCCTCTCCAACAACTGTGCGGTGGAAGGCCTGAAACTGCTGCGCAGCGGCAGCAACAACGCCCGGCTCACCGGCCTCGACAGCATCATGCCCAACGGTCTGCTGGAAGTGCTGAAAGGGCGAGGCCTGGCCGACACCAGCGTGCTCGATGATCCGAAAGAGGCATTGCGCCTGGGTTATCGCTTCGACTCGTTCCGTGATCGTTATCAAGCGATGTTCGACGTTTTGAAGAAGCAATTGCCGATCAAGCAGACAACCGTTGAAGAATGGCTTTCGCTGTCTGCCGAAGAGCGTCGTCCATGGTTCGAACGGGCCGACCTGCGCACCAGCGCCGCGCTGTTGTTGCTGGAGCAAGCCAGTTTCCGCCGCCAATTGCTGTTGGCTCAGGATGAGGTCAAGCAACGTTACCTCGGCGCCCGGGAGCTGGAAAACGGTGGCATGGACAAGGCCAACGCGACCTTGCAGCAAATTCTCGCCAACAGCGGCTTTCTCAGTCGACCGGCAGAATTGCTCGACTCCCGAGGTTATGGCCTGCCGCAACCGAGCGAATTCAGCCGACTGGAAGCAGAAAGCAGCCAGCGGCAGAAACAGTTGCTGGCCCTGACCGGCGATCTCGATAAGGAAGTGCGCGCATTGCTCGAGCCCAAACGAGCGGCCGAGATTGCGGCCAGCGAGGCCAACGTGAAGCAGATCGGCGAGCATCTGCGCAAACTGCACAAAGCCTCCGGCGGACTGGAATTGCCCTGAAAAACAACGGCCCTGAAAACAAAAGACCGCAGCCTGTGAAGGCTGCGGTCTTTTTTATTGCCTGACGATCAGTACAGAACGCCATCCAACACTTCGTAAACGACCCCGCTGCCCACTGCGATCAGCACGATGTCACCACCAGCCCGACGCCATTCATAACCCGGGTAATACGGCAGGCGACTCAACGCCCGGTTATCCAGCCGCTCGCCGTAATAGCCATGGGGCAGCGGCCGGCCACGGACCAGATGGATGCCTGGAGGCGGCGGCGCACCGCGCACGAAGTAGCCATGATTGTCGCGGATCACCTGACGCACCGGGCCGAAGTCCCGAGGTGGCGGGCCGCCGCGATGGTTGCTTTGCCAATCATGGTGATCACCACCGCGATTGTCGTAGTGGCCCTGCTGAGGGCCGCCGTGGTCGTGATCGTCGCGCGGATCGGCGCTGGCCAGCAGCGGCGTCGCGCTGATCATCAGTACGCCCAAACTGGCAATCAGACGTTTCGGCATTTTCATCGGGTCTTTCCTCACTGCACTGACAGCAAAAAGGGGCTCAGAACGTGGTTCTGAACCCCTCGGTCTTGCTTGGTTAGTCTGTGCCGCGAGGCTCTAATTCCTCTGTATCAGGAACTTTACCTTCAGCTGACGCGAGCCTTACGCACGCCTTCGGACAGCGCCGAACACAGGCTCAGTACGCCGTCGATGGCCTGGTCCGGTGTGGTCGCATTGGCGATGTGATCGATCAGCGCCGAGCCCACCACCACACCATCGGCCAGACGTGCGATGGACGCCGCCTGCTCCGGCGTGCGGATACCAAAACCGATGCTGATCGGCAGATCGGTATGACGACGCAGACGCGCCACCGCTTCCTCGACGTGTTCCAGCGTCGCCGCACCGGCACCGGTCACACCGGCAACCGACACGTAGTAAACGAAGCCGGAGCTGCCGTTCAACACTTTTGGCAGACGCGCATCATCGGTGGTCGGGGTGGTCAGGCGGATGAAGTCGATGCCTGCAGCCTGGGCCGGGTCGCACAGCTCCGAGTTGTGCTCCGGTGGCAAGTCGACCACGATCAGGCCGTCAACGCCAGCCTCTTTGGCTTCGGCAATGAAGCGCTCGACGCCGAACTTGTGGATCGGGTTGAAGTAACCCATCAGCACCAGCGGCGTGTCGCTGTTGTCCTTGCGGAACTCGCGGACCATTTGCAGGGTTTTGATCAGGTTCTGTTTGGCACCCAAGGCACGGATGTTCGCCAGCTGAATCGCCGGGCCATCGGCCATCGGGTCGGTGAACGGCATGCCCAATTCGATCACGTCGGCACCGGCTTTCGGCAGGCCTTTGAGGATAGCCAGCGAAGTGTCGTAGTCCGGATCACCGGCGGTAACGAAGGTCACCAGTGCAGCGCGATTCTGTTCTTTGAGTTCGGCAAAGCGGGTTTGCAGGCGGCTCATCAGTGTTTCTCCTGCTTGGATTGCTCTTGTTGAGAGTGTTCCATGTGGTGCATGACGGTCTGCATGTCTTTGTCGCCGCGGCCGGACAGGTTGACCACCATCAGGTGATCCTTCGGCAGTTTCGGTGCGCGTTTGAATACTTCAGCCAGGGCATGGGCGCTTTCCAGTGCCGGGATGATCCCTTCCAGACGGCAGCACTGGTGGAACGCAGCGAGGGCTTCGTCGTCGGTCACCGAGGTGTACTGGACGCGGCCGATGTCATGCAACCACGCGTGTTCAGGGCCGATGCCCGGATAGTCGAGGCCGGCGGAAATCGAGTGGGCGTCGATGATCTGGCCATCGTCGTCCTGCAGCAGGAAGGTACGGTTGCCGTGCAGCACACCCGGTACGCCGCCGTTGAGGCTGGCCGCGTGTTTGCCGGTCTCGATGCCGTAACCGGCGGCTTCGACGCCGATGATCTCGACGCTCTTGTCGTCGAGGAACGGGTGGAACAAGCCCATGGCGTTGGAACCGCCGCCGATGCACGCCACCAGGCTGTCCGGCAGGCGACCTTCCTGAGCTTGCAGCTGATCGCGGGTTTCCTTGCCGATCACCGCCTGGAAGTCGCGAACCATGGCTGGATAAGGGTGCGGACCAGCCACGGTGCCGATCAGGTAGAAGGTGCTGTCGACGTTGGTCACCCAGTCACGCAGCGCTTCGTTCATTGCGTCTTTCAGGGTACCGGTGCCGGCGACTACCGGGATCACCTCGGCGCCCAGCAGCTTCATGCGGAACACGTTGGCCTGCTGACGTTCGATGTCAGTGGTGCCCATGTAGATCACGCAGTCCAGACCGAAACGCGCAGCCACGGTGGCGGTAGCCACGCCGTGCATGCCGGCGCCGGTCTCGGCGATGATGCGTTTCTTGCCCATGCGCCGCGCCAGCAGGATCTGGCCGATGCAGTTGTTGATCTTGTGCGCGCCGGTGTGGTTCAGCTCTTCGCGCTTGAGGTAGATCTTGGCGCCACCGCAGAACTCGGTCAGGCGCTCGGCGAAATACAGTGGGCTCGGACGTCCGACGTAGTCGCGCTGGAAGTAGGCCAATTCCTCTTTGAACGCCGGATCTTCCTTGGCCGCTTCGTATTCGCGGGCCAGATCGAGGATCAACGGCATCAGGGTTTCGGCAACGTAACGGCCGCCGAACGAGCCAAACAGGCCGTTGGCGTCAGGGCCGTTACGCAGATCGGAGGTGTTCGAAGTCTGGGTCATGGTTCGCTCCAGCGGATTTCACGAGAAGACAATGGCGTTCACTCTACCCCTGACCTTCCAGGCTGAAAACCGATAAGATCGCCACAACCTGTCAGGAAAACTCACAGATATCATGAGCCATGACCTTCCCCCGCTGAACGCCCTGCGCGCCTTCGAAGCCACCGCCCGCCTGAACAGCGTCAGCCAGGCTGCGGAGCAACTGCACGTCACCCATGGCGCGGTCAGCCGCCAGCTCAAGGTGCTTGAAGAGCATCTCGGCGTCAGTCTTTTCGTCAAGGACGGTCGTGGCCTGAAACTCACAGATGCCGGCATTCGTCTGCGCGATGCCAGCGGCGAAGCGTTCGACCGCTTGCGCAGCGTTTGCGCCGAACTGACCCAAAGCACCGCCGATGCGCCGTTCGTGCTCGGTTGTTCCGGCAGTCTGCTGGCACGCTGGTTCATTCCGCGATTGGGGCGCTTGAACGCCGATCTTCCGGATTTGCGTCTGCACCTGTCGGCCGGGGAAGGCGATCTCGATCCACGACGCCCGGGGCTGGATGCATTGCTGCTGTTCGCCGAACCGCCATGGCCGGCAGACATGCAAGTGTACGAGCTGGCCAGCGAGCGCATCGGCCCGGTCATGAGCCCGCTGTTCAGCGGCTACCAGCGCCTGCAATCGGCACCGCCCATTGCCCTGCTCGACGAACCCTTGCTGCACACGACTTCACGCCCGCAAGCCTGGCCAATCTGGGCGCAGCAAAGCGGCCTCGACGCCAAGGCGTTGAAGTTGGGGCAAGGTTTCGAGCATTTGTATTACTTGCTGGAAGCGGCCGTCGCCGGGCTGGGTGTGGCGATCGCGCCGGAACCGCTGGTGACCGAAGACTTGAAGGCCGGGCGCCTGGTCGCGCCGTGGGGTTTCAGTGAAACCCCGGCGCAACTGGCATTGTGGCTACCCAAGCGCGCCGCAGACGGGCGCGCCCGGCAATTGGCGCAGTGGCTCAGGAACGAGCTGCGCCAGGCGGATCACTCGCCGCGCTTGAACAGCAAGTAAGCGGCCAGCAGACCCAGTGCACCGACCGCTACACCGGCGGTCGTCCACGGATGTTCCTGCGCGTAATCACGGGTGGCGATCCCGGTCTCGCGGGTTTTGACTTTGACTTCTTCGTAGGCATCGCTGAGCAGGCTGCGCGAGTGTTTCAGCGCGCTTTCAGCGTTGCTTTTGAGCGCCTTGAGGGTCTTGCGCGACTCGTCAGAAGCGTCGTCCTTCAGGCTTTCCAACGACTTGAGCAGACTCTCGATCTCCGCTTCCATGCTTTGCAACGAGGCTTTGCGTAACGAGGTGTTGGCCATGGTGGCTCTCCTGCATTGGTGATGAGTGGCGTGTGTTGTTTGGGACTTCACGGGTTCTGGAAAGTGCAGAAAATCTGAACTTACCGTCGTCCGGATCGCCGAAATCAACACGGCAAATCGCTGCTAGGCTCAATTGCACACTTCAAGGAGAACGCCATGAGTGACCATCACACCTACAAGAAAGTCGAGCTGGTCGGTTCGTCCACCAGCAGCATCGAAGACGCCATCAACAACGCATTGGCGGAAGCCAACAAGAGCATCAAGCATCTGGAATGGTTCGAAGTGACCGAAACCCGAGGCCACATCAAGGACGGCAAGGCGGCGCACTTTCAAGTGACCCTGAAAGTCGGGTTCCGGATTGCCAGCAGCTGAGTTTGGTCTACGCTTCTGAACTTGCGCGCTGGCCGAGTGCCATAGGAATGGCAAAGCGCTACAAGGTGAGCGCATCGGGCGAACGGCTCGATGCCTGCCTTTTTTAATCCGACCAGGGAGTGCGACCGATGAAGAAGTTCATGTTGGCGGTAGGTTTGTTGAGCCTTGCGGGTGGTGCGTTTGCTGCCGGCAAGCCCTGTGAAGAACTGAAGGCTGAAATTGCGGCCAAGCTGGATGCCAAGGGTGTATCCGGGTATTCGCTGGAGATCGTCGACAAGGGTGCGGCCAGTGGCGGCAAAGTCGTCGGCACCTGTGAAGGCGGAGCCAAACAGATCGTCTACACCCGCGGCTGATCACGCCGAAAAAACAAAAGCCGACGCAATGCGTCGGCTTTTTTGTGCACAGCTATCGGGGCTCAGCCCTTCATCACCTGCGCGAGCAGCTCGTAGGAATGCAGGCGATCGGCGTGTTCGTACAGGTCGCAGGTGAAGATCAATTCGTCAGCCTGGGTCTGTTCGATCAGCACTTCGAGTTTCGCGCGGATTTTCTGCGGACTGCCGACCATCGCCAGACCGAGGAAATCCCCCACCGCCTCACGCTCGTGGGGCAGCCACAGGCCGTCCATGGTTTTCACCGGCGGGCGCTGCACCAGACTTTGCCCACGCATCAGCGCGAGAATTCGCTGGTACACCGAGGTCGCCAGGTAATCGGCCTGCTCATCGGTATCGGCCGCCACCAGCGGCACGCCGAGCATCACGTACGGTTTGTCGAGTACCGCCGATGGTTTGAAGTGATTGCGGTAGACGCGAATCGCCTCGTGCATGAAGCGCGGTGCGAAATGCGAGGCGAAGGCGTAGGGCAAACCGCGCTCGCCGGCCAGTTGCGCACTGAACAGACTGGAACCGAGCAGCCAGATTGGCACATTGGTGCCGGTGCCCGGCATCGCGATCACGCGCTGATCCGGGGTGCGCGGGCCGAGGAAGCGCACCAGCTCAGCCACGTCTTCCGGGAAGTCATCGGCACTGCCGGAGCGCTCACGGCGCAAGGCACGGGCGGTCATCTGATCGGAACCCGGCGCACGACCCAGGCCGAGGTCGATGCGCCCCGGATATAGGCTTTCAAGGGTGCCGAACTGCTCGGCGATCACCAGCGGCGCGTGATTGGGCAGCATCACGCCACCGGAGCCGACCCGAATGGTCGACGTGCCGCCGGCCAGGTAGCCCAGCAATACCGAGGTGGCGGAACTGGCGATGCCGTCCATGTTGTGGTGCTCGGCGACCCAGAACCGCGTGTAGCCGAACTTCTCGACGTGCTGCGCCAGATCCAGCGAGTTGCGCAGCGACTGGGCCGGGCTGCCGTTCTCGCGCACCGGCACCAGGTCGAGGGTGGAAAACTTTACGTCGGACAGTTGCTTCATAAACCTGCATCTCCGATTGAGGGCGCAGGTTTGTTCTTGGCGAACGCAAACCTGCCCAATTCATAAGCGTGTTCTGTGCAATAAGGGCATATACCCGAGTTTCAATAGCCGATCCGAAATTTCCTACTAAAAAAGTCAACGATTCACTTGGGCTGAACTTTGTTCCGGCGTCTATCCTCAGAAGCCTTGCAGGCAAAAACCACGACGGCGCGGCGTTTCGCGCCCGAATTGAAGGAGGCACACATGGCTATCGTGAAGAAGGCATCCGCGCATTGGGAAGGTGACCTGAAAACCGGCATCGGCTCGATTTCCACCGAAACCGGTGTCCTGCGCGAAGCACCCTACGGCTTCAAGGCCCGCTTCGAAGGCGGCAAGGGCACCAATCCGGAAGAACTGATCGGCGCCGCCCATGCGGGCTGTTTCTCCATGGCGTTCTCGATGATTCTCGGCGACGCCGGGCTCAAGGCCGACAGCATCGACACCCAGGCCGAGGTCACGCTGGATCAGGTGGATGGCGGCTTTGCGATCACCGCGGTGAAACTGATCCTCAAGGCAAAAATTCCGGGAGCGACCCAGGCGCAGTTCGAAGAGCTGAGCAACAAGGCCAAGGAAGGTTGCCCGGTGTCCAAGGTGCTGAATGCGAAGATCAGTCTCGACGCGTCGCTGGTTGGCTGACGGATTGAGCCGGATCAGAACCCGCCAGGCAAAAATGTGGTCGAATAAATGACAGCAGCCTTCGCGCATCTTCGTGCGCGCTGCTTCGATGGAGCTTCAACCATGAAACGTTTTGCCTTGGCGGTTATCTGTGGCGTGCTGGCAACGTCGGCCTTCGCAGCGCCCAAAGACTGCGAAGAACTCAAGCAAGAGATCGAAATCAAGATTCAGGCGAACGCCGTGCCCTCCTACACCCTGGAGATAGTCTCGAAGGAAGAGGCTGAAAAACACGACATCGCCATGATCGTCGGCACGTGCGACAACGGCACCAAAGCCATCATCTATCAGAAGAACGACCGCTGATACGCCTCAAATGATGCAGTTGACTTCGCGGTCTTCGGCGACGATTTCCCGCTTGTCGTTGTACAGGCGGGCACTCGGGGTAAACGCCAGCGAACGGCCTTCGAGCAAGTAACGCTGGCCCGCCTCGAAATGATCGTAGCGGATGGTCAGATAGCACAGCCGCTCAACGGGGCCGGTCATCAGGCTGCCGCCTCCGCCGAACACTTCAAAGTCAAAGCGCACCCGCAGCTCGTGGCTGCCGGGCGTAACCTGGAAGAAGCGCCCGTCAGTCAGTCGCCGGTTGTCGAGACGTTCGGCCATCAGCAGTTTTCCGCCGGGGGTCGGCGTGGAGAATTCGACCCAGGCCATGTTCGGGTCGACGGGGGGCAACGGTGTCTGGCAACCGGCGAGTACGCCTGCGGCCAGCAACAGCATCAACGTGCGCATGATGGATGTCCGTGAGTTCGGACATCCAGCATAACGCCGATCAGGTTCGCTGGCAGCCTGCCGGCGTGCCCTGGCCCACTACGTTGCGTTGTTGGTCATAGAGCTTGGCCCACGGACGGAAACCGATGCTTCCCGCCTGCAACTGATAACGCTGGCCGGCGTTGAAATCCTTGAATTTCACGTTCAACTGACAATCGCGCCACAACGGCTCGGCATCCGGGCCGATGTTGGTCGCTTCGACCGGGAATTGATAACGCACCGTCAGCTCATGACTGCCGGGCTGCACTTCGAAGTAACGATGATCGACGGCCGCCTTTTTGTCGACCTCCAGCGCCTGCAACGCCGTGTCCTGTTGCCGGGCATCCAGATCGATCCAGGCTTGCGAGGGATCAGGGGACGGCATTCCGAATCCGGCACAACCGGCCAGCGTCAGCACGCTTCCTGTCAGTATCAACATGCGCATAGCGGAGCTCCAATGGGCGGGATAGTCTTGGGCAGACTTTCCGGGGGATTTCTTATTTTGATCAGGCCGCTTCCATGCCATGGGTTACTTGATCGCGTTTTGCGGGTTTTGTTTCCGGGTGTGATGATTTTGTTGCTCAACGGTTGCACAAGCCTGAGATATTACAGCCAGCTGGCCAGCGGTCAGTTGCAGCTTTTGCGGGCGCGGGAGCCGGTGGCCAAGGTGATTGCCGACCCGACTCGCGACGCCAAACTGCGCACTCACCTGGCCCAGTCCCAGAAAGCCCGGGCCTTCGCCAGCGAACACCTGCACCTGCCGGACAACCAAAGCTATCGCCTCTACGCCGATATCGGTCGGCCGTTTGTCGTGTGGAATGTGTTCGCCACCCCGGAGTTTTCCCTGAGCCCGCAGAACCATTGTTTCCCGATTGCCGGTTGCGTGGCCTACCGCGGCTATTACAGCCAGAGCGCGGCGCGGGGCGAAGCCGCGATTCAGCGCCTGCAAGGCATGGACGTGTCGATCGGCGGCGTCGAGGCCTATTCGACCCTGGGCTGGTTCAACGACCCGATCCTCAATTCGATGATGGGCTGGGGCGACGAGCGTCTGGCGACGCTGATCTTCCATGAACTGGCCCACCAGCGTTTCTATGTGAAGGACGACACCGAGTTCAACGAGTCCTTCGCGACCTTCGTCGAGCAGGAAGGTACGCGGCAGTGGCGAGCGTTTCGGGACTTGCCCCCGGAAAACGACTCGAAGCTCAAGCAGCGCGATCAATTCATTCAACTGATCCTCGATACCCGTTCACGTCTTGAAAAACTCTATGCACAACCGCTGGCGACGGCGCAGATGCGCGAGCGCAAGGCGGCGGAGTTCGAACGCTTTCGACACGATTATCGAGCAATGCGCGATCGCCAGTGGGCTGGAGACAAACGCTATGACGCCTGGGTCAATGCGCCGTTGAACAACGCACGGCTGTTGCCGTTCGGACTGTATGACCAGTGGGTGCCGGCGTTTGCGGCGTTGTTCAGGCAGGTCGGTGGGGATTGGGTCAGGTTTTACGCAGAGGTCGAGAAGTTGGGTGGTTTGCCAGTCGTTGAGCGTAAGTCGGCTCTGAGAGTGCTGGCAGGCTCTTAAACCTACAGCGGCTTTTTGTCCCCATCGCGAGCAAGCTAGCTCCCACAGGAAACCGGGTTCTAATACTGAAACGCGGTCACTGTGGGAGCGAGCTTGCTCGCGATGGCTGACTCATCAGCGCTGCAAAAACGCCTGATGCAGCTCGGCCAGCGTCTCGAAGTGATACGCCGGCGCTTCCGCGCTCAGCTCTTCATGACTGCCGAAACCGTAACCCACCGCCGCCGCGTCCAGCCCGTTGCTGCGAGCACCGATCAGGTCATGCTTGCGGTCACCGATCATCAGCGTATTGGCCGGATCCAGCCCTTCTTCGGCCATCAGGTGGGCAATCAGCTCGACCTTGTTGGTGCGGGTGCCGTCCAGTTCGCTGCCGTAAATCACCTTGAAGTGTCTGGCGAAATCAAAGTGCCGGGCAATTTCCCGGGCGAACACCCACGGCTTCGACGTCGCGATATACAGCTGCCGGCCTTGGCCGCTCAGGGTTTCCAGCAACGGCGTGACGCCGTCGAACACCCGATTCTCGTACAGGCCGGTGACTTTGAAGCGCTCGCGATAGAAATTCACCGCCTCCCAGGCTTTCGCTTCATCAAAACCATAAAACTGCATGAATGCCTGCAACAGCGGCGGGCCGATGAAGTGTTCCAGTTTGGTCAGGTCGGGCTCGTCGATGCCGAGCTTGCTCAAGGCGAACTGGATGGAACGGGTGATGCCCTCACGCGGGTCGGTGAGGGTGCCATCGAGGTCGAACAGTACGGTCTGGTAATGCATGAAAAATTCCGGGCAATAGAGAGAAAAATCAGAGCTGGTCGTAGCCTTCAGCCAGATGCAGGTCCTTGAGCTTCACGTAGTTCGCCGCGCTGTAGGTGAAAAAGGCGTTTTCCTTGTCGGTCAGCGGGCGAACCTGTTTCACCGGGCTGCCCACGTACAGAAAACCGCTTTCCAGACGCTTGCCCGGTGGCACCAGGCTGCCGGCGCCGATGATCACGTCGTCCGCGACCACCGCGCCGTCCATGACGATGCTGCCCATGCCGATCAGCACGCGACTGCCGACGGTGCAGCCATGCAGCATGACCTTGTGGGCGATGGTCACGTCATCGCCGATCAGCAGCGGAAAACCGTCCGGGTTGAACGGGCCGGCGTGGGTGATGTGCAACACACAACCATCCTGCACGCTGGTGCGCGCGCCGATGCGGATGCGGTGCATGTCGCCGCGGATCACGGTCAGCGGCCACACGGAGCTGTCTTCGCCGATTTCGACGTCGCCGATCACCACCGCCGAGCCGTCGACAAAAGCGCCTTTGCTCAAGCGTGGGGTGTGATTCTGGTACTTGCGAAGGGACACGATTAGTTCTCTCTCTGTCGCCGATAGCTGCGGTGGGTGTCGATTGTAATTAAGATGGGCGCATGTTTCTTCCAGCCAAGGTGCCAACCGTGAGCGTGAACAACCCTCTTCTGCAGTCCTACGACCTGCCGCCGTTCTCCGCGATCCGTGCCGAACACGTGCAGCCGGCCATCGAAACCATTCTGGCCGACAACCGCGCCGCCATTGCCGAAATCCTCAAGACCCAGGGCCAGAACCCGACCTGGGCCGGGCTGGTGCTGGCGATGGACGAACTCAATGATCGCCTGGGCGCTGCCTGGAGCCCGGTCAGCCACCTCAATGCCGTGTGCAACAGCGCCGAACTGCGTGAAGCCTACGAGTCGTGCCTGCCGGCATTGAGCGCCTACTCCACCGAAATGGGCCAGAACCGCGAGCTGTTCCAGGCCTATGAAGCCCTGGCCAACAGCCCGGAAGCCACCGGTTTCGACGTGGCGCAGAAAACCATTCTGGAACACGCCCTGCGCGATTTCCGCCTCTCGGGCATCGACCTGCCGGAAGCCGAACAGAAGCGCTACGCCGAAGTGCAGAGCAAGCTGTCCGAGCTGGGCAGCCGCTTCTCCAACCAGTTGCTCGACGCCACCCAGGCCTGGACCAAGCACCTGACCGACGAAGCCGCCCTCGCCGGCCTGACCGATTCGGCCAAGGCGCAAATGGCTGCCGCCGCGCAGGCCAAGGGCCTCGATGGCTGGCTGATCACCCTGGAATTCCCGAGCTACTACGCGGTGATGACCTACGCCCAGGACCGTGCGCTGCGTGAAGAAGTCTACGCTGCCTACTGCACCCGTGCGTCGGATCAAGGCCCGAACGCCGGCCAGAACGACAACGGCCCGGTGATGGGTGAAATCCTCGACCTGCGTCAGGAACTGGCCAAGCTGCTCGGTTTCTCCAGCTTCTCCGAGCTGAGCCTGGCCACCAAAATGGCCGAGTCCAGCGATCAGGTGCTGAGCTTCCTGCGCGACCTGGCCAAGCGCAGCAAACCGTTTGCCGCCCAGGATCTGCAACAGCTCAAGGCTTACGCCGCCGAGCAGGGCTGCGCCGATCTGCAAAGCTGGGACAGCGGTTTCTACGGTGAAAAACTCCGTGAACAACGCTACAGCGTCGCCCAGGAAACCCTGCGCGCGTACTTCCCGATCGACAAGGTGCTGGGCGGTCTGTTCGCTATCGTTCAGCGTCTGTACGGCATTGAAATCGCCGAACTGAAAGGCTTCGACACTTGGCACCCGGACGTGCGCCTGTTCGAAATCAAGGAAAACGGCCAGCACGTCGGCCGCTTCTTCTTCGACCTCTACGCTCGCGCCAACAAGCGCGGCGGCGCGTGGATGGACGGCGCTCGCGACCGTCGCCGCACCCTCGACGGCGTACTGCAAAGCCCGGTGGCCAATCTGGTGTGCAACTTCACCCCGGCCGACAGCGGCAAACCTGCGCTGCTGACCCACGATGAAGTGACCACCCTGTTCCACGAATTCGGCCATGGCCTGCATCACCTGCTGACCCGCGTCGAGCATGCCGGCGTGTCCGGTATCAACGGTGTGGCGTGGGACGCGGTCGAGCTGCCGAGCCAGTTCATGGAAAACTGGTGCTGGGAGCCGGAAGGCCTTGCGCTGATTTCCGGCCACTACGAAACCGGCGAGCCGCTGCCACAGGATCTGCTGGAAAAAATGCTCGCAGCGAAGAACTTCCAGTCCGGACTGATGATGGTGCGTCAGCTGGAGTTCTCGCTGTTCGACTTCGAACTGCACGCCACCCACGGTGATGGCCGCAGCGTTGCCCAAGTGCTGGAAGGCGTGCGCAACGAAGTCTCGGTAATGCGTCCTCCGGCCTACAACCGCTTCCCGAACAGCTTTGCGCACATCTTCGCCGGCGGTTACGCGGCGGGTTACTACAGCTACAAGTGGGCGGAAGTGCTGTCGGCGGATGCCTTCTCCAAGTTCGAAGAAGACGGCGTGCTGAATGCCGACACCGGCCGCGCCTTCCGAGAAGCGATCCTGGCCCGCGGCGGCTCGCAGGCGCCGATGGTGCTGTTCGTCGACTTCCGTGGCCGTGAGCCGTCGATTGACGCACTCTTGCGCCACAGCGGCCTGAGTGAGGACGCGGCAGCATGAGTGAGGCACCCGTGAAGACCAAAAAACGCTTTATCGCCGGGGCCGTCTGCCCGGCGTGCAGCGAGCCGGACAAGCTGATGATGTGGAGCGAGGACGATGTCCCGCACCGCGAATGCGTGGCGTGCGGCTACAGCGATACGCTGAATGCCCAAGGGCTGTCGGTGCCGAAAGAACTGGGCACGCGGGTCAACACCAGCGCGCTCAAGCCGGCACCGGACAAGACGGTTCAGGCGGTGCAGTTCTTCCCGAATCCGAAGCTGAAGAAAAAGCCCGACGAGCAGCACTGATCCAGAACCACCTTCTGCCGAATCCCGGTGGAAGGTGGTATTGGCTTAACACCTGTTCCCCGCACTTGCTTCGTAGGCTGGCCTTTTGCGCCACGCCTCGAAGGAAGCTGCCATGCCCGACACCAATCCCCTCCTGCAACACTGGACGCTGCCACCGTGGCCAGCGATTCGCGCCGAGCACCTGCTGCCGGCCGTCAACGGCATCATTGCCGACAACCAACGAATCATCGCCCAGGTGATCGCCAGTCAGACCGAACATCCCGGCTGGGATGATCTGGTGCTGAGCATCGACGAAGCCGACGCGCGCCTCGGCGAAGTCCGCTCGATTCTTGAAACGTTGTCGATGGTCAGATCCGACGATGCGGTCTGGCTCGTGGAAAGCGCCAAGGCGCATCTGGCGATCAATCAGTATCGGTCGGATAAAGCCCGCAATCGCCGGTTGTACGAGACCTATCAGCGTTTGGCGCAGAGTTCGATAACCGGCAGTTTCGATGAGGCGCGCAACATTGCACTGGCGCGGATTCTGCGCCGATTCAAGCAGTCGGGCATCGAGCTTCCTACTGAACAGCAACAGGAGCTGGCGCGGTTGAACCGCGAGATCGGCGGGTTGGAGTACGTGTTTCTGGACAACCTCGAGCGCTGGGCCGAGGCGTGGAGCAAGCGTGTCGACGATATTGCGCTGCTTGCGGGCCTGTCGCCGGCGATGAAGGATCGGCTGGCACTCGCCGCACGCCAGGCCGGCCATGACGGCTGGCTGATCCGCCTGGACCAGAACACCTGCCAGCATATTCTCAAATACGCCGAGAACCGTGCCTTGCGAGAGGAATGCTACGTTGCCTACATGACCCGCGCCTCCGATCGGGGCCCACTGGCCGGCCGCTTCGATAACGGCCCGGTGCTGAAGAAACTGCTCGCCCTGCGCCAGCAGAAAGCCCGTTTGCTCGGCCATGAAAACGCCGCGCAACTGAGCCTGGCCAAAAACAGCGCCGGGACGACCGCATGGGTCAGTGGCTTTCTCCAGCGTCAGGCGGCGCAACTGGCACCTGCCCTCGCGCAGGATATAGCGCAACTGGCAGCCTTCGCGCAGCAACGCGGGATCGACCGGGTTCAGCCGTGGGATGAAGATTTCCTCGCCGAACAATGGCGCCAGCAGCAGTTTCCCGGTGCGCTGGAAAACCTGCGGGATTACTTCCCGCTCGAAGGCACCCTGCGCAGGCTCTTTCTGTTCTGCGAACGGATGTTCGGGATCCGCATCGTTGAGCGGTCCGGCGGCGGCCACTGGCATGACGATGTGCGCCTGCTGGAGATCAGCGAGCATGAGCAGGTCATCGGCTACATCTACCTCGACCCGTTTCATCGCGACAACGCGGTGGACTTCCCCGGCACCTCTACGCTACGCAACCGCCGGATCAACGCCGAAGGTCGCCCGGCGCTGCCGATTGCCCTGCTCTACAGCAACTTCACACCGGCCACCGACACCCATCCGTGCCGGCTCGAACTCGACGATCTGCGGGTGCTGTTTCATGAATTCGGCCATTGCCTCCAGCACGTGCTGACGCGCTCGCCCCATCACAGCCTGTCCGGCATCCTGCAACTGGGCCATGAAGCGGCGGAGTTTTCCGGGCAGTTGTTCGAGCAGTGGTGTTTGTCGCGGGAGTTTGTGCTGTGGCTAGGCGCGCATTTTCAAACCGGCGAACGCCTTAGCACCGGACGGGTGGACGCGGCACTGTCAGTTGCTCAGGCCCACTCCAGCCGGCAACAGGCCTTGTTGCTGATGGGGGCGATGATCGATTTCGAGCTGCACCTGACCCACGGCGACGGACGGTCGGTCGAGGAGGTTTGCAACGATGTGCAGCGCAGCCTGGCTCCTCTGCAACTGCCGGGCGATCACCGGTTTGCCAATGGATTCGATTACATGGTGACCCAGTACGACGCTTCGGTTTACGCCTACGTCTGGTCGGGCGTGCTGGCTGAAGAAGCGTTCAAGCGCTTCAGCCGGGACTGGGTGTTCAACGCGCAAACCGGTCGTGAGTTTCGCGCAACGTTCTTTGCGCCCGGCGCGGGGCGTCCGTTGCTGGACGCCGTGGAAGCGTTCATCGGCCGGCCGGTAGCCGGCCTCGTTGACGGGGAGGCCGGACGAGTTACTTCAGATTGACCGTCTGAAACCAACTCTTCATCGAGCACGTGGCAAACGCGCTGGTGCTGCAATCGCCATTGGCCAGCGCGGTGCGCAACTTGTCGACATCGGCCTGCATCACGTAGCGCACGCTGTCCCGGAAGTGTCCACTCTCACCAAAGCCGCCCTGGGTCATTTCGTTCAGGGCGTCTTCCTTGCTCCAGCCCTGCACGACGATCCGGTACATCGCCGCCATCAGGCCGGTGCGATCGGAGCCGTGCTTGCAGTGCATCAACACCGGGCCGTCGGCTTCGGCGGACTGGATGGCACGCAGGGTCTTGAGCACATCACTGTCGTCCACGTGATTGGTGCGATAGGGCAACTGCACCTGATGGATACCGGGGGCTTTCAGCCAGCTGGAATCCGCTTCCGGCAGGAAGTTGATGACCGTGGCCACCTTCAGGTTGTTCAGCAACGGTACCGCGCCGCCATCCGGGAGCGCGCTGCGGTACAGCGTGGGCGACATCTGGAACAGGTTGTATTGCACCTCTACCGGCTGTGCCCACTCGACGGGACGGGAAGCCGGGGTGTCCGCAGCCTGAGCGGGAATCCAGCTGAACAGCGCAAGCAGCGACAAACAGAATGCGGAGGAAAAACGCGTCAGGAACATGCTTTACGGCGACCGTGTGGGTTTTGTCAGTGAAGGCCGCAGCTTGCGAGCCTCGCAGTCAAATCCCCGTGAGGCGCTTGTAAAAGAATCGTGAATACACCGGTTCCCTTGGTCGAAAAGCGGTCTTTTTTTGGCTGAATCGGTTCATCCGGTTGCTTAGCCTGCTACCATTTGTCACATCATGTTGCAGACGCGTCCCCCTTCTCCCGGTCATTCCGGCCACGTCGCAGCCCGAACATTCTTGAGCCGTTCGCAGAAACGGCTGACAACCATCAATGCCTGATGAGGTGCATCCCCATGTCTGATGAAGATCGAGACAACCCGCGGCGTGAGTTTTTGCGCAAATCCCTGACCCTGATTCCGGTCGTAACCCTCGCCGGCAGCGGTCTCGGCAGCACGGTGCTGCAAGCAGCGCCCGAAAGCGCGCCTGCCACAGCCCCGGCAAAATCGGCCGCCGTTGCAGCCAGCACTTATCAGCCGAACTACTTCACCGCCGAAGAGTGGGCGTTCATCAATGCCGCCGTTGCGCAGTTGATCCCCAACGATGCGCAAGGCCCAGGTGCACTCGAAGCTGGCGTGCCGGAATACATCGACCGTCAGATGAACACCCCGTACGCCGCCGGTGCTCTTTGGTACATGCAGGGCCCGTTCAATGCCGACGCCGCGCCAGAGATGGGCTGGCAGAGCAAACTGGTGCCAAAAGAGATCTATCGCCTCGGCATTGCCGCCACGGATCAGTGGGCAAAATCCCTCAACGGTAAAACATTTGCCGAGCAAGACAGCGCTACCCGAGACGATCTGCTCAAGCAGCTTGAAGCCGGAAAACCGCAATTCGACGCGGTTCCGGCGAAGATTTTCTTCAGTCTGCTGCTGCAAAACACCAAGGAAGGGTTCTTCTGCGACCCGATCCACGGCGGCAATAAAGGCATGGTCGGCTGGACCATGATCGGCTTCCCCGGCGCCCGCGCCGATTTCATGGATTGGGTGGAACGCAACGAGCAGTACCCCTTCCCGGCAGTTTCGATTCGCGGCGAGAGGGCGTGAGCATGGCAACGGTAATGAAGAAGGTCGACGCAGTGATCGTCGGTTTCGGCTGGACAGGCGCGATCATGGCCAAGGAGCTGACCGAAGCGGGACTCAACGTGCTGGCGCTGGAACGCGGGCCGATGCAGGACACCTACCCGGACGGCAACTATCCGCAGGTAATCGACGAACTCACCTACAGCGTGCGGAAAAAACTCTTCCAGGACGTTTCCAAGGAAACCGTCACCATCCGCCACAGCGTCAACGACATCGCCCTGCCGAATCGCCAACTGGGCGCGTTCCTGCCGGGCAACGGCGTGGGCGGCGCCGGGTTGCACTGGTCGGGTGTGCACTTTCGGGTCGACCCGATCGAACTGCGCATGCGCAGTCACTACGAAGAGCGCTACGGCAAAAGCTTCATCCCCAAGGACATGACCATCCAGGACTTCGGCGTCAGCTATGAAGAGCTGGAGCCGTTCTTCGATTTCGCCGAAAAAGTCTTCGGTACCTCCGGCCAGGCCTGGACCGTGAAAGGCCAACTGGTCGGCCAGGGCAAGGGCGGCAACCCGTACGCGCCGGATCGCTCGAACCCGTTCCCGCTGGAAGCGCAGAAGAACACCGTTTCCGCACAGCTGTTCGGCAAAGCGGCTACCGAAGTCGGTTACAAACCCTACAACCTGCCTTCCGCCAATACTTCAGGGCCGTACACCAACCCCTACGGCGCGCAGATGGGCCCGTGCAACTTCTGCGGTTTCTGCAGCGGTTATGTTTGCTACATGTATTCCAAGGCGTCGCCGAACGTGAACATTCTGCCGGCGCTGAAGCCGCTGCCGAATTTCGAACTGCGGCCCAATGCCCACGTCCTGCGGGTCAACCTCGACAGCACGAAAACCAAAGCCACCGGCGTCACCTACATCGACGGCCAGGGTCGCGAGATCGAGCAACCGGCGGATCTGGTGATCCTCGGCGCGTTCCAGTTGCACAACGTGCGCCTGATGCTGCTCTCCGGCATCGGCAAACCCTACGACCCGGTCAGCGGTGAGGGTGTGGTCGGGCGCAACTTCGCCTACCAGAACATGGCCACGATCAAGGCGTTCTTCGACAAGGACACCCACACCAACAACTTCATCGGTGCCGGCGGCAACGGCGTGGCGGTGGATGATTTCAACGCCGACAACTTCGATCACGGGCCGCATGGCTTCGTCGGTGGCTCGCCGATGTGGGTCAACCAGGCCGGCAGCCGACCGATCGCCGGCACCTCCAACCCGCCGGGCACTCCGGCCTGGGGCAGTGCGTGGAAACGCGCGACCGCCGATTACTACACCCATCAGGTGTCGATGGACGCCCACGGCGCGCATCAGTCCTACCGTGGCAACTACCTCGATCTGGACCCGGTGTACCGCGATGCCTACGGCATGCCGCTGCTGCGGATGACGTTCGACTGGCAGGAAAACGACATCAAGATGAACCGCTTCATGGTCGAGAAAATGGGCAAGATCGCCGAGGCCATGGGCCCGAAAGCCATCGCCGTGATCGGCAAGAAAGTCGGCGACCACTTCAACACCGCGTCGTACCAGACCACCCACCTCAACGGTGGCGCGATCATGGGCACCGATCCGAAGACCAGCGCGCTGAACCGCTATCTGCAGAGTTGGGACGTGCACAACGTGTTCGTCCCGGGTGCCTCGGCGTTCCCGCAAGGCCTGGGTTACAACCCGACCGGCCTGGTTGCCGCGCTGACCTACTGGTCGGCGAAAGCGATCCGCGAGCAATACCTGAAAAACCCCGGCCCGCTGGTTCAGGCTTAAGGAGCGATGACCATGAAGACTCTCGTTATCGCAACTCTGGCGCTGCTCGGCAGCACTGCCGCCCACGGCGCCGAAGTTGATCAATCCTTGATCAAACAAGGCGAATACCTTGCCCGCGCCGGTGACTGCGTGGCCTGCCACACGGCCAAGGACGGCAAGCCGTTCGCCGGCGGCCTGCCGATGGAAACCCCGATCGGCACGATCTACTCGACCAACATCACTCCGGATAAAACCGGCGTCGGTGACTACAGCTTCGAGGACTTCGACCAGGCCGTGCGGCATGGCGTGGCCAAAAACGGCAGTACCTTGTACCCGGCGATGCCGTACCCGTCCTACGCCCGTATCAGCGAAACCGACATGCAGGCGCTCTACGCCTACTTCATGCACGGCGTGGAACCGGTGGTGCAAGAGAACAAGGCCAGCAATATCCCGTGGCCATTGAGCATGCGCTGGCCGCTGATGGGCTGGCGCTGGCTGTTCGCGCCGAAGGTCGAGGACTACAAAGCCGCGTCGGACGATGCCGTCGTCAGCCGTGGGGCGTATCTGGTGGAAGGCCTCGGACATTGCGGCGCCTGTCATACGCCACGGGCCCTGACCATGCAGGAAAAATCCCTGAGCGCGGCCGAAGGCAGCAGCTTTCTGTCAGGCAGTGCGCCGCTGGAAGGCTGGATCGCCAAGAGCCTGCGCGGCGACCACAAGGACGGTCTCGGCAGCTGGAGCGAGGAACAACTGGTGCAGTTCCTCAAGACCGGTCGCAGCGACCGCAGCGCGGTATTCGGCGGCATGAGCGACGTAGTCACCCACAGCATGCAGTACATGACCGACGCCGACCTGACCGCGATTGCCCGTTACCTGAAATCGCTGCCGGCCAATGATCCTGCCGACCAGCCGCACCAGTACGACGAGAAAGCCGCCAAGGCCCTGTGGAACGGGGATGACAGCCAACGTGGCGCGTCGGTGTACATCGACAACTGCGCGGCGTGCCACCGCACCGACGGCCATGGCTACACCCGGGTGTTCCCGGCGCTGGCAGGCAATCCGGTGCTGCAATCGGACGACCCGACCTCGCTGATTCACATCGTGCTCAAGGGCGGCACCCTGCCTGCAACGCACACGGCGCCGTCCACCTTCACCATGCCGGGTTTCGCCTGGCGCCTGTCGGATCAGGAAGTGGCGGATGTGGTGAGCTTTATTCGTGGCAGTTGGGGCAACAAGGGCGCGCCCGTCAAGGCCGCTGATGTCGCCGAATTGCGCAAGGACGATATGAAGCAAACCTCGAACGATGACCTCGGCCAGGTGACACAGCACCACTGACTGTTCGCCCAACGGCACTAGTCAGATCGACAGCGCCTCGATACTGTATATGTACACAGTATCGAGGCGCTGCCATGTCCACCTCTCTTCCTCCGCGCGGTCGCGGCACCGCCACCAACCCGCACAACCGCTTCGCGCCGAATCGTTCGGTGGCCGAGGATGACGGCTGGTTTCAGGAAGTGCCTTTGACCCAGGGCACCGAAGTCAGCTTCGAGACCGCGAAGACCATCATCACCCGCAACACTTCGCCGGACCTGCCCTTCGACCGTTCGATCAATCCCTATCGCGGCTGCGAACATGGCTGCATTTATTGCTACGCACGGCCCAGCCACGCCTATTGGGACATGTCGCCAGGGCTGGATTTCGAAACCAAACTGATCGCCAAGACCAATGCCGCCCAGGTGCTGGAAGAACAGCTCGGGAAAAAAGGCTATCAATGCGCGCCGATCAACCTTGGCTCCAACACCGATCCCTATCAGCCGATCGAACGTGAACACCGGATCACCCGCCAGACCCTCGAAGTGCTGCTGCGCTACCGGCATCCGGTGACCATCGTCACCAAGGGCTCGCTGATCCTGCGTGATCTCGATCTGCTCACCGAACTGGCACAACAGCGGCTGGTGGCGGTGATGATCAGCCTCACCACCCTGGACGACGAACTCAAACGCATCCTCGAACCCCGCGCCGCCGCGCCCAAGGCCCGGTTGCGGGCAATCCGGGTGATGCGCGAGGCGGGGATTCCGGTGGGCGTGCTGTGTTCGCCGATGATTCCGATGATCAACGACAGCGAAATCGAAAGCCTGCTGACCGAAGCCCACGCGGCCGGCGCCCAGAGCGCGGCCTACATGATGCTGCGCCTGCCACTGGAAGTGGCGCCGCTGTTCGAGGAATGGCTTGAAGCGCACTACCCGCAACGCGCCGCCCATGTACTGAGCCTGATCCGCCAGAGCCGTGGCGGCGAGCTCTACGACAGCCGTTTCGGAGCCCGGATGCGCGGCGAGGGGCCGTTCGCCGACCTGCTCGCCCAGCGCTTCGCCAAAGCACTGAAACGCCTCGGGCTCAATCACCGCGAAGGCTTCAACCTCGATTGCACGGCCTTCTGTCCGCCGGGTCGCCAGATGGCGCTGATTTAGGGACAATTGGCCTATGGTTGAGAGGAAGGAATGCTTGGCCAGGTTTACGCCGGTCACGTTTTTTGTGACCTGGAACACACGTTCTAGAGCGCTTGATTCAGTTTGATTTAAGTTTCGGCGGTTACCTTGTTCATCGAGTGACTGAAGGGTCGGGATGACCCGGATGTTCTAAACAGCCACTGGCTTCACACCGGAATACACGGGAAAGACTCCCCGAATCCGCCAATGAGGATGAATCATGAGTGACAAGGATAAACAGCCGTTGGCTGCGTCGGCGCAAGCCGCCCCTGTGGCGGAATCCGCCGATGCAGCGTTGAAGCATATCGTTGACGGCTTTTTGCATTTTCATCATGAGGTCTTTCCGCAGCAGGAAGAACTCTTCAAGAAACTCGCCACGGCCCAGTCGCCACGGGCGATGTTCATCACCTGCGCCGACTCGCGCATCGTGCCCGAACTGATCACCCAGAGCTCGCCCGGCGATCTGTTCGTGACCCGTAACGTCGGCAACGTCGTTCCACCCTACGGCCAGATGAACGGCGGCGTTTCCACCGCCATCGAATACGCGGTACTGGCCCTTGGCGTGCAGCACATCATCATCTGCGGCCACTCCGATTGCGGCGCCATGCGTGCGGTGCTCAACCCGGACAGCCTGGAAAAGATGCCGACGGTCAAAGCCTGGCTGCGCCACGCCGAAGTCGCGAAAACCATGGTGCAGGACAACTGCAACTGCGCCAACGAAAAAGAAAGCATGCCGATCCTCACCGAGGAGAACGTCATCGCTCAACTGCAGCACTTGCGTACCCATCCTTCGGTAGCCTCGCGCATGGCGAACGGTCATCTGTTCATCCATGGCTGGGTCTACAACATCGAAACCAGCGAAATCAAAGCTTACGACGCGGATCAGGGTTGCTTCCTGCCACTCGACGGCAGCCATCCGATTCCGGTGGCGACGCCCAAAGCGCGCTTCTAAATCCTCCTAAAAATCTGTGTGGTTTGACGCCGGCCGCTGTTTCAGCGGCCCGGCCTTGCCATGCCTGAAGAAAACTTCGGGAGTATCGCCATGCGTGCGGCTCAATTGAAAGCTGTGTTGCCACGGGAGCTGCTCGCTTCAGTGGTTGTGTTTCTGGTCGCCCTGCCGCTGTGCATGGGCATCGCCATTGCGTCAGGGCTGCCACCGGCCAAAGGCCTGATCACCGGGATCATCGGCGGTCTGGTGGTGGGCTGGCTGGCGGGTTCGCCGTTGCAGGTCAGCGGGCCGGCGGCGGGTCTGGCGGTGCTGGTGTTCGAGCTGGTGCGCCAGCACGGCATCGAAATGCTCGGGCCGATCCTGCTGCTCGCCGGTTTTTTGCAACTGGTGGCTGGACGGCTGAAGCTCGGTTGCTGGTTCCGGGTCACGGCGCCAGCGGTGGTGTACGGCATGCTCGCGGGGATTGGCGTGCTGATTGTGCTGTCGCAAGTGCATGTGATGCTCGATGCTTCGCCGAAACCCTCTGGTCTGGACAACCTAACCGCATTCCCCGGCGCGGTGGCGCAGGCCTTGCCGTCCCTTGGCTGGCAGGCCGGGTTGCTCGGGCTCGCAACCATCGCCGTGATGTGGCTGTGGGAGAAATTCCGCCCGCATTCGCTGCGCTTCATTCCGGGTGCGCTGCTCGGCGTAGGATTGGCGACAGGCGCCAGCCTGTTATTGGCGCTGCAAGTGAAGCGGGTTGAAGTACCGGCGAATCTGGCCGAAGCCATCGACTGGCTGAAACCGGCGGACCTGCTCAGCCTGGCTGACCCGACGCTGCTGATCGCCGCGTTCGCCGTGGCTTTCATCGCCAGCGCCGAAACCCTGCTCTCCGCCGCCGCGGTGGATCGCATGCACAGCGGCCCGCGTTCGGACTTCGACCGTGAGCTGTCGGCGCAAGGCGTCGGCAACATGCTCTGCGGTCTGGTCGGCGCGCTGCCGATGACCGGGGTGATCGTACGCAGTTCGGCCAACGTCCAGGCCGGCGCCACCACACGCTACTCGACGATTTTCCATGGCCTGTGGCTGTTGGCGTTCGTGCTGTTGCTGTCGAGCGTGTTGCAGAGCATTCCGGTGGCGAGTCTGGCGGGCGTTCTGGTCTACACCGGTTTCAAACTGGTGGATCTGAAGGCGTTTCGTGGTCTGGGGCGGTATGGCCGGATGCCGATGTTCACCTACGCCGCCACGGCACTGGCGATCATTTTCACCGACTTGCTGACCGGCGTACTGATCGGTTTCGGCCTGACTCTGGTGAAACTGGCGTTCAAGGCCTCGCGCCTGAAAATCAGCCTGATCGATCTGCCGCAGGACGGGGAAATGGAGTTGCGTCTGGTGGGCGCGGCAACGTTCCTCAAAGTGCCGGCACTGACTCAGGTGCTGGGCAGCATTCCGCCGGGCACGACGGTGCACGTGCCGCTCAACAATCTGAGCTACATCGACCATTCATGTCTGGAACTGCTCGAAGAGTGGGGCCGGGCGAATGCGGCCAAGGGGGCGAAACTGTTGATCGAGTCGCGCGGGTTGAAGCGACGGCTCGAGGGGCGGATCCGCACCACCACCGGGATCGGTGCAGCAGGCTGAAAACATTTGGGGGAACAGAGCAATCTGTTCCCCCAATCGTTTGCGCACAGATCAAGCCGCAGGCTGATCCAGCTCCAGGCCCACGCCCAGACGACGGCTCATGCACGGCCAGCGTTTCCACGCCGCACCGGTGTCCGGGCTGCTGAGTTTCTCGCGGTAGGCTTCCACCGACTCCAGCGCAAAACTGTCGTCGTCGAGCATGCTGTCCACCGCGTGATGCACCACTTCGTCGAGTTGGTTGGCAAATTCCTCACCGATCAGCTGGTGAGCAATCAGATTGGCGACCGTCATGTCCAAGGGGATCAGTGGCTGGCCGAAATGCTTGATGTACAGGTCGTTGACCTCTTCGACAAAACGGTGCGCCAGATAGGCCTCGTCCAGCAGACTGTCCAGGCCCACGGGCGGCTGGATGAAGTACTGCTCGGCGATTTTCAGCACCGGTTTGATCTGCGACTCGATTCCCGCTTCCCTGGCGACTTCATTGGCTGCATCCAGCAGGTCTGGCACTTCGTCGATGTAGGCGGCGACAAATCGCGTCAGCACGCCGTTGGCGTCGGTTTCCGGCAACTGGATGGCCGGGTGCAGGTGTTGCAGTTGGGCTTCCAGCTGACGGGTCAGCTTTCCGGTTTCAATCTCGTGTTGTCGGGCTATGTGGATCTGCTCGCGCAATGCGGCGGTGTTCATGAAAACTCCAGGAAACAAGGCAATGAAATAGGGAAGACATAACTTAGCTGGCTTACGAAAAATGCTAAGACGCATTTGTCATAATTATTTCATCCTTGATGCAACGGCGTTATATCGGTTTGCCACCACTCGTCTGCATCCTTCTCCATTCGTGCCCTGGAACGCAAGTGCCAGCTGTTTCATTCGATTTACGTGCGCACATTGCATTTTTCAGCCGCTGTCTATACTCGCCAGTGAATGGAGTTAGCTGATGACGCCCGACTGCACCCGCAGCAAGGCCCGGCGATTCAAGTTCGTAGTCTGATGCAGCCGATCCCTTGCCGCAGGCGAAAGCCGGCGGGATAACAAGAACGATAAGGGGAACCCGCAATGATGCGACATCCACACGTCTGGATGGGCCTCCTGTTGTGGTCGATTTTCAGCCCGGTGCAAGCTGCCTGGACTGTGAATATGGCGCCTGGAGCGACTGAAATCAGTCACGCAGTATTCGACCTGCACATGACCATTTTCTGGATCTGTGTGGTGATCGGGATCATCGTCTTCGGCGCCATGTTCTGGTCGATGATGGTGCACCGCCGTTCTACCGGGCAGGTCGCCGCAAAATTCCACGAAAGCACCACCGTCGAAATTCTCTGGACCGTCGTCCCGCTGCTGATTCTGGTGGCGATGGCCGTTCCGGCGACCGCGACCCTGATCAAGATGTACGACACCAGTGAGCCGGATATCGATATCCAGATCACCGGTTATCAGTGGAAGTGGCACTACAAATACCTGGGCCAGGATGTCGAGTTCTTCAGCAACCTGGCCACGCCCGCCGAGCAGATCCACAACAAGGAAGCCAAGGGCGAGCACTACCTGCTCGAGGTCGACAAGCCGCTGGTGCTGCCGACCGGGGCCAAGGTGCGCTTTCTCGTGACCTCCGCCGACGTGATCCACTCCTGGTGGGTGCCGGCCTTCGCGGTCAAGCGCGATGCGATCCCCGGGTTCGTCAACGAAGCCTGGACCCGCATCGACAAGCCCGGCCTCTACCGTGGCCAGTGCGCCGAGCTGTGCGGCAAGGATCACGGCTTCATGCCGATCGTGGTCGACGTCAAGGAGAAGGCCGACTACGAAAAATGGCTCGCCGAGCGCAAGGCCGAAGCGATGCAACTCAAGGAGCTGACCAGCAAGGAATGGACCCTCGACGAACTCAAGGAACGTGGCGACAAGATCTACCACACCACCTGCGTCGCCTGTCACCAGGCTGAAGGCCAGGGCCTGCCGCCGATGTTCCCGGCCCTCAAGGGCTCGAAAATCGCCACTGGCCCGAAAGAGGCGCACCTGAGCCTGGTGTTCCACGGCAAACCGGGCACCGCAATGGCGGCGTTCGGCAAGCAGCTGTCGGAAGTCGATATCGCAGCGGTCGTGACCTACGAACGTAACGCCTGGGGCAACAACAAGGGCGACATGGTCACGCCAAAAGAAGTGCTGGAGCTGAAACAGGCGGAAAGCAAATGAGCCGGTCTATTGCGTACTTCGTGAACCGGTCGGGGCCCTGCGCCCCGGCCTGCCCAGTCCACTCACTTGAAGGAGACCGGCCATGAGCGCTGTCATCGATGACCACGGTCATGCCGACCACGACCACGCCCACGGCCCCGCCAAAGGCCTGATGCGCTGGGTGCTGACCACCAACCACAAGGACATCGGCACGCTGTACCTGTGGTTTGCATTCTGCATGTTCCTGCTCGGCGGCTCGTTCGCCATGGTGATCCGCGCCGAGCTGTTCCAGCCCGGCCTGCAGATCGTCGAACCGGCGTTCTTCAACCAGATGACCACCATGCACGGTCTGGTGATGGTGTTCGGTGCGGTGATGCCGGCATTCGTCGGCCTCGCCAACTGGATGATCCCGTTGATGGTCGGCGCGCCGGACATGGCCCTGCCGCGGATGAACAACTTCAGCTTCTGGCTGCTGCCGGCGGCGTTCCTGCTGCTGGTCTCGACCCTGTTCACCCCCGGTGGCGGGCCGAACTTCGGCTGGACGTTCTACGCGCCGCTGTCCACCACCTATGCCCCGGAAAGCGTGACGTTCTTCATCTTCGCCATTCACCTGATGGGGATCAGTTCGATCATGGGCGCGATCAACGTGATCGCCACCATCCTCAACCTGCGCGCCCCCGGCATGACCCTGATGAAAATGCCGCTGTTCGTCTGGACCTGGCTGATCACCGCGTTCCTGCTGATCGCGGTGATGCCGGTGCTGGCCGGGTGCGTGACGATGATGCTGATGGACATCCACTTCGGCACCAGCTTCTTCAGTGCCGCCGGCGGCGGTGACCCGGTGCTGTTCCAGCATGTGTTCTGGTTCTTCGGCCACCCCGAGGTGTACATCATGATCCTGCCGGCCTTCGGTGCCGTCAGCCAGATCATTCCGACCTTCTCGCGCAAGCCGCTGTTCGGCTACACCTCGATGGTCTACGCCACGGCGAGCATCGCGTTCCTGTCCTTCATCGTCTGGGCGCACCACATGTTCGTGGTGGGCATCCCGCTGGTGGGCGAGTTGTTCTTCATGTACGCGACGATGCTGATCGCGGTGCCGACCGGGGTGAAGGTGTTCAACTGGGCCAGCACCATGTGGCAAGGCTCGATGACCTTCGAGACACCGATGCTGTTTGCCGTGGCGTTCGTGATCCTGTTCTCCATCGGCGGTTTTTCCGGGCTGATGCTGGCCATCGCGCCGGCGGACTTCCAGTACCAGGACACCTACTTCGTGGTCGCGCACTTCCACTACGTGCTGGTGCCGGGGGCGATCTTCGGGATCTTCGCGTCGGCCTATTACTGGCTGCCGAAATGGACCGGCCACATGTACGACGAAACCCTGGGCAAGCTGCACTTCTGGCTGTCCTTCGTCGGCATGAACCTGACGTTCTTCCCGATGCACTTCGTGGGCCTGGCGGGCATGCCCCGGCGGATTCCGGACTACAACCTGCAGTTCGCCGACTTCAACATGGTGTCGTCGATCGGCGCGTTCATGTTCGGCGCCACGCAGATCTTCTTCCTGTTCATCGTGATCAAGACCATCCGTGGCGGCGAACCGGCTCCGGCCAAACCGTGGGATGGCGCCGAAGGTCTGGAATGGAGCGTGCCGTCACCGGCGCCGTATCACACCTTCACCACGCCGCCGGAAGTGAAATGAACCCTGTAGCCGTTGAGGACCGCCACCATGGCTGACTCGATCTCGATGAAGAAGCTGGTCACCCGACTGCTCGGCGTGGTGGTGGCGATGTTCGTCTTCGGCTTTGCCCTGGTGCCGATCTACGACGTGATGTGCAAGGCGTTCGGCATCAACGGCAAGACCGCCGGGCAGTACGAAGGCGAGCAGACCGTCGATGCTTCGCGGCAGGTGCGGGTGCAGTTTCTGTCGACCAACACCGCCGACATGCCGTGGGACTTCTACCCCAAGCATGACGAACTGACGGCCAACCCCGGCGCGGTGAACGAGATGATCTTCATCGCGCGCAATCCCACCGACAAACCGATGAGCGCGCAAGCGGTGCCGAGCATCGCGCCGAGCAATGCGGCGGCGTATTTCCACAAGACCGAATGCTTTTGCTTTACCCAGCAGGTGCTGCAGCCCGGTCAGCAGATCGAGATGCCGGTGCGTTTCATCGTTGACCGCGACATGCCCAAGGACGTGAAGCACCTGACGCTGTCCTACACGCTGTTCGATATCACCGCCCGACATCCTCCGGTGGCTGCAAACACTGGCGGTTAAGCGTGCCCGATAAGGAGAACAATAAATGGCAACTCATGAGCACTATTACGTCCCGGCCCAGAGCAAGTGGCCGATCGTGGCCACGGTGGGGATGTTCGTCACCGTGTACGGTCTGGCGACCTGGTTCAACGATCTGAAGGCAGCGCGTCCGGAATCCCACGGCCCGCTGATCTTTTTCGTCGGCGGGCTGTTGCTGGCGTACATGCTGTTCGGCTGGTTCGGCACGGTGATCAAGGAAAGCCGCGCGGGGTTGTACAGCCCGCAACTGGACCGCTCGTTCCGCTGGGGCATGAGCTGGTTCATCTTCTCCGAGGTGATGTTCTTCATCGCCTTCTTCGGCGCGCTGTTCTATGTACGGCACATCTCAGGCCCGGCACTCGGCGGCGAAGGCACCAAAGGCATCGCGCACATGCTCTGGCCGAACTTCCAGTTCACCTGGCCGCTGCTGCACACACCGGATCCGAAACTGTTCCCGCCGCCCAAGGAAGTCATCAGCCCCTGGGGCCTGCCGCTGATCAACACCATCCTGCTGGTGAGCTCCAGCGTGACCATCACCATCGCCCACCACGCGCTGAAGAAAGGTCATCGCGGCGCGCTGAAACTGTGGCTGGCGATCACCGTGCTGCTGGGCTGTGCGTTCCTCGGCTTCCAGGCCGAAGAATACATCCACGCCTACCACGAACTGGGGCTGACACTCGGTTCGGGCATCTACGGCGCGACGTTCTTCATGCTCACCGGTTTCCACGGCGCCCACGTGACCATCGGCACGATCATTCTGTTCGTGATGCTGATGCGCATCATGAAGGGCCACTTCGACAACGAACATCAGTTCGGCTTTGAAGCGGCGAGCTGGTACTGGCACTTCGTCGATGTGGTGTGGATCGGCTTGTTCATCTTCGTTTACGTGCTCTGAGGAACAGAGCTACCAAGGCGCGTGCGACACCAGTTGGCCGCTGTAGAAACCCCAGGCGATCAGGCCGACGGTGACGGCGGCCAATGCCACCCGAACACTCAAGGCGATCACCAGCCGATTCGAGCTGCTGTCGTCCTTGACCAGGAAAAACAGGCCGCTGAACAGGCTGACCACCGTGGCAATCAGCATCAGGACGATGGCTGCTTTGAGCATGGGAAGAACTCCGGGGGAACAAGCGATGCATCTGAGTATAGCGATCGCACTGACTGATTTTCTGGCGCGGCCATGAAGCGCTTCCGGCCGGGCGTGGTGCCGACACTGGTGGTCGGCCTGCTGCTGCCATTGCTGATTTCGCTGGGCTTCTGGCAACTGGGCCGGGGCGCGGAGAAAACCGCCCTGCTCGCCAGCTACGCCGAGCGCCGCGCCGCCGAACCGATGGCCAGTACCGAGTTGCTGCACAGCGCCGATCCGGCGTTTCGCCGGGTCCATCTGCACGGCCAGTTCGACGCCGCCCACAGCCTGTTGCTGGACAACCGTCAACGCAACGGCAAGGTTGGCGTCGAATTGCTGCAGCCGTTTCAGGATCAACGCAGCGGCCAGTGGCTGCTGGTCAATCGCGGCTGGCTGCCGTGGCCGGACCGGCGCACGGCACCGCAATTCAACACGCCGGCCGACGCCGTGAATGTCGATGCCTGGGTGTATGTCGCCCCCGGCGCCACCTTCCAGCTGCATGCCGATCCGGTCAGCAGCACCTGGCCGCAAACCGTCACCGCCGTCGAACCCGCGAAGCTGTGGAAAACCCTCGAACGCGACGGCTTCGCCTACGAATTACGCGCCGAACCCGGCCCGGCCAGCTATCAGGCCGACTGGCCGGTGGTTGCCATGGGCCCGGAAAAACACCTCGGTTACGCCGTGCAGTGGTTCGCCATGGCCACCGCCCTGCTCGGTCTTTACCTCTATCTCGGCTGGCACAACACAAAGGAGAAACACCATGGGAGCGGCCATGAATCCACCCAGCATGTCTGAAGCAAAAGCCCCGGCCAGTCGCCGGCGCGGACGCATCCAGCTGCTGCTGATCGTGCTCGGCGTGGTCGGTCCGATGATCCTCGCCACGGGCATGTACAAGTTGCAGTTCTGGGTGCCGGAAGGTCGCAGTTATCACGGCGAACTGATCGGCAACGGCCAGACCCGCGCCGACCTCGGCATTCAGGCTGACGAAACCCGCTGGCAGATGCTGGTCACCGCGCCGAAGGACTGCGCGGTGGACTGCCAGCAACTGGTGTACCTGGCGCGGCAGATCCAGATCGGCCTGGGCCGCGAAGCCGGGCGCGCCAGCCACGCCCTGGCCGCTGCGCAACCACTGGGCGCCGACTACGAAGCCAAGCTGACCCGCGAATACCCGCAGCTGCAACGCTACCCGCTGGACGCAGCCACCTTCAGCAAGGCCACGGGCGACAAGGCCACGCCGCAGCTGTGGATCATCGATCCCCACGGCAACCTCGTGCTGCGCTACGACCCGAGCGTCAAGGGCAAGGATCTGCTCAACGACCTGCGCCACCTGCTGAAACTGTCGAACATCGGATAAGGGCATCGTCATGGCCAAACCTGGATTTCGCCTCGCGCTGTTTGCCACCCTGCTGGCACTGATCGTGGTGCTGCTCGGCGCCTACACTCGCCTGACCCACGCCGGCCTCGGCTGTCCGGACTGGCCGGGCTGCTACGGCTTCATCAGCGTGCCGAAAAGCGAAGCCCAACTGGCCCATGCCGAACTGCATTACCCCGATTCACCGGTGGAAGCGCATAAAGGCTGGAACGAGATGATCCATCGATACTTCGCCGGCACCCTCGGCATGCTGATTTCGGTACTGGCCGGGCGCGCGTGGGTCAATCGTCGTCATCCGGGGCAACCGCTGAAGCTGCCGCTGTTTCTGTTGGCGGTGGTGTTCGCCCAGGCGGCGTTCGGCATGTGGACGGTGACGCTCAAGCTTTGGCCGCAAGTGGTGACCGGGCATTTGCTCGGTGGCTTTGCGACCCTGAGCCTGCTGTTTCTGCTGACGTTGAGACTGTCCGGCGTACTGCCGGCGCTGACCGTGCCCAAGCGCCTGCAATATTGGGCGACTGCCGGGTTGCTGCTGGTGATCGGCCAGATCGCGCTGGGTGGCTGGGTCAGTTCCAACTACGCGGCGGTGGCCTGCATCGACTTCCCGACCTGCCACGGCCAATGGCTGCCGCCGGCGGATTTCGCCAACGGCTTTCACCTGACCCAACATATCGGCCCCAACTACCTCGGCGGGCAACTCGACAGCGATGCACGCACGGCGATTCACCTGACCCACCGCATCGGCGCGTTGCTGGTGACGGTCGTCCTGCTCGGCCTGGCCTGGCAACTGAAAATCGTGGGTATGACCCGACTGGCCGGGCTGGTGCTGATCGCCCTCGGCGCGCAGATCACCCTCGGCATCAGCAACGTGCTGTTTCATCTGCCGCTGCCGGTGGCCGTGGCGCATAACGCTGGCGGCGCAGCGCTGCTGCTGACGATGGTGCTGGTCAACTACCACGCGCGGACCAGCCTGGTTCGGGTCAAGCAGCCGATGATCGCGCGCTGGCGCCTGAGCCCGCGCAAACACTCAGCGGCGCCCATCACTATTAAAGGAGAGACGCCATGGCGATTCTGATCGGCGAACGTCCGGCGCAGGCACTGTGGCGTGATTACCTCGAGCTGACCAAACCGAAAGTCGTGGTGCTGATGCTGATCACCTCGCTGGTGGGCATGTTTCTCGCGACCCGCGCAGGCGTGCCATGGACGGTGCTGGTGTTCGGCAATCTGGGGATCGCGCTGTGTGCCGGTGGCGCGGCGGCGGTCAATCATGTGGTGGACCGGCGCATCGATGCGGTCATGGCGCGCACCCATAAACGGCCGCTGGCCGAGGGCCGGGTTTCGCCCACGGCGGCGCTGACGTTTGCGCTGGTGCTGGCGTTGCTCGGCCAGGCCTTGTTGCTGACCTTCACCAATCCGCTGACTGCGTGGCTGACCCTGGCTTCGCTGCTCGGCTACGCGGTGATCTACACCGGTTTCCTCAAACGCGCGACGCCGCAGAACATCGTCATCGGCGGCCTTGCCGGCGCTGCCCCGCCGCTGCTCGGCTGGACCGCCGCGACCGGCCACGTCAGCGCCGAACCGTTGCTGCTGGTGCTGATCATCTTCGCCTGGACCCCGCCACACTTCTGGGCGCTGGCGATCCACCGCAAAGAGGAATACGCCAAGGCCGACATTCCGATGCTGCCGGTCACCCATGGCGAGCACTACACCAAGGTGCACATTCTGCTGTACACCTTCGCCCTGCTGGCGGTCAGTCTGCTGCCGTATGTGATCCACATGAGCGGCCTGCTGTACCTGATCTGCGCGCTCGGTCTGGGCGCCAGGTTTCTGCAATGGGCCGTGGTGCTGTACCGTGGCACTCGGCCGCACGCGGCGATCAACACCTTCAAGTACTCTATCTGGTACTTGTTTCTGCTGTTCATCGCCCTGCTCGTAGACCACTACTTACTGTTGAACCTATGACTCGAACCCAGAAAACCGTCTTCATCCTCGTCGCCGTGATCGCGCTGATCCTCGGCCTGACCGTCAACAAAGTGCTGAGCGGCAAGGGCCAGGGCGACCCGACCGCGCTGATCGACGCCGGCATCATCCTGCTGCCGCAGAGCCGCAACCTGCCGGACGTGACGATGACCAATCAGGACGGCCAACCGGTCACGGTCAACGAGCTCAAGGGCAAGTGGAGCCTGCTGTTCTTCGGCTACACCTTCTGCCCGGACATCTGCCCCACCACCCTCGCCCAGCTGCGCCAGATCAAAAGCGAACTGCCGAAGGATGCTGTGGATAAATTGCAGATCGTATTGGTCAGCGTCGACCCGAACCGCGACAACCCTGCGCAGTTGAAGCAGTACCTGGGCTACTTCGATCCACAGTTCATCGGCCTGACGCCGAAGTCGATCGATGAGCTGCAGAAGGTGGCGAACGCGGTGAGCATTCCGTTCATTCCGGCGGACACCAGCAAGCCGAATTACACGGTGGATCACAGTGGGAACCTGGCGGTGATCGGGCCTGATGGTACGCAGCGCGGGTTTATTCGGGCGCCGCTGAACAACGCCAAGCTGGTTGCGCAGTTGCCGGTAATGCTTAACCGCAAATAAGATCACCACAGTTCAATGTGGGAGCGAGCTTGCTCGCGAAGAGGCCAGCACATTCAACATCTGTATTGACTGACACATCGTTTTCGCGAGCAAGCTCGCTCCCACAGGGGACGGTGTTTCAAGCACAAAAAAGGGGCGCATTGAATGCGCCCCTTTTTTTGCAGCAAACCCGATCAGAACGCCGGCAACACCGCACCTTTGTACTTCTCGGTAATGAATTTCTTCACTTCCGGGCTGTGCAGGGCGGCGGCCAGTTTCTTCATGGCGTCGCTGTCCTTGTTGTCCGCGCGGGACACCAGGATGTTCACGTAAGGCGAGTCGCTGCCTTCGATGACCAGCGCATCCTTGGACGGATCGAGCTTGGCTTCCAGCGCGTAGTTGGTGTTGATCAGCGCCAGGTCGACCTGGGTCAGCACGCGCGGAATGGTCGCGGCTTCCAGTTCACGGATCTTCAGGTCTTTCGGGTTCTGGGCGATGTCCTTGACGGTCGACAGGATGTTGGTCGGATCCTTCAAGGTGATCACGCCGGCCTTGGCCAGCAGCAACAGCGCACGGCCGCCGTTGGTGGCGTCGTTCGGGATCACCACGTTGGCGCCGCTTGGCAGCTCTTCGATTTTCTTGAATTTGCTGGAGTAGGCGCCCAGCGGCTCCAGATGCACGCCGGTCACGGAAACCAGGCTGGTGCCCTTGGCCTTGTTGAATTCATCGAGGTACGGCTGGTGCTGGAAGAAGTTGGCGTCCAGACGCTTCTCGGCCACCTGTACGTTCGGCTGAACGTAGTCGGTGAAGACCTTGACCTTCAGATCCACGCCTTCTTTGGCCAGTACCGGCTTCACGAACTCGAGGATTTCCGCGTGCGGCACCGGGGTAGCCGCAACGGTCAGGGTTTCGTCGGCGTGGGCCGAGAACGCTGCAACGGCAGCCAGGGCAACGATCAGTTTTTTCATTCAGCTAACTCCTTTTTACGGCGCCCGTCTGGCGCCTGCCAGCGAATGGCCGGCTCATGTCATTACAAAACCGGTTATTTGCGCGAGAAGTGCACGACCAGTCGGTCGCCAACCATTTGCAGCACTTGCACCAGAATCAGCAGCAACACCACGGTCACGATCATCACGTCGGTCTGGAAACGCTGATAGCCGAAACGGATCGCCAGGTCACCCAGGCCACCGGCGCCAACTACACCAGCCATTGCCGTGTAGGAAACCAGTGTAATCGCCGTCACGGTAATCGCTGCGAAGATGCCCGGACGGGCCTCCGGCAGCAAGGCGTTCATGATGATCTGGCGGGTGGTCGCGCCCATCGACTGGGTCGCTTCGATGATGCCGCGATCGACTTCACGCAGGGCGGTTTCCACCAGCCGCGCGAAGAACGGGGTCGCACCCACTACCAGCGGCGGAATCGCACCGGCCACGCCCAGCGAGGTGCCGGTGATCAGCACGGTGAACGGGATCATCACGATCAACAGAATAATGAACGGCAGCGAACGCAGGATGTTCACCACCAGCGACAGCATCGCGTACACGCCTTTGGCTTCGAGCAACTGACGCGGGCTGCACAGGAACAGCAGCACGCCCAGCGGCAGGCCGAGCAGCACGGTGAACAACAGCGAACCGCCGAGCATCATCATGGTGTCGCCAGTGGCGAGCCAGATTTCGTACCAGTCGATATTGGTGAAGAAACTCATCAGGTCTTCCATTAGCGCAACACCTCCATGTGAACGTCAGCGGCGGTGAAGCGGGCGAAGGCCGCTTCCATGTCGCCACCGGTGACGGCGAGGGTCAATTGCCCGTAAGGAATGTCTTTGATGCGGTCGATACGACCGGCCAGGATGCTGTAGTCCACACCGGTTTCCCGGGCGACGGTACCGAGCAACGGCGCGTAGGTCGCTTCGCCCTGGAAGGTCAGACGCACGATGCGGCCCGGCACGTGAGCGAAGTCATCGCGCTGCTCGCTTTCGTCGATCTGCTCGCTTTCCTGAACAAAACGCTTGGTGGTCGGGTGCTTCGGATGCAGGAACACATCGGCCACCGAACCTTGCTCGACGATCACGCCGGCATCCATCACGCCGACCTGATCGCACACGCGGCGGATCACATCCATCTCGTGGGTGATCAGGACGATGGTCAGCTTCAGCTCGCGGTTGATCTCGGCCAGCAGTTGCAGGACCGACGCGGTGGTCTGCGGGTCAAGGGCGCTGGTGGCTTCGTCGCACAGCAGGATTTTCGGCTTGGTCGCCAGAGCGCGGGCGATGCCGACGCGCTGCTTCTGACCGCCGGACAGCTGGGCCGGGTACTTTTTGGCGTGATCGGACAGACCGACCCGCGCCAGCAACTCGGCCACACGCTGGTCGATCTCGGCGCGGGACAGTTCACCGGCCAGGGTCAGCGGCAGCGCGACGTTGTCGGCCACAGTCTTGGACGCCAGCAGGTTGAAGTGCTGGAAGATCATCCCGACCTGCTGACGGAAACGGCGCAGGCCGTTGGCGTCCAGCGCGGTGACTTCTTCGCCGTCGACGATGATCTTGCCGCCACTGGATTGCTCCAGGCGATTGATCAGACGCAGCAGGGTACTTTTTCCCGCACCGGAATGGCCAATCAGGCCGAACACCTGACCGTTCTCGATGGAGAAGCTGGTCGGGTGCAGCGCGGTGATGTCCTTACCGGCGACGCGGTAAGTCTTATGGACGTTTTGAAACTCGATCACGTAGCGAACCTTGTGGGGCGCGTTGGAAAAGGATCAGCGGTTAGCCGGGCGCGCATTTTAGCCTGTCCGTATAGAGGTTATTAGCATTTATTCCGCATTCAACCTTTCATTTGGCAATAACGCGATCAAAGGTCATAAAAAAGGAACGGCCAAAACCCTCATCAGTCACTAGTTAAGCGACTTGAAACTCCGGGCGCCGTGCCCGGGAACCACTCAAGAGCCTCGGCAACACCGGGGTCAAACGAGGAGTTTACGTCTGATGAGCAGCAAAAAACCTGTCCCTTCCAAAAGTGAGCTGGCCGGAACCGACACTCCGGATCGCGCCAACACCAACGCCAAACTCGACAGCCTGGAAAAATTTCGCTCCGACGCCACCGGCCAGGCCCTGCGCACCAATCAGGGCGTGAAGGTCGCGGACAACCAGAACACCCTCAAGGCCGGTGCTCGCGGGCCGTCGCTGCTGGAAGACTTCATCATGCGTGAAAAGATCACGCACTTTGACCATGAGCGGATTCCCGAGCGCATCGTCCACGCTCGCGGCACCGGCGCCCATGGTTTCTTTCAGAGCTACGAGAACCATTCGGCGCTGACCAAGGCCGGTTTCCTGCAGGATCCGGGGAAGAAAACCCCGGTGTTCGTGCGTTTTTCCACGGTGCAGGGGCCTCGCGGCTCCGGCGACACCGTGCGCGACGTGCGTGGTTTTGCCGTGAAGTTCTTCACCGACGAAGGCAACTTCGATCTGGTCGGCAACAACATGCCGGTATTTTTCATACAGGACGCGATCAAGTTTCCCGACTTCGTCCACGCCGTAAAACCCGAGCCGCATAACGAGATGCCCACTGGCGGCTCGGCTCACGACACTTTCTGGGACTTCGTGTCGCTGGTGCCGGAATCGGCGCACATGGTCATCTGGGCCATGTCCGACCGGGCCATCCCGAAAAGCCTGCGCAGCATGCAGGGCTTCGGCGTGCATACCTTCCGGCTGATCAACGCCGAGGGCAAATCGCGCTTCGTCAAATTCCACTGGCGCCCCACCGCCGGCACCTGTTCGCTGGTGTGGGACGAGGCGCAGAAGCTCGCCGGTAAAGACACCGACTACCATCGGCGCGATCTCTGGGAGGCCATCGAGACCGGGGACTACCCGGAATGGGAACTCGGCGTACAGGTCATCGAAGAGGAAAACGAGCACGACTTCGATTTCGACATCCTCGACCCGACCAAACTGATTCCCGAGGAAATTGTTCCGATCACGCCGTTGGGCAAGATGACCCTCAACCGCAATCCGGACAACTTCTTCGCCGAGACCGAACAGGTTGCGTTCTGCCCCGGCCATATCGTGCCCGGGATCGACTTCTCCAATGACCCGCTGCTGCAAGGCCGGCTGTTTTCCTACACCGACACGCAGATCAGCCGACTCGGCGGGCCGAACTTTCATGAGCTGCCGATCAACCGCCCGGTCGCACCGTTCCACAACGGACAGCGCGATGCACAGCACCGTACGGTGATCGACAAGGGCCGCGCGTCTTACGAACCGAATTCCATCGATGGCGGCTGGCCCAAAGAAACTCCGCCGGCCGCGCAGGACGGCGGGTTCGAGAGCTACCCGGAGCGTATCGACGCCAACAAGATCCGTCAGCGCAGCGAGTCGTTCAGCGACCACTTCTCCCAGGCGCGGCTGTTCTTCAAGAGCATGAGCAAGCACGAGCAGGAACACATCATCTCGGCCTACAGCTTCGAACTGGGCAAGGTTGAACGCGAGCACATTCGGGCGCGGCAGGTGAACGAGATCCTGGCCAACATCGATCTGGAACTGGCCAAGCGCGTGGCGCAGAACCTTGGCTTGCCGGCACCGGCCAAAGGCACGGTCGACGTGCCGAAAACATCACTGGATCACTCGCCATCGCTGAGTCAGGCCAACCTGTTGCCGGAGAACATCAAGACGCGAAAAGTCGCCATCCTTGCGGCCAACGGCGTCGATGGTGCGGCGATTGATGCTATGAAGAAGGCACTGGCGGCAGAAGGTGCGCACGCCAAACTGCTCGGCCCGACCTCGGCGCCAGTGAAGACTGCCGATGGCAAAAGCCTGGCGGTGGATGCGTCGATGGAAGGTTTGCCTTCGGTGGCGTTCGACGCGGTGTTCGTGCCGGGTGGCGCGGCGTCGGTCAAGGCGTTGAGCGGTGACGGCGTGGCGTTGCATTACCTGCTGGAGGCGTACAAACACCTGAAGGCGATTGCGCTGCATGGCGAGGCCAAACAGTTGCTGGATGTGCTGAAGCTGGAGGCGGACGCGGGGTTGATCGAGGGCAAGGATGTGAAGGCGTTGACCCAGCCGTTCTTTGCGGCGATCGGGCAGCATCGGGTCTGGGATCGTGAGGCGAAGGCCAAGGCGATTCCGGCCTGAAAAAAACCGCAGCCTGCTAAAAGCAGGCTGCGGTCAATTCAGGGTTTGCGCGGGCTCAGAACCATCTGCGCCGGCACCGTGCGCAGAATCTGTTTCTCGATCTTCAGATCGAAATCCGGATCGAGCTTCTTCACGCGCTTCGTGATCAACGTCGCCAGCCACGGGTAATCATTGGTGCGCGGGGCCTGGATGCTCACCGCACAGTCGTAATTCACCACATCGGCGGCGATCGCATCCAGTTGGCGGCGAAGTTTGCGGCTATCGGTGATGTTCAGCGCGACCGTGGTGCTCTCGGCGGTCGGATCGATCACCTTGGCTTTGGGCTTGGCTTCAGCGGCCTGGAGTGCTGCTTCGGCTTTCTCCAGTTCGGCCTTGCGCGCTTCAGTGATCGCGCCATTGACGCCACCGGTCAGCGCCGGGGCCTTGGGCATCAGCACGCGGGCACGGGCCAGCGCGGTTGCGGCCGCATTCACATCGCCCTTCTGCAGAACGATCTGGCTGCGACGCAGATAAGCCTCGGCCAACTGACGCTGGTATTGCTCAAGGGATTGATCGTTGGGTGTTTCGGCCTGCAAGGCTGCCAGTTGGTCTTCGGCAGTGGCCAGTTCGCTGCTGGCCAGGCTTTGCTCCAGCTGTGCGATGGCCGTGGCCCGCGCATCGGGGACTTCGGCCACCGGCGGCGTGCTTTGGCAGGCGCCCAGCAGCACTGAAAAGGCCACAAGGAGCAGATAACGGGAGGCGAACGGCTTCATTCCTGCGACTCTCTATTTGCGCAAAAAACGAGCAAGTCTACACCCCTCGACGGGGCAGAACAAAACTCAGCAGAAACAGTGCGGCCGCCGTCACAACGATTGACGGGCCGGCCGGGGTGTCCTTGAACCAGGACAGCGCCAGCCCGCCACACACGGCGAGCATGCCCAGCACGCTCGCGCCCAGTGCCATCTGCTCCGGCGAACGGGCGTGACGTTGTGCCGCAGCCGCCGGGATGATCAACAGCGAAGTAATCAGCAACACACCGACGATTTTCATCGCCACTGCGATCACCACTGCGATCAACAGCATCAGCGCCATGCGCAGACCGGCCACCGGCAGGCCTTCGACTTTGGCCAGTTCTTCGTGCACGGTGATCGCCAGCAACGGCCGCCACAGTGTCACCAGCAGCACCAGCACCGCCGCGCTGCCGCCGAGGATCCACGCCAGATCGGTCGGGCTGATCGCCAGCAGGTCGCCGAACAGATAGGCCATCAGGTCGATCCGCACTTCATGCATGAAGCTTAGTACCACCAGCCCGAGAGAGAGCGTGCTCGGCGCAAGAATGCCCAACAGCGTGTCAGACGCCAGTGGCTGACGCTGTTGCAAGGTCACCAGCAACACCGCCAGCAGCAGGCAGCCGACCGTGACCGCGACGGTCGGGCTGACATCCAGCAGAAAGCCCAGGGCTACGCCGAGCAGTGCGGCGTGGGACAGCGTATCGCCGAAATAGGCCATGCGCCGCCAGACCACGAACGAGCCCAGCGGCCCCGCGACCACCGCCAGCGCCAGACCTGCAAGCAGGGCGTAGAACAGAAAATCAGCCATGCTTGCAGCTATCTCCGTGAACGTGAGGTTGAGCCGACAGGGGCCCTTTGACCACCGAACCGTGCAGGTCGTGGGCGTGGTCATGATGGTGGTGATAGATCGCCAGGCTCGGCGCATTGTTGCCGAACAGCTCGACGAAGGCCGGATCGCCACTGACTTGCTCGGGATGCCCGGAGCAGCAAACGTGACGGTTGAGGCACACCACCTGATCGGTGGTGCTCATCACCAGATGCAGATCGTGGGACACCATCAGCACGCCGCAGCCGTGACGGTCACGGAGACGGGTGATCAGGCTGTACAGCTCGGCTTGCCCGGCGACATCGACGCCTTGCACCGGCTCGTCGAGCACCAGCAGTTCCGGCTCGCGCAACAAGGCACGGGCCAGCAGCACGCGCTGCATTTCACCGCCGGAAACGCTTTGCACCGGGCTGTCGATGACGTGCTCGGCACCGACTTCCTTGAGCGCCGCCAGCGCACGCGGGCGATCGACGCCCGGCACCAGCCGCAGGAAGCGCAGCACCGACAACGGCAAGGTCGGGTCGACGTGAAGTTTTTGCGGCATGTAGCCGACGCGCAGTTTCGGCTTGCGCCAGACGCTGCCGCTGTCAGGTTTCAGCAGCCCGAGCACGGCGCGCACCAGCGTGGTCTTGCCGGCGCCGTTGGGGCCGATCAGGGTGACGATCTGCCCCGGTTCGACGCTCAGGTGAATGTTGTCCAGCACGTTCTGCCCGGCAAACCGGACCGCCACCTGCTCCAGACGGATCAGCGCATCGCTCATCAAGCCCCCCGGCAACCGGAGCAGAGGCCGACCACTTCGACGGTCTGGGCCTCGACGATGAAGCCGACGTCCTTGGCGCTGTGGACGATGGCGTCGCTGATGGTTTTTTGCTCAAGTTCGATGGCGGCATGGCATTCGCGGCAGATCAGGAACTGGCCCTGGTGCGAATGTTTCGGGTGAACGCAGCCGACGAAGGCGTTGAGCGAAGAGATGCGGTGCACCAGACCGTTTTCCAAAAGGAAATCCAGCGCCCGATACACGGTTGGCGGCGCGGCACGGCGGCCGTCCTGCTCGCTGAGCACCGCCAGAATGTCGTAGGCACCCAGCGGCTTGTGACTCTGCCAGACCAGTTCCAACACCCGCCGGCGCAACGCGGTCAGGCGCAAGCCTTTTTGTGCACACAGGGCATCGGCCTCGGACAGCGCGCTGTGAACGCAGTGCGAGTGGTCGTGGGGACGGCTGGCAATCGGTGTAATAGGCATGAGCGGCGACGAGTTTGGTTAGAGACGTTATTATGTTACCCGTTCTCGCCTCATTGAGTGGTCATCGTGTCCCGACTTTTTTCTGTTTTTGTCGTATTCATCACCGGTTTTCTGCTGATCGGTCCGGCTCAGGCCGAGGTCAGAGTCCTCACCAGCATCAAGCCCCTGCAACTGATTGCCGCTGCGGTGCAGGACGGCGTGGCGATTCCGGAAGTGCTGCTGCCGCCGGGGGCTTCGCCGCATAACTACGCGTTGCGTCCGTCCGATGTACGCAAGGTGCAATCGGTGGACCTGCTGTACTGGATCGGCCCGGACATGGAAGGTTTCCTGCCTCGCGTGCTGAACGGTCGTACGCTGCCGAGCGTTGCCGTGCAGGACCTGCCGGGCATGAAGTTGCGCCGCTTCGCCGCAGACAGTCATTCCCACGCTGAAGAAGCCGACGAACACGATCACGACCATCGCCCGGGCAGCCTCGATGCGCATTTGTGGCTATCGCCAGTGAACGCGCGGGTTATTGCCGACAAGATGGCTGCGGACCTGAGTGCCGCCGACCCGGCCAATGCCGAGCGCTATCAGAGCAACGCCAAGGCGTTCGATGAGCGTCTGGATGCACTGGATCAGCGCTTGAAGAAACGTCTGGCCAGTATTGAAGGCAAACCCTACTTCGTCTTCCACGAAGCCTTCGACTACTTCGAAGATGCCTACGGCTTGAAACACACCGGCGTGTTCAGCGTTGCGGCAGAAGTACAGCCCGGCGCCCAGCATGTGGCGGCAATGCGCACGCGTTTGCAGGAAGTCGGCAAGACCTGCGTGTTCAGTGAGCCGCCGCTGCGTCCACGTCTGGCCGAGACCCTGGTGGCGGGCCTGCCGGTGAAGCTGGCGGAACTGGATGCGTTGGGCGGCTACACGCCTGCGACGGCTCAGGGTTATGAGCAAGTGCTGGAGAAGCTGGGGAATGATCTGGCGGGATGCCTGGAATCGCTCTGATACAAAAAAACCGCAGCCTGCACAGGCTGCGGTTTTTTCTTTTACAGGGCGAAAGGTAGCGGTGTGCTGACCGTCTGACGTTGGGCCAGACGCTGCTCGAACTCTTTCGGATCGTGGATCAGCACGTCCTGCCCGGCGAACGATTCCGCCGCGATCAACCGCGACAGCCAGAACCGCACGCACGCCACCCGCAGCATGGTCGGCCAAAGTTCAGCCTCGGCCGCCGTGAACGGACGCAGTGCCGCGTAGGCACCAAGGAACGCCCGCGCCCGAGGGCCGTCGATCAGGCCGTCGTCATCGGAACACCAGTCGTTCAGGGCAATCGCCACGTCATAGAGCATCGGGCCGGAGCAGGCGTTGTAGAAGTCGATCAGCCCGGTCAGGTGCGTGCCTTCGAACATCGCATTGTCGCGGAACAGGTCGGCGTGGATGTTCGCCCGTGGCAGCGCGAGAATTTTCTCTTTCTGTTGGGTGATTTCGTCCAGCGCGGCTTGCAGCAGAGCGCGCGGCTCGTCGCTCAGGTGCGAAAGAAACTGCGTGCCCTCTTCCAGCATCCAGTCCAGGCCACGATCGGTCTTGCGCTTGATCATGTTGTCGCCCTGGGTCGCCAGGTGTAGGTGCGCCTGCAACTCACCGACCTGCGCGCAATGCTGGGCGTTGGCCTGCTTGATGTGCTTGCCGGCCAGGCGCGGTTGCAGCAGTGCCGGTTTGCCTTTCAGCTCACGCAGGGCCACGCCATCAGTGGTGCGCAGCGCGTAAGGCACCGGCAGATCGGCTTCGTGCAACACGTCGAGCAGGTCGATGAAGAATGGCATTTCCTGCACCGGACCGCGCTCGACCAGGGTCAGGACGAACTCGCCCTTTTCCATGCTGATAAAGAAGTTGGTGTTTTCGCTACCGGCGGCGATCCCCTGGAAATCGAGCAGACGGCCGAGCCCGTAAGGGGCGAGAAAGGTTTCCAGCTCGGGCCGAGCCAGGGGGGTAAACACAGACATGGTTAAAAACTGCTCAGTTCTGGCGCCGCCATCAAACGGCGCCGATTAAAAGTCAGGAAACTTACTTCCAGGTAAAGATTTCCCACGACGGAATCAGCATATCCGGCTGGTCGGACCGGATGTAGTTCACGTCCGAACCATCGGCGCGCACCAGGAAATAGGGCTTGCCGCCCTTCGGTGTGACCTTGATCGCATACACGAATCCACTCCGGCTGTATTCCTGAATGACCTTGTCGCCTTCCGTGTGCGTGCTAATGGTAACTTCCGGCTCCGACGATGGCGCATCATCCGCCGCGATCGCGGCCAGCGGTGAGACAGCAATCAGACTGACCAGCAGCAAGCGATTTAACGTACGCATGATAACCTTGTCCCTTTGTCGTCAACGGTCCCGCTATTCTAGCGCCGGGCCCGCCGAAAAGGTTGATTCTGCTCATGAGCCAAGCCCCCCTCGTCCTGGTGGACGGTTCGTCTTACCTGTACCGCGCCTTTCACGCGCTGCCACCGCTGACCACCTCCAAAGGCCTGCCGACCGGTGCGGTCAAAGGCGTGCTGAACATGCTCAAGAGCCTGCGCAAGCAGTATCCGGACAGCCCGTTCGCCGTGGTGTTCGACGCGAAGGGTGGGACATTTCGCGATGAGATGTACGCCGAATACAAGGCCAACCGCCCAAGCATGCCCGACGACATGCGCGTGCAGATCGAGCCGCTGCACCAGAGCGTGATCGCCCTCGGTTTCCCGCTGCTGTGCGTCGAAGGCGTCGAGGCCGATGACGTGATCGGCACCCTGGCCCGCAGCAGCGCGGCCGCCGATCGCCCGGTAATCATTTCCACCGGCGACAAGGACATGGCGCAACTGGTCGACGGCCACATTACCTTGGTCAACACCATGTCCGGTAGTTCGATGGACGTGGAGGGCGTGAAGGAGAAATTCGGCGTCGCTCCCGAGCAGATCATCGATTATCTGGCCCTGATGGGCGATTCTTCCGACAACATCCCCGGCGTTCCCGGCATCGGTCCGAAGACCGCGTCCGGCCTGCTGATGGGCGTCAACGGTGGCCTGACCGAGCTGTATGCGCAGCTCGACATCGTGCCGACCCTGCCGATTCGCGGGGCCAAGACCCTCCCGGCCAAGCTCGAAGAGCACAAGGAGATGGCGTTCCTCTCCTATCAACTGGCGACCATCAAGGTCGACGTGCCGCTGGATATCGGCCTCGACGACCTGCAAATGGGCCCGGAAGATTCGGCCAAACTGCTTGAGCTCTACACCCTGCTGGAGTTCAAGAGCTGGATCAACGATCTGGAGCGGGACGCCAAGCGTCTGGAACTGAGCGCTGCCACCGAGCCTGCGCCGGCCGGCGATCTGTTCAGCGCGCCTGCGGAAGAAGCGCCTGCCGCTCCGGCTGAAGCTGCGTACGAAACCATCCTCGATCAGGCGCGATTCGACGTCTGGCTGGAAAAGCTGAAGAACGCCAAGCTGTTCGCCTTCGACACCGAAACCACCGGCATCGATGCGCAACAGGCGCAACTGGTCGGTCTGTCCTTCGCGGTGCAGGCCAACGAAGCGGCCTATATCCCGCTGACCCACTCTTACATCGGCGTGCCGGAGCAGCTGGATCGCGACACCGTGCTGCGCGCACTCAAGCCGATCCTCGAAGACCCGAACAAACTCAAGGTCGGCCAGCACGCCAAGTTCGACATGAACATCCTGGCCAACTGCGCCATCGGCGGTGATCAGAATGAAGGCATCACCGTTCGCGGAATCGCCTTCGACACGATGCTTGAGTCCTACGTGCTCAACTCCACCGCCACCCGTCACGACATGGACAGCCTGGCGCAGAAGTACCTGGATCACACCACCGTGAGCTTCCAGGACATCGCTGGCAAAGGCGCCAAACAGCTGACCTTCGACCAGATCGCCCTGGAACAGGCCGGGCCCTATGCTGCCGAAGATGCCGACGTGACCCTGCGCCTGCACCAGACGCTGTTCGAGAGGCTGAGCGCCATCCCGAGCTTGGCCAGCGTGCTGACCGATATCGAGATCCCGCTGGTGCCGGTGCTTGCTCGCATCGAGCGCCAGGGCGCGTTCGTCGACGCTGAATTGCTCGGCATCCAGAGCATTGAACTGGGCAACAAGATGGTCGCGCTGGAGCGTGAAGCCTTCGAGATCGCCGGTGAAGAATTCAACCTCGGCTCGCCTAAGCAACTGGGCGTGATCCTCTACGAAAAACTTGGCCTGCCGGTGCTGAAGAAGACCGCCAAGGGCCAGCCGTCCACCGCTGAAGAAGTGCTGGCGAAACTGGCCGAAGACGATCACCGCTTGCCGAAAGTGCTGATGGAACACCGTTCCATGAGCAAGCTGAAAAGCACCTACACCGATCGCCTGCCGGAGCAGATCAACCCGCGTACCGGGCGTATCCACACCTCATACCATCAGGCCGTCGCGTCGACCGGTCGCCTGTCGTCGAGCGATCCGAACCTGCAGAACATCCCGGTGCGCACTGCCGAAGGCCGACGCATCCGTCAGGCTTTCGTTGCGCCGAAAGGTTACAAACTGCTGGCGGCGGACTACTCGCAGATTGAACTGCGGATCATGGCCCACCTGTCTCGCGATGAAGGGCTGATGAATGCCTTCCGTAACAATCTGGACGTGCACACCGCCACCGCGGCCGAAGTGTTCAAGGTCGAGCTGAATGAAGTGAGCTCAGACCAGCGCCGTGGCGCCAAGGCGATCAACTTCGGCCTGATCTACGGCATGGGTGCGCAGAAGCTGGGCAAGGACATCGGCGTCGACACCAAGACCGCCAAGGCCTACATCGACACCTACTTCGCGCGCTACCCGGGCGTTCGCGAGTACATGGATCGCACCCGCGCCCAGGCTGCGGATCAGGGCTTCGTGGAAACGATCTTCGGTCGTCGCCTGTATCTGCCGGACATCAACTCCAATAAGCCGCAGGAGCGCGCTGCCGCCGAACGCACGGCGATCAACGCGCCGATGCAGGGCACCGCGGCGGACATCATCAAGAAAGCCATGGTGGCGGTGGATAACTGGCTGAGCGCTTCCGGGCTGGACGCCAAAGTCATCCTGCAGGTGCACGACGAACTGGTGCTGGAGGTTCGCGAGGATCTGGTCGATCAGGTTCGCGAAGAAATTCGCGTGCACATGAGCGAAGCGGCGAAATTGGACGTGCCGTTGCTGGTGGAAGTGGGGGTTGGCAACAACTGGGACGAGGCGCACTGAGGCCTCTGGGTCGGGGTTTTGCCGCGACCGAGCGTCGCGGCAAAGGCATCGAAAAGCGCTTAGGCCTGATCGTTCTTGAGCTTATTCCAAAGTTTTTTGAAAAGATTCTGAACTAATCTTGCGACAGGGCACTCAGAGATACTGAATGGCTGGTGAAGCCCTTCGATGCTCCTATGTTGTGTTAAGTGTTGGCAGATATCTGAACCCCGCCCTAGCGGTTCGGAACTTAAACCCCGGAACTTCTCCCTCCCCATATGAAGTCCGGGGCTTTTTTTGCCTCAAAACTGCCTGTGGCGCCGCCAGACTGCGTTAAAAGCGGGGCTAAAAATGCTCATTTAGGTCCCCTAAACTCCGCTTTTTAGCCCCGCTTTTGCCTTGCCTGGCAGCACCACAGACAGTTTTGAAATCCCCTTATTCTGCCTCGGTCGCTGCTTCCGCGCCTTTGTCTGGCAGTTCCATCCAGCCCGCCAACACAGTGTAGGCCTCTTCCAGGCCCATGCGTTTCGGGGCGGAGAACAGCTGGATCGTTACCTGATCGCCCCAACCCTTGCGGATTTCCGACTGCACCTTGAGCAGCGTGTTCTTGGCTGCGCCGTAGGTCAGTTTGTCGGCCTTGGTCAGCAGGATGTGCATCGGCATGCCCGCCGCAACGGCCCAGTCGAGCATCAGCAGGTCGAAGTCGGTCATTGGATGACGGATGTCCATCATCAGAATCAAACCCTTCAAACTCTCGCGGCCACCGAGGTAAGCCTCAAGGTGACGCTGCCAGTGTTGCTTGAGCGGGATCGGTACTTTTGCATAACCGTAGCCCGGGAGGTCGACCAGACGCCGTTCATCGTCTAGCTTGAAGAAGTTCAACAGCTGTGTGCGACCCGGGGTTTTCGAGGTACGCGCCAGGCTGGCGTGAGTCAGAGTGTTCAGCGCGCTGGATTTACCGGCGTTGGATCGACCGGCGAACGCCACTTCGAAGCCTTCGTCGTCGGGGCACTGATCGACTTTGGCGGCACTGAGCATGAACGTGGACTGTTGGCACAGGCCGAGGATGGGATTCTTGAGTTGCATGGGATTTCCGATGTGGGCGGCGCCGGGATTAGGCGCGGAACGCGGTGTCGCTTCCGTTTCAGTGACGCCAGTATATAATGCCGCAGATTTTGTGTGTGCTTTGTCCCAGCGAAGGATGAAGTTCACGAGAGCGACAGACCTTGATTGCGCATTAGAACGCAGAACGCTCTCAACCCTGAAAAGGTCGTTTTATGACGAAATGGCTGCTGGCTGCCGGAGTCTTGATGCCGCTTTACAGCGCACAGGCTACACAGGATCCGGAAGCCGTGTACAACCGTGTTTGTGGAGCCTGTCATTCCGGCCAACTACCCATGGCGCCCAGAAGAGGCGATCAGGAAGCTTGGACGCCGAGGTTGGCGAAAGGTATGGAGACGCTGGTGCAACACGTGACCCAGGGTTTCAAGGCGATGCCGCCGCGTGGTTTGTGCATGGACTGCAGTGCCGAGGATTACCAGGCCCTCATCCTCTGGATGAGCGAGAGTAAGCCCGGTCCATAACTCTTAACCCTTAGCCGTAGTTGGATTAGCTGATGAACAAACTGATCGTGAGTCTGCTGTTGACCGTGGGAATCTCAGGCTTCGCCCATGCTGCCGGTGATGCAGCCGCAGGCCAGGCAAAAGCCGCCGTATGCGGCGCCTGCCATGGCCCGGATGGCAACAGCATGGCGCCAAACTTTCCAAAGCTGGCCGGACAGGGTGAACGCTACCTGACCAAGCAATTGCACGACATCAAGTCGGGCAAGCGCACCGTTCTGGAAATGACCGGCCTGCTGACCAACCTGAGCGATCAGGACCTGGCCGACATCGCCGCTTACTTCGCCAGCCAGAAAGGCAGCGTCGGCGCTGCCGATCCGAAGATCGTCGCTCGCGGTGAAGCCCTGTTCCGTGGCGGCAACCTCGAGAAAGGCCTGCCAGCCTGCACCGGTTGCCACTCGCCGAACGGCGCCGGCAACGCAGCCGCCGGCTTCCCGCACCTGGGTGGCCAACACGCTCAGTACATCGCCAAGCAACTGACCGATTTCCGCAAGGAAGAAGCCGGCCGCAGCAACGACGGCGACGCGATGACCATGCGCACCATCGCCCGCAAGCTGAGCGACGAAGACATCGCGGCAGTCTCCAGCTACATTCAGGGCCTGCACTAAGACGCGTGATTCGAGCGTCGCGTGCGATGGCCAACGCCTGCCACGTTAACGCTCGATTAATCCGTCGCAGCAAGTATAAAAAGGGTGGCTTTGGCCGCCCTTTTTTGTGGCCGCTGCCGTTACACTACAGAACTCATGCCCGCCAAGATCTGTCTGAAAACAGGTCGCGCGAGGCGACCAAAATTGTCCAGGAGTAAAGCATGCGTAATCTGATCATCAGCGCCGCCCTCGTCGCTGCCAGCCTGTTCGGCGTGACGGCCCAGGCCGCCGAAGCCCCTGCTACCCCTTACGTCGAACTGAGCAACCCGGTACCGGTCGCCGTGCCTGGCAAGATCGAAGTGGTCGAGCTGTTCTGGTATGGCTGCCCGCACTGCTACGCGTTCGAGCCGGTGATCAATCCGTGGGTTGAAAAACTGCCGTCCGACGTCAACTTCGTACGCATTCCTGCGATGTTCGGCGGTCCGTGGGACGCTCACGGTCAGATGTTCCTGACTCTGGAAGCCATGGGCGTCGAGCACAACGTGCACGCTGCCGTATTCAACGCGATCCAGAAAGAACACAAGAAGCTGACCGACAAGAACGACATGGCCGACTTCCTCGCCACTCAAGGCGTGGACAAGGACAAGTTCCTGGCGACCTTCGATTCGTTCGCCATCAAGGGGCAGATCGTGAAAGCCCGCGAGCTGGCCAAGAAGTATGAAATCTCCGGTGTTCCAACCATGATCGTCAACGGCAAGTACCGCTTCGACATCGGCTCCGCTGGCGGCGCGGAACAGGCACTGAAACTGGCTGACCAACTGGTAGCCAAAGAGCGAGCGACCAACAAGGCAGCCGCCAACTAAGCGCGGCAATCGCCATGCGCCGCTGGGGAACCGAACGGGTCGTTGGCCTGCATGATCCGCAGGTCAACGAGCATCACCTGGAATCGACGGGCCTGCCCGCAGACAGCCGTCTGCGCTTGCTCAGCTTCAATATTCAGGTCGGCATCAGCACCGAGCGCTATCGGCACTACCTGACCCGCAGCTGGCAGCATCTGCTGCCGCACCCCGGGCGCTCCACCAATCTGCAAAAGATCGGCAATCTGCTCGGCGACTTCGATCTGGTCGCCCTGCAGGAAGCCGATGGCGGCAGCCTGCGTTCAGGCTACGTCAATCAGGTCGAACACCTGGCCCAGCTCGGTGCCTTCCCCTACTGGTATCAACAACTCAATCGCAACCTTGGCCGACTGGCCCAGCACAGCAATGGCGTGCTCAGTCGCCTGCGGCCGTGGGCGATCGAGGACCACCCGCTGCCGGGTCCGAAAGGACGCGGGGCAATTCTGGTGCGTTTTGGCGAAGGCCCGGAAGCGCTGGTGGTGGTGATGATGCACCTGGCGCTCGGCGCCCGGGTGCGCAGCATGCAGCTGGCCTACATCCGCGAGCTGATCGGCGGCTACAAGCACCAAGTGCTGATGGGCGACATGAACACCCACGCCAGCGATCTGCTGCAACACTCGCCGTTGCGCGACCTCGGCCTGCTGGCCCCGCAACTCGAAGCGACATTCCCCAGCTGGCGCCCGCAGCGCTGCCTGGACCATATTCTGCTCAGCCCGACCCTGACCCTGGAAAAGGTCGAAGTGCTGGCACAACCGATTTCCGATCACCTGCCGGTCGCGGTAGAGATTCGTCTGCCGGGTTCGCTCACGGCCGATGCATTGCCCGCGTTGAGCACTGCCCTTCGCGGAACCCCTGAATGAGCGACGAAGCCCAGCGCTGGAAAGAGAAATACCTCAAAAGCATCGAACAACAGGAAAAGCTCGAACGTCGATGGGACGCCCGGCTCGACCTGCTGCGCCGTGGCTTGGTGCGCAGCACCCTGGCGGCGGAAGGCACCGACCGCGTGGTCGATCAGTGCATGAAAGAAATGCGCGACGTGGTGCGCACCGATGACATGGACGCCGGCCTCGCCGCCCTGCTGCCGCGCCTGGAAAAAGCCGTGCTCGATTCCGAGCAGCGCCGGGAAACCCGGATAGAACAGGTCAGCACCGCACTGACTGCGCTGGTCACTCAGTTGCAATCCCTCCCGCTGCCCCGCGATGTGGCCCAGCCGCTGAAGAAATTCGCCAAGCAGCTGGACGGCCGGGTGAGTCAGGCAAGGGAAATGCCGCTGCTGCTCAGCGAACTCAGCGGCTTGCAGGGCAAGGCCCTGAGCCAGCTGGAAACGCCGGCAGAACCGGGACGCCCCGGATTGTTGCAGCGCCTGTTCGGCAGCCGCGACAACGAGGAAGTGCCTGCGACGGCGACCCTGCCTGCCATGGCCGCACCACCAGCACACACAGAGCAACCCCCCGTCACGCATCTAACCGCGCCCTTGCAGGAAGCGCCTGTCACGACCGCCGAACCGGTCGCCCCTGCGCCCGTCAGCCAAGCGCCGGTTGCCGCCCCCGTGGCCGAACCCGCGAAAACTCCAGCGCCAACCCCCGAGTATCATGCGGAGCCGGAGGTGGTGGCCTTCGAGCCGGCCAGAATCCTCACCGAATCTCCCTCCGCCCCCAGCGAACCAGAACCCGCCGAGCCAGAACCGGAGCCGCAGCCCTTCACGCCTCCACCGGTTTTCGCGCAGGCAGTGCCAACAGCCATCAACCCGGACGAACTGATCCACCCCGGCGATACCCCGCCGCCCGTGATCCTCGACAGCCTGCCCCTGCCCGAGCCCATCGCCCAGGCATTGGCCGCAATTGATCCGGAGCAATCCGAACACGACATCCTCTACGCCCTGCCGGACTCGCCGGAACCGTCCTACAGCTCGGTCGCCAAACACATCGAAGACACGCTGATCGGGTTGCTGGACGACCTGACCTTGCCGGAGCGCCACCGCCCGCAAGCCGAAGCGATGCGCGACCGGCTGAAAAATGGCTTGAACTGGTACGAACTGTTGCCGATCCTCGACGATCTGGCGACCTTGATGCTGGCCATTACCGACAGCGGCCAGCACGAATTCGAAACTTATTTGCAGCAACTCAATGAACGCCTCGAAGCCTTCCAGAGCAACTTGCAGGCCGCCAGCGAAGGCCACGCTGACAACAGCTCCGCGGCGCGGGCGATGGACACGCAGATCCGCGAACAGGTCGACGGCTTGCAGAACAGCGTGCAGGAAGCGGCCGATCTGGATGACCTTAAACAGGTGCTGGAAAACCACCTCGAAGGCCTGCTCGGCACGATGGATCAGCATCAGAAGCAGCGTGACGCCCGGGAGCAGGAAGTCGCCGGACGCCTGAAAAGCCTGGCCGAGCGCGTTGCGCACATGGAGCAGGAAGCGCTGGGCTATCGCGAACACCTTGAAGAGCAGCGCCAGAAAGCCCTGATCGATCCGCTCACCGGCCTGCCCAACCGCGCCGCCTGGACCGAACGGCTCGAACATGAAATCGCCCAGTGGCAGCAGCACGGCAACACCCTGAGCCTAGCCATGCTCGACCTCGATCACTTCAAACGTATCAACGATAACTACGGCCACCTGGCCGGCGACAAGGTGTTGAAGATCATTGCGACGGTGCTGCGCAAACGCCTGCGTGGCAGCGATTTCATCGCTCGTTTCGGCGGCGAAGAGTTTGTCCTGCTGCTTCCGGCGACCCCGCCGGCCGTCGGCGCCAAACTCCTGGAAACCCTGCGCGCCTCCATCGAAGCCTGCCCGTTTCACTTCAAGGGCGAGCGCGTCACGATCACCGTTTCCATGGGTCTTGCGGCGTTCCGGCCGGGAGAGCACAGCGATCTGGTACTTAAAAGAGCCGATCAGGCGCTTTACCGGGCGAAAAATGCAGGGCGTAACCGGGTGGAGCTGGGCTGACGCAAATGTTCCATATTGTTTAAATCAGCCCTTTAAGCGTCGAAGCGCAAGGCGATACGTTACACTGTTGCATTATCGTCTTGCGTGTACTGCCCTCTGCCATGAAATTTTTTACCCTCGTCGCGTCGCTGATCCTCCTGGCCGGTTGTGCCAGCGGCCCGCGTTTTGACACCAGCCATCCTTCGGTCAATCACGACAGTCGCGTGCAGTTCGTGATCGTGCACTACACCTCCGCCTCGCTCGAACGCTCGCTGCAGTTGCTGACCCACGGCGAAGTCAGCAGCCATTACCTGATTGGCGACGACAAAAACGGCACTATCTACAAGCTGATGGACGAGAACCTTCGCGCCTGGCACGCCGGCGAAAGCGAATGGCAAGGCCGTACCTGGCTCAACTCCAGCTCGATTGGCATCGAGATCGTCAATCCGGGCTTCAAGGACACACCGACCGGTCGCCTCTGGTATCCCTACAGCGAAGCCCAGGTGCAATCGCTGATCGTTCTGCTCAAGGACATCAGCAAGCGCCAGGGCATCAGCTCGCGCCACATCATCGGCCATAGCGACATCGCCCCGCTGCGCAAGCTCGACCCGGGGCCGCTGTTCCCCTGGAAGCGTCTGGCGGCCGAAGGATTGGGGCTCTGGCCCAACGAACAAGCCGTGGCACGCCAGCAGGCGCAGTTCGACGCCGAGCTGCCGAGCATCACCTGGTTCCAGAGCCAACTGACGCGCCTGGGCTACTCGACGCCGCAGACCGGCGAGCTGGATGTGGCGACCCGGCATGTGCTCGCGGCCTTCCAGATGCACTACCGCCCGACGCGCTTTGACGGCACGCCAGATGCGCAAACAGCGGCGTTGCTGCTGGTGTTGAATCAGACAAAATAATGACGCCCGCCCGACGGTCAGGGCGAAAACGCAATCAGCAGCTATAACTCATTGGTAATTCTTCGGATATCCATGATGGTTGCTACCCGAGAGACGCTGCGTAGCTGGTTTTATCGCCCCTGGTTTCTGGCGATGATCGCGGCTGTCCTCAGTGCGAGCCTGCTGATCACCGGCGGGCTGTTCGTGGCCATGCGCCAGGTCGAACAAAGCGAAAGCCAGGAAATGAACGCCCAGGGCGAGCGGTTCCTGGCGCGTCTGGAGCAACTGTTCGGCCAATTGCGCGAAAGCCTCGACGACCTCGAAGCCCAACCCTTGCGCAGCTGCGACGACGAAATGATCGCCACGTTGCAGCAAGTGACGTTCAACTATCGCTTCGTCTATGAAGCGGCCTACATGGACGCCACGCGGATCTGCTCCAACCGCCCCCGCCAGGAAGGCCTGTCGGTGATCCGCCCGCCGGACATCAAAGGCCCGACCTACAGCTACTGGCTGAATACCACCACCGAACCCGATGAAAACCGCGCAGCGCTGATGCTCGGGCGTGGCAACTTTCGCGTCGCTACTTCGCGCGGGCATTTGACCGACATGGTCGACCTGTCGCCCGGCAGCAGCCTGTTGGTGGTGCTGGATCACGGGTCCCGGGCGATTCCGGTACTCGGCGTTCCACAAGCCTGGCCACCCACTGAACCCTGGCCGCCGAAAACCCCGAACGCGCTGCAAGTCACCCAGTCGCACCTGATCTACCGCATGCCCACCGATAACCCGGAATACCAACTGGTGCTGATCAGCCCGCGGTCGGGCATGCACATTCCGGAGCTCTGGTGGTGGATGGTGCCGTTCTGTCTGGTGCTCGGTTCGCTAGTGGGCGTTCTGGTGTTCTGGATCGTGCGCCAGCGCCAGTCGCTGGACGCCGAGTTGCACGGCGCGATCCGCCGGGGCGAGTTGCAGGTGCTTTATCAGCCGATCTTCGATCTCGACAGCCGCAACTGCGTCGGCGCCGAAGCCCTGCTGCGCTGGCGCCGGCCGGACGGCACGCTGACCAGCCCCGACCTGTTCATCCCGATGGCCGAGAACACCGGGCAGATTCGCCAGATGACCGATTTCGTCCTGCAACGCTTGCTCGAGCAGTTGGGCCAGTTGCTGCGGGCCAATCCGCAGCTGTACATCTCGGTGAACCTGGCCGCCTGCGACGTGATGGTGCCGCGCATCGGCCAGGTCATGGCTCGACTGCTGACGTTGCACCGGGTCGCGGCACGGCAGATTGCTTTCGAGGTGACCGAACGGGGCCTGATCGATGTGGTGGTGGCCCGCGAAAATCTGCAGGCGCTGCGGGATGTCGGCCATCAGGTGCTGATCGACGATTTCGGCACCGGCTATTGCAGCCTCGCCTACCTGCAAACCCTGCCGGTGGACTGCCTGAAGATCGACAAGGCATTCATCGACGCCCTCGGCCATGACGCTGCCAGCAGCGGTGTCGCGCCGCACATCATTCACATGGCCCAGGCACTGGACCTGAAGGTGATCGCCGAAGGCATCGAATACGAATCCCAGGCCGAGCTGCTGAGCAGCGAAGGGGTGAAGTTCGGTCAGGGCTGGCTGTTCGCCCACGCCTTGAGCGCGGTGCAGTTCATCGAACTGATCACCCGTGGTCGTCGGCTCGCCGGCCGCCGGATCGACGACGAGGCCTAGACCGCCAGCGCCATGTAGAACTGCGTGCCCTGCCCCGGCCGCGAGTAAACGCCCATCCGCCCGCCGTGCAACTGGACGATTTCCTTGCACAACGCCAGTCCCAGCCCGGCCCCGCCCTTTTTCCTGCCGACCTGGACGAACGGTTCGAAGATCCGCCCTTGCTGACCGTAGGCAATCCCTTCGCCGTTGTCTTCGACGCTGATGATCACCCGCTCGCCATGGCGCCGGGCCTGCAAGCGGATGAGCCCGTCGCGCGCCGTGTGGCGCAAGGCGTTGTCGATCAGGTTGTCGAGGACTCGATCGAGCTGCGCCTGATCCGCCTGCAAACGAGGCAGCGGGCCCTGCGCTTCGACCTGCAGGGTAACGCCCTTCTGCGCCGCCGAATCGGCGAACCGCAAACGCGCCTGCTCCAGCAGATCCTCGATGGAACACGGCGCCAGCGTGAGCTTCTGCAAACCGCTCTGATAGCGCGAGAAATTCAGCAGATCGTTGATCAATTGCATCAGGCGCTGCATTTCTTCGTTAACCGTGTCGAGCAGGTCGGATTCACGCGACTCCTGAGGAAACTTCGCCCGCTCGCGAAACAGCCCGAACGCCATGTGCATGCCCGTAACCGGGGTGCGCAATTCGTGGGACGCACGCAGCACGAATTCGCTGCGCACCCGTTCGAAGGCGCGCTGTTCGGTGACGTCGTGCAAGACCATCACGGCGCCGAGGATATGCCCCTGGGTATGGCTGACCGGCGTCAGGCTGTAGGTCAGCAGGCGCGATTCGCCATCGACCTCGATGCTTAAATCTTCCGGTGCCCGCTCAAGCGTGCCGCCGCGCAACACCAGTTGCAGTTGTGCATCCAGCTCCGGACGCTGAAGCGCCGTGCCCAGGCCCTCGCCGAAACGGTCGCTGTCCCAGCCCAATTGCCGCTGGGCTACCGGGTTCAAGTGTTCCAGATGCCCCTGACGGTCGATCATCAGCAGGCCGTCATCGATGCTGTCGAGTACCGCCTGCAGGCGTTGCTGGCCGGCGAGCAATTCGTCGACGTTGGTCGCCTGGTGTTCGCGCAGGGCTTCAGCCATCAGCCCGAAGCGCCGGGTCAGCAGATTGATTTCCATCGCCGAGGACACCGGCAGCGTAACTTCGAAATTGCCCTGACCAATGTTGTCCGCCGCTTTGGCCAGCGCCTCGATCGGCGCACCAAAACGCCGGGCAATGCCTTGGGCGGTGATAAAACCGATGATCAGCACCGCCAGCCCCACCAGCCCGAGCAAGCCGGAAATCAGCAGCGCCCGGTCACGGGCAGCGTGCTGGACGGCGTTGATGTTATCCAGCGCGTGTTTGTGCTCGGAGATCAAACCGTTACGCAGGGTGTTGAATCGCTCGCGCAAGTCGCCACCGCCACTCAGGGCGGCGCCCGGATCGCGGGACAGGTCGAACGCCTCAAGGAAAGTCAGGTAATCGCTTTTAGCCTGACTGAACCCGTATTGGCGATTGTCGTTTTTCTGCTCCTGGGCGATGCCCTCGTCGAGCAATTCGAAATAACGTTGTTTGGACGCTTCGAACGCCACGGGATCGGGCTTTTCGGCAAGCATCATGATCAATTGATCGCCGAGGGTCTGGCGCAGCTTGAGTCCCAGATCGAGGGTGACGAAGTTGTTGCGGATCAGCGCCTCCTGAGTGCCGGCCATCTGCATCACGCTGACCAGCCCGAGCATCAGCCCGAGCAAGGCCACGGTGATCAGCGCGGAAATGCTCAGGAACAAGCGGGTCCGCAACTTCATCGCCAGTTTCATCGGCGGGTGCTCACAGGTTGTACTGCTTGCGCTTGCGATACAGGGTCGAGGCGTCGATGCCCAGAGTCTTGGCGGCCTGATCGAGAGTGCCGGCAGTCGCCAGTACTGCGCCGATGTGGGCTTTCTCCAGCTCATCGAGGCTCAACGCAGCGCCAACCCGTGGCGCGTTGTTGGCCGGTTGCTCGGCCATGCCGAGGTGGCTGATTTCCACCCGCTCCTGCGGGCAGATGATGCTCGCCCGCTCGACCACGTTGCGCAGCTCACGGATGTTGCCGGGCCAGCGGTAGCCCAACAGCGCTTCGCGAGCCTCGTCGCTGAAACCCCGGGCCGGACGCGCGTATTCCTTCACGAAGCGAGCGAGGAAACGGTCGGCCAGGGTCAGAATGTCCTCAGCCCGCTCGCGCAGCGGCGGCAGATGCAGGGTGATGACGTTCAGGCGATAGAGCAGGTCTTCACGGAAACGCCCGTCGCGCACCATGTCCTCAAGATTGAGGTTTGTGGCGGCGAGGATGCGCACATCGGCGCGGCGGGTGACCGGATCCCCTACCCGCTCGTATTCCTTGTCCTGAATGAAACGCAGCAACTTGGGTTGCAATGTCAGCGGAAAGTCGCCGATCTCGTCGAGAAAGAGCGTGCCGCCATCGGCCTGATTGACGCGGCCCAAGGTGCTTTCGCTGGCCCCGGTAAACGCGCCGCGACTGTGACCGAACAGCTCGCTCTCCATCAGCTCAGCCGTCAGCGACGGGCAATTGATGGTGACGCAGGATTTCTTCTCGCGCTTGCTCCAGCCGTGAATGGCTCGGGCCAGCTCACCTTTACCGGTTCCGGACTCGCCGAGGATCAGAATGTTGGCGTCGGTGCCCGCCACTTGCCGCGCGGTTTCCAGTACGACTTTCATCGCCGGGCTGTGGGAATCGAGACCGTCCTTGGGTTTGCGGATTTCACCTTCCAAGGCTTCCAGACGCGCCGATAGCTGGCGCACTTCTAGCTGCTTGGCAGTCGCCAGACGCAATTGATCCGGGCTGCACGGCTTGACCAGATAATCGGCAGCGCCGGCCTGAATCGCGTCCACCGCCGTGTCGACGGCCGAATGAGCGGTGACGATCACCACCCGCATCCATGGCGCTTGAATGCGCATCTGCGCCAATACATCGAGGCCGTTGTCTTCGCCCAGACGCAAATCGAGGAAGCACAGATCGAACACCTGACGTTGCAACAGCGCGTCAGCCTGGGCCGCACTGTTGGCGGTGGCGACGGTATAACCTTCGTCTTCTAAGCAGTAACGAAAGGTTCGCAGGATGGCGGATTCATCGTCCACCAGCAGAATGCGGCCTTGGTGCTCAGTGGCTGATTCCATTTTTCCTACGCTCCATAAGTGAATGTCTTGGGTTAGTCCCGGAAAAATCGGGCAAGTTGCATGGTTGATTCTGATCGATTCCGGTCATAGCAGGGTAGCTCTCTCCTGCCCTCACGGCTAATCCGCTGATTTTGTTGATTTTTTAAACATCGCACAGTTTCAAGGCGGTTTCCTGCCTCCTTTTCTGACATCCGCACCCTGCCCTCAATTCAAAAAGAATGATTTCTCCTACGAAATAATCGTGCATTACGCACGACCCTGCGCGGGTCATCGTGCAGGATGCGTCGTCAGGAATTTTCACACCATCTGTAACTATCTGATTTTATTGGATTTTTTCAAAAAAAAAAGCTGGCATGCAGGCTGCAATACCTCTCTCAGCCCGGGCAGAAATGCACTGCCCCAACCGAATAAGAGTGAGGAACCCAGGATGACTCGCCCACGTGCCGCCCAAATGCGTATCTCGCCACTGCACTTGCAGCAGGCCCTGTTTGGCGCACTTGCGCTGTTGATCACGCTGATTGCCTGCCAGCAATACCTGCGCTGGGAGCACAGTCAGCAACCTGAGCCCCTGATTTCCATGCAACACGCGACGCAGACGCACTTCAGCGCCGTCAGCAGCAGCCAGGCCGACAACGGCGCGATGCGCATGATGGACGTCGACCAGCCACAGCCACTGGGCGACATGCCCCGTGAAGAACGCTGGGTTTTCTGATCAACGAATCTGGGCGCCCCCGCGCCGAGACCGGCAACACCCCTAAATAGAAGCAAGGAGAATCACCATGTTGAGCTGGGCAATCACATTCCTGATCATTGCCATCATCGCTGCAGTACTGGGCTTCGGTGGTATCGCGGGCACCGCCACGGGTATCGCCAAGATTCTCTTTGTCGTGTTCCTGGTGATGTTCATCGCTTCCTTCTTCTTTGGCCGTCGCGGTCGAGGTTGAACATGAAGGGTTTAAAGACACTGGCAGCCGCCCTGCTCCTGGGCGGTAGTGCCATGGCGATGGCGGCCAATGACGGCCAGGCGCGGGTCAACGAACTGTTGAGTTCCGACCCGCAATACAGGGAAACCTGGGAAGGCGTGGTGAAGAAGGAAGAACGCCTGCCGGAATGGGTGATGAACCTCTCCGGCGCGCCGGACCAACAGATGAACGCCGTGACTGAAGATGGCGATCAGTATCTGGTGGGGCCGCTCTGTGAATCGCAGGACAAATGCCTCAACCACCGCCTGATCGTCGCCTTCAGCTTCGACAAGAAACACGCTTACGCCATGCTGGTCGATGTGCCCGAAGGACTGCCGGCCGACAAGTCGCCAACGCGACATGCCACCTACCGCTTCCTCGGCAAGCCCGACCAGGGCATGCAGGATCTGTTGATGGAAACGCTGAAGAAAGATCCGAACTGGTATTGAACATGAGGGCAGCTGAAAGGCTGTCCTCCATTGCACCCGCCCGAGGAAGGCCGGTGCATGACCAGGGGGCCGGGACGTTCTGACTGTTGCAGGGTCGGAGTGACCTACGGGTACAGGGAGTGCCTGCGATGAGGGCCGGGTCAGGGTAAAAGCTGCGACGCAAGTTCGCCAACCGGAGCGGTTCGACGGACTTGCGCTGAGCTTTCAACGTGACAAAACGTTGATCCAGAGCGTTCTGCTCGTCTTTTTTATCGCTCACACTGCGTGCGAAAGCATTTCGCGGTGTTTCTTCGCGACCGTATATCGAGAAAGAGTCGATCCAGTAAGTGGGACTTTTAGTTTCCTAACGTAGGCTTTTTCCTAAATTTTTCGTCGAAATCACTCGTTCAAAAAATAACCAACCTACGCTGTAATGGCCGGTTCACGGCACTTATGCCTGCCGAAATGTCGTATTCGAACCGGTTGGGACGCCAGTTTCATTTAAAAAAGCTCATGCCGATTCGGCATAGGGTAGGCGTTTACGGCATTAGACGGCGCAACCTTGCATCGGAATAGTTGCGCCTTTTTTCGCCTGCCGGAGAGCCGTAAACACACGGCCCGGGGCACCTTATACGGAGGCAGATGCACAAACTTTTCCGCTAAAGAGCGTTCCAGTTCCTGCATGTGCCTGAGTCAAACGCAAGTAAGGGTAAAGATAATGAAGAAGGCAAAGCTTAGCCTCGCCTGGCAGATCCTCATCGGTCTGGTGTTGGGGATTGCAATCGGTGCGTTGCTCAACCATTTCAGTGCCGAGAAGGCCTGGTGGATCAGCAACGTCCTGCAACCGGCAGGCGATATCTTTATCCGTCTGATCAAGATGATCGTGATCCCGATCGTCATTTCTTCCCTGATCGTCGGCATTGCCGGCGTGGGCGACGCCAAGAAGCTCGGGCGCATCGGCCTGAAGACCATCATCTACTTCGAAATCGTCACCACCATCGCCATCGTTGTCGGCCTGCTGCTGGCCAACCTGTTCCATCCGGGTGCCGGCATCGACATGAGCACCCTGGGGACTGTGGACATCTCCAAGTACCAGGCGACCGCCGCCGAAGTGCAGCATGAACACGCGTTCATCGAGACCATCCTCAACCTGATCCCGTCGAACATCTTCGCGGCCATGGCCCGCGGCGAAATGCTGCCGATCATCTTCTTCTCCGTACTGTTCGGTCTCGGTCTGTCGAGCCTGCAGTCGGACCTGCGCGAGCCGCTGGTGAAGATGTTCCAGGGCGTCTCGGAAAGCATGTTCAAAGTCACCCACATGATCATGAACTACGCGCCAATTGGTGTGTTCGCTCTGATCGCGGTGACCGTGGCCAACTTCGGTTTCGCTTCGCTGCTGCCGCTGGCCAAGCTGGTGATCCTGGTTTACGTCGCCATCGCCTTCTTCGCCTTCGTGATTCTGGGCCTGATCGCCAAGATGTTCGGCTTCTCGGTGATCAAGCTGATGCGCATCTTCAAGGATGAGCTGGTGCTGGCTTACTCCACCGCTTCCTCGGAAACCGTGCTGCCACGCGTGATCGAGAAGATGGAAGCCTACGGCGCACCGAAAGCCATCTGCAGCTTCGTAGTACCGACCGGCTACTCGTTCAACCTCGACGGTTCGACCCTGTACCAGTCCATCGCCGCCATCTTCATTGCCCAGCTGTACGGCATCGACCTGTCGATCAGCCAGCAACTGCTGCTGGTCCTGACCCTGATGGTGACCTCCAAAGGTATCGCCGGCGTGCCGGGCGTGTCCTTCGTGGTACTGCTGGCCACTCTGGGCAGCGTCGGTATTCCGCTGGAAGGTCTGGCCTTCATCGCCGGTGTCGACCGTGTGATGGACATGGCGCGTACTGCTCTGAACGTGATCGGCAACGCCTTGGCGGTACTGGTTATCGCGCGTTGGGAAGGCATGTACGACGACGCCAAGGGCCAGCGCTACTGGAACTCGCTGCCGCACTGGCGCAGCAAGGAAAAACTGCCGGCCGGTGACGTTTCCAACAACTGATCCCCGCCCGCCAGGCACCCTGACAAACCCCGGAGAAATCCGGGGTTTGTCGTTTCTGGCGACCCCGCTATCATTCGCCGCATCTTCCGGGGGATTTGACTGATGCTTAATGGCCTGTGGCTTGGCTTCTTCATCGTGGCAGCCGTTTCGGCGCTGGGGCAATGGCTGATCGGCGGCAACGCCGGGATCTTCGCGGCGATGGTGGAAAGCATTTTTGCCATGGCCAAGCTGTCGGTCGAAGTCATGGTGCTGCTGTTCGGCACGCTGACCCTGTGGCTGGGTTTCCTGCGGATCGCCGAGAAGGCCGGGATCGTCGAGTGGCTGGCCAAAGCGCTGGGCCCGCTGTTCCTGCGACTGATGCCTGAAGTGCCGGCGGGGCACCCGGCCATCGGCCTGATCACCCTTAACTTCGCCGCCAACGGTCTGGGCCTGGACAACGCCGCCACGCCGATCGGCCTCAAAGCCATGAAGGCGCTGCAAGAGCTCAACCCCAGCTCGACCATCGCCAGCAACGCGCAGATCCTGTTCCTGGTGCTCAACGCCTCGTCCCTGACCCTGCTGCCGGTGACGATCTTCATGTACCGCGCCCAGCAAGGCGCGCCGGACCCGACGCTGGTGTTCCTGCCGATCCTGCTGGCCACCAGTTGCTCGACCATCGTCGGCTTCCTGTCGGTGGCGTTCATGCAGCGCCTGCGGGTCTGGGACCCGGTGGTGCTGGCTTACCTGATTCCCGGCGCGCTGATCCTCGGCGGCTTTATGGCGTTGCTCGCGACGATGTCGGCCACTGCGCTGGCGGGCCTGTCGTCGATCCTCGGCAACCTGACGCTGTTCGGCCTGATCATGCTGTTTCTGGTGATCGGCGCGTTGCGCAAGGTGAAGGTCTACGAGGCGTTTGTCGAAGGTGCGAAGGAAGGTTTCGACGTCGCCAAGAACCTGCTGCCATATCTGGTGGCGATGCTCTGCGCGATCGGCGTATTGCGCGCATCCGGCGCGCTGGACTTCGGCCTCGACGGCATTCGCCATCTGGTGGAGTGGGCAGGGTGGGACACGCGTTTCGTCGATGCGCTGCCGACTGCTATGGTCAAACCGTTCTCCGGCAGCGCCGCCCGGGCGATGCTGATCGAAACGATGAAGACCTCGGGCGTGGACAGCTTCCCGGCGCTGGTGGCCGCAACCATTCAGGGCAGCACCGAAACCACGTTCTACGTGCTGGCGGTGTACTTCGGCGCGGTGGGCATCCAGCGCGCCCGGCATGCCGTCGGTTGCGCGCTGCTGGCCGAGCTGGCGGGCGTGCTCGGCGCTATCGGCGTCTGCTACTGGTTCTTCGGTTAAGGCTCAAGGCCGGGCAGGTGGGGCAACTTTCTGCCCTTGCTCCACCGCCCAAGCCACCACCTTCGCGGTGAGGCGATCACTGGCCTGACCGAAGCCGGCCACCACCGCAGGGACTTTCACATCATTGAGCGGCTGACGCTCTTCGAAGCGGCGGCTGGCGAGAATCCGCTGGTCGTATCCGCGCACCAGCAGCGCATCGACCCGCACCACCACGCTGGCCTGCGTGCCCTGATACTCGGTCTGAAACGCCTGCAGGCTGCCGCCCAGTTCAAGATCCGCCTGAAAGTTGCTGTCGTCGGTGCTCAACAGCGATACCCGGCCATCGCGCTGGAATCCATCAAGCAACCGGTTACGCATCAGCACCGGCGCCGGATCGCTCCAGCGCGAGGCCTTATACGTGCTGATCACGTCACCCTGGGGAATCACTGCGATGCCCGGCCGGTTCAGCGCTTCGCTGGCCTGCAGTTTGTTCAACCGTAGCGACCAGTGCTGCATAGATGCCGAACTGGCCGAGGCGGGCGCCTGTGCGGCTGGCAAACGGTAGACATCCAGCGGCTCGGACTTGGGCAGGATCGAGCACGCACTGATCAGCGTGAAGCCGGCGAGGAGGGCGAGGCGAGTCAGCTTCATGGCGTGAACTCCTTGTTCTTGTCACTGCCCAGCAGGTAACCGCTGGGGTTGGCCTCCAGGCGTTGGGAAATGGCGCGCAGCGAGTTCAGGGTTTCACGCAGTTCGCGGATCGCCGGGGCCAGACCGTTAAGGCCCTGCATGCCGCTGTCGAGGGAGTTCTGGTTCTTGCTCAACAGGCCGTTGATGGTGGCGCTGCTTTGCTCCAGGGACTTCATCGCCTGTTCGGCACTGCCCAGCGCCTGTTTGCCCTGATCGTTGAGCAAGCCATTGGCGTTGCGCATCAGCGCCGAAGTCTGTTCGAGCATGTTGCCGGCCTGTTTGCCCACCGTCGCCAGTTGCTGCATGGCCTGACGCAGATCGCCGCGCTGATCGTTGATCGAGCCGGTGGTCTGCTCCAGATGCTCGAGGGTTTTGCTCACGCGCTCGATGTTGTCGGCGGAGAACATCTGATTGGCGTTACTCAGCAGCGTGCTGACTCCGCTCATCAAGTCGTTGCTGTCATTGAGCAGCCGCGAGATCGGCGAGGGCGAGGCGACGATGGTTGGCAGATTTCCGTCATGGCCCTTGAGTTTCGGGCTCTCTGGCGTGCCACCGCTGAGCTGGATGATCGAGGTGCCGGTGATCCCGGCCAGGGCCAGTTTGGCTTGGGTGTCTTCCTTGACCGGCGTGTCGCCCGCCAGACGAATCCGCGCCAGCACCCGGCGCGGGTCCTGCGGGTCGAGGCGCAGGCTGACCACATCGCCGACCTTGATCCCGCTGTACTGCACCGGGCTGCCCCGGGACAGGCCACTGACCGCCTCGTTGAAGACGATTTCGTAATCCTTGAACTCGGTGTCGACGCTGGACTTGGCCAGCCACAGACCGAAGAGCAGGGCGCCCGCTACCACAATCACCGTGAACAGGCCGATCAATACATGATGGGCTCGGGTTTCCATGTCAGACCTCGTTGAGCTGTTTGGCGGCGTCCAGCGCCGAGCGGCCGCGAGGGCCGTGGAAGTATTCGTGAATCCACGCGTCGTCGGTTTCCGAGACCACGTCGATGGGACCGGCCACCAGCACTTTCTTCTGCGCCAGTACCGCGACGCGGTCGGTGATGGTGTAGAGCGTGTCGAGGTCGTGGGTCACCAGAAACACGCTCAGGCCCAGCGCATCGCGCAGGGTCAGGATCAATTGGTCGAACTGCGCGGCGCCAATCGGATCGAGGCCGGCGGTGGGTTCGTCGAGAAACAGGATGTCCGGGTCCAGCGCCAGCGCCCGGGCCAGTGCCGCGCGTTTGATCATGCCGCCGGACAGCGAGGCCGGGTACTTGTCCGCCGCCGACAGCGGCAGCCCGGCCAGCGCCAGCTTCACCGCCGCCAGATGCTCGGCGTCGTCGCGGCTCAGGCCGGCGTGTTCGATCAGGGGCAGGGCGACGTTCTCGGTGACGGTCAGCGACGAAAACAGCGCGCCTTTCTGGAACAACACACCGAAACGCCGCTCGATCAGCGAACGCTCATGCTCCGGCAGGCTCGGCAGGTTCTGGCCGAACACCTTGACCATGCCTTCGCTGGGCCGGCGCAAGCCGACGATGCTGCGCAGCAACACCGATTTACCGCTGCCGGAGCCGCCGACCACAGCCAGGATCTCGCCTTTGTACAAGTCGAGGTCGAGGTTCTCGTGCACGCTCTGGCTGCCGAAGCGATTGCACAGCCCACGGACTTCGATCACCGCCTCGGAGGGCGCGCGGGGTAGACGACTCACCAGCCCATCTCCATGAAAAACAGCGCGGCGACCGCATCGAGCACGATCACCACGAAAATCGATTGCACCACACTGGAGGTGGTGTGGGCGCCGACCGATTCGGCGCTGCCGCTGACCTTGAAGCCCTCCAGACAGCCGATGGCGGCGATCAGGAACGCGAAGATCGGGGCTTTGACCAGGCCCACCAGGAAATGTTGAATCCCTATGTCGCTTTGCAGCAGCGACAGGAACATCGCCGGCGAGATATCCAGCGACACCGCGCAGACCACCGCGCCGCCAACGATCCCGCAGATCATCGCCAGAAAAGTCAGCATCGGCAGCGCCACCAGCAACGCCAGCACCCGCGGCACCACCAGCAATTCCATGGGATCGAGGCCGAGGGTGCGAATCGCGTCGATTTCCTCGTTGGCCTTCATCGAGCCGATCTGCGCGGTGAAGGCACTGGCGGTGCGGCCGGCCATCAGGATCGCCGTGAGCAACACCCCGAATTCGCGCAGAAAGGCGAAGCCCACCAGGTCCACGGTGAACACGCTGGCACCGAAACTGGCCAGCACCGTCGCCCCGAGGAACGCCACCACCGCGCCCACCAGAAAGGTCAGCAACGCGACGATGGGCGCAGCGTCGAGGCCGGTCTGTTCGATGTGCGCGATCATCGGCGTGATCCGCCAGCGCTTGGGCCGGAACAGGCTACGAGCGATGGTTTCGAGGATCAGGCCGACGAAGCCGAGCAGCTGCAGGGTGTCCTTCCAGACCGTGTCGACGGCCCGGCCGATGCGCGTCAGCAATTGCACGCTGACGCTGATTTCCGGTTCCTTGATCGGTACGCAGAAGTCGGTCAGCGAGCGATACACGGTCTGCAGCAAGGCGCGGTCGGCGCTGGAAATCGTGCAGTCGGGGTGTTCGGCGGACTTGCCCAACCGCTCGGAGCCAAGCAGTTCCACCAGCAGCGACGCGCCGGCGGTGTCGAGGGCGCCGAGGCCGTTGAGGTCGATAGGGGTGTTGGCGTCGTACTGGCCGTGGAGCGTTTCGCTCAGTTGCTTGAGGTCGGCGTAGTGGGCAAGCGTCCAGTCCCCGGTCACCCGCAGGCGGGCAGGGGTGATCGAGGTGTCCAGGCGGGCACTGCCGGTCATTGGGCTGCTGGTCATAAGCTCCGTGCTTGTTCGGCTGAATACGCTGGCATACGTAATAGCACGAACACGGTTACTTTTCTTTGGTCGGTGTGCTGTCCGTGACCTCGAAGCGCAGCACGCCAATCACCTGACCGTCTTCGGTCAACACCCGCACCTGCCATTTGCCCGCCGGGTTACCGGGGAAGTTCTGCTTGTGCGTCCAGGCCCGGTAGCCTTCCTTGCGTCCGCCGTGGATGTCGAGGGCGATGCGGTCGACCTCTTTGCCGTTGAACTGCCAGACGTGATAAATCCGCTCATCGAGCCCGCGCGGCGCGTTGATCGCGGTGTAGGCGTAGAGCCCGCCGCCACGGATCTGCTCGGCGCTGACTTCCTTGAGGCTGGCCCCCGGAACCCGGTCCTGCACCTGGGTGCTGATCGCCACGTCGGTCATCCACAACGTCGCCGGCGGTACCCACGAACGCAGGACCCAGCCCACGCCGCCGATGCCGACCGTGATACACAGGATCGCCAGCGCGTTGCGCACGGTGCGGATCGGGAAGATCGACGCCAGGCTCGGGAACGACAACACCACCGCAATCCCCAGCGCCCATTTGAAGCTCTGCGAAGTGGTCAGGTGCATGATCACCGGCAGCGCGGTGAGCAGGGCGGCGAACAGGGTCAGGGTATGCAGCGCAAGGAACGCCCAGCGCCGTGGCGCCAGCCATTTGTAGTAGAGCGGGTCGACGATCGAGATCAGCGCCGCGATGCACAACAGCCCGGTGAAAAACAGCTGGCCGCTGTTCCAGGTGGTGGTGATGAAGAAGAACGGCAGGACGAAAAACAGACTTTCCTGGTGGATCATCTGCGTCGCGTAACGCAGCAGCGGCTGGGGGATTTCCCGTTTGAAGATCCGCGTGAACAGTCTGGTCAGGCTGTTTTCCAGCATCAGCCAGATCCAGCTCAGCAGCATGATCGTGGTGATCCAGCTCGCGAGCCCCTGTTGCCGGTCGACCAGAATGAAGCTGCCGACCCCGGAGATGAAACCGCCGAGCGCGATGACCCCGGGGTAGCGCTTCATCAGTTCGAGAATGCGCTGGATCAGGAGGGTCAATTTAGACATTTGGGCGGTTCACGACAGTCGAGGAAAAAACCCCGACAGAGTACCGCCCGCCGGGCCGCGTGGCGAGGCTGCCGGTCAGTCTGGATGCACGGATTTGCGCCGATGCAGGCGCCAGCCAAGCAGGGTCAGCACCACCACGCCCAATCCGCCTGCCAGCAGCCACAACACCTGATCGTCGCTGATCAGCGGTTTCTCGATCCGCAGATAACCCGGTTGCAGCAGCAACTCGCGCATGGCCTTGTTCGCAGCCTCCAGCGTCACGCCTTGCAGTTCCCGCGCAGGATCGGCAAAACGGCCATCCTCGTAGTCGCCCAAGGCGCTCCAGTAATAGTCGGCCATGGCGCTGGTGCCTTGTACGGCCCACGCCTGATGGGCGATGGCGGCTTGTTTCAAGCGATTGAAGGTGTCGGCGTCGAGGCCGTTTTTCAGCAGGTCGGCTTTGAGGTCTTCCAGCACTTGTTCGGCTTCGGCGATATCACCGCGATCCAGATCGGCGTTAAGGCTCATGAAACCCACGCCGCCGAACACCTCGCGCTCGGCCCACGGCCCGTAGGACAAACCGTGGTTCAGGCGCAATTGGCGGTACAGCGCCCACTCCAGGTACTCCTTGAGCAGGTCGAAGGTTTCGTCGTACTGATCGTCCAGCACCGGCTCCGGCACCAGCCAGTGCAACTTGGCGCTGTTGCCGATGAAGCCGCGAGTGATCGTGCGTTCGTGAGCGGCGCTGGCGCGGATGTCCGGCAGCGGACGGTGTTCGCTCGGGTCGACCGCTTCCAGCGCGCCCCATGCCCGCTCCAGATAGGCCGGCAGCAATTTATCGAGGTCACCGACGACGATCAGGGTCATGTTGTTCGGTGCGTACCAGGCCTTGCGCACCTTCTCCAGCTGCTCGCGGGTCAGGCCATCGACCTCGGCCCGCTGCGGGCATTTGAGGCCCAGTTCGACCGCCAGTTGATTGCTCGCGGTGTGGCCCAGATCCTGCCGGTCGAGGAAGCGTTGCAGCCGGGTGTAATGGCCGCCGTCCTCACGCTCGACCACCCGTTTGGCGGCGTTGATCGCGTTGTCGTCGAAGCGGGTCTGGGTCAGCAGGTCCAGCAGCAGGTCGAGGACCTTGCGCTGGTTTTTCGCCGGGGCTTCGATGACGAACGTGGTGTCGGCGTTGCTGGTGAAGGCGTTCCAGTCGCCGCCGAGGGCTTGCATGCGTTCTTCGAGACCACCTTCGCCGGTGGCGTCGATGCCGCTGAACAGCAAGTGCTCGAGCAGGTGCGGCAACTCTTTTTCATTGCAGTCGAAATCGTCCAGACCGACGCCGATCACCAGCCGGATCGCCACGTGCCCACGCTCGGTGCCGGGCTTGAGCAGCAATTGCAGACCGTTGGGCAGCGCATAACCTTCGACCTGAAAGCGATCCAGGGCGAAGGCGGGCAGGGAACCGAGCAACAGACAGGCGAACAACAGGCAACGCATAACGAGCTTCCATACGGCTGAATTGGAGATCCGTGTCGTCAGTCCGACCGCGAGGCCGAACCTTGAGTTACTGACTGACCACAACCCCAGACGTTCAAGGCGAATGCGTGATGTCCGCCATATCGTCCGCCGCCAGCGCGCCGGTATCGGAAGTTTCCAGCACTACATAGGCGCTGCTGCAGAACAGCGAGTTCAGGCGTTTCATGTCGGCAATCAACTCCAGGTGCAACGAACTGGTCTCGATACTCTGCACGATCTTACGTTGCAACCGGCTGACATGGGCATGGGCCAGACGTCGTTCCTGTGCGCGAAAGCGACGTTTCTCACGCAGCAACTGGCGGGCGCTTTCCTTGTCGCCGCTGAGGAACACCGACAGCCCGAGCCGCAGGTTGGCGATCAATTGCTGGTGCAGGCCGGCCAGCTCTTCCAGCCCGTCTTCGGAAAACGACCGACGCTGCGAAGTCTTCTGCTGCTGCACTTTGCGCAGCATGCGTTCGATCAGGTCGCTGGCCAGTTTGAGGTTGATCGCCAGTTCGATGATCTCCGCCCAGCGCCGACTGTCCTGCTCGCCTAAATCTTCGCGGGGCATCTGCGCGAGATACAGCTTGATCGCGCTGTACAGCGCTTCGACGTCATCGGTCAGCTTGCGCATTTCCTGGGTGACGGCGGTCTGCTTGCCGCGCAGTACGTCGAGGGTCGCGTCGAGCATGTTGTCGATCAGGTCGCCCATGCGCAGGGTTTCCCGGGCGGCGTTGGCCAGTGCCAGGCTCGGCGTGACCAGGGCGGTGGCGTCGAGGTGACGCGGCTTGGCGGTGCCGTTGACCTCCGGGCGCTCCGGCAGCAGCCAGGCGCACAGCCGCGCCATCGGCCCGACGCTCGGCAGCAGGATCAGACAGCGCGCGGTGTTGTAGAGCAGGTGGAAGCCAATGACCATTTCCTGCGGGCTGAAATCCAGGCTGTCGATCCAGTGCACCAGCGGGTCGAGCACCGGAATGATCAACAGCAGCCCGATCAGCTTGTACAGCAGGCTGCCCAGCGCCACCTGCCGGCCGGCGGCGTTCTGCATGCTGGTGCTCATGAACGCCAGCACGCCGCTGCCGATGTTGGCGCCGATCACCAGACCGATCGCCACCGGCAGACTGATCACCGCAGCGCCGGCGAGCGTGGCAGTCAACAACACGGCCGCCAGGCTGGAGTAGGAAATCATCGCGAACAGCGCGCCGACCAGGGCGTCGAGCAGGATATCGCCGGTCAGCGACGCGAAAATCACCTTCACCCCTTGGGCATGGGTGATCGGCGCGGCGGCCTCGACGATCAGTTGCAGCGCCAGGATGATCAGCCCCAACCCGATGGCCACACGGCCCATCTGCCCGAGCCGGGTCTGCTTGCGCGAGAGAAAGAAAATCACCCCGATGAAAATCAGCAGCGGCGACAACCACGACAGGTCGAACGTCAGCACCCGCGCCATCAGCGCCGTACCGACGTCGGCGCCAAGCATGGTGGCCAGGGCCGGGGTCAACGCCATCAGGCCCTGACCGACAAAGGACGTCACGAGCATGGCGGTGGCGTTGCTGCTCTGCACCATCGCGGTCACGAGGATGCCGGCGACAAAGGCCAGCCAGCGTCTGGACATGTTCTGGCCGATCACGTGGCGCAGATTGGTGCCGTACACCCGCAGGATGCCGGTTCGGACGATGTGCGTGCCCCAGATCAGCAGGGCCACGGCAGAGAGCAGATTGAGCAGGGTTAGCATGCAGACCCCCTGTAATAGCAGCGCCCCAGAGGGGCAAGTTGACGGTACCGCGCAATTTCTACGTTCTGATACTTAAGCTGTAGTTGGCTAACGGTCTGGGCGCCAGCATTGCACAGCTAAAGCGGGGATTGAAACAAAAGTGTCATGAAAACAGGTTCATGCAGCCATGAAAAAAGGGCCCGAAGGCCCTTTGATCTGTTGCGCAGCGTTCGGGTTACTGACCCGGAATATCCTTGCGCAGTTTCACCGGATCCTGTTGTTTGCGTTTTTTCGCGATGGCGGTGCGCATCTTGATGTTGATCGCTTCGACCGCCAGCGAGAACGCCATGGCGAAGTAGACGTAGCCTTTCGGTACGTGCACGTCGAACGATTCGGCAATCAGCACGGTGCCGACCACCAGCAGGAACGACAGCGCGAGCATTTTCAGCGACGGATGCTTGTCGATGAACTCGCTGATCTTGCCCGAAGCCAGCATCATCACCAGTACCGCAACGATGATCGCCGCGACCATGACCGGAACGTGGGACACCATGCCGACGGCGGTGATCACCGAGTCCAGCGAGAACACGATGTCGATGATCGCGATCTGGATGATGGTGTAGAGGAAGTTACCGCCCTTGCCGCCAGGCGTGTCGTCGCTTTCGTCTTCACCTTCCAGCGCGTGGTACATCTCCTGGGAGCTTTTCCACAGCAGGAACAGGCCACCGAAGAACAGGATCAGGTCGCGACCGGAAATGCCCTGGCCGAACACTTCGAACAGGTCGGCGGTGAGGCGCATGACCCAGGTGATCGACAGCAGCAACAGGATCCGCGTGATCATGGCCAGGCCAAGACCGAAGATCCGGGTGCGCTGCTGCATGTGTTTGGGCATGCGGCTGACCAGGATCGAAATCATGATGATGTTATCGATGCCCAGAACGATTTCCAGGGCGGTCAGGGTGAAGAAGGCAACCCAGATCTCAGGGTTGGTCAGCCATTCCATGTGTATTCCTTTGAGCGAGTGTTAAACCAGGACGCCAGCAATCAGCTGGCGTCCTGGTGAGTTTGGTACCGTTACAACGTGCTGAACAGCGGGAAAGTGCCCAAAAGCAAGGCAGCTACCAGTATGCACAGGCAGACCAGCACTGCCCACTTCAGGGTGAAACGCTGGTGATCGCCGAACTCGATGCCCGCCAGTGCGACCAGCAGGTACGTCGACGGCACCAGTGGGCTCAGCAGGTGAACCGGCTGACCGACGATCGAGGCACGGGCCATTTCCACCGCAGTGATGCCGTAATGGCTGGCCGCTTCGGACAACACCGGCAACACACCGTAGTAGAACGCGTCGTTCGACATGAAGAACGTGAACGGCATGCTCACCAGCGCCGTGATCACCGCCAGGTACGGGCCGAGGAAATCAGGGATCACCGCCAGCAGGCTTTTCGACATGGCATCGACCATGCCGGTGCCCGACAGGATACCGGTGAAAATGCCCGCCGCGAAGATCAGGCTGACCACCGACAGCACGCTGCCGGCATGGGCGGCGACGCGATCCTTCTGCATTTGCAGGCAAGGATAGTTGACGATCATGGCAATACTGAACGCCACCATGAACAGTACCGGCAGCGGCAGCAGGCCGGCGATCAGGGTGCACATCAGGGCCAGGGTCAGCAGGCCGTTGAACCAGATCAGTTTCGGACGGCGGGCATCCGGGAATTGCGAGACGCTGATTTCGCTGTGATCGATTTCGTCGCCGATCAGGTGCAGCTCACCCAGACGCGCACGCTCACGTTTGCCGTAGAAGTAGGCAATGATCAGGATCGCCACCACACCGGCAGCCATCGCCGGGATCATCGGTACGAAGATGTCCGACGGGTCCACGTGCAGCGCACTGGCGGCACGGGCAGTCGGGCCACCCCATGGGGTCATGTTCATCACGCCGCCGGCGAGGATGATCAGACCGGCCATGATTCGCGGGCTCATGCCGATGCGGCTGTACAGCGGCAGCATGGCGGCCACGCAGATCATGTAAGTGGTCGCGCCGTCACCATCGAGGGAAACGACGAGCGCCAGTACGGCGGTGCCGACCGAAACTTTCAGCGGGTCGCCCTTGACCAGTCTGAGGATCTTGCGCACGGCCGGGTCGAACAGGCCGGAGTCGATCATGAGGGCGAAATACAGAATCGCGAACATCAGCATCACGCCGGTCGGCGCAAGCTTGGTAATACCTTCGAGCATCATCGGGCCGATCTTCGGGGCGAAGCCACCGAACAGGGCGAACAGGATCGGGATGATGATCAGAGCGATCAGCGCAGACAGGCGCTTGGTCATGATCAGGAACATGAACGTGATGACCATGGCGAAGCCAAGGAAAGTCAGCATGGGAATACTCCAGGCGTAGCGCGGCTAGGTAAGTGAGCGGATCGGGCGGATCAGCGCAGAACGGGAAGCACGAGGCGTACGGGCGGAGTTGCAGCGAGGAGGCGGGTTGCAGAGGACATCAGAATCACCATTGTTGTTGTTAATTGGGCCTGTCGTGCGAGCGATCACACGCGTTGGCCAACCGGTCTGTTGCCGGCAGTGGGGGCGATCCTAATCGGGGAACCTTTCAGCTACCTTTCGCCCAAGAAAGCTTTGGGCGAACGGCCAACCGGCCGTCGGATGCGGGCTAGAGTCAATGAACACGGGAAGCGGAGGGCAGGACTATGACTGAGTTGCACAGCGGTGGCTGCCATTGCGGACATATCCGCTATCAGTTCAGCGGAGCGTTGCACGACATCGCCCACTGTCATTGTTCGATCTGTCGAAAGGTCAGCGGCGGCATCGTCACTACCTGGATCACTCTGCCGGCGGCGAACTTCCAGTGGCTTGCCGGGACGCCTTCGCGCTATGACTCGTCGACCAGTTGTGCACGGTTCTTCTGCCCGAACTGCGGCGCACAACTGGCGCTGGTGACGCTGCTCAGCCCCGAGAGCATCGATCTGACGGTAGCCACGCTGGATCATCCAGAGCAGGCCGCCGCCGAGCGGCACATCTGGACCGACAGCCAGTTGCCATGGCTGCACCTGGACGAGCATCTGCCGGGCGAGCCCGAAGAAACCATCTGATTAAAAAATAGACAGATCCAGCGGCCGCATCGCGCCCATCCAGATTGCGTGTTCGGTGTGATCGAGCAAGTCATCGCCGGTGTCCGGGTGCAGGAACACCACCAACCCTTTGCGATTGAGCGCCAACCACGGCAGCACGTCACCGATCAGCTCCGGGCCGAAGGCCAGCTGGCAGCTCCAGTCCGGATGCGGGCCGACCGGACGTTCATGCACGCGCCCCATCTTCAATGGAAACAGCGCTGCCGCCTGCTCACACAGCGCCCGCGCCTGTTCGATCGTGCTGGCGTCGTAATAAACGTGGGCGTGATAACCCTTGATCGTGTGCATCGCAAACCCTCTGAATCGGTTCGAACCCTCGGCGTTGCCCGTATGTCACACGCCATACAAGGGAAAACAAAAGGGACCTCAGCCATGAAAAATGCCGAAACCCCGGCGGTAAAAGTGGTGCTCTATGGTGCCATGAGTAGCCTGGGCAGTGCGTTGATGGCTGAACTGCTGCGCCGCCAGCACGAAGTCATCGCGATCCTCGACGATCTGACGGCGCTCGCGCCACGGCCGGGGCTGCGCACAAAAAGCGGCGACCTGCTCGATGCCGAGCGGGTCAATCAGAGCGTGGCCGGCAGCTCGGCGGTGATCTGCCTGCTCAATGCGCCGGGCTTGCCGCTGAGCAGCGATCATGTTGAAAAATCCGTGGTGCTCGGGCCGGTGGAACAAGTGCTGGCGGTGGATGCGTTGATCGATGGATTGCAAGCGGCGAACGTCTCACGGCTGTTTGTTATCGGCGAATTCGAATCATTGGACGATCCGGAAAACGCCGACCCACTGCAACGCCACGCCGCCGAAGAAGTGCGCGAAGCCCTGCAAAGCAGCCCGCTGCACTGGACGCTGGTGAATGCACCGCGCAGCGTCGCCGGGCTGACGATCGAACATTTCAGTCAGGTCGGCCGCACGCTTGAACCGGGTCTGGCCGAACCGCTGGAACGCCTGAACCGGGTGGCGGTGGGGATTGCCGATGAGCTGCGGCTGAATCTGCATCTGCGTCAGCACGTGGATTTTGTCGCCGCCTCTTGATCCGTTACACAGCAATCGAAGGCAACGGCAGCCCGGCCAGGGATTCGGCGCTGCTTGCCTGTTCGGCCATCAGCCAATCCACGAACGTCTGGATCAACGCGCCCCGGCGTTTGCGCTGCGGCAGCACTACGTAATAACCGAGGCGCGACAGGGTGGTTTCGGCGATCGGCCGGCACAACAGCCCTTGGGTGAGCAAGTTATCCACAAGGTGACGCCAGCCGATCGCCACACCCTGACCGCCAATCGCCGCTTGAATCAACAAGGTGTAATTGTCGAACCGCAACTGACCAGGCGCCGGGGGCGTGCTGATGTTCAGCGCGCGAAACAGACCGCTCCAGTCGAACCAGTTGCTGCTGTTTTCCCCGCGCAGGTGCAGCAGCGGAAATTCCATAAGTGCCTGGGCCGGCAAGGGCAGGGGACGATCCTTGAGCAGTTGCGGGCTGCACACCGGAAACACTTCTTCGCTGAACAGCCAGTGACTTTCGCCCTGTTTGAAGCGACCGTCGCCGAACAGCACGGCAACGTCGATATCCGGGCGCAGCATGTTGTGATTGCGCTCGCTGGTGACCAGGCTCACGTCCACCTGTGGATAAGCTTCATGGAAACGATGCAGCCGCGGCATCAGCCAATACGCAGCGAAGGCGAAATCGGTGGCGACCTGCAGCACCTCATGTTGCTGCTGCGTGCTGATCGCGCTCAATCCTGCGTCGATATTCTGCAAACCGAGGGTAACCTGCTCGAACAGGATCGAGCCGAACTCGGTCAGTTCGATGCCTCGGTAGATGCGGTCGAACAGCCGCGTTCCTAGCTGTTCCTCCAGCCGTTTGATCTGCTGACTGATCGCCGGTTGCGTCGTGCCGAGCTCAACCGCCGCAGCGGTAAAACTGCGATGACGGGCCGCGGCTTCGAAGGCGCGCAGCAGGTCCAGCGACAAATCACCGAGAGCTTCATACATAAGCTGTGCTTATCCTAGTCATTGTCCGGCGCGGGCTTTACCGGATATTGCGTGGAATCCATGCTCGATCGCAGCAATGTCGCATAAATATTCACTATGGAATGCCGCGATCACATGAAGCGCAAGAACATTCTTTTCATCATGGCCGATCAAATGGCCGCGCCAATGTTGCCGTTCTACGGCCCGTCGCCGATCAAACTGCCGAATCTCAGCCGCCTCGCCGAACAAGGCGTGGTGTTCGATGCCGCGTACTGCAACAGCCCGCTGTGCGCACCGTCGCGTTTCACCCTGGTCAGTGGCCAGTTGCCGAGCAAGATCGGCGCCTATGACAACGCCGCCGATTTCCCTGCCGACATTCCGACCTACGCTCACTACTTGCGCCGCCTCGGTTACCGCACCGCGCTGTCGGGCAAGATGCACTTCTGCGGGCCCGATCAACTGCACGGTTACGAAGAGCGCCTGACCAGTGACATTTATCCGGCCGACTACGGCTGGGCGGTGAACTGGGACGAACCGGATGTGCGGCCGACCTGGTATCACAACATGTCTTCGGTGTTGCAGGCCGGCCCGTGCGTGCGCACCAACCAGCTCGATTTCGACGAAGAGGTGGTGTTCAAGGCTCAGCAATATCTGTTCGACCATATTCGCGAGGACGGCGACCAGCCGTTCTGCCTGACCGTGTCGATGACTCACCCTCACGACCCGTACACGATTCCCAAGGCGTTCTGGGATTTGTACGACGATGCGGATATCCCGCTTCCGACGACGCCGGATCAACACTCACTCGATCCGCATTCCCAACGTTTGCTCAAGGTTTACGACCTGTGGGATAAGCCGCTGCCTGTGGATAAGATTCGCGATGCGCGACGCGCTTATTTCGGCGCCTGTAGCTATATCGACGCCAACGTCGGCAAACTCCTGCAAACCCTCGAAGATTGTGGGCTGATGGACGACACCGTCATCGTGTTTTCCGGTGACCATGGCGACATGCTCGGCGAGAAGGGCCTTTGGTACAAAATGCACTGGTACGAAATGGCCGCTCGCGTGCCCCTGTTGATAAGTGCACCCGATCAGTTCAAATCGGGCCGTGTCAGCTCTGCCGTCTCCACCGCCGACCTGTTGCCGACCTTTGTCGAACTGGCCGGGGGCAACCTGGAACCGAATCTGCCGCTGGACGGCCGTTCGTTGGTGCCGCATCTGCAAGGGCAGGGCGGTCACGACGAGGTGTTCGGCGAATACATGGCCGAAGGCACCGTCAGCCCGCTGATGATGATCCGCCGTGGCGCCTTCAAATTTATCTACAGCGAAACCGACCCTTGCCTACTCTTCGATGTGGATAACGACCCACGCGAGCAGGAAGAACTCAGCCAATCACCGCAACATCGCCAGCTGTTCGACGATTTTCTCGCCGAAGCACGTGCCAAGTGGGACATACCGGCAATCCACCGCGAAGTCCTCGAAAGCCAGCGTCGCCGGCGTTTCGTCGCCGAGGCACTGACGATCGGCAAGCTGAAGAGCTGGGATCACCAGCCGCTGGTGGACGCCAGTCAGCAATACATGCGCAACCACATCGACCTCGATGACCTGGAGCGCAAGGCCCGTTATCCACAACCCTGCCAAAACCAATAACGTTAAGGGGAAGTCCATGGTCAAGTTATCCACAGTCGTGACGATCAGTCTGCTGGCACTGGGCAGCGCATCCGCGTTCGCCGAGAGCTGCGACACGGTGAAAATGGCCGATCCCGGCTGGAGCGACATTGCCGCGACCAACGCCATCACCGGGTTTCTGCTGGATGGCATGGGCTACAAGGCCAAGGTCGACACCCTCGCCGTGCCGATCACCTTCGGCGGCTTGAAGGATGGCCAGGTCGACGTGTTCCTCGGCAACTGGATGCCGGCGCAGCAGGGCTTCTACGACAAGTTCGTGGCCAGGGGCGACGTCACCCAACTGGCGAAGAACCTCGACGGCACCGAATTCACCCTGGCCGTACCGGATTACGTGTGGGACGCGGGTGTGCATAACTTTGCCGACCTGAATAAGTACGCCGATAAATTCGAGAAGAAGATTTACGGCATCGGCTCCGGCGCGCCGGCGAACATTTCGCTGCAAGAGATCATCAAGAAGAACGACTTCGACCTCGGCCAGTGGAAGCTGATCGAGTCCAGCGAACAGGCGATGCTCGCCGAAGTGTCCCGGGCGGTGAAGAAGCAGAAATTCGTCACCTTCCTCGGCTGGACCCCGCACCCGATGAACGTGCAGCTGAAAATGCATTACCTCAAGGGCGGCGAGAAGTACTTTGGCGACACCGGCAGCGTCTACACCCTGACCCGCAAGGGCTACGCCGAGGCTTGTCCGAATGTGGGTAAATTGCTGACCAATCTTTCGTTCACTCAGGAGATGGAGAACAGCATCATGGCCGAGGTGGTGAACAAGAAGGTCAGCAATGCGGAGGCGGTGAAGGCCTGGATCAAGGCGAATCCGGCGGTGCTGGACAAGTGGCTTAATGGGGTGAAGACCGTGGACGGCAAAGATGCGTTGCCGGCCGTTAAAGCCAAACTGTAACTGCGCGGGCCGATCGTTCCCACGCTCTGCGTGGGAATGCCGCAATGGACGCTCCGCGTCCCGGGCTGCGTACAATGCGCAAAATTTCACCCGAGAGGATCCATGGCCCTCCCCAGCCGTCGCTCACTTTTCCCCTTCCTGACCTGGCTGCCCCGGCAGACCCGTGCCAGCGTCGGGCGGGACCTGGTCGTCGGCCTCAGCGGGGCGATTCTCGCGTTGCCCCAGTCGATTGCCTACGCGCTGATTGCCGGTCTCCCACCGGAATACGGGCTCTACGCCGCGATCGTTCCGGTATTGATCGCCTGCCTGTGGGGCTCGTCGTGGCATCTGATCTGCGGCCCGACCGCAGCGATTTCGATTGTGCTGTTCGCCAGTGTCAGTCCGCTGGCCGTGCCTGCGTCGCAGGACTACATCACCCTGATCCTGCTGCTGACCTTCCTCGCCGGGATTTTCCAGTGGCTGCTCGGCCTGTTGCGCTTCGGCGCGCTGGTGAATTTCGTCTCACACTCCGTGGTGCTGGGTTTCACCCTCGGCGCGGCTGTGGTGATTGCCATCGGTCAATTGCCGAATCTGCTGGGGCTGGATCTGCCGGCCAAGGCCACGGCGCTCGCAAGTCTGATGGATCTGCTGCGTCATCTCGGGGCTGTGGATAAACCGTCGCTGGTCCTTGGTGTGGCCACGGTGGTGGTCGGTGCGTTGCTCAAACAATGGTTACCGCGTTGGCCAACGCTGTTGATGACCTTGGTCCTCGGCAGTCTGGTGGTGTGGCTGTGGCCGGCGATGTTCGGTCATGTTCAATTGGTCAGCGCGTTTGTCGGGCGCTTGCCGCCGTTCAGTGGATTGCCGCTGGATATGGACCTGATCCTGCGCCTGCTGCCCAGTGCCGTGGCGGTGGGCATGCTCGGGCTGGTCACCAGCCTGTCGATTGCCCGTTCGATTTCCGCGCGCTCGCAACAGTTGCTCGATGCCAATCAGGAAGTCCGCGCGCAGGGCCTTTCGAACATTGTCGGGGCGTTCTTTTCAGGATCGTTGTCCGCCGGCTCGTTCACCCGTTCCGGGCTGAGCTACGAGGCCGGGGCCTGTTCGCCGCTCGCCGGAGTGTTTTCGGCATTGTGGGTGGCGTTGTTCGCGATTTTCGGTGCCGGGCTGATCGCGCACATTCCGATTCCGGCCATGGCCGGCAGCATTCTGCTGATCGCCTGGGGACTGGTGGATCATCGCGGCATTCGCGCGTTGCTGCGGGTCAGCCGGGCGGAATTCGTGGTGATGAGCCTGACCTGCGTCGCCACGTTGCTGCTTGAGTTGCAGACAGCGATCTATGCCGGCGTGCTGGCCTCGCTGTTTTTCTACCTCAAACGCACTTCGCAACCGAGGGTGCAGCACTGGCGCGATGGCGAAGACGATGTGCTGCGGGTCGGCGGGTCGATCTTTTTCGGCGCCAGCCACTACCTGCAAGTACGCCTGCAACGGATGCACGGCGCGCGAGTGGTGATCGAGGCGCAACAGATCAACTTCATCGACTATTCAGGCGTGGAAATGCTCCATCAGGAAGCGCGGCGCCTGCTGCGCCAGGATCGCAGCCTGACCTTGCGTCAGGCGCGACCGCAGGTGGTGGAGGAGTTGCGCAAGCTCGAAGGGCCGGAGAAATGTCCGATCCGCTTCGAAGATTGAATAATAAAACCATTGTGGGAGCGAGCTTGCTCGCGATGGCGTTCTGTCTGTCACATTGATGCTGGATCTGGCGACGTCATCGCGAGCAAGCTCGCTCCCACAGGGTTTATTCCGCCAACTGCCGACGCAATTCCGCCAGAACCGGCGCCGTGTCCGGGCGCACACCGCGCCACAGGAAGAAGGCTTCGGCCGCCTGCTCGGCCAACATGCCCAAGCCATCCATCACCACACCTGCGCCGTGCTCGCTGGCCCAGCGGCAGAACGCGGTCGGTTCCTTGCCGTACATCATGTCGTAGCACAGAGTCTTGCCAGGTTCGATCAGGCTTGGCGCAATCGGCGGCACGTCGCCGGTGAGGCTGGCGGAGGTGGCGTTGATGATCACGTCCACTGGCTCGCGCAACCAGTCGTAACCACTGGCCGACACCGGTCCCAGATCACAGAACAGTTCGGCCAGCAGCTCGGCCTTGTCCACTGTGCGGTTGGCGATGATCACCGAGGCCGGCTTTTTCGCCAGCAACGGCTCCAGCGCACCGCGCACCGCACCACCGGCGCCGAGCAGCAGAATGCGTTTGCCGGTGAGGCTGAAGCCGGCGTTGACCGTCAGATCCCGCACCAGCCCTGCGCCGTCGGTGTTATCGCCGAGCAGGCTGCCGTCGGCCAGTTTGCTCAGGGTGTTCACCGCACCCGCGCGTTCGGCGCGGGCGGTCAGGCTGTTGGCCAGGCGATAGGCATCTTCCTTGAACGGCACGGTCACGTTGGCGCCGCGACCTTCCTGGAAAAACGCCGTGGCGCAGCCGGAAAAGTCCTCGAGCGGCGCCAGCAGGGTGCTGTAGTCGAGGCTTTGCCCGGTCTGTTCGGCGAACAGTTTGTGAATCATCGGCGACTTGCTGTGGCCGATCGGGTTACCGAAAACAACGTAACGATCCATCGGAAATCCTCAGGCCTGGGCCAGCCAGTCGCGATCTTGCAGGAAGTACTCGGTCAGGCGCGCTTCTTCGCTGCCCGGCTCGGCTTTCCAGTCGTAGGCCCAGCGCACTTGCGGCGGCAGCGACATCAGGATCGACTCGGTGCGCCCGCCCGATTGCAGGCCGAACAGGGTGCCACGGTCGTAAACCAGGTTGAACTCGACGTAGCGGCCGCGACGGAATTCCTGGAACTCGCGCTGCTTGGCGGTGAAGGCGTCGTTCTTGCGGCGCTGCACGATCGGCAGGTAAGCGTCGATGTACGCATCGCCGATGGCGCGCATGAAGGCGAAACTGGTGTCGAAATCCCACTCGTTCAGGTCATCGAAGAACAGGCCACCGATGCCGCGCGGCTCGTGGCGATGCTTGATGTGGAAGTAGGTGTCGCACCAGGCCTTGTAGCGCGGGTAGACGTCCGGGCCGAACGGCGCGCAAGCCTGTTCGGCAACGCGGTGCCAGTGGATGCAGTCTTCTTCGTTGCCATAGTACGGGGTCAGGTCGAAGCCACCGCCGAACCACCAGACCGGTTCTTCACCTTCCTTCTCGGCGATGAAAAAGCGCACGTTGGCGTGGGACGTCGGCACATGCGGGTTGTGCGGGTGGATCACCAGCGACACGCCAAGGGCTTCGAAACCACGCCCGGCCAGTTCCGGCCGATGGGCGCTGGCAGACGGTGGCAGGCCACTGCCGAAGACGTGGGAAAAGTTGACGCCGCCCTTTTCGATCACCGTGCCGTTCTCGATCACCCGGGTCCGACCGCCACCGCCGGCCGGACGGGTCCAGGCGTCTTCGACGAAGCGCGTGCCGCCGTCTTCAGTTTCCAGCGCGGCGCAGATGCGGTCTTGCAGGTCGAGCAGATAGGCCTTTACGGCGTCGGTGCGGGTCGTCATGGCTTCACCTTGGATCGGGCGGAACTGCGCGGCGCCCCGCGCAAATGGGCGCGTAGCATACCATCGCAAACCGGCACGCCGCAGTTGACGAAGATCAAGCATGAGCGTTCGATAGGGACCTTCCCAAATGACCCAAGGAGTAGGCAGATGGCCAAGCGAATCCAGTTCCGCGCCCACGGCGGCCCCGAAGTGCTCGAGTACGTTGACTATCAACCGGCCGAACCCGGTCCGCAGCAGGTTCGCGTGAGCAACAAGGCCATCGGCCTGAACTTCATCGACACCTACTACCGCAGCGGCCTGTACGCGCCACCGGCGTTGCCGTCGGGCGTGGGTGCGGAAGGCGCCGGTATTGTCGAGGCCGTTGGCAGCGAGGTCACCCGGTTCAAGGTCGGTGACCGCGTAGCTTATGGCAGCGGTCCGCTGGGTGCATACAGCGACGTCCACGTCCTGCCGGAAGCGAATCTGGTGCACCTGCCGGACGCCATCAGCTTCGAAACCGCCGCCGGCGTGATGCTCAAGGGCCTGACCGTGCAGTACCTGCTGCGCCAGACCTACGAACTCAAGGGTGGCGAAACCATTCTGTTCCACGCAGCGGCCGGGGGCGTCGGTTTGCTCGCCTGCCAATGGGCCAGAGCCCTGGGCGTGAAGCTGATCGGCACCGTCAGCTCGAAAGCCAAAGCCGATCTGGCCAAGGCCCATGGCGCCTGGGAAACCATCGACTACAGCCACGAAAACGTCGCCCAACGGGTGCTGGAATTGACCGACGGGAAAAAAGTCCCGGTGGTCTACGACGGCGTCGGCAAGGACACCTGGCCGGCTTCGCTGGACAGCGTGGCACCCCGTGGCCTGCTGGTGAGCTTCGGCAATGCGTCGGGGGCGGTGGACGGCGTGAACCTGGGGATTCTGGCGGCGAAAGGTTCGCTCTACGTCACCCGGCCGACCCTGGCGACCTACGCCAACAACGCCGAAAACCTGCAGCGCATGGCCGACGAACTGTTCGGGATGATCACCAGCGGCAAGCTGAAAGTGGATATCAGCCAGCGTTATCCACTGGCTGACGCGGCGAAGGCGCAGACCGAGCTGTCGGCGCGGCGCACCACGGGCTCCACTGTCCTGCTGCCCTGACCACCGATGACCTCGGCCCATCTTCATGACGGTGCCGGGGTCTGTTCCAGCGTCACAAAAAACGGCGTCTTGCCGGTCAGGGTGGTTTCGAATTTCTGACGAGCAAGACGCTTCACTTCCAGCCCCAGCACACCGGGCAACCTGAGCAATGCGCTGGCCTGTCCTTCGAACTGCAACGCTTCTTCAATGACGCTTCGTGTGTCGGCTGTCAGTGCGTCCTCGGCGAGGACCAGACGCATGCGTGCCCCCTCGGGCCGTCGATCAATCTGCACCTGGACATCGGTGGCCTGCAATGGCGGCAAAAGCTGCCGGAGTACCTGCAATACCTGTGACTGTGTGATGAGCGCGCCACCCAGTTTGATCGATGTCTCGACCCGCCCCTCAAGCGCCAGCACCGGCATGGAACTGCCACAGGCACACTTCGTCACTGTGCGCAGGATTCGCCCACGATCCCCGATCCGGTAGCGCAACAGCGGCACGTGATCGGGCAGCAGTGGCGTCAGCAGGAACTCACCGGGTTGCTCTTCAGCCACAGCTTGGAGGGTCAGTGGATCAACCACTTCGAGCAGCATGGCGTCGGCATGCAGGTGATAAAAACCGTGCTCCAGATGGGCACATTGAAAACCGATGGGGCCGGTCTCCGTCGAGCTGTAGCCCAACGAGCGAATGTTGAGCATCGGCCAGTCCCGGGCCAACTGGCCGCGCAGCGTTTTGCTGCAGGGTTCTCCAATGTAATAAAGCCACTTCAGGCTGCCCAATTGCATGGCGCCGACTTCTTTATGGTTGAACAACGCGGCGGCGAAGGAGGGTGTGCATATCAACGCATCCACCTTGTGTGCCTCAATCAGCTCAGCAACGCGTTGCACGCCCATCTGTGAACCGGCAGGCAACAGGCGTGCGCCAATTTGCTGGACGATGGCCGACGCGTATTGAAAGGCACCCTGCATTTCCCCGGCCGTCAGGCAGTTGATGACCACCTCAGGGCGTTCGTCCGTCGCACCGAACATCCGTGCCCCCAAGGGCACGATTGCAGCGTTGAACGCCCAGGAATGGCTGATCTGTTTGCGATTGCCGGTGCTGCCTCCCGAGGTCAGGGTCAGTCCGCCGCCCGGCGCTCGATGTGAAGCTTCACCGAGCGCGGAAAACAGCCCGCCGCCGGAACCGTCTTCCACCGCCAGAACCGGCAGCCGATGCAGATCGGACAAGTTCTGTACTTCCAGGATTCGCGGATACAGCGCACGGAACCACGGCAGAGAACGGGCGTGAGCCAATTTTCGTACGAAGGCCTCGGCCGATACATCCGTGACGAGTTCATTGCTCATGGCCGCGCCCTCCCTGACGAATGCCCAGCTCATCGAATCCGCTACGGACGGCGTTCGCCAGAGACTCCAACTGGTGCTGACTGTGGCTCGCGCTGATGGCCAGACGCAAAATCGCCTCGCCCTTGGCCACCACCGGAAACAGCGCGGTAGTGACCGCCGTACCCTGCCGGCGCATATGCTGCGCCAGGCTGATCGCATCTCTCTCGGCCCCGACGCGGACAAAACGAATGGGGGACGCGACGTGATGATTGCCCAGCACTGGCCCCAGCAAACGGTCGATCGTGGCGATGTTTCGCCACAGCGCCACCTGCAATTGACCCAGCTCCGGCGACAAATGGATTTTCCCCGAAGCGACTGCCGCGCCCACCCCGCCAACGGACAATGGTCCGCCAAACGTGTAGGTCGATGCATGGCGCCTAATCATCTCGGCATCCGCTTCGGTGCGCACAGTGATCGCCCCGCCGGTTGCGCCGAACGCCTTGGACAACGACGACAGCAGGATCAGCCGGCCACGCTGTCGTTCTTCCGCCGCGTCCAGCGCGTAACCACCTCCGGCCACGCCATGGATCGAGGTACCGTGGGCGTCATCCGCATAGAGATAACCGTCGAAACGCTCCGCCAGTTGCAGCAGCCGGTTGATCGGGTAAACACCACGCATCGAACCAATGCTGTCGGTCAGGATGATGGGCGTATTACCCGCCGCGACCGCCGTTGAGCACGCTTCCTCCACCTGCTCTACATCGCTGCAATCGCGGCGCTGAATCGGGCCGAATTGCCAGAGAATGCCTTGCAGCACTTGCATCGAAGCATGAGCGGCACGATCGACAATCCAGCAGGGGCCACGACGCACGGGATACGAGGGCATCTCACCGGAGCCGAGCAGCGGCAGACAACCGAGGTGCGCACTGCCCACGGAGTTGAAGGTTACCGAATGCCCCTGAAATATCCGGTTCAGCAGTTCATCCAGCTCACGCATGGGTGGCAACAGCGCCCGGGTTCGTGCGGCGGCGAACTGCACGCCGAAAGACTCCGCGGCGCTCACCGCTCCTTGGATCAAGCGAGGATCACACTCCAGCCCCAGATAAGAACACGAGAGGAACTCGGTCAGCCGCTCGCCGCTTTCGAGTTCGATCTCTTTGCCTTCACGTTTAGCCAGTTTCAGACCATTGAGCCCGGCATCGAATAGCTGTTGCTGATCATCACGCGCTTGCCGGACACGGTTTTTGACCCAATTGACGGTCGGTTGAAAAGTGTTCATCGGGATACCTGCAAAGAGGGTGTGCGGCGATAAACCTGGACATGCCAGAGCTGGGTTTTTTCTCGCGCAATGTCTGCCTGGTAGTGCTGGGTGATATCGCAGAAACCTGCGCAATCGGGTCGCACCACATGCAAATGCCCCCGCATGACCACTTGTGCGTTTTCTGCCAGGGCCGGGGCCAGGCGCTGCAAAACGTTCTTGCCGGCAACTTCGGGCATGAAAGAAGGCACGTCCGACAGCGATACAAAATCGATGGCGGTTTCCCCGGCAGCGCAGTCGAGGATGTCGGTCTGCACCACGCGTAACTCGCACTGCTGAAGTCCCTCATGGGCCCGCTGGAAAATTGCCGGATCGCACTCCAGCGGAAAGCCTTGTGGATAACGCAGCTCACCGAAAAACAGCATTTGCAGGAAAAAGCTCTCGCGGACCACCTGAGTGGTGAACAACGTATGGAAAATTTCCAGATACGCCGCGCGGGAACTGATCCCCAGGTTGTTGGGTGGAAACGCGCCCTTGTACAACAGCGAATTGAGGACTGCTGCGTTTCCCAGCAAAGCGATCACGGCTTTCCAGCGCTTGAGGGGAAAGCGGTTTCGGTAATATTCCGTTTGTTCATCAAGCTGACTGAACTGAAAAATGCCCCGACCGGCCTTGCCGGTAAACAGTCCAGTGATCTTCGCCAACCGCTTCAGGGTCTGCTCGAATGCGCCCATGTAAATCGGCGCTTCCCAACGTCGGGACTGGAAGAACGCCGACAGCCACTGACGATCCGCCGACGGTAAAACCAGTTGCTGGAAAATGGTGCGGCGTCGCGCCCGCATACTTTCCATCCGATAGCCCATGAACGCCATGAACGACTCGTGATCGGTCTGTTCCAGCAGGGCAAAACGCAATCGGGTCAACGCCAGTTGCGGCGCGCTGATATCGGTACAGGTCATGCGTGCCGGGGCGGCGGCCAGCAGCGGCAAAAGCCGGCCGCCGCATCCGGCGATACCCAGCACGTGCCTGGCACTTCTGGGCAGGATCGCGTACTCAAGTGCGGTGTCCTCATCCCCCAGCGTGTAGTTGAGCCGGTCAAAATAATCAGCCATGTCTGCCCCCAGCCTTCTGATCTGGACATGGGCGGGCGGCCTTCATTGGTTGTCCAGCGCATGGAGGAAGTCATAACGGGGCGCTAGCCCGTTTTGCCAGGCCTCGAACTGCTCATAAACCGCCTCGAGCATGTTGCCGGTCAGGCGCAGGCTGGTTTCCATCACAGTGGCTATCGCATCCCAGTCTTCCTGACGCTTGCAGGTGCGCTGCAACATGACTTTGATTTCGTTGAAGTGCTCGATGTCTATGTCGGAATGCGCAATGAAGAAAGTCAGTTGAGCGGGTTTGAGCGCCAGTGTTTCACTCAGGCTATCAATGAGAGGAGTAATGAACTGGTAGGCATTTTCTGCCCAATAACTATAACCAAGCCGTTGTAGGGGGTTACCGGTAAAGGAAATCCAGTATAAGTACGCGATCAGCACATCGGTGGTCGGAAGTGCTGGCGGAATATCGAAAATTTCATTCTTTAAACCTAGACTCATGACATCATGCAGTGCCATTTTTTCATGACCGACTTCCTGTGCCGCATGTTCAAAACAGAACTTGGCATACACCGGATTATCCGCATGTCTAACACCCACCAGTCCTTGATTTCGCGCATTGTGCGCCGTGTAGTGAAAAGTCTGGATCATGTAGATCGCATATAAGGCTTTTGAAACGCTACCTTCGCGGATGGCATTCACCAGCCGCGAACTTTCCAGAATATCGGCCCATGACTTTTCGATTCGCTCATCGAGCAGGCTTAATTGTTGTTCAAAACTGAGAGGCGAGTTCATCTACTGGGTTCTCCAATGGGTTGGCGAGCAGGTGGGCAGACTGTTGAAGTGCTGTGAGGATTTGCTGCCATTGAGCCGAGAGCAGCCAGTAATCGCCGCGTTGGCGTTGTTCGATGCGCAGGGCGTCGGTGGTGATGGGCGTCAGGCCGAAGCGCTGGAACAGTCGCCGCTGTGGTGATCGGCAGAGCGCGGTAACGCCCTCATAACCCCGCGTGACCGCCCATTCCGTGGCAGCCGCCAGCAGGCCGTTGATCGACATGGGGAACTGATTCTGCGAGTGGCTGATCAAGCGGCTGAACTCGACATGGCGCGACAGCGTCGTGGCGGGAGACAGTTGCTGCTGCGCCAGTGAGGCCCATTCGAACGGCGCAGGGGTCACTCTCAATACGGCCGTGGGCCTGTCGTGCTGATACAACAAAAAGTGGGTACTGCGCGAAATAATCGCCAGGCGTGTTTCAAGAGACCTGGCTCTGGGTGTCAACATGTAGTGCTGCAATCGCAGCCGAAAATGACGGGAAACAAACCGTTCAAACTCTCGTGTGTCTGATCCTGCTTCAAGAATAACGACGCGATAGTTTTCATGACGCCTTTTAAAGGTCGTCTGAATCTCTTGCAGATAATCCGTTAATTGCGAATCCCTGATATCCATTTCTTCTCCGCAGCCGTTAACTTTTCGAAGTTTTCTGAGCGCATTGAAATAATGAATGGTTTTAGAAAAATCGCCACTGTGTGGCTTCTGAGAATAACGTCGGAAAAATTACAACAATTGAATACTTAAAGATTCATCTGACGTAGAAAGGAAAAATTCAAACAAAACGCGGGGCTATAAATTCAGCTAAATGAAGGAAAAGTCGCAGGCACGCGTAGTACTCCTCGCCATGAAAGCCGAGGAGTACTCACATGATTAACCAAGGGTGATATCAGGCCGGGCGCACGATATTGCCGGTGGCCAGATCCCGAATGAGGCTCGGGTTCTTGCGACCGCCAAGCGCTCCGCCGAGTACCAGATCGACCTGGCCTCGGAAATATTGCTCGACCCGCAAGCGACTCTTCGCCGCCGGCCGCCCCTGCGGATTGGCCGACGTGGAAATCAACGGCCCTACCAGCGAGCACAGATCCCGCACCTGCGGATGATCGCTGACCCGCAGCGCCACGGTGTCATGCACCCCGGTCACCCACTCCGGCAACAGGTTCTGATGCGGCACCAGCCAGGTGTTCGGCCCTGGCCAGGTGCTGGCCATGCGGTCGATCCAGTCCTGGGGGAAATCCTCGAACAGGAAATCGAACTGACGAATGTTGTCGGCGACCAGGATCAAGCCCTTGTCCACCGAACGGTTCTTGATCGCCAGCAGACGATCCACCGCTTCTTCATTCCAAGGATCGCACCCCAGCCCCCAGACGGCTTCGGTTGGATAGGCAATCACCGCCCCGGCGCGAATCTCTCGTGCGGCTTGTTGCACACGCCAACTGTTGACCATGAAAAACTCTCCGCAAACAGGTTTCGCGCAGTTTACCGATCTTCAATGTAAAACCTAGCTCACGCGCGCAAACCAGCGGCCGTTTTCGCACACCGCGCGGCCATCCATCTCCAGTTCTGTGAGTGCCGCCAGCACTTTGGGCAGCGCCCAGCCACTGCTGTCGGCCAGGCCCTCGCTGGTGTGCGGCGCCGCGTGCAGCAAGCTCAACAACGGGTTCTCCGGATTCGCTGCGGCGGTGGAAACCGGCAGATGCTGCCAGCCGCGCAGGGCTTCGAGAATGTGCTCGATGGTTTCCACCAGCACGGCGCCGTCACGGATCAACTGATGACAGCCCCGGGCGCCGGGGTGGTGGATCGAGCCCGGAATGGCGTACACCTCGCGCCCCTGTTCCGCCGCCAGCCGTGCAGTAATGAGCGAACCGCTGGCAACGCTGGCCTCGACCACCAACACGCCAAGGGACAAACCGCTGATGATCCGGTTGCGCCTGGGGAAGTTGCTCGCCGTCGGCCCGGTGTCCAGAGGGAACTCCGAAAGCACTGCACTGCCGGACGCAATCATCGCGTCCGCCAGCCGTCGGTTGCGCTGTGGATAAAAGTTTTCCAGACCGGTACCGAGCACGCCGACCGTTTGCCCGCCGACGTCCACAGCGGCTTGATGCGCCGCCGCATCGATGCCCAGCGCCAGGCCGCTGGTGATGACGAATCCGGCCCTCGCGAGGCTGCGGGAAAACGCAGCGGCAGTGTCCATGCCCGGGCGAGAGGCGCGGCGACTGCCGACCATTGCCAGTTGCGGTTTTTCCAGAATCCGTGGGTCGCCAGCGACGAACAGCAAGGGCGGCGGGTCGGGAATCTGCGCCAGCAAGGCCGGATAATCCGGGTGATCCCACATCAGCAAATGTTGACCCGGACGCTCTAGCCAGCGCAATGCGTGGCTGGCGCCGTCGCGAACTTCAGGGCAGCGTCTGGCCTCGGCGCTGGCCGCCGGCAATCCTAACGAGCGCCAGGCGCTGGCCGGTGCGCTGATCGCCTTCGAGGCGCAGCCGAAGGCTTCGAGCAGTTTGGTGAAACGCTTGGGACCGACTTCCGGCAAACGGTGCAGGCGCAGGCGCGCTTCCAGTTCCGCCGGGGAAACCGACGGAGAGACAGGCATCATCATGGATCATCCTTGATCGTTATAAGGCCCGAACCTTTCGGAACAAGCTGTGGATAACTCTGTTGGTAACTTGTGAAGCCAGCTAAGGATTTCGCACCTTGTCCAGCACCGCCAGCGAGCGCGATGCGTTCAGCACGAGGCCGTAACTGAGTTTGTCGTAGGTGCGGAACACCATCAGCAATCCGGCACGTTCATCCGGGATTTTCAGCGGCTGGCCGGTGATCCGGTCACGCACGGTTTCCCCGGTTTTCATCACCACAAGCACGTTGCCCTCGGCCAGGCCGTCGCGTTTGCCCTTGTTCAGGGTCACCACGTCCATCGCGCCGATCTGTGTGACGCCGCGCGGCACATCGATGATCAGGCCGTTGATGTCGGTGGTGGGAGCGCTGGGCATGAAGGTCGAGTTGATCGAACGCTCTTCGCCGCTGAACAAGCGGTCGCCGAGGCGCACTTCCTGGGTCGTGCGTTGCAGGGCGAGGGTGGCGACGTCACCTTCAGTGGCGACAATCTCACCGCCGCCGATGTCGTCGGCGTTAATCCCCAGAAACTCCTTGCTCTGCGGATCGGTGTAGACCTTGCCCTGGCGGAAGATGCCGTAGACCGGCTGGTTTGGGTCGAAATGGCCACGGGCGAAGATCCGGTCGCCGGTGCCACTGAGCACCCGTTCGGCATCGCCAGCGACGATGTACGGCGCCTTGTCGAAGTCCTCGACCTTGTCGACGATGCGGTTGCTCAGCAGAAAGCTGTTGATGGATTTGAGCGGAATGCTCGGAATCGCCTCGGCTACCGGACTGGTACGGATGCGTGGCGACAACTTGATGGTGCCGCGCGACTCGCCGCGATTGACGGTCAGGCGCGGCTGACCATTGACGTAACTGAGCGTCAGCGTGTCGCCGGGGTAGATCAGGTTGGGGTTTTCGATCTGCGGATTGGCCCGCCACAGCTGCGGCCACTGCCAGGGTTCGCGCAAATATTTACCGGAGATGTCCCAGAGCGTATCCCCCGAAACCACCGTGTATTGCTGTGGAAAACCTTCCTTGAGTTGCACTTGCCCGTGCGCGGCGCCGGCCGAGGCCAGAAACAGCAGGGCGAGTAGTGATTTCCTCATGCGGTGAATCCCTTTATTATGTGCGTTCGCGTGAAACGCCAGAGCCCCCGTGGCTCGCTCCCTGCTCTATGCTGAAAATCAAGGAGCTACGTTTCACAACGGTAGCCTGCATCTTCGGACCCGCCAGGCCATCGCCCGACTTTACCTCACACGTGCAGCAATCAAGCTTATGGCCATTTTGAACATCCTCGAATTTCCGGACCCGCGTCTGCGCACTATCGCCAAACCTGTGGCTGTAGTGGACGACGAAGTGCGTCAGCTGGTCGATGACATGTTTGAAACAATGTATGAAGCGCCGGGCATCGGCCTTGCCGCGACCCAGGTCAACGTGCACAAACGTATCGTCGTGATGGACCTTTCCGAAGACCGCACCGAACCGCGGGTGTTCATCAACCCCGAGTTCGAATCGCTGACCGACGAAATGGAGCAATACCAGGAAGGCTGCCTCTCGGTGCCGGGTTTCTACGAAAACGTCGACCGCCCGCAGAAGGTCAAGATCAAGGCTCTGGACCGTGACGGCAAGCCTTACGAACTGATCGCCGAAGGCCTGCTCGCGGTGTGCATCCAGCACGAATGCGACCACCTCAACGGCAAGTTGTTCGTCGATTACCTGTCCACGCTCAAACGCGACCGGATCAAGAAGAAACTGGAAAAGCAGCACCGCCAGAACGCTTGATGCCCCTCTCCAAAGGCTTGCTGCGGCAAGCCTTTTTCTTTTTATGAGACTCCCCCCATGACTGAGCCATTGCGCATCGTTTTTGCCGGCACCCCGGAATTCGCCGCCGAACACCTCAAGGCCCTGCTGGACAGCCCTTACGAGATCGTTGCGGTCTACACCCAACCGGATCGCCCGGCCGGTCGTGGGCAAAAACTGATGCCGAGCCCGGTCAAACAGCTCGCTCTGGAAAACAATATCCAGGTGTTGCAGCCGCCGACCCTGCGCAACGCTGACGCTCAGGCCGAGCTCGCTGCGCTGAAACCGGATTTGATGGTGGTGGTCGCCTACGGCCTGATCCTGCCGCAAGCGGTGCTGGATATTCCGCGCCTGGGTTGCATCAACAGTCACGCCTCGCTGCTGCCACGCTGGCGCGGTGCGGCGCCGATCCAGCGCGCCGTGGAAGCGGGCGACGCCGAGAGCGGCGTGACCGTGATGCGCATGGAAGCCGGCCTTGATACCGGGCCGATGCTGCTTAAAGTCGTGACCCCGATCAGCGCCGAAGACACCGGCGGCAGCCTCCACGATCGCCTCGCCGAAATGGGCCCGCCAGCCGTCGTGCAAGCGATTGCCGGCCTGGCCGCTGGCACCCTGGAAGGCGAAGTGCAGAACGACGAACTCGCCACCTACGCGCACAAACTGAACAAAGACGAAGCACGCATCGACTGGAGCCGTCCGGCCGTTGAGCTGGAACGTCTGGTCCGCGCTTTCAATCCATGGCCGATCACCCACAGCACGCTTAACGGCGAAGCGCTGAAAGTCCTGGCGGCGACACTGGCCGAAGGCAAAGGCGCACCGGGCACCATCCTCAGCGCCAGCAAGGACGGCCTGCTCGTCGCCTGTGGCGAACAGGCGCTGTGCCTGACTCGCCTGCAATTGCCCGGCGGCAAGGCGCTGAACTTCAGCGATCTGTTCAACAGCCGTCGTGAGAAATTCGCCACCGGCACCGTGCTGGGCGCAGCGGTGGACGCGCAATGAACCCGCGTCTGGCCGCCGCCAAGGCACTCGCCGCCGTCCTGAGCGGCAAGGCTTCGCTCAACAGCTCCCTGCCGACGCAACTGGACAAGGTCGAGGATCGCGACCGCGGTTTCACCCAGGACCTGGCGTTCGGCACCGCCCGTTGGCAGCCACGTTTGTCGGCGCTGGCGGAAAAACTGCTGCAGAAGCCGTTCAAGGCTGCGGACGCCGATGTCGAGGCATTGCTGCTGGTCGGTCTCTATCAACTGCTCTACACCCGCGTCCCGCCGCACGCCGCCATTGGCGAAACCGTCGGTTGCGCTGACAAGCTGAAAAAGCCGTGGGCCAAAGGCTTGCTCAACGCCGTGCTGCGCAATGCCCAGCGCGAACACGAGGCGATCTTCGCCGAACTGGAGCGCGATCCGGTGGTGCGCACCGCCCACCCGCGCTGGCTGCAAAAATCCCTGAAGGCCTTCTGGCCTGAGCAATGGGAAGCCATCTGCGAAGCCAACAACGCGCATCCGCCGATGATCCTGCGAGTCAACCGCCGTCATCACAGCCGCGATGCCTACCTCGGTCTGCTGACTGAAGCGGGAATCGCCGCGCAGCCGTGCACCTTCAGCCGCGACGGTATCGTGCTGGAGGCCGCTGCCGACGTGCGCAGCCTGCCGGGTTTCGCCGAAGGCTGGATCAGCGTGCAGGACGAAGCTGCGCAACTGGCCGCCGACTTGCTCGACCTCGCGCCGGGCCAGCGAGTGCTGGACGCCTGCTGTGCGCCGGGCGGCAAGACGTGCCACATCCTCGAAGCCGAACCGGCACTGGCCGGCGTGGTCGCGGTGGATCTGGAAGCCAAGCGTCTGGTGCGGGTGAAGGAAAACCTCGAACGCCTCGGTCTGAACGCCGAACTGATCGCCGCCGATGGTCGCGACACGACAGCGTGGTGGGACGGCAAACCGTTCCAGCGCATCCTGCTCGACGCGCCGTGCTCGGCCACCGGCGTGATCCGCCGTCACCCGGACATCAAGCTGACCCGTCAGGCCGACGACATCGTGGCCCTCGCGCAACTGCAAGGCGAGTTGCTCGACGCGATGTGGAAAACCCTCGAAGTGGGCGGCATTCTGCTCTACGCCACCTGCTCGACCTTGCCGACCGAGAACACCGAAGTGATCGCCGCGTTCCTTGAGCGTACACCGGGTGCCCGGGAGCTGGATCTGGCCACCGCCGCCGGGATCAAGCAGCCCCATGGTCGCCAATTGCTGGCCCAGCAGGGCGGGCATGACGGGTTCTACTACGCCAAGCTGATCAAGATCGCTGCCGCGCGCGGCTAAACGGATTCAATGGAGTGACTGGATGAAAATCATCATCCTCGGTGCGGGACAGGTCGGCGGTTCGCTGGCTGAACATCTGGCCAGCGAGGCCAACGACATCACGGTGGTCGACACTGACGGCGACCGTCTGCGCGATCTTGGCGACCGCCTCGACATTCGTACCGTGCAGGGCCGTGGCTCGTTGCCGAACATTCTGCGTCAGGCCGGTGCCGACGACGCCGACATGCTGGTGGCGGTGACCAACAGCGACGAGACCAACATGGTCGCCTGCCAGGTCGCCCACACTCTGTTCCACACCCCGACCAAGATTGCCCGGGTGCGCGAAGCGTCGTACCTGACCCGCGAGGAGCAACTGTTCCAGAACGAGGCAATTCCGGTCGACGTGCTGATCAGTCCCGAGCAGGTCGTCACCAACTACATCAAGCGTTTGATCCAGCATCCCGGCGCCTTGCAGGTGATCGATTTCGCCGAAGGCCAGGCACAACTCGTCGCGGTGCGCGCCTACTACGGTGGGCCACTGGTGGGTCAGCAACTGCGCCAGTTGCGCGAGCACATGCCGAATGTGGAAACCCGAGTGGCCGCGATTTTCCGTCGTGACCGACCGATTCTTCCCCAGGGCGATACGGTGATCGAGGCCGACGACGAAGTCTTCTTCATCGCCGCCCGTGAGAACATTCGCGCCGTCATGAGCGAAATGCGCCGTCTCGACGAAACCTACAAGCGCATCGTCATCGCTGGCGGCGGGCAGATCGGCGAGCGGCTGGCCGAGGCCATCGAAAGCCGCTATCAGGTGAAGATCATCGAGATGAACCCGGCGCGCTGCCGCTATCTCTCCGACACCCTCGACAGCACCGTGGTGCTGCAGGGCAGCGCGTCGGATCGCGACTTGCTGCTGGAAGAAAACATTGCAGACGCGGACATCTTCCTCGCGCTGACCAACGATGACGAAGCCAACATCATGTCGTCGCTGCTGGCCAAGCGTCTGGGCGCGAAGAAGGTGATGACGATCATCAATAACCCGGCCTACGTCGACCTGATCCAGGGCGGCGACATCGACATCGCCATCAGCCCGCAACTGGCGACCATCGGCACCTTGCTGGCCCACGTGCGGCGCGGCGATATCGTCAGCGTGCATTCATTGCGCCGGGGCGCGGCGGAGGCCATCGAAGCGGTGGCCCATGGCGATTCGAAGTCGAGCAAGGTGATCGGCAAGGCCATCGAAAACATTGCACTGCCGCCAGGCACCACCATCGGCGCGATCATCCGCGATGAAGAAGTAATCATTGCCCACGACGACACGGTGATCGCAGCAGGCGACCATGTGATCCTGTTCCTTGTGGATAAAAAGCATATTCGCGATGTGGAGAAGCTGTTCCACGTGGGCCTGAGTTTCTTCTGACCGACCAAGAGGCGAGACCGATGATCGAATCCCTGGAAAAAATGCTCGCCAAGGGTGTGGATAACTCGCTGCTGCGTTTCGGCCTCGGCAAGGGTTATCTGGATCTGGGGGAGAACGCGACGGCAGCCGAGCATTTGCAGCGGTGTGTCGGCTTCGATCCGAAATACTCGGCGGCGTGGAAACTGTTGGGCAAGGCGCATTTGGCGCTGGGTGACGTGGCGTCCGCACGGCAGGCGTGGGAGCAAGGGCTGGAAGCGGCCCGGGCCCATGGCGACAAGCAGGCGGAGAAGGAAATGACGGTGTTTCTGAAGAAGCTGGACCGGCAGAAGCCGTAACGACTGTGGATAACCCGTTTTGACAGGTTATCCACAATTGCACATCGCCGATCAGTACCAGCGCGCCTCACCCGGCGGACGCTTCTTGAAGCGCTTCATGCTCCACATGTACTGGCTCGGATAAGCCGCCACATAACGCTCGACCACCTGACTCATCGCTGCGCAGGAGGTTTCGGTGTCTGTGCTGTACATGGCTTCCGGCGCGGCTTCCAGTATCACCTTGTAGCCTGAACCGTCCGGTAGACGCAGCGCATGCAGGAACACCCCGACGGCTTTGCCACCGGCGAGCATGTTCGGCACGAACTTGCTGGTCAGGGCCTGAGTGGCGAAAAACGGCACGAAGATCCCGGCGGATTCGGCCGGTTCCGGGTCCGCTGGAATCCCCACCTGACCGCCCTTGCGCACTTCCTTGATGACACTGAGGATGCCTTCCTTGGTCGACGCGGCGACTTTGTTGCCCAGTTGCACGCGCTGTTTGCGCAGCAATTCATCCACAGCCTTGAGCTTTGGCGGCCGGTAGAAAATGATCGGTTTGCACTGGCTGCAATAGAAATGGTTGAGCACTTCCCAGTTGCCCAGGTGGCTGGTGATGCCGACCACGCCCTTGCCCGAAGCCAGCGCTTCTTTCAGCACCTCGAGCCCTTCGACTTCGCGCACCAGGTCGATGGAACGCTGAGCCGGCCAGATCCAGGCGCAGGCGCTTTCGGTCAGGGACTTGCCGATGTCTTTCAAGGTCTGGCCGACCAGACGTTCACGTTCGGCCGGGTCCATCTGTGGAAAACATTTGGCCAAGTTGATCCGCACCACGTCGCGGGAACGGTTGGGGGTTTTCCACATGATCCAGCCGATCGCCGAACCCACGGCCTGCACGGCCCGCCACGGAAGCAAGGCAAACAGCCGCAGAGCGCCAACCAGCATGGCGCCTTTAAACTTTTCCACAGGTCACTCCTGATCTTGTGCTGTGCGCGAGGCGGCCATTCTAACCGGCGTTGACCAGCTGCGCGTAGCGGTCGCAGTCCTGAGTGTGGTCCATGACCATGCCCGAAGCCTGCATCAGCGCGTAGCAGATGGTCGGGCCGACGAAGGTAAAACCGGCCTTTTTCAGGCCTTTGCTCATGGCCACGGCCTGCGGGGTGATGGCCGGGACTTCGCTGCGATCCTTGAAATGATTGATCACCGGCCGGTTATCCACAAACGACCAGAGGAAGGCCACCGGGTCTTCCAGCGCCAGCCACGCCTGGGCGTTGCGTCGGGCGGCATTGAGCTTGAGGCGGTTGCGTATGATCCCCGGATCGAGCATCAATTCATCGATTTCCGCGTCGCTCATCTGCGCCACGCGCTGTACATCGAAGCCGAACAACACCTCGCGATATCGCTCGCGCTTGCGCAGCACGGTGATCCATGAAAGCCCGGCCTGGAACCCTTCGAGCAAAAGCAACTCGAACAAACCCTGCGCATCGCGTAGCGGCGTACCCCACTCCTGATCGTGGTAAGCCATGTACAGCGGATCTTCGTTGCACCAAAAGCAGCGTGGCATAAGGCTCCAGGGGGTGGAGGTGCGACTGAATCGGGTATACTCCCGCTCTTTAAATCGCAGCCCAAGAAACAGGTGAATTTCGTGAGCCAGCCTACGCCAGCCGTGCGTACCTTCCAAGACTTGATCCTCGCGCTCCAGCAATACTGGGCCGAGCAAGGTTGTGTGGTACTTCAGCCCTACGATATGGAAGTAGGCGCCGGCACTTTCCACACCGCGACATTCCTGCGCGCCATCGGCCCGGAAACCTGGAACGCCGCTTACGTGCAGCCAAGCCGCCGTCCGACTGACGGCCGTTATGGCGAAAACCCGAACCGTCTGCAGCACTACTACCAGTTCCAGGTAGTCCTGAAGCCGAACCCGGACAACTTCCAGGAGCTGTACCTGGGCTCCCTCAAGCATGTCGGCCTAGACCCGCTGGTCCACGACATCCGCTTCGTCGAAGACAACTGGGAATCGCCGACCCTCGGCGCCTGGGGTCTGGGCTGGGAAGTCTGGCTGAACGGCATGGAAGTGACCCAGTTCACTTACTTCCAGCAGGCGGGCGGTATCGAGTGCTACCCGGTGACCGGCGAGATCACCTACGGTCTCGAGCGTCTGGCCATGTACCTGCAGGGCGTGGACTCGGTCTACGACCTGGTCTGGGCTGACGGTCCGTTCGGCAAAGTGACCTACGGCGACGTGTTCCACCAGAACGAAGTGGAGCAGTCCACCTACAACTTCGAACACGCCAACGTCGACAAGCTGTTCGAACTGTTCGACTTCTATGAAAGCGAAGCCAAGCGCCTGATCGAACTCGACCAGCCGCTGCCGTTGCCAAGCTACGAAATGGTCCTGAAGGCTTCGCACACCTTCAACCTGCTGGACGCGCGCCGGGCGATCTCGGTGACTGCACGTCAGCAATACATTCTGCGCGTTCGCACCCTGGCGCGTTCCGTCGCCCAAGCCTACCTGCTGGCCCGCGCCAAGCTGGGCTTCCCGATGGCAACCCCGGACCTGCGTGACGAAGTACTGGCCAAGCTGGAGGCTGCACAATGAGTGCTCAAGATTTTCTGGTTGAACTGGGCACCGAAGAACTGCCACCCAAAGCCCTGAACACCCTGGCCGAAGCGTTCCTGGCCGGTATCGACAAGGGCCTGCAAGCGGCCGGCCTGAATTACGAGACCAAAACCGTCTACGCCGCGCCGCGTCGTCTGGCTGTGCTGATCACCGCGCTGGCCACCCAGCAGCCGGATCGCAGCATCAACCTCGACGGCCCGCCACGTCAGGCCGCGTTCGACGCCGAAGGCAACCCGACTCAAGCGGCACTGGGCTTTGCCAAGAAGTGCGGCGTCGAGCTGAGCGAAATCGACCAGAGCGGTCCGAAACTGCGCTACAGCCAGAACATTGCCGGCAAGCCGACCGCCAGCCTGCTGCCGACCATCGTCGAAGACTCGCTGAACGACTTGCCGATCCCGAAACGCATGCGTTGGGGTGCGCGCAAGGAAGAGTTCGTGCGTCCGACCCAGTGGCTGGTGATGCTGCTCGGCGACCAGGTCATCGACTGCACGATCCTCGCGCAGAAGGCTGGCCGTGAATCCCGTGGCCACCGTTTCCACCACCCGGAAAGCGTGCGCATCGGTTCGCCATCGAGCTACCTGGCCGACCTGCGTGCCGCGTACGTGCTGGCCGACGCCAACGAGCGTCGCGAAATCATCAGCAAGCGCACCGAAGAGCTGGCGACCCGCCAGGAAGGCACCGCGATCGTGCCACCGGCGCTGCTCGACGAAGTGACTGCACTGGTCGAGTGGCCAGTGCCGCTGGTGTGCTCGTTCGAGGAGCGCTTCCTCGACGTGCCACAGGAAGCACTGATCACCACCATGCAGGAGAACCAGAAGTACTTCTGCCTGCTGGATGCCGACGGCAAGTTGCTGCCGCGTTTCATCACTGTGGCCAACATCGAATCCAAAGACCCGCAGCAGATCATCGCCGGTAACGAGAAAGTGGTTCGCCCACGTCTGACCGACGCCGAGTTCTTCTTCAAGCAAGACAAGAAGCAGAAGCTCGAAGCGTTCAACGATCGCCTGCAGAACGTGGTGTTCCAGGAAAAACTCGGCAGCGTCTACGACAAGGCCGAACGCGTATCGAAACTTGCCGCGTACATCGCCGCACGCATCGGCGGCAACGCTTCGTGGGCTGCCCGCGCAGGCCTGCTGTCCAAGTGCGACCTGGCCACCGAAATGGTCGGCGAGTTCCCGGAGATGCAAGGTGTCGCCGGTTACTACTACGCCCTCAATGACGGCGAGCCGGAAGACGTCGCCCTGGCGCTGAACGAGCAGTACATGCCGCGCGGTGCCGGCGCTGAACTGCCTGCCACTCTGACCGGTGCGGCCGTGGCCATCGCCGACAAGCTCGACACCCTGGTCGGCATCTTCGGCATCGGCATGCTGCCGACCGGCAGCAAAGACCCGTATGCCCTGCGCCGTGCGGCACTGGGCGTGCTGCGGATCCTGATCGAGAAACAATTGGATCTGGACCTCAACGACGCCGTTGCTTTCGCCGTGAATGCGTTCGGTGCCAAGGTCAAGGCTGCCGGCCTGAACGACGCGGTGCTGGAATTCATCTTCGACCGTCTGCGTGCGCGTTACGAAGATGAAGGCGTGGATGTCGCCACCTACCTGTCGGTGCGTGCCCTGAAGCCGGGTTCGGCGCTGGACTTCGACCAGCGTGTGCAAGCGGTTCAGGCCTTCCGCAAACTGCCGGAAGCGGCAGCGCTGGCGGCGGTGAACAAGCGTGTGTCGAACCTGCTGAGCAAGGTGGAAGGCTCGGTGCCGACCGACGTCCAGGCCAAGTACTTCGACAACGCCAACGAGTTCTCGCTGTACTCGGCGATCCAACAGGCGGACCAGGCTGTACAGCCAATGGCCGCGGCGCGTCAGTACAACGAATCGCTGGCACGTCTGGCCGCCCTGCGCGAGCCGGTGGACGCGTTCTTCGACGCGGTGATGGTCAATGCCGAAGACGCCAATGTACGGGCCAACCGTTACGCGCTGCTGGCGCGCCTGCGTGGCCTGTTCCTGGGCGTTGCCGACATTTCGCTGCTGGGTTGAGGGATTGCTGTTGAAACTGCTGATTCTCGATCGGGACGGAGTGATCAATTACGACTCCGACGCTTACATCAAGTCGGTGGAGGAGTGGATTCCGCTGCCCGGCTCGATCGAAGCGATTGCGCAGTTGAGCAAGGCCGGCTGGACGGTGGCGGTCGCCACCAACCAGTCGGGCATTGCTCGCGGCTACTACGACCTCGCCACCCTCGATGCCATGCACGCGCGCCTGCGCGAACTGGTGGCGGAGCAGGGCGGTGAAGTCGGGCTGATCGTGTATTGCCCGCATGGGCCGGACGAAGGTTGCGACTGCCGCAAGCCGAAACCGGGGATGTTGAAAACCATCGCGCAGCATTACAACGTCTCGCTGACGAATGTCTGGTTCGTCGGCGACAGCCTTGGTGACCTGGAGGCCGCCAAAGCCGTCGATTCACAGCCCGTTTTGGTAAAGACCGGGAAAGGCGAAAAGACTCAGGCCAAGACCTTGCCGGTGGGCACCCTGATTTTTGACGATCTCGCGGCGATTGCCGCAGAACTTATCCACAACTAGAGTGCTTCTGAAGTTCCTGACCAGGGATTGATCGGGAGTGCGCTTGAACAGTCGGGCATTGCCCGTAACGGTAAACGTCGCCATGTCGATACTGCAGGCCATCAGAATCTTCCTCTTTTACCTGCTGCTGGGCACCACGTCCTTGCTGTGGTGCAGCCTGAGCTTTTTTATCGCGCCCTTTCTGCCGTTCAAGGCGCGCTATCGCTTTATCAACGTGTACTGGTGCCGTTGCGCCTTGTGGTTGACCAAGGTGTTCCTCGGTATCCGTTACGAAATCAAAGGCGCGGAAAACGTGCCTGACCGGCCCTGCGTGATTCAATCGAACCACCAGAGCACCTGGGAGACGTTCTTTCTCTCCGCTTATTTCTCGCCCTTGAGCCAGGTGCTCAAGCGCGAATTGCTGTATGTGCCGTTCTTCGGCTGGGCGATGGCCATGCTGCGGCCGATCGCGATTGACCGCGACAACCCGAAAGCCGCCCTCAAGCAGGTTGCGGCGAAAGGTGACGAGCTGCTGAAGGACAATGTCTGGGTGCTGATCTTCCCTGAAGGGACTCGCGTGCCGCACGGCACCATTGGCAAGTTCTCCCGCAGTGGCAGCGCATTGGCGGTGAATGCGGCGCTCCCGGTGCTGCCGATTGCACACAATGCCGGCAAGTTCTGGCCGAAAATCGGTTGGGGTAAAAAGTCCGGCGTGATCACTGTGGTGATTGGTGAGCCGATGTACGCCGAGGGCAGTGGCCCCCGCGCCATCGCCGATCTGAATGATCGGGTGCAGGCGTGGAACGAGAAGACCCAACGGGAAATGGGTTCCCTGCCCCCAGCCCCAGAGACACCGGCTGCGAACGATCAGATCGCTGTCTGAGATTTGTGGATAACCTGTGTACGGTTTGTTCGCAAAGTCCCCAATTATCAAATTAAGTGACTGATTTACTTATATATTTCCGAAGCTGATAAAACACCGTAAAAGGTGCATAAGTTTTTTTCGGAAGTAAGGAAACCGGCTGATATAGCCGGTTTTTTTATGCCTGCTCTTCAGCGATCAGCGGCAGCTCCAGACGGAACGTTGTGCCTTGATCGACCACGCTCAGGCACTCGATCCGGCCACCATGGTGATCCACCACGGCTTTGACCATCGACAACCCCAGCCCCACGCCGTCGATGCCCTGTGCAGAAGAAAAGCGCCGGTACTGGCTGAACAGGTCGGGCAGTTCCTCTGCAGCGATGCCTTTGCCTTGATCGGTCAGTTCACAACGCATCCAGTCGTCGTGGCAACTGACTCGCATATCAACCGAGGATCCAGCAGGGCTGTACTTGATCGCATTTTCCAGCAGATTGAACAGTGCGCGGGTCAACAAGCCCTGATCGGCCAGAATCAGCCGCTCATGTGATTGTTCGTCCATGTCGCTCAAAAGCTCGATGCGTTTTTGCTGGGCGATGGGCAGCGCCTGATCCAGCACATCCATCACCAGCATCCCGAACAGGCTCGGTTGAAACTGATACGCCTCGGATTCAGCCCGGGCCAGCAGAACGAAGCCGTCGGTGAGCTCCAGCGCCCGACGTACCTGGCGCTCAATCTGTTCGAACAGCGGCGAATCCGTTCCCGTCTGATGCCGGTGTACCTCGAGCAGGGCAAGAATCGCCGAATGAGGGGCACGCAGGTCATGGGACAGAAAGCGCAGCAACACACCGCGCTGTTCCTCGGCGGCGCGCTCGGCGCTCAGGTCGGTGAGACTCAGGAGCCAGCCGATCGGCAGGTCGCCATCGACCGGTAACAACGCGGCGCGCTCCAGGCGCAGGCTACGTTCCTTGTGGTCACGAAACTCCAGCAGAGGCAGCTCGGATAGCGGCGGGCGTGACTCTGTGGACAACTCCGGATAGCCCAGGCTCGCCAGTTGATCGAGCACATCCTCACCCACCAGATTGTGATCGAACAGGCTCCGGGCCTTGCGATTGCCCAACAAGACTTGCCCCCGTGGATCGCTGATCAGCGTTGCGACCGGCAGATACTCCAGCCCGTCGGCAATGAATCGGCGGGTATCGCGGGTACGGCTCATGGCTTGCTCAAGCGCCATGATCTGCCCCTGCAAGCGATCGGCGCTGGGAAACTGCGCCCGGCGCCGTTCGGGAAAGACTTTCGGTTCACTGTCCAGCCGCGCCAGCTCCCAGCCGAAGTAGGTCAGCACCACACTCAGGCGGCGCCAGTTCCAGATCAGATAACCGAACAGCATGCCGAGCGCCGCAGGCGTCGGCGACCACCAACGCCGCATTTCAGCCAGGCCTGCACTGGTCAACAGCACGCAGGCAATTCCGCCCAATGTCAGCCAGAGCGCCAGACGCGGACGCCACAGCAGCAATCCAAGTACACACGCGACCATGGCTACCGAGAGTCCCGCGCCCATCAACGGCGCCGGGTCATGCAAATTGATCTGCGCGCGCCAGGAAAGCAGTGCAGTCAGCGGCAACAGCACTAGACTTATCCACACCCACTCGCGCACCAGTTGCCGGAACAATCGCTGAACCTGGCTGGGTACGCGGCTTTCGTGTCGGCGCTGGTTATTCATGGGAAACAGGGCAGGGCGGGTTGAATGGTTTCATAGGCGGCCGGTCTGAGGACGTAGACCCGAAGAATCATAGCGGCTCCCCCCACGGCGTGCCGCTTACTTTCACTGCATGGAGTGAGCCGATCCGGTCGGCACCCATTGCCCGAGCGACAAGGAACCACCGCGTATGCGCGTTGCGATACTGGACGATGAACCCGCCGAACTGCGCCGGGTCGAGCAGACCCTGCAACAAATGGCCGAGGCCGGAGGACAGCCCTGGTCACTGCACAGCTTCGAAAGCGGAGAAGACCTGCTGCGACAGCTGCGCCGCGAAACCTTCGACCTGCTGATCCTCGACTGGCAACTGCCCGACCTCACCGGCCTGGCGCTGCTGCGCTGGACCCGCGAACACATGGAAGCCCCGCCAGCGGCCATCATGCTCACCAGCCGCGACGGTGAAAGCGATATCGTCCAGGCCCTGAATGCCGGGGCCGACGATTACGTCAGCAAACCGTTTCGACCCAATGAATTGAAGGCCCGTGTAGCGGCGGTGCTGCGCCGACACAGCCTGCAACGTAACGCCCCGACCGAAGTCCTGCGTTTTAATGACCTGGTGTTCGACGATGCCGAACTGACCGTCACCCGCGACGGGAAACCGATCGTCATGACCGAGCGCGAGTATCGTCTCGCTCATTGCCTGTTCAGCAACCTTGGGCGGCCTCTGTCACGGGATTACCTGTACGAACGATTCTGGCCCCATGAGGAGATGTCGACATCGCGACCGCTGGACACTCATATCTATCGCCTGCGCAACAAGCTCGGGCTGACGGCGGATCGGGGTTGGCAGTTGTTGACGATTTATGGGTATGGGTATCGGTTGGAGAGTGTGGCGGCAGGGGAGTGAATCGCAGGCAATAAAAAAGGCCAACGCTTGTGCGTTGGCCTTTTCGTTGGCGCTAACCGGGATCAGAAATCCAGGTTAGACACCGCCAGAGCATTGCTCTCGATGAAGTCACGGCGAGGTTCGACCGCATCACCCATCAGGGTGTTGAAGATCTGGTCTGCGCCAATGGCGTCTTCGATGGTGACTTTCAGCATGCGGCGCACGCTTGGGTCCATGGTGGTTTCCCACAGCTGATCCGGGTTCATTTCGCCCAGACCTTTGTATCGCTGAATGGTGTGGCGCTTGGTACTTTCGGCCATCAACCAGTCCAGGGCTTCCTTGAACTCGGTGACCGCTTTCTTGCGCTCGCCACGCTGGATGTACGCGCCTTCGTCGAGCAGGGTGCTCAGTTGAGCGCCGAGGGTGACGACGGTCTTGTAGTCGTTGCTGCCGAAGAAGTCGCGGTTGAAGGTGACGTAGTTCGACAGGCCGTGGGAGATCAGTTCGACCTCTGGCAGCCAAACGCCACGTTCACGGTCTTCGCGCAGGCTGGCCTTGTAGACCAGGCCCGACTTCTCGACAGTGCGCAGACGGACTTCGTACTGGGCCAGCCAGTCTTGCATCTTCACGTGGTCGCCGAGCATTTCCAGGCTGACGGCCGGCAGGTAGATGAAGTGCTCGGTCAGCTCCTGCGGGTACAGGCGCGACAGACGCTTGAGGGTCTTCATCACCATGCGGAAGTCATTCACCAGACGCTCCAGCGCTTCGCCGGAAATGCCCGGGGCGTCTTCGTTCAGGTGCAGGCTCGCATCTTCCAGGGCCGACTGCGTCATGTACTCTTCCATGGCGTCGTCGTCTTTGATGTATTGCTCTTGCTTGCCTTTCTTGACCTTGTACAGCGGCGGCTGGGCAATGTAGATGTAGCCGCGCTCGATCAGCTCCGGCAGCTGACGGAAGAAGAAAGTCAGCAGCAGGGTACGGATGTGCGAACCGTCGACGTCAGCATCGGTCATGATGATGATGTTGTGATAGCGCAGCTTGTCGATGTTGTACTCTTCGCGACCGATACCGCAGCCCAGCGCGGTGATCAGGGTGCCCACTTCCTGGGACGAGATCATCTTGTCGAAACGTGCTTTCTCGACGTTGAGGATCTTGCCCTTCAGTGGCAGGATGGCCTGGGTCTTGCGGTTACGTCCCTGCTTGGCAGAGCCGCCCGCGGAGTCACCTTCCACGAGGTACAGTTCGGACAGCGCAGGATCTTTTTCCTGGCAGTCTGCGAGCTTGCCCGGCAGGCCGGCGATGTCCAGCGCGCCCTTGCGACGGGTCATCTCACGGGCCTTGCGCGCCGCTTCACGGGCACGGGCGGCGTCGATCATCTTGCCGACGACCAGTTTGGCTTCGTTCGGGTTTTCCAGCAGGAAGTCGGAGAAGTACTTGCCCATTTCCTGTTCGACAGCGGTCTTCACTTCGGAAGACACCAGCTTGTCTTTGGTCTGGGAGCTGAACTTCGGATCCGGCACCTTCACCGAGATGATCGCGGTCAGGCCTTCACGGGCATCGTCACCGGTGGTGGCGACTTTGTGCTTCTTCGCCAGACCTTCCTGCTCGATGTAGTTGTTCAGGTTACGCGTCAGTGCGGAACGGAAGCCCACCAGGTGGGTGCCGCCGTCGCGCTGCGGAATGTTGTTGGTGAAGCACAACAGGTTCTCGTTGAAGCTGTCGTTCCACTGCAGGGCGATTTCCACGCCGATGCCGTCTTCACGCTGGATGTTGAAATGGAACACCTGGTTGACCGCAGTCTTGTTGGTGTTCAGGTATTCAACGAACGCACGCAGGCCGCCTTCGTACTTGAACAGTTCTTCCTTGCCGCTGCGCTCATCCTTGAGGACGATGCCGACACCGGAGTTGAGGAAGGACAGTTCACGAATGCGCTTGGCCAGGATGTCCCAGCTGAAGTGAATGTTCTTGAAGGTTTCGCTGGAAGCCTTGAAGTGAATCTGGGTACCGGTGGTTTCGCTGTCACCAACGATCGCCATCGGTGCCTGAGGTACGCCGTGGACGTAGGTCTGTTCCCAGATCTTGCCGCTGCGACGAACAGTCAGGACCAGCTCTTCGGACAGCGCGTTCACAACCGAAACACCTACACCGTGCAGACCGCCGGATACCTTGTAGGAGTTGTCGTCGAACTTACCGCCAGCGTGGAGGACGGTCATGATGACCTCGGCAGCGGAAACGCCTTCCTCTTTGTGCACGTCTACCGGGATGCCACGGCCGTTGTCTTTAACGGTGATGGACTCATCCGGGTGGATGATGATGCTGATGTCGTCGCAGTGGCCGGCGAGGGCTTCGTCGATCGAGTTGTCGACCACCTCGAACACCATGTGGTGCAGACCGCTGCCATCGTCGGTGTCACCAATGTACATACCGGGACGTTTGCGCACGGCATCCAGGCCTTTCAGCACTTTAATGCTCGATGAGTCGTACGTATTTTCTTCGCTCAATGCCTTCACTCCCGATGGTCGTGGGTCTGGGTGATACGGCCCTGTTCCACGTGGAACAGAGCGACTGGCGTTTCCGTCTGCCAGCCTTCCCTCAATAATTCGTGATCTACACAGGTGATAAAAACCTGGCAGCGTAAGTCTTCCAGCAAGCGGCACAGCGCGCGACGGTGGCTCTCGTCCAGTTCGGACGGCAAGTCATCCACCAGATAAATACACTGGCCGCGTCGGGCCTGGCTCACCAGATGCCCCTGGGCAATCCGCAATGCACAGACCACCAACTTCTGCTGACCCCGAGACAAGATGTCCGCGGCGTTGTGTGCGCCCAATCTAAGACGCAAGTCAGCCCGTTGTGGCCCGGCCTGGGTATGACCCATTTGCTGGTCCCGTAGCACGGATCCGGCGAGTACAGCGCTCAATTCCCGGTCCTTGTCCCAGCCTCGGTAATAGCTGAGCGTCAAACCTTCGAGCTCAACCAGTTCGCTCAAGGTTTGTTCAAAGACTGGTTTCAAGGCTTTGATGTAAGCGCGGCGGTATTCATCGATTTCAGCGCTGGCCTGGCACAGTTCCCTGTCCCAAACCGCTTGCGAAACGGCGTCAAGTGTACCATGCCGCAGCCAGGAGTTTCTCTGGCGCAAGGCCTTCTGCAAACGCTGCCAGGTGGCCATGAACCGCGGCTCGACGTGGAACACACCCCAGTCGAGGAACTGCCGGCGAATCTTCGGCGCGCCTTCCAGCAGGCGAAAGCTGTCGGGGTTGATCAACTGCAGCGGCAGGATTTCCGCCAGTTGTGCGGCGCTGCGCGCATTCTGACCGTCAATGCGAATCTGGAACTCACCCTGACGGTCGCGGGAAATCCCCAATGCGCTGTGGCCACCCTCGGCGAGTTCGACCTGACCGAATACGGTGCAGGCAAGCTGCTCATACTGAATGACCGGCAACAGCCGCGTGCTACGAAACGAACGGGCAAGCCCCAGCAGGTGAATGGCTTCCAGAACACTGGTTTTGCCGCTGCCGTTGGCGCCGTAAAGAATGTTGATTCGGGGAGAGGGGGAGAAGGTCACCGGGTGCAGATTGCGCACCGCGGTGACCGAGACGCGACTTAGCGACATCCAGAGTCAGCTGATTACAGACGCATCGGCATGACAACGTAAGCCGAATCGTCATTGTCGGACTCTTGCACCAGCGCACTGCTGTTGGAGTCGGACAGGATCAGACGAACCTGCTCGGTGGTCATCACGCCCAGCACGTCGAGCAGATAGCTGACGTTGAAACCGATTTCCAGGGAGCCGCCGTTATATTCCACGCCTACTTCTTCTTCCGCTTCTTCCTGCTCCGGGTTGTTGGCCTGGATCTTCAACTGACCGCTGGCCAGTTGCAGACGGATACCGCGGTATTTCTCGTTGGACAGAATCGCGGTACGGCTGAACGCTTCGCGCAGCGCCTGACGATCGCCCAGTACCAGCTTGTCGCCACCTTTTGGCAGAACGCGCTCGTAGTCCGGGAACTTGCCGTCGACCAGTTTCGAGGTGAAGGTGAATTCACCAGTGGTGGCACGGATGTGGTGCTGACCCAGGACGATGCTGACGTTACCGTCCGGCTCGGTGAGCAGACGCGCCAGTTCGAGAATACCTTTACGCGGCACGATCACCTGATGGCGTTCCTGCTGACCGATGTCGGCCTGCATCGAGCACATGGCCAGACGGTGACCGTCAGTAGCCACGGCACGGATCACACCAGTCGAGACTTCCAGCAACATGCCGTTGAGGTAGTAACGCACGTCCTGCTGGGCCATGGCGAAACTGGTGCGTTCGATCAGGCGACGCAGCTTGCTCTGTTCCAGGCTGGTGGTCAGCGAACCCGGGCCTTCTTCCACAGTCGGGAAGTCGTTGGCCGGCAGGGTCGACAGGGTGAAGCGGCTACGGCCGGCTTTCACCACCAGCTTCTGCTCGTCGACCTTGATGTCGATCAGCGCATCGTTGGGCAGGCTCTTGCAGATGTCCATCAGCTTGCGCGCCGGCACGGTGATGGAACCTGTTTCAGCCGGCTCCTCGAGTTGCACGCGACCGACCAGCTCGACTTCCAGGTCGGTACCGGTCAGCGACAGTTGCTGGCCATCGACAACCAGCAGCACGTTGGACAGTACCGGCAAGGTCTGTCGGCGCTCGACGACGCCTGCGACCAGTTGCAGGGGTTTCAACAGGGCTTCGCGTTGAATGGTGAAATGCATGGTCTAGTCCCTTGCCTTAATAAGCTGCGCTGGTGTTCATCAAGTGGTCAGTGTACGCAGCAGGTTCTTGTAGTCCTCGCGGATGTCCGCGTCGGATTCCTTAAGTTCGTTGATCTTGCGGCAGGCGTGCAACACGGTCGTGTGGTCGCGGCCGCCAAACACATCGCCGATTTCCGGCAGGCTGTGGTTGGTCAGTTCCTTGGACAATGCCATGGCCACCTGACGCGGACGAGCGACCGAACGCGAACGGCGTTTGGACAGCAAGTCGGAGATCTTGATCTTGTAGTACTCGGCGACGGTGCGCTGAATGTTATCCACAGAGACCAGTTTGTCCTGCAGCGCCAACAGGTCTTTCAGGGATTCGCGAATCAACTCGATGGTGATGTCGCGGCCCATGAAGTGCGAGTGGGCGATCACGCGTTTCAGCGCGCCTTCCAGCTCACGGACGTTGGAGCGAATGCGCTGGGCAATGAAGAACGCCGCATCGTGTGGCAACTCGACTTTGGCCTGGTCGGCCTTCTTCATCAAGATCGCTACGCGGGTTTCCAGCTCCGGCGGCTCGACGGCAACCGTCAGGCCCCAGCCGAAGCGGGATTTGAGGCGCTCTTCAAGGCCTTCGATTTCTTTCGGGTAGCGGTCACTGGTGAGAATGACCTGCTGGCCACCTTCAAGCAGGGCGTTGAAGGTGTGGAAAAACTCTTCCTGAGAACGTTCCTTGCGGGCGAAGAACTGAATGTCGTCGATCAACAGGGCGTCCACCGAACGGTAGAAACGCTTGAACTCGTTGATCGCGTTCAGTTGCAGCGCCTTGACCATGTCGGCCACGAAACGCTCGGAATGCAGGTACACGACCTTGGCATTCGGGTTCTTCTTTAATAGATGGTTACCCACCGCATGCATCAAGTGCGTCTTACCCAGACCCACGCCACCATAAAGGAAGAGCGGGTTATAGCCATGCTTCGGGTTGTCTGCCACTTGCCAGGCCGCCGCACGGGCGAGCTGGTTGGATTTACCTTCAACGAAGTTTTCGAAGGTGAAGGTGCGGTTCAGGTAGCTGGTGTGCTTGAGCGCGCCTTCGACCTGCACGGTGCGCTGTTCGGCGCGCACCGGGGCCTGTTGCGAAGCGGCACCGGCCATCGGATCAAAGCTGTCGCGGGACGGCTCTTCACTGATTTCTTCGGTTTTCTGCGTCGAGCGCTTGGTCGGTGCAGGCGTCGGGGCTGGCGCTGGTGCGCTGGCCGGCGCGCTATTGGCCTGAGCCTGGGACACTTGTGCAGCAGCCAACGGCGCATTCGGCGCGGCACGCGGCGCCGAACTGCGTTTGCTGCCTATTAATAAGGAAAGCGACGGTGCCAGACCGTTGCCATGCTCATCCAGCAGTTCAAGGACGCGCCCCAGGTACTTTTCGTTGACCCAGTCCAGAACAAAACGGTTCGGTGCGTAGACGCGCAACTCGTCGCCTTCGGCTTCGACCTGTAGTGGACGGATCCAGGTGTTGAATTGTTGGGCAGGCAGCTCTTCGCGCAAAAGCTCCACGCACTGCTGCCAAAGTTCCACTGACACGGATATCCCCTAAGTTGAAAGCCGGTGAGGCAAAAACAAGCGGCCATTGTAGCGGCCAGTCGTCCACTTATCCACATGCAGGTTGCCCGGTGGACATGATTTATCAATGCGTTAAACGCAAAAAAGGCGACCGACGGTGTGTGCATAAGCTCTGTGGATAACCCTATCTGAGCACACTGGACAACTGGGGGCGAAAGTCAGTGGATAACCAGCCTGTGGATAACCAGCTATTCCACACACAGGTTATCCGATAGCGCAGCACAGGCTGAACACGGTTTTCCACTGTAGTTGTCATTCTCTGTACATCGCTTGAAACAAGGCCTTGAGCCAGTTATCCACAGAGAGCGGTGTGCCTAGCTTTTACAAGCTTTACAGAAAAGCTTTAAATAATTCCCTTCTTTATTTTTATCTTTGGCAGACGAGTAATCAGGTCCTGGCACCTCCGAAGATCTATTTATAAGGAAACGTTGGTTGGAAATTGACCTATTGGCTTGCTTTCTCTAGAATCCCCGGTCTCTTAAAACGGGGGCCATTCCGGCCCGTTGTGGACGAACCAGGTAACACGACATGAAACGTACTTTCCAACCAAGCACTATCAAACGCGCTCGTACCCACGGTTTCCGTGCTCGCATGGCTACCAAGAACGGTCGTGCCGTACTGTCGCGTCGTCGCGCCAAAGGCCGCGCACGTCTGGCAGTTTGATAATCCGGCACTGGAGGTGAGTCAGGACTTCAGTCGGGAAAAGCGTCTGCTTACTCCCCGGCATTTCAAGGCAGTCTTTGACTCCCCTACCGGCAAGGTTCCGGGGAAAAATCTCCTGCTCCTTGCGCGCAACAACGATCTCGATCACCCCCGTCTCGGGCTGGTTATCGGGAAAAAGAGCGTCAAGCTCTCCGTCGAGCGCAATCGCCTCAAACGTCTTATGCGCGAATCGTTTCGCCTGCACCAGGATTCACTGGTCGGCTGGGACATCGTTATCGTCGCGCGCAAAGGTTTGGGTGACGTAGAAAACCCCGAATTGATTCAGCATTTCGGCAAACTCTGGAAACGTCTGGCACGCAACAAGCCGGTACCAGCAGTCAAAACCGAAACTGTAGGGGTAGACAGTCCAGATGCGTAAACTGGCACTCGTTCCGATCCAGTTTTATCGCTACGCCATTAGTCCCCTGATGGCCAGTCACTGTCGTTTCTACCCCAGTTGTTCTTGCTACGCGTATGAAGCCATCGAAAATCATGGCCTTCTGCGCGGTGGCTGGCTGACCTTTCGTCGTTTAGGTCGCTGTCATCCGTGGAATCCCGGTGGTTATGACCCGGTTCCACCTATCCCTACCTCCCGTTCTTCTTCGATGGCCGAGTAATCATGGATATCAAACGCACGATCCTGATCGTCGCCCTGGCAATCGTGTCCTACGTCATGGTCCTTAAATGGAACCAGGACTATGGCCAGGCTGCCCTGCCGACTCAGAATGTTGCTTCCAGTACGACTACATCCGGTTTGCCGGACACCGCCACTGGCAATAATGCTGCTGCCAATGACGATATTCCGCGCGCCGCAAGCGATACCAGCGCACCTGCCGAAACGCCGGTCGCCGTCAGCAAGGATCTGATCCAGATCAAGACCGACGTGCTCGATCTCGCGATCGATCCACAAGGTGGCGATGTTGCCCAGCTGACCTTGCCGCTGTATCCACGTCGTCAGGATCGTCCGGACGTTCCGTTCCAGCTGTTCGACAACGGTGGTGAACGTACTTATCTGGCACAGAGCGGTCTGATTGGCACCAACGGTCCGGATGCAAACCCGGCCGGTCGTCCGATCTACTCCTCGGAGAAGAAGACTTATCAACTGGCTGACGGTCAGGACCAACTGGTCGTCGACCTGAAGTTCAGCAAGGACGGCGTCAATTACATCAAGCGTTTCACTTTGAAACGTGGCCTGTATGACGTGACCGTGACCTATCTGATCGACAACCAGAGCGCTCAGCCTTGGTCCGGTTCGATGTTTGCCCAGCTGAAACGCGATGCAAGCGCCGATCCTTCGTCGACCACTGCTACCGGTACCGCGACTTACCTGGGCGCCGCCCTGTGGACAAGTTCCGAGCCGTACAAGAAAGTGTCCATGAAAGATATGGACAAAGGTCAGCTCAAGGAAACCGTCACCGGTGGCTGGGTAGCATGGCTGCAACACTACTTCGTGACTGCATGGGTTGCTCCGAAGGGCGAAAACAACATCGTCCAAACCCGTAAAGACAGCAAAGGCAACTACATCATCGGTTACACCGGTCCTTCGTTGACCGCTGCACCGGGTGCGAAAGTCGAAACCAGCGCTGTTCTTTACGCCGGTCCGAAAAGCCAGGCGGTGCTGAAAGAGTTGTCCCCAGGTCTGGAACTGACTGTCGACTACGGCATTCTGTGGTTCATTGCCCAGCCAATCTTCTGGCTGCTGCAACATATCCACAGCATCGTCGGCAACTGGGGCTGGTCGATCATCTTCCTGACCATGCTGATCAAAGGGATCTTCTTCCCTCTGTCGGCCGCCAGCTACAAGTCGATGGCCCGCATGCGCGCCGTGGCTCCGAAACTGGCTGCACTAAAAGAGCAACATGGCGATGACCGGCAGAAAATGTCGCAAGCCATGATGGAGCTGTACAAGAAAGAGAAGATCAATCCGCTGGGTGGCTGCTTGCCGATCCTGGTGCAGATGCCGGTTTTCCTTTCGCTGTACTGGGTTCTACTGGAAAGCGTGGAAATGCGCCAGGCGCCGTTCATGCTGTGGATTACCGACCTGTCGATCAAGGATCCGTTCTTCATCCTGCCGATCATCATGGGCGCGACCATGTTCATCCAGCAGCGTCTGAACCCTACACCTCCGGATCCGATGCAGGCCAAGGTGATGAAAATGATGCCAATCATCTTCACCTTCTTCTTCCTGTGGTTCCCGGCGGGTCTGGTGCTGTACTGGGTTGTGAACAACTGCCTGTCGATTGCCCAACAGTGGTACATCACGCGTAAGATCGAAGCGGCGACGAAAAAAGCCGAGGCGTAACTTACTCTGTGGATAACACCACTCAAAACGCCCCCTAGTGGGGCGTTTTGCTATCTGCCATTTTTGTCTGGATACCGGTTTATGAGCGCACCTCGTGAAACCATCGCAGCCGTCGCTACCGCCCAGGGCCGTGGCGGCGTGGGCATCGTTCGAATTTCCGGGCCACTGGCCAGCGTTGCGGCCAAAGCCATCAGCGGCCGCGAGCTGAAGCCACGGTTTGCCCACTACGGCCCGTTCTTCAGTGACGATCAACAGGTGCTGGATGAGGGTCTGGCGCTGTATTTCCCCGGGCCGAACTCGTTCACCGGCGAAGACGTACTGGAACTGCAGGGCCACGGTGGCCCGATCGTCCTCGACATGTTGCTCAAGCGTTGCCTGGAACTGGGCTGCCGCCTGGCCCGTCCCGGTGAATTCAGTGAACGCGCCTTCCTCAATGACAAACTCGACCTGGCCCAGGCCGAGGCAATTGCGGACCTCATCGAAGCCAGTTCTGCACAGGCGGCCCGCAATGCCTTGCGCTCTTTGCAGGGTGCGTTTTCCCAGCGTGTGCATAGCCTAACCGAACAACTGATCGGCTTGAGGATTTACGTCGAGGCGGCCATCGACTTCCCGGAAGAAGAAATCGACTTCCTTGCCGATGGCCACGTCCTGAGCATGCTCGACAAGGTTCGTGACGAGTTATCCACCGTCTTGCGTGAAGCCGGGCAGGGTGCATTGCTGCGTGATGGCATGACTGTGGTGATTGCCGGTCGTCCGAATGCCGGCAAATCCAGCCTGCTAAACGCATTGGCCGGTCGTGAAGCCGCGATCGTGACCGAGATCGCCGGCACCACCCGGGATATCCTGCGCGAACATATCCACATCGACGGCATGCCGCTGCACGTTGTGGACACCGCTGGTCTGCGTGATACCGATGACCATGTGGAAAAGATCGGCGTTGAACGAGCGTTGAAAGCCATCGGCGAAGCTGATCGAGTGCTGCTGGTCGTCGATGCCACAGCGCCAGAGGCCGCCGATCCGTTCGCCCTGTGGCCGGAATTCCTTGAAACCCGGCCAGATCCGGCGAAGGTCACGCTCATCCGCAACAAAGCGGATCTCACCGGTGAACCCATTGCCCTGGAAGTCAGTGACGATGGCCATGTGACGATCAGCCTGAGCGCCAAGTCTGCCGGTGAGGGGCTGGACCTGCTACGAGATCACCTCAAGGCCTGCATGGGCTATGAACAAACATCGGAAAGCAGCTTCAGCGCACGTCGCCGGCACCTCGAAGCCCTGCGTCATGCCAGTGACGCCCTGGAACATGGACGTGCCCAACTGACGTTGGCGGGTGCTGGCGAGCTGCTGGCCGAAGACCTGCGTCAGGCCCAGCAGTCTCTCGGGGAAATCACCGGCGCCTTCAGCTCCGATGATCTGCTGGGACGGATCTTTTCCAGCTTCTGCATCGGTAAATAATCCTTCCGTTGTCCACAGACAGGTCCGTTCGCGACCTGTCTGTCCTTCCTCTTTGAATTCCCTTCCTCCAGTGCCGGACAGATTTCTGTACCTGAGCGGATTTTCCGTGTCCGAGATTCCTTCATTCATCCGATTTCTGTGGATTAAGCCCTGTGAATAACTGCCGCTGAGGGCAGTTGATAACAGGGCCTGAAAACTGAACATAACTGCCTCTGTGGATAACCACCTCATTCATCCACAGGCTTACACGGGTTATCCAAGGGCCTCATGGCGACATGGCCACAGGGTTTTGAATCTCTGTACACATTGAAAATAAAGGCCTGCAGAAATCTATCCACAGAAACCATGGGCAGTAAGAATAAGCTTTAAAACAAAGGTTTTATAAATTTCTCTCTTTTTTATTCTTTTAACCGCGAGCTCTCCACAGCTGGTTAAATTTTGTGCAAAGGGTTCTTTAGGAAGGGCGAAGTCCCTATACTTGCCGACCAGGTCCAGAAACCTGATCTCAAACTATTCCTGAATTACCTACTTAAGCAGGCACGAGGTGCGTGGTGGATTTCCCTTCCCGTTTTGAAGTGATCGTCATCGGCGGCGGTCATGCCGGTACCGAGGCAGCACTGGCCTCAGCACGCATGGGTGCAAAAACCCTTCTGCTGACGCATAACGTGGAAACCCTCGGGGCCATGAGTTGCAACCCGGCCATCGGTGGCATCGGCAAAAGCCATCTGGTCAAGGAAATCGACGCCCTCGGCGGCGCGATGGCCATGGCCACCGATCTGGGCGGTATCCAGTTTCGCGTATTGAACAGCCGCAAAGGCCCGGCCGTACGGGCAACCCGTGCGCAAGCCGACCGTATTCTTTACAAGGCCGCTGTCCGCGAAATTCTGGAAAACCAGCCGAACCTGTGGATATTTCAACAAGCCGCTGACGACCTGATCGTCGAGCAGGAACAAGTACGCGGTGTCGTTACGCAAATGGGTCTGCGTTTCTTCGCGGATTCCGTGGTGTTGACAACCGGTACGTTCCTGGGCGGACTTATCCACATCGGTTTGCAGAATTTTTCCGGCGGTCGTGCCGGTGATCCACCATCGATCGCCCTGGCGCATCGTCTGCGTGAACTACCGCTGCGGGTCGGTCGCCTGAAAACCGGCACGCCACCGCGTATCGACGGCAAATCTGTGGATTTCTCGGTGATGACCGAGCAGCCAGGCGATACGCCGATCCCGGTAATGTCGTTCATGGGCAACAAGGAACAACATCCACGGCAAGTCAGTTGCTGGATTACTCACACCAACGCCCGCACCCACGAAATCATTGCCGCGAACCTCGACCGTTCGCCGATGTATTCCGCAGCCGGCGAGATCGAAGGCATCGGTCCGCGTTATTGCCCGTCGATCGAAGACAAGATTCATCGCTTTGCCGACAAGGAAAGCCATCAGGTGTTCATCGAGCCGGAAGGCCTGACCACCCATGAGCTGTATCCGAACGGGATATCCACAAGCCTGCCGTTCGACGTGCAATTGCAGATCGTGCAATCGATTCGCGGCATGGAAAACGCGCACATCGTGCGTCCGGGATATGCGATCGAGTACGACTACTTCGATCCGCGCGACCTGAAGTACAGCCTGGAAACCAAAGTGATCGGCGGTCTGTTCTTTGCTGGCCAGATCAACGGCACCACCGGTTACGAAGAAGCCGGCGCCCAGGGTTTGCTGGCCGGCGCGAACGCTGCACTGCGTGCGAAAGGCAAAGAAGCCTGGTGCCCGCGTCGCGATGAGGCGTACATCGGGGTATTGGTCGACGACCTGATCACCCTCGGTACCCAAGAGCCGTACCGCATGTTCACTTCTCGTGCCGAGTACCGCCTGATCCTGCGTGAGGACAACGCCGACCTGCGTCTGACCGAAAAAGGTCGCGAACTGGGTCTGGTCGATGACGCGCGTTGGGCGGCGTTCTGCAAGAAACGCGAAAGCATCGAGCTCGAAGAGCAACGCCTGAAAAGCACCTGGGTTCGCCCGGGCACTCCGCAGGGCGATGCGATTGCCGAGAAATTCGGCACGCCGCTGACTCACGAATACAACCTGCTCAATCTCTTGAGCCGTCCGGAAATCGACTACGCTGGTCTGGTCGAAGTGACCGGGCAGGGCGCGGAAGATCCACAGGTCGCCGAACAGGTCGAGATCAAGACCAAATACGCCGGTTACATCGACCGTCAACAGGACGAAATCGCCCGTCTGCGTGCAAGTGAAGACACGAAACTGCCTGTGGATATCGATTACACCAACATTTCCGGTCTCTCCAAGGAGATCCAGAGCAAGCTTGGCGCGACTCGTCCCGAGACGCTTGGCCAGGCTTCGCGGATCCCGGGTGTAACCCCGGCAGCGATTTCGCTGTTGATGATTCATTTGAAAAAACGCGGCGCGGGCCGTCAGTTGGAGCAAAGCGCTTGAGTTCTAAGGTCACTTCGCAACACGCCGAAGAGTTATCCACAGGAGCCCGCGAGCTCGGTGTCAATCTCACTGAAAACCAGCACGAATTGCTGCTGGGTTATCTGGCCCTGTTGATCAAATGGAACCAGGCTTACAACCTGACCGCCGTTCGCGATCCGGACGAAATGGTTTCCCGTCACCTGCTAGATAGTCTCAGCGTGATGTCGTTCATCGAAAACGGTCGCTGGCTGGATGTCGGCAGCGGCGGCGGTATGCCGGGGATTCCTTTGGCGATCCTGTATCCGGACTCGCAAGTGACCTGTCTGGACAGCAACGGCAAGAAAACCCGCTTCCTGACCCAGGTCAAACTCGAACTCAAACTGGATAACCTCCAAGTTATCCACAGTCGCGTCGAAGCATTCCAGCCTGCACAGCCGTTCAACGGGATCATTTCCCGGGCCTTCAGCAGCATGGAGAACTTCACCAACTGGACTCGCCACCTCGGCGACGCCGATACGCGCTGGCTGGCAATGAAGGGCGTCCATCCGGCCGATGAGCTGGTAGCATTGCCGGCAGACTTCAAACTCGATAGCGAACACGCCCTGGCCGTACCCGGTTGCCAAGGCCAACGCCATCTGCTGATACTGCGCCGCACGGCATGATTGGGAACACAAGCAAGAATGGCTAAGGTATTCGCGATAGCGAACCAGAAGGGTGGTGTGGGCAAGACCACCACCTGCATCAACCTCGCAGCATCCCTGGTCGCGACCAAGCGACGGGTGCTGTTGATCGATCTCGATCCACAGGGCAACGCCACCATGGGTAGCGGTGTGGATAAACATGGCCTGGAAAACTCGGTCTACGACCTGCTGATCGGCGAGTGCGATCTGGCTCAGGCCATGCACTATTCGGAACACGGCGGTTATCAACTGCTGCCGGCCAACCGCGACCTGACGGCGGCCGAAGTGGTGCTGCTGGAAATGCAGATGAAGGAAAGCCGTCTGCGCAGCGCGCTGGCGCCGATCCGTGAAAACTACGATTACATTCTGATCGACTGCCCGCCGTCGCTGTCGATGCTCACATTGAACGCACTGGTCGCCGCTGACGGGGTCATTATCCCCATGCAGTGCGAGTACTTTGCGCTCGAAGGTTTGAGCGACCTTGTGGATAACATCAAGCGCATCGCCGAGCTGCTGAACCCGAACCTGAAAGTCGAAGGCCTGCTGCGGACCATGTACGACCCGCGCCTGAGCCTGATGAACGACGTCTCGGCCCAGCTCAAGGAACACTTTGGCGATCAGCTGTACGACACGGTGATCCCGCGCAACATCCGTCTGGCTGAAGCCCCGAGCTACGGCATGCCGGCGCTGGCCTACGACAAGCAATCGCGTGGCGCGCTGGCCTATCTGGCCCTGGCGGGCGAGATGGTTCGCCGTCAGCGCAAAAATTCACGCATCGCCGCTGCCCAGCCAACTTAAGGAATCCCCATGGCCGTCAAGAAACGAGGTCTCGGACGAGGACTGGATGCACTGCTGAGCGGTCCGACTGTCAGCTCGCTGGAAGAACAAGCGGCGCAGGCTGACAGCCGTGAGTTGCAGCACCTGCCGCTGGACCTGCTGCAGCGCGGCAAGTATCAGCCACGCCGGGACATGGATCCGCAGGCGCTGGAAGAGCTGGCGCAGTCGATCAAGGCCCAGGGCGTGATGCAGCCGATCGTGGTTCGCCCGATTGGCGGTGGTCGTTTTGAAATCATCGCCGGCGAACGTCGCTGGCGCGCCAGTCAGCAGGCCGGCCAGGAAACCATTCCTGCCATGGTCCGCGACGTGCCGGATGAAACCGCGATCGCCATTGCGCTGATCGAGAACATCCAGCGCGAAGATCTGAACCCGATTGAAGAAGCGGTGGCCCTGCAGCGCTTGCAGCAGGAATTCCAGCTCACCCAGCAACAGGTCGCCGAGGCTGTGGGTAAGTCCCGGGTCACGGTGGCCAACCTGTTGCGCCTGATTGCGCTGCCGGAAGTCATCAAGACCATGCTGTCCCACGGCGACCTGGAAATGGGTCACGCCCGTGCATTGCTCGGTCTGCCGGACAATCAGCAGGTGGAAGGGGCGCGACATGTTGTCGCACGCGGCCTCACCGTGCGCCAAACCGAGGCACTGGTTCGTCAGTGGTTGAGTGGCAAACCGGAGCCGGTCGAACCGTCCAAACCCGACCCGGATATCGCTCGTCTCGAGCAACGTCTGGCCGAGCGCCTAGGCTCTGCGGTGCAGATCCGCCACGGCAAGAAGGGAAAGGGTCAGTTGGTGATTGGTTACAACTCCCTCGACGAGCTTCAAGGTGTGCTCGCACACATCCGCTGAAACAATTCCTCTTGTAGCGCGCAGTCGGAAATCACTACCTGACAGTTGAATAGGGGCAGAACCGCCCCTATACTCTGCGCGCATTTTGTCGGCACAAATTATGCCAAGTTATTGAATTTCGGCAGCCGACCATTGGAGAGCAATAGTGATGGAAACCCGCAAGCCAAACCGCCTGCCGTTCCATCGCCTGGCGGTTTTTCCGGTGTTAATGGCTCAATTTGTCATTTTGCTCATTGCCGCTTTGGCGCTCTGGCAATGGCACGGAGTCGTTGCCGGATACTCGGGACTTTGCGGAGGCCTGATAGCCTTGCTGCCCAATGTTTATTTCGCTCACAAGGCATTTCGGTTTTCCGGCGCCCGAGCAGCCCAGTCCATCGTCCGGTCTTTCTATGCCGGCGAGGCAGGCAAACTGATTTTGACGGCAGTGCTGTTTGCACTGGTGTTTGCAGGTGTGAAGCCACTGGCGCCGATCGCTGTATTCGGCGCCTTCGTGCTGACTCAGTCGGTCAGCTGGTTCGCTCCCCTGCTGATGAGAACAAGACTTTCGAGACCTTAGGGCGTTTGAGGCAACCATGGCAGAAACAACCGCTTCGGGCTATATCCAGCACCACTTGCAGAACCTGACCTTCGGTCAGCTACCCAACGGCGGCTGGGGCTTTGCCCACACCGCAGCAGAAGCCAAGGAAATGGGCTTCTGGGCTTTCCACGTCGATACCCTCGGCTGGTCGGTCGCGCTGGGTCTGATTTTCGTTCTTCTTTTCCGCATGGCGGCCAAGAAGGCGACTTCCGGTCAGCCGGGTGCACTGCAGAACTTCGTTGAAGTCCTGGTCGAATTCGTCGATGGCAGCGTGAAAGACAGCTTCCATGGCCGTAGCCCGGTGATCGCACCGCTGGCACTGACCATCTTCGTCTGGGTGTTCCTGATGAACGCCGTCGACCTGGTACCGGTCGACTGGATTCCTCAGCTGGCCATCCTGATCTCCGGCGACCACCACATCCCGTTCCGCGCCGTGTCGACTACCGACCCGAACGCGACCCTGGGCATGGCGTTCTCGGTTTTCGCACTGATCATTTTCTATAGCATCAAGGTCAAGGGCCTCGGCGGCTTCATCGGCGAGCTGACCCTGCACCCGTTCGGCAGCAAGAACATCTTTGTTCAGGCCCTGCTGATCCCGGTGAACTTCCTGCTGGAATTCGTGACCCTGATCGCCAAACCGATCTCCCTGGCTCTGCGTCTGTTCGGCAACATGTATGCCGGCGAGCTGGTGTTCATCCTGATCGCTGTGATGTTCGGCAGCGGTCTGCTCTGGCTGAGCGGCCTGGGTGTTGTCCTGCAGTGGGCGTGGGCTGTGTTCCACATCCTGATCATCACCCTGCAGGCGTTCATCTTCATGATGCTGACCATCGTCTACCTGTCGATGGCGCACGAAGAAAACCATTAAGACCAGTCTCGACTAGTCTGATGTCCTTCCCGGTCAAACGGGAAGGGGCTCCTCACGGGGCGCCATGAAACGATTTGTTTTACCGCTTTAATCTAAAAAACCTAAACCATACGACGTAAAAGTCGGGAGGAAAGATGGAAACTGTAGTTGGTCTAACCGCTATCGCTGTTGCACTGTTGATCGGCCTGGGCGCACTGGGTACCGCAATTGGTTTCGGCCTGCTGGGCGGCAAGTTCCTGGAAGGCGCAGCGCGTCAGCCAGAAATGGTTCCAATGCTGCAAGTTAAAATGTTCATCGTTGCCGGTCTGCTCGACGCCGTAACCATGATCGGTGTTGGTATCGCTCTGTTCTTCACCTTTGCGAACCCGTTCGTTGGTCAAATCGCTGGCTAATCATTCGGATTTCCGAGTGATTTGGTGTGATGGACAACGTAACTGCGAGGTGTTGGCGTGAACATTAATGCGACCCTGATTGGCCAGTCCGTTGCGTTCCTGATTTTTGTACTGTTCTGCATGAAGTATGTATGGCCTCCGGTCATCGCTGCTCTGCACGAACGTCAAAAGAAGATCGCTGATGGTCTGGACGCTGCCAGCCGTGCAGCTCGCGACCTGGAGTTGGCCCAAGAGAAAGCGGGTCAGCAACTGCGCGAAGCGAAAGCTCAGGCAGCTGAAATCATCGAGCAAGCCAAGAAACGCGGTAACCAGATTGTCGAAGAGGCCGTTGAAAAGGCCCGTGTCGACGCTGACCGTGTGAAGGTTCAGGCTCAAGCCGAGATCGAACAGGAACTGAACAGTGTCAAAGACAAGCTGCGCGCCCAAGTGGGCTTGCTGGCTGTCGGCGGCGCCGAGAAGATCCTGGGTGCCACAATCGATCAAAACGCGCACGCAGAGCTGGTTAACCAACTGGCTGCTGAAATCTAAGCGAGGGCGATCATGGCAGAACTGACCACGTTGGCCCGACCTTACGCTAAGGCGGCCTTCGAGCACGCTCAGGCCCACCAGCAACTGGCCAATTGGTCAGCCATGCTCGGCCTGGCTGCAGCGGTGTCACAAGATGACACCATGCAGCGCGTGCTCAAGGCCCCGCGACTGACGAGCGCAGAAAAGGCCGCCACGTTCATTGACGTGTGCGGCGACAAGTTTGATGCCAAGGCACAGAACTTCATCAATGTCGTTGCCGAAAACGACCGTCTCCCGCTTCTGCCGGAGATCGCCGCTCTTTTCGACCTGTACAAGGCCGAACAAGAGAAATCGGTAGACGTTGAAGTGACCAGTGCTTTTGCATTGAACCAAGAACAGCAAGACAAACTCGCCAAGGTTCTCAGTGCACGACTCAACCGGGAAGTGCGCCTGCAAGTTGCGGAGGATGCTGCCCTTATAGGTGGTGTCGTTATCCGCGCCGGCGACCTGGTTATCGATGGCTCGATTCGCGGCAAAATCGCGAAACTTGCCGAAGCATTGAAATCTTGAGTTTGAAGGGGCAGCAGAGCAATGCAGCAACTCAATCCTTCCGAAATAAGTGAAATTATCAAGGGCCGCATCGAAAAGCTCGATGTGACCTCCCAAGCCCGTAACGAAGGCACTGTCGTCAGCGTATCTGACGGCATCGTGCGGATTCACGGTCTGGCCGACGTCATGTACGGCGAGATGATCGAGTTTCCGGGCGGCGTCTACGGTATGGCCCTCAACCTGGAGCAAGACTCCGTAGGTGCCGTTGTACTGGGCGCATACACGACTCTGGCTGAAGGCATGAGCGCCAAGTGCACCGGCCGCATCCTCGAAGTTCCGGTTGGTAAGGAACTGCTGGGTCGCGTTGTCGACGCACTGGGTAACCCTGTTGACGGCAAAGGTCCACTGGGCAACACCGAGACCGACGCGGTCGAGAAAGTTGCTCCGGGCGTGATCTGGCGTAAGTCGGTAGACCAGCCTGTACAGACTGGCTACAAGGCTGTCGATGCCATGATCCCTGTCGGCCGTGGCCAGCGTGAGCTGATCATCGGTGACCGTCAGATCGGTAAAACCGCTCTGGCGATCGACGCGATCATCAACCAGAAAGACAGCGGCATTTTCTGCGTCTACGTGGCAATCGGTCAGAAGCAATCGACCATCGCCAACGTGGTTCGCAAGCTGGAAGAAAACGGTGCACTGGCTAACACCATCATCGTTGCAGCGAGCGCTTCGGAATCTGCAGCACTGCAATTCCTGGCTCCGTACTCCGGTTGCACCATGGGTGAATTCTTCCGCGACCGCGGTGAAGACGCGCTGATCGTTTATGACGATCTGTCCAAGCAAGCAGTGGCTTACCGCCAGATTTCCCTGCTGCTGCGCCGTCCACCAGGCCGTGAAGCTTACCCAGGCGACGTGTTCTATCTCCACTCCCGTCTGCTGGAGCGCGCATCCCGCGTTTCGGAAGAGTACGTAGAGAAGTTCACCAACGGCGCAGTGACCGGCAAAACCGGTTCCCTGACCGCACTGCCGATCATCGAAACCCAGGCTGGCGACGTTTCCGCGTTCGTTCCGACCAACGTGATTTCCATCACCGACGGTCAGATCTTCCTGGAATCGGCCATGTTCAACTCGGGCATCCGCCCTGCAGTGAACGCCGGTGTTTCGGTATCCCGTGTGGGTGGTGCCGCTCAGACCAAGATCATCAAGAAGCTGTCCGGTGGTATCCGTACCGCTCTGGCTCAGTACCGTGAACTGGCGGCATTCGCCCAGTTCGCTTCTGACCTGGACGAAGCGACCCGCAAGCAACTTGAGCATGGTCAGCGCGTTACCGAGCTGATGAAGCAGAAGCAATACGCACCGATGTCGATCGCTGACATGGCGCTGTCGCTGTATGCCGCTGAGCGTGGGTTCCTGACTGACATTGAAATCGCCAAGATCGGCAGCTTCGAACAAGCGCTGATTGCTTTCTTCAACCGCGATCACGCCGACTTGATGGCGAAGATCAACGTTAAAGGTGACTTCAATGACGAAATCGACGCTGGCCTGAAGGCTGGTATCGAGAAGTTCAAGGCCACCCAAACCTGGTAAGCCGCAGCGGGAGCCGCAAGGCTCCCGCTTGCTAACCTGATAGGTGTTACATGGCAGGCGCAAAAGAGATTCGCAGTAAGATTGCGAGCATCAAAAGCACGCAAAAAATTACCAGCGCCATGGAAAAAGTGGCGGTCAGCAAAATGCGCAAGGCACAAATGCGCATGGCTGCTAGCCGTCCTTATGCGGAGCGTATCCGCCAGGTAATTGGGCATCTGGCCAACGCCAACCCGGAATACCGCCACCCGTTCATGATCGATCGCGAAGTAAAGCGCGTCGGTTATGTCGTCGTGAGCAGTGACCGTGGTCTGTGCGGCGGCTTGAACACCAACCTGTTCAAGGCCCTGGTCAAGGACATGGCGGTAAACCGCGAAAACGGCGTCGAGATCGATCTGTGTGTCGTTGGTAGCAAGGGTGCGGCCTTTTTCCGCAACTTCGGCGGTAACGTCGTTGCAGCTATCAGCCACCTGGGTGAAGAGCCGTCGATCAATGATCTGATCGGCAGCGTCAAGGTGATGCTGGATGCCTATCTGGACGGCCGTATTGACCGCCTGTCCGTGGTATCCAACAAGTTCATCAACACCATGACGCAACAGCCTACCGTGGAGCAGTTGATTCCACTGGTGGCGACCCCGGATCAAGAACTCAAGCACCACTGGGACTACCTCTACGAACCAGACGCCAAAGAGCTGCTTGACGGCTTGATGGTGCGTTACGTGGAGTCGCAGGTGTACCAGGCGGTGGTCGAGAACAACGCGGCTGAACAGGCTGCGCGGATGATCGCGATGAAGAACGCTACCGACAACGCCGGTGATTTGATCAGCGATTTGCAGCTGATCTACAACAAGGCGCGTCAGGCTGCGATCACCCAAGAGATCTCGGAAATCGTCGGCGGCGCTGCCGCGGTTTAACGGTTCAAATATTCAGAGGATCCAGCTATGAGTAGCGGACGTATCGTTCAAATCATCGGCGCCGTTATCGACGTGGAATTTCCACGCGACAGCGTACCGAGCATCTACGACGCCTTGAAGGTTCAAGGCGCCGAAACCACTCTGGAAGTTCAGCAGCAGCTGGGCGACGGCGTGGTTCGTACCATTGCGATGGGCTCCACCGAGGGCTTGAAGCGCGGTCTGGACGTCAACAACACTGGCGCAGCCATCTCCGTACCGGTCGGTAAAGCGACTCTGGGCCGGATCATGGACGTACTGGGCAACCCGATCGACGAAGCTGGCCCGATCGGCGAAGAAGAGCGCTGGGGTATCCACCGCGCCGCTCCTTCCTTCGCTGAACAAGCCGGTGGCAACGAGCTGCTGGAAACAGGCATCAAGGTTATCGACCTGGTTTGCCCGTTCGCCAAGGGCGGTAAAGTCGGTCTGTTCGGTGGTGCCGGTGTAGGCAAGACCGTAAACATGATGGAACTGATCCGTAACATCGCCATCGAGCACAGCGGTTATTCCGTGTTCGCCGGTGTGGGTGAGCGTACTCGTGAGGGTAACGACTTCTACCACGAGATGAAGGACTCCAACGTTCTCGACAAGGTAGCCCTGGTCTACGGTCAGATGAACGAGCCACCGGGAAACCGTCTGCGCGTAGCGCTGACCGGTCTGACCATGGCCGAGAAGTTCCGTGACGAAGGTAACGACGTTCTGCTGTTCGTCGACAACATCTATCGTTACACCCTGGCCGGTACCGAAGTATCCGCACTGCTGGGCCGTATGCCTTCGGCAGTAGGTTACCAGCCGACCCTGGCTGAAGAGATGGGCGTGCTGCAAGAGCGCATCACTTCGACCAAGCAAGGTTCGATTACTTCGATCCAGGCCGTATACGTACCAGCGGACGACTTGACTGACCCGTCGCCAGCGACCACGTTTGCTCACTTGGACGCCACCGTCGTTCTGTCCCGTGACATCGCTTCCCTGGGTATCTACCCGGCGGTAGACCCACTGGACTCGACTTCGCGTCAGCTGGACCCGAACGTGATCGGCAACGATCACTACGAGACCGCTCGTGGTGTTCAGTACGTGCTGCAGCGTTACAAAGAGCTGAAGGACATCATCGCGATCCTGGGTATGGACGAGCTGTCGGAAGCCGACAAGCAGTTGGTAAACCGTGCTCGTAAGATCCAGCGCTTCTTGTCGCAGCCGTTCTTCGTGGCTGAAGTCTTCACCGGTGCTTCGGGTAAATACGTTTCCCTGAAAGACACCATTGCTGGCTTCAAAGGCATCCTCAACGGTGACTACGACCACCTGCCAGAACAAGCGTTCTACATGGTCGGCGGCATCGAAGAAGCGATCGAGAAAGCCAAGAAACTGTAATCCAGGCGCCCGGCAACGGGCGCTAATTTAGGTTGAGGCAATCAGATGGCTATGACAGTCCATTGCGACATCGTCAGCGCGGAAGGAGAAATCTTTTCCGGCCTGGTCGAGATGGTGATTGCGCACGGTGCTCTGGGTGATCTTGGTATCGCTCTGGGCCACGCGCCGCTGATCACTAATCTGAAGCCAGGTCCGATCCGCCTGATCAAGCAAGGCGGGGAAGCCGAGGTGTTCTACATCTCCGGTGGTTTCCTCGAGGTTCAGCCGAACATGGTCAAGGTGCTTGCCGATACCGTGCAACGTGCCGCCGACCTGGATGAAGCTCAGGCTCAAGCAGCTCTCAAGGCTGCCGAAGCTGCTCTGCATGAGAAGAGCGCAGATTTCGACTACGGAGCTGCATCCGCACGTCTGGCCGAGGCTGCAGCTCAGCTGCGCACCGTCCAGCAGATCCGCAAGAAGTTTGGCGGTTAATCCGTCAGCCACTTGTTGTGCGATTGATAAAAAAGGGTAGCCTCGGCTACCCTTTTTTCTTTTCAGAATTCCCGAAACCCGGTCGCAGTTGCTGACCACCCAGGATTGGTAGCCAGTCATGTCTCTTGAAATCGTTATCCTCGCGGCCGGCCAAGGCACCCGCATGCGTTCCGCGCTGCCAAAAGTGCTGCACCCGATTGCCGGCGACTCCATGCTCGGTCATGTTATCCACAGTGCCCGTCAACTTGATCCACAGCGCATTCATGTCGTCATCGGCCATGGTGCCGATGTCGTGCGGGAACGTCTGGCCGCCGACGACCTGAACTTCGTGTTGCAGGACAAGCAACTGGGCACCGGTCACGCCACAGCGCAGGCGGTTCCGTTCATCACGGCCGATACCGTACTGATTCTCTACGGTGATGTACCGCTGATCGAGGTCGAGACTCTGCAACGGTTGCTCAAGCACGTAGTGCCAGGACAGATGGGTTTGCTCACCGTCGAACTGGACGACCCCACCGGGTACGGCCGTATCGTGCGCAACGCCGACGGCAAGGTTGCCGCCATCGTCGAGCACAAGGATGCCAGCGAAGCGCAACGGGCAATTACTGAAGGCAACACCGGCATTCTGGCGGTGCCTGCCAACCGCCTGGCGGACTGGATGAGTCGTCTGTCGAACAACAATGCTCAGGGTGAGTATTACCTGACCGACGTGATTGAAATGGCAGTCAGCGACGGCCTGACGGTCGCCACCGAACAACCTCAGGACCCGATGGAAGTGCAGGGCGCCAACGATCGCAAACAGCTGTCCGAGCTGGAGCGTCACTATCAGTTGCGCGCCGGTCGTCGTCTGATGGCTCAGGGTGTGACCCTGCGTGACCCGGCCCGTTTTGATGTGCGTGGTGAAGTGACTGTCGGTCGCGATGTGCTGATCGACATCAACGTCATCCTCGAAGGCAATGTGGTTATCGAAGACGACGTGGTGATCGGCCCTAACTGCGTGATCAAGGACAGCACCTTGCGCAAAGGCGTGGTGGTCAAGGCCAACAGCCACATCGAAGGTGCGGTGCTGGGTGAAGGAAGCGACGCCGGCCCGTTTGCCCGTCTGCGTCCTGGCACTGTGCTGGAGGCCCGCGCCCATGTGGGTAACTTTGTCGAACTGAAAAACGCGCGCATGGGCGAGGGTGCCAAAGCCGGACACCTGACCTATCTGGGCGATGCCGAGATCGGTGCGCGCACCAATATCGGCGCCGGCACCATCACCTGCAACTACGATGGCGCGAACAAGTGGAAAACCGTGTTGGGCGAGGATGTGTTCATCGGCTCCAACAACTCGTTGGTGGCGCCTGTGGATATCTCCGCCGGTGCAACCACCGCAGCCGGTTCGACTATCACCCAGAATGTGGATAACGCCCAATTGGCTGTCGGCCGCGCGCGGCAGAAGAACATCGATGGCTGGAAGCGGCCGGAGAAGATCAAGAAGAACTGAGTTATCCACAATGCTCGAATAAAAAAGACCGCAATCAGCGGTCTTTTTTATGGGCGCCGACTTGACGATTTGCAGCTGATAGGTTTTGATTGCGTCCGTTATCTTTCGAATCGAAACTTATTAGCCCATGTCGAAACGCAATACACCTCAGCGCCGTCATAACATTCTGGCTTTGCTCAATGAGCAGGGCGAAGTGAGTGTGGATGAACTGGCCAAGCGCTTCGAAACTTCGGAAGTTACGATTCGCAAGGATCTCGCCGCCCTGGAAAGTCATGGCCTGCTGCTGCGCCGTTATGGCGGAGCAGTCACCATGCCGCAGGAACTGGTGGCGGATACCAGTCTCAACGTTTCCAAATACAAACAGGCGATTGCCCGCGCTGCCGTCACACGCATCCGCGAGCACGCCCGCATCATCATCGACAGCGGCAGCACCACCGCCGCCATGATTCCCGAGCTTGGCCAGCAGCCAGGCCTGGTGGTGATGACCAATTCCCTGCACGTGGCCAACGCCCTGAGCGAGCTCGAACACGAGCCGGTACTGCTGATGACCGGCGGTACGTGGGATCCCCACTCGGAATCCTTTCAGGGTCAGGTCGCCGAGCAGGTACTACGCTCTTACGACTTTGATCAGTTGTTTATCGGTGCCGATGGCATCGACCTGGTGCGTGGTACCACCACTTTCAATGAATTACTCGGCCTGAGCCGGGTGATGGCAGAAGTGGCGCGGGAAGTGATCGTGATGGTCGAGGCCGACAAGATCGGCCGCAAGATTCCCAACCTGGAGCTGCCATGGAGCAGCGTCCATACCCTAATTACCGATGATCGCCTGCCCCTCGAGGCACGCGCTCAGATTCAGGCTCGCGGTATCAACTTGATTTGCGCGACTGTCAGTCAGGAGAAATAAGCATGTGTGGAATTGTCGGCGCGGTAGCTGAACGTAACATCACCGCCATTCTGGTCGAAGGCCTCAAACGCCTCGAATACCGGGGTTATGACAGTGCCGGTGTTGCGGTGTACACCAATGACGGCACCCTGGAACGCACTCGTCGTGTGGGCAAGGTCAGCGAACTCGATGGGGCTCTGGCCGAACATCCGCTGGTAGGCCGTCTCGGCATTGCCCACACCCGTTGGGCCACTCACGGTGCGCCAAGCGAGCGTAATGCCCACCCGCATTTCTCCGGCGACGTCGCTGTCGTGCACAACGGCATCATCGAAAACCATGAGGCGCTGCGTGAACAACTCAAGGCACTGGGCTACGTGTTCACCTCGGACACTGACACCGAAGTCATCGCCCACCTGTTGACTGAAAAACTCAAGGCGTTGCCCGACCTGACCGACGCTCTGAAGGCCGCGGTCAAGGAACTGCATGGCGCTTACGGTCTGGCGGTTATCCACGCACAGCAGCCGGATCGACTGGTTGCTGCCCGCAGCGGCAGCCCGCTGGTAATCGGTCTGGGCCTGGGCGAAAACTTCCTGGCTTCCGACCAGCTTGCCCTGCGTCAGGTCACCGACCGTTTCATGTATCTGGAAGAGGGCGATATCGCCGAAATCCAGCGTGACAAGGTGCAGATCTGGGATGTGACCGGCAAAGCCGTCGAGCGCCAGACTGTCCAGTACACCGATGGCGCCGAAGCCGCCGATAAAGGCGAATTCCGCCACTACATGCTCAAGGAAATCCACGAGCAGCCATCCGTGGTGCAGCGCACCCTGGAAGGTCGCCTCAGCCCGAACCAGGTGCTGGTGCAGGCGTTCGGCCCACAAGCTGCCGAACTGTTCGCCAAAGTGCGCAACGTGCAGATCGTTGCCTGCGGCACCAGTTACCACGCCGGTATGGTTGCCCGTTACTGGCTCGAAGAACTGGCCGGGATTCCATGCCAGGTCGAAGTCGCCAGTGAGTTCCGCTACCGCAAGGTGGTGGTGCAGCCGGACACGCTGTTCGTCACCATTTCCCAGTCCGGCGAAACCGCCGACACCCTGGCCGCCCTGCGCAACGCCAAGGAATTGGGCTTCCTCGGCAGCCTGGCGATTTGCAACGTCGGCATCAGTTCGCTGGTGCGCGAATCCGACCTGACCCTGCTGACCCAGGCCGGTCGCGAAATCGGCGTGGCTTCGACCAAGGCCTTCACTACGCAACTGGTCGGTCTGCTGCTGCTGACCCTTTCTCTGGGGCAGGTGCGCGGTACTTTGGGCAACGGCGTCGAAGCCACGCTGGTCGAAGAGCTGCGCCGTCTGCCAACCCGTCTGGGCGAAGCGCTGGCCATGGACAGCACTGTGGAAAAAATCGCAGAGCTGTTTGCCGAGAAGAACCACACTCTGTTCCTGGGCCGTGGCGCGCAATTCCCGGTGGCGATGGAGGGTGCCTTGAAGCTCAAGGAAATCTCTTACATACACGCCGAAGCCTACCCGGCTGGCGAACTGAAACACGGTCCGCTGGCGCTTGTGGATAACGACATGCCCGTAGTGACCGTCGCACCTAACAACGAGTTGCTGGAAAAGCTCAAGTCCAACCTGCAGGAAGTCCGCGCCCGCGGCGGCGAACTGATCGTGTTCGCCGACGAAAAAGCCGGGATGACCAACGGCGAAGGCACCCACGTGGTGCAGATGCCGCACATCCACGACATCCTGTCGCCGATCCTCTACACCATTCCGCTGCAACTGCTGTCGTACTACGTTGCTGTGCTCAAGGGCACTGATGTGGATCAGCCGCGCAACCTGGCGAAGTCGGTGACGGTGGAATAAGTTATCCACAGTTGATCACCCCATAAAATCGCAGCTTCGGCTGCGATTTTTTTATCCGGATCGAGGGCACCATGGATCGCTTCCAGGAAATGCAGGTCTTCGCCATCGTCGCCCAGGAGCAGGGTTTTTCCGCTGCCGCCCGACGTCTGGGTTTGTCGGCGGCCAGCGTGACCCGGGCGGTGGCGGCGCTGGAGCAGCGGATCGGTACGCAGTTGTTGATCCGTACGACCCGCAGAGTGCATTTGAGCGAAGCGGGTCTGCGTTATCTGGAAGACTGTCGGAGAATTCTCGCCGAGGTGCAGGAAGCGGAGGATTCCGCTGCCGGTAGTCATACCCAGCCCCGTGGGCAGTTGACGGTGACGGCGCCGGTTTTATTCGGCGAACAGTTCGTCACACCGGTGATGGCGCGTTATCTGACGCAATACCCCGACGTTTCCATCAATGCCCTGTTGCTCGACCGGGTGGTGAACATGGTCGAGGAGGGTGTCGACGTCGCTGTGCGTATCGGCGAGTTGCCGGACAGCAATCAGCATGCGATCCGGGTCGGTGAGGTGCGGCGGGTGATTTGCGGCTCGCCGGAGTACTTTGCGGTCCATGGCCGGCCGACCCATCCACAGGCCTTGGTCGGGGCGCCCGTGGTGGCGACGTCGGCGATCGGCCAGCAGCGCAGCTGGCCTTTCATGGAACACGGTGAACTGATTGGCGTAAAACCGGAGCCGCGTCTGGTGGTCACCGCCAATCAGGCTGCGATCACGGCAGCGTCGCTGGGTCTGGGCCTGACCAGGGTGCTGTCTTATCAAGTAGCCAGCAAGGTCGCTTCCGGCGAACTGGAAATCGTCCTCGACGAATTCGAACTGCCTGCGCTGCCGATCCATGTGGTGTATCAGGGCGGGCGCAAGGCGCCGGCGCGAGTGCGCAGTTTTGTCGACTTCATGGTGAAGGCATTGCGTGAACATCCCGCCCTGAAAAATGCGGCTTTATTTCATCCCAAGAAATAATGGATTGCGTTTGCTGGTGATTCTGTTGTTTTCGCGATAGGTGGAAGATGGCTGCCACGGCCGCCGTCCATCCTGAACGGCGCATTCGTTCAGCGGAGTCGACCATGCAAGCGATCAAACTCTACAACTTCCCGCGTTCCGGCCACGCCCATCGCGTCGAGCTGATGTTGTCCCTGCTGCAATTGCCGACCGAGCTGGTGTTTGTCGATCTCGCCAAAGGCGAGCACAAACAACCCGGTTACCTGGCCATCAACAGCTTCGGGCAAGTGCCGGCCATTGATGACAACGGCGTGGTGTTGGCCGACTCCAACGCGATTCTCGTCTACCTGGCCCAGAAATACGGCAATGGCCGTTGGCTGCCAAGCGACCCGCTCGGCGCGGCGCACGTACAGCGCTGGTTGTCGGCCGCTGCCGGGCCGATTGCCTTCGGACCCGCCGCTGCTCGCCTGATCACGGTGTTCGGGGCGAAGTTCAACGCCGAGGAAGTCATCACCCGTGCGCACAATTTTCTCAAGGTGATGGATCAGGAACTGGGAAAATCCCCGTATCTGGTGGGTAGCGAGCCGACCATTGCCGATGTCTCGGCCTACAGCTACATCGCCCATGCGCCGGAAGGCAATGTGTCGCTGGACGACTACGCCAACGTTCGCGCCTGGCTGGCGCGTATCGAAGCACTGCCCGGTTTTGTCGGCATGCCGCGCACCGTCGCCGGCCTGCAAACCACCGCCTGACTTTGATCATCCACACTGCGCCGCCGGTGCAGGGGAGAGGCCGAGATGGAACGTTCACCGTGGCACGCTGGCGAGCAACAATTGCAGGCCCATGTCGGCGTTGCCGAACGCATGGCGGAATTCGGGCGTAAGGTGATTCGCACCTGGATGCCGGATCAGCACCGTCAGTTTTATCAGCAATTGCCTTTCATGCTGTACGGCGCGGTGGATGCCGAGGGTCGTCCCTGGGCCAGTATGCTCGAGGGCGAACCGGGGTTCGCCCACTCTCCCGAGGCGACGCAACTGCAGTTCGCCAGTCTGCCGGCTGCCGATGATCCGGCGCAGTTGCAGGTCGGCGCCGCGATTGGCCTGCTTGGCATCGAGCTGCACACCCGCCGACGCAATCGGCTCAATGGTCACATCGGCAGCCTTGGGGCAGACGGTTTTGCCCTGACGGTGGATCAGTCGTTCGGTAACTGTCCGCAGTACATTCAGTTGCGCCAGTTCGAGCGGGTGCCGCTGACGGATCCACAGACCCGCAAAGCCGAACACCGTGACAGCCTCGATGACGCCGCCATCGCGCTGATCGAAAGCGCCGATACCTTCTTCGTCGCCAGTTACGTTGATGTCGACGGCGAACGTTCGGTGGATGTTTCCCACCGCGGCGGTCAGCCTGGTTTCGTACGGATCGAAGGCAATCACCTGACGATTCCGGATTTCGCCGGCAACCTGCATTTCAATACCCTTGGCAATCTGCTGCTCAATCCCCTGGCCGGGTTACTGTTTATCGACTTTTCCACAGGCGATGTGTTGCAGCTCAGCGGTCGCACCGAAGTGATTCTCGAAGGGCCGCAGATCGAAGCTTTCCAGGGCGCCGAACGGTTGTGGACTTTCGAGGTGGAGAAACTGGTTCGGCGTCCGGCGGCACTGGCTCTGCGCTGGCGCTTTGACGGTATGTCGCCCACCAGCCTGCTGACCGGCACCTGGGCCCAGGCGGATGCGCGGTTGCAGGCGCAGGCGCTGGGGGATGCCTGGCGTCCGATGCGTGTGACACGGATTGAAAAGGAAAGCCGCCACATCCGCTCGATCTATCTGGAGCCGGACGATGGCGCGGGGCTGCCGGTGTTTCTGGCCGGGCAGCACCTGCCGCTGCGGTTCAACCTCGATGGCGAGGTGCACATTCGCACTTACAGCCTGTCGGGCGCGCCATCCGATGATTTTTTCCGGATCAGCGTGAAACGCGAAGGGCGGGTGTCGACCCACCTTCACGAACAGATTCGCGTAGGTGATGTGCTTGAGGCGCGATCGCCCCAGGGGCATTTCACCGTCGCGGCGCTGGAGCGCAAGCCATTGGTGCTGCTCGCCGCCGGGGTCGGTATCACGCCGTTGCTGTCGATGCTGCGTGAGGTGGTGTATCAGGGCCTGAGGACACGGCGGATTCGCCCGACATTGTTTGTTCAGAGTTCCCGCAGCCTCGCCGACCAGCCGTTTCGCGCGGAGCTGGACCGGTTGCTGGAGGACGCCGGTGACGCCGTGAAGGTGCTGCGAGTGCTCAGCCAGCCCGAGGATGATCTGGTGCAAGGCGAGGATTTCGACGTCCGCGGCCGTATCGATGGCGATCTATTGCGCAATCTGCTGACCGACGAGGACTTTGATCAGGTCGACTTTGTGCTCTGTGGCCCCGGCGGTTTTACACAGGGGATCTACGACACTTTGCGTGAACTGGATGTTCGGGACGGGCAAATCCATGCCGAAACCTTCGGCCCTTCGACTCTCAAGCGCCAACCCGATCCGGATGCGATCGTGATCGAGCAATTGCCCGCTGCGACCACGTCGGTGCCGGTGGTGTTCGAGCGTTCGGCCAAGGAAGCGCGCTGGCAGCCTGATGGTGGCAGTTTGCTGGAACTGGCGGAAAGCCGCGGCCTGCGTCCGGAATTCAGTTGCCGCGGTGGCTCTTGCGGCACCTGCAAGACGCGGCTGATCAGCGGCGCAGTGAATTATCCACAGCCTCCGGCCGAGGTGCCGGAGGAGGGGCAAGTGCTGATCTGTTGTGCGGTGCCGGCGCAGAGTGCGCAGCCGCTGGTGCTGGATCTGTAACGGATCAGGCGTACGACAGCGCCTTTTCCGCCAGCAACTCTTGATACAGCTCGGTCCACCTGCGGCCCATCTCATCGGCTGTGAATAACTGCCGGTAGCGGGCTTCAGCCTTGAGACCCATCTCGGCGGCGCGGGCCGGGTTTTCCCACAGGGTGCGCATCGCTTCACGAAAGGCCTGTGGATGACGCGGTGGCACCACCAGTCCGGTTTCGTTGTGGATGTTGATGTAGCTGGTGCCGGTGCCGATCTCGCTGGAGATCATCGGCTTGCCGTACATCGCGCCTTCCAGCAGCGAAATGCCGAACGCTTCCGAGCGCAGGTGTGACGGGAAGACGATGGCATAGCTCAGTTGCAGCAGGGCGACCTTGTCTTCATCGCTCACACGGCCGAGAAAGTGGATGTTGCGCAGGCCCAGCGCGGCGGACTGAGCGTGCAGTTCCTGCTCAAGCGGGCCGGCACCGACGATCACCACCGGGTAGTCCACGTCTTTCAAGGCCTCAAGCAGGATGTGCAGGCCCTTGTAATAGCGCATCACTCCGACAAACAGGAAAAATTTATCCCCAAGCTGCTGGCGCCAGCGGTTCATGCGCTCGATGTCGGGCTGTGGATAACCCGCCTTGTTCAAGCCATAGGGGATGACACGGGTCTTGTCCTGGAATTGCTGCAACACATCGCTGGTGTGCAGATAGTTCGGCGAAGCCGCGATAATCCTGTCGGCGCTGGCGAGAAAACGATTCATCAGCGGTCGATAGAGTTTGAGCAGGTGCTTCTGGCGAATGATGTCCGAATGGTACGTCACCACCGTCGGTTTGTTCACGCCGCTGGCGAAATGCACCAGATCCATGAACGGCCACGGGAAGTGGTAGTTGATCACGTCGGCTTCGGCGGCCAGTTCGCGAAACTGTTTGAACACGCTCCAGGAAAAACCGGTGGAGGCGAACTGGATGTCGAGTCTGGCCCGATGCACCTCGTGCTCGCCGAGACGTACCACTGCCGGCTCGGGATTGGCGCTGAGGGTCAGGATCTGGCCGTCGATGCCGTGCTGGGCGCCACTCTCGCAGAGTTGAAAGATGACTTGTTCGATACCGCCGACCGAGTCAGGCAGGTACGTCTTGAAAAAATGCAGAACCCGCATTCAACCTCCCATGGCCTGGTGGTAGGCGCCGGCCGTGGCCTGCGCGCAACGCTTCCAGGAAAAAAGCCGAGCCTGCTGCAATCCGGCTTCCCGGCATGCCTGCCAGTGCGCTTGATCATCGATCAGTCGGCTCATCACATCGCGCAAGCCGTCTGCATCATCAGCTTCAATATAGTTACCGGCGTTCCCCGCCACTTCCGGCATGGCCGAAGAGCGGGTGAGCACCACCGGCGTGCCGCTGGCCATCGCTTCCAGTACCGGCAGGCCGAAACCTTCATACAGCGACGGAAAAATCAGCGCCCGGGCACCGGCCAGCAATTGCGCGACTTGCTCATCGGGCAAATAGCCGAGCAGGCACACGTGCCCGCAAGCCAGCGCCTGCCGCAATTCTTCACTGAATTGATCGCGCTGCCAGCCGGCCATGCCGACGATCAACAGTGGAAAACGCTGGCGCATCAGATCCGGCAAACGCGCGTGGGCGCGGAGGGCCAGGTTCAGGTTCTTGCGCGGCTCCAGAGTGCCGACACACAGGAAATATTCCCGGCACTCGACCGCATGGGCCTTGAGCACCGCATCGATGTCTTTCGGCTCGCGCGGATGGAAGCGCTCGGCGAAACCCAGCGGCGCGACCACAAAGCGCTCGGCAGGCAATCCGAAATGATCCCGGGCCTCGTCAGCGATGGCTTGAGAGTCGGTCAGAATGATCCGCGCCTGGCGTACGCCGTCGGTGAGCCTTCGCTCGATTTCCCGCAGTCGTGCCGGTGGCTGGGTTTCGGGGAAATGCAGGTGCGTGAGGTCATGCAGGGTCATCACGGTCGGGCCGTCGAAGGCCAGCGGCCACAGACTCGGTTCGTGATACAGATCGACGGGCTGCGCGGGGCCTTGATCGAAGCGTTTCTGTTCCAGCCAGCGGCGCGCCTGATAGGCACCGGGGATCTGCCGCAACAGCGGCGTCAGGCGCGAATAACCGGGCATCGCCGCTTCCGGCAGCTGCGAACTCCAGCCCCAGCCATGGAAGAGTGCCACTTCAACATCGGTTTCATCGTGCAAGGCATTCACGAGTTCAGCCACGTAATGGCCGATGCCGGTGCGCGGTGCCTGGAGGATTCGGGCGTTAAGGGCTATGCGCATGTTGCCTCGCTGGCACCTGAGGCGCCTCCAGCACATGGCACGCGGTACGCTCGACCAGTTGGGCGCTTGCTTCGCGCCAGCCGATCCATTGCCATTCGCTCACATCGCGGGTAGCCGGGAATCGACCGCTGCGCTCAAAGGATTGCACCAGATCGGCGAGGCTTTGCGGCGACTCCAGATCGAAATACGCCATGAACTCACCGCCGATCTCGCGAAACACCGGGATGTCGCTACCCATCGCCGGCAACCCGCGCTGCATGGCTTCCACCAGCGGCAGCCCAAAGCCTTCGACGAACGACGGAAACACCAGCGCGCTGGCATGGGCATAGGCGTGTTCGAGACTGGTGTCGCTCAAGTCGTTGAACATGAACAGGCGCCGGTTCAGCTCGGGATGATGGCGGATCCGGGCCAGCAGTGCGTCACACTTCCAGCCAATGCGCCCGGCGATGCACAGCCGGACTTTCGAGCCGTTCGCCCAGGCATGGTCGAAAGCGTCCAGCAGGTAGTCGTGGTTCTTGCGCGGCTCGATGGTGCTGACCATCAGGAACACCGGCTCCGGCGTGGCGAACAGCCGCTGCAGACGCGATTCGACGGCGGCTTCGACACTCTGCAGATCCAGCTCCGAACCGAGGTGAAAAAAGTCGAACCAGTGTTTCCCGGCCTGTGCCGATCCGAGGCGACGTTGCAGTTCTGCACGGACCTGATCGCGCACGGTGGCGGAAATGGCCATGAAACCGTCGGCGTTGCGGGCGATCCAGTTGAACCACTCGCTGTACACCTCGACCAACCGCGTGTCGTAAAACTGCGGGTGGGACAGTGGAATCAGGTCGTAGATCACCGCCACGATGCCCAGACCTTCATGCTTGAGGTGCTCGGCGTGGAGGAAAAAGTCCGAGTGCCAGGACGAATCCAGCAACACCAGATGATCGCCAGGCTGGTGGTGCAGCGGCTCACAGCGTCGATCCAGTTGATAGCGATTGATCTGCTCGACCAACCGCAGCGGTATCCCGAATGCACCGAACGAGGTGAGGCGATAGCCGACGTACAACAAGCGTCGTGCCAGCTTTGTGCGGCAACGTGTGTCCAGCCGCTGATGCAGTTGCCAGAAACGATGGGCCAGCCGTTCCAGACGTTCGCCAAGCGTTGCGATCGCATTGAACAGCGGTGAGTCCAGCGGCGCCAGGCGCGTCACACGGTACAGCTTGCCCTTGAGCAGGATCACCGGCACGCATTCGACCCCTTCGGCGCTCGGCGGCAGCTGTTTGATGACATTGCGCACCACCCGCTGAATCCCGGAATTGACCTTGGGGTGTTTGAACACATGGGTGCATTCGACCAGCAGCCGGGTCATGGTGCGCGCTCTGTCAGCACAGATCCGCTATGTCGGGTTATCGAGGCCTTGGCGTCGAGCCACGAGCAGCCGACAAAGTTTTCCTGCCGGCCGTTGATCACATGAAACACCAGGCCATAGTCGCGCCACTCGAAGTTCCGATCCATATGAGAGTCCAGGCGCGAAAGGCTCAGCGATACCGAGTAATTACCCTTGCCCAGCCCCATCACGAAGGCAAAGCGATAAGTGAAACGCTCTCCGGCGTGCAGATCCGTCAGGGCCTTGTCCAGGCGATGGGTATTGATGCCATACATCATCTGACCCAGGCGATCCTTGATAAGAAAGCCGAGCACCATTCGTTCGATGTCGGTGCGAACCTCGACCTGTACTTCCAGCACCACCGGCTGACCGACCTCCGCAGCTTCGATGGAGCGCTCCTGTTCATCCAGCAGGCGCACCCCGAGAATGACGGCCTCACCAGTGCCGGAAACAGTTCGCACCTCGCCGCCGGAGAGCATTTCCTGACGCACGACCTGGCCTTCGCGTTCGGCCATCAGGGCGTTGTAGTAATCGAGCACCACTTCCGGCTTGTCGTACATGGCCATCTGGCCATCCTTGAGCAGGATCGCCGAGTCGCAGATCGACTGGATCGCCGAGCGGTCGTGGGACACGATCAGCAATGTCGTGCCCGCCTTGCGGAAGCTGCGGATGCGATCGAAGCTCTTGTGCTGAAAGTAGGCGTCACCCACCGACAGCGCCTCGTCGACGATCAGGATGTCCGGTCGCCGTGCGGTTGCGACGCTGAAGGCCAGGCGCATCTGCATGCCGCTGGAGTAGGTGCGGACCGGATGGTCGATGGCCTCGCCGATTTCGGCGAAATGTTCGATGTCGGGCATCAGCGCTTCGATTTCGTCGACCTGCAGGCCCAGCAGTTGTCCGGCCATGATTGCGTTCTGGCGGCCGGTAAAGTCCGGGTGAAAGCCCATGCCCAATTCCAGCAATGCGGCGACGCGACCTTCAATTTCAATCTTGCCGCACGTGGGTTGAGTGGTGCCGGTGATCATCTTCAGCAAGGTGCTTTTACCCGCACCGTTGGCGCCGACGATGCCCACCGCCTCGCCGGAGGCGATTTCGAAGGCGACATCCTGCAGCACCCAATGCTGGTGGTGGCGCAGGGGCGAAAACGGGATCAGCCATTCTGCCAGGCGACTCCAGCGTGTCGGGTATTGCTTGTAGGCCTTGCCCAGGCCGGTGACGCGAATATGTCCCATCAGAGTTCATCCACCATTTCACCGACACGCCTGCGAAACAGCCGCAGGCCGATCAGGCACATCACCAGTGCGGTGATGAACACCGGCAGCAGCGAACTCCAGACGGGCCACTGCCCATACAGGAACAGGTTCTGATAGCTGGCGATCAGGTTGGTCAACGGGTTGAGTTGCAGCAGACGCTGAACCCACTCCGGCAGGATGCTCATCGGGTACACGATCGGCGTCAGCCAGAACCAGAACTGCAGGCAGATGGCGAAGAGCTGACCGACATCGCGAAAGAACACATTCAACACGCCGAGGATCATGCCCAGCCCGGCGCAGAACATCATTTGCAGCGCAATCAGGGGGATCAGCGCCAGCAGCGCCATGCCCGGCCAGCGCCCGGTGATCAGAAGAAACCCGAGGAACAGGCCGATGATGATGGCGAAGTTGATTGCCGCGTTGCAGAGCACAATCACCGGCAGGCAGATTCTGGGGAAGCTGATTTTCTTCAGCAGGTTGGCGTTGTCCAGAAACATGGTCTGGCTGCGCAGGGTGATTTCAGAGAACAGCCCCCATGCCAGCAGGCCGGCACAGAGGTAGACGCTGTAGGCCATGCTGTCATCCACACCCGGCAGGCGTGCGCGCATGATGTGGGAAAAGATCACGGTGTAGACGATGATCATCGACAGCGGGTTGAACACTGGCCACAAGGCACCGAGCAGTGAATTGCGATACCGCGATTGAAACTCTCGCTGCACGCTGCCGAGTATGAAACCTCGATAGTCATGCAGCGAGCGATACAGGGAAAGCAGCATTTAAACCGTCCTGCCGTACTGGTCTTCGAAGCGGACGATGTCGTCCTCTCCCAGGTATTCGCCACTTTGCACTTCGATGATCACCAGGTCGATCACGCCGGGGTTCTCCAGACGGTGCTTGTGACCGGCGGCGATGAACGTCGATTCGTTCTTCGCCACCAGGGTCGTGCCGCTGCCGTTGTTGGTGACCTTGGCCATGCCTTCGACCACCACCCAGTGTTCGTTGCGGTGATGGTGCATCTGCAATGACAGCTTGCCGCCGGGCTTGACCACGATGCGCTTGATCTTGAAGCGCGGGCCTTCCTCGAGCACGGTGTAGGTGCCCCACGGACGGCTGACCGTACGATGCAGGCGATAGGCTTCGTGGGATTTGTCCTTGAGCTGTTTGGCCACGCGCCGCACATCCTGAGCACGGTCGGCATGGGCTACCAGCACGGCGTCGGCGGTGTCGATGACGATAAGGTCCTCAACACCGACGGCGGCCACCAGCCGGCCTTCGCTTTGAACGAAGTTGTTGCGGCTGTCGATGAAAATCGCTTCGCCGCTGGCGCGATTGTTATCAGCATCGGCCGGAACCAGCGCCGCTACGGCACCCCACGAACCGATGTCGCTCCAGTCGAAACCGGCGGGTACCACCACGACTTTCTCCGAACGCTCCATCAAGGCGTAGTCGATGGAGATGTCGGTGATCTCGGCGAACAGCTGCGGCGACAGTTCCTGTTGCAGGCAGCCGACGGTTTCCACCGGTTCGCTGGCGGCCATGCAGGCGCGCGTCTGTTCCAGCAACTCGGGGGCGTGCAGCGCCAGCTCGGCGATCAGGGTCGCGGTGGTGAAACAGAACATCCCCGAATTCCACAGGAAGTTGCCGCTCTCCAGGTAATGGGTGGCGGTTTGCAGGTCGGGCTTTTCCACGAAGCGCTGCACTTTGGCTGAGCCTTTTGCATCCAGTGGGGCGCCGGTCTCGATGTAGCCGAAGCCGGTTTCCGGGGCGGTCGGCACCACGCCGAAGGTCACCAGATAACCGTCCTTCGCCAGGTTGACCGCGTGTTCGACCGCGCTTTTGAGCGCGTCTTCGTTGACGATCAAATGGTCGGCAGGCATCATCACCATTATCGCTGCATCACCGTGCAGGGCTTGCAGCGACAGCGCTGCCGCCGCGATGGCCGGCGCGGTGTTGCGCCCGGTGGGCTCGAGCAGAAAGTGCCCGCGATGGCGTGAAAGGCGCGCGGCCTGATAGTGATCCTTGCTCTGGAAGTAATACTCGCGGTTGGTCACCGTGACGATGTCGCCCCAGCCATCCAGCAGCGCAGCGGCGCGCCGGTAGGTCTTGCCCAGCAGCGACTGGCCGTCGGGCAGGGTCATGAACGGCTTCGGATGGCCCTCGCGGGACACCGGCCACAAACGGGTGCCGGCACCGCCGGACAGAATCACGGGGATCAGCATGGCCTACTCCTTGGCGACGCGTTTCATGTCCGCATCCATCATCATGCGGATCAGGGTGTCGAGGTCGGTCTTCGGTTTCCAGCCCAGCACGCGCTGGGCCTTGGCCGGGTTGCCGAGCAGCACTTCGACTTCGGCCGGGCGGAAGAACGCCGGGTCGATCTTCACGTAGTCGCGGTAGTTCAGGCCTACGTGATCGAAAGCAATCCGGCACATCTCGCGCACGGTGGTGGTGACGCCGGTGGCGACCACGAAGTCGTCGGGCTTGTCCTGCTGCAGCATCAGCCACATGGCCTCGACGTAGTCACCGGCGAAACCCCAGTCGCGCTTGGCGTCGATGTTGCCCAGGGCCAGCTCCTGCTGTTTGCCCTGCTTGATCCGGGCAGCTGCGTCGGTGACCTTGCGGGTCACAAACTCGATGCCGCGCAGTGGCGATTCATGATTGAACAGGATGCCGCTGCTGGCGTGCAGGTTGAAGCTTTCGCGGTAATTCACGGTGATCCAGTGGCCATAGAGTTTGGCCACGCCGTACGGGCTGCGCGGGTAGAACGGGGTGTTTTCGTCCTGCTGCTCGGCCTGGATCAGGCCAAACATTTCGCTGGTGGATGCCTGATAGAAACGCGTGTGCGGGCTGAACTGGCGGATCGCTTCGAGCAGGTGGGTCACGCCCAGACCATCGACGATCCCGGTGGTGACCGGTTGGTCCCAGGAGGCGGCGACGAAGCTCTGGGCCGCGAGGTTATACACCTCGTCCGGCGCCGACTTGATCACCGCGCGCTGCACCGAGCAGGCGTCGGCCATGTCGCCGTCCAGGTAAACGATGTCAGCCTCGACGCCCATCTCGCGCAGACGCCAGCGCGAATCGCTGCTGCGTCGCGCCACCAGGCCGTGAACCTTGTAACCCTTGTCGAGCAGCAGTCTGGCCAGATACGCGCCGTCCTGGCCGGTGATCCCTGTGATCAATGCACTTTTTGTCATTCTTGTCGTACTCGCGTCTCCCAGTCGGACAGGATCGCCCGCAGGGATTGTTGTGTAGTGATTTGCGGCGTCCATCCTGTGGTCCCGGCCAGCCGTTGGTGGCTGCCGCAGACGCGACGCTGATCCGCACGTCGCATGCGCGCCGGATCCTGAACCAGTTGCAGCTCGACCTCGGCCAGGTCGCCCATTTGCTCGATGAGGCTGCGGATACTTTGCTCATGACCCGAGCAAATGTTGTAGACCTGCCCCGGCGTGCCTTTTTCCAGCAGCGCAAAATAGGCCGAGATCACGTCGCCGACGTCGAGGAAATCGCGGGTGACATCGATGTCGCCGACTTCCAGTTGCGGCGCCTGCAGGCCTTGCTTGATGCGGTTGATCTGCCGTGCGGCGCTGGCGATGACGAAGCTGTCTTTCTGCCCGGTACCGATGTGATTGAACGGGCGCGCCACCAGCACCGGCCAGCCTTCGCTGAGGCCCCATTGCAGGCTGAGGAATTCGGCTGACAACTTGCTCACCGCATAAGGATTGCGCGGGCAGGGTGGTTGTAGTTCGGTGATCGGCAGCGCGGGTTCTTCAACCTGGCCGTAGACGTCGCCCGAACTGACATACAGGAACGTGCCGCTGAAGCCACGGGTCTTGAGTGCCTGCAACAGGTTCAAAGTGCCGAGCAGGTTGATGTCGAAGGTGCGTGCCGGGTCGCGGAAAGCTTCCGGGACAAAGGTCTGGCCAGCCAGGTGAATGACCGCATCGGGCAATTGCGGCCACAGATCGATGAGGCTGTCCGGTTTTGTCAGGTCATAGGCCGAGGCGGCAGGCAGCAGCTGCCACGACGCGCTTTCCCCTTGCAGACGTGACTGGATGTGTTGTCCCACGAACCCGCTCAGGCCCGTGATGAACAGACTTTTTTTCAAACAGCGACCCCTTGGTCTTTAACTTTCACCTCTTCCCACAGGCTTATGGGAAATGTACTGCCGGATTTCAGGAAAAGTTCGGCAGGATGTCAGGTGAAGTCATTGTTGTAGTTGTTTGGCTGCCAATCTGTGCCAATTGCGCGGCAATTTCAACCGGCCAAACCGTGACTGGTCAGTTCTCGTCAGCGTAGCCGGGTTTTTCTCGCCGGGCGGTTCCCGAATCCTCAACGGATGTGTTTAGAATGCCCCTCGTCGCGGTTCCCCGAACGCTGCCGGAATGGGTGTGCAACCGGGTGAATCTGACCACTAAAACAAGAACGAAGACGTGCCCCGGAACGCTGGACGAGCATCGGCCCTGCCGACTTGATCCAATGCCAGGCCGTCATAGCGTGAAGTTGCCGGGATGGCGGTTTCACCGTGGGATGCCATGAATTTCATTCTCTACTCGGACGTCAACGACCGCTCCATCAGCCAGAGTCTCGGGCGTCCCGAATACAGCTATTACTTCGTGCTCAAGGCCTATCGCCCGGTGCTCGAAAGCCTCGGGCAGGTGCATGTGGTGTCCACCACCGCCGAGGTCGATCCGCTCTATCGACAGCTGCTCGCCGCTGGTGAGCGCAGTGTGTTCCTGTCGTTTACTCCGCCGCAAAACACCCCGACCGATCTCGAGTGCCCGACGATCTGTGTGATCGCATGGGAGTTCGATTCGATCCCGGACGAGTCGTGGGACGACGATCCGCGTCACGACTGGACGCAAATGCTCGCACGACAAGGACGGGTCATCACGTTGTCGAGCCACACCGCCCGGGCGATCCGCCGCGCCATGGGCGAAGATTTTCCGGTACTCGTACTGCCGACGCCATTGTGGGAAAACTTCGCCGCCATTCGTGAGCAACATGTCAGTGCGCCGATCAATACCGGCGCGACCCTGGCGATCAAGGGCTGCATTTTCGACAGCCGCACGCTGGGCCTTTGCGCCGATGATCTGTTGCCCAAGCCTCTGACTGCCGAACAACTGGCTGAAATCGAGGCGCTGCGCCCGCCACCGCTGACGTTCAAACGACGCCTGGTCATTGCCCGCCACTATTTGCGTCTTTGGTGGCTGGGCGCGGGCGAAGAACGGGTGAAATTCCTGCATCACTGGTACTGGGAAGGTGTGCAGGATCTGCTGCCGGACAGCGCACATGCCTGGCTTGAAAAACGCCTGCCGGCGATCGCCGCTGCGCCTGCGGTGGCTGTGGCCGAGCCCCCCCCGCTGGATCTGCCGGACACCTCCTCCGTGGTCGAAACCACGGTAGACGGCGTGGTCTACGTCTCCGTGTTCAACCCCAAAGACGGTCGCAAGAACTGGCACCATCTCATCACCGCGTTCTGCTGGGCCTTTCGCGAAACGCCCGACGCGACGCTGGTGCTGAAGATCACCCAGAACGATCTGGCGTCCTACTACAGCGAACTGATGACCCTGCTCGCCCAACTGACACCGTTCGCCTGCCGGGTGCTGGTGATGCACGGTTACCTGGACGACGCGCAGTACGCGCGGCTCTACCAGGCCGCCAGTTTTTACGTCAACGCTTCACGCTGCGAGGGCCTGTGCCTGCCGCTGATGGAGTTCATGTCCAGCGGCAAACCGGTGATCGCACCGGACCACACGGCCATGGAAGACTACATCGACGACACAGTGGCCTTCGTCGTCCGGTCCAGCGAAGAGCTGACGATCTGGCCCCAGGACACCCGGATCATTTACCGCACGCTGCGCTATCGACCCGACTGGGCTTCGCTCAAAAGCGCCTACGAGAACAGCTACCGGATGGCCAAGGCGCAGCCGCAGGATTACGCGCGCATGTCCGCCGCCGCTGTCGAACGCATGCACGACTACTGCGCATTCGCCCCGGTGCAACGGCGCATGGCGGACTTTTTCGGCCTCGTGCCATTGGCCGCTGATGCCGCCCCCGTGACGGACAACGCCTCATGCTGATCATCATTCATTCGGAAACCAACCAGCACACCATCGCGCAAAACCTCGGCCGTTCGGAGTACAGCTATTACTTTGTGCTCAAGGAGTACCGCCCGGTGCTCGAACGCCTTGGGCGCGTGGTGGAAGTCGTCGACCCGGCGCGCGAAGTCGATGCGTTGTATCTGGAATGCCTGGCCCGTGGCGAGCCTTGTGTGTTTCTGTCGTTCTCGCCGCCGCACCGCACGCCGATCCACCTCGCGTGCCCGACGCTGCCGGTGTTCGCCTGGGAATTCAGCACCATCCCCAACGAACCCTTCGACAACGAGCCGCGCAACGACTGGCGCACGGTGCTTCGAGCCTGCGGGGCGGCGATCACCCATTCCAGCTACACGGTCAATGCCGTGCGCGAGGCCATGGGCGCCGATTACCCGATTGTCGCTGTCCCGGCGCCGGTGTGGGACCGTTTCGCAGCCCGAGGCGCGCAGCTTCAGGGTCAGCCCTCGACCGGACCGGTGCGCCTGACGATCAAGGGGCTGGTCGCTGATAGCCGGCAGCTCGATCTGGACGCCTTCGGACCAGAACATCTGCGCCGTGGCGCGGGCATCGATTTCCAGGCACCGGTGTGCGAGCAGGAGTTGCTGCTGGACGGGGTCGTCTACACGTCGGTGTTCAATCCCGGTGACGGGCGCAAGAACTGGGAAGACATGCTGAGCGCATTCTGCGTGACGTTTCGCGACGTCGAAGACGCGACGCTGGTACTCAAGCTCACGCACCACGATGCCGAAGAAGCGCTCGGCGACATTCTTCATCACCTGTACAAAAACCAGTCCTATCGCTGCCGCATCGTGCTGATTTATGGCTATCTCGCGGACGCGGACTACGAGCGACTGGTACAGGCCACCCGTTACGTGGTGAACACTTCCTACGGCGAAGGTCAGTGCCTGCCGCTGATGGAATTCATGTCCTGCGGCAAGCCGGCCGTGGCACCGCGTACCACGGCGATGATCGACTACCTGAGTGCCGACAACGCGTTCCTGGTCGAGTCCACCGATGAACTCACCGCCTGGCCTCACGACCCGCGCAGGGCATTCCGTACGCTGCGCTACATGACGAACTGGGCGTCGGTCTGCGTGGCTTACCGCGACAGCTACGAAGTGGCGAAACACAATCCGCAGCGTTACGCACAAATGGCTGCCCGGGCCGTCAGCAGCCTGCAGGGCTTTTGCAGCCAGGCGGTGGCCGAGCAGCGCCTGCAGGTTTTTCTCGCGCAGTTGTTCGAGCATCAGGCATCCGCGGGCACCGAGGTGCCCCAGGCATGAGCGACAAACGAATCCTGGACATCGAAGTGCTGCGGGCGATCGCGGTGCTCGGTGTGCTGTTTCATCATTTGCAGGGCAGCCTGTTCACCGACCCGGTGCCACTGCTGGAAAAAATCCACGCCTGGGCGCAGCCGTGGTGGGGCGTCGATCTGTTTTTCGCGATCTCCGGATTCGTCATCGCCCGCAGCCTGATCCCGGCGTTGCGAGGTTGCACGACCCGTCAGGAGTATTGGGAGCAGACGCGCAACTTCTGGTTGCGCCGGGTTTTTCGTCTGTTGCCGTCGGCGTGGTTGTGGCTGGCGCTGATGTTGCTCGCGTGCCTGTTTCTCAATCGCTCCGGAGCGTTTGGTACGCTGCACGCGAACCTGCAGGCGACACTGGCGGGCGTGTTGCAGTACGCCAACTTCCGTTTTGCCGACAGTTTCTTTCATTACGAGTACGGCAGCAGTTTCGTGTACTGGAGCCTGGCGCTGGAGGAGCAGTTCTATCTGCTGTTCCCGCTGTTGATTCTGGTGTGCCGCAAGCATCTGGTCTGGGTGCTGCTGGCGCTGGTTGCGGTGCAATTGTTCACCCTGCGCACGCCGATACTGATGGTGATCCGCACCGATGCGCTGGCCCTGGGTGTGTTGCTGGCGATGTGGAGCGTGCAGCCGGGCTATCGCCGGTGGGAGCCGACTTTCCTGCGCCGCCCGTGGGCCGGAGTGGGCGCGCTGTTCGTGCTGGGACTGCTGTTGAGTTACATGGCCACCGACCGTTTCACCTTCGTTTCTTACCGCATCGGCTCGATTGCCGTGCTCGGTGCGTTGCTGGTGTGGATCGCTTCGTACAACCGCGATTACCTGCTGCCTGCCGGCAGGCTGCAACGGTTGATGGCATGGGTCGGCAGCCGTTCCTACGGAATCTATCTGATCCACATTCCGGCCTATCAACTGGTGCGTGAGCTGATCTTCCGCTTGCAGGAGGCGGGAATGCCCAGCCCTGCCGGTCACCCGATCATCACGCTGTTGCTGGCGTTCGGTCTGATCGTGCTGCTCAGCGAGCTTAACTACCGTCTCATCGAAATGCCGATGCGCAATCGAGGCGCTGCCCTGGTGCGGCGCCTCGGTACATCGCGAATCGCCGTCCCATCCTCTGGAGCCACCTCATGCTGAGCCTTTTGAAGAAACTCACGGCGTCGACGCCGGCACCGATTCCTGAGCAGCCAGCTGCCGGGAAGGTCGATTCGTACATGCTCGGCCTGCACGACGCGATGCTCAGCGGCTGGTTCAACCAAGAAACCGGTGAGCTGTTCAAAGGCTTCCCGGTGACCGCCGACGACACTCTGCTGGACGTTGGCTGTGGCGACGGTGGCAACGTGCATTTCTGCGGCATGCGCGGGGCGAAGATCATCATTGCCGACATCGACGGCGCCAAGGTCCAGGCGACCCGCCAGCGTCTGAGCGATACGCCGGCGCGTGGCGTCGAATGCCATGTCACCGACTGCAATCCGTTGCCGATCGCCGATGGCACCGCCACTCGCGTGGTGTCCACTGAAGTCATCGAGCATGTCGAAGACCCGGCGCAGTTTCTCGCGGAACTGGTGCGTGTCGGCCAGTCGGGCGCGCTGTATCTGTTGAGCGTGCCGCACCCCAGCTCCGAAGACCTGCAAAAGGACATCGCCGCGCCGGAGTATTTTCAAAAGCCCAATCACATTCGCATCATCAGTGAGGAACAGTTCAAGGCGATGGTCAGCGAGGCGGGGCTCGAGATCATCAGCCACAGCCAGTACGGCTTTTACTGGTCGATGTGGATGTTGCTGTTCTGGGAAGCCAAGGTCGATTTCAGCAACCCGGATCACCCGCTGCTCAATCATTGGGCCGAGACCTGGCAAGCGGTGCTCGACTCGCCGCGCGGTGCGCAGATCAAGCAGGCGCTGGATGCGGTGGTGGCGAAAAGTCAGGTGATCATTGCCCGCAAGCCCTGAACGCTTTTGTGTAACCTTGCAGCCTGATGTCTCAGGGATCTGCAAGGTATGCGCTTTATCATCGGGTGGTCAGCCCTGGTGGCTGTGTTGTTGCTGTGTGCTTGTGAACGACAGGACGCAGTGCCGCTCGATCAGCAGCTTTACGTCTGGCAACGGCAATGGACGCCAGCCCATGAACTCGCCCTGAACGACAGTCGCAACGACTTTTCGACGTTGCGGGTGTTGGCGTTGCAGGCTTTCCCGAATGCCGGATGGAGTCGGGCGCGCGTCGATTCCGAGCTGCTGAAGCGCGATGCCCGGCCGTTGATTGCGGTGATTCGCCTCGACGGCCAGCTCAAGGCGCTCGATACGCAAGCGGTCACGGCGCAAATCCTTCAAGTGCTCGCTGACTGGCAAGGCCAGGGACTCACGCTTGCCGGGGTCGAGATCGACCATGACGCCGGCAATGCCCGACTGCCCGCTTACACCGAATTCCTTACTCACTTGCGCGGCGCATTGCCGGTCAACCTGCCCTTAAGTATTACTGCATTGCCGGCGTGGCTCGACAGTCCGCAATTGCCGGCGCTGCTGGCGACCGTCGACAGCAGTGTGCTGCAGGTGCATGCCGTCAGCGATCCGCGTCGCGGTCTGTTCGATCCCGAGCAGGCGCAGCACTGGGCCAAGGCCTGGGGGCGGGTGACCGAGAAACCGTTTTATCTGGCGCTGCCGGCCTATGGCGTGGCGTTGTTGGCGGATGCCGAGGGCGCCCCGGTGGTGGAAAGTGAGGTGCCGCTCGAGCGCGGTGGCCAGCGACGCGAATTGCTCGCCGATCCGCAGCAACTGGGCCGACTGGCCAATGAGTTGCGCGAGGATCGCCCGGAGCATCTGGCCGGTCTGATCTGGTTTCGTCTGCCGCTGGCCAGCGACCGCAGAGCCTGGAGCCTGAGCACGTTACGTGCGGTCGCCCGAGGTGATGCGTTGAGCAGCCAGCTCGGCCTGACGTTTACCGAACAGAACGGCCTGCAAGACATCGCCCTGCGTAACGTAGGCAACCTCGACAGCGCCTGGCCTGCTCGCATCACCATCAAGGCCCGGGGCTGCGAAGGCGCCGATGCGCTCGCCGGTTATGCGTTGCAACAGACGGCGGATCTGCTTACCTTCACCCGCCTGCGCGACGGCCGATTGCCGGCGGACGGGCAGCGTGCGATCGGTTGGGCACGCTGCGCAAATATTGATCAAGGAGGTTCGCATGTTGACCCGTAACTGGCCCCGCCATCTGCTTTGCCTGAGCCTCAGCCTGCCGCTGGGCTCGGCGCTGGCCTGCGGCCCGGATTTTCCGATGCGTCTTCTCGACGATCGCGGGCAATCGCTGGCGGAAATGCCGGAGGGCAACTTCAGGTTCGAGATCAGTCGCCTCGGCAAAACCATTGCCGGGCTGAAAAACGTCACCGCCGCTACCCACAATCCGGATGACATCTACGCCGAGGCGCCGGAACCCGCCGAGGTGCGCGACAAGGCCGAGCAGATCGGCCTGACGCCTGAACAGCAAGCGCTGGTCAAACAACTGCGCAGCCTGACCGATGCGCGTCAGGTTGAAGTGCAGGGCGCGAGCCTGCCGGCGGAACTGCGTCTGTATGTGGCGGGCGCTGTAGCGTTCGGTGCCGGTGACCATCAGTTGGCTGTCGAGTATTTCCGTCAGTTGCTGGCGTTGCCGGCTGATCAGCGCGCGTTGCGCAGCACCTGGGCAGCTTATTCGCTGGGCCGGGCGTTCTTTGCCATGAGCAGCGAAGCAGGCGATGCGCTTGAAGCGTTGGAAAACGCCATCGAAGCTTTCCGTCAGACGCGGCAGCTGAGCATCGACGGTTTCAGCGATCCGCTGGAACTCGGCGTGGCCAGCCTTGGCGAAGAAGCGCGAGCGCTGCGCACGGCGGGCAGTTGGGACAAGGCCATCGAACTCTATGCCACGCAAAACCTGCATGGCTCGAACGTCGGCTACACCTCGTTGAAGCTGTTGATGAACGATCTGGCGGAAGAGCCCGAAGACCGACTGGAAAAATTGCTGCGTGGCAAAGCCGTGCAGCAACTGGTGACCGCCTCGCTGATCAGCCGGATCGGCTGGTCGTTCGGCGATGAGCCGCCGAACGAGAAAAAACTGATCAAGGTGCTGCAAGCGAGCACGCGGGGCAGCCTCGATAATGCTGATCGCCTGGCGGCTATGAATTATCAACAGGGCGATTACGCCAGCGCCAAGGCGTTCCTCGAACACGCTGGCGACAGCGGCCTGGCGTGGTGGCTGCGGGCGAAACTGGCCGTGCGCGATGGCGACAAGAGCGCGGCGGCTGCGGCCTATGCGAAAGCTGCGCAGGCGTTCCCGCAGGACGAGTCCTGGGGCGAGCGGCGCACCGCCGACTGGAATCTCGAAACCGTGCAGCCGAAATGCCGGGTCGAGGGTGAAAGCGCGATTCTGGCGCTGCAACGTGGCGAGTATCTGCAGGCCTTCGACCAGTTGTATCGCAGCCAGAGCATTTACTGGTTCGACGCTGCGACCGTGGCCGAGCGAGTGCTGACGGTCGAAGAATTGAAAAACTATGTCGATACCAACGTCCCGGCACCGCCCGCGCTGAGCCAGCAGGATCGCGACAATTACGTGCCGCTGCCGGTGGCCGCAAGTCTGCGAAATCTGTTGGGGCGGCGTTTGTTGCGTGAGGGGCACTACGAAGAAGCGGTCGGTTATTTCGACAGCGCGGATCTGCAGAACAAGGCCCGGCTCTATGGTGAGCAACGCATCAAGGCCGATTCGGCATGGTGGCCGACCAAGCGTGCCAGCGCGCTGTTCAATGCCGCGTGGACGGCTCGTGAGTGGGGAATGGACATTCTGGGCTACGAAATGGCCCCGGATTACGCGACATTCGGTGGCAACTTCAGTCTGGAAAGCACTGAGCTGAAAGTCGGGCCGCTGGTCAGCGAGGCCGAAGTGCAACGTCAGAAGGCCAGTGAAGCGCAGCCGGATGAGCGTTATCACTATCGGTTTGTCGCCACGGCGCTGGCCAGTCGTGCGGCGGATAATCTGCCGCACACCAGTCAGGCGTTCGCCGCCGTGTTGTGCTCGGCGGCGGGCTGGAACAGCAGCCTGGAAGAGCAGAGCGCGTTGTACAAACGCTATGTCGATGAAGGGCCGTACGTACTGTGGGCCGTGGATTTCGGCCATCAGTGTCCTTACCCGGACTTCGAAAATGCCGACAAGCGCTACGTCACTCAGGTGACAGACTCGGTGCGTTCGACACTGCGGCCGTACAAGTGGCCGGTGCAGATCGGCGCGATCGTGGCCTTCACCGCGGTGGCGTTGTTGCTGATTACCCGCCGTCAGCGCAAGGCCCGCAAAACCTAAGCCTGCTGGACGAAGGTCAGGCGCACCGCAAAGCCGATCAACAGGCTGCCGAACAACCATTGCTGCACTCGTTGGGCCGTCGGGCTGTGTTTCAGCCAGCGGCCCAGCGCGGCGCCGGTCAGGGCGTAGGCGCTGTCGAACAGCAGGCCTGCGCCCACCAGCATCGCGCCGAGCAGCGCAAACTGCGTCAGCACCGGTGCGCCATCCGTCACGATGAACTGCGGCAGCAACACCGAACAGAACAGCAACGCTTTCGGGTTGAGCAGGTTGGTCAGCAAGCCGCGACGGATAGCTGCGTACCACTGCGCATGGCTGTCCGTTACGGTGTCGGCGTTCAAATCCGGCAACAGCGTGGTGCGCAGGCATTGAATGCCGATCCACAGCAAATACGCCGCACCGGCAATCCGCACGGCATCGAACGTCCACGGCGACGCCTTGAACAGCGCCGCCAACCCCAAAGCGGCTAACGCGACGTGGCAACCTCGGGCAATCGCCAGGCCCACTGCCGTGGCCAGCGCTGCGCCGCGACCCTGGCGCGCGCCGGTCTGCAACAGCAGGATCATGTCCGGGCCGGGGAGCAGATAGACCACCGCCAACGCCAGGAAAAACAGCCAGAGACTCGCCATGTCGCACCCCTTTCGTTGTCGATTCGGTCGCCTCAGTCTAGGGCCGAATGGCAGGGCAGGTGGTTGCGTAGTCAGCTTTTAAAGGCCTCTGAATTGGCATAATCTGCGCTATTTCACCGCGCAAACCATCGGGATCTGCCAACCATGAAACTGGATGCCTTCGATCGCAAGATTCTCGCCGCGCTGCAACGGGACGGGCGCCTGAGCAACGTGCAACTGGCCGACGAGATCGGTCTGTCGGCATCGCCCTGTCTGCGCCGGGTGCGGATGCTCGAAGAGGCCGGGGTGATTCGCGGTTATCAGGCCAATCTGGACCGTGATGAAGTGGGGTTGGGGCTGACGGTGTTTGTCGGGGTCAAGGTCGAGCGGCACAACGACGAACAGGCCGAGGCGTTTCACCGGGCGGTGACGGCGTTGCCGGAGGTGATATCGGCGTTTCTGGTGTCCGGGGAATCGGACTTTCTGCTGCAGGTGGTGGTGCCGGATCTGCGCGCCTATGACCGCTTTCTCACCGGCTGCCTGTTGAAGTTGCCGGGAGTGAGCGATATCCGCAGCAATTTTGCGATCCACACAGTGAAGACGCCCGGCGCATTGCCGCTGGGGCATCTGCCGTCCTGATACTTCCCGCATTGCGCGGGAAGTATTCGCACAGTGCTTACATCTGCGTTGCCATCCCATCGACATTCATCGCCGCCTGACGCAACGCTTCGGAGCGGGTTGGATGCGGGTGGCAGGTCAGCGCGATGTCCTCGGCCGAGGCGCTGAATTCCATGGCCACGCAGAACTCGCCGATCATCTCACTGACGCTCGGGCCAACCAGATGCACACCGAGGACCTCGTCGGTGCGCTCATCGGCGATGACTTTGGCAAAACCTTCGGTCTCGTGATTGATCTTCGCCCGGCTGTTGGCAGTGAACGGGAATTTGCCGACCTTGTACGCCCGGCCTTCGGCTTTCAGCTGCTCTTCGGTCTTGCCGACGCTGGCCAGCTCCGGGCGGGTGTAGATCACGTTGGGAATCAGGTCGTAATTGACCTCGCCGGCCTTGCCGACGATCTGCTCGATACAGGCCATGGCTTCGTCTTCGGCCTTGTGCGCGAGCATCGGCCCGGACGTCACGTCACCGATCACCCAAACGCCGGGCGCTTCGGTGCGATGCTGTTTGTTGGCGAGCATGCCGCGTTTGTCGGTGCTCAGGCCGACATTTTCCAGGCCCAGGCCCTGGGTGTACGGACGGCGACCGATGGCCACCAGCACGTAATCGGCTTCGAGGATTTCCGCGCTTCCGCCAGCGGCGGGTTCGACGCTGAGCTGCACGCCATTGGCCGAGGAGGTGGCGCTGGTCACTTTCGAGCTCAGCTTGAAGCTGATGCCCTGTTTGCTCAGCGAGCGTTGCAGGGTCTTGCCGGCTTCGCCGTCGACACCGGGGCAGATGCGGTCGAGGAATTCCACCACCGTCACCTGCGCGCCGAGCCGGCGCCAGACCGAACCGAGTTCGAGGCCGATCACGCCTGCGCCGATCACCACCAGATGCTTGGGCACTTCGCTCAAGGACAGCGCACCGGTCGAGTCAAGGATGCGCTTATTGTCGATCTCCACGCCGGGCAGGGGAGTGGGCTCGGAGCCGGTGGCGATGACGATGTCCTTCGCGGTGAGCTCGATCCTGCTGCCCTGATCGCCGGTCACGCTGACTTTTCCGGGGCCGTCGATGTAGCCCCAGCCCTTGATCCAGTCGACCTTGTTTTTGCGAAACAGAAACTCGATGCCTTTGGTCAGGCCGCTCACGCTTTCATCTTTCTGCTTCATCATCTGCGCAAGGTTGAGCGTGGGTTTGACCTCGATGCCGAGGTTGGCGAACTCCGCGCCCAGCGCCGCTTCGTAGAGCTCGGACGCATGCAAAAGCGCCTTGGACGGCATGCAGCCGACGTTCAGGCAGGTGCCACCCAGCGTGGCGCGGCCTTCGACGCACGCGGCCTTGAGGCCCAGCTGGCCGGCGCGGATCGCTGCGTTATAACCGCCGGGGCCACCGCCCAGAATCACCACGTCATAGTTGCTCATGCTCTTACTCCTGGCTGAAGGATGCGGATCGGTAAAAGTAGTTCGCACTGAAAATTACGAACGTAATATGTGCGTTTCCAGACATTTCGGTCAAGGCTTCAGGCAAGCGACAGGTTGCGCATCTTTGAATGGCGCAAATGAGTACAAATATTTCACGACTTTCGTCATATCGTAACGATATGTGCAGTGAGCCAAGGGTTTTGGGGGGATATGCAAGTCGATCTGGATGAAGGCACGCCGGTGACCGGATTGCCGCGCTTTCAGCAAGCGGCGACGCAGGGCCGGCGCTTGCGTCGCCTGGCGATCGGTCTGGGCGTGTTGGCCGGGGCAGGGTGGGTGCTGGCATTTTTTGTCGAGCTGTTTGCACCGCAATCGCTCTGGCCCGCGTTGCTGGTCAATCAGAGCGCGGCGTTGCTGGTGCTGGTGGCCGGGCTGCAATCGGCGTGGTGGGTGACGCAATGGCGGGCGCGGGTGATCAATCCCGTCGTGGCGGTTACGGCTGCCGAAGAACCTGCGCCGGAAGGCTGGTACGAACGGCTGCTGGATCGCATGAGCCAGCGCAGTCTGCACCTGCTCGGGCAAATCGGCGCGGCCACATTGTGGCTGGGCGGGTGGTCGTTGCTGGCGCTGTCAAGCATCGAGCAAATGTGGAATCTGACGCTGCCGGCGACGGGTGTGGGGTTGTCCGCCACGGTGGGCGCGGCCATCGCGATGCTGATGGCATTCGCTCTGTTGGTGCTGGAGCGACAGCTAGCGCAGGAAAACCCGGCGCAATGGCCCGAGGCCGGAGCGTTGGCGCAACTGACGCGGGTGGCAATCATCAGTCTTGTTCTGGGCGCGTTGTGCCTGTTGTTCGCCAGTGACAGTGCAATCTGGCCGGTGCGTCTGGCCGTATTGATCGGCATTCTGCCGGGGCTGGTTGCCCTGGAATTGCTGTTGCGTGCGCTGCTGTCGCTGTTCAGCCCGCGCCGCGAACAACTCGAACCGGTGTTGCTGGCCCGCAGTTTCGTCGCCGATCTGCTGCGCTGGCCGCCACAACCTCTGCTCGCGTTGCAGCATGAATTGCACAACCGCTTCGGCATCGATCTGCGTCAGATCTGGGCCTTCAGTTTCATGCGTCGCGCGTTCTTGCCGGTGTTGTTGCTGGTGGCGGCGGTGGGCTGGCTGCTTACCGGTCTTCACGAAATTCCGATGCAAAGCCGTGGGATTTACGAGTGCTTCGGCAAGCCGGTGCAGGTGTTCGGCCCGGGGTTGCACGCCGGTTTGCCTTGGCCGCTGGGGCGTGTGCTGAACGTTGAGAACGGCGTGGTACATGAACTGGCGACCAGCGTCGGTGAAAACCCGGCACCCGTGCAGTTGGACCCGGCAGAAGGCCCGGCGCCACTCACCGCGAATCGTTTGTGGGACGCCAGCCACGTCAATGACAAGTCCCAGGTAATCGCCAGCAGCCGTGGCGATCAGCAGAGCTTTCAGATCGTCAACATGGACGTGCGCTTCGTCTACCGCATCGGTCTGAGCGATCAAGCCGCGCTGGCCGCCACTTACAACAGCGCCGATGTGCCCACGCTGATCCGCAGCACCGCCAGCCGGATTCTGGTGCATGACTTTGCCTCGCGTACCCTCGACGGATTGCTCGGTGAGGACAGGACCGGGCTCGCCGAAGAAATCGGCCGCGCCGTGCAAAGCGATCTGCAGAAACTCGACAGCGGCGTGGAAATTCTCGCCACGGTAGTCGAAGCGATTCACCCGCCGGCAGGGGCGGCCAATGCCTATCACAGCGTGCAAGCGGCACAGATCGGCGCTCAGGCGTTGATCTCCCGCGAGCGCGGTGCCGCTGCCGAAGCGAGTAACCAGGCACAGTTGCAGGCCAGCCTCGCTCGGGATCAGGCCAGTGCCAACGCCCACGAAATCAACGCCACGGCCCGGGCGGCGGATCTGAAATTCAGCGCCGAACAAAAGGCCTACGCCAGCGCCGGCCAGGCCTTCGTGCTGGAGCAATACCTCAGCCAACTCAGCCAGGGTTTGAGCAAAGCCAAACTGCTGGTACTCGACCATCGCCTGGGCGGCAGCAGTAACGCACCGACCATCGACCTGCGTACGTTCACGCTGCCGGCAGATCCGGCGCGCAACACCGCTCAGCCAGGAGCCACCCATTGAGCCAGTCGCACACTCACGATCACCATGACCACAGCGGCCACGATCATGCTCATGGCGGCGGTCATCACCATCACGGGCATCATCACCATCACCACGGTGCGCCGGAGGAGGCGGGGCCTTTTCCATGGAAACGCATGGGCTGGGCAGCGTTGCTGGTGGCGTTCGCCATCGCAGCGGCGAGCCTGGTGCAAGTGCGCTCCGGTGAGGCCACGGTCATCACCCGGTTCGGCAATCCATCCCGTGTGTTGCTGGAACCGGGTCTGAGCTGGCGCTGGCCGGCACCGTTCGAAGCGGCGATTCCGGTGGATCTGCGTTTGCGCACGACCTCCAGCGGCTTGCAGGACGTCGGCACACGCGACGGTTTGCGCATCATCGTTCAGGCGTACGTGGCCTGGCAGGTGCAGGGCGATCCCGATAACGTGCAGCGCTTCATGCGCGCCGTGCAGAATCAGCCGGACGAAGCGGCGCGGCAGATCCGGACGTTTGTCGGCTCGGCACTTGAAACCACGGCCAGCAGTTTCGATCTGGCCAATCTGGTGAATACCGATGCGAGTCAGGTTCGCATCGCCGATTTTGAAGCGCAGTTGCGCCAGCAAATCGATCAGCAACTGCTCGCCACTTATGGCGTACGGGTGGTGCAGGTAGGTATCGAGCGTCTGACATTGCCATCGGTGACCCTCACTGCAACGGTCGACCGGATGCGCGCCGAGCGTGAAACCATCGCCACCGAACGCACGGCCATCGGCAAGCGTGAAGCGGCGCAAATCCGCTCCGCCGCCGAACGCGATGCGCGCATCGTGCAAGCCGATGCCACGGTGAAAGCCGCCGATATCGAAGCCCAATCGCGAGTGGAAGCGGCGCAGATTTACGGACGTGCTTACGCCGGTTCGCCGCAGCTGTACAACTTGCTGCGTTCGCTGGACACCCTCGGCACCATCGTTTCGCCAGACACCAAACTGATCCTTCGCACCGACGCCGCGCCATTCCGGGTGTTGGTAGACGGTCCGCCGAATCTCGACAGCAAAAGCGGATCGCAGCCATGAATGAAGTTCCACGTGGAACACATTCGCTGAACAGTCCGTGGATTCAAGCGGGACGTCTGGCGTTTTTCGCGCTGTACGCGGTAACCGTGCTGGCGGCATTGGCCTGGGCATTTTCCAATGTCCGGCAGATCGACCCGCAAAATCGCGCGGTGGTTCTGCATTTCGGAGCGCTGGATCGGATTCAGAATGCCGGGTTGTTATTGGCCTGGCCGCAGCCGTTCGAACAGGTGGTTTTGTTGCCGGCGGCGGATCGGGTCATCGAGCGACGGGTGGAAAATCTGCTGCGCAGCGATCAGGCCGTGCAGGCGGATCGCGTCGCCACCTTCGCCACACCGCTGAGTGATGCGCTGGCTGGTTCCGGCTATCTGCTCACGGGCGATGCCGGTGTGGTTCAACTGGATGTGCGGGTGTTCTACAAGGTCACCGATCCCTATGACTTCGTACTGCAAGGCGAACATGTGCTGCCGGCGCTGGATCGATTGGTGACGCGAAGCGCGGTGGCGCTGACGGCGGCGCGGGATCTGGACACCATTCTGGTGGCGCGGCCGGAGTTGATCGGCGCTGATAATCAGGCCGCCGAACGTCGCGAACGGTTGCGTGGCGATCTGGTGCAAGGCATCAACCGCCGTCTCGCCGAGTTGAAGGCGAGCGGGCAGGGCATCGGCATCGAAGTGGCTCGGGTCGATGTGCAATCGAGTCTGCCGGAGCCGGCAGTCAGTGCGTTCAACGCCGTCCTCACTGCCAGCCAGCAAGCCGACAAAACGGTCGCCAATGCCCGCACCGAGGCCGAGAAACTCACCCAGTCCGCCAACGAACAGGCCGACCGAACGCTGCAAGTCGCCCACGCTCAAGCCGGTGAGCGCCTGGCCAAAGCCTCCGCCGACACGGCGACGGTGTTGAGCCTGGCGAAGGCGCAACAGCAGGGCACTGACCCGCAAATGCTGTTGCGTCTGTACCGCGAGCGGATGCCGAAGATTCTCGGTCAGGCCGGTTCGGTCACCACGGTCGATCCAAAAGACGATTCACGCCTGATCATTCAGGGAGCCAGCAAATGACTGCCACCACCTCATCTCCGAGCCTGTTGTCCTCGGCCGAACAACGACGCGCCGCGCGCCAGTTGACCCTGGCGATGCTCGCTCTCGGCTTGCTCGGTCTGGGGCTGATCTGGCGCTGGTTGATGCCGGAACAGACGGGCGTGAGTCAGCTGTTGCTCGGATTTGCTTCTTTATTAGTCGCGGTCCCAGTGATGCGTTCTGCATGGTTCAGCCTGCGTTATCCGAGCCTGCACGGCATCACCGATCAGTTGATCGCCCTGGCGATGATCGGGGCCTGGGCCACGGGCGATCTGCTCACCGCTGCGCTGTTGCCGATCATCATGATCTTTGGCCACGTGCTGGAAGAGCGCAGTGTGATCGGTTCCCAGGAAGCGATTCATGCGCTCGGCCAACTGACGCGCAGTCATGCGCGCAAGGTGCAGGAGGACGGCTCGATCATCGAGGTCGACAACGGCACGCTCAAGGCCGGCGACAAAGTCGAAGTGCGCGCCGGGGATCGGGTGCCGGCGGACGGTCGGGTTTTATCCGGCCAGGCCAGCCTCGATACGGCGTCGATCACCGGTGAGTCGGTGCCGGTCGAGGCGGGCGTCGGCATGGCGGTGTTCGGCGGCGCGATCAACCTCGACGGGTTGCTGCGAATTGAAGTGACCCGTACCGGTGATGAATCGACTCTCGGCAAAGTCATCGCGCTGATGCAGAACGCCGAACGCTCCAAGCCACCGATCACTCGTTTGCTCGAACGCTATGCCGGCAGTTACATGGTGTTGGTTTTGTTGCTCGCGGCGGTGACCTGGTTCATCACCAACGATGCACAGGCGATGCTCGCGGTGCTGGTGGCGGCATGCCCATGCGCTCTGGTGTTGTCAGCGCCGGCCACGGCGATTGCCGGGGTGGCGGTGGCGGCGCGGCACGGGATTCTGATCCGCAGTTCGGCGTTCCTTGAGGAACTTGCCGATCTCACTTCGCTGGTCGTCGACAAGACCGGCACCCTGACGTACGGCACGCTGCGCTTGCAGTCGATCAACAGCCCGCGAGCAGATCACGGGTCGGTGATGGCGCTGGCTGCCAGCCTGGGTGCGGCGAGCAGCCATCCGGTCAGCCGCGCGCTGGCCGGACTGGTCAGCGCGGAACAGGTGCTGGTGCTGACCGATATTCATGAGCGGCAGGGGTTGGGCGTGGTCGCTGGGACGGAGCAGGGCGAGGCCGCGCTTGGGCGCCCGGAGCTGTTTGCGCAGTTGGGCATCCCGACCACGGCGATCCCGGAACACGACGGCCCGATTGCCGGGCTGGCATTGAACGGTGAGTTTCTTGCCTGGCTGTTGCTGGCCGACACCGTCAAACCGGAAGCGCGATTTGCGCTGAGTGAACTGCGCGACCTTGGATTGGGACGACAACTGCTGTTGACCGGTGACCGGCAAAGCGTTGCGCAAACCCTGGCCAAGGATGTCGGTCTGCACGAAGTCGAAGCCCAGGCGCTGCCCGAAGACAAACTCAACCGAGTGCTCAAGGAAATCGAAAACGGCTTCCGGCCGATGGTGGTCGGTGACGGGATCAACGATTCGCTGGCGCTCAAGGCGGGCGTCGTCGGGGTGGCGATGGGCGCGGGTGGCGCGGACATTGCGCTGGCGTCCGCCGACATCGTGCTGATCGGCAGTGACCTGCGCCGGCTCGGCACCTGCGTGCGTCTCAGTCGTCAGTGCCGACGGACCTTGCAGGTGAACGTGATCATCGGTCTGGGCTGGACGCTGGCCATCGTGGTGTTTGCCGCCTTCGGCTGGCTCGGTGCGGCGGGCGCGATGATCGCTGCGTTGCTGCACAACCTGAGCACGTTGCTGGTGCTGGGCAATGCCGGGCGCCTGCTGCGTTTTCAGGAACCGCTGCTGAAGCTGAAAGCGTCGGACTGATCATTTTTCGAACTGTGCGCCGCTCTCGCAGTCATTTGAGAAGGCGCACTGAAACAGGGATGACAGCGCGGTGACAGCCGATGTGGCTGATAGTCGGCGACTATCAAATCGATAGCCTGCTAATTTTCAAGGATGGTCTACCCTCAGATCAGACGTCTGAAACCAGGGGGATATTCCATGCTCGCGCAACTTCCACCGGCCTTACAGAATCTGCAGCTTCCGCTTCGCCTGCGACTCTGGGACGGCCATGAATTCAATCTGGGCCCGACGCCCAGCGTCACCATCGTGGTCAAGGACCCGCAGATGGTTACCCAGTTCACTCACCCAAGTCTCGATGCATTGGGTGCGGCCTTCGTCGAGGGCAAGCTCGAACTGGAGGGCTCGATCAGCGAAGTCATCCGGGTGTGCGATGAGTTGAGCACGGCGCTGCTCAATGAAGACGAAGACAGTCAGCCGGTGCGCACGCTCCACGACAAGGAAACCGACGCCAAGGCCATCTCCTATCACTACGACCTGTCCAACGCGTTCTACCAGCTGTGGCTGGACAGCGACATGGCGTATTCCTGCGCGTATTTCGAAACCGGCAGCGAATCCCTGGAGCAAGCCCAGCAAGCCAAGTTCCGGCATCTTTGTCGGAAGCTGCGTTTGCAGCCAGGCGATTATCTGTTGGACGTCGGTTGCGGCTGGGGCGGATTGGCGCGTTATGCCGCCCGCGAATTTGGCGCCAAGGTCTTCGGTATCACCCTGAGCAAAGAGCAACTGGCCCTGGCCCGCGAGCGAGTCAAAGCCGAGGGGCTGGAAGACCAGATCGAACTGCAACTGCTCGACTACCGCGATCTGCCCCAGGACGGGCGTTTCGACAAAGTGGTCAGCGTCGGCATGTTCGAACACGTCGGCCACGCCAATCTCGCCGAATACTGCAAAACCCTGTTCGGCGCAGTGAAAGAGGGCGGTCTGGTGATGAATCACGGCATTACCGCTAAGCACACCGATGGCCGTCCGGTGGGACGCGGCGCCGGGGATTTCATCGAGAAGTACGTATTCCCCAACGGTGAGCTGCCACACCTGGCGATGATCTCGGCCGAGATCAGCGAAGCGGGCCTGGAGATCGTCGACGTCGAGAGTCTGCGCCTGCATTACGCGCGCACGCTGGACCACTGGAGTGAACGGCTGGAGGACAACCTTGAAGCCGCCGCGAAACTGGTGCCGGATCAGGCGCTGCGCATCTGGCGTCTGTACCTGGCGGGCTGCGCTTACGCATTCGCGCGCGGCTGGATCAATCTGCACCAGATCCTCGCCGTGAAGGCCCATGCCGACGGCAGCCATGAACTGCCGTGGACGAGGGACGACATCTACAACCCTTGAGCCTAGAGAATCGGTGAAATAAGCCGGGCGATCCGCATGCCGACCTGTTGCAGGCGGTGGATCTCCCGGCTTTCTTCTTTGGCGACTTCGTAGGCCTGGGCGAAGTCATCGTTGAGCATCTGTTCTACGCTGGCGGCGAATTCGCTGTCGACGGTCAGCAGCATCACCTCGAAATTCAGCCGGAACGAACGGTTGTCCAGATTGGCGCTGCCGATGGCGCTGATTTCGCTGTCGATCAACACCACTTTCTGATGCAGGAAACCCGGCTCGTAGCGGAATACCCGCACGCCGGCGCGTACCGCTTCGAACGCATACAGGCTGGAGGCGGCGTAAACGATGCGGTGGTCGGGACGCGAAGGCAGCAGCAGACGCACGTCGACTCCGCGCAGAACTGCCAGGCGCAACGCCGCGAAAACGGCTTCGTCGGGAATGAAGTAGGGGCTGGTGATCCACACGCGCTCGGTGGCGGCGTGGATGGCTTCGACGAAGAACAGCGAGCAGGTTTCGTAGGCATCCGCCGGGCCGCTGGCGAGCAATTGGCAAAGCACGCCGTCCTCCGGGTACGCGTCTGGCAGGATCAGCGGCGGCAATGACCGCGCGGCCCAGAACCAGTCTTCGGCAAATGACTCCTGCATGCACGCCACCACCGGGCCGCGCACCTGGACGTGGGTGTCGCGCCACGGTGCCAGCGGTGGTTTTTCACCCATGTATTCGTCGCCGACGTTGTGACCGCCGACAAATCCGATCAGCCCGTCGACTACTACGATCTTGCGGTGGTTGCGGAAATTCACCTGGAAACGATTGAGCCAGCCGCTGCGGGTGGCGAACGCTTTGACCTCGACGCCGCCGTCGCGCAGCGCCTGCACGTAGCTGTGGGGCAGGGCGTGGCTGCCGATACGGTCGTAGAGCAAATGAATCACAACGCCTTCGGCCGCTTTCTTTAGCAGCAGGTCACGCAGGCGCTGGCCGAGACGATCATCGTGAATGATGAAAAACTGGATCAGCACCGCTTCACGTGCTTGGTCGATTGCGTGGAAAATCGCCTCGAAGGTGGCTGCGCCATTGATCAGCAATCGCACTTCATTGTTGGCCAGGCACGGCATGCGCCCCAGTTTCGGCATCGCGCGCAACGAGTCATAAGCATTCGAGGCGCGGGCGGTCAGGGCTTCTTCCACCCACGGCCGCCAGTTGAGTTCGGAAATCGCCTGGCGCATCTGTTCGTTGGCCTGGCGGCGGGCCTTGATGTAACCATCGAAGGTGCTGCGGCCGAACACCAGATAAGGGATGAGGGTGAGGTAGGGAATGAAGATCAGCGACAGCGCCCAGGCGATCGAGCCTTGGGCGGTGCGTACGGTCAATACGGCATGGATCGCGGCGATCGAGCCGAGTGTGTGTATCAGGGCGATCAGATAACCGAAAATGTGCGGTCCGAAATAATCCATGGGGCAACCTTGCTCCTGAAGATTCAATGCTTAACAGACCATGTTCCATGGCGATTGTCGCTATTTGTTTTCAAGCCGCCAGCGCCCGCCATGAACCGAAACAGGCGGCCGGCGTCTAACGGCCACTACTGATCAGGAGTTTTTCAATGAACGTTCGTCTGCTGGGTTTGGCGCTGGGCCTGGGTTTGGCCTTGCCGGTGGTTGCTCAGGCGCAAATGCTGCAGCCGGGGTTGTGGGAAATGACGTCGAGCAATGTGAAGGTCGATGATCAGGTGATGGATGTGCAATCGATCCTTGGCCAGATTCAGGGCCAGATCACCCCGCAACAACGGGCTGAACTGGAGAAGCAGGGGATCAACATCGGTGGCAAGGGTATCCGCGCCTGCCTGACGCCGCAGCAGGTGGCGACCAACGATATTCCGCTGGCGGATCCGCAGTCGGGCTGCAAACAGCAGATCACCGAGCGTGTCGGCAATCAGTGGAAATTCCGCTTCAGTTGCCCCAAAGCCCAGGGCACCGGCGTCGCGACGTTCCTCAGTGACCGCGAGTTCACCACCGTCGCCAATGGCACCTTCAATGCCATCGGGATCAACCAGAAGGGCAGTCTGGAAACACGGGCGGTCTGGCTGGGTCAGGATTGCGGCACGGTCAAACCGAGAGCGTAACGTCACCATCGAAACCGCCTCCACATCGAGTGGAGGCGGTTTTTTTTCAACGCATGAACCGCAGCGGCAATCCCTGGCAGTTGTCATGGATTCGTTGGTCATGCCATGCAATCTGCCCCGATACCATCGTCGTGCTGACCCGATGCCGGAAGCTGCGCTGAGCGAAGGGCGTCCAGCCGCATTGCGACAGAACCGGTTGGCGTGACACCGCGACACCCTTGGGCTCCGGTTGCACCAGCACCAGATCCGCCCAATACCCCTCACGCAAGTAACCGCGATCCGGAATGGCAAACAGATCCGCCACCCGGTGGCTGGTCTTCGCCACCAGCGTGGTGATCGGCAAGACGCCAACCGCCACCAGTTCCAGTAACGCTGGCAGTGCGTGCTGCACCAGTGGCAGTCCCGACGGTGCCTGTTCATACGCTTGCTGTTTTTCCGCCCAGGTGTGCGGTGCGTGATCGCTGCCGATCACGTCCAGTCGATTGCTCAGCAGTGCCTGGCGCAGGGCGTCGCGATCGCTCTGGGACTTGATCGCCGGATTGCATTTGATCAGGTTGCCGAGGTTCGGATAGTCACGGTCATCGAACAGTAAATGGTGCAGGCAAACTTCGGCGGTGATGCGTTTTTGCGTCAGCGGTTTGTCTTCGAACAGGGCCAGCTCGCGGGCCGTGGTCAAGTGCAGGACGTGCAGGCGGGTGCCATGACGTCGGGCCAGATCCACCGCCAGAGACGACGAGCGAAAACAGGTGTCGGCATTGCGGATCTGCGCATGGGCATCGGGTGGCAAATGGTTGCCGAAGCGTTCGCGCAGATTCGCTGCGTTCGCATCGATGCTCGGTGTGTGTTCACAGTGGGCCAGCAGAATCGTCGGCACTTCAGCGAACAGACGCTCGAGGGTGTGGGGGGCGTCCACCAGCATGTTGCCGGTGGACGCGCCCATGAACACTTTGACCCCGGCCACCTCGCTCGGATTTAGCGCTGCGACCGTGTCCAGATTGTCGTGACTGACACCAAAGTGAAAACCGTAGTTGGCCACCGAATTGATCGCTGCCCGGCGCTTTTTGTCGGCCAGCGCTTCGAGGGTCAGAGTGGCAGGGCTGGTGTTGGGCATGTCCATGAAACTGGTGATGCCACCGGCCACGGCTGCACGGGATTCGGTATGGATGCTGCCCTTGGCCGGCGCACCCGGCTCACGGAAATGCACCTGGTCGTCAATCATTCCCGGCAGCAGCCATTGGCCGCTGGCGTCGATTTCCCGGCTCGCGTTTTCACCTTCGATGCTGCCGGCGATCTTGACGATGCGCCCGTTGCTGACCAACAGATCGGCGTCGAATTCACGCCCCTCGTTCACCAGCCGCGCATTGCGAATCAGCACACTGCTCATGGTTCAGAACTCGTTCTGCAGGGCTTTGTAGCCGCGCACCAGGTCGACGTTGGTACGCGCCACGTCTTCGGAAAACTCCGAAGCGCTGACGCTCACCGGCGGGAATTGCGAGAGGTCGGTGCCCGGGCCGATGCGGGTGGTGGAGGGCACGTAGAACGCGTCCGGCAGATCCCGACCGTCGACCACCGAGTTGTGCCGCACCACGCAACCGTTGCCGACCACGCAGTTGAACAGCACGCTGTTGAAGCCGATGAACACCCGGTCGCCGACCGTGCACGGGCCGTGCACGATCGAGCGGTGGGCGATGGAGCTGAATTCGCCGATGGTCACCGCCGCGCCGGATTTGGAGTGGATCACCACGCCGTCCTGGATGTTCGAATTGGCGCCGATGGTGATCGGTTCCATATCGCCCGTGGCGTCCACTTCATCAGCGCGGATCACCGCGTATGGGCCGACGAATACGTTTTCACCGATCACCACTTTGCCGCAGATGATCGCGGTTTTATCGACGTAGGCAGACTCGGCAATCTGCGGCAAATCACCGGAAGGATTTTTACGGATCATGGTTGGCTCAGGGCTTCGTAAAGAGTGTTGAGGTTGTATTCGAACAGCCCGGTGAAGGTGCTGGCCGGACCGCTGGCGGCGAGGGCGTCGGAGTACAGCGTGCCGCCGATGTGTGCGCCGCTTTCGTCGGCGATCTGTTTCAGCAGGCGGGCGTCTTTGATGTTTTCCATGAACACCGCTTTGACTTTGGCTTGGCGAATCTGGGTGATCAGCGCGGCGACTTCGGCAGCGGAGGGTTCGCGTTCGGTGGACAGACCTTGTGGCGCTATGAAGTCGATGCCGTAGGCCTGACCGAGATAACCGAAGGCATCGTGGCTGGTAACGATCTTGCGGTTGTCCGGCGGCAGTGAACCGAGCTTGGCTTTCGCTTGGGCGAGGAGGGCGTAGATCTGTTTCAGGTAGGCCTGGCTGTTGCGCTCGTAGTCGGTTTTGTTTGCCGGGTCAGCAGCGATCAGCGCCTTGGTGATGTTGGCGACGTACAGCTCGGCGTTCGCCAGGTTGTGCCAGGCGTGAGGGTCGGGAACGGTTTCGCCGTCCTCATCCAGCGAGCGCGGAATCACGCCACGGCTGGCGCTGATCACGGTGGCCCTGGTATCGGTGCTGGCAACCAGCCGATCCAGCCAGGGTTCGAAACCCAACCCGTTCTTTACGATCAGTTTCGCCTTGAGCAGGGCCTTGGCGTCATCCGGCGTCGGTTCGTAAGTATGGGCATCGGCGTCAGGGCCGACCATGTTAGTGATCTGGATATGCTCGCCGCCGACCTGATGCACCATGTCGGCAAGGATGCTGAAGCTGGTGACCACCGGCAGTTTTTCCGCCGCCGATAATGACATCGACAGCATCAGGCTGAACAGCACGAGTAGAGCGCGCATCGGGAAACACCTCATTGGGATGTGAGCAAAGGCGGGCGGCGCAACAGACCGTGAACCGGTCCGAACACCACGGACAACAGGTAACCGCCACCGGCGACCAGCACGATGGCCGGACCGCTGGGCAGCGAGTAGTAGAACGACAGCAACAGGCCGAGCCCTACCGAGGCGCAACCGATGAGCGCGGCGATGGCGATCAGGATCGGCAGGCGCCGGCTCCAGAAGCGAGAGGCGGCGGCGGGCAGCATCATCAGGCCGACCACCATCAAGGCACCGATAGCCTGAAAACCGATCACCAGATTGAGCACCACCAGCGTCAGGAACACGCCATGGGCGACGGGGCCCAGTCGGCTTACCGTGCGCAGGAAAAACGGATCGAGCGTGTCGAGTAGCAACGGTTTGTAGATCAGCGCCATCGCCATCAAGCTGAGTGCCGATACCCACAACATGCCGTTGAGGGTCGGCCCGTCCACCGCCAAGGCTGAGCCGAACAGGAGGTGCAGCAAATCGAGTCGCTTGCCGGCGATGCCGAGAATCAGCACGCCGCTGGCCAGCGAGATGGGATAGATGGCCGCGAGGCTGGCGTCTTCGCGTAGGCCGGTGCGTCGGGTGATCCACGCGGCGAGTCCGGCCATGCTCAGGCCGGCACCGAGCCCGCCGAGGGTTAGCGCCGGCAGACTCAACCCGGCGAACCAGAACCCCAACGCGGCGCCGGGGAGGATGCCGTGGGCAACGGCGTCGCCGATCAGACTCATCCGGCGCAGGATCAGAAACACGCCCAGTGGTGCTGTGCTGCACGCCAGGACCAGACCGCCGAGCAGGGCCCGGCGCATGAAGACGAACTCGTGGAACGGTTGCCATAAATGGCTGAGCGTGAGCATCAGGCCACCTGCGTGTGAGGCGTTTGCTGGATGAGATCGACGCTGCTGCCGAATGCGCAGCCGCTCGGTTTGATCAGCAAGGTCTGTGGAATGTGTTGGCGCACGGCGGCGAGGTCATGGCAAACCACGACCAGGGTTCGCCCTTGTTCATGCCAGGCATGCAGGTGTTGCCACAACAATGTCTGACCCAGTTCGTCGAGCGCGGCATGGGGTTCGTCGAGCAGTAGTAGCGGTGTGTCGGCCAGACTCAATCGGGCGAGCAGGGCGCGTTGCAGTTCCCCGCCGGAGAGGGCCATCAGGGGACGATGTTCCAGTCCGCTCAGGTGCCAGTCTTCCAGTGCGGACTCGAGACGTTGGGCCCTGAGTTGCGATGACAGTCGGCGTCCCCAGAAACCGGCTGCCACCAACTCTTGAAGACTGATCGGGAACTGTCGATCCAGGTGCTGTTGCTGAGGCAGGAAGGACAAACCGCTTTGGCGTGGAACACCCAACTCGACCTTGCCGGCCAACGGTCGCTGTAATCCGGCGATGACTTTGAGCAGGCTGCTTTTGCCGCTGCCGTTGACGCCGATGATTGCCGTCAGGCTGCCGTTTTCCAATCGGAGGTCGAGGGGCGCAGTGAGCGGTTGGCCGGGTGTTCCCCAGCTCAGGTTGTGGCAGCGAATCATGGCTGCTCCCGGCGCCAATGACTCTCGGCGACGGCATCGTGAGCATGAAGGCTTTCGGCGTGGATGACTCGTACGTGGAATTCGCTGACACCGGGTGAGCGGCGCAGTGCGAGGTTCAGGCGTCGTGCAGCGTCTTCGCAGAACATCAGGTTCTGGCCATTGGCGAGGGCGAAGGCTTGTTCGTCGGCGCGTTTCACAGCGGTTTGCACGGCGGTGCCGAGGGCTGCTTCGGCGTCGTTGATGATGGACGTCAGGGGTAGTTCGTCGACGAATTCATCCAGGTGCAAATGCAACTGGGCAGTACTGCGTTGGCTGTGAGGTGTGGCCACGATGCCTCGGGTCGAGCCCAACCACGCCAACACATCGGCGTGTTGCAGCGGTTTGTTGGCGAAGTCGTCGACGAATTGTTGCTGGATCAACTGCCTCGCCAATGCGGCGGAACAAGGGCAAGTTGATGAATACGCGACGTCGATTTTCAGTTCCACGTGGAACACTTTGTTTTTTAGCTGGGCTGAAACAGTGACGGGATAAGTTTTCCATCCTGCCAAAGGACTGACCAGTGCCGGCCTTCTCAGCAGTAAATCGGTGTGGATATTGAGATAGGCGGCATCAGACAGATCTTCGTGGCTGTCGAGAAAACGCTGCAGAACTTGACGCAAAAGAGCGGGAGAAAGGTTCTGCTGTTCCAGCGCTTCCATCCCCAGATAGAGCCGTGACATGTGAATGCCGCGTGCGTCTCCATCATCCAGGCTGACGCCTGCATCCGCTTTGGCAGCCAGTCGTTGGCCTTCGATAAACACAGGTAATGCGATGCCGCACATCCCCACCCATTCGAGTGGCAGGGCCTGGCGGGCGGCTTGAGCCGCGACATCCGGCAAAGTCAGCGCGTTCATGAGCAGTTCCATCATGGTGATTGAATTTGATGTTACATTATAACAATTCAAACCACGATGCCTTTTTCATGAACAGGCTTTCATATGCACAGACGCCACTTGCTCAACCTGATGCTGGCCAGCGCGGCCTTTGTTTTGCCTTTCTCGGTGTCCGCTACGCAGATACGCAATGCGCGGCTCTGGCGTTCGGATGACAAGCTTCGGCTGGTGTTCGATCTGAGTGGTCCTGTGAGCTACAAGACGTTTACCTTGAGTGCGCCGGAGCGGTTGATCATCGATTTGAGTGGTGCCAGCCTGGATGGCGATTTCAGTCAATTGGCGTTAGCCGGCACTCCGATTCGCTCAGTTCGCTCCGGGCACTTTGGTCAAGGGAACACCCGGATCGTGCTGGATCTAAGCAGCCCGGTTCAGCTCAATTCATTCTTGCTGGCGCCTCAGGATGGGCAAGGACATCGCCTGGTTTTGGACTTGATGAGTGCATCATCGGGGCTGCCTGCGAGCGTTCCACGTGAAACACCCCAGGAAAAATCTCACCCCAAGCGCGACATCATGGTGGTGGTCGACCCAGGGCATGGCGGGAAAGATCCGGGTGCAATTGGCGCCAAGGGCGAGCGCGAAAAGGATGTGGTGCTGTCCATTGCGCAGATGCTCGCGCGTCGACTCAAGCGAGAGAAAGGCTTTGATGTGAAGCTGGTTCGTAACGACGATTTCTTCGTCCCGTTACGCAAGCGTGTGGAAATCGCGCGTCAGCACAAAGCCGACATGTTCATCTCGGTGCACGCCGATGCTGCGCCGCGTCTGACCGCCTCTGGCGCGTCGGTGTATTGCCTGTCCGAAGGCGGCGCAACATCTGCCACCGCGCGGTTCATGGCGCAGCGTGAGAACGGTGTGGATCTGCTCGGCGCGACCAGCCTGCTCAATCTCAAAGACAAGGATCCGATGCTCGCTGGCGTGATCCTCGACATGTCAATGAACGCAACCATCGCCGCCAGTTTGCAACTCGGAAGCACAGTGCTGGGCAGCCTGGCCGGCATCACCACGCTGCACCAAAAGCGCGTGGAACAGGCTGGATTTGCCGTTCTGAAATCGCCGGATGTGCCGTCAATCCTGGTGGAAACCGGGTTCATTTCCAACGCACGGGACAGTCAGCGCTTGGTGACTGCGCGTCATCAGCAGGCCGTGGCAGACGGTTTGTTTGAGGGATTGCAGCGCTATTTCCAGAAAAATCCCCCCGTCGACAGCTATATGGCCTGGCAACGAGAGCAGAAAGGATCGCGGGTTTAGCAGCCGGTGATCCGGCTGCAGGTGAACTTGGCGCTGCTGCCGCCGGAGCTGGAGAACCGATTGATCGTCGTCCAGCCCACGCGGCGATTGTAGCCAACCCAGGCTTCCCCATCCGATGCGATGCCAGTGAAGAACGTCAGTTGCCCGTAGCGGCTGTTGGTTTGTGCCCAGTAGCGGTTGCCTGCTTTCTCGAATCCGCGCAGGTAAATCGTGCTGCCGACCGTGTTGACGCTATAGGCGTTGCCGTTGCCATCGATGCACGCCAACAGGTTCGCGCTGCGCGTGCAATTGGCGAGCCCCGGCACTTGTGCTTCGGCAGTCAGCGTCAGCAATGCCAGGCAGATAAACGAGTATTTCAGCACGGTTTTCATGACGTAACTCGGCGACGACCTGATTGCAGCTTCCGGCCCTTTGTCACTTTGAGCAAGAAGAGAGTGGATTGATTTTGTTGTTATACTATAACATTAATCGGACAAGGCTTTCCGTGGCTTCCTTTTCAAGCGTCCGCTTCCCTGGTGATCTCATCGAAGCCCAAGAACGCTCGCCCCCGAGAGCCTCCAGCGCTGTTTAGCGACCGTCTGATGAGGTTTATCCAATGTCTTCCCGACTTCCCGTGACCGTTTTGTCCGGCTTTCTCGGTGCCGGAAAAAGTACACTTTTGAATTACGTACTACGTAACAGAGACGATCTGCGCGTCGCCGTTATCGTTAACGATATGAGCGAAATCAACATCGATGGCGGCGAAGTCCAGCGTGATGTCAGCCTGAACCGTGCTGAAGAGAAGCTTGTGGAAATGAGTAACGGCTGTATCTGCTGTACGTTACGCGAAGACCTGCTTGAAGAGGTCAGCCAGTTGGCCCGTGAAGGCCGCTTCGACTATCTGCTGATCGAATCGACGGGAATCTCCGAGCCGTTACCCGTGGCAGAGACATTCACCTTCCGTGATGAGCAGGGGCAAAGCCTTGCCGACATCGCACGCCTCGACACCATGGTCACTGTAGTCGACGGTATGAACTTCCTGCCGGACTACCAGGCTGCTGAGAATCTCGCCTCCCGTGGCGAATTCCTCGGTGAAGAAGATGAGCGCTCGATTACCGACCTGCTGATCGAACAGATCGAGTTCGCCGACGTCCTGTTGATCAGCAAGATCGACCTGATCAGCAGCCGCGAGCGGGAAGAGCTGATGGCCATTCTCAGACGCCTCAACGCTCAGGCCGAGATCATCCCGATGGTCATGGGTGAGGTACCGCTGGAGAAAATTCTCAATACCGGTCGCTTCGACTTCGAAAAGGCCGCCCAGGCCCCGGGCTGGTTGCAGGAACTGCGTGGGGAGCATGTGCCGGAAACCGAAGAATACGGCATCGCCTCCACGGCCTATCGGGCGCGCCGGCCCTTTCATCCGCAGCGTTTCTTCGACTTCATCGATCGTCCTTGGGTAAACGGCAAACTGCTGCGCTCCAAGGGCTTCTTCTGGCTGGCCAGCAAACCCACCGACGCCGGTAGCTGGTCTCAGGCAGGTGGTCTGATGCGCCACGGTTTCGCCGGGCGCTGGTGGCGCTTCGTGCCGAAAGAACAGTGGCCGCAGGATCAGGAAAGTACCGCCGCGATCATGGAAAACTGGATCGCCAGCGTAGGCGATTGTCGCCAGGAGCTGGTGTTTATCGGGCAGAACATCGATTTCGCACAGCTGTCGTCGGAACTTCATGATTGCCTGCTGACCGATGCGGAAATGGCGCTCGGTACTCAAGGCTGGCTACAACTGCCCGATCCGTTTGGCTCCTGGCACGACGAGGTCGCCTGATGCTCGCCCTGAAATCGCTGCCAGGCAGCACGCGCCATCAGTCTTTCGGCCAGACCCCGCAGGTACTGGCGGACATTCTTGACGACGAGACCAACCTCGCGGTCTGGCAGCGCCAGCTTCCGCTGCACATTGCCGAATTTGCAGACTTGTTGCTGTCTCTGAATGAGCCTTACGCCGAGGCGCTGTGCCTGGAATTGCCGGACGAAGAAGCAGAACCGGATCTCACCGGACTGGCCAGCGGCTTTCGCGATCTGGAGGGCTACGAAGGGTTTATCGCCGATCTGAAATGGTTGGTCAGTGCCTTCGCCTGCCTGCTGGGCGCGCGGCGGATCGGCTTACGCCTGCGGGTATTGGACAAAGCCATGTGTCCGCGTTTTCACGTCGATCATGTGCCGGTGCGATTGATCACGACGTACGCAGGTGTCGGCAGTGAATGGCTAAGGGAAGGGCAGATGGATCGTCGGCAACTGGGACAGCCGCAAGCCGAGCCGCAGGAAACGTCACGGATTCAGCAATTGAATCGGGGCGAAGTGGCATTGCTCAAGGGCGAAAAATGGCACGGCAACGAAGGTTTCGGGCTGATCCATCGCTCGCCGCAACCGGCGCCGGGTGGGCGGCGGCTGATGCTGACCCTCGACTGGCTCGGATAGCGCCTCAGGGCTTGAGCCATTTCCCCTGGCTCTGACCCTCGCAATAGGGCTGCAAATACGCCGCATCGGTGGCCACGCCGTAATAGTGGATATCCTGGCGATAAGGCATATTGGCGACTTGCGCGTTGCTGCACACGCCGAATGCGCCGGCGGGGCACTGGTCGACGTATTGAACCTCGACTTTCTGCCCGGCCAGGGTCGGCTGGCAGAAGCCGTCGTTGAACAGTTTTTCCGGGATGTTGCGGTTCTGCTGGCAGACTTTCACGTCGAGCCGCTCCGCCTGACTGTGTACCACGCAGGCCTGTGCCAATACCTCGCCCGACACCAGCGTCAGCAGCAACGACCATCCCATCCACCGCATCTTCGACCTCCAGAAAACCTTGATCATGTTGCAGAACATTCCCACCCACGTCATCGCCGGCCCGTTGGGCGCGGGCAAGACCAGCCTGATCCGCCAGCTCATGGCCCAGCGCCCGGCGGGCGAGCGCTGGGCGGTGCTGATCAACGAGTTCGGCCAGATCGGGCTCGACGCTGCGCTGTTGACCCGCGACGCCGATGGTATCGCACTGGGCGAAGTGGCCGGGGGCTGTTTGTGTTGCGTGAACGGTGCGCCGTTCCAGATTGGTCTGGGGCGTTTGTTGCGCAAAGCGCGGCCGGATCGCCTGTTCATCGAGCCCTCGGGGCTCGGGCATCCGGCGCAGTTGCTGAAGCAATTGAACGAGGCGCCGTGGCAAGGCGTACTCGCCGTACAACCTTGCGTGCTGGTGCTGGACGCCCAAACCCTCGCTGCGGGCAAACCGCTGCCGGACGCGCAGCAGGAAACCTTGTCCAGCGCAGGCCTGCTGCTGTTGAACAAGGCAGAAAGCCTCGACGAGCCCACGCGCGAGCGAATCACCCGACAGTTGCCGCCTGTCCGACTGATCTGGACGCAGCAGGCAATGTTGCCGCTCAGCGACTTACCGGGTCTGGCGGTACAGGCGCAAGCAGGTGTGGATAAGTTGATCGTGCCCCAAGGGCTGGCGCAGATGCCGGCCATCTGGAGCGATCCGGCGTTGCCGATCTGCCTGAGTCAGGCCCAGGAGGGTGGTTGGAGCATCGGTTGGCGCTGGCATCCGAGCCAGGTGTTCGATGTGTCGGGGATAACCCAATGGCTGAAAAGCCTGAACTGGCGCCGGGCCAAACTGGTGATTCACAGTTCGGACGGCTGGCAGTCAGCCAATGCGCTGGACAATGCCGAGCCCAGCTGGCTGCCCAGTGAATGGCGCAAGGATTCCCGGATCGAACTGATTTTCGACGAACCGCAGGCGGACGATGAATTACAGGCTGCGCTGGCCCGGTGTCGGCTTCAGGCGAGCTGATTCAAGGCTTCCACTTGGTGTGTTCCTGACGCCACTGGCTCAGCTCGATCACTTCACCACGCGGCTTGGTCACTTCCACCACGGGCGGCGTGTCATCAAATGGCGCCGGGTAGGGCGCCAGTTCGATCTGGGCGCTGTGCGCACCGAACTGGGTGATGGTGCCGTTGTGCCGGGTTTCGCCGGTCACGGTGAATTCGAAATTGTAGACCCGGGCCAGACGTCGCCGACCACTGGCGTCCTTGATCAAGCCGATCTTCTTCAGCGCCACGTTACCGTCGAGCAACTCGACGCCGACATTCACGCAATGCTGTTTGACCCGCTCCAGCGCTCGCTCGCGCAAGCCGTGGTTGTGCCAGAGCCACGCACCGGCGACGGCGAACAGCATCAGCACGAAAATGTTTTCCAGGGTGAGCATCAACACGAAACTCCAAATGATGGCGTCAGCTTAACTGCGTCGCCGGTCTGTCGTACAGGCTGCGTTTCGTCGCATACTGCGCGGCTTGAATTTCAATCGTTTTACGGAAAAACCCGAATGAAACGTACGCCTCATCTGCTCGTCATCCAGTCCCATGTGGTGTTCGGCCACGCCGGCAACAGCGCTGCGGTTTTTCCGATGCAGCGGGTCGGGGTGAATGTCTGGCCGCTCAATACGGTGCAGTTTTCCAACCACACGCAGTACGGCCAGTGGGCCGGCGAAGTGCTGGCGCCGCACCGGATCCCCGAACTGGTCGAAGGCATCGCCGCCATCGGTGAGCTCGGTAATTGCGACGCGGTGCTGTCAGGTTATCTCGGCAGCGCGGCGCAGGGCCGGGCGATTCTCAGTGGTATTGAGCGGATCAAAGCGGTCAACCCGAAAGCCCTTTATCTGTGTGACCCGGTGATGGGGCATCCGGAAAAGGGTTGCAGCGTTCCCGCCGAGGTCAGTGATTTCCTGCTGGAAGAGGCCGCTGCCGTTGCGGATTTCATGTGCCCGAACCAGTTGGAGCTGGACAGCTTCTCCGGGCGCAAGCCGCAGTCTCTGTTCGATTGCCTGGCGATGGCGCGGGCGCTGCTGGCACGCGGGCCGAAAGCGGTGCTGGTCAAACATCTGGATTATCCGGGCAAACCGGCGGATGGTTTTGAAATGTTGCTGGTGACGGCCGAGGGCAGCTGGCACCTGCGGCGTCCGCTGTTGGCGTTTCCGCGTCAGCCGGTCGGTGTGGGCGATCTGACGTCCGGTCTGTTCCTGGCGCGCGTGCTGCTCGGGGATAGCCTGGTGGCGGCGTTTGAATTCACCGCAGCAGCGGTGCATGAAGTGCTGCTGGAAACCCAGGCCTGCGCCAGTTACGAGCTGCAACTGGTGCGGGCGCAGGACCGGATTGCGCATCCGCGGGTGAAATTCGAGGCCACGCCGATCAGCCTCTGATACCGCGTCGGCTTCAATCGCGAGCAGGCTCGCTCCCACGGATAAAACATCACCTGTGGGAGCGAGCCTGCTCGCGATAGCGGTCGTCAGATCGCTAAAAATCTCAGGCGTCGCCCTTGATTTCCTGATAGCGCTTTTCCAGCTCCTGACGGATCTGCCGGCGTTGCTGCGCCTGCATGTAGCGGCGTTTGTCTTCACTGTTCTGCGGTTGCAGCGGCGGTACGGCAGCGGGTTTGCGCTGATCGTCCACCGCGACCATGGTGAAGAAGCAGCTGTTGGTGTGGCGCACCGAGCGCTCGCGGATGTTCTCGGTCACCACTTTGATGCCGACTTCCATCGAGGTGTTTCCGGTGTAGTTCACCGACGCGAGGAAGGTCACCAGTTCGCCGACATGGATCGGCTCGCGGAAAATCACCTGATCCACCGACAGGGTCACCACGTAGCGGCCGGCATAGCGGCTGGCGCAGGCGTAGGCCACTTCGTCGAGGTATTTGAGCAGGGTGCCGCCGTGGACATTGCCAGAGAAGTTGGCCATGTCGGGGGTCATCAGTACCGTCATCGACAGCTGGGCGTTTCCGGGTTCCATAACGTTCTCACGGGTCAAGGCAGGGTTGCTGGAAAAAACACCTCTGCGGGTGCCTGGTCGCTTTTCAAAAGCACCGTTATCGGGACGCCAGGCAACTGGCCGCCGTCACGCCCGAATCGATCTGTTTCCATATATTGCACCGCCTTTCAGCCGGAAGTCGCGGTGTTACCCTGCAAAAGCGCCTCCCCAAGGGCGTTTCCTACACCCAAAGCGGATTTTTACTCAGCTCGCCCAGACATTTCCCATGCCTGCGTGAGCCTCGTCATTCAAGGAGCCCACACCATGCATGCCATCAGCTTTATTCAGGATCTGGCGGTGATCATGTTGGTCGCAGGTGTGGTGACCGTGCTGTTCCACCGCTTCAAGCAGCCGGTAGTGCTCGGCTACATCGTTGCCGGTTTCATCATCGGCCCGCACACGCCGCCGTTCGGCCTGATCCACGACGAAGAAACCATCAAGACCCTCGCCGAGCTGGGGGTGATTTTCCTGATGTTCTGCCTGGGCCTGGAGTTCAGCCTGCGCAAGCTGTTCAAGGTCGGCGCCACGGCCTTCATCGCGGCGTTCCTCGAAATTGTCCTGATGATCTGGATCGGCTACGAAATCGGCCGCTGGTTCGACTGGAACACCATGGATTCGCTGTTCCTCGGCGCGATACTGGCGATTTCCTCGACCACCATCATCGTCAAGGCGCTCAACGACCTGAAGATGAAGAACGAACGCTTCGCGCAGCTGATCTTCGGCGTGCTGATCGTCGAGGACATTCTCGGCATCGGCATCATCGCCTTGTTGTCGAGCATCGCGGTCAGCGGCACGGTGAGCTCCGGCGAAGTGTTTTCCACGGTCGGCAAGCTTTCGCTGTTCATGATCGTCGCGCTGGTAATCGGCATTCTGCTGGTGCCGCGACTGTTGGCCTACGTGGCGAAATTCGAAAGCAACGAGATGCTGCTGATCACCGTGCTGGGCCTGTGTTTCGGCTTCTGCCTGCTGGTGGTCAAACTTGAGTACAGCATGGTGCTCGGGGCGTTCCTGATCGGCGCAATCATGGCCGAGTCGCGGCAACTGCTGAAAATCGAGCGCCTGATCGAGCCGGTTCGCGACCTGTTCAGCGCGATCTTCTTCGTCGCCATCGGCCTGATGCTCGATCCGATGATCCTTCTGCAATACGCGTGGCCGATTGCGGTGATCACGGTCGCCGTGGTGCTGGGCAAGATGCTGTCCTGCGGCCTCGGGGCGTTTATCGCCGGGAATGACGGACGCACCTCACTGCGGGTCGGGATGGGGCTTTCGCAGATTGGCGAATTCTCTTTCATCATCGCGGCGCTGGGGATGACGCTCCAGGTCACCAGCAACTTCCTGTATCCGGTGGCCGTGGCGGTTTCGGTGATTACCACGTTGCTGACGCCGTACCTGATCCGGGCTGCCGATCCGCTGTCGATCAAGCTGTCTGCCGCCATGCCGCAGCGCCTCGGTCGAGTGTTCGGGATGTACGGCGAATGGTTGCGCAGCATTCAGCCGCAGGGTGAGGGCGCGATGCTGGCCTCGATGATCCGGCGGATCCTGCTGCAGGTCGGGGTCAATCTGGCGCTGGTGATCGCGATCTTCTTTGCCGGCGCTTTCTTTGCCGGACGTCTCTCGATCTGGATGCAGGACTGGATCAGCGATCCGAGCTGGCAGAAGGCGTTGATCTGGGGCGGGGCGCTGCTGGTGTCGTTGCCGTTCCTGATTGCGGCCTATCGCAAGCTCAAGGCGCTGTCGATGCTGTTGGCGGAGATGGGCGTGAAGCCGGAAATGGCCGGGCGTCACACACAGCGAGTGCGCCGGGTGATCTCCGAAGTGATCCCGATTATCTCGCTGCTGGTGATTTTCCTGCTGTTGGCAGCCTTGTCGGCCAGTATCTTGCCGACCAACAAGTTGCTGGTGCTGATCACCGTGGTCGCGGCCGCCGTGGCGGCGCTGCTCTGGCGCTGGTTCATCCGGGTGCACACGCGGATGCAGGTGGCCCTGCTGGAAACCCTCGACAACCACAAGGAGCCGTCGGGGCACTGACCACCCAATGGGAGTGGGGCGTTTCAGCTTTCCAGCCAGACGTCCCGCGCCCAGTGCCAGACCGATTCCCAGGACTCTTCGGTGATCAGTTCTTCTTCGCCCGACCACAGCACCACGGTGCCGTCTTCTTCGACGCAGTAGTAGTCGTCACCGTCCTGGCAGATCGGGATCAGGTCGCGCGGCACGCCGGCATCCCAGGCATTGGCGGCAACGTCCGGCAGGTAGGTGTGGGATTGCGGGTCGGTGACGGTCACCGGCTCCAGGCTGCCGTAAACCACGTCGCTGACGGTCAGCAGAAACTCTTTGAAGACGAACGGGATGTTGATGAAGAGTTCTTCTTCGATTTCCACCAACTGGTCTTCGTCGGGCAACTCCAGGGGAACCGGTACGGGTTCGTTGGCTTCGCGCAGTTGTTCGATGATTTCTTCCACGTCCGGGATCCTCTTGCTTGAATGGCGCGGTTTATATGGGGCGGTTTATACAGTAGCTCGCTATAGATGCAACCGCGAAATAGAAAACCCCGGCCGAGGCCGGGGTTTTCATTACTGCGGGTAAAACGTCGGAGGTGATCAGCCGTTCTGGCGGATACCGGCGACCAGCCAAGGCTGGTTGTCGCCCTGAGGACGTTCCATGTTCCAGCTTTCGCTGAACACTTCGCCCTGCTGGTCGAAACGCGAGGTCTTCGACACGCCGTTGAAGGTCAGGGTAGCGATGGTCTTGTCCGCACGGTCATCCACGCCATCCAGTTGTACCTGGAGGTTATCGATGAAGGTGGACTGGAAGGCATCGCCCAGTTCCGCGCGCTCGCGCTTGAGGAACTCGAACATTTGCGGGGTCACGAACTCGGCGATCTTGTCCATTTCGTTGGCGTCCCAGTGCTGCTGCAACGCCTGGAAGTGGCTGCGGGCGGCTTCGAGGAAGCGCTGTTCGTTGAACCAGGCCGGCGCGTTGATCACCGGACGGGCGGCAGCAGGCGCGGCCGAACCACCGAAGATCGAACCCATGGCTGCTGGTTTCTGTTCGAACACTTCACGCTGCATCGGTGCGCCGGCCGGAGCGAACTGCTCCTGCTGCTTGCGACGACGGGCGGCGATGAAGCGGAAGATCACGAACGCGATCACGGCCATGATCAGGATGTCGAAGAACTGCATGCCTTCGAAACCGCCGCCCATGAACATGGAAGCGAGCAGGCCACCGGCCGCGATGCCGGCCAGAGGGCCGAGCCATTTCGAAGCACCGCCGGCCTTGGCCGCAGCGCCCGCGGCACCGGCAGCACCAGCGGTCGCCGCAGCGCCGCCCATGCCTGGGGAAGAAGGAGCCATCTGGCTGGTCTGGTGCGTCGGCGCAGCGCCGGCGCTTTTGCCACCACCAAAGCGCTTGGCGTTGGCGTCGAGGCTCATCGTCAGGCCGATGCACAACGCCATGGCGATGCTAAGAAAACGTTTCATAAAGGGAATTCCCGTTTGTGGAGACACGCGCGCCATGTTGCACAGCTGAAGTGTTACTGGCTAGCGAGAGAGTGTTTCGGGCTTTTGCCTGACAGGTTACGTTCAGCTCGGTCGGGGCAATAAGGCCATGTACTTTTGTCTGTAGGAAAAGGAGATAGGTTCAGCAGGAAATGGATCAGCGCCGCAAGGCCAGCATCACCACACCGGCGGTGATCAGGCCGATACCGCCCCACTGGCGCAGGTCGAGTTTCTCACCCAGCAAGATCACACCGAGCACCGCCACGAAGACCACACTGAGCTTGTCCACCGGGGCGACCAGCGATGCCGGTCCGACTTTCAACGCGCGGAAGTAGCACAGCCACGAAGCACCGGTGCCCAGGCCCGACAACAGCAGGAACAGGTAGCTCTTGGCGGAGATCGATCCCAGGGACTGATATTGGCCCGTGGCGTACAAAATCAAGGCCAGACTGACCAATACGACGATTGTACGCAGTAAGGTAGCGAAGTCGGAGTTGACGTTTTCGATGCCGATCTTGGCGAAGATGGCCGTCAGCGCGGCAAAGGTGGCCGAGAGCAGGGCCCAGAACGTCCAGGAAGAAAAGAAGCCCGAGCCCATGGATGTTGCCTCCAGTGTTCGCTCCCGCGCCGGGCGCGGGAACGAACGGTGACTTATATGGCTTCCAGCTTCGCGTACCCGAGCATCAGCCACTTGCTGCCTTCGGCGAAGTTCACCTGCACCCGTGCCTGGGCGCCGGCGCCTTCGAAGTTGAGAATCACACCATCGCCGAAGATCGAGTGACGGACGGCCTGGCCAAGGCTCAGGCCGGTTTCCGGAATCTCGCTGCCGCTGAACAGGTTGCTGCCGCCCATCGACTGGTTGCCGCCGAACGGTCGGCTGACGCTGTTGGACAGGCGCACTTCCTGAATCAAACCTTTCGGTACTTCCCGTACAAAACGCGACACCTTGTTGTAGGTTTCGCTGCCGTACAGGCGTCGGGTTTCAGCATAGGTCATCACCAGATTCTGCATCGCCCGGGTAATGCCGACATAGGCCAGACGCCGCTCTTCCTCAAGGCGTCCCGGCTCTTCCAGGCTCATCTTGTGCGGGAACAGGCCTTCTTCCATGCCCACCAGGAACACGTAAGGGAATTCCAGACCCTTGGCGCTGTGCAGGGTCATCAACTGAATGCTGTCTTCGTGCTCGTCGGCCTGAGTGTCGCCGGCCTCCAGCGAAGCGTGACCGAGGAACGCCGCCAGTGGCGTCAGCTCTTCGTCTTCTTCGGTGTTCTCGAAGTTGCGCGCGGCGCTGACCAGTTCCTCAAGGTTTTCCACCCGGGCCTGGCCTTTCTCGCCTTTTTCCGCTTCGTGGTAGGCGATCAGTCCCGATTGCTCGATGACGGTCTGGGTCATCAGGTGCAACGGCATCTCGGCGCACTTGGCGGCGAGGTTTTCGATCAGTTCGATAAACGCGCCCAGCGCACCGGCGGCGCGACCGGTCAGGCCCTTGTTGGCCACCAGCTGGCGCATGGCTTCCCACATCGACACATCGCTGTGGCGCGCATGGTCGCGGATCGCTTCGACGGTTTTCTCGCCGATGCCGCGAGCCGGGACGTTGATGACCCGTTCCAGCGCCGCATCGTTGCCACGACCTTCCAGCAAGCGCAGGTAAGCCATGGCGTTCTTGATTTCCGCCCGCTCGAAGAAGCGCTGGCCGCCATAGATGCGGTACGGAATGCGTTCGCGCAGCAAGGCTTCTTCCAGAACGCGCGATTGGGCGTTGGAGCGGTAGAGAATCGCGATATCGCTGCGAGCCAGGCCGGTTTTCAGCGCGCTTTCGATGGTTTCGACAACGTAGCGTGCTTCATCGTGTTCGTTGAACGCGGCGTAAAGGTTGATCGCTTCGCCATCGCCGCCGTCGGTCCACAGCTCTTTGCCCAGACGCCCGGTGTTGTTGGCGATCAGGGCGTTGGCGGCCTTGAGGATGCCGGCCGTGGAGCGGTAGTTCTGCTCCAGACGGATGGTCACCGAGTCCGGGAAGTCGGAAGAGTACTGGTGGATGTTCTCGATTTTCGCGCCGCGCCAGCCGTAGATCGACTGGTCGTCGTCACCGACCACCATCAGGCTGTCGCCGCCCTTGCCCAGCAGACGCAACCAGGCGTACTGCACGGCGTTGGTGTCCTGGAATTCGTCCACCAGAATGTGTCGGAAACGCTTCTGGTAGTGCGCCAGCAGGCCCGGGTGGTCGCGCCACAGGTCGAGGGCGCGCAGCAGCAGTTCGGAGAAATCGATGACGCCGGCACGCTGGCAAGCCGCCTCGTACGCTTCATAAATGCCGCGCATGGTGGCCAGGAACAGATCGCCGCTGGCCTGAATGTGTTGCGGACGCAGACCTTCGTCTTTCTGCCCGTTGATGAACCACTGGGCCTGACGGGCCGGCCAGCGTTGCTCGTCCAGCCCCAGCTCGCGGATCACCCGCTTGACCAGTCGTTGCTGGTCGTCGCTGTCGAGAATCTGGAAAGTCTGGCTCAGCCCGGCTTCCTGCCAGTGCGCCCGCAACAGGCGGTGCGCCAGGCCGTGGAAGGTGCCGACCCACATGCCGGCCGGGTTGATGCCCAGCAATTGCTCGATGCGGTGACGCATCTCGGCAGCGGCTTTATTGGTGAAGGTCACCGACAGAATCGAGTGGGGCGAGGCGTTCTCGACCTGGATCAACCAGGCGATACGGTGCACCAGCACTCGGGTTTTGCCGGAGCCGGCACCGGCCAGGACCAATTGACGACCAACGGGAGCCGCTACGGCCTGGCGTTGGGCATCGTTGAGGGAGTTCAGCAGAAGGGAGAGATCATCGCGCATCGGGGCATTCTAGGGTGCGCCGCAGGCCCGGGCAAACCGAGCTTTGCATTAGCCGATGAAAGTGCCGCCCGTGACGACCGGTCGGTCACCGGCTACAGGCGTTGGCCCGCCTGGCGTCGGGGCTTTGGAGGGTGACGAGCGGTGGAAAAGTTTCGGTGAAATTATGATCTGGAGCAGTTTGGCAAGTGGTTCGGCTTGTGTATGCTCCGTCCACGTTTCCGGGCGCATGCTCACACTTATAAGAACAAGAACGTTGCCTATGACCCTCAGCTTCGACCTGTCGGGCCCCTCCGTGGAGCCTCGGGTGATCCGCAAGCATTACGCCACCCAGATGGCGGTCGAGCGCACGCGCCTTCTTTATCAGGGTTCGCTGTTGCCCACCCTGTTCATGTTGATCAATGGTCTGGTCTGCGCCGGTCTGCTCTGGAGCCCGCAGCGTTACTTCGTGGTCAGCGTCTGGCTGGTGTGGCTGCTGTCGCTGGTGGCGTTGCGAGTAATTCAGGTCGCCGCGTTCGATTCGGCGATTCCCGATCGCCAGGCCCAGCCGATCTGGGGCCGGATGTTCCTGCTCGGCTCGACCATGACCGGCCTGACCCTGGCCGGCGCCGGCATCGCTCTGGTCCCCGCCGACAATTTCATGCAGCAGGCCTGGGTGTTCGGCCTGATCGGCGCCGCGACCCTGTCGGCCAGCGTGGCCTACGCCGTGAGTATTCCGGCCTTCCTTTCCTTTACCTTGCCGTGCCTGCTGCCGGCCATCGGCTACCTGTTCTGGGGCGGTGACGAACTGGCGCGCGGCTGGGGCTGGCTCGGGCTGATCCTGCTCGGCTCGCTGAGCGTGGTGGCGTGGCAGGTCAATCGGCTGATCGATCGTGGTTTGCTGCGGCGCTTTCAGAACCAGCACCTGATTGAACACCTGCAACAAGCGCAAACCCGCAGCGAACAGCTCAATCAGGAGCTGGCGAAGGAAATCGAGCACCGGCGCTGCGCCGAGGGCAAGCTGCGTGAAGCACAGGTCGAGCTGGAAGACCGGGTCGCCCAGCGCAGCCGGGAACTGGACGTCGCCAACCAGGCCCTGAGCAAGAGCGAGGCGCGCCTGGCCCTGGCGTTGAAAGCCAGTGAGCTGGGGCTGTGGGACTGGAATCTGCAGACTGACGAAGTTCACCACACGCAGATTCAGGAACTGTTCGGCCTGGACCCGGAATACGTCACCGGGCTGCTCAGGCATCTGCGGCCACGCTTGCACCCGGAAGATGTGCCGCCACTCAAACGGGCGTTGATCGAGCATCTGAAGGGGCGCACCGAGGATTATCAGATCGAGTACCGCGTGCGCCATGGCGACGGCCACTGGGTCTGGATCGAAGACCGTGGGCGAGCGGTGGAGCGCGACGAGAACGGGCGGGTCATCCGCATGGTCGGCACCCGCCGCGACATCAGTGTCAGCAAAAGCCTGGAAGCCCAGCAGCAACTGGCGGCGACGGTGTTCGAGGCTGCCAGCGAAGGCATTGTGATCCTCGACCCGAATTATTCGCTGATCGCCATCAACCAGGCCTTCAGCCGGGTTACCGGTTACGACATTGATGACATGCTCGGGCGCAACGTCGTCGAACTGCCGTGCAGCCGCGATGCCCGCCGGCACTACGTCGCGATCCGCCACGCGCTGGAGCAACACGGCAGCTGGCAGGGCGAACTGGTGGAAACCCGCAAGAACGGCGAGCTGTATCCGCAATGGCTGCAATTGAATGCCGTACGCGACAGTCGGGGAAATGTGAGCCATATCGTCGGCTTCTTCGCCGATCTGTCGGCGCGCCGTGAATCCGAAGAGCGCATGCGCTACCTGACCCACTACGACGAGCTCACTGGCCTGGCCAACCGCTCGCTGTTCCGCGAACGCCTGCACGAAGCCCATCAGCGCGTGCGCCAGGGCGGGCGCCGGAGTCTGGCGCTGCTGCATATCAATCTGGATCGCTTCAAGCTGCTCAATGACAGCCTCGGCCACGAGATCGCCGACCAGTTGCTGCAAAAAATGTCCCGTCGTCTGGTCAACGCCTTGCCGGAGGCCGACACCATCGCCCGGCTGTCCGGCGACGAGTTCGCGGTGCTGTTTGACGCCTATGGCAACCTGTCGAGCCTGGCGCGGGTCGCTACGCGACTGTCGACCAAGCTGCGACTGCCGTTGACCGTGGAAGGACATGAACTGGTGGTCAGCGCCTCGATGGGCATCAGCATGCTGCCGGACAACGCCCGGGAGATTTCTGCGCTGGTCAGCCAGTCGAACATGGCCATGCAACATGCCAAGCACCTGGGCGGCAACAACTTCCAGTTCTACACCGACAGTCTGCAGGCCAGCACGCTGGAGCGGCTGCAACTGGAAAACCAGCTGCGCAAAGCCATCGAGGAAAAGCAGCTCAACGTCTTCTATCAACCGAAACTGTGCCTGGCGACCGGTCGTCTCAACGCGGCGGAAGCGCTGGTACGCTGGGATCACCCGACCATGGGCCGCGTACCGCCGGGGGATTTCATCGGTCTGGCGGAGGAGACGGGGCTGATCGGGCCGATCGGCGAATTCGTCCTGCGCCAGGCCTGCTGGCAGGCGTGCGAATGGCAGCGTCAGGGGCTGGCGCCAATCCGGGTTTCGGTGAACCTGTCAGTGCATCAATTGCGCCAGGGCAAACTGGTCAGTCTGGTGCGTCAGGTGCTGGAGGAAACCGGCCTGGCACCGCACTACCTCGAACTGGAACTGACCGAAAGCCAGCTGCTCGACAGCGTCGAACACATCATCGCCACGTTCCAGCAGTTGCGGGATCTGGGGGTGAAACTGGCGATCGACGATTTCGGCACTGGCTATTCATCGCTGAGCTATCTGAAGCGGATTCCGGTGGACTACGTGAAGATCGATCAGGCCTTTATTCGCGGGTTGGGCGAGGGCAGCGAAGACGCGGCGATTACCCGGGCGATCATTGCGATGGCTCACGGGCTGTCACTGAAAGTTGTCGCAGAAGGTGTCGAGCGATCCGAGCAACTGGCGTTTCTGAAAGCTGAAGGTTGCGATGAAGTGCAGGGCTATCTGATCAGTCGTCCGGTGGAGGCGGTCGGCCTTGCCGCGCTGCTGCGTGAACAGGAAAAACCGCTGTAAAGGGCTACATGCAGCGCATGTCGCCTGATCCGGGGGGATCGAGTTACGCATTGAGCAGGCAAAAAGCCGATTCATGTAGTATAACTACAAGCTTGCTACATCCCCGGCATCTGGCCAAAGCACATCTTTCCATAACAAGAGTCCAGCCCCTTGAATCTGCTGCAACACATCGCCCAGTCACGTCACCTGTTACGCAAGTCGGAGCTCAAGGTCGCCGACCACGTGCTGCTTGACCCTGCGGCAGTGATGCACAGTTCCATGGCCGACCTGGCTCACAGCGTCGGCATCAGCGAGCCGACCATCGTGCGCTTCTGCCGGGCCATCGGTTGTTCCGGTTTCCAGGATCTGAAGCTCAAGCTTGCGCAAAGCCTCGCGGCCGGCGCCAGCTTCGGACAGTTCGCGATCCATGAAGACGACTCCGTCGCCGACTACAGCCTGAAGATTTTCGACACTACGTTGCACACGCTGATGGAGGTTCGCGAAAAGCTCGATCCTCTGGAGCTGCAACGGGCGGTGACGCTGATGTCCCAGGCCCAGCGTGTCGAGTTCTACGGTTTTGGTGCGTCGGGCGCGGTGGCGGCGGATGCGCAGCACAAGTTCTTTCGTCTGCTGCTGACGGCGGCGGCGTATTCCGACCCGCACATGCAGGCGATGTCGGCGGTGACGCTGAAGCCCACCGACGTGGCGATCTGCATTTCCCAGTCCGGCCGCTCCAAAGACCTGCTGATCACCGCCAACCTCGTTCGCGAGAGTGGTGCGTCGCTCATTACCTTGTGCCCGAGCCAGACACCGCTGGCTGAGCTGTCGACCGTCAACCTGGCGATCGACGTTCACGAAGACACCGAAATCTATACACCGCTAACCTCGCGTATCGCCCACCTGGTGGTGATCGACGTACTGGCGATGGGCGTGGCCATGGCGCGCGGGCCGAGCCTGGTCAACCACCTCAAGAGCGTCAAGCGCAGCCTGCGCAGCTTGCGGCTGTCGCCAAAGTCGGTGAAAGCGCTGGATGACTGATTGTCGTCGGGTGACGGCAATCTTCATCTGCCTGTAACCCTGACGAAGCCAAACCGTCATCCCCCGGGCCTATCGTGAAACTCCCGTAATCGCCTTGGGAGACTCGAAATGGCTCAGCCTTACGAAGAACGCAACAGCGCCGCGAAAACCCGTCGTCAGCAGGAAGACCAGCGCCGCATGGAGTTTCGCCGCGCTATCGAAGATCGCTTCGAACTCCGCCAGCTTCAGGCCGAAATCGGCGATTTTCCCGAGGACATCAATCACTGGCAGGCAGCGCCGGCAGCTTCCCGTCGAAGCGCTCAACCAGCGCGCTGATCTGCACCCGTTCGCTGCGGATAAACGCCAGGAAGGCGTGGGCCACCGGTGACAGCCGCTTGGCTTTAGCTTGCACCAGGCACCAGCTGCGAAACAGCGGCAACTCTTCGACCGGCAGCTCCACCAGGCCGCCGGTCGCCAGCTCCAGGTTCAGGGCGTGGCGCGTCAACAGCGCCAGGCCCAGACCCGCCACCACGCATTCACGCTGGGCCTCGGCCGACGACACTTCCTGGGTCTGGGTGAAGTGCACGCGCTTCTCCTTGAAATACTCTTCGCAGGCCAGTCGTGTACCCGAACCGGGTTCGCGGATCAGCAGGGTGTACGGTTCAAGATCCTGCAAGCGCAGCGGGCCCATGTGTGCCAGCGGATGATCCGGACGTGCCACGGCGACGATAGGGTTGTTCAGAAACGGCAGGAACTCCAGGCCCATGTCCTGCGGCACCATCGACATGATCACCAGATCGTCGCGGTTGTCGGAGAGGCGGCGAATCACCTGGCCACGGTTGACCACCGTCAGTTGCAGGTTCACTTCCGGGTGCTGGCGCTTGAACGCTGCGAACAGGTGCGGCACGAAGTATTTGGCGCTGGATTCCACCGCCAGCTTCAACTGGCCCTGCAGCGAGCCCTGCATGTCCGACAGCTGCATGTCGAGGTTTTCCAGCCGGCCAAAAATGTCCCGGCTGGCGCGCTGAAGTGCTTCCGCCGCTTCGGTCATGTAGAGTTTTTTGCCCACGTAATCGAATAATGGCTGCCCGATCAGCTCTTCGAGCTGACGAATCTGTAGGCTGACGGCCGGTTGTGTGAGCGACATTTCCTCGGCGGCGCGGCTGTAGGAGCGTAAATCACACACTTCGTTGAAGATCTGCAATTGACGTAATGTCATACGCATCAAGGACTTACGCATTTTCTACCGACTCTGGCCGCGGACTGATGCGCTGACTATAAGTCTTTACTTATGCCTGACCCAATTTTTATTCATTTTTGTTAATCCCTTGTCAGCGCTAGTGTGGAGCCGAGACCAGATTGAAACATTTGGTCACGTGCCGACCTGGGTCTAGCAGGTCGTGGTGCCACCGGCTCAAGGGAACCTCCAAGTGATAACAAAGATCCTGATCGCCAACCGTGGTGAGATTGCCGTACGAATCGTGCGTGCCTGCGCCGAGATGGGCATCCGCTCGGTCGCGATCTACTCCGACGCCGACCGGCATGCCTTGCATGTGAAGCGTGCGGACGAGGCCCACAGCATTGGTGCCGAGCCGCTGGCCGGTTACCTGAACCCGCGCAAGCTGGTGAACCTGGCCGTGGAAACCGGCTGCGATGCACTGCACCCCGGCTACGGTTTCCTCTCGGAAAACGCCGAGCTGGCAGACATCTGCGCCGAACGCGGTATCAAATTCATTGGCCCGTCGGCGGAAGTCATCCGCCGCATGGGCGACAAGACCGAAGCGCGCCGCAGCATGATCAAGGCCGGTGTGCCGGTCACGCCGGGCACCGAAGGCAACGTCTCGGGCATCGAGGAAGCATTGAGCGAGGGCGACCGCATCGGTTACCCGGTGATGCTCAAGGCCACTTCCGGTGGCGGCGGTCGCGGTATCCGTCGCTGCAACAGCCGCGAAGAACTCGAACAGAACTTCCCTCGAGTGATTTCCGAAGCCACCAAGGCCTTCGGTTCGGCGGAAGTGTTCCTGGAAAAATGTATCGTCAATCCGAAACACATCGAAGCGCAGATCCTCGGCGACAGCTTCGGCAACGTCGTGCATCTGTTCGAACGTGACTGCTCGATCCAGCGTCGCAACCAGAAGCTGATCGAAATCGCCCCGAGCCCGCAACTGACCCCGGAACAGCGCGCCTACATCGGCGACCTGTCGGTGCGTGCGGCCAAGGCCGTGGGCTACGAGAACGCCGGCACCGTGGAGTTCCTGCTCGCCGAGGGCGAGGTGTACTTCATGGAGATGAACACCCGGGTGCAGGTGGAACACACCATCACCGAAGAAATCACCGGGATCGACATCGTCCGCGAACAGATTCGCATCGCCTCCGGCCTGCCGCTGTCGGTGAAACAGGAAGACATTCAGCATCGCGGTTTTGCCCTGCAATTCCGGATCAACGCCGAAGACCCGAAAAACAACTTCCTGCCGAGCTTCGGCAAGATCACGCGCTACTACGCCCCCGGCGGCCCTGGCGTGCGCACCGACACGGCGATCTACACCGGCTACACCATTCCGCCGTTCTATGACTCGATGTGCCTGAAACTGGTGGTCTGGGCGCTGACCTGGGAAGAGGCGATGGACCGTGGTCTGCGCGCCCTCGACGACATGCGTCTGCAAGGCGTGAAGACCACCGCCGCGTATTACCAGGAAATCCTGCGCAACCCGGAATTCCGTAGCGGCCAGTTCAATACCAGCTTCGTTGAAAGCCACCCTGAACTGACCAACTACTCGATCAAGCGCAAACCCGAAGAGCTGGCCCTGGCCATCGCCGCCGCCATCGCCGCCCACGCAGGCCTGTGAGGAATAGAACAATGACTAAAAAGATTTTCGTAACCGACACCATCCTGCGCGACGCTCACCAATCGCTGCTTGCCACCCGCATGCGCACCGAAGACATGCTGCCGATCTGCGACAAGCTCGACAAAGTCGGCTACTGGTCGCTGGAATGCTGGGGCGGCGCGACCTTCGACGCCTGCGTGCGTTTCCTGAAGGAAGACCCATGGGAGCGTCTGCGCCAACTGCGCGCCGCGCTGCCCAACACCCGTCTGCAGATGCTCCTGCGCGGCCAGAATCTGTTGGGCTATCGCCATTACAGCGATGACGTGGTCAAAGCGTTCGTCGCCAAGGCCGCGGTCAACGGCATCGACGTGTTCCGCATCTTCGACGCGATGAACGACGTGCGTAACCTGCGCGTGGCGATCGAAGCGGTGAAGGCTGCCGGCAAGCACGCCCAGGGCACCATCGCCTACACCACCAGCCCGGTGCACACCATCGACGCGTTCGTCGCTCAGGCCAAGCAAATGGAAGCCATGGGTTGCGACTCGGTGGCGATCAAGGACATGGCCGGCCTGCTGACCCCGTACGCGACCGGTGAGCTGGTGCGTGCACTGAAAGCCGAGCAGTCGCTGCCAGTGTTCATCCACTCCCACGACACCGCCGGCCTGGCAACCATGTGCCAGCTCAAGGCCATTGAAAACGGTGCCGACCACATCGACACCGCGATCTCCAGCTTCGCTTCGGGCACCAGTCACCCTGGCACCGAATCCATGGTCGCTGCGCTCAAGGGCACCGAGTTCGATACCGGTCTGAACCTGGAGCTGCTGCAGGAAATCGGCCTGTACTTCTACGCCGTGCGCAAGAAGTACCACCAGTTCGAAAGCGAATTCACCGCCGTCGACACCCGTGTTCAAGTCAACCAGGTGCCGGGCGGAATGATTTCCAACCTGGCCAACCAGTTGAAAGAGCAGGGCGCTCTCAACCGCATGGGCGAAGTGCTGGCGGAGATCCCGCGCGTACGTGAAGACCTCGGCTTCCCGCCGCTGGTGACCCCGACTTCGCAGATCGTCGGCACCCAGGCGTTCTTCAACGTGCTGGCCGGCGAGCGTTACAAAACCATCACCAACGAGGTGAAGCTCTACCTGCAAGGCGGCTACGGCAAGGCGCCGGGCACCGTGAACGAGAAGCTGCGTCGTCAGGCCATCGGCAGTGAAGAGGTGATCGACGTACGTCCGGCCGATCTGCTCAAGCCGGAAATGACCAAACTGCGTGCCGATATCGGCGCACTGGCCAAGTCCGAAGAAGACGTGCTGACCTTCGCCATGTTCCCGGACATCGGTCGCAAGTTCCTCGAAGAGCGTGCCGCCGGCACCCTCACCCCGGAAGTGCTGCTGCCGATCCCGGAAGCGGGCAAGGTGGCTTCGGCCGGTGGCGAAGGCGTACCGACCGAGTTCGTCATCGACGTCCACGGCGAAACCTACCGTGTGGACATCACCGGTGTCGGCGTGAAGGCCGAAGGCAAGCGTCACTTCTACCTGTCCATCGACGGCATGCCGGAAGAAGTGGTGTTCGAACCGCTCAACGAATTCGTCGGCGGCGGCAGCAGCAAGCGTAAGCAAGCCTCTGCACCGGGTCACGTCAGCACCACCATGCCGGGCAACATCGTCGATGTGCTGGTCAAGGAAGGCGACACCGTCAAGGCCGGCCAGGCCGTGCTGATCACCGAAGCGATGAAGATGGAGACCGAAGTCCAGGCGGCGATTGCCGGCAAGGTCACCGCCATCCACGTTGCCAAGGGCGACCGGGTGAACCCGGGCGAAATCCTGATCGAGATCGAAGGTTGAGATAACGGCCTCGATACAACGCTTTAAACCTCGGGGGAGCATGTGCTCCCCTTTTTTTTGCTCTCAAAGTGCTGCCGCAACTTGCGGCAGCAGCCCGTTCGGACTCAGAACGCCATTCGCCACTGCCCCGATACGCCGTGGTTTCGGCTGTCGGTACCGATCTCACCCGACAAGCCAACACCGAGTGTGTGATTGGCCGAGACGGCCAGATCAAGCCCGGTATCCAGCGTCAGGCTGTTGCGATCCAGCTCTGCGCCGTAAACGGTGTAGTCATGGCCGCCGGTGACCAGACGTTGCCGGGTGCTGGTGTAGGTCTCGCCATAAACGTGTTTCCACCCCGCGCTGAGTCGTGGCGTGAGGCGCATGCCGTTATCCAGCGTGCTGACTTTCGCCATGCGCAGGCCGACGGTGGTGTTGAAGTTGCCTTGGGATTGAGCGTGAACCTTGAGCGCCGCCGCTCCGCCTTTTTCGGTGTAGCCGTCGCGCTGGTAGCGTTGGTAACCGAGGCTGGCAAATGGCTCGATGCTGACGTTGGCCCGACCCAGGTTGTATCCCGACTCGATGAACGCTTGCTGGGTAGTGGCCTGGTAGTTGCCTTTCAGTCGGTCATGGAAGCGGCCGAACGCGACTTCGCGGCGGGTACTGCCTTCATGGTTGCTCCAGGCTGCGCCGAACCGAAGTGATAACGGGCCGGTCTGGCGCAAGGCGTAGGCGCCGAGGTGCCAACTGTCGAGGTCGCCGTCCAGTTCCTTGCTGTCCATGCGCGTGTCGGAGGTGCCGCCCATCAAGCCCAGTCGCCATTCTTCGTCGAGGCGCCAGTCCGCACCGAGCAGCAACCCTTTGGTGGAATGCTGCATGGGCTCTACATCGCGATCCAGTTTCCCGCTATGGCCGAGGGCCTGCAGCCAGACCCTGCCGCTCTCGGCGTTTCCGGCTGCGTGGCGGGGTGCGTTTGGTTGATTGTCATGCAGGTTATCGAGCTGGTGCATGGCCGACAGCAGGCTGGCGCTGACTGGTGTGACGCTGCTCAGGGTGGCCTTGGCGAGGTTGGCGTTGCTGCCGCCGGCCAGTTGATCGAGGGCGAGGGCAGCCGTGGTTTCGTCGGCAGCGAGCAGGGCCGCAACGGCTGCGTTGCCCGGTGGTGAAGGGGTGTCCGTTGGCGGCTGGTCAACCACTTGGGTTTGTTGTGCTGCGGGCGTTTCGGCCAGAACCGGTTCCGGTAAGGGCACTGGCTTTTCCAGGCTTTCTTCGAGCGCGCTGCCGCTTTGCGTCGTGGCGACTTTCTCGCCGGGAATGTCATCGGGTGCAGGAAGGGGTGAAGCTGGAATCTCAGTGCTGACCGGAAATGTTTCTGGCGTCGGAGCGATACTTTCTGCAAGCAGTGGCTCTGGAGCGAGGCTGGGCGGAGCAGGTGTTTCTTTCTTCTTGCGCGCAGGCTTGGGTTTCACTTCGTTCACGACGGGCGCGTCGGGCTCCGACTGCTCCGCCAGCGAAAACTCTACGCAACCGACTGCCAGCGCAACCGCGAGGACAAGATGTTGGAGCTTGTATTTGCATTGAATGGGCATTCAGTTCGTCTCATGTGAAAAGAGAACAAACTGTAAAAGTCGATGCCGGTCCACCGATGCCGGGCAATTCCGAACCGTGTGCAGGCGATGACGTCTGCTTTTGTAGCCCGGGCGCTGGCAGGTAATGAACCCGCCATGATTACCCGATCGACCAGACGCCTTTACCTACAACTCCCGCTGAAATCCGGATTGGCGAAATTTCAAAAACTCATCTGCCACTGCCCGATCAATCCGTGATTACGGCTGTTACTGCCAATCTCGCCGCTGTATCCCAGCCCCAACGTATGCCGCGCGGAAATGCCCAGATCCAGCCCCGCTTCCAGCACCAGGCTGTCTCGATCCAGCGAGCTGCCATCGACGCTGAACGCCGTGCCGCCGACCACAAATGCCTGACGGGTCGAGCTGCTGACATCGCCATAGGTGTGCTTCCAGCCGGCGGCCATGCGCGGGGTCAGGCTCATGCCATTGTCCAGCGAGCTGAGGTGCGCCAGGCGCAGGCCGAAGGTGCTGCTGAAGTTGTCCTGAGTCTGGCTGTCGACCTGCAACGCCGCCGCGCCGCCCTTTTCCTGATAGCGGTCGCGGTGATAGCGCTGGTAGCCGAGGCTGGCGAACGGTTCGGCGCTCAGCCGGCCAGTGCCCATGGCGTAGCCGAGTTCGGCGAAGGCTTGCTGGCTGTCGGCGTCGTAATCGCCCTTGGGACGATCGCTGAAACCATTGAACGCGATGGTGCGCTTGCTTTCGCCCTGATGGCCGCTGTACGCCGCGCCCAGGCGCAGGGCCAGCGGGCCGTTTTGATGCAGCGCATAAACGCCGGCATGCCAGCTCTCGACATTGCCGTCGACGCCGGTGGCGTCCAGGTCGGTCTTCGAATAGCCGCCGAGCACGCCCAGACGCCACTGCGGATTGAGTGCCCAGTCGGCACCGAGCACGCTGCCCTTGGTGCGTTGTTCCAGACCGCTGCTGCCGTGTTCGCCATCCAGTTTGCCGTAGCCGCCGATGGCCTGCAGCCAGAGCCGGCCCCGGGCGTTCGGATCATTCAGGTTTCGCGCTTCGGACGGTACGCCGTTGGCGGCGAGGATCGGTGTCTCACGCTGATCGAGGCCGACCCTCAAGCCTGGACTGCCACCCATTTGCTGCATCGCCGAGAGCATGCTGCTGCCGACCTGGCTGCTGGCGCCGAGGGTGGCGCTGGTCAGGTTGGCATTGCTGGCGCCGGCCAGTTGCTCGATGGCTGCACCGGCACTGCTTTGAGTGGTGTTGAGCAAGGCGTTGTACAGCGCATTGTTCTTGCCGATCGAGGCCAGGCTGTTGGCGGCGCTGCTGCCGTTGCCGGTGGCGGCGAATTCATTGAACGCCACGTCATTGCGGGTGTAGGTCAGATCGACCTGAGTCGGTGTGTAAGCGAGGGTCGGCGTGAGGAACGCGTAGTCACTGGTCACCGCGCCGAACGTGCCGTTGACCCGCGCAGCCTGCAGCACAGTGTAATGGCTCTGCCACGGATAAGTGCCGCTGCCGGGATTGACCGCCAGCGTTGCGCCGTTGAGGTTGGCCGTGCCGCCGATCTGGACCGGCGCGCTGCTGCCATCGGCGTTGACGCCATAGGCGAGGGTGGATGCGCTGCCCATGTTCAAGTCGTGCACGATGGTTGCGGTGCCGAGGCGGGTGTCGGTGCGCAACGTGCCATTGACGTTGAGGTTGCCCACCGAGCCACCGCCGGCATACACACCGCCGGCGTCCACGGTCAGGTTGCCGGCGATACCGCCCTGGTTAATCAGGGTCGCACCATTGCGCACGGCACCGCCGTCGCTGAAGTCGCCGCTGCCGGTCAGTGTCCAGGCGCCTTGCTTGACCTCCAGCCATTCAAAGTTGCGGCTGGCACCGAAGCTGCCGCCCGCCGCATCGTCCATCACTACGCGGTCATAACCGCTGCCGCCATCGACCACGCCGACAAAGCGGCTGCCGTTGCGCAGTGTCAGGCTGTCATTGCCGCCACCCAGGTCCAGCGCCAGGCCGTTGCTGCCGCTGATGGTGCCGCCGTTGATCACGTTGTCGGCGAACTCACCGACGAATTTCACGCCGAAACCGTCGAGACCCTGGATGGTGCCGAAGTTCTCCAGCGTGGTGGCCGCCAGCCCCGAACCGCCGCTGCCGTCGTCCACCAGAATGGCGCTGTTGGCACCGCTGATCAGGGCGTCTTTGGCGTTGAGGATGTAGCCGCCGCCCAGCGCAATGCCTTCGCTGCCATTGGCGAAACCACCCTTGTCCACACCACCGGCGCCGACGCCCTGAATGGTGCCGTAGTTTTCGATGTGGGCGATCTTGTCGATGTCCACACCGTCGCCGTCGCCGTTGGGTTGCAACCCGGAATAGGCGCCAGTGATGATGCCGTGGTTGATCACCGTGCCGTCGCCATCGGAACCGAAACCGGAGCCGTTGCGCCCGGTGATCTGCCCGTAGTTGACCAGCGTCGCCCCCAGGTCGGTGGTGATGCCATGACGACCACCGGAAATCACGCCGTAGTTGGTCACGCTGACACCCGTCGCGGTGTCGATATCGATGCCGTCGAACTTCTGATCGGCGTTGTGCGAGTCGCCAGTGGAGATCTCGCCGTAGTTGCTGATGGTCGCGTTGGCGCCGGTTTTCATGCCGTCGCTGGCATCGCCACGAATCAGCCCGCCCGCGCGGTTGATAATCGTAGTTTTGGCCCCGTTGCTGCGCAACGCATCCAGATCCAGGCCTTGGCCGGTGGTCGAGCGAATGGTGCCGCTGTTGTCGATCAGCAGGCTGCCGCTGACGAAGTTGCTGTCGATGCGAATCGCATCGTTGGAGCCGAGAATCTGCCCGCCGCTGCGGTTATAGATGGCGTAGTTGCGTGCCTGGGTCAGGTCGCCGCTGCTGTCGATGGCCCGGCCGCCCGTGGAGATGATCTTCCCCGAATTGTCGATGATCACGCCTGCACCGCTTGTGCCGTCCTTGAGGCTCACAGCCTTGCCGCTGTTGGTGATGCTGCCCGGCGCCGAAATCGTCAGCGTGTCGTTACCGCCCAATGTCTGCGACGCGGTGGTGGCGGTGTCGATCTGCACGGTCTTGCCGTGGGCGGCACTGGTGGCGATCAGCAGGGCAATGGCAAACGACAGGCGCTGGGGCGGGAAGGGCATGGAAGAACGTCCTTTTTGTTATAAGCGGGGCGTTCTGTATAGCGGAGGGTTTTTACAGAATGATGTACGGCCTATGTGCATTCTTTTGCAGTTCAGGCCTCAGATTTGGACGTTCGTCTGCAATTCATTGCAGATCTGATGGTGGTGCAGAGTCGAAATCGCAGCCTTGGACATCGCTTGAATGAGATGCCACAGGCTGCGCTCTTTTACGTTCACTGGCTCAACCGCGGCACTCAACCAACCCCTTCACCTGCCCATCCGCCGTCTGATTCTCATCGCTCAACCAGCGTTCGAACCCCGCCGCAATCGCCGGCCATTCCGAGTCCAGAATCGAGTACCACGCGGTATCGCGGTTCTGGCCTTTCACAACCATGTGCTGGCGGAACACACCTTCGAAGCTGAAGCCCAACCGCTCGGCCGCGTATTTGGAGCGGGCGTTGCCGTTGTTGCATTTCCATTCGAGGCGGCGGTAGCCGAGGGCGAAGGATTCCTTGGCCAGCAGGTAGACCGCCTCGGTGCTTTTCGGCGAGCGCTGCATCGGGGCGCCAAAGGTGACGTGGCCGATTTCGATACGGCCTTGGGCCGGGACAATCGACATCAGGCTGAGGATGCCTTGCACCTGGCCGCTGACGCGGTCGATGACGCTGAAGAAATATGGGTCGCTGTGGGCGGCGTGGTTGTTCAGCCAGTCATTGAAGGCGCTGCGCTCCGGAAACGGGCCGTAGGGCAAGTAATCCCAGAGTTTTGGATCGGCGCCGGGGCCTTGCAGGGCATTGAACAGGTCGTCGCCGTGGCGTGCCGGGTCGAGTTTTTCCAGGCGGATGAAGCGGCCTTCGATCAGGGTGGTGGAGGGCGGCGGCACGCCTTTCCAGTCGGCGAGAGAAATCGTCATGCGCGTGGCTCCTTAAATGGCTTTGCGAAACTGGATGAAACCCGGGCGCTCGGCGATGCGCTCGTAGAGCTGGATCGCGGTGGCGTTGGTTTCGTGGGTCAGCCAGTGCACCTTGCAGCAACCGTCGGCCTTGGCCGTGGCGTACACATGTTCGATCAGCAGACGACCGACGCCGGTGCCACGGGTTTGCGGCTCCACCAGCAGGTCTTGCAGGTAGCAGGAGTTTTCGATGCTCCAGTTCGAACGATGGTAGATGAAGTGCACCATGCCCACCGCTTTGCCGTCGGCCCAGGCGAGGGCGGCGTGGGTCGGTTCGTTCGGGTCGAGAAAACGCTGCCAGGTGCTTTGGCTGACGGCGTCCGGCAACTCGGTGTTGTAGAAGCGCAGGTAGGCCTGCCACAGCGGCAGCCACGCCGCGTGATCGGCGGCGCTGACCGGACGGATGTCGATCTGACTCATGGTGATTTCCTTAACGCATCAAGTGAGCGAGGGTTTGATCGTTGATGTCGGGGCTGGCGGCCAGGCCTTCGCGCACGCCGGCGATATCTTCGGCGCTACGGTTCTGGCTGAGCTTGCGCTTGCCTTCGAGCCGGTCGATCGGAATGGCGAACCCGACGATGGCCTTGAGCATGCCGTCGATGTAATCGGCCGGGGCATCGTCGACCGACCAGGGCTGGGCGCGGCCCGCCTCATGGCGATTGGTGAGGGTGCTGACGATGTCCAGCAGGCGACCACCATCGCTGAAGGTTTCTGCATGACCGTAGGCGTGTACGGCAACGTAGTTCCAGGTCGGCACGACTTTGCCGTGTTCGGCTTTGCTCGGGTAAAAGCCCGGGCTGACGTAGGCATCGGCACCGGGGAAAATCACCATCGCTTCGGCGCCGTCACGCAGGTCTTTCCACTGCGGATTGGCCTTGGCCAGATGCCCGTACAGCGTGCCGTTCGGACCTTGTTCGCGATGCAGCAACACCGGCACATGACTGGCCTGCAAGCCTTGTTCGCCATGGGTGACCAATATGGCGAGGCGGGTGGCGAGGATCAGTTCGTGCAGTTGGGGCAAGTCGTCGATGGCGAAAGCGCGGGGCGTGTACATGGAGAAAATTTCCTTGGCGAATGCCTGCATCGTAGGCAGGCTATTGGTCTGTTGTAAGAGCCATTGATGACCAATTTCATAGGTCCATTGCCATGCCCGATTCGACAACGCTGTCGCTGCCGTTCAACCCTGCCGGTATCGAACTCGACCGCCGCAAAGGCCTCAGTCGTCAGCTCTACCAGGCCTTGCGCCTGCGGGTGCTCGACGGGCGCCTGGCCAGCGGCACGCGACTGCCTGCCAGTCGCGATCTGGCGGCTGCGTTGGGGATTTCCCGTAACAGCGTGGTACGTGCCTACGATCAACTGTACGCCGAAGGTTTCATTGAAGGCCGGGTCGGGGACGGCACTTATGTGGCGCAGTTGCCGCAATCGGTGGCGCCGGCGAAAAAATTATCCACAAAAGTATCCACAGGGTTTTCAACAGGCTTACCCACAACCTTATCCACAATTTCGGACAATTCCACTGGGTATTTATCCAGCAAAGTTATCCACAGCGGCGCGTTGCAGCGGCTTGGGCAGAACCATTTACCGACGCCACCGAGCGGTCCGCCGCGAGCATTCCGGGTCGGTGTTCCGGCGTTCGATCTGTTCCCGTTCGACGTCTGGGCCAAGCTGAACGCGGCGTTTTGGCGCAAACCCGATTTGCAGCAACTGTGTTACGGCGACCCGGCGGGCGATGCGCGCTTGCGTGGTCTGATCGCCGCTTATTTGCGCAGTTCGCGCGGTATGCAGTGTTCGGCTGAGCAAATTGTGATCACCAGTGGCGCGCAACAGGGAATCAGCCTTTGTGCACAGTTGCTGGTGGAGCCGGGCGCCGGCGTAGGCATTGAGAATCCCGGCTATCGCGCTGCGGGTCATGCGTTCGCGCTGGCCGGTGGTCGATTGCACGGTATTGCCGTGGACGAAGAGGGGATCGACTGCGCGGCTTTGGCGGCTGCCGAAGATTGCCGAGTGGCTTATGTCACGCCGTCTCATCAATACCCGACCGGGGTGGTGATGAGCCTGGCGCGCCGTCTGGAACTGCTGGCCTGGGCCGAGCGCACCGGCGGCTGGATCGTCGAGGACGACTACGACGGCGAATATCGCTACACCGGCGCGCCCTTGGCCCCGCTGGCTGCGCTCGACCGCCAGGGGCGCGTGTTGTACGTCGGCACTTTCGGTAAAGTCGCGTTCCCGGCGCTGCGCCTGGGTTATCTGGTGTTGCCGCCGGGGCTGGTGGAAGCCTTTGCCCAGCGACGCGCGGTGGATGTCCGGCACTCCGAAGTGAGCACTCAAGCGGTGATGGCCGAATTCATGGCGGCCGGGCACTTCCAGCGGCACATTCGGCGGATGCGTCGGGCAGCCCTGAGTCGGCGTAACGCCCTGATCAACGGTTGGCCGCACGGATTGGCGGGTGTTGGCGATCTGCCGGCGGTGTCGGCCGGGCTGCATCTCACCGTGGCGGTCGACAGCGTGGCCCGCGAACAACAGCTGATCGAGCAGGCCGCCAGCGTGGAAGTGGAGGTCCACGGCCTGAGTAAATACTGGCTGCCGGACTCGACGACCCCGATCGATCAGCGCGCCGGACTGGTGCTGGGTTTTGCGGCGGTACCGGAGCCGGCGATCGAGTCGGCACTGGCCCGTTTGCGCGAAGTCTGGCGCCCTTAACCGTCTTTCGGTTGAGCCTCCGCCTGCGATTTCAGGAACAGATCGCGCACTTGCGGATCGACGATACGCCGTAGTGCGTTGTCGACGGCATCGAAGGTGTTGAGTGCCTGCCGGGTTTTGTCATCGAGCGTCTGCAGATAGGCATCGGCCGGTTTCAGGTGGGCGGTGGTGTACAGCTCATCCGCATCCCCGAGCTGGTCGTAGTGGAAATGCGCCACCCACAGCGGCTTGTCAGCGTTGTTCCTGTCGAGAATCCGGTACTCCTGAAAGTAGTCCCCGCGATAACGGGTACGAATGCGCCCGCGAGGGTCTTTGCTGACCTTGACCTGCCCGTTGTCGTTCAACCAGTGGAAATAGGTTTCCCTAGGTTTGCGGTGTTTAAGCATGGCCGCATAGACCGCAATGCCTTCGGCCTGTGTGCGGATGGCACCCGCGCGCAGGTTCGGGATGAGGGAGGCCACGGGCCAGGGATCCTTCCTGGCGTTTTTTCTTCGGGTAATGGCGCTGTCGACGTCATTGGCCGCTTGCTTGAGCCGCGCGACTTGCTGTTCGAACATGTCGCGGATGTCGGCGGGAATGCGCCCTGGTCGCTTGGCATCCTCGCGGGTCTTGCTGTTGAACCGGTCGATGTCCGCTTCAAGCTGGATGGCCGATGAAAGAAGGTCCTCGTCATCCTTGGGCACCTTCGGGTCAGGCCGTCGAGTGGAAAGTTTGACGAACGCGACCTCTGCGCTGGAGTCGCTGCCCGGGGCAGTGGAAGCCTGCTCGTCCACCTCTGGGCGGGGGCGGCTCTTGGAGACCTTCACTTTGGACTGTGATGTGGAGGGCTGGGGTCTGGACTTGACGGGTGCCGGTCGTTCCTCAGGTTCAGGCAGTTCCGTGGTCAGTCGATTGCGAGCCAGCAGGTGGAACTCGCCGATCAGCTCGCGAACCCTTTCGAGTCGGGCCTGGACGAACTGGCCGGGATGGTCGGCTGGCAGCCGTTCGACACGTTCACCGAGGCTGGCGAAGAGGTCGTTCCATTGCGACAGGCGTTCGATACGCGCTGGCTGCCCGTCTGCGGTGATCGCTGTCTTGTTCAGCAGGATCAATTCGTGACCGGCGTCGGCAGCCGTGGCCGTGATGATCCCGATGGCAGCACGGGCGGCATTCATGGCGGCCCCCGGCTGTTCCACGACACAGCGTTCGTAGGACATGCCGATTTCATTGGCTTTGAGATCGAGCGGGCTGAAATCCGGCAGCAGCAATTCCAGTCGGGTGGCCACTTCTCTGGCCTTGGCCGAGTGGCTGTTCAAGACCTGCAGCGAACGGTCCAGGGTCTGCAGGCTGACAATCATTTCGTCGCTCATCGCGGTGGCGACGGTGGCTATTTCGATCTGTTTGTTTCGCGGTATCGCTGTCTGGTTGATTGCGCTGTCGACGAATATTTGCGTGGTCTTGGCATAAGTCCGCATCTTCACTCGCAGCCACGAGCCCAAACAGCGGTGCTGACCCAATGTAAGGCTCATCAGTTTGGCCTGGTGTACCGAGCCGCCGCCCCCCGCCTCGCGCCAGATTTCGAGTTGTTCCAGGGCCTTGGTGTAGTCATTGCCCAGCTTCGTGGCCCGGTCCAGATAAATGGACGCGGAGTGCTCGAATCCGGCTTCGCTGATATCCCGTGGAAGGGCGACCAGCGCTCGCAGCAGCTGTGTTTTCGCTTCGGTTTCGCCTGCTTCAAATTGCTCAAGCTCAGTCCACGCTGCGTCCATGATCTGTTTTTTGGATCGACGGAATGCCTCGATCCGGCTTTTCGGCATGCCGCCGCGCAAGCGCAGTTTCGGGTCCCAGTGCCATTGTCCGGCAGTCTCGTCGTATTTCAGCGCCATGCCGATACGCTTTGGGTCGGCCGGGTCAACGATGTGAACCGGCTCGTCTGGCCGGGCGACCACTTCAAACCAGCGCGTGCCGACCTGGGCGCACGTCTTGCCGTCGAGGGTGTAGAGGTGAGTGACCGACGAGGCTCGTTTACCGTTCAAGTCAGGTGCAGCGATCCTGAAACGGTCGAGCATCGCGATGAAGCGTGCGCTGGTGCCAGGTCGCAACAGCGTCCCCTGTTCGAGCTGAGTGAAATGCCCGACAGGGACTTCGCCGGTGACAACCAGCGGATCGAGGGTGACGGACGGCGCGACCGCTGGCGCAGGTTGCGGCGTCCTCGCGGACTCCACGCTCTCCGACGCCGCTTGCTCGAACTCGTACGATTCACTCCGGCGCGGCGACCAAGAGCGGTTGCGTCGTACCACGGCGTGCTGAGTCATGATGATGCCGAGGGTGAGCAGGACATCGGCGGTGGATTGCCAGGCCACCAGATTGTCGTCGCGTTCATGAGCATCAATCGCCTGCTGAATCTGCGTGATGGTCTGCCAGACCCAGACAGCCGTACCAGCTGCGCCGCTCATGAAGTTCGCGGCGACGCTGAAAATGGCCCAGCCGCTGTCCGCCAGAAGTGCCCAGCGGCGCTCACGGTTGGACTGTGACTGACGGTTCGCAAGCTCGACCAGTGCCTGACTGTTCGCCGTATACAGCGAAGCCAGGATGTCGCCGTCGAGCGGCGCATTTTCCAGTTCGATCGGGCCGGTCAGATCCAGATGCATGAACGGTTCCGTGGCGAGTTGGGTGACGATCCACGGCGAGGGCAGACCTACCGGGAAGGCGTATTGCGAGTACTCGAAACTCTGGGCCGCGCTGCCCAGCCAGGCGAGTACCGAATTGCGCAGTTCGCCCGCCTGATACAGTGCATACATCAGGTTCTGCAACGAAGCGAACTGCATCAATGGGGTGTCCAGCAGCGGTCGGTACAAAAGACAGGGACCGTGTGCGTGATCTCGCGGACAAATGATGAACATGTTGGCGACCACGTCCGAGCGCCGGCTCAAGCGGCGACGCGGGACGAACGCCAGAGGCCGGATGGTCACCGGATGTTCGGCCACCGGCAGTTTGCGGTTGATGGCATCCATCAACTGGCAGACATAGGCATAGCCACGCTCATCGACTGCACCCTGGCGCCTGAGTTTGCACTCCAGCGCGAGCATCGGCAGAAGCGTCGGCAGCTGGCGCAGATAGCGGGTCCGGTGCGCGGCCGAACGGATCGGGTCATCGATCAGTGCGCGTTTGATCAATTGCGGATAGTCACCGCCGATGTCGATCTTTTCCGCGATGGCGCTCAGAAAGTCCACCGTCAGCCAGTCAGGTAAGGTTCGGCCATCGTCGAAGGCGATCGTGGCCTGATAGGGCGCGGTATTTTGCAGGGCGAATTCGCCGAGGGTTTCGTGTACCCGGTCAAACGGGTTGGGCAGCGTGAAGCCGCCGGTTTCGAGGCTGTTCGTCACCGTGATTCGCAGCTGTTCCAGAGGCAGGTCGGCGGCGCCTTCAGCGCTTTCGTCGGCAATGATCGCTTCACGCATCCGGCGTTCGGCGTAGGGTCTGATCAGGGGAATGTCGTCTTCCCTGAACGCGCCATTCCCGGCTTCGTTGCGCAACGTGCCGAGCTCGGCGACGTAGCGACTGTAGTCCTGAAGGTCATGCGCCGATCCATCGAGCAACCAGTCGGGAATGGCCTCTTCCAGCTGGTCGAGTCGAGCCCGCTCAAGTGGGCTGAATCGACTGCGGCGCTGGCGCCCGGAACCGGCGTGGGCACTGATCGACCGGCTGGCGGGATCCAGTGCCTCGATCGCGCCGAGCTGGTTGCTGATCTGCGCCTGTGCAACGGCATCGAAGATGTTTCCTTCGGGCTCGATCAGGCGCCATTTCAAGGAGCGATCGGACAGCTGGGGATCGAGTCGCTGCGGCAATGTTTCTCCCAGCGCGGTCAGCGAGTCGAATGATTCATAGCCATCGGCAACGGTGTACATCAGGATCCGGTTTCGTTTTTTGACGGTGGCGGTCAGCACGAGAGCCCCGGCGACAAGCAGGTGTGTGCTGTCCTCACCGTCGACGAGTTCGATGTCCATCAGGCAGGCTTTCAGTCCGACGAAATCGTTGGCTGCGGTCGAGCGTTCACTCCGGTCCGGATGCTGCGCGACAAATCGTGCCAATGCGCATGCATCGGCGTCCCAGCCGCTGGCCGACTGCACATTCGCCGCTGAGCACAACTGATCGGACAGCTCTTGCCAGCGTGGCTGGCCATTGGCGGACTCGTTCCAGTAATCGAGCTGGCGCTGCTGATACTCGAGGAACAGAAAAGGTGCGAGGTCGTTCACCAGCGCAGTGATGTCGTCCATGCTCACCGGCAGAAGAGTGGGAGGAACTGCGTTGGGTGTTCGGGTCAGGAAGTGCTCGCCTTCGATGTAATCGGCCGTGGTCTTGTGCAGGCAGTGCTGGATGAAGGCATGGGTCAGCGACTCGAAGGCGAAGACCCTGGCGGTGTTCTGTGAAGTGTCGGTCTCGCGCAGAGGCGTCGCGAGCATGCAGCGATCCGGATCGATGTGTTGGTCGGGATAGCTTTTGTTCAGTCCTTCGCGCAACAACGTCGAGGCGACTTGATGCAGCGAGTAGCCCTGGCCGGTCAGTTCGACCAGCCGGCTCTGTTTCAGCAAAGGAGGGGAAACGTCTGGGGCGGCGGCAGATTCAGTCATGTTCATGTCCACGGGAAAAAACCGGACACTAGAATCCTGGCCGCGCTGCGATGCGGTACATAGATCTTGCAGGCAAAAAAAGACCCGCGGCTGCGGGTCTGGTCGGGTTGCAGCGCTTCAGGTACCGGACTTGATCTTGGTCCACGCCCGGGTCCGCGCCCGTTCCGCATCGCGCGGCAACGGTTGCAGGGTGTAGAGCGTGTTCATCGCCGCATCGGTCGGGTACAGATTCGGGTTGTTGCGAATCGCCGGGTCGACCTGCGCGGTGGCGTCCTTGTTCGGGTTCGGATACCCGACAAAATCGCTGACCGGCGCAATCACCTGCGGTTGCAGCAGGTAGTTGACGAAGGTGTAGGCGTCCTGCGGGTTCTTCGCCCCTTTCGGGATGGCGAGCATGTCGAACCAGATCGGCGCGCCTTCCTTCGGCAGGCGCATGTCCACCACCACGCCGTTCTTCGCTTCCTTGGCGCGGTTGGCGGCCTGGGAGAAACTGCCCGAATAGCCGACGGCGACGCAGATGTCACCGTTGGCGATATCGGCCATGTACTTGGACGAATGGAAGTAGGTCACGTACGGGCGAATCTTCATCAGCAGCGCTTCAGCCTTGGCGTAGTCCGCCGGGTTCTTGCTGTTGGGATCGAGGCCGAGGTGTTGCAGAGCCAGCGGCAGGATCTCCGACGGCGAGTCGAGAAGGGCCACGCCGCATTGCTTGAGCTTGCTGATGTTCTCTTCCTTGAAGATCAGGTCCCAGCTGTCCACCGGCGCGTTGTCGCCCAGCGCGGCCTTGACCTTGGCCGGGTTGAAGCCGATCAGGATGGTGCCGTACATGTAGGGCACGGCGAACTGGTTGCCCGGGTCGTTGGCTTCGATCAGCTTCATCAGTTTCGGATCGAGGTGGTCCCAGTTCGGCAACTGGCTGCGATCCAGCGGCTGGAACACCCCGGCCTCGATCTGCTTGGCGAGGAACACGTTGGACGGCACCACCACGTCGTAGCCGGAGTTGCCGGTCAGCAGCTTTGCCTCCAGCGCTTCGTTGGTGTCGAAGATGTCGTAGACCAGTCTGGTCTGGCTGTTCTGCGCCTTGAAGTCTTCCAGTGCCTTGGGAGTGATGTAGTCGAACCAGTTGTAGACGCGCAGGGTGCGTTCTTCCGCGTGTGCGGCGCCGCTCAGCAGCGCCGCGCACAACGCTGGCGCGATGAGGTGCTTGAGTTTGCTCATTGTTCGAAACCTTCAAGCACGTTCACCGCGTTGATGCCGATTTCTTCCACCGCGTAGCCACCTTCCATGACGAACAGGGTCGGTTTGCCGAGGGCCGCGATGCGTTTGCCCATCGCCAGGTAATCCGGACTGTCGAGCTTGAACTGCGAGATCGGGTCGTCCTTGAAGGTGTCGACACCCAGCGATACGACGATGATGTCGGCACCGTAGTTGTCGATCTCCTGGCAGGCCTGATCCAGCGCCGCGCTCCAGACGTCCCAGCCGGAACCGGCCGGCAGCGGATAGTTGAAGTTGAACCCTTCACCGGCGCCTTCGCCGCGCTCATCCTCGTAGCCGAGGAAGAACGGGAATTCCGCTTCCGGGTGGCCGTGGATCGAGGTGAACAGCACGTCGCTCCGCTCGTAGAAAATCGATTGGGTGCCGTTGCCGTGGTGGTAGTCGACGTCGAGGATCGCGACCTTCTTGTGGCCCTGATCGAGGAATGCCTGCGCAGCGATGGCGGCGTTGTTGAGGTAGCAATAACCGCCCATCAAATCGCCTGCCGCGTGGTGTCCCGGCGGACGGCACAGAGCGAAAGCGCCACGGGCGCCACGCTGGATTTCGGCTTGTGCGGTCAGCGCCACTTGCGCCGCGCTGTACGCCGCTTGCCAGGTGCCGGCGGTGATCGGCGCGCCGCCGTCAAAGCTGTAATAACCGAGCTGGCCGTGCAGGCTGGTCGGTTTGACCTGACGCAAGGTGCGCGCCGGCCAAGTGTAGGGCAGCAAATCGCCGTCGGTGTTGAATTCGGTCCAGCGCGCCCAGGCACCTTTGAAGAAGTCGAGGTAGTCGCGGCTGTGAATGCGCTCGATCGGCCCGAGGCCGAAATCCTTCGGCGCCTCGACCGGGCCGAGGTTTTGGTTTTTCACCCGTTGCAGTACGTGGTCGGCGCGCGACGGCATCTCGAAGCAAGGCTTGAGCTGCCCGTCGATCAATTCACAGCGGCCATGGTGCAGGTGGTGATCGTCAGAGTAGATCGTCAGCATTTGTTGTTCTCCGCAGGGGCTGATTCGGTTGATCACAGTGTTGCGGCGTGGGCCGAATCGGAGAACGGCCAGAGAGGCCAAAAGGGGATCGATGTGGCCAAAAATACTGACCTGATATCGCCCCTCGACGGTTTAACCGTGTGGCCGGAACTGACTCGGCGCCACGCCGCTCCAGCGCACGAAGGCATGGCGGAAGCTCGCGGTCTCGCTGAAACCCAGGGTTTCGGCGATGCGGTAGATCGGTAGCTGATCCTCGCAAAGCATCTGCTTGGCCCGCTCGAAACGCAGTTCGTCGAGCAGCTCCTGATAGCTGCAGCCCATGTCCTTCAGATGCCGGCGCAGCGTGCGCGGTGAACAGTTCATCTGCTGCGCCAGACCTTCCAGCCCCGGTGCGGCATTGAGTTGCGCACTGAGCAACTGGCGGATCCGCCCCAGCCACGCCTGACGGCCAGTGAACTCGGTGTTCTGTTTGCGGCAACGCTCGGCCATGGCCTGGTGGGTGATGATGTCGGCCAGCGGCAGCGGTTGATCGAGCCAGCGCCGGTCGAAGGCGAAGGCGTTGTCCTTGGCGCCGAAGTGCAGGGGGGCCTTGAAGTGTTCGGCGTAGCTGTCGCGATAGTCTGGCGCGGCGTGTTCGAAGCGGGTGGCGAGCAGAGGCAGCGGATGGCCGAGCAGGTCATCGCAGATGACTTTCAGCGACACCAGACAGAACTCGGCATTGAACACCGCCATTGCCGGGCTCTCGCGATAATCGGCGGCGACGAACCAGACACGCTCGCCGTCGTCTTCCAGGCTCAGTTCGAAAAGTGTTCCCAGCAGCGCCGGATACCGGATCGCCAGCCGCAAAGCGTCACCGAAGGTGGCACAGGTCAGCAGCGCGTAACCGAGGATGCCGTAGCAGGAAACGTGCATGCGCCGGCCCAGTTCCAGACCGATGTCATGCTTGAGCGCGACCGCGTTGGCGCAGACCTGCATCTCCTGATTGGTGGTGATGCGGGTGTCGGCCCGGCTCAGATCCGCCGCGCTGATGCCGCTGCCGGCCAGCAGCGCTTCGCTGGACAGGCCTTGATCCCTGAAGGTGTTGAGCACCAGGGAGACGGCGTTGAGGGTGGTGAGGTGGGAGTGGAGCATGGGGGCGTCCCGAGCGAAATACATATCCTTGAAAGCAAATTACATACCAGAAATTGATCTCGATTGTTTGTGGTAGTTAATGTTTATGGAGACGGCCACTTTTTTGTTCGTCATATATAGGGTCATGGCTCCCGCCTGTTTAACTTAATGCGAAATAGTTGTTTTGGCGACTGTCAGAAGTAACAGGTTTTTAAGTATGTGGGTGCCGTTTGTCGATTAGTTGCTAATTATCTTTATTTAAGTCTTTTTGTTTGATTTGTGTTTGTCTGGGTCTACGCTAAGTTTGTAGTCGTAATGTGTGGAATATTTCACAAAGGAGAGTGAGGAAATGAATTCGAAAAACAAAGAAGTCGAAGATCGTCGTACTTATATTGAAAACGTATTGGAAAAATACGGAAAAGGAAGGAATCCTGTAGGTGAGGGGAGCATGAAAGGGACGCTGGATGACCAGCCTTTTGAATCTGAGGCCGACTCATGGGTGGAGCATGCAGACAAAAACGGAAAGAGGTTACTGCTCCTGTTCAAGAGCAATCACTCCGGTATTAATCTGGAGGTCGATCAATCAGCTTTATCCTCGGTTGTGTATGATTTTCGTACGGGTTATGGCGATTTTTTTAATTTTCTTCTTGGTAATGATCCCAGTCGTTGGGATGCGGACACAGCAAAGCTTTCTAATGTGTCCTTTGACGCCAGCACAGGAAGGCTTCAGTGCGACGTTGATGCGACTCTTTGGCGCGGTGATCCTCCGAATCAGGAAACAGCAAAATTAAAGGCAAAACTCCTTGTGGTTAAACCCGTGAAATAGTCGATACCCCTCCATCGCAGTACGGGGTGGTATTGCTGATCATCATTGGTCCAGGCGCTGATTCACTGTAACAGCAGCACAGCAACCTTGGTCAATTGCACGGTGGGTTGTAGTTAAACGCGGCCGGCAGGGAAGTAGCTTTCACGACGCCGCCCTGATGCTCCAGACGTTTGAACGGATGACGGCGGAAAACTGCGCACTTTCGCGCAACGGGTCGGCGCCAGCAGGTATTTGTTTTATAAGCTCTATATATAAACTCACTTCTATTAGGGATTGCATAATGGAAAACTCAAAGGGAACAAAAATTACACTTGATGATTTCAAAGAACTGAAGGCCGGTACTGCAGTTGGAAGCCTTTCTGTTCAAGTTGATGATGTCAAGGTCTCCATGCAGGCGCGCGCAGGCAGGGATGGAGAAACTATATTTTTAGAGTTTAAAGATTCCAGGGGAACGAACGTCATCATGATCGGTGTCAGCCGAAGTTATTTAGGGCAGTCTATCGAGGTTCCTAAATTTTTTCTTTACTATAAAGGCAATGGCACCGGCTGGACAGCGGACAAAGGCAGTTTGTCCATACGTGAAGAAAACAGTTCGAAATACAGTATTCGCTTTGATGCTACCGCAACGGCGCAATCGGTTCGGCTGATTTACGGCGAGGCCGAGGTAGAGTTTCGGTAGGATTTTATTGTGGCTGCTGAGTTATGGAGAGGAACGGTTTTTCCGATAACAAGTGTTGCGCATTTTCGATAAAAATGGTGTTTCGATATGGGTGTAAATCTACTTTACTTCTTCCGGATGTATTTTATTCCTCCCGTCGCGATACGACGGGGGGAATTATTTGAAGGTTTAAATCAGCTCGCCGCACAGGTCTAGCTCGACCAGTCGCCGCACTTCAGCTGTCTCAAGACCCGCACCGAGCAATCCGTTCAACTTGCCGAACGCTGCTTCGCGAGTCATGCCGCCACCGGACAGCACGCCTACACCACGCAAGCGGCTGCCGGCTTCATACACATCCAGTTCCACACCACCTTCATGGCACTGCGTAACCGCAACCACGACCACGCCGTTGTCCCGCGCCCGGCCAAGGCTGGCGAGGAACTCCGGGTTGTCGCTTGGCCCGGTGCCGCTGCCGTAGCACTCCAGCACCAGACCCTGAATGCCGCTGTCGAGCAGGCTGTCGATGATCTCGGCGCCGATTCCCGGGAACAGCGGCAACACCGCCACCTTGGCCAGTTGTTTGGGCTGGTTGTAGTTCAGCGCGGCCGGCAGGGAGGTGGCTTTCACGCCGCCGCCCTGACGCTCCAGGCGTTTGAACGGATGACGGCCGAAGCTGCGCACTTTCGCGCAACGGGTCGGGGCCAACAGTTCGCCGTGGAAATACAGATGCACGCCCGGCGCCAGACCGTGGCCGAGGGCGACCAGTGCGCCGCTGAGGTTTTCCCAGGCGTCGCTGTCGGTGACGCCGGCCGGCAGCATCGAACCGGTGAAGCACACGCGGGCATGCAGGCCGAGCAGCTGAAAGCTCATGGCGGCGGCGCTGTAGGCCAGGGTGTCGGTGCCGTGCAGGATCAGCACGCTGTCGCAGCCTTGCACATCGACGGCGTCGACCACCGCTTCACGCAGTTGCTGCCAGTAGGCCGGGGTCATGTTGGCGCTGTCGATCAGCGGCGACATCTCGCGAAAGCGCCACTGCGGCACCACCAGCTCAGGCTGACTGTGCAGGTACTCGCGCATCCGCGCTTCGAAACCGGAGGCCGGGGCCAGGCCGTTGGCGCTGGCCTGCATACCGATGGTGCCACCGGTGTACAGCACCATGACGTGCTGGGCGGCAGGGTAGGTCGAGGAATTCATGGGGAGTTCTCCTGAACGAGGACAGCATGCGGTCGAGCATGACGCCGACCGCCGCTTGTGTCACGCCGGGCGCAAGACCTGCGCCCGGTTTTTACCCGATCAGCGTTGCGCTGCAGGGATGCCTTGCGGCTGAGCGTTGGCCTGAGTGTCGGCCGACGGATTGGCAGGCCAGGCGTTCAGGTCCAGGTCCAGGTCGCTGAACTTGCTGGAGTCGAACACCGGCTGGCTGACGCCGGCACGGCGCTGCGCGTCATAGTCGCGCATCACGCGCATGCCGACCTTGAACAGCATGGCCAGGGCCACCAGGTTGACGAAGGCCAGGCAGGTCATGGTGATGTCGGCGAAGGCGAACACGGTCGACAGGTCTTGCATCGAACCCCAGACCACCAGCGCCAGCACCAGGCCGCGGAACGTCATCAGTGCAGCGCGGTTGCGGGTGAGGAACTGCAGGCTGTTTTCGCCCAGGTAGTAGTTGTAGAGGATGCAAGTGAAGACGAACAGCGACAGCGCGACGCTGACGAACATGCGGCCCCAGTCACCGACCACGGCGGCCAGCGAGTTCTGGGTCAGGACGATGCCGTCACCTTCGAAGCCCGGGGTGTAGAAGCCCGACAGCAGGATCAGCAGCGCGGTGCAGGTGCAGATCACGAAGGTGTCGAGGAACACGCTGAAAGCCTGAACCACGCCTTGAGCGCCCGGGTGCTTCACGGCAGCCACCGCGGCGACGTTCGGCGCACTGCCCAGGCCCGCTTCGTTGGCGAACACGCCACGCTTCACGCCCATCACGATTGCGCTGCCGAGCAGGCCGCCGAAGGCCGGATCGAGACCGAAGGCGCTCTTGAAGATGGTTTCCAGCATGGCTGGCACGTGTTCGATCTGGGTGCCGATCACGTACAGGGTCACGCCGATGTAGGCCAGGGTCTTGATCGGTACCAGCAGGTCGGACACCGAAGCGATGCGCTTGATGCCGCCGATGAAGGTAATGGCCAGCAGCACCGCCAGGACGATACCGGTGTGTTGCGGATCAAAGGCAAAGGCGTTTTGCAGCGAGTGGGTCACGGTGTAAGACTGCAAGCCGATGAAGGCGAAGCCGTAGGTCACCAGCAGCAGAATCGAGAACACCACCGCCATGCCTTTGAGTTTCAGGCCGTGCTGGATGTAGTAAGCCGGACCGCCACGGTACAGGCCGTCGCCATCGGCGCGCTTGTAGACCTGGGCCAGCGTACATTCGAAGAAGCTGCTGGACATGCCGACCAGAGCGGTCACCCACATCCAGAACACTGCACCCGGACCACCGAGGGTCACGGCGATGCCGACACCGGCGATGTTGCCTGCACCGACGCGGCCGGCGAGGCTGAGCATCAGGGCCTGGAACGAGCTGAGTTGCCCGGCGCTGCCTTTGAGGCTGTCGCGGAACACCGCGAACATGTGGAAGAAATGGCGCAATTGAACGAAACGCGAGCGAATCGTGAAGTAGCTACCGAGCCCGACAATGAGCACGATCAGTACTTTCCCTGAGAGGAAGTCGTTGATGACTTCGAGCATGGATTTTTCCTCGCTGTTTATTGTGTAAGCAAATGCTGGATGGTCGGAAACATCGCGTTACACCGGTGTGCGCGCGGCACAACAGGCGAGGCGAGGGTTTCGTCCCGGATCCATATCGCGGGTTTGTTATTAGTTCGGGTTTCGCATGGGTTATGGCCTCGTTACCGACGACCGCTCACGCGAAGAGGGGCGGCACTATACCGATCAGTGCGGCGCCCGTCTGCACGGTTGTGGTGCAAGCGACGAAACGAAGCTTTGAAACACCCGACGTTACCGGCGTCGGGTTTGTGTGAAAGCTGATTTGCGGTCAGCTTCCATACATACGGTTCTCAGGTTCAAACAGTTAAAAAAAAGGGCTTGAGGAATGATCCCCAAGCCCTCAAAAGGTGAGAGGTGTCTAGTCCCTCGACCTGGTGAGCGGTGCTACAAGTAACGCGTCGGATCAGGCCTTCAGAGGCACCAGACGCGGAGCAATCATGTTTTCCGGGCGCAGGATGTCGGCGAGCATGGCTTCGTCGAGCAGACCTTCTTCGCGCACCAGTTCCAGCACGCCGCGGCCGCTTTCAAGTGCGATACGGGCGATGCGGGTGGCGTTTTTGTAGCCAATGTACGGGTTCAGTGCGGTGACCAGACCGATCGAGTGTTCGACCAGTTCGCGGCAGCGCGCTTCGTTGGCGGTGATGCCGACGATGCAGTGCTCGCGCAGCATGTCCATGGCGCGTTGCAGCAGACGGATCGAGTCGAGGATCTTGAAGGCGATCAGCGGCTCCATCACGTTCAGTTGCAGTTGGCCGCCTTCGGCTGCCATGGTCAGCGCCAGATCGTTACCGATGACCTGGAATGCCACCTGGTTCACGGCTTCCGGGATAACCGGGTTGACCTTGCCTGGCATGATCGAGCTGCCTGGCTGACGCGCCGGCAGGTTGATTTCGTTGATGCCGGTGCGCGGGCCGCTGGACAGCAGGCGCAGGTCGTTGCAGATCTTCGACAGCTTGACCGCGGTGCGCTTGAGCATGCCGGAGAACAGCACGAAGGCGCCCATGTCGGAGGTGGCTTCGATCAGGTCGGCTGCAGGAACCAGCGGCTGACCGCTGATCAGCGCCAGACGCTGTACGGCCAGGGCCTGATAGCGCGGGTCGGCGTTGATGCCGGTACCAATCGCGGTGCCGCCCAGGTTCACTTCGGTCAGCAGTTCCGGGGCCAGCGTCTTCAGACGGGCCAGGTCTTCACCCATGGTGGTGGCGAAAGCACGGAATTCCTGACCCAGGGTCATCGGCACGGCGTCTTGCAGCTGGGTACGACCCATCTTCAGGACGTGGTTGAATTCTTCACCCTTGGCCGCGAATGCCTGAATCAGGCTGTCGAGGCTGGCCAACAGCGCGTCGTGACCCAGCAGCAGACCCAAACGGATCGCGGTCGGGTAGGCGTCGTTGGTCGACTGCGCCATGTTCACGTCGTCGTTCGGGTGCAGGTACTGGTACTCGCCTTTCTGGTGACCCATCGCTTCCAGAGCAATGTTGGCGATCACTTCGTTGGCGTTCATGTTGGTGGAGGTACCGGCGCCACCTTGAATCATGTCGACCACGAACTCTTCGTGGAAGTCGCCGCGGATCAGACGTGCACAGGCTTCGCTGATGGCAGCGTGCTTGGCTTCGCTCAGGTGACCCAACTCGCGGTTGGCGTCAGCGGCGGCCTGTTTGACCATTGCCAGACCGACAACCAGCTTCGGGTAGTGCGAAATCGGAACGCCCGAGAGGCGGAAGTTGTTCACCGCTCGCAGGGTCTGGATGCCGTAATACGCTTGAGCAGGGACTTCGAGGGCGCCAAGCAGGTCGTTTTCTGTGCGGAATGATGCAGCGGAGGACATGATAGAAATCATCTCGATATGGACCCGGTCTGTGCCGGAACGCTGCGAATGCTAGGCTTGTGGGAATTTTTGGGCCAATGCTGTTAAACACTGCCCTATGCACATTCGGCATAATGCCCGTGTGACGCCGCGTGCGCGGCAGACGTGTGACCTGTTTTGGTGCGTGTCCGGGAGGACGTGATGAATCTGGAAAGCAAATGGCTCGAGGACTTCAGTGCTCTGGCCGCCACCCGCAGCTTCTCGCAGGCGGCCGAACGACGCTTCGTGACCCAGCCGGCTTTCAGTCGGCGGATCCGCAGCCTGGAAGCGGCGCTGGGCCTGACGCTGGTCAACCGCTCGCGTACGCCGATCGAACTGACGGCGGCGGGGCAACTGTTCCTGGTGACCGCGCGCACGGTGGTCGAACAGCTCGGTGAAGTGCTGCGCCATCTTCATCATCTGGAAGGCGGGCAGGGCGAAGTGATCCAGGTCGCGGCGGCGCACTCGCTGGCACTCGGCTTCTTTCCGCGCTGGATCGCGCAACTACGCAACGAGGGCCTGAACATCGCTACCCGGCTGGTGGCAACCAACGTCGGCGACGCGGTGCACGCGCTGCGTGAGGGCGGTTGCGATCTGATGCTGGCGTTCTATGACCCGGACGCAGCCATGCAGATGGACCCGGAAATCTTCCCGTCGCTGCACCTGGGCCAGACCGAGATGCTTCCGGTGTGTGCGGCGGACGCCAACGGTAAGCCGCTGTTCGATCTGGAAGGCGAGGGCAGTGTGCCGTTACTGGCCTACAGCGCCGGGGCGTTTCTCGGGCGCTCGGTGAACGGGTTGCTGCGCCAGCGTCAGCTGCGCTTCACCACGATTTATGAAACCGCCATGGCCGACAGCCTGAAAAGCATGGCGCTGGAAGGCCTCGGCATTGCCTGGGTGCCGCAACTGAGCGTGCGTGCCGAATTGGCCCGGGGCGAACTGGTAGTCTGCGGCGGCCCGCAATGGCATGTGCCGCTGGAAATTCGCCTGTACCGCTGCGCGTTGGTACGCAAGGCCAATGTGCGGTTGTTGTGGCGCAAGCTGGAAGGCGGAGCGGCGAGCAGTAATACCTGATTGAAAGAAGCAGAGGCGCAAGTTGTCTTGCGCCTCTGTCTGGGGCTTGTAATTTCTACAGGACGATCAGAAGTGCCACGGGTGTGAATCAATCCCAGTCATTATCATCATCGGGACGTGGCGTACTTTTTCTGATGATCGGCGCGTTTAGATAGTTACGAATGTTCTCTCGGTTTTTATCGCTAAAACGGTTGGCATTGCTACGTAATGGTGAGGATGCAGCGCTCATGATCGTTTCGCTCCACCAACCGTTGTAAAGAATCTCGCTGTCTTCATGGGTTGCACCGAACATGTGGCCTGTTTCGTGAGCAGGGGTCATGTCACTTGTTGTTGAAGCTATACCGGCGTAGCCTTGGGATTGGGAAATTCCCAGTACGCTGCTGGTTATATCATTACGGGTCAGCAATAAATATTTGTTGAATCGTGTATGCGATTCGTCCAGGAGGAGAGCGCCGAAATGTGTTTTTAACTTTTCTTTCCAGGCGTCCAGAGAAACAGCGGCGGAGATGTTTTTATAATAAAAGTCACTCAGGGTCTTTGCTTCTGACGGGCTGAACATATTGACCGTTATCTTACGGCCGGAGAGGTTCTGGATTTCATCGGAAAACCAGGAGAAATGGGTTTCGTACAGTTTGTATCTGCTGTAGCTCGACAAGTCCTCATGGATGAAGACATTCAGTGTTAAAGGCTGGTTGATCATGTTCAAATCCTTTTGATGTTTTTAATTGCTTGATAGTTGTGAGCGGGTGGGATGGTTTCAGCTATTCTGCTATTAGGGTTTTGCACGTGTTTTCAATATGCATTTGTTGTTGTGCAATATCCGTGTTTTTTGTCTTTGGTTATTTTTTCTTTGATTTTTAAGTGTGTGGTGGGCTGTATATCATTTAATTTCTATTGTGGCTTTTAGGAAAGTTTTGAATTTTATTGCATGAGGTCATGAGGAAGTTTAAGTGCGCTCTCCATTCAATCTATTGATCCTGCTTCACGCATGAAAATCGAAGAAATATTCTTGAATCTCGAGTCAGCAAAATGTGTGGTTCCGGGCAGATGACAGATGGTCGCCACGGGGGCTGTTTATTGCTTTCTTTGCGGTATACTGCGCGGCCTTCGGCCGGTTCGTCCGGCCATTTTTCCTACAACAAGCCACGCATCCTGCGTGGCTTGTTGTTTTTGACGCGCCTGCGGGCGCCCAGAGAGAAGAGGCGCGACGATGAGTGCACTGGTTGGCGTGATCATGGGCTCCAAGTCCGATTGGTCCACCCTTAGCCACACCGCCGATATGCTGGAAAAGCTCGGCATCCCTTACGAGGTCAAGGTGGTTTCCGCCCATCGCACCCCGGATCTGCTGTTCCAGTACGCCGAAGAGGCTGAAGGCCGCGGCATCGAGGTGATCATCGCCGGTGCCGGTGGCGCAGCCCACCTGCCAGGCATGTGTGCGGCCAAGACCCACCTGCCGGTCCTGGGCGTACCGGTGCAGTCGGCGATGCTTTCGGGCGTCGACTCGCTGCTGTCGATCGTGCAGATGCCGGCCGGCATTCCGGTTGCCACCCTGGCCATCGGCAAGGCGGGCGCGATCAACGCAGCGCTGCTGTCGGCGAGCATCCTGGGCGCCAAGCATCCACAATTCCACGCGGTACTGAAAACCTTCCGTGCCGAGCAGACAGACAGCGTCCTGGACAATCCAGACCCACGTATTGCCTGAGGTTGTTGAGATGAAGATCGGTGTAATCGGTGGCGGCCAGTTGGGTCGCATGTTGGCCCTGGCGGGCACCCCGCTGGGCATGAACTTCGCTTTCCTCGACCCTGCGCCGGACGCTTGCGCCGCTGCGCTGGGCGAACACCTGCGGGCCGATTACGGCGATCAGGATCACCTGCGTCAGTTGGCCGATGAAGTCGATCTGGTGACTTTCGAGTTCGAAAGCGTCCCGGCTGAAACCGTGGCCTTCCTGTCGCAATTCGTGCCGGTCTACCCGAGCGCCGAAGCCCTGCGCATCGCTCGCGACCGCTGGTTCGAGAAGAGCATGTTCAAGGATCTGGGGATTCCGACTCCGGCGTTCGCCGACATCCAGTCGCAAGCCGACCTGGACACCGCCGTCGCATCGATCGGCCTGCCGGCCGTGCTGAAGACCCGCACCCTGGGTTACGACGGCAAGGGCCAGAAAGTCCTGCGCAAGCCGGAAGACGTGGTCGGTACGTTCGCCGAGCTGGGCAGCGTTGCCTGCCTGCTGGAAGGCTTCGTACCGTTCACCGGCGAAGTGTCGCTGATCGCCGTGCGTGCCCGTGATGGTGAGACGAAGTTCTATCCATTGGTGCACAACACCCACGACAGCGGCATCCTCAAGCTGTCCGTTGCCAGTACCGATCACCCGTTGCAGGCCCTGGCCGAAGACTATTCCAGCCGCGTGCTCAAGCAGCTGAACTACGTCGGCGTGATGGCGTTCGAGTTCTTCGAAGTCGACGGTGGCCTCAAGGCCAACGAAATCGCCCCGCGCGTGCACAACTCCGGGCACTGGACCACCGAAGGCGCCGAGTGCAGCCAGTTCGAAAACCACCTGCGGGCCGTTGCCGGTCTGCCGTTGGGTTCGACCGCCAAAGTCGGCGAGAGCGCGATGCTCAACTTCATCGGCGTTGTACCGCCGGTCGAGAAGGTCATCGCCATCGACGATTGCCATCTGCATCACTACGGCAAGGCCTTCAAGGCCGGGCGCAAGGTCGGTCACGCCAACCTGCGCTGCAAGGACAAGGCGACCCTCGAGCAGCAGATCCTCAAGGTCGAAGCGCTGATCGCCGAGTAACGACAGTTTCATCTGGCAGCGGCGGAACAATTAAGGGGCCGCCGTTCTCTCATGGCAGGATGCCAAAGTCTGACTAGGCTTTGGCATATCTATTATTCAGAGGGAAATGCCATGGGAATTATCGGAACCATCTTTATCGGCCTCATCGTCGGCCTGCTGGCGCGGTTCCTGAAACCGGGCGATGACAGCATGGGCTGGATCATGACCATCCTGCTCGGTATCGGCGGTTCGCTGGCAGCCACTTACGGCGGTCAGGCCCTGGGCATTTATCAGCCGGGTGAAACAGCAAGCTTCATCGGCGCGCTGGTCGGCGCGATCGTGCTGCTGGTGATCTACAGCCTGATTAAAAAGAACTGATCCAAAGCGACAAAGCCCTCTCTGCCAATCCGGCGGGGAGGGCTAGAATGCTCGGCGATTTAGCGTTCCCTCCCTATTCGAGCATCCTTTACCGAGCACCTTCATGCGCCGTCTTTTGTTGACTCTCCTTTTGCTGGGCAGCGGTCTGGCCCACGCCGGCGAACTGCCGGAAACCGACTGGCTGGAACTGATGCCCAAGTCGGACCAGAAAGCCCTCGAGGCCATGCCTGAAATCGACCACAACTCGCCGGAAGCCACCGGCACCTTCACCGAGAAGGGCGGGATGAAGCAGGCCAAGGGTTTGCCGGCGGTGATGTATTCGACCAAGACCGTGGCGTCGATGAACGATAAGCACATCCGCATCGGTGGTTATCCAGTGCCGCTGGAATCCGACGCCAAGGGCCGCAGCACGCTGTTCTTCCTCGTGCCGTACCCGGGCGCATGCATCCATGTGCCGCCACCGCCGCCGAATCAACTGGTGCTGGTGCGTTATCCAAAGGGCTTGAAGCTGGATGACATCTACACGCCGCTGTGGGTGACCGGCACGCTGAAGATCGAGAAGGTCAGCAATGATCTCGCCGACGCGGCGTATGCGCTGGAGGCGGACAAGGTGCGGGTGGTGCAGGAATCGGATCTGTAATTCAGACCCGCAAAAAAACGCAGCCTCAGGGCTGCGTTTTTTGTTTTCAGAGCGGCTGGCTGCCGACGCTGACGCCCATGGTGTGGCTGGCATCCGGTGCCAGGTTCACCACATCGTCCATCACATTCGCGGTTTCGATGCAGAGCATGCGCTGCCAGCCGTCGTTGTCCATGTCGCTGAACGCGGCGGCGCGGTCGATCCACGGGTTCCAGATCACCGCCGTGCGTGAGCCGGTAGCGGTCAGCACGATGCGCCGTTCCCAGGCCGGATCGACGATGCTCAGTTGCGGCGGAGCGTCGAGGTAGATGCGGTCGGTTTCCCCGGCAAAACGCAGGTCGCCTTGCTGGGTGTGAGTCTTCCAGTCGTCCAGGGTCTCGATGTAATCCAGGCCATCCACGCCTTCGACGCGCACGTTGCGCACATCGCTGACCGCGAAATAGCTGTGCAGCGCCTGGCTGATGCTGACGGTGTCTGCACCACGGTTGTGGCTGGTCAGGCTGATGTGCAACTGATCGTCGAGACGCAGGGTCAGGGTCAGGTCGACCTGATGCGGCCAGCCCGGAAAACCGCCTTCGGGGTAGGGCAGCTTGAACTCTACCTTGAGGCTTTCACCTTCGGTTTCGATACCGCCCAGTTCCCAATCCATCGCCCGGACAAATCCGTGGGCGGCGGCCGGTTCTTCGCTGACGCGCATCGCCTGCACGCTCTGCGGGTTGCGGGCGAAGACGCCGAACCACGGCCAGCACACCGGCACGCCGGCGCGGATGCTCTTGCCGGTCTTGAACACGGCCTTGTCGTTCAGCCAGATCAGCGGCGGCTGGCCGTCCACCTGATAACTGAGGATGTGCGCGCCTTGCTGGGCCACCAGCACTTCGGCCTGACCGTGGCGGATGCGCCAGCAGTTCAGTTCATCCAGTTTCACGGCTTCAACGTTGGGCGTGTTCATGGGACAACTCTCGATCAGCAACTTGGACGACTATCGACCGTGAAACGGCCGCGAGGTTTAACGTGCGCGTGGCGGAACCGAACGGGTGCGGCCACTGCCATCGATGGCAACGAACACGAACACCGCTTCGGTCACTTTACGCCACTCGCTGGACAGTGGATCGTCGCTCCACACCTCGACCATCATCTGGATCGAGCTGCGGCCGATTTCCAGGGTCTGGGTATAAAAGGACAATTGCGCGCCGACAGCCACCGGCACCAGAAACGCCATGCGATCGATGGCCACGGTCGCGACACGGCCGCCGGCAACACGGCTGGCCATGGCAGTGCCGGCCAGGTCCATCTGCGCCACCAGCCAGCCGCCGAAAATATCGCCGAAGCCGTTGGTTTCGCGGGGAAGCGCGGTGATTTGCAGGGCCAGGTCGCCTTGCGGGATCGGATCTTCTTGTTCGAGCTCTATCATGCCGGGGGTGCCTCTGACCCGTGACTCTTCGTTGGGTATTGCTGGTGGTAGCCGTCTTCGGGAAAAACGATTCAGCACCGAACATACTACGTTCGTCACGTTTTCCATCAGGCGCCTAAGGAGAAACTCTGCGAAACCGGCTAATCCCGAGCAAGGGTCGGGCCAACGACGTTTTCGCACAGCAACCCCTTACAAACCGGAGCAAGGTTGCGAGTATATCGGTCGGTAGACTCCGCGACGACCGTCCGGTTCTGATTTCGACCGGCAAATACGCGCCTCTATGTGCTTTTTCGAACAATTTGCTATGGTGCCGAACCTGCCCGAGCCACAGCCAGCGTTGTTGTGGCGGCAGATCCGACTATAAGAGAAGACCTTGCCATGACCACAGCGCCCTCGAGCCTCGCGCAGCCCGACCAACCCGCACGACCGTTGACCCGCAATGACTACAAGACTCTGTCGCTATCGGCCCTGGGGGGCGCGCTGGAGTTCTACGATTTCATCATCTTCGTGTTCTTTGCCACCGTGGTCGGCAAATTGTTCTTCCCGGCCGACATGCCCGAGTGGCTGCGCCTGATGCAGACCTTCGGCATCTTCGCCGCCGGTTATCTCGCACGGCCGCTGGGCGGGATCGTGATGGCGCACTTCGGCGACCTGCTGGGGCGCAAGAAGATGTTCACCCTGAGCATTTTCATGATGGCCGTGCCGACCCTGATCATGGGCCTGCTGCCAACTTACGCGCAGATCGGCATGTGGGCGCCGATCCTGCTGCTGTTGATGCGCGTCATTCAGGGCGCGGCCATTGGCGGTGAGGTTCCGGGGGCATGGGTCTTCGTTTCCGAACACGTACCCGGCAAGCACATCGGCTACGCCTGCGGCACCCTGACCAGCGGCCTGACGGCGGGCATCCTCCTCGGTTCGCTGGTCGCCACGGCGATCAACAGCATTTATACGCCAACGGAAGTTTCGGATTACGCCTGGCGGATCCCGTTCCTGCTGGGTGGCGTGTTCGGTCTGTTCTCGGTCTACCTGCGCCGCTGGCTGCACGAAACTCCGGTGTTCGCCGAACTGCAACAGCGCAAGGCCCTGGCCGAAGAAGTGCCGCTGCGCGCCGTGCTGCGTGACCATCGTGGGGCAATCGCGGTGTCGATGCTGCTGACCTGGCTGCTGTCCGCCGGCATCGTCGTGGTGATCCTGATGACCCCGACCGTGCTGCAAACGGTCTATCACTTCTCGCCGACCACCGCGCTGCAATCCAACAGCCTGGCGATCGTATTCCTGAGCCTGGGCTGCATCATTTCCGGCGCACTGGCAGATCGCTTCGGTGCCGGTCGGGTGTTCGTGTTCGGCTGCCTGGGCTTGCTGGCCAGTTCCTGGACCTTCTATCACAGCCTCGCCGATCACCCGGACTGGCTGTTCCCGCTGTATGCGCTGACCGGTTTCCTGGTCGGCACCATCGGCGCGGTGCCATACGTGATGGTGAAAGCGTTCCCGCCGGTGGTGCGCTTCAGCGGTCTGTCCTTCTCTTATAACGTCGCCTACGCCATCTTCGGTGGCCTGACGCCGATGGTGGTCAGCCTGCTGCTGAAAGAAAGCGCTATGGGGCCTGCCTACTATGTGGCGGTGCTGTGCGGGATGGGGATCCTGGTCGGCGCGTGGCTGTGGAGCAAAGGTCGCTAAGCCAACTTCACACGTTCGGTTACAACTGAAAGGCCAGCCTTCCGACAGGGATGCTGGCCTTTCATCCAATTGTCATATTTCAGCCATAGAGTGTTCACACGGCCTGCTGATACTTGGCCCCGACTTAACACACCCTATCTGCTAGGAGTAAGGCATGAAACTGAAGCGTTTGATGGCGGCAATGACTTTTGTCGCTGCTGGCGTTGCGACTGCCAACGCGGTTGCCGCTGTTGACCCTGCTATCCCGAGCTACACCAAGACCACTGGTGTGTCGGGCAACCTGTCCAGCGTCGGCTCCGATACCCTGGCCAACCTCATGACCCTCTGGGCTGAGAACTACAAAAAAGAATACCCGAACGTAAACATCCAGATTCAGGCCGCTGGCTCCGCCACCGCGCCACCTGCGCTGACTGAAGGCACCTCCAACCTGGGCCCGATGAGCCGCAAGATGAAGGACACCGAACTGGCTGCCTTCGAACAGAAATACGGCTACAAGCCAACCGCTATCCCGGTTGCCGTGGACGCCCTGGCTGTTTTCGTTCACAAGGACAACCCGATCCAGCACCTGACCATGGAACAGGTTGACGCGATCTTCTCGTCCACCCGTCTGTGCGGCGCCAAGACCGACGTGAAAACCTGGGGTGACCTGGGCGTGACCGGCGACCTGGCCAACAAGCCGGTTCAACTGTTCGGTCGCAACTCGGTATCCGGCACCTACGGCTACTTCAAGGAAGAAGCCCTGTGCAAAGGCGACTACAAGCCTAACGTCAACGAACAACCAGGCTCGGCTTCGGTCGTGCAGTCGATCAGCTCCTCGCTGAACGGCATCGGTTACTCGGGCATCGGCTACAAGACCGCCAGCGTGAAAACCGTTGCTCTGTCGAAGAAAGGCAGCACTGACTTCATCGAAGACACCGAAGAAAACGCCCTGAACGGCAAGTACCCGCTGTCGCGTTTCCTGTACGTGTACGTCAACAAAGCCCCGAACAAGCCTCTGGCCCCGCTGGAAGCCGAATTCGTGAAACTGGTTCTGTCGAAACAGGGCCAGGAAGTGGTAGTGAAAGACGGCTACATCCCGCTGCCAGCCAAGGTTGCTGCAAAAGCACTGGCTGACCTGGGTCTGCAGGAAGGCGGCGCTGAAGTCGCAAAAAAGTAACAAACTGAGTCAGGGGTGAACCCCGCCTGACTCACGTGTGGGGCCCGGCCCGCAAGCGGCCCGGCCCCCACACTCCCCGAATTCTTCTATCCACTGCCAGTGCCCTGCTGGCGGCGGATTTGGTGCGTCACTGCATTGTCATCTTTCTGTCATACAGGATCGCTAGGGTGTGCGCATGAATGATCTGGCCAATTCCAAAATGACTACGAACCCTCCCAAGCGCATTGATTTCAATACGCCTGAGTTGCAACGCAAGCGCCGCATTCGCGCGCTCAAGGATCGCTTCACCCGCTGGTACGTCCTCGTCGGCGGTCTGGCGGTGCTGGCAGCCATCACCCTGATCTTCTTCTTCCTCGCCTACGTGGTCGCGCCGCTGTTCAAAGGTGCTGACCTGAGCGCGAAAGACGCAATCACCCCAGCCTGGATGCAGGACGCCGGCAAGCCGCTGATGATTTCGCTCGAAGAGCAGAATCAGGTGGCCATGCGCGTTTCCGACAAGGGCCAGGCGCTGTTCTTCGACATCGACAGTGGCGCTGAATTGAAGCGCGTCGATCTGCCTTTGCCGGCAGGCGCCAGTGTGACCTCCATCGGCGAAGACCAGCCGGGCCATCCTCTGGTGGCCGTGGGCCTGTCCAACGGTCAGGCGCTGGTGTTCCGTCACACTTATAAAGTCAGCTACCCCGACGGCAAGAAAACCATCACCCCGGCCATCGAGTATCCGTATGGCGATGCACCGATCGCGCTGAACGAAAGCGGCGGTGCGCTGGAGCACGTCAGCCTCAACGCCACCGATTCGACCCTGATGCTGGTCGGTTCTACCGGTTCGCAACTCAATGTGCTGTCGCTGACCAGCGAAGAAAACATGATGACCGGCGAAGTCACCAACGAGCAGAAGCGTATCGATCTGCCGCAGATGACCGAGCCTGTGAAAAACATCTTCGTCGACCCGCGTCAGCAGTGGCTGTACGTGGTCAACGGGCGTGCCCAGGCCGATGTGTTCAGCCTGCGCGACAAGAGCCTCAACGGTCGTTACAAACTGCTGGAAAACGGCGAAGCCGAAGTCACCGCCGCCACGCAACTGGTCGGTGGTATCTCGCTGATCGTCGGTGACTCCAAGGGTGGTCTGGCCCAGTGGTTCATGGCCCGCGACACCGATGGGGAGCTGCGCCTGAAGCAGATCCGCACCTTCCAGATGGGCACCACGCCAATCGTTGAAATTTCCGCCGAAGAACGTCGCAAAGGCTTCCTGGCCCTGGATGCCAGCGGCAAGCTCGGCGTGTTCCACAGCACCGCGCACCGCACCTTGCTGGTCGATCAGGTGGTTGAAGGCCAGGGCCTGTTCGGCCTGTCGCCACGCGCCAACCGCGTAATCGTCGAAGCCGGCGGCAAGCTGCAACCGTTGCTGCTCGACAACCCGCACCCGGAAGTCTCGTGGAGCGCGCTGTGGAGCAAGGTCTGGTACGAGAACTACGACGAGCCTAAATACGTCTGGCAATCGACCGCCGCCAACACCGATTTCGAACCGAAACTGAGCCTTTCGCCACTGACCTTCGGCACCCTGAAAGCCGCGTTCTACGCGATGCTGCTGGCTGCACCGCTGGCCGTCGCCGCTGCGATCTACACCGCGTACTTCATGGCGCCGGGCATGCGCCGCAAGGTCAAACCGGTGATCGAGCTGATGGAAGCGATGCCGACGGTGATCCTCGGTTTCTTCGCCGGCCTGTTCCTCGCACCGTATGTGGAAGGGCACCTGCCGGGCATTTTCAGCCTGCTGATGCTGCTGCCGATTGGCATTCTGATCGCCGGTTTCACCTTCAGTCGTCTGCCTGAATCGATCCGCCTGAAAGTCCCGGACGGCTGGGAAAGTGCGCTGCTGATTCCGGTGATCCTGTTCGTGGGCTGGCTGTCGCTGTACATGAGCCCGTTCATGGAGAACTGGTTCTTCGGCGGTGACATGCGCATGTGGATCTCCCACGACCTGGGCATCACCTACGACCAGCGCAACGCTCTGGTGGTCGGTCTGGCCATGGGCTTTGCGGTGATCCCGAACATCTACTCGATCGCCGAAGACGCTGTGTTCAGCGTGCCGCGCGGCCTGACCCTGGGCTCGCTGGCCCTCGGTGCCACGCCGTGGCAGACCATGACTCGCGTGGTGATCCTGACCGCCAGCCCGGGCATCTTCTCGGCGCTGATGATCGGCATGGGCCGTGCGGTCGGCGAAACCATGATTGTGCTGATGGCCACCGGCAACACCCCGGTCATGGAAATGAACCTGTTCGAAGGCCTGCGCACCCTGGCCGCCAACGTCGCGGTGGAAATGCCGGAGTCGGAAGTCGGCGGCAGCCACTACCGCGTGCTGTTCCTTTCGGCGCTGGTGCTGCTGTTGTTCACCTTCGTCATGAACACCCTCGCGGAACTGATTCGTCAGCGTCTGCGCAAGAAATACTCGTCGCTTTAAGCAAAGGTAGAAGTCTGTGAAACAGAACTCCCTGAAAGGATGGTTCAAGAGCGGCGCCCCTGGCGTCTGGATCAGCGGCGGCGCGGTGTCCATCGCGGTCATCATGACCATTGGCCTGCTGGCGGTGATCGCCGTGCGCGGTCTGGGTCACTTCTGGCCGGCGGATCTGATCCACGCCAGCTATGACGTACCGGGCCAGGGCCAGCATCTGGTCGTGGGCGAAGTGGTGCAGAAAGAAGAAGTGCCACGCGCCCGTCTGAAGAGCGCCGGCCTGCCGGTGCCGGACGAAGGTCCGGAATTCATGACTCGCGAGCTGATCAAGGTCGGCAACCGTGACCTGAACGGCAACGACTTCACCTGGATCGTCGGCGAGTGGCTGACCAACCAGACCACGCCGGTGGAACTGATGGCGCTGGAGCGTCGTGAGTGGGGCAACTTCTACGGCTACCTGGTCAACGTCAAACAGGACGGCAAGGTGATCGCCGAAGGCGAAGCGGCCTGGCCTGAACTGCAAGCGCGGATCAACCGTGTGAACGGCCTCGCCTCGCAGCTCAAGTCGCTGGAAAAAACCGACATCGGCGCGATCAACGCCGGCCTCGAGCGCATCCGTCTGCACGGTCGCAAGCTGGAGCTGGAAGGCAAGCTCGACGCCACCGCGCAAGCGGACATGGAATCCGAGCGCGCCGAGCTGAACGCCCGTTATCAGGACATCGAAGCCCGTCTGGCCGACCTGCACGCGCAGTTCAACCGTGACGCTTTGACCGCTCGTGATGCCAACGGCAAGGAAATCGAAATCGGCCTGGGCAAAGTGGTTCACGCCTATCAGCCGAACGCCATGGGCACGATGACCAAGATCGGTTTCTACTTCAGCAAGGCCTGGGAATTCCTGTCCGATGACCCGCGTGAAGCGAACACCGAAGGCGGGATTTTCCCGGCGATCTTCGGCACCGTGATGATGACCCTGATCATGGCGATGATCGTGACCCCGTTCGGCGTGCTGGCGGCGGTGTACCTGCGTGAATACGCCAAGCAGAACACCCTGACCCGGGTGATCCGGATCGCGGTGAACAACCTGGCGGGTGTTCCGGCGATTGTTTACGGCGTGTTCGGTCTGGGCTTCTTCGTCTACGTGCTCGGTGGCTCGCTCGACCGTCTGTTCTTCCCTGAAGCGCTGCCGGCACCGACCTTCGGTACGCCGGGTCTGCTCTGGGCTTCGTTGACCCTGGCGCTGCTGGCGGTGCCGGTGGTGATCGTGGCAACAGAAGAAGGTCTGGCGCGTATCCCGCGCACCGTGCGTGAAGGCTCGCTGGCCCTCGGCGCGACCAAGGCTGAAACCCTGTGGAAGATCGTTCTGCCGATGGCCAGCCCGGCCATGATGACCGGCATGATCCTCGCCGTGGCTCGCGCCGCCGGTGAAGTGGCGCCGCTGATGCTGGTGGGTGTGGTGAAACTGGCGCCGTCGCTGCCGGTGGACGGCAACTACCCGTATCTGCACCTGGATCAGAAGATCATGCACCTGGGCTTCCACATCTACGACGTCGGCTTCCAGAGCCCGAACGTCGAGGCCGCGCGGCCGCTGGTGTACGCCACGGCGCTGCTGCTGGTGCTGGTGATCGCCACCCTGAACCTGTCGGCGGTGTACATCCGTAACCACCTGCGCGAGAAGTACAAGGCGCTGGACAGCTGATCGCCGTCACAAGAATTGAAGGGCTGCCGGCCTGTATACCGGCAGCCAACCGAACCGAATTTGTTAGCACAGGGGATCTCCCATGCAGCACGAAACACATACCCACGGCATCAACATGTCTGCCCTGGGCCGCGACAAGCAGAGCCTGAACCTCGAGCAGGAAACCGTGGCCATCGAAGTGCCGGGCCTGAGCCTGTTCTACGGCGAGAAACAAGCGCTGTACGACGTCAGCATGAACATCCCGAAACAGCGCGTGACCGCCTTCATCGGCCCGTCCGGCTGCGGCAAGTCCACGCTGCTGCGCACCTTCAACCGCATGAACGACCTGGTGGACGGCTGCCGCGTCGAAGGCGCGATCAACCTGTACGGCAACAACATCTACCGCAAGGGCGAAGACGTGGCCGAGCTGCGTCGCCGGGTCGGCATGGTGTTCCAGAAGCCTAACCCGTTCCCGAAAACCATCTACGAAAACGTGGTCTACGGCCTGCGCATCCAGGGCATCAACAAGAAGCGCATCCTCGACGAAGCCGTCGAGTGGGCACTGAAAGGCGCGGCCCTGTGGGACGAAGTGAAAGACCGTCTGCATGACTCGGCCCTCGGCCTGTCCGGTGGTCAGCAACAGCGTCTGGTGATCGCCCGGACCATCGCCGTGGAGCCGGAAGTGCTGCTGCTCGACGAACCGTGCTCGGCCCTCGACCCGATCTCGACCCTGAAAGTCGAAGAGCTGATCTATGAGCTCAAATCCAAGTTCACCATCGTCATCGTGACCCACAACATGCAGCAGGCGGCGCGGGTGTCCGACTACACGGCGTTCATGTACATGGGCAAACTGGTGGAATTCGGCGACACCGATACCCTGTTCACCAATCCGGCCAAGAAGCAGACCGAAGACTACATCACCGGTCGTTACGGCTGACAGTTGCGGGTTATTCACAGAATTGACGCTGCGGCCCGCCGCACCTTACCGGACGCTCCAAGGACGCCAACATGATTAGTAAAGAAGGCCTTACCCATCACATTTCCGCGCAGTTCAACGCCGAACTGGAAGAAGTGCGCAGCCACCTGCTGGCCATGGGCGGGCTGGTCGAGAAGCAGGTCAACGACGCGGTCACCGCGCTGATCGAGGCCGACTCGGGCCTGGCCCAGCAAGTGCGCGAGATCGACGACCAGATCAACCAGATGGAACGCAACATCGACGAAGAATGCCTGCGCATTCTGGCCCGTCGTCAGCCGGCGGCGTCCGACCTGCGTCTGATCATCAGCATCTCCAAGTCGGTGATCGACCTGGAGCGCATCGGCGACGAAGCGACCAAGATCGCCCGTCGTGCGATTCAGTTGTGCGAAGAAGGCGAAGCGCCGCGCGGTTACGTCGAGGTTCGCCACATCGGCGACCAGGTGCGCAACATGGTCCGCGATGCGCTGGATGCGTTTGCCCGTTTCGACGCCGATCTGGCTCTGTCAGTGGCGCAGTACGACAAGATCATCGACCGCGAATACAAGACCGCCCTGCGTGAGCTGGCGACCTACATGATGGAAGACCCGCGCTCTATCTCGCGGGTCTTGAGCATTATCTGGGTGCTGCGTTCGCTGGAGCGGATCGGCGACCACGCGCGCAACATCTCGGAGCTGGTGATTTACCTGGTGCGCGGCACCGATGTGCGCCACATGGGCCTCAAGCGCATGAAGGAAGAAGTTGAAGGGACAAGTGGCGAAACCGCTAATGTTCCGGGCGATGCTGACGATAAGTAAGATTGCCTGAGAAAAGCGCCCGGCCCTTTGGCCGGGCGTTTTTGTTTCTGCTTTTCATAGGCAGAAGCGAATTAAAAAGCAGCACCCGCGAACGAAAAGTCCCGGCGTGACTGAAGAGTTTTGGCAATGTGCCATCAGCCAGCGTTATGCTTGCCGGGATTTTAATAGGGGTGTTGGATGAGCAAGATCAGTGTGTTGGTCGTGGACGATGCATCGTTCATTCGTGACCTGGTGAAAAAGTGCCTGCGTAATTACTTCCCGGGGATCCGCACCGAGGACGCCATCAACGGCAAGAAGGCCCAGGCCATGCTGGCCAAGGAAGCCTTCGACCTGGTGCTGTGCGACTGGGAAATGCCGGAAATGTCCGGCCTCGAACTGCTGACCTGGTGCCGTGAGCAGGACAACCTCAAGACCATGCCATTCATCATGGTCACCAGCCGGGGCGACAAGGAAAACGTCGTGCAGGCGATCCAGGCCGGTGTCACCGGTTACGTCAGCAAGCCGTTCACCAACGAGCAACTGCTGACCAAGGTCAAGCAGGCCCTGAACAAGGTCGGCAAGCTCGACACCCTGATGAACAGTGCCCCGACCAAGATGAACTCGGCATTCGGCAACGACTCCCTGAGCGCATTGACCGGTGGCAAGGCCGCGGTCTTCGGTTCCGCACCGACTGCTGCGGCAGCCAATCCGTTTGCCAAGCCTGCCGCTGCGGCCCCGGCACCTGCCGCCGCGCCACAGCGTGGCCTGCTCAACAGCCCGCCCGTGAAAGCCCCAGCCTCCAGCGCTCCGACCGGCGGTCGCGGTCAAGGCCAACTGCGCCTGCCAAGCGGCACCCAGCAATGCGTGATCAAGGCCCTGAGCATCAAGGAAGCGCTGCTGGTGGTGAAACGCACCGACACCCTGCCGCAGATCCTCGACAGCGCCGTGCTGGACTTGGAGCAGGGCGACAACGCCGAAATCGCCCGCCTCAACGGCTACCTGCACGCCGTCGTCGCTCACGAGCCGAAACCCGACAGCGACTGGTTGCAACTGACCTTCCGCTTCGTCGACCAGGACGCGCAGAAGCTCGACTACATCTCCCGCCTGATCGCCCGCGGCACGGCGCAGAAGCACTTCGTTCCGGGCGCTTGATCTTCGTCGCCTGACATTGATCGTTCCCACGCTCCGCGTGGGAATGCCTCAAGGGACGCTCTGCGTCCTCACGCATGGGACGCAGAGCGTCCCGGGCTGCATCCCCACGCAGAGCGTGGGGACGATCATCTCCTGCACCTGCCAATTTGAAACATCTGTCGACTAGCCTGGTCTGCTTCAGCTGCTAGGCTCATTCCCAGGCCTTACTCGACAGAACTTTTGCCCATGCCCCTGCGCCTGCTGTTTTTCTGTGGTCTGTTCATGGCCTCCACCTCGACTGTGGCCATGACGATCTACAAATCCACCGATGCCAACGGAGTGGTTTCGTACAGCGACCGTCCGAGCAAAGGCTCCCAGGTGTTCGTGTTTCAGGACCGGATGGTCGAGCGCCTCGAGCGCCAGGTCTATCTCGACATCAAGAAGCAGAAGGGCGCGGACGTGGTGTTCGTGCGCAACGACCTGTACGCGCCGGTCGAGGTTGCACTGGCGTTTACCGGGATGAGCAACGTGCGCGGCGCACCGGCGCAAACGATCCGTCGGGTGCTGCCGGCGCGCAGCAATACGCGGCTGGCGTTGCTGACGGCGGTGTCCGGTGGCAAGCCGCTGGTGTATACGCCGATGTTCCAGTATTCCCTCGGTGACCCAGCTGGCGCGGCTCAGGGCTATCGCTATCCGTTTCCGTGGCGTGGCGGGCCGTTCCGTCTCAGTCAGGGCGCCAATGGCGATTACAGCCACTTCGGGCCGAAGAACAAGTACGCGATGGACATCGCCATGCCGGTCGGCACGCCGATCATTGCGGCGCGGGCCGGGGTAGTGGTGAAGACCGAGAATGCCCAGAATGGGCGCGGCACCGATCCGTCCGGCAACTTCGTGCGGATCCTGCACGACGACGGCACGATGGGCGTGTACCTGCATCTCAAGCAAGGATCGGTAAGTGTGCGCGAAGGGCAGCGAGTGACGGTGGGCAGTCCGCTGGCGCTGTCCGGCAACACCGGCAACAGCAGCGGCCCGCATCTGCACTTTGTGGTGCAGCGCAACACCGGGATGGGGCTGGTGTCGATTCCGTATCAGTTCAACCGGCCGCTGGGGGCGTTGCCCAACTTTGCGTTGGGCAAGCAGTAAACCCCGTCAGTCGAGCATCAGCACCTTGGCTAGAATGATCTTCGGACCTTTCATCTTCTTGATGATGATCCGCAGGCCTTCGACTTCCAGCACTTCCTCCTCTTCCGGCACCCGCTTCAGGGTTTCGTAGATCAGCCCGGCGAGGGTTTCGGCTTCGATGTGGTCCAGGTCGATCCCCAGCAGGCGCTCGACCTTGAACAGCGGCGTATCGCCTCGTACCAGCAACTTGCCTGGCTGGTAGGCGAGGATGCCGCGCTCGGCCTTGCGGTGTTCGTCCTGGATATCGCCGACCAGCACTTCCAGCACGTCTTCCATGGTCAGGTAGCCGATGATATTGCCGTCGGCCTCTTCGACCACAGCGAAGTGCGAGCCGCCCTTGCGGAACTGCTCCAGCAGCTGCGACAGCGGCATGTGCCGCGATACGCGTTCCAGCGGGCGGGTCAGTTCGGCGAGGTTGAACGACTCGGGAATGTGATCCAGCGCTGCCAGTTCCAGCAGCAGGTCCTTGATGTGCAGCAGGCCGACGAATTCCTTGCGCTCGCTGTCGTACACCGGATAACGGCTGAACTTGTGGCGACGAAACATCGCCAGGATTTCTTTCAGCGGGGCGTTGAATTCGAGGGTGATCAAGTCTTCCCGGGAGTTGGCCCAGTCGACCACTTCCAGCTCGCCCATTTCCACCGCCGAGGCAAGCACACGCATGCCCTGGTCGCTCGGATCCTGGCCACGGCTCGAGTGCAGGATCAGTTTCAGTTCTTCGCGGCTGTAATGGTGCTCGTGATGCGGGCCGGGTTCACCTTGCCCCGCAATGCGCAGGATGGTGTTGGCGCTGGCGTTGAGCAGGTAGATCGCCGGGTACATGGCCCAGTAGAACAGGTACAGCGGCACCGCCGTCCACAGCGACAGCAGCTCGGGTTTGCGGATCGCCCAGGATTTGGGTGCGAGTTCGCCGACCACAATGTGCAGGTAGGAAATGATGAAGAACGCGGTGAAGAACGAGATGCCTTTGACGACTTCGGCCGACTGCACACCCACCGCGCTCAGCAGCGGTTCGAGGATGTGCGCGAACGCCGGCTCACCGACCCAGCCCAGGCCCAGGGAGGCGAGGGTGATACCGAGCTGGCACGCCGAGAGGTACGCATCGAGCTGACTGTGCACCGTGCGCAGGATGTGTCCGCGCCAGCCGTGCTGCTCAGCGATGGCTTCGACCCGGGTCGAGCGCAGTTTGACCATGGCGAATTCCGCCGCAACGAAGAAGCCGTTGAGCAAAACCAGGATCAGAGCGAAAAGAATCATGCCGAAATCGGCGAATATTGTTGCGAGGGACAAGCCAGGGGAAGGGTCCATGATGGAGTTTTGCGGGTTCCGTGTGATTCGAAAGAAAGAAAAATCCGCACCTGAAAGGCAGGCGCAAGTCAGCCAATGTAGCGGCTGACCTGGCGATTGCCTAGTCCGGCATTACTCAGCGGCGCTGATGACCCGTGCCTGAGCGACCTGCGCCGGGGCGAAATGGCAGGTGAACGTGCTGCCATGACCGGGCACGCTGCTGATCTCCATCCGTGCGCGATGGCGCAGCAGCACGTGTTTGACGATGGCCAGGCCCAGGCCCGTGCCGCCGGTGTTGGAGTTGCGGCTGGAGTCGACGCGGTAGAAGCGTTCGGTCAGGCGCGGCAGGTGTTTGCTGTCGATGCCGATCCCGGAATCCTGCACGCTGAGATGCGCGCCCTGATCGTCGCCCCACCAGCGGATGCGGATGTTGCCTTCGGCCGGGGTGTATTTGACGGCGTTGAACACCAGATTGGAAAACGCACTGCGCAGTTCCGCCTCGCTGCCCTTGAGCAGAATGCTGGTGTCGGCTTCCAGGGTGATGCGCTGATTTTTCGAGCCGGACAACTGCTGCGCGTCGCTCTTGATCGACTGCAGCAGAGTGTCGATGTGCACCGGCTGGTTGTCCGACGGGTAATCGGTGGCTTCCAGTTTGGCCAGCAGCAGCAAGTCGTTGAGCAGGGTCTGCATGCGCCCGCCCTGTTGCTGCATCTGCTGCAGGGCACGGCTCCAGCGCGGATTCACTTCCTCGACGTTGTCGAGCAGGGTTTCCAGGTAGCCGCAGATCACCGTCAGCGGGGTGCGCAGCTCATGGGAGACGTTGGCGATGAAGTCTTTGCGCATCTGTTCCAGCTGATGGATGCGCGTGACGTCGCGCACCAGCATCAAGTGTTCGTTGTTGCCGTAGCGCGTGAGGTACAGCTGGATGCGCACGCGATCGTTGGTCGGCGAGGGGATTTCCAGCGGTTCGGCGTAGCTTTCCTGCTCGAAGTATTCCTTGAAGCGCGGATGGCGAACCAGGTTGGTCACCGGTTGGCCGCTGTCCTGCGGAGTCTTGAGGCCGAGCAGGGTTTCGGCGGCGCGGTTCCACCATTCCAGGTTGCCGTCGCTGTCGAGCATGATCACCGCGTCTTTCAGCGCAGCGGTGGACTCCTGAACGCGGTCGATCACCGCTTGCAGACGCCCGCGTACCCTTTGATCGCGGCGTTGCAGATGGTAGATGCTGTCGAACACCTCGCCCCACAGACCGTAGCCGTCGGGCGGAGCTTCATCGGGTTGGTGCAGGCGCAGCCATTCGTGCAGGCGCAGCAGTTGCTTGAGCGTCCAGGCCAGGTACAGGCCCAGTCCCGCCGCCAGACTCCAGCCGTAGTAGCCGGTGATCAGGCCGATCACCAGGCAGCCGGTGACCAGCAACAGCATGTGGCGAATCAGGGTGCCATGCCAGTTTTGGTTCACGGAAAATGCGGTCCTTGTCTACGGTGAGGGCTCGGCTCAGGCCTTGGTGGAGAACCGGTAGCCGGTGCCGCGCACGGTTTGTACCAGATTTTCGTAGGCGTCGCCGAGGGCTTTGCGCAGGCGCCGGATGTGCACGTCGACGGTGCGCTCTTCAACATAGACGTTGCCGCCCCAGACCTGGTCCAGCAACTGGCCACGGGTGTAGGCGCGTTCCTGGTGGGTCATGAAGAATTGCAGCAGACGGTATTCGGTCGGGCCCATCTCGGCCGGACGGCCATCGATGGTCACGCGGTGGCTGATCGGGTCGAGCAGCAGGCCGCCGACTTCGATCGGCGCTTCGCCATCGGTCGGGCCGGCGCGACGCAGCACCGCCTTGAGGCGTGCCACCAGTTCGCGTGGGGAAAACGGTTTGGTGATGTAGTCGTCGGCGCCGACTTCCAGGCCCTGGATCTTGTTGTCCTCTTCGCCCTTGGCGGTGAGCATGATGATCGGGATGTCCCCGGTCAGCTCGTCACGCTTGAGGCGGCGGGCCAGCTCGATGCCGGAGGTGCCGGGCAGCATCCAGTCGAGCAGGATCAGGTCCGGTTTACGGTCGACGATGATGGCGTGGGCCTGCTGCGAGTTCTCTGCCTCGAGGCAGTCATAGCCGGCCATTTCCAACGCAACGGCGATCATTTCGCGAATGGGCGCTTCGTCGTCGACGATCAGAATGCTCCTGCCAACCATGCCTTAATCCTCTTGTCATTTAACTGTCTTGCGCCGCATTAGATAACGGAATTATTGCAGTCGTGTGACAGTATTTTAGTCCAGCGGCGATTGTGCAAATCCTGAACTAAGCTCTAAGTCCGAATCCTGACAACCACAAGAGAAGGTTTCCATGACTCAAATGACTGCTTCCTTTAAGGCTTTGCTGATGGCTGCCGCCCTGACTCTGCCTGGACTGGCAATGGCGGCCGAGCCGGCCATGATGAAAGACGGCATGATGGTCGATCACAAAGGCATGACGCTTTACACGTTCGACAAGGACAGTGGCGGCAAGTCGATGTGCAACGGCGATTGCGCCAAGAACTGGCCGCCACTGATGGCGCCGGCAGATGCCAAGGCTGAAGGTAAATGGACGGTCATCAAACGTGATGACGGCATGATGCAGTACGCCTACGACGGCAAGCCGCTGTACACCTTCGTGAAAGATGCCAAGCCGGGCGATATGACCGGTGACAAGATGAAGGACGTGTGGCACGTGGTTCACGAGCACAAGTAAGCCACTGGCAGTGAAGCTGGATCGCGGCCCGCAGGCATTGCCTCGGGCCGCGATTCCTTGAGATCAGCGCAACGCGTAATCCAGCACGATCCCGACGAAAATCGCCAACCCGGCCCAGTGGTTGTGCAGGAACGCCTTGAAGCAGCGCATCCGGTCCCGGTCGCGGGTGTACCAGAATTCCCAGGCGTAGCACCCGGCCGCTACCAGCAGGCCGAGGTGGAACCAGATCCCCAACTCGAATTTCGACCCGGCCAGCACCAGACAGCCCAGCGACAGCGCCTGCAAGGTCAGGATGATCACCCGGTCCGCCTCGCCGAACAGGATCGCCGTGGATTTCACGCCGATCTTCAGGTCATCGTCGCGGTCGGTCATTGCGTAATAAGTGTCGTAGCCCACCGTCCACAGCAGATTGGCGATCCACAGCAGCCAGGCGGTTGCCGGCAGCTCACCGGTTTCGGCGGTGAACGCCATCGGCATCCCCCAGGAAAACGCCGCGCCCAGCACCACTTGCGGGTAATAGGTGTAGCGCTTCATGAATGGATAAGTGAAGGCCAGCGCCAGACCGCCCAGCGACAGCCAGATCGTTGCGGCGTTGGTGCACAGCACCAGCAGGAAACTCACGCCCATCAGCAGGGCGAAGAACACCAGCGCCTCTTTCGAGCTGATCTTGCCGGCAGCAATGGGCCGCTGCGCGGTGCGTTTGACGTGGCCGTCGACCTTGCGGTCGGCCCAGTCGTTGATCACGCAGCCGCCGGCACGGGTCAGCACGACGCCGAGGACGAAAATCACGATGTTGGCCAGGGATGGCGAGCCTTTGCCGGCAATCCACAGCGCCCAGAGCGTCGGCCACAGCAGCAGGTAAATGCCGATCGGCTTGTCCATCCGCGTCAGCTGGATGAAGTCCCAGGCGCGCGGGTTCAAGCGATTCAGGGATTTGAGCAGGCTTTGGTACATCAGCAGTTCTCCGGACGGGCGCGGACGGCTTCCCACAGCTTAGGCAGGAAAATCTCCGCCACCAGTACGCTCAAGGCACCACGGTCGAAACGCGAACGCCGTCCCCACAGGCCGGCAGCCCGGGAACCTTCGGGCAGCCAGTGTTCCGGGTAGTGGCAGACTTCGATGGCGCGACGCTGGAAGGCGTGATCGCAGAACAGCAGTTCGCCCAGCGAGCGGCTGCCCAGCTCATCCATGTGCAAGCCGTCGCCCTGCAAGGCACTGCGCGACGCCACGCTGCGGGCGAACACCCAGGCCTCGCCATGCCCGCGCAGATACACCTCGCGCACCCAGCCTTCGCTGCCTTCGGCCAGATCCAGGGCGGCGCATTCGTCGTCGCGCAGGGTCTGCCAGCCTTCGAACAGCGGGGTCACGCTGAAGCCGTCATCGGACAGACGAGTCAGTCGGCGGGTCAGTGAGCCTTCGTCGAACAGCCAGTCGAGCGTGGATGTGTCGGGGAGGGGGGTCAGTTCGCTTTGCGGGCGCCACAGCGGAGCGTTTGTGTGTTGCACAATGAGTCATTATTGGCAGCAAATGAGGCGGCGAGCTTACCATGCCGCACCGCGTGTTTGATTGATCCGGGTCGCCGCTGCGCCGAACAGGCTTGCATCTGCCCGGCCCGATCAGTACAAAACGCCCTGAGCCGGACGGCAGCGCTGCACCATCGACCGTCCGCGCCGGCTAAAGCCTGAACCCTGAGGAAGTACCTGAATGAAAAAGTGGCAATGTGTGGTCTGCGGCCTGATCTACAACGAAGCCGACGGCTGGCCGGATGACGGCATTGCGCCGGGCACCCTGTGGCAGGACGTGCCGGAAGACTGGCTGTGTCCGGACTGCGGCGTCGGCAAAATGGACTTCGAAATGATCGAAATCAACTGAGAAAACACTGAGGAGTAGGGCATGAGCGCACCTGTCGTAATCGTTGGCACCGGGCTTGCGGGTTACAACCTGGCCCGCGAGTTTCGCAAACTCGATGGCGAAACCCCGTTGCTGCTGATTACCGCCGATGACGGTCGCTCCTACTCCAAGCCGATGCTGTCCACCGGCTTCGGCAAGAACAAGGACGCGGACGGCCTGAGCATGGCCGAACCGGGCGCCATGGCCGAGCAATTGAAGGCCGAAATACGCACGCACACCCGTATCAGCGGCATCGATCCGGGCCACAAGCGTTTGTGGATCGGTGAGGAAGCGGTGAGCTATCGCGACCTGATCCTCGCCTGGGGCGCCGAAACCGTGCGTGTGCCGATCGAAGGCGATGGCGGGGATCTGGTGTTCCCGATCAACGATCTCGAAGACTACGCGCGCTTTCGTGCCGCAGCCGCCGGCAAGCGCCGGGTGTTGCTGCTCGGCGCCGGGCTGATCGGCTGCGAGTTCGCCAATGACCTGATTCTCGGTGGCTACGAAGTGCAACTGGTTGCACCGTGCGAACAGGTGATGCCAACCCTGCTGCATCCCGCGGCGGCGGCAGCGGTGCAGGCCGGGCTGGAAAGCCTCGGCGCGCGTTTCCACCTCGGCCCGGTGCTGACCCGCCTGCAAAAAGTCGCTGACGGGCTGGAAGCGCACCTGTCCGACGGTCAGGTTGTCCCGTGCGATGTGGTGGTCTCGGCCATCGGCCTGCGCCCGCGGATCGATCTGGCAGCGGCAGCCGGCATCCAGACCAATCGCGGCGTGGTGGTCGATCGTCATCTGCAAACCTCTCACGCCAACATTTACGCTCTGGGCGACTGCGCCGAGGTCGACGGGCTGAATCTTCTGTACGTCATGCCCCTCATGAGTTGTGCGCGAGCGCTGGCACAGACTCTGGCCGGCAACCCGACCGTGGTGAACTACGGGCCGATGCCGATCACCGTGAAAACCCCGGTCTGCCCGTTGGTGGTTTCCCCGCCGCCACGGGGCCGCGAGGGTGTCTGGACGGTCGAAGGGCAGGGCGCCGACATCAAGGTGCTGTGCCACGACGCCGAAGGACAATTGCTCGGTTACGCCCTGACCGGCGCGGCGGTGATGGAAAAACTCGCGCTGAACAAACAGCTTCCGGCCTTGCTGGCGTAAATACCGGTCGTTCTGTCGGAATCACCCCGCTTTTGCCCCCACAAAGGTCTCGGGGAGACTGGCGCAGCCCTTAACCGCGTGCCATCCTCACTCCCGTCTGCCGCAGAGTAGAGCCTGCGGCGCCTTGGGCGCTGTTCCAACGAGAACAGCACGGACATAACAACAAAAAACCGTCAAAGGGGCTTCACTAATGCGTAAACCAGAACTCGCCGCTGCAATCGCTGAAAAAGCGGATCTGACCAAAGAGCAGGCCAACCGCGTTCTCAACGCCGTTCTCGAAGAAATCACCGGCGCCCTGCACCGCAAGGACAGCGTCACGCTGGTGGGCTTCGGCACCTTCCTGCAACGCCACCGCGGTGCCCGCACCGGCAAAAACCCGCAAACCGGTGAACCGGTGAAGATCAAGGCCAGCAACACCGTTGCGTTCAAGCCAGGCAAATCGTTGAAAGACAGCGTCAATCCATAATCGCGGCGCACTCCCTGAACAGCGGGGAGAGCTGTAGTGAAAAAATGGGCACTCCGATTGCGGTCGGGTGCCCATTTTTTGTGCCCGATGATTTCGTCCGGATCAGGCCGAAAAGAAGTACCGGGTCAGGTGAAAGAAGATCGGCGCTGCGAAACAGATCGAATCCATCCGGTCGAGCATCCCGCCGTGGCCCTTGATCATCGTGCCCCAGTCCTTGGCGCTCAGGCTGCGCTTGATCGCCGACATGACCAGGCCGCCGAGGAAGCCCATCACCACGATGACCAGCGACATCAGCAGCGATTGCCAGAAGCTGAACGGTGTCATCCAGAACATGCAGCCACCGATCAGCGTGGCGGACAGGCCGCCGCCGACCAGCCCTTCCACGGTTTTTGACGGGCTCACCAGCGGCGCAACCTTGCGTTTGCCGAAGAGCTTGCCGAACACGTACTGCAGCACGTCGCTCATCTGCACCACGAACACCAGGTAGAACAGCAGCAGGGCGTTCTGGCCCTGAAACCCCTGCAGGTCGAGCAACAACAGCGCCGGCGCATGACTGATGCAGTAAATGCAGATCATCACGCCCCACTGAATCTTCGCCGTGCGCTCCAGAAAGCCCTCGGTGTCCTGGCTCAACACGGCAATCGCCGGCAGCAGCAGAAACGCGTACACCGGCACCAGCAGCGTGAACATCGAATACCAATGGGTGCCGATCAGCAGGTATTGCAGCGGGATCAGAATGAAAAACGCCGAGAACAGCGCGTTGTGGTCACCGCGCGCGGTGGGCGTCAGGGTGATGAACTCGCGCAGCGCAAACAGCGAAATGAAACCGAACAGCACCACCGTCGCGTTGGGGCCGAGCAGCCAGGACACGAAGAAAATAATCACCATCCCCCACCACGCGTTCACGCGCTGGTTGAGGTTTTCGATGGTCGCGATCGAGCTTTCGCTTTTGGCGCGTCTGGCGAGTACGCCGCCAACCAGCGAAGCCACCGCCAGCAGTGCAGCGATGGCCGCGAAGAACCACAGGAACTTGGTTTCCAGACTCATTTCGACAACCTCACGATGGCGTCACGCGCCCGTTCCAGAAACGCCTGTTTTTCCTCGCCGGCAATTCTTTGCAGCGGATCGCCGATGCGGATCGTGCAGATGATCGGCAGCGGCACATGTTTGCCTTTTGGCATCGAGCGATGCAGGTTTTCCAGGTAGATCGGCACCAGATCGACCTCGGGAAAGGTCTCGGCCAGACGGAAGATTCCAGACTTGAATTCCCCCGGCAGCGCCTGCGTGGAGCGCGTGCCTTCAGGGAAAATGATGATCGAATGACCGGCCCGCACCACATCGAAGATGGGCTCCAGTACATTGGTGCCCGGCGCCGGATTACGCTCGATCAGCACCGCGTTCAGGCCTTTCTGCGAGATGTACGACAGGAAGCGGTTCTTGCCCCAGTAGTCGGCGGCCGCCACCGGTTTCACGTTCAACCGCGCTTCCGGCGGCAGTGCGGCGATGATCGCCAGGGTGTCCATGTGGCTGGTGTGGTTGGCGTAGTAGATACGCTGGCGCGTGAGGTCCGGCGGGCTTTCCCAGCGGGCGGTCACACCGATCAGGAAACGCAGCACCGAAATCAGCGCATTACTGATCCACATGGGCATTCCCCTTCAGTTGTCTGGCGATGGCCAGGGTGCGCGTCACGCAGGTGGCGACGGAGCCAAGGGCGACGATCACCAGCGCAATCAGCAAAGCGTAGTGGGTCGCGTAGTAAATGGTTTCGAACACGTTCAACAGCAACGCCACGGTCATCACCGCCATCCGGTGCTGCTTGGCCATCGGCCCCATGAAGTTCTGCGTGAGCCCGAGTGAACCGCCGAACACCCGGACATACGCTGTCAGCGCAGCGGCCAGTGCGGCAAACCAGCCGAGGTCGGACTGGCCGATGGCAAAACCCAGCCCGACGATCAGCAGGCTGTCGGCGACCCGGTCTGGAAACTCGTTGTACAGACTGCCAACGGCTGATTGCTTGCCGCCTTCAATTGCCACCATCCCGTCGAACAGATTGCACAGCAGCCGCAACTGAATGCCGACGATGCAGCAGAGCGAACCGGCCACGCCGTTGTCGATGTTCAGCGTCACCGCGCCGAACAGCGCGAAGAGCATGCTGATGACGGAGATCTGGTTGGGGGAGATGTCCCGCTTGACCAACTCATCCGTGAAGCGTCTCGCCCAGCCCGCCGAGCGGGTCTTGATGGGTCGTCTGTTTTCATCCATTTGCCAATGTCCGTATCAGTGGTAAGCCGTCAATTGATGACTGAGGCTGGCAATATAAAGGCACGTTCGCAGCATGAAATATATTGATGTAAGAACAGTCCGTGACATTTGTCAGAACAATCCACATCGAAAGTGTGTGCTTAAGCAGGGCGATGGCTTGATGAATTGACGGCGACTTGCGTGAAGTCCTGCAATTGTGCGGGCAAAGAAGTCTTGTGAAGTATGCAAAGTGTCGGATGACATCAGATTGATGGCACTTTTATTGTTACCTGTTGTCCTCCGGGATTTGTTTAAAGATGCACGTCTGTTTTCGGAAGATTCCTACTTTATTTTCTTTCCAGTGTTGTCATGCTTTCGTCGGTATTTTGGAACGCGCGTTCAGGGAGGCGTCGGCGGGTTTCAGGCAACCGCTCTGGGACGCCGGTTACGCCGCGGTTTCAAAGGGTTTGGCGATATAAGCGGATATCAGGGAAACCCCTGACACATATAGGGCGATCTCCTACAGCGCCCAATGAACAGTTCGTCTTGTTGTTTAATCAGATGCTTGCTAGTGGCCATCATAGTGATTACGATGCGCCCACTTGAAAGAGCACACACTCAATTGGATGAGTCTTCTCACTGCTCTTCGATACTGTCCCCGCGCCGCTGCAACTCCAATAGGCGCACGACCGTAATCCAAACAAAGGCCATGGATGTCCTACTCAAGCAAACTTTCCGCCCATTACCTCGAACTCGCTAAAGTCTCTGTTTCCAAAGAGAATTTTGCGGGCGAAGACGTTCGCTTTTCGAGCGAATTCGAGGCGCTGGAAAGCGAGCTGGCCAAAGCCTCGTCGATGCACGAAAGCGGGCAGATCGACTGGCTGAAAATTCGCGAAAACAGCGAAAACCTCCTGCGTACCCAATCCAAGGATTTGCGGGTCGGCGCCTGGCTGACGTGGTCGCTGTACCAGCGTGAATCCTTCCCCGGCCTGCTCGCCGGCCTCGGTTTGCTGCACCACTTGTCGGAAAACAACTGGGCCGAGGTTCACCCGCTCAAACCCCGCACCCGGGCCGCCGCCATTGGCTGGCTGGTGCCGCGCCTTGAGCAGGTGATTACCGAGAACATCGCGATCAAGGAACAGCTGCCGATGTTCCGGCAACTGTCCGAGCACCTGTCAGGTCTCGACGCCGCCTGCACCGAGCATCTGGGCGATGACGCGCCGCTGTTGCTGCCGCTTTCCCGCCGCCTGAAAACCATGATCCAGCGCGCCGCCGACAACCAGCCGGCACCCGGCGTGGTGGGCGCGGCGGTGGCGCAGGTCAAGCAGGCCGCCAGCCAGTTGCTGGCCCCCGGGGCGCCGATCGACAACGAAAAAGAAGCCCACAAGGCGCTGCGAGCCCAGCAGGAAAGCGCCCGCCCGTTGTGCGCCTGGTGGCTCAAGCAGAAAGCCACCGACCTGCGCGCCCTGCGCCTCAACCGCACCTTGCTGTGGATGACGATCGACGCGGTCCCCGAGCGTAACGCCGAGCAGATCACCGTGCTGCGCGGGTTGCCGGTCGACAAGCTCAAGCAGTATCAGGACCGTTTCGATCAGGGCAAATACGCCGACCTGCTGGTGGAACTGGAGGCGAGCCTGGCGAAGGCGCCGTTCTGGTTCGATGGCCAGCGAATGGTCTGGGAATGTCTCCAGAACCTCAACGCCGAGCTGGCCATGCGCGAAGTGGAAATCCACTTCGCGCTTTTGATTCAGCGCCTGCCCGGCATCATCGAGCTGCGTTTCCATGACGGCGCGCCGTTCGCCGATCCGTCCACCCGGGCGTGGATCGCCGGCAACGTCATGCCGCACCTGCAAAGCGCGAGTGCGCCGCGCAAGGTCGAGACCGAGAACGTCGAAACCCAGCCAGCCTGGGAAAAGGCCCTCGAAGAAGTTCAGCCGATCCTGCGCAAGGAAGGCCTCAAACCGGCGGTGCAGATCCTCAAGCAGGGCCTGCAATCGGCGCACGGCGGGCGCGAGCGCTTCTTCTGGCAGTTCGCCCTCGCGCGGCTGTGCTTCCTGGCCAAGAAATACGAACTCGCCAAGAACCAGCTCGAAACCCTCGATCAGACATTACAGGACTCAGGCCTGCACGCCTGGGAGCCCGATCTTGCATTGGAAGTGCTGCACCTGCTGCACAGTTGCTGCGAGTTGTTACCGCAGAACCATGCCGTACGTGAACGCAAGGAAGAGATTTATCGCAGGCTGTGCCACCTCGATCTCGAAGTGGTACTCGAATAGGCCCCAGGGCCACAACCGCAAGGAGAAAAGCCATGGCCAAAGAAGGCTCGGTAGCCCCCAAGGAACGCATCAACGTCACCTTCAAACCCGCCACCGGCGGTGCTCAGGAAGAGATTGAACTGCCGCTGAAGCTGCTGGCAATCGGTGACTACACCCACCGCAAGGACGATCGCAAGATCGAGGATCGCAAGCCGATCAGCATCGACAAGATGACCTTCGACGAAGTGCTGGCCAAGCAAGAGCTGGGTCTGACGCTGAGCGTGCCGAACCGTCTGCAGGAAGATGGCGAGGCCGACGAGCTGGCTGTGCAACTGCGCGTCAACTCCATGAAGGACTTCAACCCGGCCAGCCTGGTCGAGCAAGTGCCTGAGCTGAAAAAACTGATGGAACTGCGCGACGCGCTGGTGGCCCTCAAAGGCCCGCTGGGTAACGCACCTGCGTTCCGTAAAGCCATCGAAGGCGTGCTCGCCGACGACGAATCCCGCGGTCGCGTACTCGGTGAGCTGGGCCTGAACGCCGCAGCCCCGGACGCTTGAGACTCCAGCAGCCAAGGAAGCCAACACAATGAGCACTAGCGCAGCACAACAGAACGCCGCAGAAAACGGCGAGTACAGCATCCTCGACAGCATCATCGCCGAAACCCGCCTGACGCCGGACGACGAAGCCTACGACATCGCCAAGCGCGGTGTGTCGGCGTTCATCGAAGAGCTGCTCAAGCCGCAGAACAACGGTGAGCCGGTCAAGAAAGCCATGGTTGACCGCATGATCGCCGAGATCGATGCCAAGCTCAGCCGTCAGATGGACGAAATCCTGCACCACCCGGACTTCCAGGCGCTGGAATCGTCGTGGCGTGGCCTGCAACTGCTGGTCGACCGCACCAACTTCCGCGAAAACATCAAGATCGAAATCCTCAACGTCTCCAAGGACGACCTGCTGGACGACTTCGAAGATTCGCCGGAAGTGATGCAGTCGGGCCTGTACAAGCACATCTACACCGCTGAATACGGCCAGTTCGGTGGTCAGCCGGTTGGCGCGATCATTGCCAACTACTACCTGTCCCCAAGCTCGCCGGACGTGAAACTGATGCAGTACGTTTCCAGCGTAGCCTGCATGTCCCACGCACCGTTCATCGCCGCTGCCGGCCCGAAATTCTTCGGCCTGGAAAGCTTCACCGGTCTGCCGGACCTGAAGGATCTGAAAGATCACTTCGAAGGCCCGCAATTCACCAAATGGCAGAGCTTCCGTACCTCGGAAGACTCCCGCTACGTTGGCCTGACCGTTCCGCGTTTCCTGCTGCGTAACCCGTACGACCCGGAAGAGAACCCGGTCAAATCGTTCGTGTACAAGGAAAACGTTGCCAACAGCCACGAGCACTACCTGTGGGGCAACACCGCTTACGCGTTCGGCACCAAGCTGACCGACAGCTTCGCCAAATTCCGCTGGTGCCCGAACATCATCGGCCCACAGAGCGGCGGCGCCGTTGAAGACCTGCCTCTGCACCACTTCGAAAGCATGGGCGAAATCGAAACCAAGATTCCTACCGAGGTTCTGGTTTCCGACCGTCGTGAATACGAACTGGCCGAGGAAGGCTTCATCTCCCTGACCATGCGTAAAGGCTCCGACAACGCGGCGTTCTTCTCCGCAAGCTCGGTGCAGAAGCCGAAGTTCTTCGGCATCAGCGCAGAAGGCAAGGCTGCAGAGCTGAACTACAAGCTCGGCACCCAACTGCCGTACATGATGATCGTCAACCGCCTGGCTCACTACCTGAAAGTGCTGCAGCGCGAGCAACTCGGTTCGTGGAAAGAGCGTACCGACCTCGAGCTGGAACTGAACAAGTGGATCCGCCAGTACGTGGCCGACCAGGAAAACCCGAGCGCCGAAGTACGTGGCCGTCGTCCGCTGCGCGCTGCGCAAGTGATCGTCAGCGACGTTGAAGGCGAGCCGGGCTGGTACCGCGTCAGCCTGAACGTGCGTCCGCACTTCAAGTACATGGGTGCCGATTTCACCCTGTCGCTGGTTGGCAAGCTGGACAAAGAGTAAGAGCGACTCATGGACGGATACGGCAGCCTTTTCGAACGCCTCAACGGCGACGCGGAACTACGCAAGGGCAGGAGCCTCGAGGCTTCGGCCATGGCGTCGGTGGCTGCCCATCTGGCCAAAATGCTCAGCACCCGGGCCGGCAGCGTGCAAACGCTGTCCGACTACGGGTTGCCCGATCTCAATGACATGCGCCTGAGCCTGCACGACTCCCTGAGTCAGGCCCGCCTGGCCATCGAAAGCTTCATCGAAGCCTACGAGCCGCGCCTGAGCAACGTGCGTGTCATTTCCCTGCCGCGTGACCACGATCAGCTTCGCCTGGCCTTCAGCATCGAAGGCCTGCTGGAAGTCGAGGGTTTCAAGCGTCAGGTCAGTTTCGCCGCGCGCCTGGATGGCAGCGGTCAAGTGAAGGTCAACTAAGGAGAACCCCGATGTCTGGCAAACCAGCAGCACGCGTATCCGACCCCACCGCTTGCCCGCTCCCCGGCCACGGCACCAACCCGATCGCCGCCGGTTCCGGCGACGTGTTCTTCGACGGCCTCCCGGCGGCCCGCCAGGGCGATGCCTCGGCGTGTGGCAGTGCATTGGTCGGCGACCTTGCGACCACCGTTCTGATCAACGGCAAACCGGCCGCAACCGTAGGGTCGGTCGGAGCCCATGGCAACAAGGTCACTGCCGGGTCCGGGACGGTAATCATCGGCAATTCGCATTCGCCTGCACCGTTTTCGGGGCTTGTCGCCCTTGCGGTCGCCGCTGCTCTGGATTACCGACTGGGTCTCAAGTCGGGTGGCAACTCGGTTCTGACGCCGCTGGAGATACCGGACTTCGATGAGCTGAAATCCGGACCATCGAAAAACCGTGAGCTGGTCGACTTCGTCGTCGAGAACCGCATGGATGCGGCAGACAGTGTGAAGCTGGAAGTGCTGGACGGCGAAAAGCCGGTCTACACCGAAGCCAATACCACCCCGTTCCTGCCCCCTGGCAAGCATCTGTGGCAATGGGATGGGTACGATACTGCCGGCATCCTCGACACCAAAACCCTGAAAAGCCCGAACCTCAAACTTCGTCTGACCGCGACCGGAGCGGGCAAGCAGCAAGTCACCGAAGTTAAGCTCGCGTGTTCGGCTGAAGAGGTGAAGTGGGTCGACGTGCGTATTGATCGCAATGCCAAGACCGTGGAAGTGACGCTGCGCCCGAGCTTCTCGGAGGGTGGCAGCAGTGGTTCTACGCCTGGCCTGGTGCCTACGCCGTTCAGCACTTTGCTGGATTGGGCGAAGGAAGGCATCGAATTGTATTGGTCACGCAATGGTACGCGCGGTGGTGGCATTGCCGAAGGAATCACGACCAGCAAAGGGGTCTACAAAGTCACGGTCAAGGCCGAGGTCAATGTCGAGCCCAAGGCCGGGAACTTCCCGTTGATTGACTCGTTGTCCAAGGATTTTGGTCGTTCGACCAGTCTGGCAATTGCCCGGAAGGTTTACCACAACGCTGGCTATGCCTTTGACCAACTCGTCAAGCGTCAAGGCCTTGCGGCTGCGGATGCTGCCAACTATGCGCAGGAAGAGTTCAAAGAGACCTCAGCCCATGAATTCGGGCATCTGATTCTCAACGAATACGGTGGTGGGCTGATCCCGAACTACTCGTGGACACACAAAGAAACCTCAACGTTGATGCAAAACCCCAAGGCAAACCACCCGACACCGAGCACGGGTGAGGTGGATGTCATGCATTACTTCAGCAGCTACACCCAGACGTCCACCAACCTGCAGAAGCGCATGGCTGCTTCTGAACAGGACGTGAAAAGCCTGCTTTGGCTGGCCAGGGTTGAATTCGATGACTAGGTTCGCCGGTTTCATCCTGCTGTTTGTTTCCTTGTACGGCTGCGCGGCGCAGCAGGTCTACAACAACCATGTGTACATGGAGAACCGTTGTGGCCAGCCACTCGAGATGAAGGTTTCCAATAGCTCAAACATGCACTCACTGGATCGCAACCTGACAGTTGCAGCAGGCGCTCGTGCGCTCGTGGCGAGTTTTGCCTCGTACGGTGAAGACGTGATCGAACAGATCCCGAGCAACTATCAGCTGACCATCGACGACGCTGCGGGCAGTAAATCCATTGACGCCACTCAGTTGAAACAGCGCCTGGCAGTTGTCGAGAAAGTTACTGAAGGAACCCAGCGCGAGTGGACGATCCGTGAGGCTTCGATCTGCCCATGAAGCTGTCAGGAATCATGTGCATGTTGGGCTGGTCCGGGCCTTTCGCGTTTTTGGCCACGTTGACTGCCTGCGCTGCTCAACGGGTCTATCGCAATGACGTGTACCTGCAGAACACTTGTGGAGTACCGCTGGAGCTGACGTTGGCAAACGACTCCAACTACGACGATCAACCACGCAGCTTCACGTTGGCTCCGAATGAGCGCAGCTCCGTCGCCAACTATCAATCCTTCGGCGAAGACGTATCAGGTCAGATCAGCGACCGATACAGCCTGAAGCTTAAAAGTCCGGCCGCGACTAAAACCATCGACGCGCAGACATTACGAAAAGCCTTGGCGAGCATAGAAAAAATAGAAGAAAGGGGTGTTCGCTCATGGACGGTCGATAACGGGGCTTTCTGCCCATGAAGCGCTTTTTTCGGATCGGCTCCAAGAAGCTCAGTGCCTGGCAATGCCTTGTAGCTTTTCTCAGCTCGGTCGGTTTGCTGACGATTCTGGTCGGCCTTGCGTTGTTGTTGCGAATGGAGCGCTCCACCGGGCCCAAGCTGTTCGCCCATCCCAATGCGCTGTGGATTGGGGCCGAGGATGGCGGGGTATTCGTTGAAATTACCAGGAACGAAGCGCCGGATTATTACGTGGAGATTCGTCACGAGAGTGGCGGTATGTGGACTGAAGGCTGGGTTCGGTACGGCACCCGAGACAGTTATCCGCTCAGCGCCGCAGCTGTCGGCGGCTACGATGGCGTCGAGCTCTATCTGTACACGGGCGTCGCGATCACGCCGCAAAAACAGGGAATTGCGCAGCGATGAATATCTACGTGCGCCTTGCTCTGTGTCTGGTGATTCACGCGGTGGGATGCGTGGCCTACGTATTTCTGAACAACGCAGTCGTTGTGGCCTACAAGGCGTTTAACGGCGGATTTACTACCCGTGGGGTGGCGATCGGTATTGCTCACTACATGTTCATTTACATCTTTTTCGGGGTGAACGCGCTGGCCGCGATTATCCCGAAACTGTGGGCCAAGCTGGGCCTGCTCGCACTAATGGTTGCCTGGATTCTATTCATGATGGTGCCCGACAACCCGTTGCGGGCGCTGTTCTACACCGTGGCTCAGGGCGGGGTGACGTTGCTGGCGATTCTGGCCACGCAGGTCATTGAGCTGCGCCTGGAAAAGCGCGCGTTGATGCGGCAGGCATTGCCTGCGATTGCTTCGCAGGACGTGGTTTCGAAGATGAGGGCCTGCCCGTGATCGGTGTATCGAACGAGATGCCCATTCTCAGCCGCGCGCAGCTGGGTTTTTTCATGGGTGCCTTGTGGACGCCATTCTTGGCCATGCTGGCGTTTTCATCCTATGGCCTGTGGATTGGCGATTATTCGACATTCGATTCGTCCGAGACCCACTGGGTGTATCTGTTGTGGTTCGGCATGCCCGGACTGTTGTTGTTTGCGCTGTGGGTATCGCGGGCCGCGAAGAGCCGCAATGAGCAGCAGGCGCTGCGGATGGTCTGGTTGGCGCCGTTGAAGTTCATCCCTTTCTACGCGGTGCCATGGATGCTTTATGGCTTGTGCAGCCTGGTCGTCGGGCCGTTCGACAATGCTTTCATGGCCTACGGATGGATCCTGCTCGTGCCGTACCTCCTGATCGGCGGTTACGTGTGTGCCGGCGTGACGGTTGCGCTCTACAGGATATTTTTTTGATGAGTTCCACTACCAGGCAGGTAACCCGTGTCCTTTAACCACTACTACCAAAGCGAACTCACCGCACTGCGCCAACTGGGCCGCCGTTTCGCCGAGCGTAGTCCGGCGTTGGCGCCGTTCCTGGGGCAGGCCGGGCGGGATCCGGATGTGGAGCGGTTGCTGGAAGGCTTTGCGTTTCTGACCGGGCGGCTGCGCCAGAAGCTCGATGACGAGCTGCCGGAGCTCAGCCATTCCCTGATGCAGCTGCTGTGGCCGAACTACATGCGCCCGCTGCCGGCGTTCAGCATTCTGCAGTTCGATCCGCTCAAGCGTTCGGGGCCGGCGCTGAAGGTCGAGCGGGATACGCCGATTGAAAGCGTGCCGATCGAAGACGTGCGTTGCCGCTTCCGCACCTGCTACCCGACCGAAGTCATGGCGCTGGATCTGGCCGCGCTGAACTACTCGGTGAAGGGCGACGGTTCGCTGCTCAGCTTGCGCCTGGAGATGAGTGCCGACGGCCACCTCGGCGAGCTGGAACTGAGCAAGCTGCGCCTGCACTTTGCCGGCGAGCGTTACATCAGCCAGATGCTCTACCTGAGCCTGCTGCGCAACCTCGACGGCATCGAACTGATCCCGCTCGACGGCGCTGGCAAGCCTATCGATGGCGTGAGCGGCAAGCCGATGGCGTTCAAGATTCCGGGCGACCGCGTCAAGCCAGTGGGCTTTGCCGAAGAAGAAGCGTTGATCCCGTATCCGCTGAACACCTTCCGCGGCTATCGCTACCTGCAGGAATACTTCGCCTTCCAGGACAAATTCCTGTTCGTCGATGTCCACGGTCTGGACATCCTCAAGGCGCTGCCGGAAGACACGCTCAAGCAGATGCGCGGCCTGGAATTGCGCTTCGACATCCGCAAGAGCGGCATCATGCGCATGCGTCCGACGACGGATAACGTGAAGCTGTTCTGCACGCCGATCGTCAACCTGTTCAAGCACGACGCACTGCCGATTCGCCTCGACGGCAAGCAGGACGAGTACCTGCTGTTGCCGGCGGAATTCGATCTGGAAAACTGCGGTGTGTTCTCGGTGGAAACCGTGACTGGCTGGAAGCCCGGCGGCCTCGGCTATCAGGAATACGTGCCGTTCGAATCCTTCGAGCACGACCCGAGCTTCGACGTGCCCAACAGCCGTCCGCATTACAGCATCCGCCAGCGTTCGTCGCTGCTGCACGACGGCCTCGACACCTACCTGAGCTTCGGTATCCGCCACACCGAAGCCCATGAAACCCTGTCGATCGAACTGGTCTGCACCAACCAGAACCTGCCGCGCAAACTCAAGCTCGGGCAGATCTGCATGGCCTGCGAAGAGACCCCCGAGTTCCTGAGTTTCCGCAACATCACCCCGGCCACTTCCAGTTTTGCGCCGCCGCTGAACCGTGACTTCCTGTGGAAGCTGATCAGCAACATGTCGCTTAACTATCTGTCGCTGGCCGACGTCAATGCACTGAAGGTGATTCTCGAAACCTACGACCTGCCGCGCTACTACGACCAGCACGCGGAGAAGGTCAGCAAACGCCTATTGGGCGGTCTGAAACTGATCAAGCATCACCACGTGGACCGGTTGCACCGTGGCCTGCCGGTGCGCGGTTTGCGCACCGAACTGACCATCGACCCGGAAGGGTATATCGGTGAGGGCGACCTGTTCGTCTTCGCCTCGGTTCTCAACGAGTTTTTCGCGCTTTACGCCAGTCTCAATTCATTCCACGAGCTGCGGGTAAAAAGCACACAGGGAGAGGTGTACCAATGGACACCACGTATGGGCCTGCAGCCCCTGCTTTAAGCGGGCTGACGAAGGTAATACGCGAGTACTCGCTGTTTCAGGCCGTGCTGCTGGTGATCGACCGGCTGCGCGATGCGCACCCGTACCTGAGCGAAGACGACCTGTACGACCAGCTGGAATTCCAGGCCAACCCGAGCCTCGGATTTCCGCGCAGCGATGTCGATCGTGTCGAGTTTTTCGAAGAGCACGGGCAGATGCGCGCGCGTCTGCGCTTCAACCTGATCGGCCTGGTCGGTTCCGGCTCGCCGCTGCCGGCGTTCTATGGCGAGCAAGCCCTGGGCGACAGCGAAGACGGCAACCCGACGCGCAATTTCCTCGACCTGTTCCACCATCGCCTGCAACGGCTGATGCTGCCGATCTGGCGCAAGTACCGCTATCGCGCGAGCTTCCAGAGTGGCGCGGTCGACCCGTTCTCGTCGCAGCTGTTCGCCCTGATCGGCCTCGGCGGTGACGAGATCCGCAAGGCCAAGGAACTGAACTGGAAGCGCCTGCTGCCGTACCTCGGCCTGCTCAGCTTGCGGGCGCACTCGGCGGCGCTGATCGAAGCGGTGCTGCGGTACTACTTCAAGCACGAAGACCTGGTCATCGAGCAGTGCATCGAGCGCCGCGTGGAGATCCTCGAAGAACAGCGCAACCGCCTCGGCTTCGCCAACAGCGTACTGGGTGAAGACCTGGTGCTGGGCGAACACGTGCGCGACCGCAGCGGCAAGTTCCGCATTCACATCACCGAACTCGACTGGGAGCGATTCCACGAATTCCTGCCCATCGGTTTCGGTTACCAGCCGCTCTGCGCGCTGGTGCGGTTCACCTTGCGTGACCCGCTCGATTACGACATTCGCCTGGTGCTGCGCCCGGAAGAAATCCGCGAGCTGCGCATTGGCGAGAAGAACGACTGTCGCCTGGGGTGGACCAGTTGGCTGGGCTGCGAAAAAGCAGACGGCGTGGTGACCCTGGGCAGCAAAATTCATTAAGGACGTGAGCCATGATCAACGTAGACCTGCAACAACTCATCCAGGCGCTGGACGCCGAAACCCGTCGCGATCTGGAGCGTTCGGCCGAGCGCTGCGTGGCCCGTGGCGGCAGCAAGATTCTGGTCGAAGACTTGCTGCTCGGCCTGCTGGAGCGCCCGAACGGTCTGCTCGCGCGCGCATTGCAGGATGCCGACGTTGATGCCGGCGAACTGAGCGCCGCCCTGCAATCGCGGGTCGAGCACAGCGCTTCGCGCAACCCGGTGTTCGCTCCGGAGCTGGTGCAGTGGCTGCAAGACGCGCTGCTGGTGGCCAACCTTGAACTGGGCCAGACCTCGGTCGAAGACGCGGCGCTGATCCTCGCGCTGCTGCGCAACCCGATGCGTTACGCCGGCAGCCGCTACCAGCCGTTGCTCGCCAAACTGAACATCGATCGCCTGAAAGAATTTGCCCTGTCGCAACAGCCTCAGGCAGCGGCCAACGGCAAACCGGCCGCCCAGGGCGAATCGCTGCTGGAGCGCTTCACCCACAACCTGACCCAACAGGCCCGCGACGGCAAACTCGACCCGGTGCTGTGCCGCGATGGCGCGATCCGCCAGATGGTCGACATCCTCGCCCGTCGCCGCAAGAACAACCCGATCGTGGTCGGTGAAGCCGGTGTCGGTAAAACCGCCATCGTCGAAGGCCTGGCCTCGCGCATCGCTGCCGGCGAAGTGCCGCAAGTGCTCAAGGGCGTCGAGCTGCTGTCGCTGGACATGGGCCTGTTGCAGGCCGGCGCCAGCGTCAAAGGTGAATTCGAGCGTCGTCTGAAAGGCGTGATCGACGAGGTCAAAGCCTCGCCGAAACCGATCATCCTGTTCATCGACGAAGCCCACACCCTGATCGGCGCGGGCGGCAATGCCGGCGGTTCCGACGCGGCCAACCTGCTGAAACCGGCACTGGCGCGCGGTGAACTGCGCACCATCGCCGCGACCACCTGGGCCGAGTACAAGAAATACTTCGAGAAAGACCCGGCGCTGGCCCGTCGTTTCCAGCCGGTTCAGTTGCACGAACCGACCGTGAGCGAAGCGGTGACCATCCTGCGTGGCCTGGCTCAGGTCTACGAGAAGAGCCACGGCATCTACCTGCGCGATGACGCGGTGGTTTCAGCAGCGGAACTGTCCGCCCGTTACCTGGCCGGTCGGCAACTGCCGGACAAGGCTGTCGATGTGCTCGACACAGCATGCGCCCGCGTGCGCATCAGCCTCGCCGCTGCCCCGGAAAGCCTGGAACGCCTGCGCGGCGAAATGGCTGAAGGTGGCCGTCAGCGTCAGGCCCTGCGCCGCGATGCCGAAGCCGGTCTGCTGATCGACCACGAAGCGCTGGATGCACTGGAAGCGCGCCTGGACGAAGCCGAAGCGGAAATGGTCGCACTGGAAACTCTGTGGACCGAGCAGAAACAACTGGCCGAGCGCCTGCTGGAACTGCGTCAGCAACTGGCCAAGGCCCGTGAAGCTGCGGCGGTCGAGCCGGTGGTCACCGTTGAAGAAGACGCCGAAGGCACGGTGATCGAAACCGTTGCTGCTGAAGTTGAAGAAGGCCAAAGCGTCGAAGCGCTGGAAGCGCAACTCAACGAAACCCACAGCGCCCTGACCGCCGCTCAGGTCAAGGAGCGTCTGGTCAGCTTCGAAGTCTGCCCGCGTCTGGTGGCCGAAGTGATCAGCGCCTGGACCGGCGTGCCGCTGGCGCAACTGGCCCGCGAACACAACGCCAAGGTCGCCAGCTTCGCCACCGACCTGCGCACCCGCATCCGTGGTCAGGAACAAGCCGTGCACGCACTGGATCGCTCGATGCGCGCCACCGCTGCCGGCCTGAACAAGCCTGACGCACCGGTCGGCGTGTTCCTGCTGGTCGGCCCGAGCGGCGTCGGCAAGACCGAAACCGCCCTGACGCTCGCTGACCTGCTGTACGGCGGCGACCGTTTCATCACCACCATCAACATGTCCGAGTTCCAGGAGAAGCACACGGTTTCCCGCCTGATCGGTGCACCGCCAGGCTACGTCGGTTACGGCGAGGGCGGCATGCTCACCGAAGCCGTGCGCCAGAAACCGTACTCGGTGGTGCTGCTCGATGAAGTCGAGAAGGCCGACCCGGACGTGCTCAACCTGTTCTACCAAATCTTCGACAAAGGCGTGGCCAACGACGGCGAAGGTCGCGAGATCGATTTCCGCAATACGTTGATCCTGATGACCTCGAACCTAGGCAGCGACAAGATCAGCGACCTCTGCGAAGACGGCGCGCGTCCGACCGCCGAAGTGCTGGAAGAAACCATTCGCCCGGTGCTCAGCAAACACTTCAAACCGGCCTTGCTGGCGCGAATGAAAGTGGTGCCGTACTACCCGGTCGGTGGCCCGGTGCTGCGCGAGCTGATCGAGATCAAACTCGGTCGTCTGGGCGAGCGCCTGAACCGTCGTCAGCTGGACTTCAGCTGGTGCCAGAACCTCGTCGATCACCTGTCCGAGCGCTGCACCCAGAGCGAAAGCGGTGCGCGCCTGATCGACCACTTGCTCGACCAGCACGTACTGCCGCTGGTGGCCGACCGCTTGCTCGACGCCATGGCCACCGGTGAAAGCCTCAAGCGCGTGCATGCGACGCTCGACGGTGAAGCCAGCGTGACCTGCGAGTTCGCCTGAGGTGAGTGTGATGTTCACTCAAGTGCCGCAGCCACTGCTCTATGCCGAAGCCTTGCTGGCGCAGTTCGCCAGCCTGTCGCGCGCGGCGGACGGTGCTGCGCTGCTGGGTGACTTCGTGCGCGGTCTGGCCGGGCTGAGCGGTTGCGAACTGACGCAGCTGTACTTGCTGGACGCCACGCACACGTCGCTGGGAATGAACGCCGAATGCCTCGACGGCGTGCTGCAACCGCGCAGCGCGGCGAGCCTGCCGGCGGATTACAACGGCGAGCAACTGTTGCAGTTCGCCCTGTGCCAGAACCGCGTGGTGAGCTTCGACGACCTGGGCGGCAGCCTGCAAGAAACCAGTTTTCTGCCGGCGTCGTCCACGCCGTGGCAGTCGCTGTTGTGCGTGCCGCTGGTCAATCAGCAGAAGGCTGTCGAAGGCCTGCTGCTGTGCGCCAGCCGTCGCCACATCAACTTGCAAGGATTCGCTGATTCCCTCGGCCAGCTCGGCTCGTTCGTGCTTGGTCAGCTGCATCTGCTGCAGCGTCTGCGCCAGCCAGTGGATGCGGCGGCGCCGGTCGTGCGCAGCCTGCCGAGTGCCAGCGGCTACGGCCTGATCGGCAAGAGCGCGGCGATGCGCCAGACCTATTCGCTGATCAGCAAAGTCCTGCACAGCCCGTACACCGTGCTGTTGCGTGGCGAGACCGGCACCGGCAAGGAAGTGGTCGCGCGGGCGATCCACGATTGCGGCCCGCGCCGGTCCCAGGCCTTCATCGTGCAGAACTGCGCGGCGTTCCCGGAAAACCTGCTGGAAAGCGAGCTGTTCGGCTACCGCAAAGGTGCGTTCACCGGTGCCGATCGCGACCGCGCTGGGCTGTTCGATGCGGCTAATGGCGGCACCCTGTTGCTCGATGAAATCGGCGACATGCCGCTGTCGCTGCAAGCCAAGTTGCTGCGCGTGTTGCAGGAAGGCGAGATCCGTCCGCTGGGTTCCAACGACACCCACAAGATCGATGTGCGCATCATCGCCGCGACGCACCGCGATCTGTCGGTGCTGGTCAGCGAAGGCAAATTCCGTGAGGACCTGTACTACCGCCTCGCGCAATTCCCGATCGAGTTGCCGGCCCTGCGCCAGCGCGAAGGCGACATCCTCGACCTGGCCAAACACTTCGCCGACAAGGCCTGCACCTTCCTGCAACGTGATCCGGTGCGCTGGTCGGACGCGGCGCTGGAACACCTGTCCGGTTACACCTTTCCCGGCAACGTGCGTGAACTCAAAGGCCTGGTCGAGCGCGCGGTGCTGTTGTGCGAGGGCGGCGAGTTGCTCGCCGAGCATTTCTCGCTGCGCCTGGAATCGGCGCCGGCGCCGGAAGACCACTGCGGCCTCAATCTGCGCGAACGACTGGAAGCGGTCGAACGCAATCTGTTGCTCGATTGCCTGCGCAAGAACGACGGTAACCAGACGCTCGCCGCCCGCGAACTGGGCCTGCCGCGCCGCACGCTGCTGTACCGGCTCGGCCGCTTGAACATCAATCTGGGTGATTTCGATGGGTAGGCGAAAGTCCGTCGGATTCACCTCGAACACCTATTTCAGCGCCGCCCGAGAGGGTCGGCGCTTTGTGCTTTGTCTACACCTGGAGACCCTCTGATGTCTGTTCGTCACTGGCACGCTGTCCTGCTGACCCTCGTCGTTCTATGCGGCCTCGGCGGTTGCAGCGGCAATTACAAATTCAACGATAACGATTACCGCCCGTTGGGTGATCCGCAGGCGGTCAATCGCGGCAAGTGACCGCAAGGAGCATCAAACATGGAATTGGTTTTCGAAATGCTGAACACCAAGCAGTTCGTGCCCACCGAGCTGTGCCAGCGGACCTTCAAACAGGCCGGTGGCGTGATCGGGCGGGGCGAGGACTGCGACTGGATCATCCCTGACCGCAAGCGTCACTTGTCCAATCATCACGCGATCGTCAGCTATCGCGAGGGCACCTTTTTCCTGACCGACACCAGCAGCAACGGTGTTCAGGACGGTGACAGCGGCGCACGCCTGCACAAGGGCGAACCGGTGCGCATCGAGCACGGCAGCACCTACGTGTTGGGCGACTTCGAGATTCGCGCGCGCCTGGTGCGCGACCCGGCGACGTTCGACGGTGAAGTCGGCCTGCCACGTGCCGCCGGCAGCATCATTCCGGACGACGCGTTCCTCGACCTCGACCCGCTGAAGTCGCTGGAGCAGCAGGAGCGCGTGTACTCGGAATTCGAGGAAATGCTCGCACCGGTCACCGACCCTGAAGACTCCCGTCAGCGCGCCGATTACGCGCGCATCGACATGGAAAGCCTGATGGTGCCGGAGCTGATCGTCGAGCCCACACCTGAGCCAGCACCGGCACCGAAAGTGGTCGAGCGTCAGAGCGAAACCTTCTGGGATAAATTCGGCGCGGCCCTCGGCGTGAACGTGAAGAACCTCAGCCACGACGAGCGTGAAGCCCTGGCGCTGAATGCTGCACGTCTGCTGCGCCAGAGCGTCGGCGGTCTGCAACAGAGCCTGCGCACCCGTTCCGAGCTGAAGAACGAGTTGCGTCTGGCCCAGACCACCGTGCAAGGCACCAACAAGAATCCGCTGAAATTCGCCGTCGACCCGAGCGAAGCGCTGGACATCCTGTTGCAGCCGAACAAGCCGGGCCACTTGCCGGCCGAGCAGGCGATCTCCCGTGCGTTCCGCGACTTGCAGGCGCATCAGGTGGCGCTGCTGACCGCCAGCCGCGCAGCGGTGCGCGGCACTCTGGAGCATTTCTCGCCGGAGCAACTGACCCTGCGTTTCGAGCGCGACAACAAGCCGTTGCTCGCCACCGCTGGCGGGCGCTGGAGAGCGTTCAACCGTTACCACCATGCGCTGCGTCAGGACGACGACTGGAGCGAGCGCCTGCTGGCCCGCGACTTCGCCCAGGCCTACGAAGAACAGATCCGCCTGATCTCCACCCTCCACACCGACCACCAAGGATGATGCGCATGTCTCGCCGCTCGACCGCTTTTTTCAAGACGCTGACCGCGCTCACCCTGTTGGTGCTGCTCGCCGGTTGCTCGTCGCTGTCGCCGTATTCGAAAGTGACCAAGATCAACCTGAAGTTGACCGGTAGCGATCAGCTGAACCCGGACCTCAACGGGCGCCCGTCGCCGATCGTGGTGCGCCTGTTCGAACTCAAGCACCCGGTGACGTTTGAGAACGCCGATTTCTTCAGCCTCTACGAGCGCGCCAAGGAATCCCTCAACCCGGATCTGGTGGCCAGCGAAGAACTCGAACTGCGCCCGGGTGAAACCGTGGAGCTGAAACTCAGCGTGGAGGAGGGCAGCCGCTTCATCGGCATCCTCGCCGCCTACCGCGACCTGCCGGAAACCAAATGGCGCCACACGTTCCCGATCACGCCGCTGGAAGTCACCGAAGCCGATCTGACCCTGGATCAGGCCGGTATCCGCAAGACCAACGAAGTGCTCGCCAAGGCGGATGACTGATCATGAATACCCATAAAGTCATCTGGCAGGAAGGCATGCTGCTGCGTCCGCAGCACTTCCAGCACAACGACCGCTACTACGATCACCAGATGAAGACCCGCACGCAGTTGCTGGGCGGCTACACCTGGGGTTTCCTGAACCTTGAGATCGACTTGCAGTTCCTCAACATGGGCAAACTGGTGATCAGTGAAGCCTCGGGGATCCTGCCGGACGGCAGTCTGTTCGAACTCGGCGGCAACACCGAACCGCTGGCGCTGGACGTGCCGCCGAACACCGGCAACATGCCGATCTACCTGGCGCTGCCGCTGGTCACCGGTAACCACATCGAGGCCCGTCGCCCGGAGCAGTCCGATGTGCTGGCGCGCTACACCGCGTATGACGCCGAAGTCGCCGACTCCAACGCCGGTGACGATTCCGCCAGCCAGGTCAGTTGCGGCCGCCCGGACTTCAAGCTGTTGCTCGGCGAGCAGCAGAGCGACCAGGCTTACGTGAAGCTGAAGATCTGCGACGTGCTCGATACCACGCCGGACGGCGTGATCAGTCTCGACCCGGACTTCGTGCCTACCTACATTCAGGCCCACGCCTCCAGCTACCTGCTGTCGTGCCTGAAAGAAGTGATCAGCATGCTCGGTCACCGGGGCGACACCATTGCCGAGCGGATTCGTTCGAACGGCAAGGTCGGCGGCGCGGAGATCGGCGACTTCATGATGCTGCAACTGATCAACCGCACCGAACTGCTGCTGCGCCACTACCTGGGCCTGGAGCAGGTTCACCCGGAAGAGTTGTACCGCACGCTGCTGACCATGCTCGGCGATCTGGCGACCTTCTCCAGCGACAGCAAACGACCGCGCCTGGACAGCCGTTACTCCCACGCCGACCAGGGTGCGAGTTTCCGCAAACTGATGGAGTCGATCCGTCAGGTGCTGTCGATGGTGCTGGAACAGCACGCCATCGAACTGATCCTGCAAGCGCGTCAGTACGGGATCATCGTGTCGCCGTTGCACGACCACAAACTGCTGGGCTCGGCGTCGTTCGTGCTGGCAGCCAGTGCCAACTGCGACTCCGAAGAACTGCGCAACCGCTTGCCTGCGCACCTCAAGGTCGGCCCGGTGGAGCGCATCCGCCAACTGGTCAACCTGCACCTGCCGGGGATCAAGGTCAAACCGTTGCCGGTGGCCCCGCGGCAGATCGCGTTCCACTCCAACAAAACCTATTTCATCCTCGAACTCAGTTCCGAAGACCTGGCGCAACTCGAGCGCTCCGGCGGCTTCGCGTTCCACGTGTCCGGCGAATTCGCCGAGCTTGAACTGAAATTCTGGGCCATCAGGAACTGACCGACATGATCAAGGACATGGAACACAACCAGGACGACAAAACCGTCCTGCTCGACCGTCAGGGCCATGGCCCGGCGGCGAGTCCGCTGACCGACTTCGCTGCGCCACCGCGCTTCGAACAACTAGAAGAACGGATGATCTACGCCGCGCGCCTGCGCCCGGCGGAGGCCTTCAACATCAGCCTCAATTCGCTGGTGGCGGCGTCGTCCGAACTGCTGTCGGAAGTGGTGCGCCTCAAGCACAGCGAAACCCGCGAAGATCTCTACGCGCTCAACGAGCGTCTGACCGCCGGGCTCAAGCTGTTTGAAGTGCGCGCCCTGCACAACGGCGCCGAAAGCAGCCAGGTGATGGCTGCCCGTTACGTGCTCTGCACCGTGGTCGACGAAGCCGTCGTGACCACGCCTTGGGGCAACGAAAGCGAGTGGTCGCAGATGAGCCTGCTCAGCAGCTTCCACAACGAAACCTTCGGTGGCGAGAAGTTCTTCCAGCTGCTCGATCGGCTGTCGAAAAACCCGGTCAAGCACCTGCCGATGCTGGAGCTGATGTACCTGTGCCTGTCCCTCGGTTTCGAGGGCAAGTACCGCGTGCAGGCGCGCGGCATGCTGGAACTCGAAGGCATCCGCGACGCCCTGTACCGGCAGATCCGTCAGTTGCGTGGCGACGTGCCGCGTGAGTTGTCGCCGCAGTGGGAAGGCCTCAACGATCAGCGCCGCAACCTGGTGCGCATCGTGCCGGCGTGGATGGTGGTGCTGTTCACTTTCGTCTGCCTGGTGATGATGTATTCGGGCTTCGCCTGGGTCTTGGGCGAGCAGCGCGACACCGTTCTGCAACCTTATCAGCCGCTTGATCCGGCCGCGGTCCAGCCGCAGTCGCAGCCGTAAACAGGGACGTGTGATGAAAAAGTTTTTCAAGAAAGTCGGCGCCTTCCTGCGCCAGACCTGGGTCTGGACCCTGCTGCTGGTGCTGTTTGTGGCGCTGCTGGTGTGGTTCGTCGGCCCGCTGTTGGCGGTGGATGACTACAAGTTCTGGGAAGGCTCGACCTCCCGGTTGCTGACCATCAGCGTGCTGTTCCTGATCTGGGGCCTGACCATGGTCTTCGTCAGCTGGCGCGCCGGTATCCGCAAGAAAGCCGTCGAAGAAACCGAAGACGGCCAGGACCGTATCCGTCGTGACGATCTGATCGAAGAAGAGCAGAAAGAGTTGAAGGAGCGTTTCAAGGACGCCCTGAAAACCCTCAAGACTTCGAGCCTGTATCGCGGCCGCAGCGAGCGCTGGCGCAGTGACCTGCCGTGGTACTTGCTGATCGGCCCGCAGGCCAGCGGCAAGACCAGCCTGCTGGACTTCTCCGGGCTGGAATTCCCGATCAACAAGATCGACCGCAAGCTGACCCGCGACACCCACGGCACCCGTCATTGCGATTGGTACTTCGCCGATCACGGTGTACTGATCGACACCGCCGGACGCTACCTGACACAGCCGGATTCGGAAGTCGACGGCAGCGCCTGGACCACCTTGCTGGAACTGCTGCGCAAGCGTCGTCGCGGCCGACCGCTGAACGGCGTGCTGGTGACCATTCCGGTGGAAACCCTGACCAGTGGCAGCGAGCAGGACATCGACACCCTGGCTCGCCAGGTGCGTGCGCGTCTGCAAGACGTCTATCAGAAGCTGCACGTCGATGTGCCGGTGTATCTGGTGCTGAGCAAGGCTGACAAGCTGCTGGGCTTCGACGAGTTCTTCGACCAATTGACCCGCGAAGAAAGCGATCAGGTGCTGGGTACCAGTTTCCGCAAGGATCAGGTCGGCACCGACGTGGCTGTGCTGCGCGGCGAGTTCGAAGAGCTGCTGCGTCGTCTCAACAGCCAGGTGATCATGCGCATGCACTCCGAGCGCGACACCCAGCGCCGTGGCCGCATCCTCGACTTCCCGCACCAGATGGGCCAGATCGGCGAGCGCCTGTGCCTGTTCGTCGACATGGCGTTCACCGGCAACCGCTACCAGCGTGCGACGCAACTGCGTGGGTTCTACCTGACCAGCGCACCGCACCTGACCCACGAAATGGATTCGACCACCGCCGGTATCGGCGCGAGTCTGGGCATGAGCGCCGGCGTGTTGCCGACGCTGCGCAGCGGTCGTTCGCGTTTCATCCATCACCTGCTCAGCCGGGTGATTTTCCCGGAGGCCGATCTGGCCGGTCTGGATAAGCGCGAGCGCAGCCGCATCCATTGGGGCCAGCGTGCGTTGTACGTCGGTGCACTGGGCGCGCTGGTGCTGTTTGGCATGCTCTGGGCCGGCGGTTTCTCGGCCAACTACGAGCGTCTGGAAAACCTGCGCAACCTGGCGCAGAACTGGACCCAGCAACGCACGGCGCTGTCGCCACGCGATGACGCGATGGGCGCGCTGAAAACCCTCGACACCAGCTACGCCGCCACCCGGGTGTTCCCGAACAAGAGTGACGTGTCTTACCACGAGCGTGTCGGTCTGTATCAAGGCCAGGACGTCAGTCCAGTGGTCAAGGAAGCTTACGAGCGCGAGCTTGAAAAGCAACTGCTGCCACGCGTTGCCACCCTGCTCGAAAGCCAGATCCGCGCCAACATGAAGGACCGCGAAAAGCTGATCAACAGCCTGCGCGCGTACCTGATGCTGAACATGAAGGATCGTCGTGACGCGGCGTGGCTCAAGGACTGGATCGCGGCTGACTGGTCGCAGCGCTACACCGGAAACACTGCGGTGCAGAACGGTCTGAACACGCACCTTGAGCGTCTGCTGCAGCAGCCGTTTATCTATCCGCTCAACGAGCAACTGGTGACCCAGGCGCGTCAGGTGCTGCGCAGCGAATCGCTGGCGACCGTGGTTTACCGCATGCTCCGCGAGCAGGCTCGCAACCTGCCGGATTACCGTTTCAGCCAGCACCTCGGGCCGCAGGGCTCGCTGTTCATCGGCACCGAATACGTGATTCCGGGCTTCTACACCCAGACCGGTTATCAGCAGTATTTCTCGGTACAGGGTTCGGCGCTGGTCACCGACATCCTGCGTGACAACTGGGTACTGGGCGAAGGGGCGGGCATCAGCGACATGGATCTGCGTCGCCTGATGGTCGAGCTGGAGCAACTGTACTTCCGCGACTACGCCAACTACTGGAGCGAGGCCGTTGGCCAGGTGGCGCTGCCGCCTATCAGTGATGCCGGTGAAGGCGCCGAACAACTGGCGGGCCTGACTTCGGCCAACTCGCCGGTGCTGGCGCTGCTGACCGAAGTGCGCGAGAACACCCGCTTCCCTGCTGCTCCTGAGCCGGTGGATGAAGCCGGTGACGCCGCCGATGCGTTGGCGGGGCAGAAGGGCAAACTGGGCAAGGTCGGCAAACTCGCTTCCGCTGTTGCGGACAAGGCTTCGACCATGAACGTGGCGAAGAACCTGCCGGACACCGCCAAGAAGTCCCTGCAACGTCGCTTCGAGCCGCTGCACAAGCTGCTCGACGACAACAACGGCCCGGCTGCTGACCTGACCCCGGCATTCACCGCGCTCAACGACCTGCAACTGCAACTGGCGGGCCTTGCCCGTTCCAGCACGCCGGAGCAGGCCGCGTTCGAACTGGCCAAGACCCGCATGAGCGGTCAGCGTGATGCGCTGACCAACCTGCGCAATGCGTCGGGTCGTCTGCCGCGTCCGCTGAGCGTGTGGTTCAACGTGCTGGCCGAAGACTCGTGGCGCCTGGTGCTCAACGATGCCTACCAATACCTGAACGGCCGTTATCAGAACGAGCTGTACAGCGTGTATGGCAAAACCATCAGCAAGCGTTACCCGTTCAGTGCGTCGAGCACCAGCGACGTGGCGATCAGTGATTTCCGCGAGTTCTTCCGGGCTCAAGGCACCATCGACCGCTTCTTCGACAACTACATGCGTCCGTTCGTCAGCGGTGATCCGGGCAACTACCGGATGCGCAGCATCGACGGTCGCAGCCTGCCGGTGTCCAAGGTCTTCCTAGACCAGATGGCGGCGGCACTGAACATTCGTCAGAGCTTCTTCTCGATCAACCCGGCCGAACCGACCGTGCAGTTCAAGCTGGAGCCGTACACCCTCGATCCGGCGGTCAGCCGTTCCGAGTTCAAGTTCGGCGACAAGACCATGGAATACCGCCACGGTCCGATCCTGCCAATGACCTTCAAGTGGCCGACCGATGCTGAAGACGGCCGCACCAGTCTGGTCATGGACAAGATGGCCGGGCGCCCGATCGGCATCGAGAAGAACTCCGGCCCGTGGTCGCTGTTCCGTCTGTTCGACCTGATGCAGACCGAGTACCTGACCGGTCGCGACGTGCTGGTGCTGAAAGCCGATGTGGGTGGCCTGCGCGCCAACTACCTGCTGACCAGCCAGCGCACGCCGAACCCGTTCGACATGGGCGTGATGCGCACCTTCCGTATGCCGGTGCAGCTCTGATGCTGGTGGCCAGTCCCTGGCGCAGCGCGGCGCGAACCGACCCGGGCAAGGTGCGGTCGCGCAACGAAGATGCCTTCCTCGACACCCCGCAGCATGGGCTGTGGGTGGTCGCGGACGGCATGGGCGGTCATCAGGGTGGCGACATCGCCAGCCAGTTGATCGTCGCCAGCCTGGCTGAACTGCCGCAGCACGAAGACTTCGACAAACGCCTCAAAGCCATCCGCCAGTGCCTGCACTGGCTGAACCGGCGCCTGGGGCAAGAGTTGACCGTCACCGCCGGGCGTCACGACAGCATCATGGGCAGCACCGTCGTGGCGCTGCTGGTGGACGGCAATCGCGCGGCCTGCATCTGGGCCGGCGACAGCCGTTGCTACCTGTGGCGCGGGCAGCGGTTGTATCAGCTGTCGAAGGATCATTCGCTGCAGCAGCAACTGATCGACGAGCAACAGATGAGCGTCGAACAGGCTGCGGCGCACCCGGCAGCCCAGGCCTTGACCCGGGCGGTGGGTGCGGCGGAACAACTGACCCTGGATGTGCTGGAACTCGAAGTCTATCCGGGCGATGTGTTCCTGCTGTGCAGCGATGGTTTGTATCAAGGCCTGAGCAGCGATGCCCTCGGCAACGCCCTCAGCCTGGCGGCGCCGCATGTGGCGCTGGAACGTCTGTTCGACGGCGCCCTGCGGGGCGCCGCTCGCGACAATCTGACTGCCGTGGTGATCCGCCAATGACTGAAATCGAATCCTCAGTCGACGACTTGCTGATGAGCGAAGAGCAGGCCAACAACCTGACCTATTTCGCTTTTGCAAAGCAGCACAACGCCGAACCCGCGCTGGCGCCTACACGGGCCAGCGTCGGCGAACTGCCGGATGTTCTGGCAGGCCGCTACCACCTCGAGCGTCTGCTCGGGGCCGGTGGCATGGGTGCGGTTTACCGGGCACGGGATCTGCTGCACGAACAGTTCGGCGATCCCGATCCTTACATTGCGCTGAAAATCCTCAGCGAAGAATTTGCCGAGTCGCCGGACGCCAGTGCCTTGCTCTACAGCGAGTTCGCCCTGACCCGACGCCTGCGTCACGACAACGTGCTGCGACCGCACACGTTCGAAGTCGACACCGATTGCCAGCGGGCCTTCATCACCATGGAACTCATGCGTGGCCTGACCCTGGACAAACTGCTCTGCGAGCGGCCGCTGGGCCTGCCGTGGAAAGAACTGCGCGACATCGCGCTGCCGTTGCTCGACGCGCTGGCCTACGCCCACCGTCGCGGCGTGCTGCACGGTGACATGAAACCGAGCAACGTCATGCTCTGCGAAGACGGCGTGCGCCTGTTCGACTTCGGTCTCGGGCAAGCCGAGGAGGGCGTCCTGCCTGGCCTGCCGCACCTGAGTCGCGAGCGCTTCAACGCCTGGACCCCGGGCTACGCCGCCCCCGAACTGCTTGAGGGACAACCGCTGTCGGCCAGCGCGGACGTGTACGGCGTGGCCTGCGTGATCTATGAACTGGCGGGCGGCAAACACCCGTTCCGCCGCTTGCCGTCGACTCAGGCCCGTGACGAACACCTGGATCGCGAACTGCAAGCCCCGGCAAATCTGCCAACACACTGCTGGCCAGCGCTGCGCACCGCGCTGGCCTTTGACGCGGCAGAGCGCACCATTACTGCCGACCAATTGCGTGACGCCTTGGGCGCCACTTCGTCCTGGTTGCAGCGTTTGCGACTGCGGGCGTAACGGATGACATTCGAACAGGGAGCACACTATGTTCAATCCAGCTAACGAAACGCACTTCAGCCTGACCGTTGAAGATTACGTAGGCGACCTGCAAGTGCTGTCGTTCACCGGCACCGAAGGCATCAGCCAGCCGTTTCGCTTCGACCTGGAACTGGTCAGCGAAAACCCGGACCTGGACCTGGAAAAACTTCTGCACAAACAGGCCTTCCTCGCCCTCGATCCACAAGGCTCGGGCATCCACGGCCAGATCTACCGCGTTGCCCAGGGCGATGCCGGCAAGCGCCTGACTCGCTACAAAGTCTCCTTGGTGCCGCAGCTGCAATACCTGCATCACCGCACCAACCAGCGCATATACCAGCAGATGTCGGCGCCGAAAATCATCGCGCTGATCCTCGACGAGCACGGCATCAAGGGCAACGCCTACAGTTTCCAGCTGAGCCAGCCGTGCCCGGATCGCGACTACTGCGTGCAGTACGACGAAACCGATCTGCACTTCGTCCAGCGTCTGTGCGAAGAGGAAGGCATTCACTACCACTTCCAGCACAGCCAGAAAGGCCATCTGCTGGTGTTCGGTGACGACCAGACCGTGTTCCCGAACCTCGGCCAACCGACCGCGTACGTACAGGGCAGCGGCATGGTCGCCGAAGAACCGGTGATCAAAGGCTTCAAGCTGCGTCTGGAAACCCGCACCAGCCGCACCACCCGCCGTGACTACGATTTCGAAAAGCCACGCCTGCAAATGGAAGCGGCGTACAAACCGGACGGCGCTCTTGATAGCAAAGACGCCGAACCGGATCTGGAAGACTACGACTACCCCGGCCGCTTCATCGACCGCGCCCGCGGCAAATTCCTCAGCCAGCGCGCCCTCGAACGCCATCGCGCCGACTACCGTCAGGCCGAAGGTCGCGGCGACCAGACGAAACTGGTCAGCGGCCACTTCATGGAAATGTCCGACCACCCGCGCAGCGAGTGGAACGACTTGTGGCTGCTCACCGAAATCTTCCACGAAGGCAAACAGCCGCAAGTCCTCGAAGAATCGGTGACCAGCGACACCACCGACAACAAGGACGACTTCCACCAGGGCTACCGCAACACCTTCCTCGCCACCCCGTGGGACGTGTTCTACCGCCCCGCCCTCGAACACCCGAAACCCCGCGTCCTCGGCAGCCAGTCCGCCATGGTCACCGGCCCCAAAGGCGAAGAAATCCACTGCGACCAGTACGGCCGCATCAAGGTGCAATTCCACTGGGACCGCGAAGGCCTGGCCGACGACAAAACCAGCTGCTGGCTGCGCGTCTCCAGCTCCTGGGCCGGCGACCGCTACGGCGCCATCTCCATCCCGCGCATCGGCATGGAAGTCCTCGTCACCTTCCTCGAAGGCGACCCCGACCAGCCCCTCGTCACCGGCTGCCTGTACCACAAGGAAAACCCGGTGCCCTACGCCCTGCCGGCGAACAAAACCCGCAGCGTCTTCAAAACCCTCAGCTCCCCGGGCGGCGGTGGCTACAACGAACTGCGCATCGAAGACAAAAAAGGCGCCGAACAAATCTTCATCCACGCCCAGCGCGACTGGGATGAAAACGTTGAGCACGACCAGAAGATTCGGGTCGGGAATGAACGTCACGACACCGTGGTGAAGAACAGCTACACCGAGCTGAAGGCTGAAGAACATCGCACCACCATTAGCGACCGCAAGATCGAAGCGAAAGCCGACGATCACCTGACGGTAGGAGAAAGCCAGCACATCAAACTCGGTACCGCCCAGTTGACCAGTGTGGGGAAAGAGATCCACCTGAAGTCTGGCGACAAGATGGTGATTGAGGCCGGCACCGAACTGACGATTCTGGGCGGTGGGAGCTTTATCAAGCTCGATGGCGGTGGTGTGACGGTGGTTGGGCCGGTGGTGAAGATCAATGCCGGAGGCTCGGCGGGAAGCGGTACGGGAATTGGCATTCTGGCACCGGTCATTCCGCTGATTGCGGATCAGGCTAGGGCGGGGAACACACTGAAGTCCGGTACTGCCAATAGTCCGAAGTATGACGAACAAATCCGTTTTGTGACCGGGCTCGGTCAACCCATAAAGTCTGTGAAGGCAGCGATTATTGTCCCTTCGTCGGTCGCTCCTAAAATCTCCAAAAGCAACACAGATGGTCTGCATCCGCGTGTGGTGACTGACAGCGAGGAAACCGCTGAGGTCCATCTGATGTGGGACGAACTCATCGTGCCGGAAGGCTCCGACGATTACGAAGCGAGTAGAAATAAATGAGCGCACCCGTTGCTACATTCAAAACCAATAACCAAAGCTGCTCCGTTCAAGACATCACGTTGAAATGCGACAAGCTGTGGACGATGGGGCAGCAAGAGGCTATCAGCCGACTGAGTGTCTCAGAAAAGAGCTGGTTTTCTTCGTCGAGCAAAATGGTATTGGTGGGTGACTTCAGCGCACGAGCCGCGCGCATTGCAGCAGCCTATGCTGAGTTTTACCTAGAGCGTGGTGAGGACGGCAAACCTGACTTGAAGGGACGCTTTTACTGGATGGGATTGGCAGCTTTCGCGAGCAAGCAAGTCATGTGTGGTCTCGATTACATTCCTTCGGAACCGTACCTGACAGGCATAGTGCCGTTGCCATTTCAGATCCCCTACAAAATAGGCAAAAATGGCCTCGGCATGGGCAACTTTTGGCTGTTTCAGGATATTTTTGTCTGGCATTGGTTCTATAAAAAATATCCGGAGCAATTTAATGACTGTGCCCCGAAGCGAAACGCGAAGAGCTGCGATGCGCAAGTTCAGATGAATATCGATGAGTTGCCTTGGGCGGATAAAGCACTACCTGTTCTGAAAAATCTGGGACTGACTCCTGACATCACTGCAGGCTTCAACCTTATAAAAAAATCCGAGACGACATCTGATCCGGTTGCGAAACGAAATATTCAACAGCAATCACTATTGGCAATTGCTGATCATGAACAAAGAAGAATTCTTCAACCGCTTATCTATAACGGCTTTTTGTTTCAGAAAGTTCTGCAGACACAAGCTGCCGCTGAGGGTGCACCGTTTGTACCGTTGCGGGTTGCTTCTTTCAGTTCTGCCTGCGATGTAAATAATAAGGAGTTGCGGGTTCAGATGACTAAAGGGGACTTGTTTAACGAGTCTGATCGAATGGAGTTTATTCTGGAAATTGCAAAGCAATACCATAAAATGATGGGACAAAAGAAAGATTATATGGAGCAGCAAATAGAGACGATTTCTACCTGGAAAAGCCGAAAATGAAATTTTACGGGTTGTTGTTTTTTTTATTGCTCGCTGCATGCGGTGACTCAGACAAAGTAGGGACTGTTTCCATGGCAAACAAAACCCAGTTAATCAGTGTTGAGATTGGTGAGGAGATAAGCAATCTACTTTCTAGTTCTCCTGTGTCTTTTTCAAAAGAGTGCATTTCTGATGTGGATATGTGCTGGTATAAAGTTAAAAAGTCATTCGGTGATGAAGACCTTCCATCAGTCGAGGTGAATAAATCTCTGCGTCTAGACCAGGTTGCGAGTGTCAGTACTGCAGTAGATGGTGAGGTAGGCACTACTGTGGAGAACCTCGACTTATCAGTTCGGAGTCTCCTGGATGGAAGCAAGCATGATGAGTATCGAGCGTTTCTATACGATCTCATAAAAGATATAAAGAAGGCGGGCTGGGTACACTATTACGCACCTTCTGATCCTAGAATTTCCGGTAGTCAAATTGGCAAGATTAATTCAGCTGATGAAGTCATGGGTGATAGCGTATTAAGTCATCCGTGGCTGGATCCGAACTATAATCTGGATCATGAGCGATGGTTGAAAGTCGGTAAATTCTACAATTGGCATTTTTATAAGGATGGCAATCATCTTACGTTGCAAGCATGGCGGCGAGACTCTGATGATGCTCCTGATGAGCGCGGAACGTATTTGGTAAGTTTGAGCTTCACCACCGAGCGTGAATACTGGAGTGCTGCTTTCACCGAGGCTGAAGATAAAAAGCGTTGGAAAGAGCTGCTGCCAGCCAAGATGAAAGAATATGCTGCTATTCGGAAGTCCCGAGAAGACAAGGCGGAAAAGGCGGGTATTGAAATTGACTCAAGCTATCAAGATCCAACCATCAAAGCATTGAAGTAAGTTGGAAGGAGACGGGCTGTATTCTTCCTGTCTCCTTTAAACTCCCCGCCCTCAAGGAACGCGCTCAGGACCCGGAATGCCAGCCCCCTCTTTCTCTCTTCGCCCCGCGATGGTGCTTTGGCTGTATGCCGCCGCGATCGTGCATGTGCTCGCCGGCCTCACGTTGACCTGGGCCGGTCATTCCGGATTACTCGACGGCTATCTTCATACCCTCGAACTCGCATTCTGGGGCGCCGATGCGGTTCCTGCCGCCGGTCACGAGCAGCAGGTGTGGTGGCTCGCACTGTTCGGCGCGACGCTGCAAAGTTATTCGCTGTACATGCTCGCGTTGGTGCACCTCGGCAACCGTCTTAAAGCTCCCGCAATTTGGGGGTGGTTGTTGGCTGGCGTGCTGTTATGGGCGCCGCAGGACATGTGGCTTTCAGCGCAAAAACAGGTCTGGTCGCATCTGTGGCTCGACGGTTTCGCGCTGCTGGTGCTGTTGCCGCCGCTGATCTGGTTGCTGCGCCATGATCGTCGGAAATCCCCACCAAAAAGAACCGTGAGCAAGTCCAACCCCTTTGCCGGCGGCGCCTACAAACGTGTGCTGATCACCGGGGGCACCGGGTTTATCGGTGAAGCCGTAGTCAATCAATTACTCGACGCCGGTCATACGGTCAGCGTGTTGGCGCGGGATCCGTTGAAAGCGGCAAACCTGTTCGACGGTCGCGTCCGCTGTGTGCGGTCGTTGAGCGAACTTGGCCGCGACGAACCCTTCGACGTGGTGATCAACCTCGCCGGCGCACCGGTCGCCGGCCCGCGCTGGAGCCCCGAGCGTCAAGCGCAACTGCTCGCCAGTCGAGTCGATACCACTGAAGCCTTGATGACTTGGCTGAAGCACACAAGCCACAAGCCGGCGCTGTGGATTCAGGCCTCGGCCATAGGTTTCTACGGCGTGCGCGATGCCAGCGAATGCCTCGATGAACAGGCCAGCAAGGGTGACGGTTTCATGGCCGAGCTCTGTGCACGTTGGGAGGCTTCGGCGCAACCCGCGACGCAGTTTGGCGTGCGCCAGGTGGTGCTGCGCCTCGGCGTGGTGTTCGGGCCGGGCGGTGCGTTGTTGCCATTGCTGATCCCGTTCCGTCTGGGTTTCGGCGGTCGCATGGGCGACGGTCAGCAGATCATGAGCTGGGTGCACCGCGACGATGTGATTCAGGTAATCGCTCGATCATTCCACGATGAAAATTTGCGCGGCACCTACAACATGGTCGCGCCGGAAACGGTCAGTCAGGCAGCGTTCGCCGAGAACGTTGGCAAGGTCCTCAAGCGCCCTGTGTGGTTCCACATTCCAGCCGCGCCGGTGCGTGCGTTGGCCGGGGAGATGGCTCAGTTGTTCTTCGACGGTCAGCGTGTAGCGCCGCAGCGTTTGAGCGAGGCGGGCTACACGTTCCGCTATCCGACCCTCGACGCCGCGCTGCGCGATCTGGCCTGAGGATCGCCCATGAGCAAGCCCCTGATGTACCTGTTGGCCGGCAACGGCAGCGCCGCCAATTGGTGGGATGACGCGCTGCCGCATTTTCAGCGTTACGACGTGGTGCCGCTGGAGCTGCCGGGCTTCGGCGCCAACCCGCAGCCGCCCTGCGAGGATCTGGCGGCTTATGCGCAGACCTTGTTGGCGATGACGCAAAAGGGCAGCGCGATCATGGCCGTCGGGGTCAACGCGTTGCTGGTGCTGCATGCGCTGCAACGTCGGCCCGGGCACTTTTCTCGCAGTGTTTTGCTGGCGCCGGTGGGCGCCTTTTTGTGGCAGCGCCGATTGCCGGCGCTGATGTCACCGCTGCCAATCCGCAGGTCCATTCATTGGCTACTGTCGAACAAACCCACGCTGTTTGCGCGCAAGTTCTCCAACCAGACCTGGACGCCCGCGCAGTATCAGCGCATGGGCGCCGGTTATGCGCGTTGCCGTGCGTTTGTGCCGCACTGGGATCTGATCCGTGCCGACACCGCGCTGCCATTGCTGGAGTGGATCACCGACCCGGTCGAGCTGGTCTGGGGCGATCAGGACAAGGTGCTCGGCATCGAGCAAGCGGCGGCATGGTCGGCGATTCTTGCGCGCGCAGATCTGACCATCAGCCTGAAACCCGGTTGGGGCCATTACCCGTGGATCGACGCGCCCGCGCAGTTTGCGCAGTGGCTGGAGTCGGGCGAGCGCGGCTTCGTCGCGCACACCAAGGGCGGGCGTTTGCGTCTGGCGGAACTGGCCCGGCAAGCGGTGCCGGCGGCGCTGACACTCAACGATTGCAACGACCCGCGACTACCGACCTTCCTCGCCAGCCAACCACAGGCGACCTGGGCGGTGCGTTCCTCCAGTTACGGCGAAGATCAGGCCGACTCGGCGAATGCGGGTTTGAGCACGACCTATCTGCACGAGCCGGCCGCCAACGTGCCGGCGCGCATTGCCGCGCTGACTGCCGAAGGTGTCGAGGAAGTGGTGGTGCAGCGCTTCATCACGCCGCAGGTGTCGGGCATCGCGTTTGTGCGTCATCTGTCGGTGGAACTCGAATGGGTTGAAGGTCATCTTGAGTCCCTTGCCGACGGCCAGATCAGCCCGGACCGAGCGACGCTTTCGCGGCTCGGCGATGCCTGGCGCAGCGGCACGTTCACGGCCGCCCACGGTTTGACCGAAGACGTGCTGTGGCGCTTTCTCCAGGACATCTTGCGGGTGTTCCACTACGTGCCCGGCGATGTCGAATGGGCCTGGGACGGTACGCAACTGTGGCTGCTGCAATACCGGCCGATCAGCGATTACGGCTGGCGCCGACACCTGACGGCCGCCAACATCGCCGAGATCCTGCCGCCGCAACCCAGTGTGCTGGTGGAGTACGCCCAGCGCCGGGCCGCTGCGAGCATTCCGGCGATCATGGCCCGTTGGGATGCGCGGGTGTTGCAGGACAACGAACCGTTCACGGCTGTATTTGGCGGCGCGTCCTACATCAACAACGACCTGTTTCTCGCACGGTTGGCCGACTGGGGCATCAGCGCCAGCAACTATGCCGGTGAAGTCGGCGGTGCGACCCCGCATCTGCCGTGGCGACCACTGCGGATGTTGCGTTCGCTGCCGTTGTTCCTGCGCATGCAGCGTATCGCACGCGGACATTTGCTGAGCCTTGAACATGGCTTGCAGCGCTTCGACCGGGAGCTGACCGACCTCGTCGCCCAAGGTGCTGACGGTCAGCAACTGGCCGACTGGTTCACGCGGTTTTATGTGTTCGTGGTGCAGGGCAATCTGTGCATCGCCACGGCGCTGGCCAGCAGCGGCGGGGACTGGCTGGGCCGACCACCCACCGCTTACGACAACCTGGAAAACAGCCCTCATCGGCTGCCGTGGGAGACCGATCCGGCCACACCTCGACCCGCGTCGAACGCGCTGCCCTTACAGGCCTTCCCGCAATGGTCAGGGCTGATTCGCCTCGCGCATTCAACCGGCCTGCCGGGCCTGCGTGGTTACTACCTGCAAGTGCGCGAGTGGTATCGCGACAACCTTATGCGCATCTTCTTCCGCCTGCATCACGCCATGCCTTTGGTGGATCGCGAACACTGGTTTGCACCGCACCCGGACATCCGCACGCGCGACGGCAGCTTCTGGCAGGACGGCCGCGAAGGTGCCGAACAGGCCACCGGGTTCATGATTTACCCGGGGCAGGTGCGCGGCATTCTTGGCGAAGACATCTTGCTGGAAGACACCCTCGATCCCGGGCGTCACGCGCACTATCAGGCAGCGCGGGCAGTGATTGCGCGGATGGGTGGGCGGTTGTCGCATGGTTCGACGTTGTTGCGGGAACTGCGCAAGCCTTCGGCGGTGATGCCGCAGGTGGATCTGGCGTGGATCGGGTGCGAAGTGTTGTATCGGGATGGTGAATTGGAATTGATGAATTCGAAGGATGTGAAGTGAAACGACTGTCGTTGATGTGTATGGCCTGGTTGCCGATGGCGAGCATGGCGATGGATGTGTGCAATTCCGAGTCTGATACCAAGCACTTTCTCTCTCAGTGGTCAGAGAGTCGAGATAACAAGCCTGACGACATACTTTCCGGCCTCCACAAGGACCAATTTTCTGTGGAGTACGGCAAGGTTGTGTACCGCGGTGATCTCAATGACGACGGTCAGGAAGACTTCATTTTCACCTCCTACTCAAGTCGCGGATCAGCGGGTGACTCAACCTTCGCCTTCCTGATCCAGTGCCATGGTTACTTGAAGCATGTCGGTGGAGATTATTTCGCCAGAGTGAAGGTCTTGGATGGTCCGCCCAAGAACGGCGGAGACTTCAAAGACATCGCAATCTATTCCTACGTCAGGGATAAGCGCGACCAGATCAGTTACATGGGAAAAGACGCATTGACTCGGCGTCATCTATGGCAATTCAACCCGCAGACACAGCGTTATGAAGGTCAGTCCGAGTAAGCCAACGGTTTTCACTGCAGTTATGGAGTTAGTACTTGAAAGGATTTTCGATTGTTCTCGGCAGCTTGCTGTCAGCTGCCAATTCCATGGCATTCGCCGCCGGTCCCGACTTCAAGGATTACGCCGTCACCCCCGTTTTCAGCGGCCCCAACCATGAACCGGTGCAGCAGGAACAAAGCAACCCGGTCATGGACAGCACCCGGGCGAAGATCCTGCAAGGCAAGGTCAACTTCGCCGGCCATTACATCCTGTACAGGTTCGGCTGTGGCGGCGGCGCCATTTGCGGCGAAGTGCTGGACGCCCAGACCGGTGATGTAGTTGGCGGTCTTCCGAATGCCTATGACGGCAGCACTTTCGACACGACGTATTTGCCCGATAGTCGCTTGATCATCATTTCAGGCGTCACGCTCGATGGCGAAGAAGACGCCCAGGGAAACCGCCTGGAAAACCGTAACCGGGATCGGTACTACGAATTTGTGAACAACGAGTTCCGGCTGCTTGGCATGACCGACGTGGAATCGCCGTCAATTGATGAGGAATGAGTGGATGAACCGACTACTCGCGGGCAGCCTTTCGCTGCTGCTCTCGCTTCCAGCTTTCGCCGCTCCCAAGGACGCCTACACCCAACGCGATGTCATGCAATGTGGCGGTGTTGAAGTGGTGATGGTTTCGACCTGCCGATCGGTGACGGTGGATGACGAAGAAACGCACCTCATCCCGGTCTGCTCCGATCAGACGATCAACATTGGCAGCAAAGTGTTGCGGCGCAATATCGACAAGGTTTCACAGCTCACGTCTGACGGTAAGAAAGCGAAGATGCTGAGTAATGTTGTCGTGGCGATGGATTGTGTGAAAGGCACCAAGGGCAGTCTTGTTTCGATAGGTGGCTACGGCGGTTGCGGTGCCTGTCCTGAATGGCGCGGCTATTACTCGACGGCGGGGCGATTGGAGCAATACAGCTTCGATAATGCCCAGCGCTCATTTGGTTCGAAGGGTTCCTGGGAAGAACTGATCAAGGTTTATGGCGTGACGAAGAGGCAGCTGCAGTCGGAAAGCCCCTCGGTGAAAAGGATCGACTATGGGCAGCCTTAAGTGGGTATTGATGATCGGCTGTCTTTTCGGAGCTATGAGCGCCTTTGCCGAGGACCCGCCAATAGTCGGCGTCAACGGGAACACGGTGTCATTTCGGGCTACAGAATGGACGATGCCTGGTGTGGATTCGGCGACTGCGTGGTTCACCGCCAATGGGAAAACCTTTCCGCTCTTTGGCGTCGATATTGGCGCCGATTCACATCCGGAGTGGCTCAGTCCTGACAAGAAAACTCTATTGCTCGACCCGGTGGTCTTCGGGATGTTGACGGAGGAGGACGGTAAAGAAACGCTGCATTCGCAACAGCATTGCGATGTGATTTCAATGGAAACAGGTTGCGTGCTGGCTGAGCGTTCTCCTCGCTTTTGTCTCGGCAAGTGGTTGGGCAATCAGTGGGTTTCCGAAGACGGCGAAGTGTTCACACCCGCCCTGGAGACCGAGTCTCCAAAGAACTTGTTGAAGTATGTCGTGGGCATCAAGTCAGCGCAGTCCCGCGCACAATCGATCGAATCGAACCTGAACTTTCTAAGTCCGGATTCCTACATGGCGTGCCATCCACCGGCACGTAATGTTCAAGCGTTCAACGACTGGGGTTTTTACCTGGCCGAGGGCGGTAACGATGAACTTGCGTTGAAGTTTTATCGCGGCGTTGAGGCCGTCGGAAAACGCACAGTACTGATGTTGAACATCGCCGATTCTCTCTGGCGCCTTGATCGCAAAGACGAAGCGCAGCGTTATTACAGCCAGTACCGCGACGCGATGAGCGCCAACGGCAAGGCGCAGAAAATACCTCAACGTGTAGTTGAGCGATCCGTCATTCAGGGAATGAAACATTGAACATATTTGTGCGCTTTATTGCGTTGTCCTTAGGCCTGCTGTCCGCTTCAATCGCGCTCGCTGAGGACACTTGCAAAGTCATCACTGTGAGCTGGCAATACGACGAATGTGTGGAAGCCGACCGCAAGAGTGCCGATGCAAAACTCAATGCCAGCTACAAACTATTGATGACTCGATTCGAGTCTCAATGGAAGCGTCAGCCAGAACAAGCGAAGGCATACATGGCCATGGCCAGAGACTCGCAACGCGCGTGGATCAAGTTGCGCGACACCACATGCCCTCTAGAAGCCATAGAGACTGAAACCGGATCCAAGGCATACACCACGCTGACCAATAACTGCATCGCCAGAATGAGTCTGGAGCGAGCCGCTTATCTGGACGCCGTCGCACCGGATGGTCCGAGTGAAGTGGTCGATGTCGCCAAGGTTTCCAACTCTGCTTCTCAACGCTTTGGTGATGTTGTTGCTCGTTACGTCACCACGTTTGGTAGTCCGTGCCTCGATGTGCAAATCCTTGCGCCAGAGGGTAATTGGAGGGTGTTGGCGTCCAAGCGCTTTTGCAGTTTTGACGGTAAGTCGTTCAGGTCGGGTTATAGCTATGCCGGGTTTGAAGATCACGTATTTGCGGACGACGGTTTGCACGTGACGCTTAGCCTGACAGATCTACGTCCTACCGGCGAAAAGCGCCTCGCCTATGTGATTCCGATTCAGAACGAGCAGATCAAAGAGCTGAAATGCGGTGCACCTGAATCATCGTGAGGCCACTCGCGCTGGTTTTTGAAGATTGATCAATTTGTCGATCAACAAGGAAGTAATGGAAGTGACCCGGTTCTCAAGTTGTGTGTGCATGCTCGTATCGATCATCGGTTTTACAGCACAACCGGCAGCAGCTGATGACCTGCAAACCATCAAGCAAATGCATCCGCCGGTGGTGGCATCGGTGGGCGAGCAGAAGATCACCGTGTTGTTCTTGAAGAACACGCTCAAGGGGCAGACGACAGGCGCCTACGTTCCCGGTGGCGAGGTTTTTTACACGACGATGAGTGCCACGAAGCCGGAACTCTCGTTTGTGGCGCCGCTCATGGGTGATGAAATCGCGTCGGTGTTTTTCTTTGAACGCAAATTTCCTGAGCGAGCGGGGAAATCCCTGTACGTGCTCACGAAGCTAAAAGAGTCATACAGTAACTTTGAAGGCTACACCTATTGGACGCTGGAATTGCCGCTCATCAGGCAGGGTGAGCAGTTGTCTTTGCGGTTTTTCCGAGGTGACCCGCCAGACCCCGAATTGCAGGACTGTCGCGACGGTCGAGACCTTGAAAACGGTGTCGATGTCGTGTGTGCCTACAAGGATGCAGCGAGTATCAAAAAGCGTCTGGCAGACCTTGATGCAAAGATCATTGCCGATTCGAAACTGCAACAGGAGATCCGCCAGAAAGCGTTAAAGACCGACGGTGACGTGACCAGTGCTGCGTGTCCCTCATCCGACTTCTCAACGTTCCTCTCAGCTTTCTCTGAACGCATAGATGTGCAGAAAGCATTCGTCCAGCAGCCGCTGAAAATGGTCACGACCGTGGCCGGTGATCCCGAGCCCGAAATGCAAAAAAGCAGCCTCAGCGGCGATCAGCTCAAGTTCCCGATCATTCCGGATCTGGCGAAGCGAGAGGCACAAGGCCTGACGTTGACCGTCAAGGAAGAGCAGCGTGATCACGCCGTCGCCATCCTGCAGAAACCGGATACCGATTATGTCTTCGAGTATCGGTTTGTTCGAGGGGCGTGCTGGGGGCTTGAAGAGGTTTTGGACTCTTCGCTCTAGCGCTTCGTAATCATCTGAACGGTTGCCATGCAGTTTTGTGGTTATCACCTACCGCTTAAGGAGCGACCAGTTTGAAGTATTTGTCTGTGATGCCTTTGGTTGCGCTATCGCTCTGTCCATTAGCTGCCTATGGGGAACTCACAACCGAGGTTCGCTGTTTTCGTTCGTTAGAAGGCAAGAACATCAATTTTGAGTTCAGGACGTATCACGACTCCGTGTCCACATGGGGCGGGGTGGGTGTCCGGTATAGGCAGTCCAAGCGATTTATTACGCTTGTGCATCGGAACACCGAGCAAGAAATCCTGGCAGAGGATCGACCCTATGAATTCACGACGACTTGGGTGGAGGTCTCCGAAGGTGCTCTGACAGGTGAGTATGAGATGGTCAGTCAGGGTGCCCGTGTCTACAGCATGGTCTACACGAACTACAAGTCTGGGAAGAAGTACTCATTCGAGGAAGATTTCGGGATAGATTTTTCACCTGAGACGGGTTGCCAGTGGTGATCCCGAAATCATGAGAAAAGGGGACTCAACGTCCCCTTTTTTCCGCCCGCGATTCAGCTACGGCTTGGTCTGATACTCCCGAAACTCAATGTGATCGAGCGTGCCTTCCACCATCAAGCGCACGCCGTCCGCCATTCTGCTCAGGCCCAGTGCCATCGAGCGGCGGGGGCCGTCGAGGTCGTCGGCCAGGTTGGCGGCGATGGCGCTGATGGACAGGAGGTCTTCGGAGGCGTTGGCCATGAGGGCTTCGGCGTCAGCGTTGGGGCAGAGGGCGAACAGGCCACCCAGGCGTTTGGGGCGTGGGGCGGTGGGTTTGAAATGGTGGTCGAGGGCGCGTTCGGCGGCTTCGTGGAGTTTCTTTGAATCGGGGGATTCGTAGGGGGAGGTTTCTGGGATTTCAGGAGGGTTGGGTGTTGGTTTGATCATTGGAATTTACCGATTGATGGAGCTAACAACCTCTCGCTTGCACTTCGAATGAGGTGGCAGCTGTGTATAGGTGTGCAAGACCGGTAATCGATGAACCCGGCAGACCCGAAGATCTCCCACACACAGCCGCCATAACGATTCGCGAGCATAAGAAAACACTCGGTGAATGGCTATAACTGATGTGCATCGATTCCGAACCTGCACGTTCGAGTCACCGATTTTGCGGTGACGGAAAGAGGTTATCGATGAACCCCAAGCTCGCCTAGTTCATGGACAGCGCCGTAGTTTGAAGGACATTTCCCAAGGATTTGCGGGGTAGAGGAACAAGAAACCACAGCCTTCGGCAGCTCCTACAGGAATGTGTTTCTTCAGGTGTAGGACGGGGGATGGTGTGACGCGGAGCGTCACGGGATGCATTCCCACGCAGAGCGTGGGAACGATCAGGTTCGAGGTCTGGAAATCGTGACTTGGTAGTCATCTGGCAGGAAAATCGCTGCATCGTCTTCTATCAGTCTTGGATAGTGGCGAATCCGCCCGAATCCCTTACACTCCCCCGGCCGTTCATTTTCCTTTTGAGGCTGTGCGCATGAAATTTCGTTTTCTTCTGTGGATGCTGGGTCTGTTGATGGGTAAGGCCAGTCGGACAAATCCTGCGTTTCAGCAGCAGTTGGGTGACAAGGATCTGGTGTTTCAGCTGCAGACTCTGGACGGGAAAGTGGCGCGGCATTTCGTGGTGAAAGACCAGCGCATTACCAGCAAGTCCGGGGTGGTGGCGGAGCCGGCGTTTGCGATTGCCTTTAAAGACGCGGCGTTCGGGTTTGCGACGATGCAGGCGAAGAACAAGCAGTTGGCGTTCATGCAGGGGATTCAGGATAAGTCGATCCAGCTCAAGGGCAACCCGGCGCTGGTGATGTGGTTTCAGGGGTTGATGAAGTATTTGAAGCCGTGGAAGGCCAAGCCGAAGGCATAGGTCTTTCAGGTAGCTTGCCGGCACAGTTCAGCGTTTTCAGCTGTCCGGTTCAGGGGGTTCGGTATCCAGTGGCTGGCCCCGGTATGTCTTGTATATCTGCTGGACTTTCGGGTTGTCCAGCTTCTCGTAAGTGATGTCTTCCTTGTCCAGACCATCCAGGCCTCTGATGCCGCTGATGGTCTCCGGCCACTCGTCACGACTGGATATGTCGACTACGAACGGGTTGAGGTAGTTATCGAGATGCCTTTCGCGAGGCTCCCGGATCTCGTCGCTGAGGGCCCGCAAGTAGTCGTCTTTGCTTGTCCTTGACCAGTCGATGGCGAACCCGGCTCGATAACAGAGTTCCATGAAGACCAATAGAATCGCGCGTCCATTGCCGTCCAGGAAGGGGTGTGCGAAAGCCAGCTGGCCCATCACTCCACCGGGATGGTCTCTGAAGCGTTTCTTGTCTGCTGCGAGCTTGAGCGCATAGTCGACAGACATTTTGATGGAGTCCGGGCGCTCGAAGACTGTGCTGCGAGGGTCGTCGAAAGAGCCCTTGAAGACCGCCAGATGGGGGACAAGCTCGTTCCGGTCTTTTCCTGCCCAGTGATAGAAGCCGGAGAACAGGATTTCGTGAACATTGAGTACAGTCTGGTAATCGATGGGCTTTTTCTTGGCCAGATAGGCAAGTGCCTCTTCGATACTCAATTCGAACGAAAGATGCTCTGACTCTTTTACTTCAACGGGATCTTTCAGTTGCAGCGAGTTTTGAAGATATCCAGCCGTCTCGAAGTCGCCGAATGGATCGAAAGTCATGCGCTACGTTTCTGTGCGCGCCTTTCCTGAAGATAGCGCCCTTGGAGCGCAAGGATTTCGGATTTGCTCAGAACGCCTTTTCTCTTGAGGTTGACGAGCAACTGTTCGATGCCATCCAGCTCGACGACATCGCCAGCCAAACGAGTAATCCCCACGGCCATACGACTCATGCCGTCACGTCTGGCCGTAACCTTGTTGTCTTTGGCTAGCTTGCGAACTTCGCTTGCAACGCTGACAGCATCTGTTTGGGTCATCGGAAATTCCTCTGTTTGCCGTCAAATCATAGCAGGGCGCTAGTTTGCTGTCGTTGCTGGCAAAGTGACCGAAATCGGTGGAACCAGGGCCATATCTGCAATCAAAAAAGGCCCTGGTTGGCGTTCCGAAGAGTGCTTTAAGCCTGGCTGAACTGCGAAGCCAGTTCACGCAACAGCACTTCTGCCTCAAGCACTTTGCTGACCACATCATTGGCCTTGTCGCGCGTCAGGCCAACGCGTTCCAGCAGCGCATCCGGAATGTCTTCATCCGGCCCGGAGCCAATCCCGCGACTGCGCAGCAGGCGCACGGCCAGGCAGACGAGGTTCGGGTATTCGGCGTAGGCACCGTCGTAGTTCGGGTCGTGCTGGAAGCGCAGGGCGGTGGCCAGTTCGTCCGGCATGTCCCAGTAGCGCATCAGCCAAGAGCCGATCTGTTCGCGGCTGATGCCCAGCAGGTGTTGCTCGACATAGCTGTGGCACAGGTGCGGATTGACCTCCAGGTGGCGGCAGATCAGCGAGAAGTGCGGCGGGAACACGTGGGCCAGCAGCAGGTAGCCGAAGTTGTGCAGCAGGCCGGCGAGGTAGGTTAGCCCTGCTTCCGGGCGCTGGGCGCGCGGCATGGCGCGGGTCAGGCCTTCGATGACAGCGGCGGTGTAGATCGACTGCTGCCAGTACGGCGTGGTGTGTTGCGGATGGTCTTTTGGCAGGCTCAGGGTCTTGCCGAGGGCCAAGCCCAGCGCCAGGTTGATCACCAGGTCGAAACCCAGCACGCGGACGATCGCGTCTTCCACCGAACGGATCTTGCCCGGCGAAGCGTAGTACGGCGACGCCGCCCAGCTCACCACTTGCGCGGCCAGCGCCGGGTCGGTTTCGACCACGCCGGTGATGTCGTCGATGGTGGCGTTCGGGTCGACGCGCAGCTTGATGATTTTTTGCGCGGTTTCGGCCAGCGGCGGAATCTCGATGGTCGCTTCCAGACGTTGCTGGATGCGCCGCGCGGTGAACGCCTGCACGGCCTGGGTGATTTCCTCGCGGTCATCGTCCGGGCGGTCGAGGTTCGGGCGGATGCTGCTCAGGGCTTCGCCGAAGTTGGCGGCGCTGGCCTTGGTCAGCATGGTCTTGAAGTCTTCGCTGGCGATTTCCAGCAGCAGGCCCGGCTCGCCGGAGTTGATCAGCAGCTTCGGCTCGCGCAGCAGGCTTTCTTCGTAGAGGCACGGCGAGCTGGTCAGCGCCGGCAGGCCCGGCAGCAGGCTCAGGCTGTGTTTGCCGAGCATCTTTTCCAGGCGCTCGGTGGACACGGCGGTCAGGCGACGGCCCGTCAGCTCGGCGAGGCGGTTGAGATCCAGCAACTGACTCTGTGGAAACAGCACCATCAGCGCACCGACCGCGTCGTCCAGCAACACGGCCTGCACTTTGCGCGAGGCATTGAGGCCGTGGTGGTCGAGCACTTCTTCGTAGGCGACGCCCAGCTTGTTGAGCAGCAGCCGAATAACAGACGGAGCGTGCGGGGATTCGGGGGCGAGAGCAGCTTCGGTCATGGTCTGTATCCGTTTTTGAAACAATTGCTGGAGTATAACCAGCTTGGTTGGAACGAGCTTTGAGAAACTGCGACGGTGCTCACACTTGGCCGTATTGCTGCCCGTGTCTCAGCCATCGGTCGAGCAGCGGGCTGACGTGGGTGGGCCAGCGTTCGAGCAAGGCCTGGGCGGCATCGCGCACGGCGGGCAGCAGATCGGCGTCGCGCATCAGGTCGGCGACCTTGAATTGCAGCAGGCCGGTCTGGCGGGTGCCGAGCATTTCGCCGGGGCCGCGCAGTTCGAGGTCTTTTTCGGCGATGACGAAACCGTCGTTGGTCTCGCGCATGATGCCCAGACGCTGGCGGCCGATCTGTGACAACGGCGGATGGTAGAGCAGCACGCAATGACTGACCGCGCTGCCCCGGCCGACGCGGCCGCGCAACTGGTGCAGTTGCGCCAGACCGAGGCGTTCGGGGTTTTCGATGATCATCAGGCTGGCGTTGGGTACGTCGACACCGACTTCGATCACGGTGGTGGCGACCAGCAATTGCAGGTTGCCGGCCTTGAATTCGGCCATGACGGCGGCTTTCTCGGCGGGTTTCATGCGGCCATGGATCAGCCCGACCTTCAACTCGCCGAGGGCGGCGGTCAGGTCTTCAAAAGTGGTTTCGGCGGCCTGACAGGTCAGCTCTTCGGATTCTTCGATCAGCGTGCACACCCAATAGGCCTGACGGCCCTCGGCGCAGGCGCTGCGCACCCGTTCGATGACTTCGACGCGGCGGGTGTCGGTGACCAGCACAGTGTTGACCGGGGTTCGGCCGGGCGGCAGTTCATCGAGGATCGAGGTGTCGAGGTCGGCGTAGGCGCTCATCGCCAGCGTCCGGGGAATCGGCGTGGCGGTCATGATCAGCTGGTGCGGGCACATGCGCCCGCCGACGCCTTTCTGCCGCAGCGCCAGACGCTGTTGCACGCCGAAGCGGTGTTGTTCGTCGATGATCACCAGCGCGAGGTTCTTGAACTGCACTTCGTCCTGGAACAGCGCGTGGGTGCCGACCACCATCGGCGTGCCGCTGGCGATCTGCTCCAGCGCAGCGACGCGGTTCTTGCCCTTGAGCTTGCCGGCCAGCCACGCCACGTCGATGCCCAGCGGTTCGAGCCAGCGCTTGAAGGTGATGAAATGCTGTTCGGCGAGGATCTCGGTCGGCGCCATCAGTGCGACCTGATAACCCGCCTCCAGCGCTTGCAGCGCAGCGAGGGCGGCGACCACGGTTTTACCCGCGCCGACGTCGCCCTGAATCAGCCGCAGCATCGGTTCGTGCTGGCTGAGGTCGTAGGCGATTTCGTTGCCGACTCGCTGTTGCGCACCGGTCGGGTTGAAGCCGAGGTTGGCCAGGTATTTCGCCGGCAGCTTGGTGGCTTTCGGCATCGCCGGCGCACGAAGGGAACGCATGCTTTCGCGCAGGCGTTGCTGGGACAGTTGGTGAGTCAGCAGTTCTTCGAAGGCCAGACGATGCTGGGCCCAGTGATGGCCGAGGGCGAGTTCGTCGACGTCGGCATCGGCGGGCGGGTTGTGCAGGTAGCGGATCGCGTCGGCCAGCGGCGCCAGTTGATAGTCGCGGGCCAGTTCGGTCGGCAGCCAGTCGGGCAGGGTGGCCGGCTTGAGCAGGGTTAGCGTCTGCATGCACAACTGGCGCAGACGGGCCTGGGTCAGGCCTTCGGTCAGCGGGTAGACCGGGGTCAGGGTTTCATCCACCGGTGGCGGTTCGTCGCCGTTGATGGCGCGGTATTCCGGGTGGTAGATCTCCAGCCCCGAAGCGCCGGGCCGTGCTTCGCCATAGCAGCGAATCCGCGTGCCGCGCTTGAGGCCTTCTTTCTGCGCGTTGCTGAAGTGGTAGAAGCGCAGGCTCAGTCCGCCGGTGCCGTCTTGCAAACGTACGACCAGGCTGCGACGACGGCCCATCACCACGTCGGCGCCGCTGACGGTGCCTTCGACCACGGCGTCCTGCCCCGGCCGCAACGCGCCGATCGGCACCACGCGGGTGCGATCCTGATAACGCAGCGGCAGGTGGAACAGCACGTCCTGGAGATTTTCCAGGCCGACCTTGGCCAGTTTCTCGGCCATGGCTTCACCGACACCCTTGAGTGCGGTGACCGAGACCTGCGACAGCTCCGTCATGACGCTGACTTAACCGGCCGTGACCGGCGCGGCGGGTTTGGCGACCGAGCACAGGCGAATGGAGTCGGCGAGGATCTCGATGGCTTTCGGTCGTGGGAAGCTGGCGCGCCAGGCGATGGCCACGGTGCGGAACGGCACCGGTGCCGACAACGGACGCACTTCGATCACGCCCGGGGCGTAGTGATGGCTGTCCACCGCCGACAGCGGCAGGATCGAGATGCCCAGGCCGGACGCGACCATGTGGCGGATGGTTTCCAGCGAGCTGGATTCGACCGTGGTGTGCTTGGCGCCGTCGTTGCCCTTGGTCAGGGTCGGGCAGGCTTCCAGAACCTGATCGCGGAAGCAGTGACCCTCGCCGAGCAGCAGCAGGCTCTTGTCGTTGAGCAGGGCTGCGTCGATGGATTCTTTCTGGGTCCACGGGTGCTGGGCCGGCATCAGGACGTAGAACGGCTCGTCGTAGAGTTGCAGGGTCAGCACGTCGGCTTCGTTGAACGGCAGGGCGATGATGATCGCGTCCAGCTCGCCGTTGCGCAGTTTGTCGCGCAGCACGTGGGTGAAGTTTTCTTCGATGTACAACGGCATCTGCGGGGCGACCCGGTGCAGTTGCGGAATCAGATGCGGGAACAGGTATGGGCCGACGGTGTAGATCGCGCCGACTTTCAGCGGGGCGGTCAGCTGATTCTTGCCGGCCTGGGCCAGCTCGCGGATGCCCTGGGCCTGCTCCAGCACTTTCTGCGCCTGGGCGACAATGCCTTCACCGACCGGGGTCAGGCGCACGGCGCTTTTGCTGCGCTCGAAAATCAGCACACCGAGTTCGTCTTCAAGCTTTTTCACGCCCACCGACAGGGTCGGCTGGCTGACGTGGCAACGCTCGGCCGCGTGGCCGAAATGCTGCTCTTGGGCGAGGGTAACGATGTAGCGTAATTCTGTGAGGGTCATAGCAAGCGTCCATGAAGATGCGGGCCAAGCATACCGGCTGCAATCGATAGACGCACGTTATCAGACTGAGTGATGAATGCGACACCGGGCAATGCCGGTTTGCCGTGGATGGATAAGCAAAAGGCACCTTTCGGTGCCTTTTTGGCTGGATTCTTCCGGCTGGCGCTGAACCCTGTGGGAGCGAGCTTGCTCGCGAAAGCGGCGTATCAGTCGAAGCAGCCCTGTCTGACAAGGCCCCTTCGCGAGCAAGCTCGCTCCCACAGGTTTTGCGGTGTTTCTTAGCGGCGGCGTTCCAGCGAGTACACAAACGGCGCAACGATTTCGATCGCGCCATTGGTCAGCATGTCGGCCGGTGGCTTGGGCAGCGGTTGGGCGCGGCGGATCATTTCCAGGGTGGCCCGGTCCAGATCGGCGTTGCCGGAACGGCCCACCAGTTCGAACGACAGCACATTGCCTTCGCCATCGACCACGAAGCGCAACCGGTTCAAGCCTTCCTTGCCCCGCGCCTGAGCGCTGGCCGGGTACTTCTTGTACTTGGCCAGGTGCGCGAGCAGGGTGCCTTGCCAGCTGGCCTTGGCGGCCATTTGTGCAGGCGACGGGCCCGGTGCAGGCTGGGCGGATTTCTCCGTCGGGGCCTGAGTCGGCTGGGTATCGGCCGGCTTCTCTTCCGACGGTTTCTCCTTCGGCGGATCGGGCAGTTTCTTCTCGATCGGCTTCGGCGGTTTGGGTTTTGGCTTGGGTTTCGGTTTCTGCACCGCGATCTCGGCTTTTGGCGCTTCGGCCAGTTTCGGGATCGGCAGTTCTTCAACCGGAGCCGGTGGCTGCGGTGGCGTGACGACTTTCGGCGGTGCGGGCGGTGGCGGGGCCGGAACCGGTGCCAGCTCGACCATCATTGCCTGCGGCGGCAATTCGATGGGCGGGCGGGCGGTCCAGTTCAGCGCCAGCGCGATGGCCAGCGCGTGAACACCCAGCACCACGGCCAGGCTACCGCTGTAACGCGTCAGCTTATGGCGCGTCGTGATCATTTCTTGACTGCGCTCTCGAGTCCGACCAGACCGACCTTCAGGTAACCGGCGGCGCGCAGGTTATCCATCACGCTCATCAGGTCGCCGTAATCCACGCCTTTGTCGGCCTGGAAGAAGATCGTCGTGTCTTTCTTGCCCTGGGTCTTGGCGTCGAGTGCGGCGCCGAGGGTTTCGGCTTTCACTTCGTCTTCGCCCAGGAACAGGCGCTGGTCAGCCTTCACGCTGAGGAACACCGGTTTCTCCGGCCGCGGCGCCGGTTTGGCGGTCGAAGCAGGCAGGTCAACCTTGATGTCCACGGTGGCCAATGGAGCGGCCACCATGAAGATGATCAACAGCACCAGCATCACGTCGATGAACGGCGTGACGTTGATTTCGTGGTTCTCGGCCAGATCGTCGTCTGCGCCTTCTTTCAAATGCAGGCCCATGGCCGATTACCCCACTTTCACCATGTGCGGTTGCGAGCTGTTGCGCTCAGGCTGGTGGTCGAGGTCGCGGCTGACCAGCAGCAGCACCTGAGCCGACGCATCGGACACCTGAGCCTTGTAACCGGCGATGGAGCGGGCAAAGACGTTGTAGATGACCACGGCAGGAATCGCGGCAACCAGACCCAGTGCGGTAGCCAGCAGCGCTTCAGCGATACCCGGTGCTACGACGGCAAGGTTGGTGGTCTGGGTTTTGGCGATGCCGATGAAGCTGTTCATGATGCCCCACACGGTACCGAACAGACCGACGAACGGTGCGGTGGAACCAATGGTGGCGAGGACGCCGGTGCCGCTGCTCATGTTGCGGCCACAGGCGGCAACCAGGCGCTCGAGGCGGAAGCTGACGCGTTCCTTGATGCCTTCTTTCTCGCGGGCGTTGGTCGACAGGCGCATTTCTTCCAGCGCGTCGTGAACCAGCAGGTTGGCGAGGGTGCCTTCCTTCGCGGCGGTGGCGCTGGCTTCTTTGAGGGTGGCGGCTTTTTTCAGGGCGGCGATCTCGCCACGCAGGCGGCGTTTGGCGCCCATCAGCTCGAAGCCCTTGGCGATCCAGATGGTCCAGGTGATGATCGAGGCGATGGCCAGGCCGATCATCACGGCTTTAACGATGACGTCGGCGTTCTGGTACATGCCCCATGGCGACAGGTCGTGGGCCATGCCCAGGGTGTTGTCGGCTTCGAGGACTTCCGGCGCGTCGGCGGCACTGGCCTCTACGGCTTGCACCGGGTCGGTCGCGGCAGGTGCGGCGGCCGGAGCGCTTAGCTCGGTGGCGGCTGGCGCGGCCGGGGCCTGGGCGTCAGCGAATGCGGCGACTGGCGCCAGCATCAGGCTGAGCAGCAGGGCAGCCACGGCGCTCCAGGCGCGAGGTCGGTTGGTTGGCGAAGCGGAGTTTTGAATGCGTGTCATGCTGGCCGGACCTGAGATAGAAAAACGGTAATGCTCTTCCAGGCCTCGTGAGGCCGAGAACAAAAGTGGCGTGCATTATTGCAAGTAATTCTTGTTAACAGAAGTAATAGAGTTGCTTTTTTTCCTTCATTGCTAGCCGCTCGTCCCTTGCCGAGGCTAGTCTGTCGCTTTCCGATGGGAGATTTTTGATGTCCGCGCCTTCTGTTTTGATCGCCGGTTGCGGTGATGTCGGCAGCCGTCTGGCCACGCAATTGCTGGCTGCCGGCTTCCAGGTCTACGGCCTGCGCCGTGATATTTCGCGTTTGCCGGACGGCGTTATCGGTGTGGCCGGTGACTTGTTCAAAGAGGATTGCCCCGCGACCTGGCCGGTGGGCGCCGTGGATTACCTGGTGTATTGCGCGGCCGCGACCGAGCACGATGAGGCCGGTTATCGCGCGGCTTATGTGCAGGGTTTGCAGCATGTATTGGAGTGGTTGAACGACTACGGCCAAGTGCCAGATCGGCTGCTGTTCGTCTCCAGCAGCAGTGTTTATGGGCAGAAGGACGGCGAATGGGTCGATGAAAAATCCGAAACCGTTGCCACCGGTTTTTCCGGGCGGTTGATGCTGGAGGCCGAGCAGGTCGCGCTCAACAGCGGTATTCCGGCGAGTATCGTGCGTCTGACCGGTATTTACGGTCCGGGCCGCGAACGGTTATTGACGCAGGTGCGTGAGGGGTATCACGTTGCGATCGATCCACCGTTGTATGGCAATCGCATACATGCTGATGACGCGGCAGGCTTGATGGCGTTTCTGCTGGAGGCGGATCGCAAGGGGGGGGCGCTGGATGATATCTACATCGGCGTGGACGACGCGCCAGCGCCGCTGGCCGAAGTGGTGGCGTGGCTGCGTGAGTATCTGGGTGTCACCGAATGGTCGGAAGACGAGAGCGTGCGTCGCACCGGCAGCAAGCGTTGCAGCAATGCCCGGGCGAAGGCGCTGGGTTGGGTGCCGAAGTATCCGAGTTATCGCGAGGGGTATGCCGCGATTCTTGAGGGGCGCTGCTGATCTTCGGGCGTAAAAAAGGCGGGAGCAAACATTTGCTCCCGCCTTTTTGTCTCAAGCGCCGATCACTGCTTCTCGAGCAACCACTTGCGCTCACCCGGGGTGAACTGCGGTTGTTCGTCCGCCAGCGCCGTATTCACGGCCTGCAGGATTTCCAGCTCTTTGCCCTTGCGCACAAAGATCCAGTTGTTGCCCTGACCGTTCTGCTGCAACCACATGCTGTCGTTGCCGCTGCTCATCGATGCGCAATCGCCTGCGAGGCACAGCGCATAGCGGTCGGCACCCGGCAGGCCGGAGACTTGACCGTCCGCCTGGAATTGCACGGTGGCGCCTTCGCCCTGGCCGCTGGTGATCGTCCAGTTGCCGCCCAGATAAGCGGAATACAGTGCGCGTTCGAAGCTGGCGCCGATCGGTGCGCCTTCCGGCACCGGAATCTGTGCGCGGTCGAAGACCTGTTCCGGCTCGTTTTCGTTGGCGGCTTGTTGCAGTTGGCCGCCGTCACGTTTCAGCTCGCTGGCGGAACTGCCATAGAAATCGACTTTCCAGGCACCGGACTGTTCGCCGAGCAAGCGACCTTCGACGTTTTCGAAACCGTTGGTGTAGCGAGCCTGACCGGCCTTGGTGTTGACGTCCCACTCCAGGTTCGGGCCGTAAGCCTGAAGCGCTTCGCGCAGGGGGCCGCCCTTGGCAGCGGCATCGATGGCGACCTGATTGATCCAGGTGCCGCTGATGTCACGGTCGGCAGGGTTGCTGGCGCAACCGCCGAGGAAAATGGCGAGCAGCGAGAGAGCAAGCGCTTTGCGCATGGTGGAATCCTTTCAAAACCTTTTCTTTACCGCAGAGCAGTCGGCGCGGCGTCTGAGGCCGCGCCGTGCGCATTACTCGATGACCAGAATGGCATCCATTTCAACCTGCGAACCCTTTGGTAGGGCTGCCACGCCGATGGCGGCGCGCGCCGGGTACGGCTGGTCGAAGTACTTGCCCATGATCTCGTTGACCTTGGCGAAGTGGCTCAGGTCGGTGAGGAAGATGTTCAGCTTGACGATGTCCTTGAACGAACCGCCGGCGGCTTCGGCCACGGCTTTCAGGTTCTCGAACACCTGGACGGTCTGGGCTTCGAAGCCTTCGACCAGTTCCATGGTTTTTGGATCGAGGGGAATCTGACCCGACATGTAAACGGTATTGCCGGCCTTGATCGCCTGGGAGTAAGTACCGATGGCGGCCGGGGCCTTGTCGCTGGTGATAACAGTCTTGGTCATGTATGACTCCTTGTAATGTTTGAGTTATGCACGCATGCGGGTGATGCGGATCACCCCGGTCAGGGCGCGCAGTTTCTTGATCACGCGGGCCAGGTGCACACGGTCGTGGACGCTGACCACCAACTGGACAACGCTGATGCGACCATCGCGTTCGTCCATGCTGATTTTCTCGATATTGCCGTCCGCTGCGTTGACGCTGCTGGCCAGCAGGGCGATCAGGCCGCGCTGGTGTTCCAGCTCGACGCGCAGTTCGACGTTGAATTCGCCGGTGACATCCTTGGCCCATGAAAGCTGGATGCATTTTTCCGGGTTGTGGCGGATTTCGCTGATGTTGCGGCAGTTGTCCAGGTGCACGACCATGCCTTTGCCCGCCGACAGGTGACCGACAATCGGGTCGCCCGGGATCGGCGTACAGCATTTGGCGTAGCTGAGGACCAGGCCTTCGGTGCCGCGAATCGCCAGCGGGCCTTCCGGGCTCGGCAGTTGTTCGCCTTCGCCAAGCAGGCGGCGCGCCACGACGTAGGCCATGCGGTTGCCCAGGCCAATGTCTTCCAGCAAGTCTTCGATCAGTTCGAGGCGGTACTCGGTGAGCATCGCCTTCACGCGTTCGGCCGGAATCTGTTCCAGCGCGCTGTCAAAACCGTTGAGCACCTTGTTCAGCAGGCGTTCGCCGAGGCTGATGGATTCGGAGCGGCGTTGCAGCTTCAACGCATGGCGGATGTGCGTGCGCGCCTTGCCGGTGACCACGAAGTTGAGCCACGCCGGGTTCGGCCGCGCGCCGGGAGCGCTGACGATCTCGACCGTGGAGCCGCTTTGCAGCGGTTCGGACAGCGGTGCGAGACGACGGTTGATTCGGCAGGCGATGCAGCTGTTGCCGACGTCGGTGTGCACCGCGTAGGCAAAGTCGACCGCCGTGGAGCCTTTGGGCAGCTCCATGATCCGGCCTTTGGGCGTGAACACGTAGACCTCGTCCGGGAACAGGTCGATCTTCACGCTCTCGATGAATTCCAGCGAGTTGCCGGCGCGTTGCTGCATCTCCAGCACGCCCTTGACCCACTGACGGGCGCGGGCGTGAGTGCCTTTTGGCTGCTCGTCGCCGCTGGATTTGTACAGCCAATGGGCGGCGATGCCGTTGTTGGCCATCTCTTCCATTTCACGGGTGCGGATCTGGATCTCGATCGGTACACCGTGCATGCCGAACAGCGTGGTGTGCAGCGACTGATAGCCGTTGGCCTTGGGGATCGCGATGTAATCCTTGAAGCGCCCCGGCAACGGTTTGTACAAATTATGTACAGCACCCAGCACGCGGTAGCAGGTATCGACCTTGTCGACGATGATCCGGAACGCGTAGACGTCCATGATCTCGTTGAAGGCCCGACGCTTGCCGCGCATTTTCTTATAGATGCCGTAGAGGTGTTTCTGGCGACCGCTGACTTCACCCTGGATGCCGTCGATGGCGAGGCAGTGACCAAGGGATTCTTCGATCTTGTTAACGATTTCCTTGCGGTTGCCCCGGGCACGTTTGACGGCCTGGTAGATCCGCGCGGAACGCATCGGGTGCATCGCCTTGAAGCCGAGGTCTTCGAACTCGATGCGGATCGCATGCATGCCCAATCGGTTGGCGATGGGTGCGTAGATCTCGAGGGTTTCCTTGGCGATGCGCCGGCGTTTTTCGCCGGACAGCACTTCCAGCGTGCGCATGTTGTGCAGACGGTCGGCGAGCTTGACCAGGATCACGCGAATGTCGCGTGCCATGGCCATGGCCATTTTCTGGAAGTTTTCCGCCTGGGCTTCGGCCTTGGTCTCGAAGTTCATCTGGGTCAGTTTGCTGACCCCGTCGACCAGTTCGGCCACGGTTTCACCGAACTGCGCTTGCAGCGCTTCCTTGGCGATACCGGTGTCTTCGATCACGTCATGCAGCATCGCGGCCATCAGGCTCTGATGGTCCATGTGCATGTCGGCAAGAATATTCGCCACCGCAAGAGGATGCGTGACGTACGCCTCGCCGCTGCGGCGGCGTTGGCCGTCGTGGGCTTGTTCGGCGTAGAAATACGCTCGGCGGACCAGATTGACCTGGTCGTTGCCGAGGTAGGTCGATAAGCGATCGGCGAGGGCGTCTATGCTCGGCATGATGTCTCCTGCCGTAGGCTGTGATCCCGCGCCGTGCTACGTCGACCAGGCATAGGCTTAGACGGCCTCGTTGGACTCGTCCTCGAACGCAGCGAAGACCGGGTCTTCGTGGACGATTTCCTGCTCGGCGATGAACTCGTAGCTCATCAGGCCTTCAGCGATTTCACGCAGCGCAACTACGGTCGGTTTGTCGTTTTCCCACTGAACCAGGGGCTCTTTGCCGCCGGTGGCCAGTTGACGGGCACGCTTGGTAGAGAGCATGACCAGCTCAAAGCGGTTTTCCACGTGTTCTAGGCAGTCTTCAACGGTTACGCGGGCCATGGTATTCCTCGGAGCGAATGCAATATGCGCGCTGCCCGGTTGGGCGAGCGGACTCAACAGTTTAAAAAATCACCAGCGATTAGGGAAGCGCTGATTTTTTGACCAGACCCTTCAACGCGCTGCAAGTGCCAATGTAAAGCCCTTGCAGCGGTTTTGGGAAGTGCTGTTTCAGCCCAGCAATTCCGCCAGCAATTTGCCGAAACGGACTTGTTGGCGTTTCTGTTGCAGCTGATTGGCGCGGAAAATCGCCTTCAGATCGTCCAGCGCATGGGCGAAATCGTCGTTGATGATCAGGTAGTCGTACTCGACGTAGTGGCTCATCTCGCTGACGGCTTCACGCATCCGGCCGTCGATGATCTCGTCGCTGTCCTGGCCACGGTTGGTCAGGCGCTGGTGCAGGGCCTGCAGCGAAGGCGGCAGAATGAAGATCGAACGTGCCTGCGGCATCAGCTTGCGCACTTGCTCGGCGCCTTGCCAGTCGATTTCCAGAATCAGGTCGTGGCCTTCGTCCAGGGTCTGCTGCAGACGGCTTTGCGAGGTGCCGTAGAAGTTGCCGAAGACTTCGGCGCGTTCGAGGAAATCGCCGTGCTCGCCCATCTTCACGAACTCTTCGCGGGTCACGAAGTGATAGTTCACGCCGTCTACTTCGCCCGGGCGCATGGCGCGGGTGGTGTGGGAAATCGAGACGCGGATTTCCGGGTTGGCGTCGGTCAGGGCCTTGACCAGGCTGCTCTTGCCCGCGCCCGAGGGGGCGGAAATGATGTACAGGGTGCCGGTGCTGTGGGTCATGTCGGGGTAGCCTTACTCAATATTCTGCACTTGTTCGCGCATCTGCTCGATCAACACCTTGAGGTTGACCGCCGCCTGGGTGCTGCGCGGGTCGAAGGCCTTGGAGCCCAGTGTGTTGGCTTCGCGGTTGAGTTCCTGCATCAGGAAGTCCAGGCGCCGACCGGCGGCACCGCCGGATTTCAGCACCCGGCGAACTTCGATGATGTGGGTGCTCAGGCGATCCAGTTCTTCGGCCACGTCGCTCTTTTGCGCGAGCATGACCATTTCCTGTTCCAGGCGCTGCGGGTCCATCTCGGCCTTCATGTCGGCGAAGCGGTCGAGGACTTTCTGGCGCTGGGTGGCGAGCATCTGCGGAACCAGTTCGCGCAGGGTCACCACGTCTTCCTCGATGGAGGTCAGGCGATCGTTGATCAGGCGGGCCAGCTCCGCGCCTTCGCGCTCGCGACCGGCCTTGAGGTCTTTCAGGCCTTGGTTGAACAGGGCCAGCGCCTCGGCGTTCAACGCCTGCGGGTCGGTGGCGTCGGCCACCAGTACGCCCGGCCAGGCCAGTACTTCCAGCGGGTTCAGCGCCGCCGGGTTCTTGATCAGGCCAGCGACGGTTTCGGCCGCGGCGACCAGTTGTGCAGCGCGCTCGCGATCCACCTGCAGCGGCTTGCCGGTGCTTTCCTCGGTGAACCGCAGGGTGCATTCCAGTTTGCCGCGCGACAGGCCCTGGCGCAGGGCTTCGCGGACGGCGCCTTCGAGGTCGCGAAACGACTCCGGCAGGCGCAGGTGGGGTTCCAGGTAGCGGCTGTTGACCGAGCGCAGCTCCCAGCTCAGGGTGCCCTGAACGCCGGCTTTTTCGACGCGGGCGAAGGCGGTCATGCTGTGCACCATGGGGTGACCTCGCGATACAGATCGGCGCGAATTGAAGCTCCGCAGCTCGATATCAATGAATTTAAGCCGACTGGCAGCAAAGGCGCAGGATTGTAGCGCAGTGCGGCAGATGCGCCCAAACACACGGTGTGACAAAGGGCTGCAGGCCGTCGGCGAAGCGCGTTTCAGGGCCTTCGGTCGTCGGCCGGATTTTTTAACGAGTGCCCAGGCGCGGTGCGCGGCTCTATAATGCTCCGCAGTTTTCCGTCCCCAGTACAGGTATCTCCTATGAAACGTCCAAGTGGTCGCGCTGCCGATCAGCTCCGCTCGATCCGCATTACCCGCAACTACACCAAACACGCCGAGGGATCCGTACTGGTCGAATTTGGTGATACCAAAGTCATCTGCACCGTCAGCGTCGAAAACGGCGTACCGCGTTTCCTCAAAGGCCAGGGCCAGGGTTGGCTGACCGCCGAGTACGGCATGCTGCCGCGCGCCACCGGCGAGCGTAACCAGCGTGAAGCCAGCCGTGGCAAGCAGGGCGGCCGCACCCTGGAAATCCAGCGTCTGATCGGCCGTTCCCTGCGGGCCGCGCTGGATATGTCCAAGCTGGGCGACGTCACCCTGTACGTCGACTGCGACGTGATCCAGGCCGATGGCGGTACCCGCACCGCGTCGATCACCGGCGCCATGGTTGCGCTGGTCGATGCACTGAAAGTGATCAAAAAGCGTGGCGGCCTGAAAGGCGGCGACCCGCTCAAGCAAATGATCGGCGCCGTTTCCGTGGGCATGTACCAGGGCGAGCCGGTGCTGGATCTGGACTATCTTGAAGATTCCGCTGCCGAAACCGACCTCAACGTGGTGATGACCAGCACCGGTGGCTTCATCGAAGTGCAGGGCACCGCCGAAGGCGCGCCGTTCCAGCCTGAAGAGCTGAACGCGATGCTGGAGCTGGCCAAGAAAGGCATGAACGAGATCTTCGAACTGCAAAAGGCTGCACTGGCCGACTGAGCAGGTTCGTAACCCGCAAGGAGGACGCGATGAGTGATGAGCAAGAGTTGCTGCCCAAACCGAGCCAGGAGGTTCGCCAATGGGCCATGTTCTGTCACTTGTCCGCCTTGCTGGGGATATGGATTCCGTTCGGCACGCTGATCGGGCCGCTGGTCCTGTGGCAGATGAAGCGCGAGACCGATCCGTTCATCGACGCCCAGGGCAAGGAAGCGTTGAATTTTCAGATCACCGTGGCGATTGCCTCGATGGTCTGCTTTGTCTTGATGCTGTTGCTTATCGGGTTCGTGCTGTTTGGCTTGCTGGCCATTGCGGCGCTTGTGTTGACGATTATCGGCGGGGTGAAAGCCAACGAAGGTTTCCCGTACCGTTATCCGTTCACCTGGCGGTTGATCAAATAACGAACGATCGCCCACAAAAAAACCGACAGAGATGTCGGTTTTTTTGTGTCTGCGAAAGGCCGCTTAGATGGTCAGCGTCCAGTCGTAGTCGACGATCAGCGGCGCGTGCTGCGAGAACCGAGGCTGACGCGGCAGGCGTGCACTGCGCACGAAGCGCCGCAGGCCCGGAGTCAGGATCTGGTAGTCGAAGCGCCAGCCCAGATTGAGCATCTCGGCCTGTTCGTTGTCCGGCCACCAGCTGTACTGGTCGCCTTCGCGGCTGACTTCGCGCAGGGCATCTACGTAGCCCATGTTACCGACAATCTCGTCCATCCAGGCGCGTTCTGGCGCCAGGAAACCCGGGGATTGCTGGCTGTCGCGCCAGTTCTTGATGTCGAGCTTCTGCTGCGCGACGTACAGCGAGCCACAATAAATGTACTCGCGACGTTTGCGCCGCTGTTTGTCCAGGTACTTGCCGAAGTCGTCCATGAGCTTGAACTTCTGGTTCAAGTCCTCATCGCCGTTCATCCCCGAAGGAAGCAGCAAGGTGGCAATACTGACTTTGTCGAAATCTGCTTGCAGGTAGCGCCCGTAGCGGTCGGCCGTCTCGAATCCGAGACCGCTGATGACAGCCTTCGGTTGCAACCGCGAATACAAAGCCACGCCGCCTTGGGCAGGGACTTCAGCATCGCAGGCATAAAGGAAGTAGCCATCCAGTTGGAAGGCTGGGTCGTCCAGTTCAAAGGCGGAGGCACGGGTGTCCTGCAGGCAGATGACGTCGGCATTCTGTGCCTGCAGCCAACTGAGCAAACCGCGCTCGACTGCAGCCTGAATACCATTGACGTTCACACTGATGATCCGCATAAATGGCCCCAAAAATCGCGTGCGTGTATGATACACGGCGTCAAGCTAATTAGCTAAATCCGTGGTATTTGGGGTTTTTTTCATGCAAGCGTATCAGCGCGATTTCATTCGTTTTGCCATCGATCGCGGCGTTTTGCGCTTCGGTGAGTTCACCCTGAAGTCCGGGCGCACCAGTCCTTACTTCTTCAATGCCGGCCTGTTCAACTCGGGTTCCGCGCTGGCGCAGCTGGGTCGTTTCTACGCCGCAGCCATCGCCGAGAGCGGCATTCCGTTCGACGTGCTGTTCGGCCCGGCCTACAAAGGCATCCCGCTGGCGGCAACCACTGCCGTGGCGCTGGCAGAGCACCACAACCGTGATTTGCCATGGTGCTTCAACCGCAAGGAAGCCAAGGCTCACGGCGAAGGTGGCAGCCTGGTCGGCGCACCGTTGACCGGTGAAGTGCTGATCATCGACGACGTGATCACCGCCGGCACCGCGATCCGTGAAGTGATGCAGATCATCGCTTCCCAGGACGGCGCCAAGGCCGCCGGCGTGCTGATTGCCCTGAACCGTCAGGAGCGCGGCAACGGCGAGCTGTCGGCGATTCAGGAAGTCGAGCGTGATTTCGGCATCCCGGTCATCAGCATCGTGTCGCTGAACCAGGTACTGGAATTCCTGGCTGACGATCCGCAACTCAAGCAGCACCTGCCAGCCGTTGAAGCCTATCGCGCCCAGTTCGGCGTCTGATCGCTTCTTCAGGGCAAAAAAAGACCCCGCTCAGCCAGGCTGAGCGGGGTCTTTTTGTTTGCACGAGCGCTTACGGACGCTTGCGATTGCTGATCAGCGTACCGACACCGGTGTCGGTGAAGATTTCCAGCAGGATTGCGTTCGGCACACGGCCGTCGATGATCAGCGAGCTGCCGACACCGCCCTGAACCGCTTCCAGTGCGCAACGGATCTTCGGCAGCATGCCGCCGTAGATGGTGCCGTCGGCGATCAGGTCGTCGACCTGCTGGGTGCTCAGGCCGGTCAGTACGGTGCCCGACTTGTCCATCAGGCCGGCGATGTTGGTCAGCAGCATCAGCTTCTCGGCTTTCAGCGCTTCGGCAACCTTGCCCGCCACCAGGTCAGCGTTGATGTTGTACGACTCGCCGTTTTCACCCACGCCGATCGGCGCGATCACCGGGATGAAGTTGCCTTTGACCAGCAGGTTCAGCAGTTCGGTGTTGATCCCGACCACTTCGCCCACATGGCCGATGTCGATGATTTCCGGCTGGGTCATCTCCGGGGTCTGGCGGGTGACGGTGAGCTTCTTCGCGCGAATAAGCCCGGCGTCTTTACCGGTCAGGCCGATGGCGCTGCCGCCGTGACGGTTGATCAGGTTGACGATGCTTTTGTTGACCTGGCCGCCGAGGACCATTTCCACCACGTCCATGGTCGCGGCGTCGGTAACGCGCATGCCGTCGACGAAATGGCTTTCGATCGACAGGCGCTTGAGCAGATCACCGATCTGCGGGCCGCCGCCGTGAACCACGACCGGGTTGATGCCCACGGCCTTCATCAGCACGATGTCGCGGGCGAAGCCGGTTTTCAGCTCCTCGCTTTCCATCGCGTTGCCGCCGTATTTGATCACCAGGGTCTTGCCGACGTATCGGCGGATGTAAGGCAGCGCTTCGGACAGGACCTTGGCAGTGTTGGCGGCGGCATCGCGTTCGAGGGTCATTCAGGGCTCCGGGTGAATCAGCAATCAGAACGGTAGTTGGAGATCAGGTGCAACGCGTTTCAGTTGGGCATGGAACACAGCCTTGATGCGCTGCAGTTCCGCCTCGTCATCGGCCTCGAAACGCAGCACCAGCACCGGTGTGGTGTTGGACGCGCGCACCAGGCCCCAGCCTTTGGCGTAGTCGACCCGCACGCCGTCAATGGTGGTCAGGTCGGCGCCTGGGCCCCACTGGGCATCGTGCAGTGCATCAATGATGCTGAATTTGCTCTCTTCGGTCACATGGATATTGATTTCCGGCGTGGAAATATCGTTCGGGAAGGTCGCGAACAGCTCCTCGGCCGAAGATTTTTCCTTGCTGAGGATTTCCAGCAGCCGTGCGGCGCTGTAAATGCCGTCGTCGAAACCGAACCAGCGTTCCTTGAAGAAAATGTGCCCGCTCATTTCACCGGCCAACAACGCGCCGGACTGTTTCATTTTCTTTTTGATCAACGAGTGACCGGTCTTCCACATTAGCGGCCGACCGCCATATTCCTTGATCAGCGGGATCAGGCGACGGGTGCATTTGACGTCGAAGATGATTTCCGCGTCCGGGTTGCGCGCCACCACGTCACGGGCGAACAGCATCAGCAGACGGTCCGGGAACACGATGGTGCCGGTGTTGGTCACCACGCCGACGCGGTCGCCGTCGCCGTCGAAGGCCAGGCCGATGTCAGCCTTGGTTTCCTTGACCTTGGCGATCAGGTCGACGAGGTTTTCAGGCTTGCCCGGATCCGGGTGATGGTTCGGGAAGTTGCCGTCGACTTCGCAGAACAGCGGGATGACTTCGCAGTTCAGCGCTTCGATCAGTTGCGGGGCGATCACGCCGGCCGCGCCGTTGCCGCAATCCACCACGACTTTCAGGCGCCGGGCCAGTTTGATGTCCTGGACGATCTCGGTGTTGTAGCGGTCGAGAATTTCGACCTGGGTCACGCTGCCCGTGCCGCTGCTCAGGTTGCCGGTCTTGAGGCGCTCGTGCAGGGCCTGGATCTGTTCGTTGGCGAGGGTGTCGCCGGCGATCACGATCTTGAAGCCGTTGTAGTTCGACGGGTTGTGGCTGCCGGTGAGCATCACGCCGGATTTGCCGGCCAGCACGTTGGCGGCGTAATACAGCGCAGGCGTCGGCACCAGGCCGACATCGCTGACGTGGCAGCCGCTTTCGGCGATGCCGCGAATCAGTTCGGCAACCAGTTCAGGACCGGACAGGCGGCCATCACGGCCGACAGACACGTTCGGTTCGCCCTGGGCCAGGCTCTGGGAGCCGATGGCGCGACCGATCCAGTAGGCGGTTTCGGCATTGAGGAATTCCGGCACGGTGCCGCGAATGTCATAGGCGCGGAAGATGCTGTCGGGAAGCTTGGGGGCGACTTGGGCGGGGGTGCTCATCTGCGAAAATGCTCCATCTCGAAAGTGGCTGGACACACCGACGACTCATTCGACGGCAAGCTCAAACTGAAGGGTATGACGGCGGTTTTCACAGAGAGTTCGTGGTGTGAAAGGGCCATGACGCCTTGTGCGGCGTGGCTTTGGCCTGCCAATGCCTTGATTTTCGGCGCTAAACCTTGCAGATGACAATTTGAAATTCGTGGCGAGGAAAAGGCCCCCGCCACGATGATTTTCTAGCCGATCATTTGGTACCGGAATGACCGAAACCGCCAGCGCCACGCTCGGTCTCGACGAACTCTTCAACCATCTCGAAGTGCGCCTGCACCACTGGCACCAGCACCAGCTGCGCCAGGCGCTCGCCGACCGGCATGGTGAATTCGGTCTGGCCACGGTTCCAGCAGGACACCATCAGCGGGCCCTGGTAGTCGGAGTCGATCAGGCCGACGAGGTTGCCCAGCACGATGCCGTGCTTATGGCCCATGCCCGAGCGCGGCAGGATCAGCGCGGCGAGGTTCGGATCGCCGATGTAGACCGACAGACCGGTCGGGATCAGCACGGTTTCACCCGGTTTGATCACGATGTCCTCTTGCAGCATGGCGCGCAGGTCGAGGCCGGCGGAGCCCGGTGTGGCGTATTGCGGCAGCGGGAATTCGGTACCGATGCGTGGGTCGAGGATCTTGGCTTGCAAAGCGTGCATGTAAATTAAACCTGGTTCAGACGTTCGGCGATAAAAGTGACCAGCTGGCGAGCGATCTTGCTCTTGCTGGTCTGGGCGAAAACCGTGGCGTGCAGCGCACGGTCGATGACGCTGCAGGCGTTTTCTTCGCTGTTGAAACCGATGCTCGGGTTGGCGACGTCGTTGGCGACGATCAGATCGAGATTCTTGTCCTTCAGCTTGCGTGCAGCGTAGTCGAGCAGGTGTTCGGTCTCGGCGGCGAAGCCGACACTGAACGGACGGTCGGGACGGGTCGCGATGGTGGCCAGGATGTCCGGGTTGCGCACCATTTGCAGGACGAAGCCGTCACCGCTCGTAGGATCTTTCTTGAGTTTTTGCGGGGCGACGACTTCCGGACGGTAGTCCGCGACCGCCGCAGAGGCGATGAAGATGTCGCAAGGGATCGCGGCTTCACACGCGGCGAGCATGTCGCGGGCGCTGACCACGTCGATGCGGGTGACGCGATCCGGCGTCGGCAGGTGCACCGGGCCGCTGATCAGGGTCACGCGGGCGCCGGCTTCCACCGCCGCTTCAGCCAGGGCGAAGCCCATTTTGCCGGAGCTGTGGTTGGTGATGTAGCGCACCGGGTCGATGTTTTCCTGGGTCGGGCCGGCGGTAATCACCACGTGCTTGCCGGTCAGCGCCTGACGCTGGAAGCAGTCCGCCGCGAGCTGGGCCAGATCGGTGGCTTCCATCATGCGGCCCATGCCAACGTCGCCGCAGGCCTGGCTGCCCGAGGCCGGGCCGAAGGTCTTGAGGCCTCGGCTTTCAAGGAGTTGCAGGTTGGCCTGGGTCGCCGGGTCACGCCACATGGCCTGGTTCATGGCCGGGGCGACCGCGACGATGGCGTCGGTGGCCAGCACCAGCGTGGTCAGCAGGTCGTTGGCGATGCCTTGGGCCAGGCGGGCCAGCAGGTCGGCGGTGGCCGGGGCAATCAGCACCAGATCGGCCCATTTGGCCAGTTCGATGTGGCCCATCGCCGCTTCGGCGGCCGGGTCGAGCAGGTCCAGATGAACCGGGTGGCCGGACAGCGCCTGCATGGTCAGCGGGGTGATGAATTCGCTGCCGCCACGGGTCATGACCACGCGCACTTCGGCGCCCTGATCGATCAGGCGGCGCACAAGGTCGGCGCTCTTGTAGGCAGCAATGCCGCCGCCGACGCCCAGAACGATGCGTTTCCGATACAGCCGCTGCATAGGTCTGCCTTTCATTTCGTTGGTGACATACGTGGCGAAACCCCCTCCCCAGGGTGAATTCGCCCGCAAAAAAGATGGGCTACGATATCACAGCGACCGCTACGGAACAGCGGCGCCCACAGACAAGGAAGGTGTATGAGTATTCGCGATTGGCCGGCGGCGGAAAGGCCGCGGGAGAAGCTGTTGGAACAGGGCTCGGGAAGTCTTTCCGATGCCGAATTGCTGGCGATTTTTCTGCGCACGGGTGTATCCGGCAAAAGCGCGGTGGATGTCGCGAGACACCTGTTGGGTGAGTTCGGCAGCTTGCGAGCCTTGCTTGAGGCCGATCTCGCAACGTTCAGTGAGCAATTGGGCCTGGGCCCGGCGAAGTTCGCCCAATTGCAGGCCGTGCTGGAAATGGGCCGGCGACACCTGGCCGAGCGCATGCGCCAGAAAACGGCGCTGGAAAACCCGCAGGTCGTGCGTGATTACCTCAAGGCCATGCTGCGCCACGAGCCGCACGAGGTGTTCGGTTGCCTGTTTCTCGACTCCAAGCATCAGGTGCTGACTTTCGAGACGCTGTTTCGCGGCTCGATCGACAACACTGCCGTGCATCCACGAGAGGTGGTGAAACGTTCACTGGCCAACAACGCGGCGGCGGTGATCCTGTGCCACAACCATCCGTCGGGGAACAGCGATCCGAGTCAGGCTGATCGATTATTGACCAAGCGTTTGCAGAAGGCTTTGGATTTGATCGATGTGCGGGTGCTCGATCACTTCATCGTGGGCGATGGTGAGCCGCTGTCGATGGCGGAGTGTGGCTGGATGTGAGGGTTACGCCGTATCCCTGTGGGAGCGAGCTTGCTCGCGATTGCGTTGTGTCAGCCGCCTCATCCGGTAACTGACAGACTGCATTCGCGAGCAAGCTCGCTCCCACAGGTTTTGGGTTGTTGCGGGCTACTTCAGGGTGACTTTGGAATAGTCCTGACGGCCGAACGGGGAGACCGAGTAACCCTGCACGTCTTTACGCGTCAGGGCGTAGGCGGTCGGATGTGCCAGCGGCAGCCACAGTGCCTGCTGCTGGATCTGCGCCTGTGCCTGCTCATACAGCTTGGTACGCACGCCTTGCTCGCTGGTGGTCTTGCCGGCGCTGATCAGCTTGTCCAGGTCGGCGTTGCAGTAGCGGGCGAAGTTGGTGCCGGACTTCAGCGCCGCGCAGGAAAACTGCGGGGTCAGGAAATTGTCCGGGTCGCCGTTGTCGCCGGCCCAGCCCATGAACAGCAGGTCATGCTCGCCAGCCTTGGCTCGACGGATCAGCTCGCCCCACTCGATCACGCGGATTTCCGCCTGAATGCCGATTTCCGCCAGATCCGATTGCAGCAGTTGCGCACCGAGGCTCGGGTTCGGATTCAGCAGGCTGCCGGACGGGCGCGTCCAGATGGTGGTCTGGAAACCGTCCTTCAGTCCGGCCTTGGCCAGCAATGCCTTGGCCTTGTTCACGTCGTGGGCGTAACCCGGCAGGTTCTTCGCGTAGCTCCAGGTATTCGGCGGATACGGGCCGTTGGCGGCTTCGGCGGTGTCCTCGAACACGGCTTTAAGGTAGTTGGCCTTGTCGAACGCGAGGTTGATCGCTTGACGCACTTCCGGTTTGTCCAGTGGCGGATGCTGACTGTTGATGCCGACGAATGCGGTCATGAACGCGTCAGTCTTTTCGACTTTCAGCGTCGGCTCCTGCTTCGCTGCCTGTACGTCCAGTGGTTTTGGCGACAAGGCAATCTGGCACTCGTTACGCCGCAGCTTTTGCAGACGCACGTTGGCGTCCGGGGTGATGGCGAAGATCAGCGGGTCCACCGCAGGCTTGCCGCGGAAGTAGTCCGGGTTGGCCTTGTAGCGGATCGAGGCGTCTTTCTGGAACCGGGTGAACACGAACGGACCGGTGCCGACCGGCTGGCTGTTGAGCTTGTCGGTAGCATCGGCCTTCAGCAGCTTGTCGGCGTATTCAGCAGAATAAATGGAGGCGAAACCCATGCTCAGGGTCGCGAGGAACGTCGAGTCCGGGTGGTCGAGGGTGAAACGAACGGTCAGCGGGTCCAGTGCGTCGATCTTTTTGATCAGGCTCGGCAGCTGCATCGACTGGGCGTGCGGAAAGCCGCTCTGGGCAACCTTGTGCCACGGGTTGGCCGGATCGAGCATGCGGTCGAAGCTGAATTTGACGTCTTCGGCGGTCAGTTCGCGGGTCGGTTTGAAGTAGTCGGTGGTGTGGAACTTCACCTGCGGGTGCAGCTTGAACACGTAGGTCAGGCCGTCGGTGCTGACTTCCCAGCTGTCGGCCAGGCTCGGGACGACCTTGCCGCTGGCGGTGTCGAAGTCCACCAGGCGATTCATCAGCACGTCCGCCGAGGCGTTGGTGGTGGTCAGCGAGTTGTACTGCACCACGTCGAAGCCTTCGGGACTGGCCTCGGTGCAGACGCTCAGGGCGGCGGCCTGGGCCAGGGGGCTCAGCAATAGCGGGGCGAGCAGCAGGGGGAGGGCAGCGAGGCGCATGGTCGGCTTCCTTTACAGATCGAAGGCCCATCTGCAAGTGCAGTCTGGAAAAGGCCTACCCTAGTGGTCGCGATTGCAAATGACTATCCCCTTTTTGCATTTTCGAGGCCTGATGGCTGAGGATTTGTCGGAAGTGGCGGCGGGAAAAGTCTTGATCACGGGTATGATCGGTTTTCTTCGACGAATGGTAAAAATTGCTTCCAGCCTTTGTCCAAGGCGCTTGCGGCCGGAAAAAGCGGCTTTTTAGCCATTCTTTGCACACGGAAAGTTGTTGCTCCGTGGTCTTTCTGGTATAAAGCAGCGCTCTTTTCTAGGGGCCCGGTTCCTTCGCTTGTAGGTGTAGCCGGTAAGACCTCTAAAGAATCGCGGCGCCTGGCGCCACAATGACTAGAGATTAAGCGGCCAACCCATGCCGGGTTGGGCATGTGGTTTTAGAGGGCTGAGGCATGTCTAGAGTATGTCAAGTTACCGGTAAGGGTCCGGTGACTGGGAACAACATTTCCCACGCAAACAACAAAACCCGTCGTCGTTTCCTGCCGAACCTGCAGCATCACCGCTTCTGGGTTGAAGAAGAGAAACGTTTCGTACGCCTGCGCGTTTCCGCCAAAGGCATGCGTATCATCGACAAGCGTGGCATCAGCGTTGTGCTGGCCGAGCTGCGTCGCGACGGCAAGGTTTAAGGGAGCTAATCATGCGTGAATTGATTCGTTTGATCTCGAGCGCCGGTACTGGTCACTTCTACACTACCGACAAGAACAAGCGTACTACCCCGGACAAAATCGAGATCAAGAAATATGATCCGGTTGTTCGCAAGCACGTGATCTACAAGGAAGGCAAAATCAAGTAATTGATTTTTCCCGACTTACGAAAAAGGCCCGTATCTCACGATACGGGCCTTTTTTGTTGCCTGGCGAAAAAGCCTCAGGCCTTCTGTTCGAAGATCACATAGACCTTGCGGCAAGCCTCCAGCACTTCCCAGGTGCCACGGAAACCGGCCGGAATCACGAAGCGGTCACCGACGCGCAGTGTCTTGGTATTGCCTTCGCCGTCACGCAGCACTGAAACGCCTTGCAGGATTTCGCAGTATTCGTGCTCGGTGTAATTCACCGTCCACTGACCCACCGCACCTTCCCACACGCCGACACCCATCTGCCCGCAAGGGCTGTCGTATTGATTGAACACCGCTTGCTCGGGATCGCCCTTGAGCACTTTGGCCGGGTCCGGGCGATAGCGTTCGGCTTCGGTTGTGGTCAGGCTGATGTCGACGACGTTCTGGATGTTCATTGTTGTTTTCTCCCGTGATGACGGCGCGATGGCGTGAAAGGGCCAAAGTCTATGTTGATTAAATTGAACGCCGCAAGGCCGTATGGCGAGCTTATGTCAAATATATTGAAACAACCCCGGCCGCTGGTTTAGGGTGGCGGATGCCTTGGGCCGAAAAGCAGGCTGGCCGGGCAGTATTCCTGAGGACGACCGCGACGATCGCGGCGCTCGTATTGAACAAGAGGAGGACACTCGAATGACCACCCTGACTCGTGCCGACTGGGAACAACGCGCCCGCGACCTGAAGATCGAAGGCCGCGCCTACCTTAATGGCGAGTACACCGATGCCGTCTCCGGCGAGACCTTCGAGTGCATCAGCCCGGTCGATGGCCGTCTGCTGGGCAAGATTGCCAGCTGTGACGCCGCCGACGCCCAGCGCGCCGTGGAAAACGCCCGCGCCACCTTCAATTCCGGCGTCTGGTCGCGTCTGGCGCCGACCAAACGCAAAGCCACCATGATCCGTTTCGCCGGCCTGCTCAAGCAGCACGCCGAAGAACTGGCCCTGCTCGAAACCCTCGACATGGGCAAGCCGATCAGCGATTCGCTGTACATCGACGTGCCGGGCGCTGCGCAGGCCCTGAGCTGGAGCGGTGAGGCGATCGACAAGATCTACGACGAAGTCGCCGCTACGCCGCACGATCAACTGGGTCTGGTGACCCGTGAGCCAGTCGGCGTGGTCGGGGCCATCGTGCCGTGGAACTTCCCGCTGATGATGGCCTGCTGGAAACTCGGCCCGGCCCTGTCGACCGGTAACTCGGTGATCCTCAAGCCGTCGGAAAAGTCCCCGCTGACCGCCATCCGCATCGCCGAACTGGCAGTCGAGGCCGGCATTCCGAAAGGCGTGCTGAACGTGCTGCCGGGCTACGGCCACACCGTCGGCAAGGCGCTGGCGCTGCACAATGACGTCGACACCTTGGTGTTCACCGGTTCGACCAAGATCGCCAAGCAATTGATGATCTATTCCGGCGAATCGAACATGAAGCGCGTCTGGCTGGAAGCCGGCGGCAAGAGCCCGAACATCGTGTTTGCCGATGCGCCGGATCTGCAAGCCGCCGCCGAGTCCGCCGCCAGCGCCATCGCCTTCAACCAGGGCGAAGTCTGCACCGCCGGTTCGCGTCTGCTGGTCGAGCGTTCGATCAAGGACAAATTCCTGCCGATGGTGATCGAAGCGCTGAAAACCTGGAAACCGGGCAACCCGCTGGACCCGGCCACCAACGTCGGTGCGCTGGTCGACACCCAGCAGATGAACACCGTGCTGTCCTACATCGAGTCGGGCCACACCGACGGCGCCAAACTGGTGGCCGGCGGCAAGCGCATTCTTCAGGAAACCGGTGGCACCTACGTCGAGCCGACGATTTTCGACGGCGTGAGCAACGCGATGAAGATCGCGCAGGAAGAGATCTTCGGCCCGGTGCTGTCGGTCATTGCTTTCGACACGGCCGAGGAAGCGATCAACATCGCCAACGACACGCCTTACGGCCTGGCGGCAGCGGTGTGGACTCAGGACATTTCCAAGGCACATCTGACCGCCAAGGCCCTGCGTGCCGGCAGCGTGTGGGTCAACCAGTACGACGGCGGCGACATGACCGCACCGTTCGGCGGCTTCAAGCAGTCGGGCAACGGTCGCGACAAGTCGCTGCACGCGTTCGACAAATACACCGAGCTGAAGGCGACCTGGATCAAGCTGTAAATCGCTGAGGGAGCCTGCCGAGGCGGGCTCCCGAACGATACAAAGATCCCTGTGGGAGCGAGCTTGCTCGCGAAAGCGGTGTATCAGTCAGCACATTTGCTGAATGTGAAACCGTTATCGCGAGCAAGCTCGCTCCCACAGTGTTTTGTGGTGCATATAAAAATTATCCACAGGAGCGTGGACCATGCGTTGGGCGACGTATTTCGCCGTGTTGGCGTCTGTCTTGAGTGTTGGCCTGGCCCTTGGTGTCAGCATGCCGCTGGTGTCGTTGCGCCTGGAGGGCTGGGGTTACGGCTCGTTCGCCATTGGTGTGATGGCGGCGATGCCGGCCATTGGCGTGTTGCTGGGGGCGAAGATTTCCAGTCATCTGGCGGCGCGTTTCGGCACCGCGAACCTGATGCGCCTGTGCCTGTGGGCCGGGGCATTGTCCATCGGTTTGCTGGCGCTGCTTCCGAGCTACCCGATCTGGCTGGTGCTGCGCTTGATGATCGGGGTGATCCTGACCATCGTGTTCATCCTCGGCGAGAGCTGGATCAATCAACTGGTGGTCGAGCAGTGGCGCGGGCGGTTGGTGGCGCTGTATGGCAGCAGTTATGCGCTCAGCCAACTGTCGGGCCCGTTGCTGCTGGGCGCACTCGGCACTGAGCATGATTACGGATTCTGGGTGGGTGTCGCGCTGCTGATTGCCTCGCCGTTGTTGCTGCTGGGTCGCAGCGGTGCACCGAGCAGCGAGGCCAGTAGCGTGACCTTCGGCGATCTGTGGGGTTTCAGTCGTGAGCTGCCGGCAATCGCCTGGGCGGTGTCGCTGTTCGCCGCGTTCGAAGCGATGATCCTGACGCTGTTGCCGGTGTATTGCCTGCAACAGGGATTCACCGCCGAAATCGCGCTGGCGATGGTCAGCACCGTGGTGGTGGGTGATGCGCTGCTGCAATTGCCCATCGGCGCATTGGCCGATTATCTGTCACGGCGGACCCTGTTCACCGGCTGCGCTGTGGTGCTGATGCTGTCGAGTCTGGCGATCCCGATGCTGCTCGACACTTTGCTGATCTGGCCGTTGTGGGTGTTGTTCGGCGCCAGTGCCGGGGGCTTGTTCACCCTGTCGCTGATCTTGATCGGCGAGCGCTACCGCGACGACGCGCTGGTACGGGCCAACGCGCATGTCGCGCAGCTGTGGGGCGTCGGTTGCCTGATTGGCCCGTTGGCGGCGGGAGCGGGCAGTCAATGGATCAGCGGGCACGCGTTGCCTTGGTTTATGGCGGCCGGCGCGTTCGGGCTGGTGATTCTTCTGTCGCGGCAAGGGGCGTTCGGCAAGGTGCCGGAGCCCGCTTGATATGCCGGCTGGAGCGGGCTGCTACAGCATCCGCTCCAGTCCCACGGTGGTGCTGAACCACGCATTGAAGCGCCTCCACCAACTGCCCGGTTCCTTGGTCAACGTGTGCATCTGGCCGTTGTCCTCGGTGACCCACACCACTTTTCCGTCCTGCAGTTTCGCTTCGTAGCTGAGCGCCGGCGCCATGCCTTGCAAGGCCAGTTCGCGCACGTGAGCCGCCAGTTCAGGGCTGTCCACCAGCACCCCGACTTCGGTGTTCCACAGCACCGAGCGCGGGTCGAAGTTGAACGAGCCGATGAACGATTTTTTGCCGTCGAAGATCATCGCCTTGCTGTGCAGGCTCGAGTCCGAGCCGCGGTAGGACTTGCTGTAAAACAGGTGCGGGCCGCTGCCGTAGTTATCCCCGGGCTGACGCCGCAGCTCAAACAGCTTCACGCCATGTTCCAGCAGCGCCTTGCGATATGGCGCATAACCGCCATGCACCGCCGGCACGTCGGTGGCTTCCAGCGAGTTGGTCAGCAGGCTCACCGACACGCCGGCATCAGCGCGGCCGGTCAAGTAGACCAGCCCCGGCTGCCCCGGCACGAAGTAGGCAGAAATCATCACCAGTTCTTTGCTGACGCCGGTCAGCTCCGGCGCCAATTGGGTCGTCAGCAGCAGTTGCGGATCGGGTTCGCCCTTGGCCAGCACTTTGCTCGGTGCATCCCACAGCGCCTGGTTCCAGGCCCAGATCAACTCCTTGCGCCAGATATCCATGCGCGGGTCGGTGCGGAAAGTCATCAACTGCTGATACAGCGCGTGATTCTGTTTGCGGGTTTCTTCGAGGGATTCTTCCAGGCGTGTGCGGGTGTTCTGCAGGTCTTTGGACGTGGGTTTGCTGGAGAGAAACTCGTCGATCGGCTTGCTCAGGGCGCTGTTCCAGTACTGATCGAAACTGTGCCCGAGCTGCTCGGCAACCGGCCCGACACTGAGCATGTCGATATCGGTGAAATTCAGGTTGGGCTCGGCATCGAAATATTCGTCACCCAGATTGCGCCCGCCAACGATGGCCGCGCTGTTGTCCGCCAGCCACAGCTTGTTGTGCATCCGCCGGTGTTGCAGCGACAGATTGAACAACCGCCCGGCCGCCCGGGTCACGCCGGTGCTGCGCCCCAGGTGCAGCGGATTGAACAGGCGAATCTGGATCTGCGGATGCGCCGCCAGGGTAGCAATGATCAGGTCGAGGCCGTCGCTGGTGGTGTCGTCCAGCAGGATCCGCACTCGCACGCCGCGATCGGCGGCCTTCAACACTTCCTCCACCAGCATTCGCGTACTGATGCCGTCATGGACGATGTAGTACTGCAAGTCGAGGCTGCGTTGCGCGTTGCGGATCAGCTCGGCGCGGGCGGTGAAGGCTTCGGTGCTGTTGGACAGCAGGCGAAAACCAGACTGGCCCTTGTAGGGCGCCGCCTGGGCCTGGATCGAACGACCGAACGCGGAGTCGGACGCCGGCAGCGCCTGGCTCGGTTCGCGCGGGACATCCAGCGAGGCGCACCCGGCGAGCAGCAGGACGAACATCAGTGCAGGCGGCAGGAAGTGTCTGGAGCTCAAGTCGGATGGTTCCGGGTGTGGGCGAGGTCTGGAGTATGGCACGGCGCACGCCGCCTGTTATCGGCTTAACCGTCAGGCCTTCCGATCTCTGAAAAAGAGCGGCTTCGTAGTTTATGGCTGTGGGCTTTCAGGCGCACTGAAACTCGGACTCTGAAGACATGGCGGTTCAAAGCATCCGGCCACGGTAGCGTAGGATCCCGCCACCAAGCTCAAATTACCTATTAAACCAGTCGTGATTTCGCTGTTTAAGCGCTCCCGTTTCCTACAGATTTATCTCTCATAAGCCGCAATCATCAGCCCGCTTACTTACATACCAGGTTTGTAGGGACTGAACTGTCAATCAAATGGAAGATTACGGCTTATGAAAAAGACATACCGTCTTGCAGTACTGGCGGCGGCACTGTTGCCAACAATGGCAACGGCAGAAAGCGTTGACCTGAATGTCATCGGCACCATTATTCCAACCTCCTGCATTCCGGCCTTTGCGGGTGGCAGCACGGTGGATCTACGTAAGATTTCGGCGGCGACGCTGAATCCAACCACTCAGACTCTGTTGGCCGGTCGCGACGTATCTCTGCACATCAATTGCGATGCACCGGCTCCGGTGGAAGTGTCGGTGCGTGACAACCGCGCCGGCACCAAGCTGCCGGGCATCAGTGATGGCGCCGGGCAGAGTGATCCGGCGCTGTTTTACGGGCTGGGCGAAATTGGTGGTACACGTATTGGTGGTTTCGCTTTGCGTCACGGCATTCCGGAGACTGACGGCAATGCCCAGACACTGCTGACCCGGACGCTGGCGGTCCCGACATGGCGTGTGCCGACCAGTACGCTGGTCAGCAATGCACCGCAGTTGTACTCGTGGGGCGCCAGCGCCGCGACCGGTCCGGTTGCCGCCCGTCACCACGGTTTCCCGATGCACCTGCTGCCGATCATCGGTCCAAGCAACGCTCTACCGATTGCCAACGAAATCCCCCTGGACGGCTCCGTGACGTTCGACATGTTCTACCTCTGACGGCGGCGTCCCGGTGCCCCATGCACCGTGACTGGCTGACGCACGCGAGCGCGGTCCGGCATCTGCCGGACCGTATCCAGGATTTCACGGATTATCCCGATGCTCATTTCTTTCAAGTCTGCTCTCAAGACGGCACCACTGTGCCTGTCCGCATGGTTTTCAATGCCGCTGGCCCACGCCGCTGGAATGGTCCCGCAGACGCCAGTGCTGTTGGTGGAGGAGGGCATGGGTGAAGCGGTGATGAACGTGCGCAATACCGACACGCATCCCGCATTGCTGCACACCACCGTTGAGAACGTCGAGGTCAGTGACGACGTACTGCTGATCTTCACCCCACCCATTGCCCGGGTCGAACCGGGCGGCATTCAGCAAGTGCGATTCATTCTGCAAAACCGGCAACCGTTGAAAACCGAACGCCTCAAGCGGGTGATCTTCGAGGGCATCAGCCCGGCCAGTGACGCCGCCGGAGCGCGGGTGACCCTCGGTGTACGTCAGAACCTGCCGGTGATTCTGCGTCCCGCCGGGTTGCCGGTCGAGCGCGAGCCGTGGAAGCGGCTGACCTGGTCAATGGATGCCTCTGGTGTGCAGGTCGTCAATCCTAGCCCCTATGTTGTGCGGTTGGCGAAAACCATTGTGCCTCTGCCGGGCACCCGCTCGGTGAACCTGCCCAAGACTTACATCTTGCCCGGCGAGCGAATGCACGCTGATTTGCCCTTGCACACTTCGGCACAGACGATGGCGGTGAGGATTTTTCCGGCCACCACCTACGGCTTTGCGGTCGACCATTACGATGCGCCGGTTACCCGCTGATGAAGTTCTGCGTTCGTTTGGGCGTGATGCTGCTCGCAGCCAACGGCACCGTGCTAGCGGCCGAAACATTGGAATTCGACGCCCGTGTGTTGAGAGACCGCGGCATCGATCCTGCGCTGGCGGCGTATTTTCGTGAGGCGCCGCGCTTCACCCAAGGCGAGCACTCCGTGGCGCTTGAGGTCAACGGACAGACCCGAGGCCGTGTGCGGGTGGCGTTCAACGAACGCGGTGAATTGTGTCTGCACCCCCAATGGCTGAACGCTGCCGGAGTACGCCCACCACCCTCGATGTCCAAACTGCGACCGGAGCAGTGCATGACATCGGCGGAGGGATTTCCCGAAGCTGTTGTGCAACTGGACCCGGGACGCGAACGGATTGACCTGCTGGTACCGACCGACAGTCTGATGCTGGCGGAACGTGCGCCCAACAACTTCGCTCATGGCGGGACGGCCGGCGTTTTCAACTACGACGCGTTGATGGTCGGCAGTCAGCATGAAGGCCGGCACGACAGGTTTCAGAGCCTGGGCTCGGAGGTCGGCCTGAATGCCGGGGACTGGGTATTGCGCAGCCGGCAGTCCTACACGTCGACCGCCGGCAACTCGCGGTTCGAGCATCTGTATGCCTACGGTGCGCGAACCCTGGAGGACGCCGAAGCCAGTCTGCAGGTCGGGCAGTTGAATCTCGCGTCGACCTTGTTTGCCGGGGAATCCTTCAACGGCGTGCAGATCGTGCCGGAAGCGGCATTCACCCGGTTGCGCGCGGCGCAGGACGGCGCGCGCGGGCAGGTGGAAGGTGTCGCGTATTCGCCTGCCCGCATCGAAGTCCGGCAGAACGGCGTGATGATCTATACCACCATGGTGCCGAGTGGGCCGTTCACGCTGCTAGCGCTGCCGCTGCTGAGCAATCAGATTGATCTGGATGTGACCGTCCACGAACAGGATGGGCAGGCGAGGCGCTTACGGGTGCCGGCGGCCAGTCTCCACGAAGCGCAATGGGCCGGGCCGAGCGGGTTCAACTTTGCGCTGGGCGCGGTGCGACGGCTGGGCTCGGACGACCGACAGACACCTTCTTTCACCACATTCAACAAGGATTGGGATTGGGGGCAGGCCACCCGACTGACCGCCGGTTTGCTCGCGGCAAACGACTACCTGTCGGCAGGCTGGGGCCTGCAACAACAGTGGGCCGGAGGCTACGCGCTGGGCGTGAAACAGTTGCTGTCCGATGACCGCTCCAGTGGCGCGGGAGGTAGCCAGACACAACTGACGCTGAGTGCGCCGCTGTCCGAACACCTGTCGACGAGTCTGGTTGCGGCGCGCCAGAGCCGGAATTTTCGCACGCTGTCAGACACCGGCTGGGATCAAGACCTTCACCGGGCCGAATCCCCCGGTCGCGATCACCTGGTGTTTTCTCTCACCGGATCGGTGGATCAGTGGGGTGCATTCGGGGCGACCTGGTCGCGGTATTCGACCCAGGGTGAAACGTCGCAATCGCGCCTTGGCCTGTCGTGGTCGCGCACATTGCCTGAGCGCGTCAGCCTGTCGTTGAACCTGGAGCGTGCCATCGGCGATACGGAGTCCGATCGCCTGGGCAACTCCGCTTATCTGACACTGGGAATGGCGCTGGGTGGCCAGCGAAGGTTGCGCGGCTATTTGCGCCGTGATGATCGATCCGGCCTGCGTCGGGGCGTGGCCGTCAGCGATGTACTGGGTGAAAACCTGGCCTACAGCGCCAACGCTGAATACCGCGACGAGGCGGCAGCGAGCTACGGCGTTCGCTTCAATGCGCTGCCGCGCTACACCAGCCTCGACGTTGGCGTCGGCCAGCGATCCGGGGCGACCGATTACGACGTGGGGCTGCGCGGTGGTGTGGCGCTGCATCGCGATGGCGCAACGTTGTCGCCTTATCCCTTGCGCGACACCTTCGGCGTACTCAAGGCCGGTGATCGATCAGGCGTAAAACTGAACACGCCCCAAGGACCGGTCTGGACCGATGGTTCGGGTCACGCAGTTGCGGCGAGCCTGCCGGCCTGGTCGACGGCACGGTTGGAAGTCGACCCGCTCAGCCTGTCGCGCAACGTCGAAGTGCTCGACGGGGTGAAGGAGGTGCAGCCGGCCCGCGGGTCGGTGCAGCATCTGGATTTCTCGCTCGTCACGGTCCGGCGATTGTTGCTCAACGCCATGACCGTCGACCGGCAATGGCTGGCCAAAGGATTGAGTGTTCACGATGAGCAGGGCCGCTACCTGACAACGGTCCAGGACGCCGGAACGATTTTTCTGCCCGACGCAAAAGCCGGTCAGCGCCTGCATGTGCAGCTTCCTGACAACACGCGGTGCGTGCTGCGTTTCCGGCTTTCCGAATCCCCTGAAGACAGCGCGCTCATCGAGCGGGTCGATGCCACCTGCGCGCCGGCCGAGCTGTCCTGAACGAGTGCATCTGATGAAATTTCTGCCGGTTTGGATCGCGCTGCTGTGCCGGGTATTTCAACCGGCGTCGGGCGCCGAGACGTGTCAGTTGAGCCTGTCGCCCGCGAGCGTGAACCTGGGTAGCGCAACGCGCGCCGACCTGCTGCAACGCACGGCGCTTGATGGCCGGGGGCCGGGCTTTGGCCTGCGCAGCGTGCACTTGCGGGTGCAGTGTCCCGATGTGCGCGTGATGAGGTGGGCATTTGTCGCGCCTTCGGCCGATCCGCAGCGTTTCCGTTGGGCGGCGGGCACGTTGCAACTGCGCATCGTGGCTGTTCGTGTCGACGGTGCGGCGGTGCATTGGCGGCTGGACAGCGGCCAGCCGGTCGAAGGTGATTTCCTGCGCCCGGGCATGCACGTCGTCCCTTGGCGGGCGGACGCCGGTGCCCGGGGCAGCCTGCTGGAAGTGGAGATGGAACTGGATGCGCGGGTCGATGACGCCTCAAGCCGCCCCGTCGATCCGGAGCGGTTTGAAGGTCAGAGCGCATTTACGGTGGACTAATCGGCCTCGGCCAACAGCTTGATCGCGGTCGCGCCGACCTTGCGCACTGCCTCTTCGATCAGTGCTGTCGGTTTGGCCGCGTAGTTCATGCGCAGGCAGTTGCGGTACTTGCCCGAGGCGGAAAAGATGCTGCCGACGGCAATCTGTACGCCCTGATCGTGCAGCGCACGATTCAGTTTCAGCGTATCGAAACCTTCCGGCAGCTCGACCCAGAGCATGAAGCTGCCTTGCGGACGGCTGGCGCGGGTGCCGGCCGGGAAGTAACGCGTCACCCAGTCGATCATCACGTCGCGATTGCGCTGGTATTGCGTGCGCATCCGCCGCAAATGCGGTTCGAAGTGCCCGGCCTTGAGAAATTCGGCGATGGCGATCTGCGGCTGGGGCGCGGTGGATCCGGTGCTGATGTATTTCATGTGCAGCACGCGTTCGAGGTAGCGACCGGGCGCGACCCAGCCGATGCGCAATCCCGGTGCGAGAGTCTTGGAGAACGAACTGCACAGCAGGACGCGGCCATCCTCGTCGAAGGACTTGATCGTGCGCGGACGCGGGTAGGTGTAGGCCAGTTCGCCATACACGTCGTCCTCGATGATCGCCACATCGAAGCGTTGGGCCAGCGTCAACAACGCGCGTTTGCGCGACTCCGGCATGATGTAGCCGAGCGGGTTGTTGCAGTTGGGGGTGAGCTGGATGACCTTGATCGGCCATTGTTCCAGCGCCAGTTCCAGGGCTTCGAGGCTGATGCCGGTGAGGGGGTCGGTGGGGATTTCCAGGGCTTTCATGCCCAGCCCTTTGAGGGTCTGCATGGCGCCGTGAAAGCTCGGCGAATCCACCGCGACGATGTCACCGGGCTCGCAGATTGCGTGGATGCTCGTAGACAGCGCTTCATGGCAACCGGTGGTGACCACCAGATCGCTGGCGCTCAACTGGCAGCCGGAATCGAGCATCAGCCGGGCGATCTGTTCGCGCAGTTCGAGGGTGCCGTGGATGTTGTCGTAATACAGACCGGGCATGTCCTGACGGCGGCTGATACGGGCCAGCCCGCGCAGCAGCGGTTTCATCGTCGGCGACGAGATGTCCGGCATGCCGCGCCCGAGCTGCACCACGTCCTTGCGCGGCACGGCGCGAATCAGTTCCAGCACCTGATCCCACTGGGAAATTTCCACCGGCCGCTGCGCGGGACGCCCGACTGCCGGCAGTTCCGGTAACTCCCGACCCACTGGCACGAAGTACCCGGACTTGGGTTTCGGCGTGGCCAGGCCGCTGTCTTCCAGCATGCGATAGGCCTGCTGCACCGTGCTCAGGCTCACCCCGTGTTCTACGCTCAAGGCGCGCACCGACGGCAGGCGATCACCAGGACGGTAGAAGCCTTGTTCGATGCGGGTGCCGAGCAATTCGGCGAGATTCACATAGAGCGTCATGGCACTGCCTCGATGCAGATGATTCGTTAAACCAGTACAGATGCGGCGTAAATCGACAATTCAGTCTCAGAGACAGCAAATCTGTATGGAAATAATACAGATGTGTTGAATCTGTAATGCTTTTGCTTGCCCGCGCATCATGGAATCTCTGGCTACCCAAGTAAACAGGAGCAATGAAAATGAACGGTTTGAGCGATGTGCGGCTGACGTTACACAGTCAGGAACTGGAGGCAGGGCAACAGGACAACGCGCGCAACGAGATCATGCGCAACGCGCCGTCCGGCCTGAGTCGCTGGGGCCTGTTCTGGCATCGTCTGCACACGCGAAAGGCGTTGCTGCGCCTGACGCCGGAACAGCTCAAGGACATTGGGCTGACCCGGGAGCAGGCGCTGGAGGAGGGGTTGAAGCCGTTCTGGCGAATTTAGAGGGATCGTTCCCACGCTCTGCGTGGGGACGCCGCCCCGGACGCTCCGCGTCCGCTGTGACGCAGAGCGTCACTGGATGCATTCCCACGCAGGAGCGTGGGAACGAGCTCACACCAACTCTTTAAGCCGATGCCACAACATCCCCAACGCCAACAGCGGCGAGCGCAGATGCTTGCCGCCGGGGAAGGTGATGTGTGGCACTTTGGCGAACAGGTCGAAGCCGCCGCTGTGCTGACCACTGATGGCCTCGGCCAGTAGCTTGCCCGCCAGGTGCGTGGCATTCACGCCGTGACCGGAATAAGCCTGGGCGTAATACACATTCGGCTGATCCGCGAGCCGGCCAATCTGCGGCAGACGGTTGGCACCGATGCCGATCATCCCGCCCCACTGATAATCGATCTTCGCTGAAGCGAGCTGCGGAAACACTTCGAGCATCTTTGGCCGCATGTACGCGCCGATGTCATTCGGATCGCGCCCCGAATAATGGCAGGCGCCGCCGAACAGCAGACGGCGATCCGCCGAGAGCCGGTAGTAATCGAGCGCCACCCGCTGGTCGCAGACCGCCATGTTCTGCGGCAGCAGGGCGTGGGCCTGTTCTTCGCTCAGGGGTTCGGTGGCGATGATGTAGCTGCCGGCCGGCAGCACCTTGCCGCTGAGTTGCGGATTCAGATTGTTGAGATAGGCATTGCAGCCCAGCACCAGGGTCTTCGCCCGCACCGAACCTTGTGCTGTATGCACCCGGACTTCAGGACCGTAGTCGATGCGGGTGACCGCCGATTGCTCGAACAGCTTCACCCCGAGCTGCTGCGCTGCTGCGGCTTCGCCGAGTGCCAGGTTCAGCGGGTGCAGATGCCCGGAACCCATGTCGATCAGGCCACCGACGTAGCGTTTGGAGCCGACCACAGTGTGCATTTCGTTCGCTTGCAGCAGGCGAGTTTCGTAACGGTAACCGAGGCCGCGCAGTTCTTCAGCGTCTTCGGCAAATCCTTCAAGGTCGGAAGGTTTGTTCGCGAGATCGCAGTAACCCCAGGTCAGGTCGCAAGGGATCTGAAATTTTTCCACGCGCTGGCGGACGATTTCCACCGCTTCCAGCCCCATGAGTTTCATCTGACGCACGCCGTCGGTGCCGATCACGTTGGCGAACTGATCGAGGCCGTGACCGACCCCGCGAATCAACTGCCCGCCGTTGCGGCCGCTGGCGCCCCAGCCGATCCGGTGCGCTTCCAGCAGCACTACGCTCAAGCCCCGTTCAGCCAGTTCCAGCGCGGTGTTCAGCCCGGAGAAGCCGCCGCCGACCACGCACACGTCCGCGATCAGTTCACCTTGCAGCACCGGATGGTCGGGTTGCGGCAGGCTGCTGGCGGCGTAATAAGAGGCAACGTGGGGTTGGCTCGCGGTGGCTTGGGCGCGGGCATTCATGGGCGTCATCCTGAGCGGGTGTCGAGAAAATTTGACGGAGCATAAGCCGCAGGCCCGAGGCCGGGCAACATTGGTCGGCCCGTGGTGTCTGGATCACGGCTTTTGCGGCACAATTGCCGCCTATTTCGCTCCGGTTACCGCTGCAATGAGCTGCAACAGTCAGAAAATCCGCACCCTGCGTCAGCAGATTCCCACGTTCGAATGCGTGCCGGGCTGCCATGACTGCTGCGGACCGGTGACCACCTCGCCCGAGGAAATGTCCCGCCTGCCGCGCAAGACCCGCGCCGAGCAGGACGCAGCCATGGAAGAGCTCAACTGTGTGCACCTGGGGCCAAATGGCTGCACGGTGTATGACGAGCGGCCGCTGATCTGCCGGTTGTTCGGCACCACCCAGACCTTGCCGTGCCCCAACGGTCGGCGACCGGTGGAGCTGATTCACCCACGGGTCGAGAAGCAGGTGTTCGAGTACATGGCCGAAAACCGCCAGGTGCTGGTCTGAGCGATCAGTCCGGAATCGGCAGGCTCAGGCTCTCTTTCACTTCTTCCATCACGATGTAGCTCTTGGACTCGCGCACATGCGGCAGCTTGAGCAGGATGTCGCCCAGCAGCTTGCGGTACGAGGCCATCTCGGAAATCCGCGCCTTCACCAGATAGTCGAAATCCCCTGACACCAGATGGCATTCCAATACGTGGGGCAATTTCAGCACCGCACGTCGGAACTCTTCGAAAGTATCGCCGGATTTGTAGTCGAGGCTGATCTCGACGAACACCAGCAGACTACCCTTCAAGTGCTGCGGATTCAGGCGGGCGTTGTAGCCCATGATGATCCCCTCGCGCTCCAGGCGCCGCACCCGCTCGGTACACGGTGTGGTGGAGAGCCCGACCTTCTCGCCCAGCTCGGTGAATGAAATCCGCCCGTCCGCCTGCAGGATCCGCAAGATGTTGCGGTCGATCTTGTCCAGCTCACGTTTGGTCTGAGTGTTGGTACGCATAGGGGATGCGCCTCCGTGAAAAGGGTTTTTGCCGAGAATTGTCGCCAAATATAGGCGCTTATACAGTGAAAAGCACTGGCAAATCTTTTTTACACTGCGCGCATCATTGCTCTAACAACAGACGTACGCGGCACGCCGCGATGAGGGATACAAAATGCGCGTTATGGTCTTGGGTAGCGGCGTCATCGGTACCGCCAGTGCTTACTATCTGGCCCGTGCCGGGTTTGAAGTGGTGGTGGTCGACCGGCAGCCCGCCGCGGCCATGGAGACCAGTTTCGCCAACGCCGGCCAGGTCTCGCCGGGCTACGCATCGCCGTGGGCCGCGCCGGGCGTCCCGCTCAAGGCCATCAAGTGGCTGTTGCAACGCCACGCGCCGCTGGCGATCAAGGCCACCGCCGACATCGACCAGTACCTGTGGATGGCGCAGATGCTGCGCAACTGCACCGCCAACCGTTACGCGGTGAACAAGGAGCGCATGGTGCGCCTGTCCGAGTACAGCCGCGACTGCCTCGACGAATTGCGCGCCGAAACCGGCATTGCCTACGAAGGCCGCAGCCTCGGTACGACCCAGTTGTTCCGTACCCAGGCGCAACTGGATAACGCCGCCAAGGACATCGCCGTATTGAAAGAGTCCGGCGTGCCGTTCGAAGTGCTCGATCGTGCCGGCATTGCCCGCGTCGAACCGGCGCTGGCCGGTGTCACCGACATCCTCGCCGGTGCCCTGCGCCTGCCGAACGACCAGACCGGCGACTGCCAGATCTTCACCACCCGCCTCGCCGAAATGGCCACCAAACTGGGTGTGGAATTCCGCTTCGGCCAGGACATCCAGCGCCTCGACTTCGCCGGTGACCGCATCAACGGCGTGTGGATCGACGGCAAGCTGGAAACCGCCGACCGCTACGTGCTCGCCCTCGGCAGCTACTCGCCGCAACTGCTCAAGCCGCTCGGCATCAAGGCCCCGGTGTATCCGTTGAAGGGTTACTCGCTGACCGTGCCGATCACCAACCCGGCCATGGCCCCGACTTCGACCATTCTCGACGAGACCTACAAGGTCGCGATCACCCGTTTCGACAACCGCATCCGCGTGGGCGGCATGGCGGAGATCGCCGGTTTTGACCTGTCGCTGAACCCGCGTCGGCGTGAAACCCTGGAGATGATCGTCAACGACCTTTATCCTCAGGGCGGCAATCTGGCCGAAGCGAGTTTCTGGACCGGCCTGCGTCCAACCACCCCGGATGGCACGCCGATCGTCGGCGCCACCCCGTTCAAGAACCTGTTCCTGAACACCGGTCACGGCACCCTCGGCTGGACCATGGCGTGCGGCTCCGGTCGTTTGCTGGCTGACCTGATGGCGAAGAAAAAGCCGCAGATCAGCGCCGAAGGCCTCGATATTTCCCGTTATGGCAACACCACCCAGGAGTCCGCAAAGCATGGCAATCCAGCGCCAGCTCACCAATGAGCGAATGAGTCAGATCGTCAGCCACAACGGTACGGTGTATCTGTCCGGGCAGGTCGGCGATGACTTCAACGCCGGTGTCGAACAGCAGACCCGCGACGTACTCGCCAACATCGAGCGTTTGCTCGATCTGGCCGGCACCGACAAACAGCATCTGCTGTCGGCGACGATCTACCTGAACGACATCGAAGCGCACTTTGCCGGCATGAATTCGGTGTGGGATCAGTGGCTGCCCAAGGGCGCCGCCCCGGCCCGTGCCACGGTTGAAGCGAAGATGGCCAAGCCGAGCATCCTGGTCGAAATCTCCATCGTCGCCGCGTTGCCGTAACCCGTTGTAAAGATCCCTCTCCCGGTGCTGTTGGCGGTTCACGCCGTCAGCCAGCGCCGGTTTTTATTCCCATGACCGCCAAGAAGTCTGCTGCCATGCGTCCTGCCCGTGCCCTGATCGACCTTCAAGCCCTGCGTCACAACTACCGTATCGCCCGTGAAGTCACCGGTGCCAAGGCACTGGCGGTGATCAAGGCCGATGCCTACGGCCATGGCGCAGTGCGTTGCGCCCAGGCGCTGGAGGCTGAAGCGGACGGCTTCGCGGTGGCGTGTATCGAAGAAGCCCTGGAGCTGCGTGCCGCCGGCATCCGCGCGTCGGTGCTGTTGCTCGAAGGCTTTTTCGAGGCCGACGAGCTGGCGCTGATCGTCGAGCACGATTTCTGGTGTGTGGTGCATTCGCTGTGGCAGCTCGAAGCGATCGAGCAGGCGGCGTTGAGCAAACCGATCACCGTGTGGCTGAAGCTCGATTCGGGCATGCACCGTGTGGGCCTGCATCCGAAGGATTACCCGGCGGCTTACCAGCGTTTGCTGGCCAGCGGCAACGTGGCGAAAGTCGTGCTGATGAGCCACTTCGCCCGGGCCGATGAGCTGCACGAGCAGAGCAGCGCCGATCAGGTCGCGGTATTCGAAGCCGCGCGTCAGGGCCTGGCCGCCGAAGTCAGCCTGCGCAACTCGCCGGCGGTGCTGGGCTGGCCGCAGATTCACAGCGACTGGGTGCGCCCGGGCATCATGCTCTACGGCGCCACCCCGTTCGAAGAAGCCAACGCCGTGGCCGAGCGCCTGCAACCGGTGATGACGCTGGAGTCGAAAGTCATCAGCGTGCGCGAACTGCCGGCCGGCGAGCCGGTGGGTTACGGCGCGAAATTCATCACCGACAAACCGATGCGCATCGGCGTGGTCGCCATGGGTTACGCCGACGGTTACCCGCGTCAGGCCCCGACCGGCACCCCGGTGCTGGTGGCCGGCCAGCGCAGCCGCATTCTTGGCCGGGTGTCGATGGACATGCTGTGCATCGACCTGACTGACGTGCCGCAAGCCGGCCTCGGTTCGACCGTCGAGTTGTGGGGCAAGAACATCCTCGCCAGCGACGTGGCGAAGTGGGCGGACACCATTCCGTACCAGATCTTCTGCAACCTGCGCCGGGTGCCAAGGCTCTATTCCGAGGGTTGAAGCGCAAGCGGGGCCCAAGTGTTGTAAATACTGAACGCTGTCGCCATGATAACGCTCAATATTTCTACAGCATCAGGAGGCTCCAGCCTTGGACGTCGGTGAACGACTGCAATCGATCCGCAAGCTCAAAGGGCTTTCCCAGCGTGAACTCGCCAAGCGCGCGGGCGTCACCAACAGCACCATTTCGATGATCGAAAAGAACAGCGTCAGCCCTTCGATCAGTTCGCTGAGGAAAGTTCTGGGCGGGATTCCCATGTCCATGGTCGAGTTCTTTTCCGAAGAGATCCTGCAGGAAAAACCGACCCAGATCGTCTACAAGGCCAACGAGCTGATCGACATTTCCGACGGCGCCGTGACCATGAAACTGGTCGGCCGCGCGCACCCGAGCCGGGCCATCGCGTTCCTCAATGAAATCTACCCGCCGGGCGCCGACACCGGTGAAGAAATGCTCACCCACGAAGGCGAGGAAACCGGGATTCTGGTGGAAGGCCGCCTGGAGCTGGTGGTGGGTCTTGAAACTTTTATCCTCGAAGCCGGCGACAGCTACTACTTTGAAAGTACCAAGCCGCATCGTTTCCGTAATCCGTTCGATGCACCGGCGCGACTAATCAGCGCAGCCACGCCGGCGAATTTTTAAACAAAGAGGCGCCAGGCCATACCGGCGAAGGCACCCGAAACGTTTTTCCACAGCGCGATATAACCCCTTCGACTTTGGGGTTGTTTCAGTGACGCGGGCTAACCGCTATACTTGCGCCCGCCTGCGAACCGTGGCCGCAGGCGTGAATAGCCACCATTGAGGGTGAACGCGTGAACCTAATTATGAAAATGCTGGCTGCACCAGCAACCGTACTGGCCCTCTGGGCTGTCAGCGCTCAAGCTGCGACGAATGACGACATTGCCAAACGCCTCGAGCCCGTCGGCCAGGTGTGTGTTCAAGGGCAAGAGTGCAAGGGGATGGAAGTCGCTGCTTCGGCAGGCGGCGGTGGCGGCGCCAAGACGCCGGACGAAGTGATTGCCAAACATTGCAACGCTTGCCACGGCTCCGGCCTGTTGGGCGCACCGAAAATCGGTGACGCGGCAGCCTGGAAAGAGCGCGCCGATCACCAGGGCGGCCTCGACGGCATCCTGGCCAAGGCCATCACCGGCATCAACGCCATGCCGCCGAAAGGCACCTGCGCCGATTGCTCGGATGACGAGCTGAAGGGCGCGATCCAGAAGATGTCCGGCCTGAAATAAGCCGCGCTTCTGACGAAAAAAACCGTCTCCGGACGGTTTTTTTGTGCCCGCGATTTGGGCCTGAGGCTGTTCTTTGCAGCAAACAACCGGCAATCTCGGTCGTACCTCTATTCACGGAACGGGCAGGAGGCTTCAGATGGTGCAGTTGTGTTCGATCGAACAGGCAGTGGACGACGTGCTGGCGCGGTTGCCGGCGCACATCCACATGGGCCTGCCGCTGGGGCTGGGCAAACCCAATCCCTTCGTCAACGCGCTGTACCGGCGGGTTGCCGGATTGCCCGAACGGCAACTGACGATCTACACCGCCCTGTGCCTCGGCCGTCCGGCCCTGGGCGATGGTTTGCAGAAGCGCTTCATCGAACCCTTTGTCGAGCGGGTGTTCGGTGATTACCCGGAGCTGGAATTTCTCGCCGACCTGCACCGCGACAGCCTGCCGTCCAACATCCGAATCGAGCAATTCTTCATGCAGCCCGGCAGTCTGCTCAACAGCGCGCCGGCCCAGCAGGATTACGTCAGCAGCAACTACAGCCACGCCGCCCGTGACATCAACGCCGCCGGCCTGAACCTGGTGGCGCAGTTGCTCGCCAGCAGCAGCGAACACCCGGACCGTCTGAGCCTGAGCTGCAACCCGGACATCACTCTCGACCTGTTCCCGATGATCGCCAAACGCCGGGCAGCGGGGGAGACCATTCTGCTGGTCGGCCAGGTGCACACGGAGTTGCCGTACATGCCGGGCGATGCCGAAGTCGACATCGACACCTTCGACCTGTTGATCGACGAGAAGGACAGCAGCACACTGTTTTCCACGCCGAACATGCCAGTCGGCTTTCAGGATCACTTCATCGGATTGCACGCCAGTACCTTGGTACGCGATGGCGGCACCTTGCAGATCGGCATCGGCTCGATGGGCGATGCGCTGACCGCCGCGTTGCTGGCGCGTCAGGCCGACAACGCCGGATACCAGGACCTGCTGGCCGATGTGAACCTCAGCCAGTGGGCGCAGTTGATCGAACGCGAGGGCGGCATCGAGCCATTCGCCAAAGGCCTGTACGGTTGCAGCGAAATGTTCGTCAACGGCCTGCTGGTGCTGGCCGAAGCCGGGATCATCCGGCGCAAGGTTTACCCGGATGTGCAGACCCAGGAGCAGGCCAACGCCGGGACTCTCGACGAGGCGGCGCAAACCGATGGCCTGTCGATCCACGGCGGTTTCTTCCTCGGGCCGCGCAGTTTTTATGAGCGCTTGCGTGAGTTACCGCTGAGCAAACGCCTTGAATTCAACATGACCCGCATCAGCTACATCAACGAGCTGTACGGTCAGGAAGAACTCAAGCGCCTGCAGCGTCTGGATGCGCGATTCATCAACACCGTGTTCACCATGACCCTGCTGGGTGCCGGGGTGGCGGATCAACTGGAAGACGGGCGGGTGCTCAGCGGCGTCGGCGGGCAGTACAACTTCGTTGCCCAGGGCCATGCGCTGCACGATGCGCGCTCGATCCTGCTGCTGCGCAGCTGGCGCGAGTCCGGTGGCGATGTCAGTTCGAACATTGTCTGGGAGTACGGCCACTGCACCATTCCACGGCACCTGCGCGATATCGTGGTGACTGAGTACGGCATCGCCGATCTGCGCGGCAAGTCGGATGCGGTGGTGATAGAGGCGCTGTTGAACATCAGCGACTCACGCTTCCAGCAGGGCCTGATCGAACAGGCGCAAAAAGTCGGCAAGCTGCCGAAGGATTTCCGTCTCGATCCGCGCTTTACCGACAACACCCCGCAACGCTTGCAGGCGATTGCCGCGCGGCATCCGAACCTGTTTCCGGAGTATCCGCTGGGCTGTGATTTCACTGAGGTCGAGAAGGATCTGTTGCGAGCGCTGAACTGGCTGAAGAGCAAATTCAAGCTGACCGAGATTCTGGAGCTGGGCAAGGCAGCGCTGGACGCGCCTGAGGCTTCGCTGTATCCGGAGCATCTGGCGCGCATGCAGCTCACCGATCCGGAAGGTCTGAAGGAGGACCTGTTTCAGCGTTTGCTCCTCACCGGCCTCAAAGCTACCGTGCAATAACTCCCGGCACAAAACCACTGTGGGAGCGAGCTTGCTCGCGATAGCGGTTAGTCAGACACCGAAGATGGAGACTGAACTGACGCATTCGCGAGCAAGCTCGCTCCCACAGTTATTGCGGCAAGCTTGCGCCTTTCAGCGATTACTCGATGAAAGTAACCACGCCATCCTTCAGCGACTTCACGCGAGCCAGCGACTCGACGCGGTAACCCTGCGAATCCAGCTCCGCACGGCCGCCCTGGAACGATTTCTCGATCACGATGCCCAGGCCCGCGACGGTGGCGCCGGCCTGCTTGATGATCGAGATCAGCGCCTGGGACGCCTTACCGTTGGCCAGGAAGTCGTCGATGATCAGCACGCGGTCGCTGCTGGTCAGGTGGCGCGGGGATATGGCCACGGTGCTTTCGGTCTTCTTGGTGAACGAGTAGACGGTCGCCGACAGCAGGTTTTCAGTCAGGGTCAGGGACTGTTGCTTGCGGGCGAAGATCACCGGCACGCCGAGGTTCAGACCGGTCATGATCGCCGGGGCGATGCCCGAGGCTTCGATGGTGACGATCTTGGTGATGCCGGAATCCTTGAACAGCGTGGCGAATTCGTCGCCGATCAGCTTCATCAGGGCCGGGTCGATCTGGTGGTTCAGGAAGGCGTCGACCTTCAGGACCTGGTCGGAAAGCACGATGCCTAGTTCGCGGATTTTCTGGTGCAATGCTTCCATGAAGCTGTCCTCATTTGGCGCTTGGTGCGCCGAAGGTCTAGTAAAAAGTGGTCAATTCTAGCGCTTTAACATCGCGCGTATATCAGCCAATGCGCTGTTGCCCCGCACGGCTTTGACTTCGGTCGGTGTGTCGTCGTTGCCTTCCCAGGCCAGGTCGTCCGGCGGCAGTTCATCGAGGAAGCGGCTTGGCGCGCAGTCGATGATCTCGCCGTACTGTTTGCGCTTGGCGGCGAAGGTAAACGCGAGGGTCTGGCGCGCGCGGGTGATGCCCACGTAGGCCAGGCGGCGTTCTTCTTCGATGGTGTCGGCTTCGATGCTGGAACGGTGCGGGAGGATTTCCTCTTCCATGCCCATGATGAACACGTAGGGGAATTCCAGACCCTTGGACGCATGCAGGGTCATCATCTGCACGCCTTCGGCGCCGTCTTCCTCTTCCTGCTGACGTTCCAGCATGTCACGCAGGACGAGTTTGCCGATGGCGTCCTCGACGGTCATTTCGCCGTCTTCGTCTTTTTCCAGGGTGTTCTTCAAGGCTTCGATCAGGAACCAGACGTTGCTCATCCGGTAGTCCGCAGCCTTGTCGCTGGAACTGTTGGTGCGCAGCCAGTTCTCGTAGTCGATGTCCATGACCATGCTGCGCAGGGCGGAGATCGGGTCTTCGCCGGCGCACTGCTCGCGCACCTTGTCCATGAAGCGCTTGAAGCGCGACAGGCGATCGGTGAAGCGGCTGTCCAGATGTTCGCCCAGACCGAGTTCGTCGGTGGCGGCGTACATCGAGATCTTGCGTTCGGTGGCGTAGTTGCCGAGTTTTTCCAGGGTCGTCGAGCCGATTTCCCGGCGCGGCACGTTGATCACCCGCAGGAAGGCGTTGTCGTCGTCCGGGTTCACGATCAGGCGGAAGTAGGCCATCAGGTCTTTCACTTCCTGACGGCCGAAGAAGCTGTTGCCGCCGCTCAAACGGTACGGCACCTGGTGGTGCTGCAGTTTCAGCTCGATCAGCTTGGCCTGGTAGTTGCCGCGATAGAGGATCGCGAAATCGCTGTACGGGCGGTCGGTGCGCAAGTGCAGGCTGAGGATTTCCATGGCCACGCGCTCGGCTTCGGCGTCCTCGTTGCGGCAGCGGATCACGCGGATCTCGTCGCCGTGGCCCATCTCACTCCACAGCTGCTTCTCGAATTCGTGGGGGTTGTTCGAGATCAGGACGTTGGCACAGCGCAGGATGCGGCTGGTGGAGCGGTAGTTCTGCTCCAGCATCACCACTTTCAGGGACGGATAGTCGTCCTTGAGCAGCATCAGGTTTTCCGGCCGCGCGCCGCGCCAGGCGTAGATCGACTGGTCGTCGTCACCCACCACGGTGAACTGGTTGCGCTTGCCGATGAGCATTTTCACCAGCAAATACTGGCTGGCGTTGGTGTCCTGGTATTCGTCCACCAGCAGGTAACGCACCTTGTTCTGCCACTTTTCGAGGATGTCGGCGTGCTCTTCGAAGAGTTTCACCGGCAGCAGGATCAGGTCGTCGAAGTCCACCGCGTTGAACGCCTTGAGCGTGCGCTGGTAGTGGGTGTAGACGATGGCGGCGGTCTGTTCCTTGGGGTTGCGGGCGTTTTCCAGGGCCTGGGCCGGCAGGATCAGGTCGTTTTTCCAGGCGCCGATCATGTTCTTGATCTCGTCGACGCCGTCGTCGCCTGCGTATTCCTTCTGCATGATGTCGGTCATCAGCGACTTGACGTCGGTTTCGTCGAAGATCGAGAAACCGGGTTTGTAGCCCAGCCGTTCATGTTCCTTGCGGATGATGTTCAGGCCCAGGTTGTGGAAGGTGCAGACCGTCAGGCCGCGGCCTTCGCCGGCACGCAGCAGGGTGCCGACCCGTTCCTTCATCTCGCGCGCGGCCTTGTTGGTGAAGGTCATGGCGACGATGTACTGGGCACGGATGCCGCAGTTCTGGATCAGGTGCGCAATCTTGCGCGTGATCACGCTGGTCTTGCCGGAGCCAGCACCGGCGAGCACCAATAGAGGGCCGCCGACGTAGTTCACGGCTTCTTGCTGCCGGGGATTGAGTCGGGACATACGAAAATTCGGGAGTCGTTGACGAAATGGGCCGGCATTTTAACAGGCTCAGCGATTTGTGCTGCTCTCTCCGACTTGTGACGCAGCACGCGATTCAAATTTGCCGGTTTTGTTACTTTCACGCAGGATGCGCGGTGATTTTGCGGCTAATGTTCTCATTCGTGACACAAAATAACGTTTTGATAACCGTTGTCGTTTGGTCATTGGTAGCCGCAACGGCATAATGCCCGCCGCCCACATCATTGCAGAGTCTAGGGAGTCAGCTTGACTACGCCTGTCGAACCCTTGCGTTTGCTGCTACTGGCCGAAGAGCCAGCGTGGACAGCGTTATTGCGCGAGTGTCTGGCTCCGTTGGGGAGTGCGGCGGTGCTGATCAGCGCGCCGAACTGGGAGTCGGTCAGCAGTCTGTTCGAAGACAACCGCCACGCGGTGTTGTTGACCGTTCCCGCGTTGCAGCCGGCGCCCGGCCGTTGCAGCCTGCCGACGGTATTGCTTCTGGAACACGAGCCGGCAACCGCACCCGATGGCGTCAGCGACTGGCTGGTATTCGATGCCCTCGATGCCGGCATGCTCCGGCGTTGCCTGCGCCATGTACGCGAACGCGGCGTGCTGGAAAACACCCTGCAACGTCTGGCCGAGCAGGATCCGCTGACCGGCATCGCCAACCGTCAGGGCTTCCAGACCCTGCTCACGGCGCGCCTCGCCGAAAATGACGGCCGCGGCCTGGCCCTCGGGCACCTTGATCTCGACAACTTTCGCCACGCCAACGACGCCCTCGGCCACCAGGCCGGCGATCGCCTGATCCTGCAAGTCGTCGCAAGGCTGAAAAGCCAGCTGGAAGTCGGCGATCAACTGGCGCGCCTCGGCAGCGATGAGTTCGCCCTGCTGATCGACACCCGCCGCGCCCCGCAACGGGCCGAGTGGATGGCCGAACGGATCACCGAAGCCTTGGCCGAACCCTACTGGGTCGACGGCGAAAGCCTGTTGATCGGCTCCAGCCTCGGTATCGCCCATGCCCGGGCCCAGGGCGGCGCCGATCCGCTGATGTGGCACGCGCACATCGCCATGCAGCAGGCCAAGAGCACTCAGGGCTGCACCTTTCACATCTTCAACGAACGAATCAACCGCAACGCGCGAAGCATGGCCGACCTCGAAAGCGAGCTGCGCCGGGCCTTGCGTCGCGATGAGCTGGAGCTGCATTACCAGCCGCGCCTGAACCTGCAGGACGGCCAGATCGTCGGCCTCGAAGCGCTGGTGCGCTGGCGCCACAGTGAGCGCGGCCTGTTGCCACCGAGTGAGTTCGTGCCGCTGGCCGAGCAGAGCGGTCTGATCGTGCCGCTGGGTTACTGGGTGATTTCCCGGGCCCTGCGTGACATGCAGGCATTGCGCGAGCGCGGTCTGCCGGCGCTGCACATGGCGATCAACCTGTCGTTCCGCCAGTTTCAGGACAGTCAGTTGTTGCCGACGCTCAGCCGTTTGATCGCCGAGCGCGGTGTCGAGGCGCAGTGGCTGGAATTCGAACTCACCGAAACCGCCGTGATGCGCCGCAGTGATCTGGTCAAGCAGACCATGGACGCTCTCGGTCGCCTCGGCGTGCGTTTCTCGCTGGATGATTTCGGCACCGGGTTCTCGTCGTTTGTGCACCTCAATAGCCTGCCGATCACCTTGCTGAAGATCGACAAGAGCTTCGTCGGTGGCATGGAACAACGCGAAGAGAACCGCAAACTGGTGCACGCGATGATCAACCTCGCGCATAACCTGCACCTGGAAGTGGTGGCCGAGGGGGTGGAAACGCGGGAGCAACTGGATCTGCTTCGCGGGTTCGGCTGCGATCAGGTGCAGGGTTACCTGATCAGCAAGCCGTTGCCGTTGACGGAACTGGTTGATTACCTGGTGGCTGATGCCAGTCAGCCTCCGCTGGGAATCGTGGTTTAGCCTCAAGACCCTGTGGGAGCGAGCTTGCTCGCGATGGCGGAGTATCAGTCGAACGATTAGTCACTGACACACCCTTATCGCGAGCAAGCTCGCTCCCACAGTGAAACTCACTCGGGCTGAGCGATCTTGAAGCCTTGAGCTTGCGGTTCGAGTCGAATCATTCGCTTCATCTTCCATTCGAACGCCAGCGTCAGGCTCACCGCCGCACAGGCCAGCCCCAGCGCCAGACCCCACCAGACGCCGGTCGGCCCCCAGTGCAGATGGAACGCCATCAGCCACGCCGCCGGCGCACCGATCAGCCAGTAGCAACCGAGCCCGACCAGAAACGTGGTCTTGGCATCCTTGAGTCCCCGAATACAGCCCATGGCAATCGTCTGCGTGCCGTCGAACAGCTCGAACCACGCTGCCACGGCGAGCAGGCTCACCGCCAAACGAATCACCTCGGCAAACGCCGGGTCGTTATGGTCGAGGAACAAACCGACCAGTTGATTCGGCAGCAGCCAGAACACCATCGCAAACCCCAGCATTACCACTGCACCGAAGACGATGCCGACCCGCCCGGACATCCGCGCATCGCTCAATTGCCCGGCGCCGTAATGCTGGCCGACGCGCATGGTGATCGCATACGACATCCCCGCCGGAACCATGAATGCCACCGAGACGATTTGCAGGGCGATCTGGTGCGCCGCCAGTTGCGTGCTGCCCATGGTGCCCATGCACAGCGCCGCGAAGGCGAACAGCCCGACTTCCACTGCGTAGGCGCCGCCGATCGGCAGGCCCAAACGCCAGAGTTCTTTGAGGTACTGCCGGTTCGGCCGCGACAGGCCTTCGCGCAACGGGTACGCGTCGTAGGCCGGATGCCGGCGAATGTGCCATGCCAGCGCCAGTGCCATGCAGTTGGCGACAATCGCCGTGACCAGGCCGATACCGGTCAGCCCGAGTTTCGGCAGGCCGAACATGCCGGTGATCAGCGCGTAATTGAGCAGGAAGTTGGCCACCGTGCCGGCGAGGCTGATGACCATCACCGGTGTTGCCCGGCCGATGGCGCTGGTGAAACCGCGCAGGGCCATGAAGCTCAGGTATCCGGGCAGGGCGAACGGCAAGGCGATCAGAAATTGCCCGGCGGCGTTGACGTTGGTCTCGGTCTGGCCGAACAGCAGCAACACCGGTTTCAGATTCCACAACAGCAAACCGGCACCGAGCGCCATCAGCCACGCCAGCCACAGCCCGGCCTGAGTCAGGCGGGCGGCGCCGATGATGTCGCCGGCGCCCTGACGAATCGCCACCAGGGTGCCGACCGCCGCGATCACGCCGATGCAGAAGATCGACACGAACGAATAACTCGCTGCGCCCAGACCGCCACCGGCCAGCGCTTCGGGGCTGAGGCGGGCCATCATCAGGGTGTCGGTCAGCACCATCAACATGTGCGCCAACTGCGAGGCGATCAACGGCCCCGCCAGCCGCAGGATGGCCCAGAGTTCGGTACGCACAGGACGCTGCATGTTTTCACATCCTTATAAAAGAGAGAGCAAGTGACCGTCGATTCTCAGGGTTTGGCGCGGGTTGCACAAAGGGATAAAAAGGATGGGTGGCATGATTAAAACTCATCCTGCCGCGATTCTGCTAAGTTGGCTCAATCCCGCCATTGGAGCGTTGTGCATGTCCCGTCGTCTTCCACCCTTGTATGCCCTGCGCGCATTCGAAGCGGCGGCACGCCACAGTTCGTTCACCCGGGCCGCCGAGGAATTGTCGATCACTCAAAGTGCGGTTAGCCGACATATCCGTACGCTGGAAGAGCACTTCGCCTGCCGCTTGTTCCATCGCAGTGGGCGCAACCTGCAACTGACCGAGTCGGCACGCTTGCTGCTGCCGGGCATCCGTGATGGCTTTGCCGCGCTGGAACGGGCCTGCAATACCTTGCGCGCCGAAGATGACATCCTGCGCATGAAAGCCCCGTCGACCCTGACGATGCGCTGGTTGCTGGCGCGGCTCAGTCGCTTCCGCCATCTGCAGCCAGGCAACGAGGTACAACTGACCAGCGCCTGGATGGACGTGGACTCGGTGGATTTCAACAACGAACCGTTCGATTGCGCGGTGTTGCTCAGTGACGGGCATTTCCCGCCGGACTGGGAAGCCAGCCTGCTGTTTCCAGAAGAGCTGATTCCGGTCGGCGCGCCGAACCTGCTCAACGATCAGCCGTGGGACGTGGCGCGGCTGGCCAGCGCCGAGCTGCTGCACCCGACGCCGGATCGCCGCGACTGGCGCAGCTGGCTGGAACACATGGGGCTGTCGGATCAGGTATCGCTCAAGGGCGGGCAGGTGTTCGATACCCTGGAACTCGGGATGATTGCGGCGGCTCGGGGCTATGGGGTTTCCATGGGCGATCTGCTGATGGTGGCCGAAGACGTTGCCCAGGGACGCCTGAGTCTGCCGTGGCCGACGGCGGTCGCCAGCGGACTGAATTATTACCTGGTGTGGCCAAAGACCCGTCCAGGAGGTGAACGTTTGCGCCGCCTCAGCGACTTCCTGCAAGGCGAAGTCCGCGCCATGGCGCTGCCGGCGGTCACGCGCTTGAGCTGAAACGTTCGAGCCTGCACAATGCCGGCCTTTCGCTATACCCCTGCTGATCGCTCAAGTATTCGGTTTTACCGCCGAATACGTGCATGTGGAACCGTCGTGCCGGTCTCCACGATTCACCCCCACTATTAGAAAATTTCCGAGTCGGGATCAAGGAGGATCCCGTGGCTCGGCCAGGAGCTGTCCATGTCTCAACCTCGCGCTCGGATCGCCTCGCAGCTGGGCCTCGCGCTCGCCGTGATACTGGCGATAGTCATCAGCGGCAGTACGGTGTTCGCCCTGCGTTCGCTGGACACCGCCAACCTCGCCACCCGTGAAGAACACCTGGCCAGCGAGGCACGCCTGCTCGCCGATCAGCTGAGCACTTTTCACGGCACGCTGCGTGAAAGCACCCAGCGCCTGAGCGGGTTGTTCGAGAAGCGCTTCAGCGCGGGCCTGAGCATTCACCCGAGCGAGCCGGTCAATGTCGCGGGCACCCAGACTCCGGGCCTGCACCTGGGCAGCGAAGTGTTGAACAACAACTTCAAGGAAGTCGACGAGTTCAAGCAGATGACGGCGGGTGTTGCCACGCTGTTCGTGCGTAGCGGCGAAGACTTTATTCGCGTCAGCACCTCTCTGAGCAAACAAGACGGCACCCGCGCCATCGGCACCGTGCTCGACCACGCCCACCCGGCCTATGCGAAATTGATGGCGGGGCAGGGTTACGTCGGTCGCGCCTTGCTGTTCGATCGCTCCTACATGACTCAGTACACCCCGGTGCGTGACAGCGGCGGCAAGGTGATCGCGGTGTTGTTCGTCGGTTTCGATTACACCGATGCGCAGAACGCCCAGTTCGCCAATCTCAAGCGCTTCCGCATCGGCCAGACCGGCTCGCTGGCGCTGCTGGACGAAAAGAACCAGTGGCTGGTGGCGCCGGCCGGCGTGCAGGCGCTGGATCAAGCGGTTCCAGTGATCAATGGCCTGGCGAAAGCGCCGGGTAAAGGACAGTTCTGGAGCGACAAGTCCGAAGACTTCTACAGCATCGCCGTGCCGTTCGAAGGCGGCCCGTGGTCGGTGGTGGCGAGCATGCCGAAGGCCGAGATCCGCGCGGTGACCTGGAGCGTCGGCACTCAGCTGGCCATCGGCAGTCTGCTGGCGATGTTGCTGGCGGTCGGCTCCGTGGTCTGGTTGCTGCGCAGCAAACTGGCGCCGCTGGGTGATCTGGTGCGTCAGGCCGAAGCCTTGGGCGCCGGTGATCTGAGTGTGCGTCTGAGCGTGTCGAGCAATGACGAGATCGGCCAGTTGGCTCGCGCGTTCAACCAGATGAGCCAGGCCCTGTCGACCATGGTCGAGCACATTCGCCGCGCCTCGGAAGAGGTCAACCGTCGGGCTCAAGCCCTGTCCGGGCTGTCCGGTGGCGCGTATGAAGGCATGGAGCAACAGTCTGGCGAAATCACCAGCATGGCCGGCGCGGTTGAAGAGTTCTCCGCTACGTCGCTGAACATTGCCGACAACATGGGCAACACCCAGCGTCTGGCCCAGGAAAACGCCCAGCAGACCCAGATCGGTCGCACGTCGATGGAAGAAGCGTCTTCCTCGCTGGAGCAGATTGCTGGCGCGCTGAACACCACCGCGACTGTGATCAACACGCTCGGTCAGCGCTCCCAGGAAATCGGCGGCATCGTCAGCGTGATCACCTCGATTGCCGAACAGACCAACCTGCTGGCGCTCAATGCGGCCATCGAAGCGGCCCGTGCCGGTGAGCAAGGTCGCGGGTTTGCCGTGGTGGCCGACGAAGTACGTAATCTGGCCTCTCGCACTCGTCAGGCGACCGATGAAATCTCCGGCATGATCCACAGCATCCAGCAGGAAACCGGCAACGCCATCAGCACCATGGAACAAGGCAACGTGCTGATGCAGGAAGGCCTGTCGCGTAACGCCAACGTGGCGTCGGCGCTGGCGCGGATCGATGAGCAGAGCCGTTCGGCGGGTCAGCAGTTTGCGGCGATCACCACCGCGACCCAGGAACAGAGCAGCACCGCGACGCTGTTGAGCAGCAACCTGCAGAGCATCGCGATGGCCAACAGCGAGCAGCGCGAAGTGGTGTCGAACCTGGCAATCACCGCCAAGGAGCTGGAGGGCTTGGCAGCCGACCTGCGCCAAGAGGTCGACCGCTTCCGTTGAGGTCTCTCTGAAACAGCTATCGCGAGCAAGCTCGCTCTCACAGGGTTTTTGTTGGACCTGTGAGAGCGAGCCTGCTTGCGTTTGGGCCCACCACAATCTCGGCACTTACTGAGTCGCCGGCCGATATTGCAACGCTTCGGCCAGATGTTCGCGACTGATATCCGCGCGCTTCTCCAGATCCGCCAACGTCCGCGCGACCTTGAGCAGCCGGTGCGCCGAGCGCAGCGACAAGGTCAGTCTTTCGCATGCCGTCTCCAGCCAGGTTTCATCGGCTGTGGATAACTTGCAGTGCTTCTTCAGTCCCGGCAAATCGAGAAATGCATTGGCGCAACCCTGGCGTTTTTGCTGACGCTCGCGGGCCTCTGCGACCAAGGTGGCCGCGCTGGCGCTGTCCTCTCCCGGTTTTACCGCAGGGTTCAACGCTGTCGCCTCCCGCGCCACCGTCAGGTGCAAATCGATCCGGTCCAGCAACGGCCCCGACAGTTTGTTGCGATAGCGCTGCACCATGTCCGGCGTGCATGAGCACTTGCCGCTCGGTTCGCCAAGATATCCACAGGGACAGGGATTCATCGCCGCCACCAGCTGGAATCTCGCGGGAAACCGCACCCGTTCCTTGGCTCGGGCGATCACGATGCAGCCGGATTCCAGCGGTTCGCGCAGAACCTCGAGCACCTTGCGATCAAACTCGGGCAGTTCATCGAGGAACAGCACGCCGTGATGGGCGAGGGTGATTTCGCCGGGTTGCGGTTTTGAGCTGCCACCGACCAGTGCCGGCCCGGAGGCCGAGTGATGTGGTTGGCGAAACGGGCGCTGCGGCCAGTGCGTCAACGGTGCGCCGCTGGCAACCGATTGAATCGCGGCCACTTCCAGCGCTTCGCTCTCGGCCAGCGGTGGCAGCAACCCCGGTAATCGACTGGCCAGCAACGTCTTGCCCGTTCCCGGTGGCCCGCTGAACAGCAGGTTGTGGGCACCGGCGGCGGCAATCAGCAGCGCCCGTTTGGCGGCCAGTTGGCCCTGGACTTCATTCAGGTCGGGATAGGGTTTCGCGGCATGGATCAACCCGTCCGAGACATAAGGTTCGACCGGTGTATGTCCATTGAAATGCGCCACGGCCTCTAGCAGATGATCCACCGCAATCACCCTCAGTCCGGACGCCAGACAAGCCTCCTCGGCATTCGCCCGCGGCACCACCAGCGTCCGCCCGGCCTTGCGCGCCGCCAGTGCCGCTGGCAACACCCCACGCACCGCTCGCACTGCGCCGGATAACGCCAGCTCGCCGAGGCATTCCACATCATCGAGCGTCAACGTCGGCACCTGCACACTCGCCGACAGGATCCCCAGCGCAATCGCCAGATCGAACCGCCCCCCATCCTTGGGCAAATCCGCCGGCGCCAGATTCAACGTGATCCGCCGCGCCGGAAACTGCAGCCCGGAATTGATGATCGCACTGCGCACCCGGTCCTTGCTCTCCTTCACTGCGCTTAGATGTTGTATTCTCAAACTAGATTATCGACTTTTGAGATAGGCGTTCATGAAGAAAAAAGTTTTTTGCTACGTCCGATTCAGCTCGAAAAAACAGGAGCATGGGGACTCTATCGAGCGGCAGCAAAGGCTGATCAATGATTACCTTGAAAAAAACAACGCCGAGGTCGTTGAGCAATTCAACGATTTGGGGGTGTCGGCATTTCGAGGAAAAAACGTAAAAGCCGGGCAATTGAGCAGATTTCTTGATCGTGTAAAAAAAGGCGAAATTGGGACTGGAGACACTCTTATCGTTGAATCACTTGACCGAATCTCCCGACAAAAAGAGCTAGATACGATCTCAATTCTTGCCTCCATCCTGAACGCTGGCGTTGTCATTTTTACTCTTGCTGACCAGCGAGTTTACAACGCTCAAGACGAAGATCATGCGAATCTAATTTTTCAGATAAATTTCATTATTAGTCGGGCGCATGACGAAAGTTTAACCAAACAACGCAGATCTATTTCAGCGTGGTCACGTAAGCACGAAGAAGCTCGAAGCGGAAAAGCCGTGATGACGAGAAAACTTCCGTACTGGTTAAGAACTATCGAAGATAACGGCACTACGAAAATAGTAGTAATTGAAGAGAGGGCAAAAGAGGTTAGACGGGCATTTGAGCTTGCCTCATATAAGCTTGGAGCGCAGGCGATAGCGACAAAAATTAACAGCGAGGGGGCCGAAAAGAGATGGACACTCATTGCTATAAGGCACCTCTTAAGCTCGAAGTCAGTTTACGGTAGCTTTGAGGCTTTCAAAACAAAATCACTAAGCGGAACCTTGGAAAAAAACCAAACATATGAAGAGATTGAGGGGTATTTTCCTCCGGTAATTGAGAAAAGCGAATTTTACAAAGTGCAGGCATCTCTAGAGAAAAACAAAGAGATTTACGCCACAAGAGGACGCACCCCAAAAGGCTTCCGTAACGTATTCAAAGGACTGATTAAGTGTCTCGACTGCGACTCCTATCTTCATCAGAGCTTTATGAAGAGAAAAGGAAAGGAGTACATGTATCTTATTTGTCATAAAAGCTTGGTGAACGCATGCCCAAGTGGCAAAAAAGTGATAATTCCTTATCGGCACGTGCTTGAGCCATTTCTTCTGTTTTTCAAGAATTATGGAGTAGAAAAATTACTTTCAAGCTCCAACTCCCAGGAGCTGAAAAATAAGTTGTCAGCGGTAAATCAAGAAAGGATTAGCAAAAATGCGTCCCTCCTTAGGATTTCTAGTGATATCGAAAAAAACAATGGGGAAATCCCCAAAACCTTGATGTCACTTATGACAAAGATCGAAGGTCAGCTGTCAAAACTAGAGGAAGAATTTAACTTGCTTTTGGGGCAGCTTGAAAACCTAGAGGCGTCCGATGTAATAAAGAATGAGATTACCCGCAAAGAACTTCACGAGCTGTTAGATAGCGAAGAAGGCAGATTGAAATTCAACTCCTTGCTATCTATTCAAAAGATCGAAGTACTCATTAGCAGGAACTTCGGCGAAGAGTACAGCAGCATGTTTATTTTCTTTCATGAGAAAGGGTTTTCTGAGAATATAAGATTCAACCGAAAGGAAGCAATACTACCTTTCACGGGGCGCTACAATTTTTACACAAGAACATATAGCGATGGTTTCGTAGGCGAACCAACTCCAATCGAAGATGTTGATCATAAGAACTTCAAAATCGATTGGTCACTGTAATTGTCAATTTAAGATAAGTTGCCACACCGACTAACAATAACCTAGAGGTAAAAGGGTACAAAAACCAAATGGAAAATCTAAAACTGCAATCGTTTAACGAAGAAAGACTACCTCGCGCCCCTTATTGCACGGATGATCGTCAACATGGTTTAGTTATAAGGCCGCTGCGATCAGCAATTAAAAAGCGCTACATACAATTCAATCCACCTCATGCGCTTTACTGGATAGTACTTGACATCGACATGCCAATTATAGGCAGTCTTACAATGACTAAAATACTTGAAGGTGAAATCCCCCAACCCAATTTCCTAGTCGAAAATCGGGAGAATGGCCATGCGCATGCTTTCTTTGGATTAAAAACACCGGTAGCGAAAGGTGATCATGCGAGCCGATCGGCTTTAAACTATGCCGCTGCTATTGAAGCGGCGTTAATTCGAGCATTTGGTGCTGATGCGCTCTACACAAATCTCATCAGCAAAAACCCGCTGAATTCTCACTGGAATCTGATCGACCTAAGATCAGAGCTTTACACATTGGGTGAGTTGAATGAAAAATTGGATCTCAGCGGCCCGTCTAAAAATGTAATGCGCCGCGTCACCCTAGAAAAAGCTAAAGCGCAAGGCATTGGGCGCAATTGCCAGATGTTTAACCGTATTCGATCCTACGCTTATCGAACTGTCATCGAACATCGTCAGTCAGCATCGTTCAATGAGTGGCAGCGCCTATTAATTTCAAAAGCCGAAGCTTACAACGACTTTCCCGATCCCCTTTTACCTAAAGAGCTGAGTCATATCGTAAAGTCGGTAGCGCGATGGACATGGTCAAAGTACACCGCTAAAAGCGCGGCTGAGTTTTCTCGAATGCAAGCGGAACGAGGTGCCAAGGGCGGTAGGGCTAGCGCTCAGAAGCGCTTGGCTGATGCTGGTGACGGTTTTAATGAGCACATGCGGCAGCTAGGCAAGAGAAATGGTAAAGGGGTCTCAGCTGCTCAACCCTGGATCGAGCAGGGTATAAGCCGTAGTCAGTGGTATCGGGACAAGAAAAAATTGGCCCTCTCTGAATCAGCTGGCTCGAACCCTGTGCTGGAGGCACCGATTCAGACAAAGCAAGTCAAAATAGGATTTTTGGGGATCAACCCCGAGTACCCAACACCGAGTTGGAACCTACCGATTGCTATTGCTCCGACGGCGAACCTACATCACACATTCTCAAGCGATCTTGACGAAGAGGTGCATCCGATCTGTCTCTGAGAGTTTCACCAGCCAAAAAGAGCCGATAATTTTCGCCCCTATAAATGATAACGACTCTCATATGTGGCACAAAGCGAAGCCTTATCAGATAACAGTGCCTTTAGGGGGGGGTAGCTCTTGATCTTAGCTGTGTAGGGACTCATTACTAACACTCTATTCGACCTATTGAGGGTGAAGGTGAGTATTCGGTTGTATGCACGTAACAGCTATCAAAAAAACCATTCTAAAATGCCCCACAATCCATTGTGAGGTGTTTTGACACACATGTCAGCATAGATGGCTCTTTCTATAAAACTCTTCTTAAAAGTGATCTGGAGGCTCTCTAACAGCAATTCGCATGAAATTAGAGGTTGTAACAAAATTCACCCGACCCGATTATTAGACTTTCAGCCTCCAAAAATGTAAACCCCTTGAGCTAACGACCTGAATTGAAAGCCATTGACGCAACATAATGCCCGACAATATCTTTGGCGTCAGAGTAAACCAAAGCGCTGGCGAATTGTGTATCGCTCAAGCCGGACCGTTCAATGAATGATTCGAATAAGTTAGTGATTGCTTGATCTGACGCAACAAAAGAATCATCGGCTTCAATACGCGCTATTGCATACCCCGCAAGAAGTGCCCCACATTTAACCGTTCGTTTAAGAGCAGTTTGTCGATCCAGCACTGTCTGTAACTCAGAAGGATCCATAGCGTCAATTGCTGCCGTAGCGGCGAGATCAGGAACACTCAAATCACCCAATACATGCCTAGCCTTTAACTTGTTGATTCTTACATCCACATCCATCTCATTCATCTCATTCATCTACAACTCTCCTATGATTTTTAATAGCTTACAGCACCAGACTTTAACTGCCACCACTAATACATAATCCACATACCAGATTGATGCAAAAATCTTCGGAATTGAAAATTCCTAAATTTTTCCATCTCTAGAAAAAGCACCTATGCCGGTTATGCGGATCCAACTTGGGTTAATTCGACACCGTCGGTAATTTTTTCCTTATCGACGTCAAGGCAAGATTAGTTAGCAATCACTTGGAAGACCAACGTTCTATATTCCCGTCGTGGAATCCCGCAAAAAAAACGCGCCGATGCTCTGGGAAGTCATGTCCGTTATCCCAAAATATAATATCTTCTAGATGCGATACCCCAGACGCCCCAGCTTTCATACCGCGCATATAGATCGCTATCAACGGTCGGATTAAAGCTTTCCCGCGATTTGAATCGTGCAATCGCTCTCTCGGCTTAAAAAGTAGAATTTTTTCTGACATAAACTTATCCATTAATCTCTATAACGGCTTATCCGCTAGTTGAACTATAGGATTCGTTTTTCGATATGCCCAATAAATTATCAATATCCAGAAGCCGGTATTCGATAGCTTCCGCCTATGTCAATGTCATTGACAATAGCCTGTAACTATTTACGCTGTTTTTCCTGATATAATGCATGTAGGGATCGAGCTGGGAACAAGGCTACTCACGGCCCGTACTGCGTACGGGACCATGATGCCTTGCTAGGGTTTCACCCTAGGACCCTTATAAAACGGGGACTTCCCTGCCCTCTATAAAAATAATAACAATGGGTGAGCCATGAAAATTGATAGCTGCAATACGTCTGAACGAATTGAGATCCGAGTAACGTCTGAGCTGAAGCAGGCATTGAAGGAAAAGGCGAGGGAGGCATATATGTCCCTCTCTCAGCTGCTGATACAGGGCGCACTGAACTCAAAGATTAGAATTACGGTTTCGTCAAAACCGGAAAAAACTACAGAAATTTTGAAGCTTACGGCTGCCTTAAATAAGCTTGGCTCGCAGCTAAACATGATCGCGAAGCACTGCAATTATCACAAGGGCGCATCTGAGACTGCTTTCATTCTTCAGGGGCTGTCTACGATCGAAAGCGAAATGCTGAAGCTCAGTCGTACCATATTTGGGGAGCCTGTAGATGCTACACGGCTTCAGTAAATACGGCACCGGCGCCGGCGCAGGCCCCGTTGACTACTTCTTGGACGATAAGGCGTATGACAGGCAGCTCGAAGAGTGGTATCAGCGAGACCCGCTGCCGGAGGTCATCGAGGGCGATCCGCAGACGATGGTCAGGATGATTGACGCTCTTCCATATGTTCACAAGTACACGAGCGGGGTCCTGTCATTCACGGAAGCTGATACCGCGCGTCTGCATACCCTTGAGGGAACGCATTTTCACGAAGCTGTTTATGATATCACCTCACGTTTCAAGGACATGCTCTTCGCGGGCATCAAGGAAGAACACCGTCACATTCTGATTGTTGCCCAAATGCACCTCGATCGCCTGGAGTTGCATTACGTAACCCCGCGCCGCAATTACGAGACCGATCGAGCTTGGAACCCGGCGCCACCGGGTAAGAAGAAATTCCAACAAATGGACGCCTTCGTTGATTTGGTGAATGTGAAATACGGTCTTGATGACCCTCGATCCCCCCTAAGAGCTAGAGCGATCCACAGCCCTGATTGGTTGCCAGATGGCGAGAAATACACCCGGGAAAAGCTGCACGACATCTTCACACGAGCAGTTATAGATGGAGTTATCGAAAGCCGAGCAGGACTACTGGACTTATCAAGAAAAGCCGGATTTGAGATTACACGTGTTGGTAGAGATTACGTCTCAATGAAGCCGCCTGGGAGCGAAAAAGCATTTAAATTCAAAGGTGCCCTATATGACGCAGGATTCACTAGCAGTGCTCAGTTTGAGAATACAGAAAGAAAAATCATTGATCGAGAAGCGTACCTTACAAAACCTAAGGTTGCTGCAAGATATAAACAAGCAGTCAGCGAACGTAGAGCGTTTGTCGAAAAGCGCTTCAAGAAAATACTCGCAACTGTTAGAGACGAAGAAGGCAATAAACCGTTACAGCCAGATCAGCCTAAAACACGCACAGCTATCAAAAATATGTCTGATCTTGAACGTAGCCATTTCGACAATCTGCCTCGCAATGTTTCTGTTCATAGTGGTGGCAATAAAGTAACCAACGATAAATATCATGACTTGCGGTCTAGCTCTCCGGCAATAGCTTCCTCTTCAGATTATTTTTTAATTCCGTCGACACCCGCCGACATTGGAAGCAGCGGAGGTGGAAGTATGGATAGCGGCGATTTTGAAGCTGACAGAATAGTTAATAAAAAGCGATCTGAATTTGGGCTCCTAACCAATAAACTGCGTCAAATAGAGAATACAAAGAAGAAAGATGGAAGCGGTTATTCTTTGACCTAGCAGTTTTAATTTCAATATAATAATAAAAAGGTTTAATCATGAAAAATAATTCGCTGGAATTTGATGTCGCTGAATACGTTAAGACCGTTGATGATATTTTTGAGCGACAACTGAAACTCATGCTAGAGCTACGAGAGTCGTTTAGGCTCATCGCAGAAGCTGTGCTACTGGACTCTTACAAGGAGCTACCCCCATTAGAGACAATTGGAGTTAACCACAATTTTGGGCCTGGAGAAGCCTCTCATTCGGACGTTCGTAAAACAACCCCAACTATATTTCCAACTCATCCTTGATGTTAGAGTTTTCAAAAACTTTTAATGGCTGAAATCTGATCACAACTCGCAGTGAAAGCTTGGAAATGGGTAATTGAGGTAATCCTTTCGATCACATAAAGGCCCCGTCTATAAGACAGGGCCATGCACTTCACGGATTACTGTAAGAGCTATCGAGCACGTGCAGCCATTTTGTTACGGAGGTCGGTAGCGATGGCTTTGTTCGCCGGGTCAGGCTCATCGGCAGCGGCATACGCTTGTGCGGCGCTGATCGGGTGACTAGAACAACCAGCCAAAGAAAATATTGCCAAGCTCAGAGAGGTGATCACCAGCAGCGTCTTGGTATCTTTCAATTGATTTACCTTTTTCTTAGTTTGGATCTTGAAGCATCAACGGGCTTGATGAAGTTTGAGACTATTAGCTTAAGGGCCTACCAAACGCCAGTCGCGCCTTAAAGTGATCTTTTAATATTAAATATGCTGAGCCGAGCCCAATCAAAATAAATATAATCAATGAAGTTAATATCGAGTGTGTAATTTTTAACGCCACCACAAAGAAAGGGCTCAACAGCAAAGAAATGGCGAGTCCAAACATGCAAACCATAAATATTGGCCATGCTCTGCTTCTGTTGACAACTTCGCCACTTTCAAGCTGAACCGCATAAAGAATATGAGTCCCAAACAGTCTTCGAACGAGTGCCAGCCTCAACTTCGATCCAATCTTTAAAAAAGACCTTATGTAATCATCGCAGCTAACGTTCTTAATGCGCTTGCCGTTTATTTTTACAAACGACAGCACACGTTCACCGTTGACATAAGACGCGAGCCCAAGCTCCTCGACCAGTCCATCCAGAATTATCAACGCCATGATGCCTCCAACAGTTTAAAGAGTTAAAATCAGAGCGACTTTGTTAACAATGTCATATGGTTTTTTGTATCAACGACATCAATTCTCTGTGGGGCAATCAACACGTACCGTTGCGGGCCTAGATTTCCACCTAGTTTCTCCCGCTGAATCTCTTTGACGTATCCAAAAATTGAAATTTGTATAGTTTCACGCGTTGCCTCAATTTTTTTTGCCAACACTTCATCAGAAACTTCAAAAAAAATACTAGATCCGCCGGTGAATCCTAAGTAGTAATTGTTAGGCCCCGGATTCATATAACAGCGGATCTTTTCTGCTTTAGCTAATAACGTGGGATCGCGCTCTTCATCTTCTGTATATTCAAGCTTGTCAGAAAGCAGGCAGCTATCGATTGAGAATCCCTTTCTTTCAAAGTCATAATTACTGAGCGGCAATTTAATCCATTCGTCGGACGTGAACTGAATAAGACTTTTATTCTTGAATCTGGCTGCGTCGGTCAGCGTTAGTGCATGAAGCTTTTCAGTCAGTTCGCGCTTTTTGAAAGCGTCCGGTGTCGAGATACGCTCCAGCGCAAGACGGTAGAATTCTGGGCTATCGCTCTGAGTTTTGATCGGATCTTGAACGGACTCCGCTATCTCGTCAGCGCTCTCATTCCAATTTCGCTTCGCATTATAGAAATAAAAGGGAATCATCGAATTCCGAGCGTTCAGATACTCGTCCAACGTCCCCATTCCGGGGTTACTGAACGTAACCGAGAGGGGTCTATTCTCATCTTCCAGTTGCTTTCTTACCGCATCGTTAGCGGCTGTCTGCGCATCCTTCATCCGCTGAGCTGAGTTACTTGCAGCATCACTCGCAGGTTTCGCTTCATCGGAACAACCACTGAGCAAGGCGAGGCTTAGGGGCGCTGCCAGGGCAACAGCTCGTAAGGGCAAACCACAAAGGTTAATCATGCAGGGTCCTTATGCGCGAAGGCGCGTAGGAGCGCCGTGGTCGGTTGTGGACGGCCAATCGATCGTAGTGGCCATGCGGAATCATCGCATAAAAACCCGTTTTGGGATAAACCTTTTTTAGGTTTATTAAGGATGTCGGCCCATTTTCTGGCGACTCCTCGTGACGTCTATTTATTCGAATTCCTACCAGTTGGTAATTGATCTATTGCGGAAGGCGCGTAAGAACGCAAAGCTGACTCAATTTCAGCTCGCAGAGCTTCTGAAAAAACCACAGTCATTCGTATCAAAGTACGAACGTGGTGAGCGTCGATTAGACGTGATCGAGTTCATAGAGGTTTGCAGATGGTTGAAAACCGACCCTCACGATATAATTCGTGAAATCGAGAAAGTCTGAGTTTTGAGTTTACAAAGTGAGCGTTAATATTCTTAAAAGCATAACTACGCGCCCTCAGTCGTGATCCATCATAACCTGGGCGCGCTGTAGTTTTACATTACCTAACACGCTACGCTTCCATAACCGAAAAATTGGGGAAGTAGCGATACATTCTGCAAAATTTTTCCGCATCAGAAGCAGGGATAGACCCCAAAGCAAGCTCCCGCCCATCCAAGTTTGGTAATTGCTGTTCAATCTTACGAAGCTCTCTAACTGTGAGCTTAGGCATTTCTATTCGGATTGCTTTGTTATCCGCAGGAATGAAATCAATTCTGCTGAATGAACACGATTCATAGCGATTCATTTCTTCAGGCGAAACGAAAATCCCTACTATTGTAGTCATGCGAGCATCATCCTGATACTCAATCTCGCAAATAGGAAGAAATTGAATGGCAGTTTCTGGGCTGGTGTTTCTGTCCGAAAGAGCCTGCTCAATCTCTGTAACTAATATCTTCCGACATAAGGCGCCATAACGCCAACCTGCTAAATCGTCGTCCTGCGCGCCATCGGGAACTCGCTCGCGACCAAATGTTTGTCGGAATCGTTCAATTGCACTTGCTTTTGAAGGATCGTTCTCTTCATGATACTCAATTAGTGCTTTGGCTTTCATGCACTGAACTGATACCGCTAGAACAGATCCAGATACAGCTCTTGAAGCAATAGCCCTTACATCTTGTAGCATGGGCGTTACAAGGGTGTCGTCATAATCTAACCAAGTAATGGTACGTTTAGTCCAATCAAGTCGAGGTAATGCTACGGATGAGTTTGCGAATTCTATTCTTATCTGGAAAGGTCGATTCTCTTCAAATCTATCGCGGGCACTGTCAGACTGTTCTATTGATACCATATCTTTTATTCCAAGTGTCTTATGGAATAATATGAAATCTGAAAACCAGACAGAACCGAATCCGACGTAATTGTAGTCTTCGATTGGTTGAAAAGGTGTGAGGCGGCGGAAGACATCAACAAGCATTTTACGCTCTGCATACTTGGCAGGACGCAAGGAATAGTCGATTTTTCGAAAGCTGGCAGTCATTAGTCACGCTGCCTCTTCAGAACTATATCAAAACACGCTTCGCCAACAGCTTTCGCGGAGCCTAGCCCAAGAGCATCTTGGAGGAAATCTACATCGTCAACTGTGCGCGAGTACTGAATTTTTACCATCTTCGGACCTTTAACTATCGATCCTCTCGCAGGCGCTTGGAAAGTTGCTTTTATTAAAAAAGACTCGGGTCTCCGTGGCGTTGCTTTTGTCACGAAATCTAGCAAAGCACTTTTTTCACGAGTATTTTCGTCGATATCTGCATCTAATTCGTTCAGAAAGTCAATTACCGGTCGCATCATTTCAAGCATGCGCTGGAAAGTTTTTCTCCATACGATGCTGTCCTGATCAACGTCGGTTTTTGTCGTGTTCCAAGGAATTCTAGAAGAGTCATCCGAATCAAAAGAGACAATGCCACGGAATCGAGCGAACTGATTGTGGAAGCTAGGTATGAGAGTTCTACCTGCTTCTTCTTCGAGCAAACCCCAACCAGTAACAGGGCGTCTATCAGCTTCCAAAATAACGCGACCGTTACAGATCACGTTCCAGCCCGCTTCTTTCGGGGATGATGGGCCGACACCTACAATTATTTTTGCGACTACTGGAGCACCATCATCACTCGGGAACTCCAGTATATCGGTCCCAGGAGCGAATCCATCGCCGACTAATAGATAGATATTAGTCGCATCGATTCGGGTGCTGTTGACTGATATCTGTAGTCCGTCCGATATGAATTGACGATGCTTCGACTTTATAAGTCCTATAATTGAGTTTACAAAAAAGGTAGTACCAAATTTCAGCGCAACCTCAGGCCGCAAATTGGTCACCTTTATATCGGTGCCGGGGTCATCGGTAGAAATTTTGTCACTATTAAATTCTGACCACGGGAAACTCCATCCCGATTCTGCCTCCCATTCCTCGACGTTTACATCAACAGCCCAAGATTCCTCCGGAGTAGCTGATTGAACGTTGAAGTGCCGACCAAACTTGAAGAGGGCACGCTTCATGCCTACGCCAAATTGGCCGATTGAATGGGCCGTCGCTTTCGCTCCGGCTGGCCGACCAAACCGAAAAGCATACTCGCGAGCAGTTTCTATATCGAAGCCGCCGCAGTTGTCCTGAATGCGAAATTGCTTTTGATCGATGGTAATTTCAACATAGCAACCCTCGTAAGGCCGCTCTGTCTTACTAGCCAGTCTTTTCGCACCATCGACACAATTGTCTACGAGATCGAGCACCGCCTGCTCAAGAGGGATGTCCCGCACGAGCATGTCTACGAAGAAAGCCTTAGTCGGTTCTGCGCTGATGTTCTCTCTAACCTCAGAGTCCGTTTCCGTCATAAATACCTCCCTAGAATGCGTCTGATGATGCCGATTTGATGGCGCTTATACTAGCCCGTCGATCGACAAAACGTCTCGCATCCTGTATCGTCCGCGTACTCACACGGACTCATCGAATGCCTACTCTTCTTGATTTATTTAGCGGTTGTGGCGGCCTAGCTTTAGGTTCAAAAAACGCCGGGTTCACAACGGCTCTAGCTGTTGACATCGATCCTATTCTCTCCAGCTCATTTCCGGTTAATTTTCCGACCACGAAATTTCTGCATGCAGACGTAGGCGTTCTGACTCAGAGCACGCTCCACGAATATCTGCCCTCTGGGGTTGATGGGATAGTAGGGGGCCCCCCCTGCCAAGCTTTCAGCGGAATAGGAAAGCGCTTACCTGATGATCCTCGAAGGTCACTGGTAGGTGAGTTTTTCAGGCTGGTTCAAGAGATCCAACCAGCGTTTTTTATTATGGAAAACGTACCGGGTCTGGCCTTCCCAGAGAATCGACCGATCTTGGATGAAGGGCTGGCACGCCTCGGAAGCGAATGGCATGTCCTAGGTCCAGTCTTGCTTGACGCATCCCACTACGGTGCACCTACAAGGCGAAAGCGTGTTTTCGTCTTTGGGTTTAATCCGAAAAAAATGCAGGTGCCGACACTTGATCAGATCATTGCCACAGACGCGCCACAGGTATGCGTCAAAGATGCTATAGCCGATTTAGTCTCTGCGTTTCAATCAAGCAATGACCCAGGCTTATGGCACTACGGCGCTTATCCTATGGCGTCCCCCTATGCTCTTCGCATGCGCACTCCAAACGGGCTTTTCACTGGACATCAGCGAACCACTCACAGACCTGAAACCATCCGGCGATTTTCGACCGTGCCGCAAGGCGGTGTGGATCAGGTAGGCAAGCATAAAAGGCTAGCGTGGGACGGACTGTGCCCAACCTTGCGAGCAGGTACAGGTAGCGACAGAGGCTCATACCAATCTGTTAGACCATTGCACCCCGATGAGAATCGAGTAATCACCCCACGCGAAGCTGCACGGCTTCAAGGCTTTCCTGATTCATTCATTTTCAACCCAACCATATGGCATAGCTTCAGGATGATTGGGAATAGCGTTTCGCCGATCATTGCAGAGGCTTTGTTGCGCAACATTCGCCCATTCCTCCCTCCAGACATCAAAACTACTAAGCGGAAAAATGCGGCGATTGCCTGAGATTCAAAGCCCTCAAAAGAGGGCTTTTTTATTTGTTAAATCGCTAGCTAAGTGCCGCTTCGGGCAGGCCGACCATGGTCAGCGAGGGCAAGCCGTTGGCGAGGTGAACTTCAACGGTGACGGCGGGAGCATCCACGCCAATCTGGGCGCGGCTATGGACGATGGCGAGGGACATGGTCGTTCCTTGAGTTGAATCGAGGGGCCGCTTCCTGCGGGTTGTTGAAGGGTAGTTGAGCGGGGTTCTAGCGTTTGAGTAGAGGTTTACAAGACGTATCAGAAAGCGGTTGTGCGGGCCTATGCACTCACGCTGAAGCGTTGACTCTCGAGAAGTATTAAAGGATTCTCGCGCTCGAGGACTGCAGTTGCGCATCTGTCGGGACTGGGCACCAGCAAGGCTCCCTCGCATTTTTGGCAGTAGAGAAGCTGGTTTCTCTGAAGTAGTGACGACGGGTCAGTCCGTCGGATTCTGAACCCAAGGCTGTAAAGCCAGGAGCTAAAGAATCGCTGCGACTACTCCTCCAAATACAAAAAAGGCGTCCTGTCGGACGCCTTTTTCTTTTTCTGATTCAGTATCTTCTGCCTGCCAACAGACCACTTGGCTCAAGCTCAGGTCCGCACGTAACGGCGACTTCAATATACCTCCGTTGATTGGCTGACATATTTCCAGCAAGTCGGAGTACGTCGAGGTGTAGTTCAACAATCAGAAGTAGCTTTGTCTTCCTCTTTTTATCCTTCACAGAGACCTCCAGCCTGATGGGTGTCGCTAATGTAATGACAGGCGTAAGGAATGCATAACCAGGCGCAGACGCTGATTTTTGTAGGGGCATGCCCTAATAGTTGTAGGACGCCAGCGAAAGCGACTCGATGGTCTTGTATCGCAAAGTCGGATGCTCCAGTTTGGCCGCTCAATGCAGCCTCTGGAGGCGAAAAATGGACCGCAATGGTATGCGCCCGATTCATCCGGGTGAGGTTCTGAATAAGGAATTCATGGAGCCGTTGGGCATGACTGTCATGGACTTGGCCATGCCCACGAACTGGCCTGAACCCGAGATCGAGAAGCTTGTGAAATGCCAGCTCAGGATCTGCGCCGCTCTGGCAATAAGGCTTGCCATTCACCTCAACACCACGCCTGAGTTCTGGATGAATCTTCAGTCGAATTACGATTTGCGAAAAGCTGAAATTTAGAGTCCGTGATCAAGTGGAGCGGCTGGCGCATTGCGCTTGATCTGAATCCAAGGTCGTACGGCGGGGAGCTGAACAGTTGCTGTGACTACTCCTCAAAAAACCGATTGTTGTAGATATATCGAGGCGAAAAAAAACCGCCTTGAGGAGACGGTTTTTAGTTGCAGGCTTCGGTGAGGCCAAGGCCTGCGCATCCTTAGTGGACACACTCGCGTGTCCCGAGGTTATGCATGTTTGATCGTTGGCGCAAGCATCAGGGAAATTTTCGCCAACCCATTGTGAGCTGGAATGAGACATAACCCTCTCTTTGCCAGCACTCGATTAATGACTTGATACAACTTGTTTAAATTGCTTTTCAAGGTCTGCCATACCATCCGCTGCGACGATGCCCACTCATCGAGTGTTCGCAAAGTGTGGTCGGGACATAACGATTTTCATGTTCCTCGACACGGTGTGAGACCCGTGCCGGTGTTGTTTTGGGGGATCCACACCCGGCCGCCTTGGTGGGCACACTCGTGTGTAGTCCCGAAGGTGTTCGTACGCCGGAAAGAGCATCGGAGGTTTGGCCCCACGCAAGGAGGGCCAAAATATGTCTAAGTTTCTTAAACATATGTGGCGCCTCGTCAGGATCGCGCTATGGGCATTTCGCCTGTATGAGATTCTGCGAGACCGTTGGAATAATTCGCTGTAGGAATTGATCCGACGGAAACCGCTCCTGCCTCGGCAGGAGCGGTTTTAGCTTCTCGATATTCACTCAGCCGGCGGCGTCAGCTTCGCTTCCATCTCCGCCACCTTCGCCTCAAGGCTCTCAAGCCGGGCGCGAGTGCGCGCCAGCACTACCATCTGACTGTCAAATTCTTCCCGGCTCACCAGGTCCAGTTTGCTGAACGCACTTTGCAGCAGCATCTTGAACTGGCTTTCGATTTCGGCTTTTGGCAAGGGCGTGTCGCCGCTGAACAGGCGGGAGGCGGTGCCGCTCAGGGCGTCGAGGAAGTCTTTGGGCGCGAGCATGGGATATGTCCTGGAAACAATGGCCGGCAGTGTATCACGCAGTGTCTATAGTCATTGGCGCAGGCACGGATGCACGCTTTTCGCGCAACTGGATGCACGGCCACGCACCGTTGTTGTGCGTATCCCGAGTGCCATTTGGGTGATGGCATCTGCGGCAGCGGCCAAGGGATTGAAATCAGTGGTTTTTGGCGAGATGGCAAGCTTTCTGCTTAGTCACCTTCGACCCATGCACTGATGCAGTCGCTGTGACGAATGCAGTGCGGCAGACGGAGCGGGGAGTTTCGTCTGGAGCGGTTAGCTGGCGTCGACAACGAAGCGTTACAAAGCCAGGCACTGCGCTTAGACTTGAGTCGGGTTTGTTTTCCTGGGGCAAGTCCACCAATTCGGGAGAGAGTTTCATGAAGCTAGTCACTGCCATCATCAAGCCGTTCAAGTTGGACGACGTGCGCGAGTCGCTGTCCGAAATCGGCGTGCAGGGCATTACCGTTACTGAAGTCAAAGGCTTCGGTCGGCAGAAGGGTCACACCGAGCTGTATCGCGGCGCGGAGTATGTGGTCGATTTTCTGCCCAAGGTGAAAATCGACGTTGCCATCGACGACAAGGATCTGGATCGGGTTATCGAGGCGATAACCAAGGCTGCCAACACCGGCAAGATCGGTGACGGCAAGATCTTCGTGGTCAATCTGGAACAGGCGATCCGCATCCGTACCGGCGAAACCGATACCGACGCGATCTAAACGCCGCCACAAACCCAACGCCCCAGGAGAAAACAATATGACTCTGCGTAAATTCGCAGGGCTAGGAGCCCTGTTGTCTATCGTAATGCCCGGCCTGGCCATGGCGGCAGACGAAGTGGCAGCTCCAGTCCTGAACTCCGGCGACACCGCCTGGATGCTCACCTCCACAGCCCTCGTGCTGTTCATGACCATTCCTGGCCTCGCGCTGTTCTATGGCGGCATGGTTCGGTCGAAAAATATTCTTTCCGTGATGATGCAGTGCTTCGCCATTACCGGTCTGATCAGCGTCCTGTGGGTCATTTATGGCTACAGCATCGCGTTCGACACCACCGGCATGGAGCAGGGCGTCGTCAACTTCAACTCGTTCGTGGGCGGTTTCGGCAAGGCGTTCCTGGCCGGCGTCACCCCAGCGAGCCTGACCGGCCCGGCGGCGCTGTTCCCCGAGGCGGTCTTCATCACCTTCCAGATGACCTTCGCGATCATCACCCCGGCGCTGATCGTCGGTGCGTTCGCCGAGCGGATGAAGTTCTCCGCGATGCTGATCTTCATGGGCATCTGGTTCACCCTGGTCTATGCACCGATCGCGCACATGGTCTGGTCCGGCAACGGCGGCCTGATGTGGGACTGGGGCGTACTCGACTTCGCCGGCGGCACCGTGGTGCACATCAACGCTGGTGTGGCCGGCCTGATTGCCTGCCTGGTACTGGGTAAACGCAAAGGCTTCCCGACCACCCCGATGGCGCCACACAATCTGGGTTATACCCTGATGGGCGCGGCGATGCTGTGGGTTGGCTGGTTCGGCTTCAACGCCGGTTCCGCTGCGGCCGCCAACGGCACCGCCGGCATGGCGATGCTGGTCACTCAGATCGCGACCGCCGCTGCTGCACTGGGCTGGATGTTCGCCGAGTGGATCACCCACGGCAAACCAAGCGCACTGGGTATCGCATCCGGCGTCGTTGCAGGTCTGGTTGCGATCACTCCGGCCGCCGGCACCGTGGGCCCGATGGGCGCACTGGTCATCGGTCTGGCGGCAGGCGTGGTCTGCTTCTTCTGCGCCACCACCCTGAAACGCAAACTCGGTTATGACGACTCCCTGGACGCCTTCGGCGTGCACGGTATCGGCGGTATCCTCGGCGCGATCCTGACCGGTGTGTTCGCCGCACCGTCGCTGGGTGGCTTCGGCACCGTTACCGACATCGCCGCACAAGTCTGGATTCAGTGCAAAGGCGTCGGCTTCACCGTGATCTACACCGCGATCGTCACCTTCATCATCCTCAAGGTGCTGGATGCCGTGATGGGTCTGCGCGTGACCGAGGAAGAAGAATCGGTCGGCCTGGATCTGGCACAACACAACGAGCGCGGCTACAACCTGTAAGCACGCGCCGCAAAAAACTTGCCCGGCTCGCCGGGCATTTTTTTGTCTGGAATTTGTCTTCCCTGATACAGCTGAAAGGATTTTTCGTACTGCTTTGGTCGTGTTTACGACGAGTGTTTTTCTGCGGCCAAAGGCTTACACCATTGAAGGAATATTAGGGCCTTTGTTTTTTTCCAGAGCGCGCTAGAATGCGCCCCGAACGTGCGGAGAACTGTATGTGGCAACAGACTCTGATAACCCTGCGGGCACGGCCCAGGGGCTTTCATCTGGTGACGGACGAGTTGCTCGCCGGCCTGCCCGAACTCAAGGCATGCCGGGTCGGTCTGTTGCATTTGTGGCTGCAGCATACCTCGGCGTCGTTGACCATCAACGAGAACGCCGATCCGGCGGTACGTCGCGACTTCGAACGATTTTTCAATCGTCTGATCCCACAAGGAGCAGACGGCTATGAGCATAACGACGAAGGCCTGGACGACCTCCCGGCGCACTTCAAGGCCAGCGTGCTGGGCTGTCAGATCAGTTTGCCGGTAACGGCGGGCCGACTGGCACTGGGCACCTGGCAAGGCGTTTACCTGGGCGAGCACCGTGATCATGGCGGTGCCCGTAAAGTCCTCGCCACCTTGCACGGTGAAGGGGCATAAACCGTTGGTCACCAATGGTTACCGATTTTTTTCCGGCGACTTTCGACAGTCGCCAAAGCTGGTCTATAACTAATCTGCTTTTCGCAAGTCATGAGGTAGAACATGAGCGACGATGATCTGGAAAACGACGACCTCGAAGTAGGCGACGAAGACGAGGCCGAAGACGGTCTGGAAGCAGCAGCGGAAGACGTTGCTGAAGACGATGGCGGTGACGATACGCCGGCCCCGGCTGCCAAAGGCAAGGCCAAGGCTGCGGTGTCGGTAGACGAGTTGCCGAGCATCGAAGCCAAGAACAAGGAGCGCGATGCCCTGGCCAAGGCCATGGAAGAGTTCCTTGCGCGCGGCGGCAAGGTGCAGGAAGTGGAGGCCAACGTGGTCGCCGATCCGCCCAAGAAGCCGGACAACAAGTACGGTAGCCGCCCTATCTGAGGCGTGTCGCTTGCTTGCTGAAAAAGCCCGCCGTCGCTGCGGGCTTTTTCATGGGCGATGTCTCGTCCTGAATAAGGTTTACACCTTCTGGCTTCTTATCAGGAGGGTGCAATGGATTCGGGCACAAAACGCAG